>NZ_JAVYAA010000001.1:0-1795121 GCF_032337355.1 Paenibacillus suaedae
TGAAGTGGGCAACAATGAAGCAAAAAGGTCGAGTATGGGTACAAATGTAACCCATAGCTCGACCTTTTTCAAATCTAGAGTCGTCTCACAAGTAGTAAAAACCTACTTATGGGACAGCCCCATTTATTGTTTGATTATTTCAAGCGTAGAATTAAATGTGAAGAAAAAAGTTGAGATTTGGAATGGATTGTGATAACCTAAATTATACAATCTTATGTAAACTTATGTAAACTTTTTAATTAGCCTCTGATGAATGACAAGAAATCTATTCTACTTGTTCTCCTACTTCAAGAATATTCATTTTCTTCCTCTCGAGAATAGGAATAGTTAATTTCAAATAACCCCTATATCGTTTTCCATATGATAATTGAGAACTAGTAATAAAAACATGGTCGAAAGTTGGCTTTGCTAGGCTTTTGAAAGTGTTAGGATTTCAGAAGCATATGCATGAGGAGAAGAACGGTATTCACCAATTCTACTGGGAAGGTGAGAATCATTAAACACTGTTTTTATTATGCAATAATGCAACATATAAATAATATTTTTGACACTAATATGAGCGAACCTGAAATTTTCCTTTATTTTGGTGGTTATGATTTTAGTGTACAGAGGAATGAAAATGAGTTTTATGAAAACGTTTCAATAAAAGGAAACATAATAGATACAGAGCATTTTTCTTCATTTACAAACATTAAATTGGATATTTTAAATTTTAATGATACCGATAAAGCTACAAATTTCATTATTGATAAAGTGTCTTTAAAGAAGAATCAACTTGGAATAGTTAATAGCTACTATTTATCTTTTGATGCCGTTAATTATAAGAAAAATAACGGAAGCCACATTATCATAATCGAAAAATATGATGAACATACGAAATCATTCATCGCTAGCGATCAAAGATATACGCAAGAGCACATTACGCTTAATGATCTCGTCGTTGCTTTAACAAGTAATAATAATACGGATGTTGAATTAATTAATTTGCTTTATGATGAGACACCAGATGTACAAAAGATCAGAGGCAACATTCCTATCATTCTAAATAAGAATGCAGAAAAAAATGTATCGAATTGCACAAAAGAATTCGGAAAATTAAAAGCACTGCTCGAGCAAATGAATAATTCAGATGCATTTTATCGCTCGTTATCATTTTACGAATTAATGAGATCCATTAAGTCCGTGGATGGACCAATCTCTTCAAAAAATTATTTGATTAAAAGTGAGTACATAAATAATCCACTCCTTATAGAACTATTGGAAAAGGCAAACAGAAAATGGGAAAGATTATGTCTGGATTTATATAAGGCACATTCTACTGATGAACCTTTACATTTTAAGGATAGTATAGAGGTGCTCGAAGAACTCGAATATTCGTTTCACGATGCCATGATCTCATATTTATAGTTTTAGGTGTGTGTACTAGGCAAAAAGGAGGTAAGAACATGGAATTGAAAGTAATTCCTTTGGGAGCTAGCGTCCTCCCTGATAAAAGAAGTTAAATGAAGAGTGATTGAGACAAAACACTCTCAATATTTCCTTTTCTGGCCACCCTAGGAACACACGGATAACTAGAGGTGCTCGAAGAATTCAATATTCATTTCATAATGCCATGATCTCACTTATATAGTATTAGGTGTGTGTACTAGGCAAAAGGAGGTGAGAACATGGAATTGAAGGTAATCCCTCTTGGAAAAGATAATGTTGTTTCGAAAATGTAATTGAATAGTGATTGAAAAAACAAGATATTTATCATATTTTTCTTTCTGACCATTCTAGTACACACACCTAAAATTATAAGTAGATGAAGGTAAATGATTTATCAGTTGCAGCTTTACAATTTACCGTTTAAGAAGGTGATTACAGTAGAAAAGTGCACTTACTGTTATAATGATATCTTTTCGAATTCAATCTATAAAAATGGAAGAGTTTTGAAAAATGTTGTAACTAATGAATCTTTCTTCGTACACGAAGAAGCTTTTAAAATCATTAGCACGACAATTGATGGAAATGCAACCTTTGAAGAATTATATAATAGTAAATATTCAATTGAAGAGTTTGAAAGTTTTATACAAGATTTAGTGGATAAACAAATATTACTTGCAAAATAACAAGAAAATACATGAAGAGATTCATTCCAATTACTGAACTTTAGTCTTAATTCGTGCTGTTAAATGTACAATTCTCAAACGATAAAATCGAATTTTTTGATATGAGGCACACGGAGCCTGTTCTCCGTGTGTTTTTTGTAAGCAGTAACAGTCAGTACAACCCGGACACTGAAGTGAACTATGAGCTGGAACCAGTTATTCCGCATTTACCAATCGTGGCGTTGAAATCAACGAATGAAAACATATTGTCAGAATCTATGCAGAGAAGCAGAAGGCATTCTTGCAAACGGCATCGGTGGCGCATCGTGACCCAGGATAGGTCGATCCGCACATTTTGTTCATGCGGTTCGCGCGAGCAGGAGCTTGCCATCAAGTGCTCTGGTGTGCCATTTTCGGGCATCTTGGCCTTACTTGCCGTATCATTTCGGAATCAATCATACATTCGGCGTCATCAAGGACGGCGTGCAGTAGAAAAACATCAAGGCGTTAGCCATGATGGGTTTGGCCATGCATTCAAGCGCTTATATGGGATTGCGCTTGAAAGCTATCACGTCACTTCCGTTTGGCATCCATTTATCATCAGGTCTATTATTTGGGTGGTCCAATGAATATTCATTCCTCAACCCACCATTTAGTCATGGAAGGATTAAAGAACCGAATAAACGAGGAGAATGATCTTCATGTAGTCGGAACTTTCACGGATCCACGCGAGGGTATTCAAGAGCTGAACCATGTAAAGCCAAATGTATTCGTGATAGATTTTTCAATGCCGCATATGGATGGCTTCGAAGTGGCGAAGCTATGTAAAGAGAAATTCGGGCTAGCTATGAAAATTATTATGTTGTCCGGCTACTCTTATAGGAGTTCTACCAAAAAGCGTACGATATTGGAGTCCATGCTTATGCTTAAACTAATTGCTCAAGAAAAGAGCAATTAAGAAATCGCTGTTATTCTTGCGATGAGCAAGAGAACCGTTGAATATCACATTGCATCAATTATTGATATGCTTGGAGTTAAGACGCGCATTGGTGCCCTCGTAAAGGGCTACGATCCGGTTTGCTAATAAATCGAACCCAGTAGAATGGTGGATACAGAACGCAATTCTTTAGAAGATCGCACTCTCTATTATTCCTCAGCGCGGTTAATGATAAGGAAGTCCATCTGTACCGAGAGCTATCCAGCCTTACCATAAAGAACTCCCCCTCACTGAGGGGGAGTTACATATCAACATGATGTGAGCCGTTTATCAGCCTGCAGCCCATACATCCAGTTCAATTTTCAATTCAGGAAGACCTAATCCAGCAACATAGGCAATCGTCATGGAAGGAGGTGTAGCACCGAATACGTTATTCCACTCCGCATCGAAATGAGCCCAGTTGATTTCTTCCGTCGCCCAAATATTTACTTTCACGACATGATCAGGAGTTAGCTTCTGAGAAGCAAGGAGGGCAACAATGTTGCTCATCGTGTTCGTTACCTGTTCGTTGAAGTCAGTGGGAATGTGATTGTTTTGATCGATTCCAATTTGACCAGAAAAAACATACAGCTCCGCATCTCTGCCAATTTTGGTTACATGACTGTATTCTCCAACCGGCTTTGCAATCGATTCAGGATTATATCTGGAAACGATAGGATTGATTTGTGTCATAAGTAATATCTCCTTTTAAATGGTTTCGGTTATTTCCTTCAAAATGGACAGACTTATCCCGTCACATTGAATTCTAGAAGAAAACAGCAGTAGAATACCCGATACCGGAGGATAGGCTTCTCAAAGATCTCTTTTTCATCAGGTATTCACTCCTTCCCATTTAAAAGCGAATTATTTGACATAAAACACCTAAATTATAGCATTAGTTATGCTGAAATACTAGGGAATGTTCACTTGGTGAAATGACAGACTTTCAAATTGCGCCCTCATTTCCGACCATACAAGAGAATAGATATAGAATCGGCACACGGAGGCTCTTTCTCCGTGTGTTTTTTGTTTGGCGAAAGTGCTGCCGTACAAAGAGTGCAGTTAAATTGCAACCAGTTATCATCCGAAAACGACCGTCTATCGCGAATTCATTTACAGCAGTGGGGAATCTTCCTATAGTTAGAACCGAGAGAAGGGGATGAGATGACGTGAAATTCGAAGTATCGATCGATCCATCTTGTACAGAGCCGAAGATCATCATCCTAACCGACAAAATGACGGATGAAATATCAGAAATCATGAAGCGGCTGTCAGAGACTTATATAGATGCCTTGCCTGTATTTTCAGATCGCGGTGTAGAAATCGTCGATTGCAAGCATATTGTCCGAATTTACGCAGAGAAACAGAAGGTGTTCCTTCAAACGATCGCCGGTATCTACACTGTTCGTTCCAGGCTGTATGAATTGGAAGAAAAGCTCGATAGCGAATGCTTCGTCCGCATTTCGAATTCGGAGATCGTGAACATCAAGATGATTCTAAACATGGATATAAGCATGACGGGAACGATTGGCGTGTCGCTCGCTGGAAATGTGAAAACTTATGCTTCTAGGCGTTATGTTGCAAAAATCAAGAAACTGTTCGGTATATGAGGTGAATCATCGTGAAAAATCTACTTAATCGAGTTGCCGGTGGCTTCATTATCGGCGTAATCATTGGACAAATCGTCCAGATCATTATTTCGTTCTCTGTAGGTCAGGGGGAATATATGCCGGTTGTCGAACAATTTCGATCTTATTTCCATAATGGGACGATAGCCGTTATCGTGCAGAATCTGCTGACCGGAATAATAGGGATTACCTTCGCAACTAGCTCACTCGTGTTCGATGTGGCGAAGTGGGGACTATTGAAGCAGTATTTCATTCATTTTTGCATCACGGCAGCTGTATGGATTCCGGTCGTTATTCTGCTGTGGATGCCGCAGACGTCCCGTAATGTGCTTATGTTCCTGCTCAGCTTTCTAGGCACCTATATCATTACTTGGGTAACGCAATACGTCATATCGAAGAATGACATCAAACAGATTAATGCTGCGATTCAGTTGAAGCGATTCGAAGAGGGAGGCGAGGAATAGATGAGCATTGTAGTCAAGAACCTATCCCAAACTTATACAGGGCGCAAGGCTGTCGACAATCTATCGCTGACGATTGAACAGGGAGAATTCTTTGCATTGCTTGGTCAAAATGGTGCCGGAAAGACGACCACGATTAAAATGCTAAGCTGCCTGCTTCCCCCTACGAGCGGCGATGCATGGATGGCAGGCGATAGTATTGTCACCAATCCGACGGCAGTAAAGCAGAACATAAACCTTTCGCCGCAGGAAACGGCAGTCGCCCCGAATCTTACGGTGAAGGAGAATCTAGAATTCATTGCGAGCATTTATGGATATAACCAGCGAGAGGCCAAGCATAAATCGATGGATTTGATGGATAGGTTCGGGCTTACAGATCGGGCGAGAAGCAAAGCCAAGACACTATCAGGCGGGCTTCAGCGCCGACTAAGCATTGCGATGGCACTCATTTCCAATCCGAAAATCATCTTCTTGGATGAGCCGACGTTAGGGCTCGATATTCGAGCTAGACGTGATTTATGGGGGATTTTACTGGAGTTGAAAGGCAAGATCACGATTATCGTAACGACGCACTATTTAGAAGAGGTAGAGGCGCTTGCGGATCGAGTTGGTATTATGCACAGCGGTACCTTGCATGCGCTCGGAACAGTCGAGGAGTTAAAAAGAAAAACCGGGAAATCTTCGCTAGAAGAAATATTCCTCGCATTAACAGAAGAGGAGGCCTGATTATGAAATACTTCGCATTTGCTTCACGCAATCGTAAGGAAGTTTTACGAGATCCATTGACCCTTCTATTTGGAATGGGGCTTCCGGTTATCATGATCTGTCTTTTTTCACTCATGCAGAAGAACATGCCCGTTGCTCTATTTCAAATCGAGAATATAACGCCAGGTGTGATCGTTTTTAGCTTTTCATTCATTACGTTATTCTCAGGAATGCTGGTCGGGAAGGATAGAAGCAGCTCATTTCTGATGCGGATCTTCGCTTCGCCCATGTCGGCATCCGATTATATCATCGGATATGCGCTTCCCTTATTGCCAATTGCGGCTCTGCAAATTGCTGTGTGCTTGATTACAGCCTTTTTCTTAGGACTTTCCATACATTTGAATGTGCTGGTAGCTATTATTCTGCTCTTGATGATGGCGCTTCTGTATATTGGGTTTGGACTGCTGCTGGGGACATATTTCACAGACAAGCAAGTTGGAGGGATATTTGCGATTTTCGTTAATCTATCCGCATGGCTTAGCGGAACATGGTTTGCACTGGATATGATCGGGGGTGCATTCCAGTCAATCGCCTATGTATTGCCGTTCGCTCATGCAGTAGATGCTGCACGATATGCGTTGGCTGGCGAATACAGCAAGCTAGTTGTCCCTTTTATTTGGGTAGCAGGCTATGCGGTCTTCATTTTTGCTATCGCGGTGATGAGCTTTAAGAAGAAAATGAAGGGACAATAACTTTGTTCATAGATTGAAAATGGTAAGGAGATGCTGCTAGGCAGACAATATCCCCTCGCTAGGAAGTGTATTCGCCGTGTCCCAATTGGATTTGTGTCATATGGTGAATAGGGAGGAGGGGAACAACAATGGAAGCCTATCAAAATTGCTTGTACTGTATGAACAAAAAAGTCCGTATCCTGACGATGGATCGGAAAGAGTACCGAGGGACAGTTGTTAAGGTAGATTATCAAAATGTCTATTTGCGCCCTGAAGCGAATTATGGAGCTGTAAGAACGTCAGGCTTTTTTCCTTTCGTTAATAACGATATCATAACCTTAAGCTTATTCACATTACTCGCTATTGCATTGATATAACTTGATGGATCCGGAGCTCGGCATTTGCCGGTCGATTTTGTCTCATGACGAGCTTCGGGCTTACATATTCTTTGTTTTGTTTGAGTCTACTCATTTCATAAAAAAGTAAATTTATTCATTGAATCATGTCATATCGCTACCCTAGTTGGCAGCATGTTCGAGTCTTAAAATAATAGATAGAACCACACCTCAGATTCTTTACGCTTCAAACTATTTTTGGAGGCTATTAATTTATGAAGAAAAAGATTGCCGCAGGTATTTTGGCACTTGCGATGGTAGCAGGCATGTCAACATCAGCGTTTGCAGCAAAACCGATTTTTGTGTATGAGGATGAAAGCAAAGGAGGCAACGATACGTTTTCGAAGGCTAACAAGTTCCAATTATCAAATCATGTTATTATTGATGGGAACGCTTCTAAAGGTGATCTAGATTATTATGAGTTTTCTCCCTCTGAATCGGGATCATTTAAGTTTGATTTTACTCCTGGAAACATTGACCTTTCTGCTGGGGATGCAGTAGTTACTCTCTACGACGAAAAGAAAAATGAAATAAGAAGTAAAAAGTTGAATTCAAGCAACACAGTGGTATTTACTGAGGATTTGGCTGAGAGTCATAACTATTATCTGAAAGTAGAAAATAAACGAAGTAAATCCTATGACTATTTAATTTATATTGATAAACAAAACTAATTGCAACATTAAAAAAGTCGACTCGTTTTCCCGATGAATGATTTATTCATCGGGGTTTTTTCTTTGTGATGTAAAAAAGAAATCCTCGAAATGTTGATTTTTCTACTCATGATGTATTCCGATAAGAGGCTGCTGTGTCTATTCAGGAAATGCTTATGGTAATGACCAAAGGTAGCCGCATTATATTATGTTAAAAAGAATCATTGCCTACTATTTTTTATGCGCCCTTCTAATTATACTTACATGTGTACATGGTAGAACGTTGTATGGCTGATTAACACATTGTTTAGGGGGAGCAGTATTGAAATCACCGCTTATGTCTTATGCGACTTTATTTCTCGGGGTGCTGGCATTATCGACTTCGGCCATTTTCGTGAAGCTAGCAGATGCGCCGGCTGGCATTACAGCGTTTTACCGAATGTTTTTTGCAGCGGTTATGCTGCTGCCGTTTCTTCTCGCGAACAAAAAGAGCATGCGGGAACTACGTTCATTGTCGAAGAAGCAATGGGGGTTTGGACTGTTGTCGGGCTTGTTTCTTGCCACGCACTATGTGCTCTGGTTTGAGTCATTAAATTTCACGTCAGTCGCCAGCTCAACGGTGATTGTGACCTTGCAGCCGCTCTTTTCCATGGCGGGAGGCTACTTTTTGTTTAAAGAACGCTTCCGTATGGGGGCCATACTCGGTTGTATCGTAGCGATTGCAGGAAGCTTCGTCATCGGGTGGCAGGACTTCCAGATTAGCGGACAGGCGCTGTTCGGCGATATTCTTGCTTTTATTGCGGCAGGAGTCATTACGGCTTACTTCTTTGTTGGCCAGCATGTTCGCAAACAGTTGTCGCTCGTTCCTTATTCCATTATCGGCTATGCAAGCAGTGCGCTCTTGTTAAGTCTCTTTTCCTTAATTCAACAAGCATCCTTCCTCGATTATTCCACGAACACCTGGTGGTCCTTTGTCGGACTCGCCTTCATTGCAACGATTTTAGGCCAGACGTTATTCAATTGGCTACTGAAATGGCTCAGTACGTCAGTCATTTCTATGAGTATTCTTGGGGAGACGGTCGGGACATGCATCCTTGCTTATTTCATTTTGGATGAGGTTATCACGCTACAGCAAGGCATTGGCATTGCACTCATCTTGATTGGACTTGCTGTGTTCTTATTGCAGCAACGACAGGTGACCGAGCAGCAGACAAATCGTAAGGATATTAGGGCATAGATAGAATAGAGTATGAATGATCTACCCGAAATACTATTGTGAAAAAACTGCATCTCTAAATGCTATATGGTGTCTAACAAAGGAGATGCAGTTTATTTATGGTGGTACTATTTCAGACTATGATTCATGGGGAATTGTCTACTCATCTTCAGTGCCTGGTAACGGTTGACCTGCTTCGAGCAATAGCTTGCTGGCATCTTCTTTCGACAGATTCACGGTGTCGTATTTTTTGCCTGTCCTGTTTTCTAGTTGTCGAACTGCGGCAAGCTGGGTACTTGTGATAGGCTGGTCACGAATGAGCCGTTCGATATTGCCTGAAGCGATCTTTTTTGCCAACACCGGATCATCGAATGCGTCAAGCAGCATGTACATGGCTTGAATTGCATTTTCTTCGCTCGTGAGGCCGTAACCTGAATCCGTGCTTAGCAAAAAGCGATCCGGAAACTCCTTGATGATAGGAACGAAATCCTCCAGCTTATAGGCACTGGATGGATTAAATGCCGTAAAGCCTGCGAAAAAATCCGCGTAGACATTCGGGTGTTCGCTTAGCAATGAGCGTATATTTTCGGGAGAATTGTAGGCATTTGCATGCCCAAAGATAAATATAGTATCTGGGTATTTCTTGGCCGCTTCCTCCAGTTTCAGCATCGGGATGCCTTGAGGAGGATCAATATGCATCAATATAGGGGCCTTGTACTCGGCACACAATGCATAGAGGTCAGGCAAAATACCATCCATTGGATGCTCTGTCTTCCATATGGAATGTGCGAGTGCTTCCGAGTATGTAGATGCGATCGCAATGCAGCCAAGTCAGATAGTGCATTTCCGCAGCAGAGTACATGATACCTGCCAGCTTCATCCTCAACCCAGTTACCAAATTGGATTCCACGAAAACCATACAATTCAATTAAATGATCAGGACGGCTTACGCCAGATGGTTCCTGAGAGTGTCTAATCACATTTTCCGGAACCCTACGTTTCCAGCGCTCAGCATTTTCTACTCTAGCTTTGTCGCTCTCTATTTTCTTTGAAAGCGTCCAATTCCAGTCTCTTCCCTCTTCCGAAGAAAAAGCTTTTGATAATAGACTGCGGTAACCAATTGTCGTACTTCGACGAGATGAATTTACAAATAAGGATTTAAAGCGGTTGCCCAGGGCTAACCAGAAACGAAAATTCATCAGTTCAGGTTCAGCCTCTAATTTGAGACGATATGTCGAATAACGCGCCTTATAGAAGTCCTCTCGAAGCTGGTTAATAGCTTCTCGAACCAGTTGTTCATTCGTGGCTGTTGAAAGCCGTATTCGTAATTCTCCAACGGCTTGAATAAAATATTCTCGCTCCAAAGGGTCATCCTCAGGACGCTGACATACCCTGTCCCAGAGCAACTTAATGGCATAGGCTGCTTGAGATGTAAATCCCTCCTCACGGAGCTGCTCGGCTTTAAAATCGTCTAACAGCTCGTTTTTGCACACCATTTTTTATGCTAGGGTAGGGTCCTCTTCGATAGCTTTCTGCCATTCTGCTGAAAATCTTGCCATTGCAACTAAATGCTTTCTGGCGCCGTGCAATTCTTCCCCACAGTCATATGCATATTTCTTTCCTGTACTTGTATTGAGCGTACCGATTCTATGATCCACGCTGGGATTTACAGTAACAGGCCTAGAAATTGTAGCCTGTTGTAAAGAAGGAAAGTAATCAAAAAGATAAAATGAAAGCTGTTCCACCATTATCTATTACCTCCATAGGTTCCCCCGCTTCAGGCGGGGGGAAATGTGATCCGTCACCGCCTGACCGATGTGAAATCTATGGTCTAAATCCATTCGGGATTTAGAGTCTTCCTTTTACCTCCGGTATTACTCCTACCGAATGTAAATCATCGTTTGATTCGACTGAACTGGTTAATTCAGTTTGTTTTTCTTCTCGATGTTGGAGTAATAAGGAATTTGCTTAATGTTCTCTCTAGCATTGGGTGTATTGCACAGATGGAATGCATTATCTAGGATATCCTCCTTCAGATTCCCGAGACTATACTTGGCAGCCAGACTATTAAGGGAAGATAAGTAACCAAGTGCAAACTCTTTCGAATATACCCCTTTTACATAGCTCTCCTTAACAGTTTCGATTTCTGTAAAAATGAACTGTACAATGTCTTTCATATTGCCTCCTGAATACTGAATATTTTTTTACAATTACAGATCTCGAGGATTTTCCGCCTTTAATGACCTCCTGTTTTTGGACAAAAAAAGGAGACACAAAAAGACACACGTATCCCGTGTGTATCTTTGGTCTCCTATATTAAGTCCTATTTATTCACCAATAAACTTAGCATTCTCCTTCTTTGCCGTATCAATGAACAACAAAGAAAATTAATTAGTTTCGTAATATGCTTATTATAACGCCTTTCATGAGGGTTTGTAAATTATTGTAGGAGTTAATTATAGTCTGTTTATTCTTGCTATCAAAAGGAAGAAACGGTTTACGTGCCACTGATAAGGTCGATTGATTCTGGATGGAGAAAATAGAGTATTAGACTGGCAACTTTGATTTGTTGAGATTTTCGGCTAAGAAAAGCGTCAGCCTTTAAAAAGTATAGACTGTACCATCGAGGAGTCGTCAAAGAAACTTAATCCAGAAAATAAAGTGTTTTCTTAGTGCTTAGATTAAGATAAGGCTCCTTTAAAAGCACTACATGCTACCCGCGTATGTTCTTTAATTAATATTTGGTAAGGATTATAATGGAGGGGAGCGTAGCCCAAGCGAAGGCCTGAACGCCTATGACTTCGGAAGCCCAGCGGGGCGCAGACGAGGGTATGTTGTGATGTCACAGTACCCCTTGGACAACTTCATATGGCCTGAGCCGAAGATCCCTGAAGATTAAAAAGTAGCGCATGCTCCTTCACTTGCAGCATGCGCTCTAAGGAAAATTGGGCTTCGTTCCCATGCATTCATTCTATCATTAACTCTTATTTCACTGTGTACAACTTTAGGCAAAACCGTTGAAATCGCCGGGGATTCGTTGACCCCCAGGGCTATATCGCACGCAATATCGGTTGCTATTGGAAAAAGTATTCCCTATGTGGAAATTCCCGTCGAAACTATACGTTAAATAAGTCCAAGCGGAGCAAGAACGTTTGACTTTATTAATAATGAGGAGCTAAGAATTGATATTGCTGAAGTCCGGAAGTTACACCCCGGCTTGCTAACTTTTGATGAATGGTTACAAAATATAGAGTTTCTGCTCGCCTAGGAGCTGTAATAAAAACGAAATTTTTAAGAAAACATCCGAAATCCGTCCCTAACGAAGAGGCCATTCCTTGCGGGATGGCCTCCTGCTTGTCATTGCAGAATCAGATACCCTCGAAAAATAGTCCTTTAATTTTGCCGTTCAAGTGTTCAAGGAGGCTGGTGGAAGCATGAAGCCATCGGTAAGGCAAGGCGTCATTTGTGCATTCCATTCGGGAGTGCCCCTATACTTCTAACGCATAAGAAACGGCCTGCTCTCTCGTCATTCCTCTTCCGATCGTAATGGCCTCGTTAAACGGCTCATCGCCGCATTCTAGCCTGCAGGTTCGTTTCGCTTGCTCATAAATCAATTGAAACTGAGGCTGAGCCGCGGAGCCAAGCTTCGCTCTTAATTTCTCGGAGACTCCGATAAGCGTAGCGGCCGCCCGGTATTCTCCCAGCCCGCACAACGAGCTTGCAAGTCCCTCGACTCCTCGCGCAAGGAACCACGTTCTCTGATACGTTTGGCAGATGGCGATGCCTCTCTTGAAGAGTGCGAACGCTTCTTTGGGCTTCCGCCGGTTTAACGCGATATATCCCAATGTCCGCAAAGGTCCCGACAACTCCAAATCGTCTTTTGCTTTCTCGAATAGAGAGGCGCTTTCGACGAGCAAGGGTTCGGCTCGTTCCCAATGCTGTTGCACCACCAGAATGTTGCCCAGAGAACCTAAGGATGACGCGAGGCTCCAATCGTCGCCTGAATTCCTGGCATGAAGCACGCTCTCTTCCGCTAACCGGATCGCTTCGTCCCCTAAGCCCGAACTCGATGCCAGCTGAGTCAGCATGCGAAGCTGAGATGCCAGGAGCGCCGGATGTCCGAGCTTGCGAGCTTCATCCGCGCTTTGTCTGGCCAAATCTTCGGCTTCCTCGACTTCTCCCATAACCCATAGCAACACGCTAAGACCATGCTTCGCTTTGACCGCGTGTTCTTGAACGGAAGCTTGACAGTGCGTCGCCAGAGCCGTTCGAAGCAGCGCGGATCCTTCCTGCAAGGTCCCTTCATGCAGCCAATAATAATAGAGGCAGGCTGCCATTCGTATTGCAGCTCCCGCCTCCCGCGGATGATCGCAGGCTAATCTCAGCGCGGAGCGAATGTTGGCGTATTCCCGCCGAATCGCCACGAATGCGGCATCCCGGTCTCGACTGCGGAATCCCCGTTCCGCTCTATTTACGAACCGACAGTAGTGCTCGACGAAGCGACTGATCATCCGTTCGCGATCCTCGTCCGTGCAGTGCTTTTCCCGTTGTTCAATTCCAAATTGTTTAATGGTCTCGAGCATCGAATATCTGCGTCTAGATCCGCTACTTGCCAAATCAACAGAAAGAAACGATTTATTGAATAGGCTAGCAACCAAGTTTAAGGCTTCCTGACGATCGAACCGTCCGAGCGACGGGTTCGATTCTTCATCCGCGCATATCTGTTCGACCGCGTCCAGATCGAATCCCCCGTTAAAAGCACTCAGCTTCCGCAGCAGCTGCCGCTCTTGCTCAGTGAGCAGGGCGAAGCTCCACTCCAGGGTGGCTCGAAGCGATTGATGACGGGGGGCAGCCGTTCGCCTCCCGGCTGTAAGGACGGCGAACAAATCGGACAGCCGTTCGTCGATTTGCTCGATACTGAGCACGTTCGTCCGGGCGGCAGCCAGTTCTATGGACAGCGGGATGCCCTCCAGGCGTTCGCAGATCCGTCCGACGATCTTCACGTCCGCTTCCGTCACGCGGAAGGAGGGAGATACAGCGGTCGCGCGCTCGATAAACAGCTGAACGGACTCGCAGGACAGAATGGCGTCATCTGCTGCATGATTCCGCAGCTCATTCTCCGTGGGGAACGTGAGCGGCGGAATCCTCCATACGCGCTCCATGCCGATGTTCAACGGCTCCTGGCTGGTGGCCAAAATGGCGACCTTAGGGGATGCCGACAACAACCGCTCGATGAGAGAAGAGCAGAAATCGATCAAGTGCTCGCAATTGTCGAATACGAGAAGCATGCATTTGTTCCGGATATGGTCCAGCAAGGATTCGATAAGCGGCCGTTCCTTCTGTTCCTTGATGTCCAACACCGATGCAATGATTCTCAGCGCCGAGAGCATATCCATCGCCGAAGCGAGCTCGAACAGCCACACGCCGTCGGGATAAGAGAGGCAGGCGTCCGAGGCGACCTTATACGCCAGGCGCGTCTTGCCGCTTCCCCCGGCACCTGCAAGCGTGACGAGGGGGTAGTCAGCAAGTTGTTGCCGAATCTCCCCGACCTGTTCGAGGCGGCCGATAAACGAGGACATTCTGCTGGGTAGATTCGTTGTCCCGTATGGCGCGGTTGCATTTCGCGGCGATTCATCGGTCCTGTGAACCGGCGAACCTTCCGATCGGATTCCGGAGTGAACGTTAGAATCGCTACCTGCAGAAGCATCCGCGAGAATCGCCTCGAACCATTGTTCGTCAAAGAGGGGATACATCCGGTTATTTCCTGACCTGTCGTCATGGAATCGACGAACCGTCTCCCAAAGTAACTGAGCCTCCGCGCTCTCGGAACCGCGAAGAAATTTTTGTTCAACTACAAAGAGTTGAATCAGCAGTTGCAGATTATGGGCGCTCGGAAGCCGTTCGCCATTTTCCCACTGCTGTATCGTCCTTGTCTCCACCCCGATCCGCTTGGACAGATCAATCTGCCGCAGCTTCGCCCTTCCAGTTGGGCCCGGTCTCTGCCGTAGTTTGCGAATCATCTCTTCCGGCCATACCCGATCCGTTTGATTACCCGCCATTAGTTCTCCTCCCGATAACACGAACTTACACGAACTCTTCGAACGAACTCGCCTGCATTCTTAGCATAGACCTCATCGTGCTAAGATTCAATCATACCGAACACGCCGGGTAAGCGTGAGGAAAAGACTAAGGGAAAACGATAAGGAGGAATGCGGCATGCCATTCGTACGCATCGCATTGATGAAGGTCAAATCGGCGGAGTATCAAAAGAAAGTAGGGGATATCGTGTATCAGGCGATGATCGACACGCTCAATGTACCGGCGAACGACCGTTCCAGGTCATTACGGAACACGACTCCTATGGCATGGTGTACGATCCCACGTAGCTGAACATACAGCGAACGGAGGACATGATGTTTATCCAGTTGTTCCTCAATGAAGGACGCACGGTTGATGTCAAAGAGCGGTTTCGAGGTCGGTTGTCTACCTATTAGTAGGTAATAATCGATATCGCTTGCGTGGACAATCAAATGGAATCCGCGACCGTTATGCTTGCGAATTTGAATAAGGAGGCGAGAACTTTGTTATATGAATTGCGGGTTTATCATATTCACCCGGGCAAGATGAAGGCGATCCAGGACCGGTTCCGGGACCATGTCGTTGCTTTGTTCGCGAAGCACGGCATGAACGTGACGCAGTTCTGGGAAGACTGGGACGAAGGCGCGAATCGGCTGTACTATCTCGTCGAGCATGAAGACATGGACGCGCGCAACCTGAACTACGACCGCTTCCGCAACGATCCGGAGTGGTTGGCGATCAGACAGGTATCGGAGCTTGACGGACCGCTCGTGGCGAAGCTGGAAAGCCTGTTCATGAAGAACGCGGCCTTCTTCACGGCCATGTCATGAATGAAGCCCCAACCAACAAAGGCGCACTGCTTGACGACCATTCTGCCGCCGTATACGCCAACGGTACGTCCAACGTGACCGATCCATGACGAACCGCAGCGGGGTACACTGTAAGCCAAGAGCCGGAAGCTGTTCGCAGCGATCCGGCTCTTCCCTATGGCCGGCTTCGCGATGAAGCGCGACAAGCCGTTGCCTTGTGCTATCGCCGCTGCATGCCGCCCGCCTTGCTTCTGACCCAGTCGATCAGGAGAAGCTACAGCGGAATGAGGCTCTGCATGATCAGCCCGAGGGTCGGGTAGATCAAGACGAGATACGCGTGGAGTTCGCCGCTGTTATGGAAGATCCAGGCCGAGCCGATCGCTGACAGCAGCGTGAGCGGGGCGATGAGCTCGCGGTAGTTCTGAATGCAGAACAGTAGGCTGACGCTTAGACACAGAATGAAGAGCGATACCGACACTTTAACGAAATTGCCCCTGACCCACAGCGCGACGGCGATCGCTTCCAGCCGCTCGAACGAGCCTTCGATGCCGATATATTGGATGACGCTCAGGAACGAATAGTTCAGCTTGCCAGTCAACTGATGATCTGGGCCTTTCCCGTTAACCGCTGAAGAAAAGGAAGTTATCTCTAGCCGAACGCAAATTCTCTCGGAGCATCTTGCCAAAATGGAGGCTCAGTACTTAGCGCTGGCAAGCATAATCGGGCGGACGCGAGAGAAATTGGATTTCTACAATGAGATATTAGAAAAGGAGGCAGAAATAAAATGAAAATCGCTTCAATTGGTTCTGGGAATATGGGAGGGACATTAGGCAAAAGATGGGCCGCTATTGGGCATAGTGTGCAAAAAATATCTTGGTGTTGCCGCTGAAAATAAAGTCTCGGGCACATCAGTTTTTAAGAGTAGGCAGACATACGAAGGCGTTAGAGATACTCGAAGAGTACTATTTTTAATGACCCTTCTGTTATTATCTCCGAAGATAAGCGAAAATAATTTTCGTGTTTACTATAAGCGATTAGTTGAAAGAGGAATGGCAAAGAGAAAAGCAATTGGTCATGTTTGTGGCAAAATAGCCCATGTACTATACTCTTGCCTTAAAAACAATGAAACGTACGATCCTGTCAAACATGCTAGTAAAATGGGAGTGACTTTAGAAGGCAATAAAGTAAGATTAAAGATTCCGGCTAATTTAGAAGATTTCGAACTCCAGGCTGATCAACTAGCAGACGATGATGTTTTATAAGTGATAAGAACCTACACTGCCTTATTTAGGATCAAAGAGAGCCCATACCCTTATAAATAGGAAAATTAATTTGCTTCCAAATACGGTTATGGGCTTATTTACTTTTCATAAGCACTACACTACATTAGACTGAGTGCTGCAGTCATGTTTGACCATCGCTGTTACCGGCTTGTCGCCCGGCAGCATGGCCGCATCCGGAAGGATCAGGAGCGCGAGCAGGGTAAAACCGGCCATCGCTGTCACCGGTATGCCGTCCCTATAATACTTTTCTAGTATACAACTATACTTTCTTAGTCTAATACTCTATTTTTCAGTCTATAACTTTATTTTCTTTCGTCAGATTCACCCGGCCTAGAGCACCAGTACGGAGAGGCTCCGGCTGCAGAGGAAGTCGGCCGGACCCGCGTCGTAGTGCTGCCCGTACCCCGTTGGGGAATGTGTGGAGCAGCTGCAGAAATCAGCATCCCACAGATTACTTCCTTCTGACAGCTGCGTAGAGCGGGCGAGCGTTTATCAGGAAGAAAATATATTAGTAACTACGATCGTTTATTCAGTTTATTTAAAACAGTTTTTCTTTTAATTCGATTCTCTTTTAGAATTTGAGCTTGTTCTTTTAAATGTATTTTCTTAGGTTTTTTGTTGTACGAAATAATTTTTGATTTATTATCCAATGCCCTAGCCCTCCTATATAATCTGAGGTTAATTAATAGCATTGTCGGTTTTTCATAGTAAATGTATACTTATCAGCTCCAAAAATAAAACACCTTTGCCTAGGCAAAGGTGCTATCAAACACGGGATTTATTTTTTTGAAGTAGTTGATTTAAACTCTACTGTGGTAGCAATTTCTCTTTGGGCCAAAGTGATCTCTTGGATTGCTTTAAGAACCTGTGCTCTTTTTTGTCGGTTAAGATGTAATAGCTCTCTTTGTGAGTGTATCTCAACCTTCTGCGGTTTGACTTCCATCTGATACTGCATCAACATTGAGAGTACCCTCCTTTCCAGATAAAGAAGTCTTCTGTAGTATGAGACAGAATGCGTGAATTAATCGGTAGACTTCTTTTATTTCTATAATATCACCACCAAGTGCGAGATACAATGCTTTAACATTACTCTCATCAAAGTGGAAATTATATATCCAGTCCCTCCCGCTCTCCATTTTCATATAGGTAGAAAGAACAGTACGTCCTGGATATGGGTTATTATATTTTACTTCACGAGGGTTCATTGCAACATCTACTACAGAGTAAACTTCTGCATTATCCTTTGTGATTTCAAGCTCCTTTGGGCTGCTGCCAGTTGTACCTTTGTCAACTATTTTGACAAGCGTACCATTACGAATCTCGTAAATTGTATATGAACAAACAAAATCAAGTTCATGATAGTTCATACATCCATTTACAAGTCGGAACAGAGATTTATTCGTGTCTTTAATAAGTCCGACGAGATAGCTGATTGCTATCTCGTGCTTCTCAATCTCCTCTTCTAAATATTTTATCGATAAATCCTGTGAATCTTTAGTGTCTTGCAATATATCGGTTTGACCTTTGGCGAAATCTATAGCTTCTTTTATTGCTTGACCATCTTTTGAATTCATCGTTGCGTTGATGAAATCATATAACGAACTAAATGAAGTATTGAAGTTGATTATTGGTTTCCATAGTTCATATTCATTTGGGCGCTTAGCCCTTAGAGCTCCTATATGAAATTCTGGACTAGCAATTGAGATCATTTTATTTATGTATTGTTGTACCAATATGAAATACACTATAAATACGAAGGCTATACCAATGGAAACAGTAATCCACACAGGCCAACCCAATACCACAGACACAACAGGCCCAATAATCGGTAATGTAGGTAGTGATATTTTACTAATGCGCTTGCCGGCCTAATAATGCTAGGAAGCTTCTTAAAGGGAGCTGTCCAGGCAATAACTCTCCATCGCCCCTCATCCTGTTCTTTCATTTTTGCGAGAATAGGATCCAGCTTGTCTTTTGTAACTCCAAGAAAACTGTGATAGTTTACTTCTAAGTTCATCAAAATCGCCACCCGATCATCTTATCTTTACTTAGGTCAACTTGATGTCTGTTTCTAGGTTAAGGTTAAGGCAAGAGTATGTCAATTCCTCTAGAATATTCAACAAGGTTATGAAGCCATAGACTACCCATGCATATGCTGACGTACGTGTCGAACTATTTGGATGTAACCAGATATGCCAAGTATAAACGAAAAGACCGCTTTGTTAATTCTATGCGTTCTTCTTGTTACCTCGCCTTTACTTCAAGTTTATCCTACATTTATGTTTAACTGTTCTATGCACACTTTGTCCGAAGAATGTAATTTATGATGATTGAGGATTTACAGATAGCCATTTCAGCTGTTTTGCTAGTCTCAATGACTAAATCATCAAATTTTAATGCCCAACATCTCCCCCCCTTATTTGTACAAGGGATTAGTGAGGTTCTGTTCTCTATAAGGATATGCTCATAAACACTAAATGCTGAAAAGATACATTCACTAGGTTTAAAGGAATGCATGCTCACGAACTTATCCTGAGTAGCGAAGTAGCCTATGTCGGGAGAGTTTGGAATCCATCTCATTACTTCAACGGCAATATAGTAGTTTTGCTTTTCATGTGGCCAAAGTTCAAAGTGCTGTATAAATCTCCTACAATGTGATCGAGACGATAAAATTTCATTATTATCGATTAACTCAAGAAGATTGGAGCGGGTGAGCTCGTAGATGTTTGTTAAACCAGAGTTAAATTCAATCATAATATAATTATGTTCCCTACTCGTCAAAATCGACGAATAGGGAAACTACTTCCTTGATTTTATTAAACCTAACTAATTATTTTGTCTACATCCATGAGATTTGAATTTCTCCAATATAGATTGCTATCAAGTTTGTTCTGAATGAACTAAATTGCGTAGCACAGAGTGGACTGTCGGAATATACTTATTGCCTCCACAAGTTTTACAAAACGCTACCGTATTGACAGAACATAATGGACAAGGCACATCCGTTCCATTTAATAAAGCGGTTACGCAAGAGCGAAGGGCATTTATTTTTCTCTTTGCTGAATCAATTGCGGATTCCCTCGACTCTATTGTTATAGCATTATTCAGGTTTGCTGATAGGCCTTCCATGTGATTTTATCTGTTCCGACAGCACTTGGTTCGGATACGTTTCCAAATAGTACGATACGATCCACACCGTATTTATCCCACATCATATCTAGCTTCCAATCGTATGCCCGATTTGATGCGCTATGATTGTGAGCGTCTATTAGTTTTATATCTTTATATTGTTGCGCCCAATCTTCTAATTTCTTGGCTGGTGGTACAGAAGCTGCCTCTTTTATATCGTCTTGAGGGGCATTTGAAATGGCGGCTGGTTTTTCCTGCTGTGTAGACCCATACATGAATAAAGCTGCTAAGATCAGAACGAGTATTGCAAAAAGTAATGCCATGCGAATTTTGGTTTGCTTGGTCATGTTGATCCTCCCTGTACGTTGATCCCTTATCTAGCTTAGTTAGGTGTGTAACTGATAGTCTCTCTTAAACAACAGTGCTTATGAGGGAGCTATTTTTGTGATCTCTATCTGGGTTATGTACTTGCATAGTACCCCTAGCCTCCCTGATTCGTAGCCTCGGATACGTTGGGAGAGTTGGATGGCGACTCACTTGACTCTAGGATAACACTTTGTACTTTGTCTTCAGTGTTCAGCTTATCACACTTAGCAGGAAAGGAAGATGTTCAATCGGTTTGCGCCGAAGGGGAGACGCGCATGTATATTGATATTGGGCAATCACGCAATGTAAGGGATCGCATATGAGAGAGTCCAGTTGACTTTAACAGGGTAGGGAAATATCTTAAGAATATAACAGATCATTATGGACGGAAGCGGTTTTTATAAATGAAAGGTGGTATGTTTATGCGAATCAAATGGTTCGGGCAATCGGCTTTTTTATTGACTTCGCAGGCAGGAACAAGGATTTTGATTGATCCATACGGACGTCTGCTTCGTTATCGAATGCCTGAGGTAGAAGCGGATATTGTTCTGGTTACGCATGAACATCGCGATCATAATCAGATTCAGGTAGCGGTTGGCGATTACTTGCTTGTAAATGAGCCGAAGGAATACACCTATGGCGACGGCGAGGTGCTGATCAGCGGCTTTAAGACCTTTCATGATAAAGTGAACGGTGCGAAAAAGGGTGATAATATTGTATTCCGCATTCAAGTCGATGGCCTGACTATCTGTCATTGTGGGGATCTGGGTCATCTATTGTCTGAGGAGCAAAGCCAAGCAATCGGCAAGGTAGACGTTCTTATGACTCCGGTAGGCGGAAGAATGACCATTAACGGAGATGAAGCGGCTCAACTGATGCGTCAATTGCGGGCAACGATAACCATTCCGATGCATTACCGTACGAAGGCGCTCCGTCCGCTAGGATTTCTGATTTTTGATAAGGTAGATAAATTTCTCGCAGCATCCGGTCAGCAGGTTAGAAGCTATAAAGAGCTGGATATTACACAAGACAGTTTGTCTCAAGCCGCGGGCGTAGCCATCATGCAATATTGAGGGCAGTGGAGTATGAACGAACTTGACGGTAATGTAGAAATGACACCATTATCATTTTGCTAGAAAGTACCAAGCACATCCGTTATAATCGTCTCAGATTATTAGCACATCGGAGGTGCTCTACTTGCTAGAGGAAAACCGAGATCACTCTCATGTACGTAAGAATATACATTGGGCCGACCTACGGGCGGATTGCGAGAATTGCTTCGGGCTTTGTTGTGTTGCGCTCCCATTTTCTTTTTCGGCTGATTTTGCGATGAGCAAGGATGCGGGAGTACCCTGCTCGAACTTGCAAGCTGACTATCGATGCGGAATTCACGCGAATTTGCGGGCACGAGGATGTAAAGGGTGCACCGTGTTCGAGTGCTTCGGTGCAGGACAGAAAGTGTCGCAGATTACGTTTGAGGGCATTGATTGGCGAGAAAGCTCGGAGAGAGCGAAAACCATGTATAACGTCTTTCCGATTATGCATCAGCTCCACGAAATGCTGTGGTATTTACATGAAGCACTTGTGCTAGAGGCAGTGCGTTCCATTCGTCAAGAGCTTAATATGATGGTGGAGGAGACAGTGCGTCTGACAGAGCTCCGTGAAGATGAAATTCTGAAGGTGGATGTTCACGCACATCGCGCAAATGTAAATAGGCTGTTATTGCAAACGAGTGAGCTGGTCTGGATGGACGTGCATCGCATTCTGAAGGGTAATTCGAAGGAGAGACGGAAAAATTACCGCGGGGCCGATCTCATGGGTGCGAAATTAAAAGCAGCTGATCTCAGAGGGGCAGATTTAAGAGGAGCCTATCTGATCGCGGCTGACTTGCAGCATGCGAATTTGCGTGTAGCCGATCTCATCGGAGCGGACTTGCGCGATGCAAATCTTCGCGGCGCGGATTTGAGAGACAGTATTTTTCTGACTCAGGTACAGATTAACGCAGCGAAGGGAGATTTGCATACTCAACTGCCGGGAAGGCTGTCTCGGCCGGCCCATTGGACAGCATAGCCAGCAGAAGGCAGGCTAGAGAAGAAAATTATGGTTGCGGAATGTATGAATCGTCCGTATTATGGTGTATAGTGCTTCTTATGATGATACGGAGGGTATTGGTTTGTTACTTTACTATTGATATTGTCGATCTACCTCAGACCAATTACATGAGGAGATGATCGAACATGATATACAAACACTCAGTCGACGGAATTACAGATAAAATGCTGGAAGGCTTTTTTGTAGATTGGCCGAATCCGCCAAGCCCGGAAACTCACCTGCGGTTATTGAAGAACAGCAGCAAAGTGGTTCTAGCGATGGATGAACAAACGGGTCAGGTCGTAGGATTTATCACGGCGATAAGTGACGGTGTACTGTCTGCCTATATTCCACTGCTTGAAGTGCTGCCAGCATATAAAGGCAAGGGGATCGGCAAAGAATTAGTCAGTCAAATGCTGAAAGCGTTGGATGACATCTATATGATTGATTTATGCTGCGACGATGATCTGATTCCCTATTATGAACATTTCGGCATGATGAAGGCGAACGGGATGATATTCCGGAATTATCGCATGCAAGCTGGGAATCAGAAGGAAATAGAAACGAAATAAAGATAAACGCTTGGGCAGATGCCCAAGCGTTTTTTTGCATAAGAAGGTCGACCAGCGCCTTAGAACTGAACTGAAAAGCCACGGAATTGGTGAACGCCAGTTCCGAAGCGGACAAGATCCTTCTCAAGCAGCTCTGCAGCCGCTTCTTTCAACGCACCTAATAATTCGGGCTCCAGCCCAAGCCGATTATGGGAGCCGAATACTTGTACAATACCCTCAATCCCCGAAATTTTCTGCCAGGAGGCCACAAGGTCTTCTGGACTCGTCGTAGGATAGAATGCATAGATCGGTGTTTCATCGTACAGCAGATCGCCAGTAAATAAGTAGCCTCTGCTTGTATCGTGCACGACGATATGTCCGGGGGAATGGCCGGGCGTGTGATAAACGAAGAGTTTACGATTCCCTAAATCGATGGTATCTCCATCTAGCAGCAGACCAGTTGGCTTGCCTTGATAGGGAGTATAGGCAGCAGGATCGAAGGTAGGCGGTAAGGGTCTCGTAATATCACGCGACACATCTTTGCGAATCTGCTCAATCGGCAACCCCTTAATGCCATTAATGAGCCAATCTTCTTCCAGTTCGTGGACGTAAATCCGCTCGAACTGGCCATGGCTGCCAATATGATCCCAGTGAACATGGGTGGTAAGCACCGTGATGGGCAGGCTGGTTAGCTGACTAGTCACTCGCGTAATATCATCGATACCGAGTCCGGTGTCGATGAGAGCGGCTCGTTCACTGCCGATGAGCAGATAAGAATGAACTCTCTCCCAATGCCCGTATTCGCTGATTGCAAACGTGGAGTCGTCAAGCTTCGAGACGGTGAACCAAGGATCGTCTATAACGATAGGATATTTTGTTGCGTGCTGCTCACGATTTGCTGTGTTAGATTGCATGCGGTATCCCTCCAGGAAGTGAAGAATGTAATCATTGAATGGCGATCTCTTCGCTGTCATCTTGGAATGCGATCAAGGAAATATAGTAGCTTTTTTGATCTTTTGTTTTCTCTGTCAGCGGGACATATTGTTTACGCTCATCCTGCTCTCGATTCTGATCCTTATTTCCTTCATTCATCCCATTAGTCTCATTAGTCTCTTGCTTCCCATACTTCTCATGCTTCGTAAAATGCTTGTCCAGCAGCTGCTTGAATTCTTCGACGAAGGCGTGGAAGTTCTCTTCCGTTGCCATCACTTGATAGGTGGATGCGATGTTCTTACGCATATCCATATTGCTGCTGTTCAGAGCGAATGATGCAGCCGGTGCGCTCTCAATCTTAGTGCGGGTGACCTCGACGGTCTCCATGAACACTTGTCGCGATGTCTCGATCAGATCCATGCTCGGCAGCAAATGATCTTCTGGAATGAAGCGGCTCGCAACTGCACGGTAATATTTTTGAACGATACCGTTCTTCTCCTCTTTGCGGACAACATGAATCACCTGATGCTTCTCCAGCTCCTTTAGGTGAAAATAAATATTATTTCGTGTTATACCCAGCATTTCAGCAAGCTGCTGCCCGGTATACTCTTGCTTGACAAGGTTCATAAGCATCTTCGTCCGAAGAGGATCAGCAATTGCCTTTAGCTGCTCATGAGTCTGAATTTTATAGACACTAGTCACAGTCATCGAAACACCTCACTACAATTTACCGGTAAATTATAATTTACAGTTTAGTGTGTTTATATTAACATGAGTCACAAAATTGGTCAATCATTCCATTTTGGATATAAGATACTATGATTCAGGAAAAGAGAAATTAGAAATAGAGGAATTGAGACACATGTTGCGTTACTAGGATTAGCTCTAAAGCAAAATACTTCTGCGCGCCGTCCATCAGTAGGTAGTAGAAAGACATACATACAATAGCGGTTTGTTTACCTAATCAGCGTGAACGCGGATGCTGATGCAATAGTCCGCCTCTACGCTGTTTTTTACTTTTTTGATACACTTGGGACATATGTCCTTCCCCGGAGGCATGGGTCTGATTTTAAATAATAAGGAAATCGAAATCCGAGTTTAGGGGAGCGGGAAAAATGGCAGGAATCCTATTTGCATGGTTAGGCGGAGCGTTCATTACGCTGCAAGGCGTGGCGAACTCCCGAATCAGTCAAGATATTGGCACGTGGCAAGCAGCAACGATTACCCAGTTTACCGGATTCGTATTGGCCTTCGTTCTTCTCCTGCTTGTTCGCGACGGTCAATGGCGAAAGATTAAGCAAGTGAAGCCGCTCTATTTGACGAGTGGAGCCTTGGCGGCCATCATCATTTCCAGCAATATTACGTCCATTCATCACGTCGGTGTTACCTTGACGATCGCTGTTGTGTTGATTGCTCAGCTCAGCGTAACCTTTATCATCGATAGCAAAGGATGGTTCGGCGTAGCGAAGCAGAAGATGAAGCTGGCACAGTTCATCGGCATCGGGATGATGATCGCTGGAGTAATTATATTGAAGCTGTAATTTTTTGCGGCAGGGGTGAAGGTGCGCTATGAAAGAGATCAAGGATCGTGAACAACTGGCTCATTATTTGGAGATACATCAGATAACATCAATTTTTAATGCACAGATAATGCCGCATTTGACATTGTACACTTATGATCAAGGTGAACTCATCTGTTCGCAGGGTGATCCAGCCGAGTATTTATCCGTGCTTGTAAAGGGAAAGGTTAAGGTGTATAACACCTCGGCAGAGGGCAAAGCACTGATCGTGTCGTTCAAAACCGCACTAGAAGCAGTCGGGGACATTGAATATGTGCAAGGCATCGACTTCATGAATACGGTTGAGGCGGTGTCAACGGTTCATATGATTGTCGTCCATTACCGCTGGCTGCATCAGTATGCGAAAGAAGACGCAAAGCTGCTTCAATTTTTGTTGAAGCTCATTACGACGAAGTTCTGCATGAAATCCGATTCTTTGAGCTTTAATTTGATGTATCCGGTGGAAGCACGCTTGGCGAGTTATCTTTTGTCCATCACATATGATGAATCGGATCCACGATTTAATGGTCAGCTTCGTACCGGAAGTTTGCGGGATGTGGCCAATTTCATCGGCACCAGCTATAGGCATTTAAATCGGGTCATTCACAAGTTTTGCGAAGAAGGTTTGGTCGAGCGCAATCGAGGATTCATTTCGATAAAGGACAGGGAACAATTGCGCGCATTAGCAGGCCATAATATATACGTAAAGTGAGAGGAGGACGCATATGATTACAGGCTTAGTATTGGCGCTCATAGCCGGCTCGCTTGTGGGCATCCAAAATATATTCAACAGCAGAGCAAACGAGGGCATCGGAACGTGGACGACTACGGTCATTGTACTGGGCATGGGGTTTCTGGCTTCATTTACGATTGGCTTGTCCGTGGAAGGCAAGCAGCTATTCGATTTGCCTAATATGAAGACATGGTACTGGTTCAGCGGCATCATCGGGGTCGGTGTCGTGCTTAGTGTGGTACAGGGAGTGAAGCGGCTTGGCCCGACGTTTGCCATCTCGATTGTGATGGCGTCCCAGATTAGTTTTGCTCTGTTGTTTGACTCATTGGGCTTGCTCGGCCTAGATAAGGTTCCTTTTACGGGGAAACAAGCGATTGGGGTATTAATCATTGTTGGCGGTATTGTTGTATTTAAGATGGGGAGAAGAGTAAAACCGCTGTAGATTCTCTATCTGCTGCGGTTTTTTAGATAGGACTTCGTTGTCGGGCTATAGTTGTGAAATGTCGGGATGCGTTGATGAGCTACGTAGGGCCAACCCCACCAGATCGGAATCATGTCTATACGTTGACGGTATACGCGCTGGATACGATGCTGGATGTAGAGGATGGATACCAGTGGAATGATTTCTATAAGAAGATAGACGGACATGTGATGGCAACGGTCACTGAATCGCTTGTTGTGTTGAAGTAGCGGGTTGATGGTTTCTCTAGGGTGATGAAGGGGCTGGCTTAGTGTTCGTTCTGGATTTTTGTTGAAAAGGAAGGAAGGGCCACAACATCCACTTTGCCGTGGATGTTGTGGCCCTTGTATGCGTGAAAGGTTATTGCAGATTGCAGGTTGAAGATTAAAGACTGAAAATTGAAAATTGAAAATTGAAGTTAGGAGCACCTTCACTTCCGCTACTACCAATTCGATCCGCCGGAAGAATTCTTATTGTCGCCTCCCCAGCTAGACCCGCCCGAGCTATTGGAGTTGTTCGAGCTGGAACCACCTGAGCTGTTGCTATTCGAGTTGGAACGATAGCTGCTCGATCGACTGGCTTGCTCTCGGCGTCGTTCCTCATCGCGTCTGCGTTCCTCTGCTCGGCGAGCCTCTTGGCGTCTTCGCTCCTCCGCCCGGCGGGCTTCTTCCCGGCGCCGTTCCTCTGCTATCACAGCATCATAGGCGGCATTCATAGCGCTAATAATGCCTGCCACCGCAGCAGCTTCCTGACTGGCGCGTTCGTATTCGCCGCGGTACATATAGTCATTCGCAGAGGACATGATCTGCGAATATTGGGAGTCAAAGTGAGATAATCTTACTTTTCGGTTTGTACGATGATACGTGGAACGATACCGTGCTTCCATGTCGTTCATCGTACGTTCTGCATCGCGCTTCACAATGGCAGTTCGCTCGACATCTTGCAAGTAGGCTTCCGCTTCGCGTGCATATTGTGAGCTTAGCTCTGATTGTAAGTCAATGTCATAAGGAGGCTGGGCGAGCAACTGCTTCAGTCCGGAGTCCAGCTTCATCAAAGAATCTTCCGCATATCGCCATGCTTGCACGAGACGATTGCGCTTAATAACATCTTGGGCGCGGGTGTAAGCTTGTTCACCGCTCTTCATCTGTCTGTTGATTAGTTCGAGCGCCTGATCCAATTTCATGACAAGTTCTTCATATTGCCTTTGATTGCGATCCTGATCCTGCCAAGCTTGCAGTATGCCATCAAGTTCCTGACGAGCCATCTCGTATTCCTGCACTTCTTCCGAAGAGAGGGAACGCACATTGTCCAGTCTGGAACGCATGTTGGCAATGACGGAAAGCCCGTTATGATACAGTTCCCAAGCATGATTCCAGTAGTTGGAACGGTAGGTATGGCTAATTCTCTGGTGCAGCCCATTCATGTGCCGCTCTTCTTCTGGCAGGTTGGAAAATCTATTCGCGATCGCTTGGATGTCCTCCGCATTTTTCAGCTTCAAATCTGCCAGCCGCTGTGTCATATGTACAGCATCCGTCAGGTGCTGGCCTCTGCGTTCTGCCAATTGCACAGCTTCCGAAATCTTGCCGCTTCGCAGTTGTTCCAGCATCCGTTCATTCGTGTCTCTAGCTTGCTCCAGACAACCGTAAGGATCGATGCGGATTAGCTTGAGTCTATGTTCTTGTACGATGCTTTCGAAGCGGGCGCGACTGCTGGCTACCTCATTCGGAAATTGCTGGTACAGATTGGCGTAATGAGCGATGGACGCGATATCCTGCGCCAATTGCTCGATTTCTGCCTTGGAGGTATCCATGATGGCATTGGCGCCCATCGGATCGAAGGTATCCATATCATCCACGGTTTGCACACGGCTGACGAGCGTATGGTAGCGTTGGTCGATTGCTTCAAGCGTCCAACCGCGTGTACTGATTTCTTGGCGATATTCGTATTCGAGCTGCTGAAGGCGCGCTCGCGCTTCACGAATGCTGTCTACGAGCTGTCGCTCCGTGACCTCGATTTGTTCAATTTGCTTCGTTAGCTCTGCTGCTTCTTTTTCTCGCGTTTGCCGCACGTTGTCTGCCGCATCGAGTTGGCTTTTGAATTTCGGCAGCAGCGTGTGGGCGAAGCTGATCTGCTTCATTTCCTTCAAGCTGGACTCCAGCGCAATGATGGATGCCGTTAATTGCTGCTCGATAGCCGCAGCTTGCTGCTGCGTCGCGCCTTGATACAGCTCAGTGTAGTGGTGCACACGCTCGAGCGCTTGACTGACCGTGGCCATAACGGCAGGAATTTGGGTACGAATTTTGCGCAGCCGCTGAACCTGCCACATCCATGCAACTAGCAAGATGCACAATGCAGCTAAGCCTGCTGCGATACCGACCCTAGGCCACGGAATGCTGTTCCAGAAAAGGACGAGTGAACTTGGACCTTCCGGTTCCTTCGGTGCAGCTACGGGCTGACTTTCGTTCTCTGATGCGGGCTTCGATGGTTTGTTGCCGGATGGGAGATCCTTAGCAGGCTTCTCCGGCGTTGGTACAATCGGCACAGTCTTCAATTGTTTGGTTGCTTCCATAAGCGTTATAGCAGCCCTAGCGAAATTGCCCTCTTTCGCCTTCGGAATAAAGTGTTTGTCAACGAATGCGCTGAGCTTAGAGCGAGACGAGTCATCATTGGGCAGTGCGTCGATCTTCTCTTGCAAAGCCGGATTGTTGAAGTTCATCTCTACGCGCCGATCTTCCTTAGACAATAGGATGAGGATGTCATCCTCTGTCAATTTCCATTTGTGATATACTTCGGTTGCATATTCTGCTGCATCCTGGCCATCCAATCGATTGATAGTTAGGAGATAGAACGTATAGGGCTTCCCCTTGGCAGCTCGCTCGATATAGGGAATCGATTCTTTGGGAATCATCTTGGCTATATCGCGCACTATGCCCGATTTGCTCGGAATAGCGTCTGCCTGAACAATTCCCGGATGAAGCAACATGACAATCATCATGATGGCGGACAGCCATCGCATTGCATTCTTCACGGTGATCCTCCGTTTCCAGTCGTGCGTTTATGTTATTGGTGCCTATTTCCTATTACGTATTACGTTTGATACCAGTATAAGGTGCAGTCGGAAGCGGGGAAAGAACTTTTCTTACAGAAATTGTTATGGTGAGAGGAAGAAGTACGAAGGACGAGCAGCTAGGAAAAGTGCAGCCAGCAGGGCTGGATGGGAGCAGTAAGGAGTGTAGTCTATATCCAGTACAACAGATGCACGCACGTGAAAATAGAGGGAATATCACACAAGTCGTGTAGATTAGAGCAGCTTGCAGTGTTGATGGATATGAAAATAAAATAGAAAGTACAGCCTGTAGAGCAGGCTATAACATAGATAGGTGGAGATAAGATGCGTATATATCGAACATTATTATTTGACGTTGATGATACATTGTTGGATTTTAAGGCAGCGGAGAAGCTGGCGCTGCGCTTGCTGTTCGAAGAACAGCAGATTGAGCTGACGGAAGAGATCGAAGCTCATTATAAGCAGATGAATCAGGGATTATGGAGAGCTTTTGAAGAGGGACGCATTGATCGCGATGAAGCTGTAAATACGCGATTTTCTCTATTATTGAAGGAGTACGGGCATCAAGTGGATGGCGTTCTGATGGAGCAAAAATATCGAGGCTATTTGGAACAGGGACATCAGCTCATTGACGGAGCTATGGAAGTAATTACGGAACTACACGGCGCGTATGATCTGCACATTGTGACGAATGGTGTGTCTAAGACACAGGATCGAAGGCTGCGTGATTCCGGTCTACATCCGAAGTTTACGAGCATTTTCGTATCGGAGGATACAGGGTACCAGAAGCCGATGAAGGAATTCTTTGATTTTGTGTTCGCACGCATTCCACACTTTGACCCTCACCAGGCATTGATTATTGGGGATTCGTTAAGCTCGGATATGAAGGGCGGGCAGTTGGCAGGGTTGGATACCTGCTGGTTCAATCCCGAGGGAAAAGCGAATGAAACGAATATTGTTCCAACCTATGAAATTCGTACGCTTCAGGAGCTGTATCAGATATTGGGATTGAAGTGAGGGTATTGGAATAAATGAATGTCTAGAAACGCAATAGACTTGATATAATACTAGTAATAGAGAGGGAAAAGGTAGGTGATAGGTGTGGATCTTACTTTGATTGATGAGTTAAAGAATAGATTGGATTCGCTGCGACCACTGCCTGCCGAAGCCGTTCGGAATTTAGAGGAAGTATACCGTGTTGAATGGACGTATAACTCGAATGCGATTGAAGGAAATACACTGACGCTGCTTGAAACGAAGCTTGTGCTCGAACAGGGGTTAACGATCGGTGGGAAAAAGCTTCGGGAGCACTTTGAAGTTATTAACCACGCTGAAGCGATTGCCTACATTCAAGAGATCATTCGTCAGGATCAGGAGCTGACTGGGTATGTGGTGAAATCAATTCATCATCTTGTTCTTAAAAATATTGCGGACGACGCAGGACGATATCGAATGGTCAATGTTCGTATATCAGGTTCACAGCATGTTCCGCCCCATTATACGGTTGTTCCTGAGAAGATGGAAGAGCTCATGAAATGGTACGAGAATCAACAAGGATTGATGCATCCAGTGATGCTGGCTGCGGAATTCCATTTTAGATTTGTATGTATTCATCCTTCCTCAGATGGAAACGGCCGAACTGCAAGACTCCTTATGAATCTAATTCTGATGAAGCACGGATATCCTCCTGCCATTGTGAAGGCGGCGGATGCTGTCAGAATGCTATATTATGAGACGTTGGAGGAAGCAAGCGTCCAAGGTCAATTGGAGCCTTTTATTCAATTGATTATGGAGTGTGTTGCAGATAGTCTCCAGGCATATTTATTCGCTGTGGAATAATAAAAAACGAGGCTGTCTTGCGGTCATGTTAATCATGACGGCAAGACAGCCTCGTTCTATGTTCGGATTGTATTGTACGGCGCTTGTGTTACTTCCAGTGTCCGCCTTCCACGATAATATCGTCTGGAGAGACATCCGGGCCGAGTTCTTCTTTCACGTATTTATCGTACAACTGCAGCAGGAATTTCTCTTTTCCCAGCGTCTCCAGCTCTTGATTCACCCAATCGCGTAGCTCGGTATTGCCTTTCTTGACAGCTGGCGCGATCGGCGCTTCCTTCTCCAGCTTCTCTGGAATAAGGGAGAAGCCAGGATTTTTTCGTGCCCAAGCGAGCAGGATGAAATTATCCTGTGCGTATCCGTCGCCGCGTCCGTCTTTCAGCGCTTGCAGGGATTCGGTGTTTTTCTCGAATTTGACCAGTTCAACGTCAGGATAATTTTTGGTGAAGAAAATATCCGCTGTCGTTCCCTTCGTTACGATGACTTTCTTTCCTTTCAAATCAGCCAACGTCTTAATGCCGCTCTTATCATTTACGAGTACCTGTGTGGTCACCTTCAAATTTGGGTTTGTAAAATCAACAATTTCCTTGCGCTCATCGGTCACGGTCATGTTGGCAACAATCAGATCTACCTTGTCGCTTTGCAAATACGGGATACGGCCTGCTGGCTCCACGACGACGAACTCAATTTTGCTCTCGTCTCCAAGCAAATCCTTCGCGAAGCGTCTTGCCAGGTCATTATCGAAGCCAACCAACTCGCCTTTCTCATTCGTGAACCCGAATGGAGGCTTGTCGGAGAACACACCTACGAGAATTTTGCCGCGTTCTTTAATTTTGCTAAGGGCACCGGTATCGGCACTCGATGATTTTCCGCTCTCTTGTTGCTTTGCCGTGGTTGGTTGTTCCTTCGCTCCACTGCTGGCATCGTTTCCACTGCTGCTTGAACCGCATGCGGACAACAACCCGACCATGAGCAGTACCATTAATAATGTGAGCCCCAATTTGTTCTTCATCCAATCTCTCTCCTTTTCCATGTTTCAATGTCCAAAAATTTATCCAAAAAACGCCGGGCTCGTTCGGTTTTAGGATCTGCAAAAAAAGTATCCGGCGCTCCTGTCTCGCATATTCGGCCTTCATCCATAAACACAATCCGATCTGCCACAGCACGGGCGAACCCCATCTCATGGGTCACGATGACCATCGTCATGCCTTGTTCCGCCAATGCAAGCATGACTTCCAGCACCTCGCGCACCATCTCGGGATCAAGTGCGGCTGTCACCTCGTCGAAGAGGATGACCTCGGGATTCATGCATAGTGCCCGCACGATCGCGATTCGCTGCTGCTGGCCGCCCGACAGTTGGCGGGGATATGCATCCTTCTTGTCTAGCAAGCCGACGCGCTCCAGCAGCTTCTCGGCTTGGACGATCACTTCTACACGGGGGCGCCGCTGGGCTTTGATTGGCCCGAGGAGGATATTATCGAGTACCGTCAGATGGGGGAATAGGTGATAGCTTTGAAACACCATTCCAATCTGTTGGCGAATGTGCTGCCAGCGCGTTGCTGGACTGGTCAATTCTTGACCGTGGAACTGAATGCTGCCGCTCTGCGTTGTCTCGAGTCCATTCAGGCACCGAAGCAGCGTGCTCTTGCCGCAGCCGCTTGGTCCGAGTATAACGGTCACTTCCCCTTGAGCAATTTGCAGGTTGATATCCCGCAGTACCCAATGCTTGCCGAACGACTTGCCGACATTGGATAGTTCAAGCAATGCGTCGGGCATGAATGCTTCCTCCTTTCTATTCAATCAGTAGGATATTAGCATTGGATATTAGGAAAGCAGCTTGTGCTCCAGCCTTCTTGATAAGGCCGATAACGGAAAGCACAGTATAAAATAAAGTAGGAATAATGCACCGTAAATAAGGACGGCCTCTCCTGTACGCTCTATGATTTGCTGCCCCGTCTTAATCACCTCCGTTACGCCGATTAGAACGGTCAATGATGTCGTCTTGATGATGCGCGTGTACACATTAATCGTAGGTGGGATCATGCGTCGCAGCGCTAGTGGGAACAGAATGTATTGGAACAGTTGAACCGTGCTGAGTCCGATCGCCTTGCCCGCCTCCAATTGCCCCCTCGGAAGAGAGATCAAGGCACCTCGCACGACCTCGCCGATCTCCGTAATGCCCCATAGTGTCAGCACCAGCACCGCACATACAGAGCTTGGGACATTCAGACCGAAGAAGATTGGAAGCCCGAAGAAGAAAAAGAACAGCCATACCAAAATCGGGATAGAGCGAAACAATTCCAGATAAGTACGGGTAATCAACCGCAGCCACGGACTAGAAGAGGTGCGCAGGGCACCGAATAGAAGGCCGCCAATCGTGCTTAGCGCGATGCTCCAGATGGCGATAAGCCCTGTCTGATACAACCCCTTAGCAAGCTGGGGAAGTGATACGACAAGCAAATCAAGTCCCGAACTGGCCATGCTGGAACCTCCTTTCCAGCCAAGAAAGCACAAAGGATAATGGCAGGAACAACAGCAAGTATAAGACCGTCATCATGAGCAGCATTTCATAAGTTTTGTAGTAAAGAGCAATGTAGTTCGTAGTCGTGTACAAAATTTCCGGCACGGCAACTGCAGATACAACCGTCGTCTCTTTCAGTAGAAAAATAAAGTTGGCAAATAAGGACGGCGTAGCAATTCGCAGCGCTTGCGGTAGGACGATGTCACGAAACAACTGCCAACGAGACAGCCCGAGTGCCAATCCTGACTCCAACTGAGACTTGGGGACGGCTTCGATTCCAGCGCGGAACACTTCTGTCAAATATCCGCCGCCGAGAAACGTCATCGCTAATAAGGCTGTGGTGTAGCTGGACATTCGAATTCCGATACTCGGCAGTGCAAAGTACAGGAAAAACAATTGAATCAACAAGGGTGTATTGCGAGCTACTTCGATGTAGGCACGTACAATGGCAGTTAATATCAGTACTCGGAAATACAAGAGAATCGAGTTGAACACGGCAACGAGCAGAGAAGCAGCGATGGCCGCACCAGCAATTCCGATCGTGACAAGGGCTGCGTGTACGAAGTCGGGCACATGCTCCAGCATGAAGGAGGTATCGAGTGTCATGTTAGCCAGTTTCCTCCCTTGAAGTGGACTGCCTGCCGGAGATAGTGCTCCTTCTGTTTAGGTAATCACCAGGCTCCAAGACAGGGATGCTGGTCTGGACGACATGCGGGTATTTCAAGCCGAGCCCGGTATTGATCGCAACGACGGTATCGCTGTCCTGAATCCAGCCGCTATCCCGCAATCGGCGTGCGGCGACGAATGTAGATGCGCCTTCCGGGCAGATGAAGGCTCCTTCGAGCTCAGCAATAAGGCGCTGCTCGCCCAACAGAGCGCGATCATCCACCGCAATCGCACAGCCCTCAGTTTGATAGATGGCATCCAATATTAGAAAGTCTCCTAGTGCCTTCGGTACATTGATGCCGAACGCAAGGGTAGAAGCATTTGGCCAAGGTATCGACTCGGATTGCTTGTTCTTCCATGCCTCGACGATGGGGGCACATCCAGCAGATTGAACAGCGACGAACCGAGGGAGCTTGCCTTGAACCCAGCCTAGTGCCAGCAACTCTGTCAATGCCTTATAAATGCCGATGAGGCCGACACCGCCTCCTGTTGGATACAGGATGACATCGGGCAGCTTCCAGCCTAATTGCTCGGCTATTTCGAAGCCAATCGTCTTCTTGCCCTCGATCCGGTAAGGCTCTTTTAGTGTAGAGGCATCATATAGGCTGTCATCGTCGCTGATCGCTTGGGAGACAATTTTGCCAGCATCACTAATTAAGCCATTGACCAGATGGAGCTGGGCTCCTGCAATCGCGCATTCGCTGCGTGTAATGGCCGGCGCATCCACAGGCATGACAACCGTGGAGCGTATGCCCGCACGAGCTGCATAGAGTGCCCAGGCCGCTCCTGCATTGCCATTCGTCGGCAATGCTAATTCCTGAACGCCAAGCTCCTTGGCTTTGGATACACCAACAGCCGCGCCGCGGGCTTTGAAAGAGCCAGTCGGCTGAAGCCCATCATCCTTCATATACAACTGGGAAATACCAATTCGGTGTCCAAGCTTGGTCAGGGGGAGGAGAGGAGTAAGGCCTTCTCCTAAAGAAATCACATTCTGCTCCAGCTCGATGGGGAGCAGCTCATGATAGCGCCACAAGCTTGGTTCTCTTGCAGCCAGTTCGGAGCGTTGGACGGTTTCCTTCAGTTCATCCAACCGATAGACTACAAGTAATGGGGAACCGCAAGCACATAGATGCGCCTGCTTGTGCGGGGAATAACTTGTTCTGCATTTCGGGCAATGCAAATGAGAGATATAACTGAATGACACGGTACGCTCCCCTTTCTGCACATGCAGCGATGATAATAGGGGCCTCCGTCGGTACGGTCAGCGGAATGATGAAACTTTTGACAGACATCCAAAATATGTAACATGATAAATTAATAATAAATTTGAGTAATCCAATTTGTCAACTGAGAAATTGAAACTCGTACTCTAGTACATGAAATTTTATGCTTTTGTTCTTGTGTTATAAATTATCGGAGTTTCTGGAATTAATAAAAAATTAGTAGAATTTCATGAAGTGCTTATAGTTTAAATGAAACGAACCGAAATATTAATATACAGGAATAATTCTCGATACTATTGGAGCTGGGAGATCCGTATCTACTTCTAGTAAATACGCCGTAAAATTATCAATAATTTTGTATAATTCCGCATAATCGTTCGGAATTATATCACTTTATACATATTAAACATGTGCTAAAATTTCCACGTTAAAGACGTTATAACGTCTAATCTGGGGTTTTCATTCCGATCCCAGTATGAGTTTTGTAACGTTTACAATTCATAGGGGGTCGACATCATGTTTAAAAAGTTACAGAACAAGCTTATGTTAATTTTTGCAGTATTGCTGGTTTCTTCCTTGGTCATTCTGCAATTGACAACTAACCTGCAGATGACTAACAGCTTTAAAGAAGAGCTGGATGAGTTAGGAAGCGAAGAAGCGAAGGCCTTATTGCAAGTTACGGATTTGCGTCTACATAATTATGCAAATGATATTTTGCATTTTAGTGAAAATCCAGAAATCAAAGACATTGTAAAAAATAGAGACAAGCTAACTCCTAACATGATTCAAGTGATGAAATCTTATACAAAAATCAATCCTGAAATATCTGCTATTTATATGGGAAATTCATCGAAGCAGATGTTTGATCCCGAAGCTAATGTATTCAAAAAAGATTATGATCCTCGTATTCGCCCATGGTATAAATTGGCTAATGATGACAAGGATAAAGTGAAATTCACCCCTCCGTATAAGGATAGTGTCAGTCAGAAAATGAAAATAGCGATTTCTAAGGCCATTGTGGAAAACAACACGATCCTCGGAGTTATTTCGCTTGATGTGAACCTGGATCAATTGACAAAGCAAATCAGTGAAACGAATGTGGGATATAATGGGTTTGGATTTATTTTGGATGCAGAAGGAAACTCGATAGTACTGCCGGATACAGAAGATGCAGCCGGGAAAAATCAACGGGAAAGACCATATGTCGACAAAATTTACACTTCAAATGAGAGTGCAGGAAAGGTCAACTACACGGATAAAGGCGAAGCGGAAGTTCTGTATTATACGACGTCCGGTCTTACAGGGTGGAAAATCGGTGCTGTCTATCAAGAAGACGAACTGTTAAAGCTCACGAACCATATTAAATACATGAACATCATCATAACCTTGTGTGCCATTGTTGTATCAAATGTCATCATCTACTTTGTCGCCCGTTTCTTTACGAAGCCGATCGTTCAATTGACGAAGCAGGTGCAGCTAATGGCTGATGGAGACTTGACCGTGGAAGGGAAGGTAAGTTCGAAGGACGAGATTGGCCAATTAACAGGCCACTTTAATCATATGGTACAAAGCGTGCGGGAAGTCTTATCCCGTGTGATTGGTTCCTCTGAACAGCTCACGGAGTCGGCTGAAAATCTGAGTGCCGTATCAGAAGAAACAAAAGCGGCAAGCGAAGAAATTGCCCACGCCATGTCAGATGTCGCGCAAGGTTCGGCCGAAAGCGCAGCAAATCTGGATCATATGCAGGAGGTCACAAGCAAGCTGGACTCGCAGTTTAGATCGGTGGAAGAAACGATGTCCTCCATGCAGGCGAAGTCAAACCAGACGCAGCAGGCAAGCATCGATGGAAGAGAGACGTTGGCTGTGCTGCAAGTGCGTTCCGATGAATCGTTCCGTGAAATTCAATCGATCGAACAAGTATTGAACCTGCTCGTAACCAAAATCAACGACATTCAGGCTGTGGCCGAAATGATCAAAGCGATATCAGCTCAAACCAATCTGCTTGCTTTAAATGCGTCGATCGAAGCGGCAAGAGCGGGAGAGGCTGGCAAGGGATTTTCAGTCGTCGCCACAGAAGTGCGTAAACTAGCAGAACAATCCGCTAATTCGACAGAGCAAATTAGCAGCACCATTCAGGGCATTATAGAAGAGGCTGCGAATGCCACCCGTGCGATGAGCCGGACCAAGGAAATCACCTCGGAACAAAATGTGGCCGTGCAGTCGACAGAGATTGCATTTACAAGCATTCAAAGCTTGATGCAGCAAGTGATCGAGGCGATTAAGGAAATGTCGGATAAAATACAGACGGCGTCCGAGCTGAAAGAAAACGTGGTTCAGTCCATCGTAAATCTGTCCGCGATCTCGGAGGAATCCGCAGCCGCCGCGGAAGAAGTCAGCGCTTCGACGCAGGATCAGTTGAAAGCAATTGATACGGTCTCGCAGTCGGCTGAAGATTTAAGCCGGTCCAGCAGCGAATTGGAATTGCTAGTGAAGAAATTTAAAATATAAGCTATCATTGTGATGTTACGCGGCGGTACGCTGATCCTTATGGATTCGGCTGCCGCCGTTTTTTATTAGGACGGCCTTAAACCTGCCAGTTAGGCTGAATGGAGATTGTTGGGGAAACGCGAAATAGAATGGTTGGCAGCGTATTGACAAGGTCATTCATACTGGGGGATAGTAAATAAAAGGAAATATTTTCTTGACATTGAATGTTGATTATAATCTGCAAAGTGGTGATCCAATGCCCCGTTATCAATATGTATCCCCTATCTATCGCAAAAGCAGAAAAAAATTCGCATTAATAGATGCAAACGGGAATCGAGTAGGGGAAATTCAAAGGCACTATAATAGTACGCTCCATTATGTTGTTGATACTATTTTTAGTGATTACTTGATCAATGCTGAAGTTTTTGATAACGAAGGAAGGTCAATGAGTAAGGCGGTTGAAGTTTGGTCGCTCCAGACAATGATTAGGTCGGAATGGAACGTGGATTCTAAACATTTCGGAAGATTTGTGCTGAAAGATAAAACGAGGGTCAAACCAAATCCTAGTATGGAGTTCGTGATTGATAATAAGGTTTACTTATTAAAAAAGGACTTCATGGATCGAACCACTAAGTTAACATGCTCATCTGAATCTGACAGAGACATAGCTTTGATTACTTACAATAAGGTTATACCTCCTCGGACGATTACGATCGAGCTTTTAGACGATGAAGTGGACGTTTATACTTTAGCGTGTATCTACTATTTATTTTCGTTGAGAGATTATACGTGACAGCCCTGAAAGCTTATTTATACAAACGAACACCTTCTGGTGTAGGATTGGCGAGAGCCCGCCCCACACCATCTTAGGTCTATACACTGTTTTCTTCATACCTTGCCAGTGCCATGGCGGCCGTCTCGCGCATGCGCTTCTGCAGGTATGTATTATCCTTCACACGGACGCGCTTGCCGAGAAAGCGTATCTTGGATAAGAGGAACTCATGCTCATTCCACGGCAGCCGGATTCGAATCTGGTAGCTGCGCTGTTCCTCATCGTACATCACCTCCGTCTCGAAGCAGGAGAAGGCATACAAGATGCGCGACAGCTCGCGGTTATATTCACGGATGACCTCAATCACAACCTCAGATTTGCGACGATCGCGCAAGCTGGCAAGCTTCGCTAGAATGTACTCCGCTTCCGCAGGCGGGAGCGATTCTGCTGTTAATGAGGTAATATTGCGCAGCTTGGTGTTCATGAGACCACGGTGCTGACGATGGTACCAGAGCAGGTACCATTCTCGCTTAATAATGGAATACTCTAATTTATATGGAAAGCCCTCATGCTCCTCGTTGATACGACCGCCCTTGATTGCGTAGCTGATGCGTATTCCTGTTCCGGAAGAGATGTACCTCCGGAGCGGCTTTAGCATCGGATGATAGACATGCTTTTCCTTGCTCTTGGCCTTCTCAATAAGATTATGGGAGGTATCCATGAGCATCTCTGAGGACAGGATTCCATTTAATTTGGTTATCGTATCTTCGGAAAAGGCATCGTTCGCTGCTGGATGCGCAAGCATCGTCTTCAACCATGCCCGTTCATGAGAGGTAACCACAAATGTACCCGCATCTTCGAGACGGGATAGAATTTGATAGCCAAAGATTTTCTCAAATGGGTTCATAGTAAGCAGCAATCTCCTTCCATTCCTCTATCAGCTCGCGGCGTAGATGTCTGGGCTCAAGCACTTCGCAGCTCGATCCGAAGCTGCGCAGCCAAGGCTTAATCTCCGTAATTCCATTTACCGTAATTTCGTATAGGAAGGATTGATCATCCTCCTCAACAATTTCCCCCCACTGCCCTTGCAGCAGTACACGCTGCTTAATGAAGTCCGGTTCTCCTGGGCGAGGACTAAAGAAGCGGGCACGCACCTTCACGGGCCGTCCGGTATCAATGAGCCAGCTGTACTGGAGCTTCTCCATGAGCGCCGCTGTCTTCATCTGGAACATGTCCTCGGATACATCCTCCACTTCTTCAATGTGGGTCATGCCCTCCATGCGGAACTTGCGGACACCCTCTCTATCGCTGCTCAGCATATACCATCTTCCATATTGATGGTCATATACGATCTTTAAGGGCAGAGCCTTATGCCAAGTTCCTTCGCCATCCCTCTCGAAGCGCGGATTCGTCTGCTGCGCGGCATAGCTCTTCTCTGCCTTGGGCGTGAAGTATTGGAATTGCACTCTGCATCGCTTGTTGATCGCGCCTAATAAGGTAAACAGATGGGCCTCATCCAATATGCGAAAATGATAGTGATACTTATATAAAAAGGTGTCGGTAAGATATTGCCCCTCATGATCAAGCAGCAATTGCTTCTTCAAGCTGTCCCGCAGCAAATAGCCATGGACAGAAGGCACCTGCGTGTTCGCCATTACATCCACGAAATCGTATAAATCAAGCAGCTCCTCATCCGATAGTTGCTGTATGAGCTCATCGTTCAAGCGGTAGCGATATGGACGGGATACATTCGCTTTGCGTATGACGCCAACCGATTCTAGATATTTCAGGTCGCTTCGAATTGTCTTCTCATCGGGCAGCGACAGCTCTTCCGGCGTTCTTCCGCAGCATTCATCCATAAGCTCCATAGCAGTCATAGATTGCTCCTGCAGCGCCTCTAAAATAATCGATATCCGTACCGATTCGGATTCCTTCAATGATTTGGCTCGAAACAAGAACAATAGGGCAGGATCGGATGAATCGTCATTGCGTTGATGGACGGCTTCTGCCAGCTCCATTTCGGACGAATTCTTAGATTGCACCTCTGAGGCAGCGGCAACTTCCTTCAAGCGTCGAGCCGTTTTGTCCAATGTATGTACGGAAATGCCCAGCCGATCTGCAAGCTGTTGTCTATTGAACGCCCCTCTCATCAGCATGAGCGTGCGCAAATACTGAATCTCCTTATCGAAACTCTCCTTAGCCACGTCGAATCTCCTTCCTTCTCCCAAGTAACCCATGCAGTTCTCTTTTATTGTATCAGGTAATCTTTTGCGGGAGCACGAAATAATCTCGGTAGGTCGTAATACTTTCGCCATGTTCGAAAAACCGGAAATAAGAGATGATGAATGCACAAAGCAATGCGCATCCGTTCAACGGTTAGGGAATGGCTAAAATGCTGGAAAACCTAAGTACCATGCGTTGAAGGATGGAAATCAATCGAAGCAGTGATACAGCGAAACGAGCAGCTTGCAAAAGGATAGCTTTGATAGGGAAGGAGCCAAACCAATATGGAAAATATACGGCAGCAAATTATAGATGCGTTACGAAATATCGAGACAGAAGAACAGGTACGAATAGTATATGCTTGCGAATCAGGCAGCAGGGCTTGGGGATTTCCATCGAGGGATAGCGATTATGATGTTCGATTCATCTATGTAAGGCCTATGGACAGCTATCTATCCTTATTCGAGAAACGAGACGTGATTGAGCGGCCGATCAGCAATATGCTGGACATCAATGGTTGGGATATGAAGAAAGCATTGTCCTTATTCCGCAAGTCGAATCCGCCTTTGCTTGAATGGCTGCAATCTCCGATTGTATATGCGGGAGAGTTGGATGTGGTGGAGCAGATACGTGCCCTATCCTCCGATACCTTTTCCCCGAGAGCCTGTATGTATCACTATTTGCACATGGCCACAGGAAACTACAGAGGGTATTTGCAGAGGGAGTCCGTGAAGATCAAAAAGTACTTTTACGTGCTGCGCCCGCTGCTGGCCTGCCAGTGGATTGAGCGTTATCACGAGATGCCGCTTATTGAATTCCCGGTGCTGGTAGATCGGCTTGTGCCGGCGAACAGTGAACTTCATGCCGCTATTCAACAATTGCTTGCGCGCAAGATCGCGGGAGAAGAGTTGAATATGGAGCCGAGAATCGAAGTCATCAATGCCTTTATCGAACAATCCATCGGGTACTATGAACGGATTGCCGCACAGCAGCCTGTTGCAGCAGGTGGATATGATGCACGGCTTGATGAACTATTCCGCAGGTCGATTACAACTGCAGATGTAAGGAGAGAAGAAGCATAATGGCAATCGTGCAATTATCGTCAACGCATCCACAGTTTTCATTTCTCATTCGGAAAAACCCGCATAACGGAATGATCTTGCGACAGATTCGCAAGGGGACGGCATACGGCTGGTACAGCGATGCAGCGAAGTATAACGTATATTTCAAGGATGCGGACAATGAGGTTTCCTATAAGCAGCATAAGGATGAAGTTTTTGAATATTTGAACGTATCCCGCTATAATACGCCGATTTTCCCGCTGCATGCGATTGGCGAATTTTTCTCGGCACCCTTCAAGACGCAGAGCGAAGAGGATGTTGCGGGTTATGAGCATTCCTTTACCATCAACATGATTCATGTGGATCGCATGCAGTACATTCATTTTTTTCAAAAACATGTAACGGCATATACCTTCGACCTCCATCACCGGACGGATAAGAGCTATTCTATCAAGATAACGACACAGAGAAGCTTGCATGAGCTGCTTCATGTTGTGAGTGTGCTGTGCTTATTCTTGTCTATGTTCGGTAATGAGAGTCTTGATATTTCAGACAGTATGATCGTGAAATATGTGAAGAGCATGAACATTATCGATGCACCGTACTATATTCGCAGCCTGTTCGCACGTATTTTCTTGTCCTCGAAGCAGGATTTCCGCAAACATAAGGTGGAACTTGAACGTACAGTTCGATATGCGATCCAGTTCGAATACGGCGGAACGGCGATGCAGCGCAGAAATTTCATTGCAGGCATACTGCCCTTCAACAAATCGATTCTCGATGTTGGCTGCGGCGAGGGATTCTATGCAATCCCTTATGCTTCGAAAGTAGAAAGCAGCAGCTACTATGCAATAGATATTAATGAAGATCTGCTTGCGGTCGTGCAGCGAAAGGCCGAGTCCAAAGAACGAGATAACATTATAACCTATCCGTCACTTGAGCACTTCATGGAGCATTACAACGGGGAGCAGGTCGACGTGTTGTTGACAGAAGTGATTGAGCATATGAGTAAGGATGAAGCGAAGCATCTGATCCAGTCGATTTGCACGAATATTGATTTTGAACATTTCGTCATTACGACGCCGAATGCAGACTTTAACGTTTTCTACGAACTGACAGCGTTCCGGCACCTCGACCACCGCTGGGAGATGGGAAAAGAGGAGTTCGAAGCTTGGTTTGCGGAAGCGATGAGCGCTTATGGAGCGGCATACACATACGAGTTCGTAGTGATCGGGGATCGCGTGAATGGCATACCGACAACGCAAGGCGTCGTTATCAGGAAGGGAGGGGAAGAATGTGGAGCTTGTCACTAACGTTCATACGATCTATATGATGATTGGGCCGACGGAGTGCGGCAAGACGACGTTTGCCAAGGAAGTGCTGATGCCGCAGTTAAGGGGAGATGCATCAGGGGCCATGCAAATGAATGTGCAATATTTGTCCTCGGACAGCATGCGGCAAGAAATACTCGGTCACGACTATGATAAATATGATCAGGTTATGCTGGAGGCCAGCGCTCAGGCTTTTCATCTGCTATATACGAAGCTGGATATGGTCACTTCTTTTCCGGTGAATGCGGAGTTCGTGATCCTGGATACGACCGGACTAGCCGAGGATTTCAGGGCCAAGGTTCGAGAGATTGCTGACCGCAATCACTATCACGTAGAGGTCATCCTCTTCGACTATCGCAAGCGCGAGGACTATTATGCATCGGAGCGTTCGAAGAGATTGATTACGAACCATATGAATCGGTTGAAAAAGGATGTGCTTAGCTCTCTTGCGCGTGAAGGATATGCCAATATCCATCGGGTGCGCAGCAAGGACTTTTACTTGCTTGATCAGGGGACTGCTCATCCGGAATACCGCGTCATTGTTCAAAATCGCGGCGAATATGCAGCTACATTCCTGCCGAATGAACGCAATTATACGATTGTGGGCGATGTGCATGAATGTATTCATGACTTGCAAGGGCTGCTGCGCAGTTGCGGCTACCGAATCGAGGACGGCAGGCTCAGCGCCACGGAGCGGGTGCAGGATACGGACATCATTTTGGTAGGGGACTGGATTGATAAAGGCAAAGCGACCAAAGCAACCATCGACTTTTTATATGACAATCGGGAGCACTTCCGGTTCGTGCTCGGAAACCATGAGAACTTCGTATACAAGTACTTGCAGGGAGAGGTTAGTGGTGTCGATCAGGAACTGGTGCGCACGTATTTCGATTCGATTCAGGTGTTGATGGGGGATCGAGAACTGCTGGATAGATTTAATCATTTGGTGTCTCTATCGCAGCCGTTCTATCAATATCGTTCACCTCATGCGCCATCGTTCTATGTGACCCACGCGCCTTGTAGGAATAAGTATATTGGGAAGCTGGATGTAAAGGCTGTTCGTCGTCAGCGCAATTTCCGCATTGATCGGGATGCGCCGCTCGAAGAGCAGCTGCGCTTTATTCAAGAAGAAGCGGTTAGCAATCAGCCTTATCATATATTCGGCCATGTGGCGGCCAAGACAGCCTTTCGTATCAAGAACAAAATTCACGTAGACACAGGCAGTGTGCATGGCAATCGATTGACCGCTGTAAGCATCTCTTACAAGCCATTCTTCAAATCTCATCCTGCTAAGCAAGCGATTATGGAAGAAGAGCTTCCGACACTGTTTGAAGTTCAGCGGAAGGTATCCCTGCAGGATCTAAACGATGAGGAAGTGCGGAGGTTGCATTACTGTACACGGAATCAGATTAATTTCATATCTGGAACGATGTCGCCTTCGGATAAAGATGTAGATGCGCATGAGCTGGAATCGTTGAAGCGGGGATTGGATTACTTTGCAGAACATCAAGTAGAGAAGGTAGTGCTGCAGCCTAAATATATGGGATCAAGATGCAATATTTATCTGTATCGTGACGTTGAGCAGTGCTTCGCAGTGAGCCGGAACGGATATAGAGTCAAGCAAGTGGATCTAACAGACGTATACGAGCAACTGCTTCACAGATTCCGGGCTTTTATGGAAGAGAACCAGATCGCAATGCTTTTGCTGGACGGTGAACTGCTGCCTTGGAGAGCGATGGGGGAAGGGCTGATCGAACGGCAGTTCAAGCCGATTGCGGCAGCTCTGGAGAGCGAGCTTGAATTTTTACAGCAGCAAGGCTTTGAAGCTGCATGGGGGAAGCTTGCGGAGACGTATCGGAGTACGGAATTTGAAAAAGACCAGTATCATATGTCGAAGGCGGTGCTTAGTGAAAAGTACGGCAGTCCTATCTATCAGAGCTATAAGCATGTTCACGATGCGCTCAAGACGCATGTCACGCTGAGCGAGCATGAGGAAGCATACGAGACTTATCAGAAGCAGCTGGGACTGTACGCGGAGGACGGGGAATTGGAATATAAGCCGTTTGGTCTGCTTAAAGTGATTTATGAGTCGGGCGAGGAACGGATTCCAACTGAGAATACATCTGCGATCTTTAGCTTCTTGTCTGACGACGAATACGTAATTGTGGATCTAACACAGCCAGATTGTGTTGAGCAAGCAGAGCGCTATTTCTCTAAGCTGACAACGGAGAAACGTATGGAGGGTGTCGTCATGAAACCAGAGATAGCGATAAACAATGCTGTACCTTATATGAAGGTCAGAAATGCAGATTATTTGTCTCTTGTTTACGGCTATGATTATCAATTTCCTCATAAGTACGATAAGCTGATCAAGCAGAAAAACGTGCGCCAGAAGCTGAAGACATCGCTCAATGAGTATCGTCTGGGACAGCGAATGCTGGCTGTAAAGCTTGATGAGATAACACCTCAGCATGCGGAGTATAAGGAACTGGTTGCAAATCTATTATTCGAAGTAGGCAGAGAGAAGGAGCTTGATCCAAGATTGTAAGTCGCATATTTAATTAGGTGATCGCCGTTCAGTCTCATTGGAGGAACTGGACGGTTTGCCTATTTGCCAGTTTAGTTTGGTACATAAAATAAATTAAATTAAATGTGTATACTTACAATATTTTCAATTTTATGTTTAGACATAAATGAAATTTGATGATAATTTAACCTCTAGAGCAGCTCGAAAAGTAGAAAATATTCTAGGGGGAACTAAAAAATGAAAAAATTAGGTCTATCTTTTATGATGCTTATGATTATGTTGGGCATGATTGCAATTAGTCCGGCAAATGCTGCATCAAGCCCGTTTAGAGGTGGATTATTGGACGATGTACCTATTCAAATCGGTACGATTGTTGAACCATTTTCAGGAACAGTCGACTCAAAAATGACGGATGATGATACATCGTCAACAACATATTTTAGAAATGTGAGTAAGGCTTGGTATACTTTCTCCACTCCACAGGACATTTCGGCCGTTGCCGTCTACAGCACGAAAAAAAATGATATCATGGAATTTTATGATTCCACAGGAAAAAAATTACCAACATATAACGCTCTAAACACTAATGGAATTCAGTCTCTTCCAGAAGTTCTTCGTGATGTATCCACTGTCGTATTGATACCGGAAAAAGAAGGCGGTATTACGGAATGGAATGTATTTACTAAGCCTTCTTCCGCACCTTCACCTACAACGATTACTTGGAGTCAGGGCGGTGATAAAATTGTATATTTAGAGTGGGCTTCTACTGGAGCAAAGACATACACTGTGAAACGTTCCGAGTCTCCAAGTGGCATCTTTGAGGTAATTGCTTCTAATGTTACGGATACTTTTTACACAGATAAATCAGTCAATAACGGAACTACCTATTATTATGCCGTGTCATCTGTGAACGAGGCAGGGGAAAGCGCAAATTCCATGACCAACGATAAAAGTAGCGTAACGCCGAATGCAACGAAGTATACGGGCGGATTGTTGGACGGAGTCCGCATCAATGTTGGCGATGTACTAAATAAACCAGAAAAGACGATTCGCGAGTTTACGGATAATAACCCTTCTTCTGGACAGTACATCGCTAATGGAGAGATGGCATGGTACTCCTTTGCTTCACCGGTAGAAGTTTCGGCTGTTATTTTAAATGCAAATGATCTAGGTACTATGGAGTTTTATGGTATTGAAGGGAAATTGCTGTATTCATATAAACCTTTAGTGAATGATAAAGTAGAAACACTTCCTGAAAAATTTAAAAATGTTAAAACAGTAGTGTTGAAGTACTCGTCCGGTACGCGAATTAAGGAATGGAATGTGTTTGGAGAATCAACAGAACAACCAAATCCTGTTTCGATTCAATTAACTGCGACAGGCGGTAATAAAAAAGTATCACTACATTGGAATAGCACTAATAGTGCATCCAGTTTTAACATCAAGCGGAGCACTGTTGCAGGAGGCTCATATAAGACAATTGCAACTGTTACAGGGAGCACTTATGACTACGTCGATTCACTAGTGACCAACGGCACTAAATACTATTATGTAGTAACCGCTGTAAGTCCACAAGGTGGTGAGATTGGGCAGTCCAATGAAGCATCTGCTACTCCGAACTCAGATGAAGTTACACCACCGGGGACTGATGAGGGAGAGTATGGGAATCGCGCTCTATTAAATATTGTATTAAATAACGGGATTTCAAAAGAATTCGATCTTTCCATGAAGGAAGTAAATGCATTTATTGCATGGTATGAAGGTCGAGCTTCTGGAAATGGCTCCGTGATGTTTGCGTTTGACAAGCATAATAATAATAAAGGGCCATTCAAGAACCGTAGGGAATATGTATTCTTTGATAAAATCATTACCTTCGAAGTGAATGGATATGATGCGGATGGTGGCTCTACTAGTAATAGTGGAGATGAGAACCACTCTAATCCGGGAGAAGAATATTAATCATACTCAAAACAGAGATGACTTCTGAATTTACTCAGAAGTCATCTTTTTTCATTCCATTATCGTTTTTGTTCGAAGTGGGTTGTATTAATGCACAATACCGTCAAGCACTGATCTAAGCCGCTCATCTACTTGAGCGAGGAAGAGCAGCAGTTCTTCTAGCAAGGCGACGCCATTCTCCGTGACGATCAAATGTCCAGAAGCAATTTCACGGTACTGTGAACCGGAGATCAGGGCAGCAAGTTCTTTCGTCTGCTCAACAGGCACCATGCGGTCATGGGTCAATCCAATAACGAGGGTTGGAGCGGATATGCTGTCTAAGAGCGGACGCAGATTGATGCGGGTATCAAGTTCAATGTGATGGTTCATCTCCGGCGCAAGATTTTGAGCGAGATCATCCGCCATCGCTAGCAGCTCATGAATGGCGTACTGATTCAAATAATCGGAGCTGTAGCCGGTATGCATTAGGAATTGGGCGAATGCGGTACGATCGGAATTGAGCAGCTTGTGCCATAAATCGAATTGGAAATGTACCGACACGTCCGACTCTACCCATCCTGCAACCAGCGTAAGCGATAGCACGCGCCCTGGGTATTTGGCTGCCAGAGCTGCGGCAATCTCTGCTCCTAGCGAGTAGCCAATGACATGAAATTGCTCGAATCCTTCCTGGGAAACGACGGCAAGATGCTGCTCGACCACATCGTCCAGCTCCAGGCGTGAGTTTGTTCCCAACTGACCGTAGTTGGGTGACATGACGGTGAAGTGGGAGGACAGGGTATGACTTAATTCTTCCCACAATTGATGGGTTGCTCCTGTCCCATGGATGAGCAATAAGCCTGATCCGCTGCCTTCAACGGAATATAACACCTCTACAGAATCCTTCTTCACAATTTTATCCATTGTATCCACCACCATATGATATATTGAGGCTGTCGACTGATCATTTTGATTGGTGCTTATCTTTTCGATGCTAATCATAATTGATGAACATAATTAATGTAAGTACGCACTTTTTGGTGAAATACTTACCGTAAGGAGAGTATGAGATGACAAGTCCGTCTATGTATGAAATGAACGGAAAGCAGTACCAGTGTGCAATCGAGTTGGCAGTCTCTATCATTTCGGGGCGCTGGAAGCCGACTATTATTTGCAAACTGTTTGCAGGCAAGCATCGTTATGGGGAACTGAAGAAAGGGATTGTAGGCATTAATCATAAAATGCTCGCAGAACAGCTTAAGGAGCTAGAGGCTGCGGGAATCATTCTCCGTCATGCCTATCCTGTAGTTCCGCCTAAGGTAGAGTATGAATTAACTGAGCTTGGGATGAAATTAAAGCCAATTATCGATCAATTGCAAGAGTGGGGGGAGCTATTCCAGCTGGCCAATCCGCGAGAGGTGATCCCAGCAGAGAATAATATTGTAACTGACCTTTAACCATGCCATGTGGCGATCGAGAGAGAGGCAAAATGTAAGAATGCCAGGATACATTGGCTCCTTTACAGATATAGCAGGCTGAGCTTCATGAAATTGTGCCATAAAATCTGTGGAAAATCATGCTGAATAAATGGTAGAATATGGTATATAAATGGATAGAAAACTTTCAATTTCATAGAGACAGGAAATGTTGCAATGAAAAGAATAGTACATGCGGGAAAATGGATGCTGGCGGCGGTATTGAGCTTAGGGATAATTGGAGGATCCAATGCATCCGTCGTATCGGCAGAGCAGAAATCAAGCAACGCAATTCAAGAATATGGATCGAACTCGTTAATTAAGAAAGACAAAACCTATTGGGTGTGGGGAAATTATCAGGCTGTGCCGACTCAATTGCATGGAATTGGCCCAGTAACACGGATCGTTGGCCCTTATGTGGTGACGGATGACAAGAAGGTATGGTATTTGAAAGGTAGCGCGATATCGCCAGAAATTAAGATTCACCCCGTAAGCGGCATAAATGATATGGTTTTCTGGAATGGCGATTTAGCTATTGATGCAGATGGCAAAGTTTATATTGTTGCAGACGAAGACAATGCTCAATTCAAGGAGCTGTCCGGCATCGATCAGGTTGAAAAAATAGCTGCGTACTCCCCTGAACATCCGAACCCGGAACGATGGTTTTTCCTGAAGAAGGACGGTACTGTATGGGAGGGAACGAGTAAATTAACTTCGTTTGAGAAGGTTGCTTCCTTACCTCAGGTGAAGTCCGTGGCGAGCGGGCTGGTGCTTAAAAAGGACGGCACGGTGTGGAGCTGGCCGCTTCAATTTCCGGCGGGAAGCACCCCAGCTCCTTCGCAAGTTGATGGTTTGGCTGCGATCCGATCCATCTATTCAAATAGAGAAGCGAATCTGGCAATCGACTCTGCATCTCGCCTCTGGTTTTGGAGGGTACGTGGACGGGGGTGTCCGACGTAACGACGGTTCATGACAATCCGAAGCCGATTCAGTTGAAGAATATCTCTGATGTGAAAGAAGCGTATGTTGTGGAACGTTCAATCATTGCGCTCACGAATGGCGGAAACGTATATCAAGCGTCTATTGAAACCGAATCGATGTCAAGCGGCGCCAAGTTTGAACTTATTGCTTCGAATATCAGCTCGGTAAAGGCTGGCTGGAGACATATCATCATGCAGAAGGCAGACGGCTCTCTATGGGGCTGGGGCGTTAACAATGATGCGGATTTGGGAAACGGGGACTATGAGTTTATGCATGCGCAGGCCGTGCCGGTACACCGTGCGATATCGCTTGTGTTGAATGGAGAGACTGTTAAGATGAACAACGGCGTTGTTATTCGCAACGGTCAAGCCTTCGTGCCGATTCGTTCGATATTCGAGAAGCTGGGTGCCACGATCAAGTTTGATATACTAAGCAAGGTTGTCACGGTCAGCCGCTCCAATGCGGGTACTGGCAGCGCGGAATTGACCATTGATGTCAACTATAAGTCGGGGACAATAACGATGAACGGCAAGGAAGTTCAGTTGGACAACAAGCCTTTCGCGATTAAAGGAACCTCTTATTTGCCGCTTCGCTTCATTAGCGAGAAGCTGGGAGCGAAGGCAGAATGGGTGCAAAAGGAAGATAAAATTTCGATTACGATGAAATAGGGAGTATGAATAGAGTCTTGCTCCGGTTATGACAAATACCGGGCAGGGCTCTTTTTATATAACTTGTGTTCAGAAGAGAATAGTTAAATTAGGGCTGCCGGAGATCAAAGAGGTTTGTCCCCCGCAGCGTGAACACTGTGTTATGCGTAGTTACAGTCCTCTTCGAAATACTATATGTTATTTATGATTCCCTTTATACCAACTGGAATCAAAATCTAAATTTAATAGTTGTCCGAATCTAATTCCAAACTCTATAAATGCCCTTCCTCTAGCTGTTAATATGCCCCCATCTTGTACTACTAAATCATCACAATAATTCTCTTCATTAAAAACTCCTGTTTGACTTCGGCCTGCTTCATGCATACCGATTGTATACTTCCGATTTTCTAATATCCCTGCTTTAGCTAATAAATAGGGTGAGCTTGAAATTGAACCAATAATCACTTCGCTATTAAACTCAACGCATCTTCTAATAAATTCTATTAAATCATCATTATCGAATAGCGTTGTAATATCCATACACCCAGGAATCAAAATGCTATCCAATGTCTCTATATCTACATCATAAATAGTATAATCGGACAGACACTTCAAATCGGATTCTCCAAAGATCGGTTCTGCAGTTATCCCTATTGTTGTAATAGGTTTATTTCCTTGTTTCAAAATGGACAATGCAACGGTTAGCTCATACTCACTGAATAGAGGAAATAGTAAAACACCTGTTTTTTTCATTTTCGAATAATCATCCTCACTATATTGTTTTACTGTAATTACGCACAACGTCTTATTTACGAATTCCGTAAATAACTCCATATGTGGGGTATTCGCGAAACTTTTGAACTATCCTGCCCGTTATTCCACATTCTAGTGTTCTTAAGCTTCCTTTCAGGGCCTTGGAATCTCTTTTATGCAGGTTATATACATCTTCTTGTCGAAGATATTATTTTCCCTCGGTCGATTCCAACCCAATGATATGCTTAACGAACTACTTATCGTAAGAAAAGGCAGGGGAGCAGTGTGGACAATCTAAAAAGCAAAAAAATACTTATTGTGGACGATGAGCCTGACATTCGCACCATGATCGATATGCTGCTGCGCAAAGAGGGCTATTATCGAATTTATACGGCATCCGACAGCAAATCTGCACTAGCCGCGTGCCGCAGGGACAAGCCTGACATCGCCATATTGGATGTAATGCTTCCGGATCAGGACGGCTTTGCGCTGCTGACGGCCATCCGCCAATTCTCCAGCATGCCGGCGCTGTTCTTATCTGCGAGGGGTGAGGATGAGGATCGGCTGCTCGGATTAGGTCTAGGAGCCGATGATTATATTGTGAAGCCTTTTTTGCCAAGGGAGCTGATTCTTCGTCTGAACGGCATTTTGAAGCGAGTGTACCAGACGCATCAGGAGGAGAGGTTGCCGACCTTCCACTTGGAAGGATGTACAGTGGATTTAGAGAGCGCGGTAGTGTATCGAGAGACTGATGGGGATAGAGAACGCGAGCAGCCGCTTACGGCCAAGGAGCATGCCATTCTTATGAAGCTATATGAGAATAGAGGACGTATTGTGACGACTGATGCATTGTTCCAGGCCGGTTGGGGCGATGATGGCGCCAGTTATGAAAATACGTTAATGGTGCATATCCGGCGAATTCGGGAGAAGATCGAGGTGGATCCTTCCAAGCCTTGTAGTCTTCTAACGGTTAGAGGGCTCGGATACAAGCTTGTGGTGAAGGAGCATAAGAACGATGGATAGCATTATCCGCCTTATTCGTCGTTTTACGGGCATCACGTTTGCCATTTTTGCCGGGATCATTGCTTTGAATTTGGCCATGCTCGGTTTCTTCGTGTTCAAGGAGATTAACGCCGGACAATCCCCACAGCGTGTCGTGGAGTTTGTAGCGAATCATTTGCAGCGGACGGGACAGACACATGTATTAGACGCCTCCTCCCGCCAGATGCTGGAGGTTACCGAAGCATGGGCGATGCTGCTTGATAAGGGCGGCCAGGTTATATGGGATTACAAGCTGCCTGAAGACGTCCAGCGTGCATATTCCTTAACCGAGGTTGCCAAGTTCACCCGTCAATATCTGCAGGAGCATCCGGTATACGTATGGGAACATACAGATGGATTGGTCGTGCTTGGTTATCCGAAGGATAGCTATGCGAAGTATCATTTTGACTTTCTCGTGCCATGGATACGTTCTTTACCGCAGAGGGCCTTAATCCTGCTGCTGGGCAACATCGTGCTCGGCTGCGTGCTGGCTATCATAATCGGCACTCGGCTTGCCCGATCCTTGAAGCCGCTCACGGGCGTTGTTAACGCGCTAGGCAAGGAAGAGGCCGTTCGTGCAGAAGAGAAGGGGATATTCGGCAATCTTGCGCGAAGCATCAATGATACCTCTGAAATGCTGCGAGAAAGGCAGGCGGCTCTTCGTACTCGCAATGAGGCGCGGTCGAATTGGATTGCGGGAATTTCCCATGACATTCGCACGCCTCTGTCCATGATTCTTGGCTATGCCAGTGCGCTGGAGGAACATGCTGGAGTGCCTAGGGAGCAGAGGCAGCAGGCGGCGATCATTCGCAAGCAGGGTGAGAAGCTGCGGACTCTCGTCAGTGACTTGAATCTGGTCTCCAAGCTGGAGTATGAGATGCAGCCCTTGAACATGGCGCCTATGCGATTAGCGGCTCTAGCCAGACAGGTTGCTGCGGACTTTCTGAATCAAGGTCTGGATGAGCGGTATGCGATTGAATTGCAGATCAAGGAAGAGCATATTCAGGCTGAAGTCGATCGCAAGCTGATGCTTCGTGCCATCACGAATCTGGTGCAGAATTGCATCGACCATAATCCCGATGGCTGCGACATTTCTCTCCTTGTTAATCAATCAGCCGATGGTTCGGCTTGTCAATTTACAGTGTTGGATAACGGAGTAGGGATTCAGCGTGAATCGCTGGAGGATCTGTTGAAACTGCCATACTCCGCGGAGAGGCAGAACTTGCGACAGAATGGACATGGCTTGGGACTTCCTATGGTGGCTAGAATTGCCGAGGCACATCACGGACAGCTGTTGCTGGAGAGTGACACGGGGCAGGGCATGTGCGCTACAATTGAGCTGCCAAGCTGTTCGGATAAAGCAGCTAGTAGCTAATCTAAGCTAACATAAAGACGAACATAGACAGTTAGTAGAATTGTATAATGGTGTTCTAGTATTTATGGAATATACATCATGACGTTCAACGTTCTTGATCAATGAATATGCTAATACTCCTCAGTTAAGCAATCACGAAAAGGGCCGTTCTCTGATCAGCGTATGATCCAGATAGCGGCCCTTGGTTGCATAAAACTACTATGGCTTATAAATTCCTCTTATGTTCTCGGGAAGACTGTCATACGAGATTTCATGCCAATAGGTAACACCTCGTAGCCTTGTCGTATACAGCTCCAGATAAGCTCCCTTGCGTAATTGCTTGCTGGTGGTAAAGTCCAGTTGTTTTTGGCTTCCTTGGCTATCAAAAGCAAGGAGGCTGTATTCATATCTGCCGTTCTTGTTTTTCATTGCCTCATTCCTGTTGATTTGTACATAATATATCGTCTTCCCTTCCGGGTTGTCCGGCGCTAGTCTTTCCGGAGCAAGGAAGAATATACCGAATGCTACGACGGCTGCGAACAACAGCGCGGCGATAAGAATTATTTTTTTCATTTCAGATTCCCTTTCTGGAGCGAATTAGGCTTGTATGACATCATTCCTCTGCAGGCTGCGAATGGCGAGACTAGTGAATAGAACAATATAAATGCCACTGATCACATAGAATTGGATAAGCTCTGCACCATTTAGACTTTCCTGACTGATTACACCCATACCAATCGTCAGCATGGAATACGGCAGCAGCATGCCGAACTTCGCGACATACAGCCCCAACCCAAGGAAAACAGCGCATAAGCAGATGCCGATCGGTGCCGCAAAGCTGCGGATTCGCAGTGAGAGCACAAGCTGGATGGCAGCTATCGCGAGAGAGGATATCCATCCTCGAAATATCCATCCTATCGCATCGGAAGGAAAGGCCGAGGAGATACCAAGCAAATACCCCGTACCGAAATATAGAGTGAAAAATATCAACTGAACAATAAACAGGAGCGCTCCAACGACAATCAGCTTGGCTATGATGACGCTGGCAATGGATACAGGGGCCGTCAGTACAGCATTCCAGTTCCGGTTCATATGCTCTAATCTGCATGCATAGGCACAACAGATAGCGATTAGCACAGGGAGGAAGAACATGCCATAAAAGAGAGCAGCTTGCGTCCACAAGCTGTACCATTCCTGCTGCAGAACCTCTCGATTGAAATAATAATTCGCACAGCCAATTACGAGACTAATAACGGGAAGAACAACAAGAATGATCCAAATTCGAGAATGCCGCAGCTTCAGAACTTCGGCGGAAACGCTTCGTAACATATCGATTAACCTCCTATAGTTCCCTGCGAGAGACATGTATATTACCTGCCGCGTAACATGCGGCAGCGATGAGCAGCACCGCAGCTATCAGAACGGGACTTGGCGGCTGCATCACGTATGTTGCGGTGTTCTCTGTATATAGATAGGAGACAGGAGACAGTCCGGAATAGTAAGACCATATAAATATCCGGCGCACGAATGCAGGAAATAGATCCGCTGTCATGCCAATAAAACCGCCAATCATGCCTAGGCACAGGGCAAAGGATTGATTCTTTACGATAAGGGAAATCCATTGCTGCAAGGCAATGATGGCTATGCTTGTCAGAAGTGCTCCTCCAATATGCAAAATGAGCAGCCGCAACGGGATTGAATCGAAACCGTTCATCATGCCGAATGCGAAAATGATGCCAGCCTGCAGGACGAGGTAAAGGAAGAGAATTGATGCAGCGCATATGAATTTGGCAGCATAGATGCTGTTCCGATTCATATTCGTTGCCAGTAGCAGCTTCCATGTGTTTCCTTTGTGCTCCATGTCGCACAAGCGCGATACGACGATAGCCGAGATAATCGGGAGAAATAAGCCGTTCATGGAAGATGTTGTTGCAATTATCGTTTTCCAGTCCGCGCTGCTGGGATTACGAGCGATCGACATCGTTGTCGATACCAACGCCCATAGCATTTGAGCACCCAGAAATAAGGCTGCCATTGAGAAGATACGCTTGCGGCGAAGCTTGAAATATTCTAGGGACAAAGCTCTAATCATAAGCTTTTCTCCCTTCCGGTAAGCTCCAAGAATATATCCTCCAGTGTTCTTTTGCGTTCTTCGATCCGAAGAACATCAATACCGCTCAGCACGAGTTCCTTATTCAGCCTCGCCACTTGTTGATCGCTCATATGCTCGGTTTGTAAGCATTCGTCCTGCAGGTTGGCCATATAGCCCTGAGTTTGCATCCATGCTGCGGCTGCGGCATTATTGCTCGTTCGAATTGCGAGGGACGATCTATTTCGCTCCTGCAGTGTCTCCATTTTCCCTTGGAAGAGTAGATTGCCATCATTAATAATGCCAACGGAGGTGGCGATCTGCTCAATTTCAGAGAGCAGGTGGCTGGAAAGAAGCACGGTAATTCCGTACTGCCGCGGCATTGATTTGATCAGCTCGCGAATCTCCCCGATGCCTGCCGGGTCTAACCCGTTCGTAGGCTCATCCAATATGAGCAGCTTGGGATAGGAGATAAGAGCCATAGCTATGCCCAGCCGTTGCTTCATGCCGAGTGAGTAATGCTCTACTTTTTTGTTTTTTTGGTTTTCAAGTCGGACAATTCTCAGTGCCTCATCTATATTTTTTCTCGGAACCCCGCGTAATGTCTGCATGACCCTCATATTTTCAAGTCCAGTCAAATGACCGTAATAAGAAGGAGATTCAATCAAGGAACCGATCTGATTAAGGATAGAACGCCGATGTTTGCCGAGCTCCTGACCGAATAGGGTGATGCGGCCATCGGTGGGCTTGGCTAGACCAAGCAGCATCTTCAAGGTTGTGGATTTCCCCGCCCCATTCGGGCCGAGGAAGCCGTATATTTCGCCTTCAGGAACCTCAAGATCAATTTTGTTCACCCGACATACATGGTTATAAAATTTCGAAAGGCCGCAAGTAGCAACGACGGGTTGGGTATTCATCGAGTATCTTCAACTCCATTTCGTATCATTCAAATTATGATTTCATGCTTCAACTGTAAGTCCCGAACCTTTCATAAGGCTGAAATTTACCTTACGCCAACCTTAAATGACGGTGTATGTAAGAAAGATGAGAAAAAGTTGAGACGAAGGAACCGGGCTTCTGAATTATAGTAAAGGCAACAAGAAAGTACTCTCGAATGTACGAGGTTGATGATGAGAGGAACAGATGGAACAGATATGGGAGATGGAGGAGTAGATATGAGTTCAATGTCGAAAAAACAAGTGGTCGTTCGTGTCGAGGACATTATCGAGCAGCTAGGGTTTGATGAGGGGGCCGTTCTGGAGGAATTGCGGGAAGAGGTCAAGATACATAAGGAGGGCCTTAAGGCTGAGATGTATTGAATCATCAGCCCAAGGCCCTGCTGTGCTGTTAATGAAGTCCCTTGCTTTTCATCATCTCGGTCATATTTTGAACAGCCTTGTTTAAATAGCGATAATAGGTAGCGCGGCTCATATTGCAGGCAAGCGAAGCAGCGATGTGATTATGAGGATGCAAGTTGTAGGCCGTATTTAGGAGAAGCAGATCCTGCTCTTGAAGGCGGTATGTGTTGTGTTCCAAGATAGATAGCAAGCGTGCTTGCAGAGCGACTCCGTTCGCAATTGCAGGAAAGAAGCGGGTATAGTGATTCAGTTTGCCGGGCTCGTGCAGGCAGGATAGCATTTTCCGAACATCTTGTATGGTGATCGTGCTTCCTTGTTCGCTGGACTCGCTTGTCTGCTCCATGAAGAAGGACATGATCCATTCCCCGAATCGTTCTTGTCTGAGATCAAGCTCCAAAATATCCGCTCTTGCGTATGAAGTATCACAATTCCTTGTACGTGTGGGACGAAGCTGGAACCCAACCTGCTGCAGGAATGTCTTCAAATTCGGATTGGTGGCAACAAGCACTGCGCGGGAGCCTTGACCGAGTAAGGAGAGCCGATCTCGGGTAAGCAGGCCGACGATCTCTTCTCGAGTGAACATGGGATGCTTGTCTGTTGCTGCTGCTAAGACAGCGTAGTACGTATCCGCCTGATCCGCGCTGCAGGCTAGTTCCTCTTGCGTGAAGCATTCATGAAGTTCGGAAGGTATGTATTGTTCCATCAGTCGGCTTGTATCCCGATGCATAAGCAGCAACATGAACATGCCGATAGGCTTGCCATCCGCTTCGCGCAGAACCACAATACTCTCTGGAAATTGTTCAACGAGTTCATCCATAAATTGATGGTAGATGCTACGCTGCCATGGATCGATGCTGTAGTCGCACCACTGATCCAGCAGCTCATGCAGCACAGGCAGATCGGCTTCGGTCACAATTTCGAGCGGCGAGTCTGGCGAATCTACCGTCCAGTCCGCATACAGGCGATCAGATTGGAGGGTATCCTTGCACAAATAGAGCAGCTTAGCCGCTATTTCGCGCCTATGATGAAGATCTACATGGCGAAATTGCTGATAGAGAAGCTTGGCTGCCTTCGTTCGAAGCTCTTCCAATCGCTCGGGCTCTCTTGCTCGGAAATCCCGATGCAGATGCATACGGGCAATATCATGCAGAGCAATGCCATCAGGAACGGTTCGAATAAAAGACATGCTCTGCAGCAGCCGATATTGCTGAATCGTGACAGGGCGCCCCAGGAACTTCGAGAGCATCTCTTGGTTGGCTTGCTGCAGCACGATCAATGCATCGACGCATGGCTGAACTTCATCGGTTGTGAGTTCACGCAGTAAATGGGCGCTGATCGTCTGGGAGACAATACTCGTATCCTTGTTCGACAGCACTTGTTTCTTTTGAACAGCTTCTACGGCAAGTGCCAGACCGAGCGGGTGGCCATCTGAGCTCCGAGCAATTTCCCCGCTTATCTCCTTCGAGAATGCACCTGTGTGTGAAATATAGTCCATCGTCTCCGCAAACGAGAAATGGGCCAGCGGCAATTCGGTAATGTGTCTCCCCCTGTGCGGATTCGTTTTCCATACAAGTGGGATAGGGGAGCGTGAGGCGAATACGAGGAGGACACCCTGTGACGACATCTTTGGCCAAAATGCATTCATAATCCAGCCTTCCAGCAGTGATATATGCTCGGAATTGTCAATAAAGATAGCGATGCGAAGGGAAGCGTGAGCAGAAATAAGTACTTCGAGCGGATCGACAGGCTGACGATTATATCGTTCTAATTGAATGGCGGACGCTAAGTATTCGAAAAATCCTACGGGCGTTGTCAAGCATGAGCGTCCGTCCAGCCAGATGCTCGTCCAATGTCGTTGCTGAACGGCAAGCATCATCTCCGTCATGAGCGAGCTCTTGCCTATGCCGCCCATGCCAGATATGTATAGAATACGGGAAGGGGCTTGGGGATCGTCGAGCCAGTCGATGACGTGACTCATTTCTTTGCTGCGCCCGATGAATGGTTTGGTATGTTCCAACCAATGGAGCTGCACGGTATCGGCTGCGCCTCCTTGTGATTCATTTATATCTCATGTTAACGATTCCCTTCTCATCTGGCAATATCGATAAGACAACAGACTGCTTCTTATTCGTGATCGCCAAGAGTCGGAGCGAATCGTGGGTGCTGGATGGGGAGTATGAATCGTGATCTCTTTGGCTTTGTGAGGTATTTACATATTCTTTGAATCATTGGTAACATTGGATGTAGCTGTAATGCCAATCCAAATACCAATACACTGCCTGTGCAGCTGGCGTTACAATTAAGGGCTATAGGAGGATGTTACCCATGAGCAAGCGCAGTTTCAATGTCAGCATTACGCCTTATCGAGCTCTGGAGCTCGTCATGAATCAGCAAAATGCGGACTTAGTGCATGAGGAATATCACCCGCTGGGGGAAGGGAAAGAGATAGGTACGCAGGTATACGAGAAATACTATTTCCGTTCCAAAAACCGGGCAGCTCTCATTGTCATGATCGATAATTTACGCGGAGTAACCAATGTACGTGTAGTTGCGACAGGCAGCTCCGAGGGTTTGATCTTCAATTTCGATTGGGGTGCTGCGGACGATTTCGCATCCTCTGTAGAGAGCATACTTGAGGAGTATATTATCGATTAGCTTTAACATCATAACGGTGTAGAACCGAGCGGTATCAGGAGTATTTCCTGAGCATCCTCGGTTCTTTTTATTATATTCATGAACAGGGGGTCTATAATGGTTTTAAATATATTTACCTGGATGACGGTGTAGTAACGAGTATTCAAGATTAGTTTTCTTTATTGTAATGAACCGAGAGGCAGATGGGAATTATCCTGTTTGCCTCTTTTTTGCTTGGCAAACTTATCGTTATATCCGGAGATTAGAAGAAGATGCCACATGAAAGTAACTGCACGCGTTCGAACTGCATAACGCGGAACGCGTGCTTTTTTATTTGCTAGGGAAGGAGGAGATTATATTGATAAACAGAAAATGTATTGCTCGTCAATGGTGACCTCGCATCTTTGTCCAGTGTCGGTGAATCCGGTTTTGATGTACAACCGTTGTGCAGGGATATTTTTATGATTCACAGCCAGTACAATTTCGTTGCAATCCGGAAAATGTTCAGGTATAAAGCTCTTCAAAAGCTCTAACCCTGTTGAAGCATATCCCTGCCCCTGCTTCGCATAATCGATAGAGAAGGACGTAAGCAGCAGCGCATGTGGATTCTCGGAATATTCCTGAACTCTTGCATTCTTATTCAATACAAAAAAACCTACCGGCTGATTGCCAGCTGTTATGACGATAGGGTGCTGACCATCAGAGGTATCCAATCGTTGATTCGGCATTGCAGCAAACTGTTTTTGCTCCGCAGGGAGTTGATAGGATTGGAGTGCCTCCAAATATGCAGGCTTGTAAAATTGCAGTTCTACTGTAAGCTGGTTCATCTTCTCGATTTCACCTCAACTTATACAGGAATTTGGATTAACCTTTTTGGAATCAGTGTAGCAATTTGGATGCACATTCTCAATAAAAACCTGAATCAAGGAAGCTATTCATCTCCGATGAAATATGAACCTTTTTGATATATGGAGGATACTATTCCCTTTCTGTTGAATGTAAGGACAAGAGTTGTTGGTTATAGAGCTCCGTCTCGTTGCGAGTCGTGCTGCATCTAACATTCGATATATCCGATCATTTGAAGGAGATGGAATGAAGATGAAGATAATAGACTTAAGCGTATCGATTAGTCCGCGCATTTGCGAGCTGCTCCCGGCTAAGATTGAATATTCCAGCCACAAGGAAGGCGCTCAGCAGGCAGCCGCCATTCTTGGACTTAAGCCAGATGATTTTCCAGAGAGCCAAGCCTGGGCTACCGAAACGGTGACCTTGAACACGCATGCCGGTACACATGTTGACGCGCCGTGGCACTACTGGCCAACCTCGGAGGGCAAGCCGGCAAGAACGATCGACGAGCTCCCGCTGGAATGGTTCTTCTCTGATGGTGTGCTGTTTGATTTCAGCAAGAAGCCGACCGGCTATGAGATTACGACGGATGATTTGGTTGCTGAGCTGGCACGGATCGGCTACACGCTGAAACCTTATGACATTGTGCTCATTCGTACCGATGCGGACAAGCGCCTCTATGAGGAGCATTATGCCTTTCTGCACGCTGGGGTATCTGCGGAAGCGACTCGTTGGCTGATTGAGCAAGGCATTAAGGTAGTAGGTACAGATGGCTGGGGCTGGGATATTCCATTGAACCTTCAAGCTGAGGCGTATAAGCGTGAACCGAAGGATGGAGTGTTATGGGCGGCTCACTTTGTCGGCCAAGAGCATGAATATTGCCAGATTGAGAAGCTGGCGAATCTGGAGCAGTTGCCGAAGCCGTTCGGTTTTAAGGTGTGCTGCTTCCCGGTAAAAGTTGAAAAGGCGAGCGCAGGCTGGGCGCGTCCGGTTGCTATTTTCGAATGAACGGCAACGAGACTAGAATCGCATTACATATAAGAGGTTCAGGAGAGCGCAGTTTCATTTCACTACTGGGCTTTTGAATACAGACCTTACCGACCGATATTATGTCGCGTGGGGAATGGGCACGGTGCTGGAGCATTACGATAGATGATAAGGAGAATATTACTTCATGTCGATCATAATTCATACCATTTCATATGAACGTATCAAAGAATTAGCTGCCTTTATCGCTCGATTGAATCAAGAGAAGCAGCATCACGTTGGATTTTGTGGGGATCAGGAAGACGAAATTGCGGGCACGCTTTCCGAGGAGTTCTCTGATCTTGAGTTAGATACATCCTTCGTGGTTGCCTATGAACATGAACGAATCATAGGAGCCCTCGGCTTTGATGTCGACCTGGAACGCGGTGTGGCAGAGGTATGGGGGCCGTTCATCGAGGAGGGAGCGAGATGGAACGACCTTGCACATGAGCTGTGGAGAGCGGGAATTAACCGGCTCGGTGACAAGGTAACGACACTGCACAGCTTTTATAATGAGGAGAACAAGCAGGCTCTGCGATTTATGGATGGCATACCGTCAACATATTTGCATGCCCATTTGGTATTGGTATGTATCCGCTCTGCATTTGCCTATGCGCCGGCCCATACCCTACAGGAGATCACACCAGACTATGTTAATGCCTTCATTGCACTGCATGATGCTTCGTTCCCGAACACATATTACAGCGGACAAGAAATTATGAGCCGCCTTCAGGACGATCATCGGATATTTATTGCTGTCGATCACCAGCAGAGCTTGCTTGGCTACGTATATGTGGAAGCAGACTGCGACGCGCAGGAAGGAAATATCGAATTCATCGCTGTATCACCGCATGCGCAAGGACAAGGTCTCGGTACTTCACTGATACAAGAGGCACTGCGCTTCCTGCTCCTAGACAGGAAGATTGACGAAATCTCCTTATGTGTGGAGGAAGAGAATGGGAAGGCAATTTCCCTCTATCAGAAGGCAGGTTTTCAGCAGAAGCATCGGCTATTGTTTTATAAAATAACCCGATAAATATATGGATAATCCACAATAAACCCAATTAACCTTCACTGGATGTTGACCCTTATAAGGTGCGGCATTCGTGGAGGTTTTTTGATTGGGAGAATGATGAATGATACCTTACTTTAAATTATACATTGCTTTATAAGGTATAGATCGTTTATACTGTTTCTGTACCTAATAAAGAAAGGTATAAGCGAGGAGTGACTTTGTTGAACGTCGATAAGGAAATATTGCGCGGTTACATTGATACGATCATCCTGAGTCTGCTGTATCATCAGGATTTGTACGGATATGATTTAAGTAAGGAAGTGAAGAAGCAGAGCCAGGGTTCCTTCGAGCTGAAGGAAGGCACGCTGTATCTCTCCTTCAAGCGTCTTGAGAACAATGGATACGTGACAAGCTATTGGCAAGAGGGAAGTGCGGCAGCTCGGAGAAAGTACTATCACCTCACGGAATCGGGCAGAGCCTATCTGAGTCATAAGAAGACAGAATGGCTCTTCATGAGGAAATTAATGGATCAATTTTTAGAAGGAGTGGAATGATTATGACGATGAGCAAAGATACAGAACATAAAATGAAGCAATTCATTAAGCAAAATACACAATTAAACATGGCGGGTAGCGATGAACTAACATACTTTGAGAAACTGGTTCAAAAAGCGAACGCTACGTTAGGAGAAGCGAAGAAGCAGGCAGCCAAATTCAAATGGACATCACAGAAAAATCGGGAAGCGCAAGAAGATCTGATGGGTTATATGTCTGATTACATTCAAGATCTTGTGGCCGAAGAGGGAATATCGGAAGCGGATGCATTCGAGCGCGCGAAGGCCGCGTTCTCTGTGGAGAATCCAGATAATCCGCTGCTGCACAGTGAAGCGAAATGGCTGCATTATGGGGAGCCTGCTGTTGCGGAGGCGATAGGCCTTTACTACGGCGCGTTCATGTTCATTGGCTTGGCACTTGGTGCTCTTGTTGGCGTTATTCTGCAAATGGTCGTCCTGAAGGAGGGGATAGGCGTGTTGTTCTTTATCGTCACAGGTATTGGCCTGATGCTTGGCTTGGCACTCGGAATGATGAAGAACGCACAGATCAGCTTGGGGCGGGATCGAATAGAATAAGCTGGCAGTTCATGTGGAGCCAGAGAGAACCGGAATGAATGACTTTCATTCCGGTTTTTTTATGGAGTGCGCCTAGCTTATGCTAAGCGGAATAGAACTAAACACGGATGAGCTCCTTATCAGGTTTGACGAAGAGGGATTGCTTACTGTCTAATATGGATTGCATTAATTATATGTTTATGGACATTTAACCTCATTCCAATGGCTGATAAACTCACATCATAATCATTCAATTCAATAGAGGTGAAGCCATGAATGGAGTACGTTACAAAATAAGAGAAGTGTTGGATAAGAGCAGGATTGAGACCTTTCTGCGGCAAGCTCGAATTGGACATCTTGGAATGGTCGATGGTCATCTGCCGTATGTTGTTCCTCTTAATTTCGTTTGGACAGATGGCAAGCTTTATTTCCATGGAGCCACTGGCGGGAGAAGAAATCAGGTTATAGGTGAAAACCCGGAGGTCTGCTTTACGGTTTGTGAAGAGTACGGGACGATTACAAATCCGGTGCCAGCCAAGACGGACACAGCGTATATGAGCGTAATGATTTTTGGCAAGGTACAGCCTATCGTCGATCTCGATGAAGCTACACATATGCTGCAGGAAATGATTGATAAGTATGTGCCAGATTACTATAATCGTCCATTACCCAAGCAGCACGTGGATAAATACCGATCAGCTGTATTCGGTGGCCCGGTTCAGGTGTATCGAATAGATCCACATCATATTACCGCCAAAGAAAATCCGATTGAAGAAGGGAAAATGTTTGAGCCTGGAAAAACGGTGTAAAGAGGGAAGAGACATGGGACATTTAGTTGAAGAGAATCTCAATACCGTGAGGCAGCAGATGGAATTGGCTTGCCAAGCATCAGGGCGCAAGACAAAGGACGTGAAATTGTTGTTGGCGACCAAAACCGTACCGCTTGAAAAATTGCAAATAGCCATACAGGCGGGGGAGACTCTATTTGGGGAAAACAAAGCGCAGGAACTTCGGAACAAATTTCCGCTTATGCAGCAATCTAATCAGGTGGAATGGCATTTTATCGGACATTTGCAAACGAATAAAGTGAAGGACGTTGTTAAATATGTTACGCTCATTCATTCTGTAGACCGTCTGAAATTGGGGCAGGCCCTGAACCATCAACTCGCCAAAGAGAACAAGACTATGGATATTCTGGTGCAAATCAACACTTCCTACGAAGAAAGTAAATTTGGTGCTTCTCCGGAAACGGCACTGGAGTTGGTGGAACAATTGTCCCAGTTCGACACGTTGAACGTGAAGGGCTTAATGACGATTGGAAAACTAAATGCGACAAACGACGAGACCCGGCACTGCTTCCGATTATTAAAAAAGATTCAAACCCAAGTTAGGGAGAAAAAGTTCCCGCGTGTAGAAATGGATATCCTCTCGATGGGCATGTCTGGTGATTTCAAGGTGGCTATCGAAGAAGGGGCTACTATCATCCGCGTAGGGACAAGCGTATTCGGGCAACGTTACTTGCCGGACAGCTATTACTGGAACGAAAATGCACGCCAGGACGATTAGGAGAGAGACAGGAGAGCGATTACGAACACAACATGGTTGTTGTGAGCAAGCGAAGGTCGTGACGGGGATGCTTGGCTTATAAAAGCATCCCCGCAAGACGATAAATTCCTTCTTCAATAGCTGCTTCATCTACTTTAGCAAAACCGAGTACCCAACCTTTTCGATTACTTTCCAAGCAATACGTGCTAAGCGGATACACGCGGATTCCATTTTCGAACGCTAACTTTGTCACGGCTTCCTCGTCAAACGATTTATCAGCCTCGAGAAGCATATGCAATCCCGTTTCTACGCCGCTTAGTGTGAAGTGGTCGCTCAGACCTGTTGCGATAATAGCCTTCGTCATAGCTTCATGTCTACGACGATATACATTCCGAACTCGTCTCATATGGCGCATAAAATGACCATGCTCGATAAAATGCGTTAGTGTTAATTGCTCCATAATCGGCAGATGCCGATAGGTTAATTCATGGACTTGGGCAATTTGACGAATGGCCTCTTTGGATCCGACAATTGCCGATAATCGAATGCCAGGAGCGACCATTTTGGAGTAACTCATCATATATAGCGTGTTCTGAGGTCGCTGACTGAACAGCGTTGGGAGCGGGTCACCGCGATATCGAAATTCACTATCGTAATCATCCTCAACAATCCAGAACCTCTGCTCAGCAGCCATATGTAACAATTGCTGCCTGCGCGGCTCCGACATAATTGCTCCAACCGCACACTGGTGCGATGGCGTAACATATACAAGTTTGGACTCAGGATGAATGCGGTCAACGCATAGTCCGTGTTCGTCAACCGGAACGGATTCAACTTGCATGCGCCGATACTTCATCACCATCCAGGCAGCAGGGAAGCCGGGATCCTCAACCGAAACCGTTTCTCCTTCCTGTAACAGAGCTTGGGCAATCAAATCAATGCTATGCTGTGCACCTGAGGTCAAGATGATTTGATCGACATCCACATGAACTCCCCGTTCAAGCGACAAATAACGTTGAATCTGCTCTCGCAGCGGTAGAAATCCATATGCATTTCCGTAAGCCCAATTGTCCAGGTCTGTTTCTGTAGAGGCGTGCAAAAAGGAGTGTCTCCAATTTTTTCGGAAATGCTCGTCTAGGTATGGCTCATGAGGGGTGAAATCGATCTCTACTTGACGATGATCTTTGTTTCCAAACCAATTGTGTAAATGGCCGATTCCGGTATTTAATGATGGCAATTCAGGAGGGATCGGTCCTTGTGTGGCTGCATCTTCAGAAGGACGAGTCGCATATGTCCAATCGCTAACTCTTGTTCCGCCGCGACGAGAGGTTACGGTATACCCGCGGCTGAATAATTCCTCGTAAACAATCTGGATGGTTGAGCGTGAAACACCAATCAATGGAGCGAGTTCACGGGTTGGGAGCAGTAATTCCCCTGGAGGCCATTTTCCGGTTGTAATATTATGAATCGCTTGATCCAGAAGCTGCTGCCAGATGGGGCGTTTATCGTTTCGATTTACTTGTAACATTCAGACAACTCCCGCGTTTTTGGTATGATTATGGATTGCTATAATTACTCAACTATGTATATTAATCAGCACTTCATTGATTGGTATACTAGCACGACAATTGTTGATTGTGCAACACAACTTAATTCTCTTCTTATGGCGGAAATATCAGATTTCAATAGTGAAATAGACAGGCAGAGAGGAAGATGATCATGAATTATTTGGAGCAGCAAGATAAAGCGGTGGCTAATGCAATTCGGCAAGAGCTTACACGGCAGCGGGATAAAATAGAACTGATTGCATCGGAGAATCTTGTAAGCCGAGCTGTCATGGAAGCGACGGGCACAGTACTGACCAACAAATATGCTGAAGGGTATCCGGGAAGAAGATATTATGGCGGATGTGAGCATGTCGATAGGATCGAGGAAATTGCCATTCACCGAGTTAAAGAGCTTTTCGGTGCCGAGCATGCCAATGTGCAGCCTCACTCCGGTGCACAGGCGAATATGGCGGTATATTTTGCATCAGTAAAGCCTGGTGACACGATATTGGGCATGAGTTTATCCCATGGCGGCCATCTTACACACGGGAGTCCGGTGAATTTTTCTGGAAGGTTCTATAATTTTGTTTCTTATGGTGTCGATGAACAAACAGGGCGCATTGACTATGACCAGGTGCGAAAACTCGCCCATAAGCACCTTCCACGCATCATCGTGGCTGGTGCCAGCGCCTATCCACGAACGATTGAATTTGAGTTGTTCGTCCAAATCGCGGCCGAAGTTGGGGCTCTTTTCTTTGTAGATATGGCACATATTGCAGGAATCGTTGCAGCAGGATTGCACCCAAACCCGCTGCCACACGCACACTTTGTTACGACGACCACGCATAAAACGTTAAGAGGGCCAAGAGGCGGTGTCATCATGTGCCGTAAACCGTGGGCGCAAGCAATAGATAAAGCGATATTCCCTGGATCGCAAGGCGGCCCGCTTATGCATGTTATCGCGGCAAAAGCGGTTGCGCTAGGCGAGGCATTGCAACCGGATTTCAAAACGTATATAGCAAAAACGCTTGAAAATGCTAACGTATTGGCGGAAGCACTAATGAATGAAGGGTTAACCGTTGTATCGGGGGGGACAGACAATCATATTGTTTTGGTTGATTTGCGCACAATTGGACTTACGGGCAAAGAAGCAGAATCCATACTCGATGAGGTGGGGATTACGGCGAATAAAAACGCAATTCCTCATGATACGGCCAGCCCGTTAGTAACGAGTGGCATTCGCTTCGGAACCCCTGCAATGACTTCACGAGGATTAGGACCCGAGGAGATGAAAGAAATTGCCCAGCTTATTGGACTGGCCTTTAAAAATCCCAAGAGTTCGACGATTAAAAATCAAATACTAGAAAGTGTACGTGAAATGACGTCTCAGTTTCCTTTATATGAAGGACTTCATTCGTTAGATAGCATGTAAATTTGCTTCATTGCAGGAAGGCCGGTAAGCGGAAACCTCACGTCCGGTCTGATGCGAAGGGCTGGGAAGCCAGCCCTTTACTCTACTCCATTACAGCGACGATTCGTTTTTATGTTTATGGCGGAAGGTCTTATTCTTCGCTCGATTTCCGCATGCCTTCATCGAACACCATCTCCCCGTTCCGGGTCTGGATCGATCCACAAATACCCACTGGCAATCCTCCGCTGTACATACACGTATGCGATGCCACATCTTCGTTCGTCTCAGTTCGTACACAATAATGAGTAATTGAGCTAATCCCTTCGCTGCATTTACATGCAGAGGCACAAGCTGCTCTCCATTCTCATGGAATACGAGTCCGAACTGGAAACTCTTCGTAAGCTGCTCCAGCTTAACTTGTTCCACAATTCCATCATGCTCATTGTTTACTATTGTTTTGCGCAGTTCATTTCGAAGATTACGCGCCAATTGCAATTCTTCTGCTGAAGCAGCATCATCTGGTTCTAAGATAAGCTGGTGCTGCAAAAGCCACTCGACAAGGCAGCTAGGCTCCGTTAAATGCTCGATCCCGGGATCTCCCTCGTACCGCGTTCGTCGATCATATGTATTGAAGAAATCAGCAATCATTTCAAGCTGATCATATCCACTCGTCATCTGCTCAACCACTCCTATTGACACATCGTAAGCTAACCATTAAGATTTATTTACCAGTTAGTTAACTGTTTAAACTATTTTACTGGTTACGTTCGTGATTTACGTCTTATATGTGCTTCTTAATTTCATTATCAGTGTATCACTAGGTCGTTCTAAATTATAGATTTGATGAAATCGCGGCCTGGCTTCCCCAAGTCCTTTCTATCTATTCTCGTATTTATTCTCCCAAGGAGCGAAGATAACGATGAACATGAATCCTTTCAAAGTGAGTATTTCTGACGAAGAGATCGAAGAATTGAAGCAAAGACTGCGAATGACGAGGTGGCCGGATGAAATTCCAGGAGCGAAATGGGATTACGGAATACCGATAACGTATATGAAGGATATTGTTCAATATTGGCTGTACGATTTCGACTGGCGCAAAGTGGAGCGGCGGATTAATTCCTTCTCAAATTACAAAGCGACGATTGACGGGAGAGACATTCACTTTGTGTACGAAAAAGGGAAGGGCATGGAGATGTCTGAGGCTGAGCGGGCCTTTCTTACATGTGGAGATCAGTGGTATCGCGAAGAGGGCGGGTATGCGCATCTATTGGGGACGAAGCCTCAGACTGCGGCGTATGGACTGCATGATTCGCCTGTAGGTCTGGCAGCCTTTATTCTGGAAAAGTGGTATTACTGGACGGTAACCGAAAAGGGTGAGCCGTTGAACCATTTCAGCAAGGATGACTTGCTGGCGAATGTCTCGATCTACTGGTTTACCCAGACGATCAATGCAGCGAACCGCTATTATTATGAAGGCAGGCATATCAAGTGGCCGGGCGAAGGAGAGACATGCCCTGTACCGCATGGCGTATCGCTAACGAAGACGCAGCCTCATGAGCGTCCGCCGCGAGAATATGTGGAGCGATTGTTCCCGAACATCCTGCAATGGCAAGAACTGAATGCAGGGGGGCATTTTGTTGCGCTGGAGCAGCCTGGGCTGGTTGCAGAATCGATACGTTCATTTTTTAACAAGATTTTCAGATAAGAATTAAAAAGATACTACACTATGATTTTAGATTATTACATTCATTCATCAGTCCATTTTCTTAAAAAATGTTGACGCAATTTTTTTCGTGCTCTTGCCAAACGTTGGGTAAGTACCTGTTCGGTTAAGTGCAACTCTTGGCAGATTTCCCGGTATGATTTTCCCTCTATATAGAACAGAAGTAAAATTGTTTGGTATTCCAGCTTTAATTCAGCAATTGCCCGATGGAGTAAATTATCTCTTTCTTTGATTTCTACTTCGCTAGCTACACTGATCTTATTCAGGACTGTATCACTTATATTAACGTATGGTTCTACTAAAACTTGACGGTCTCGCTTTAGCCTTCTTAGATGATCTAAGGCTGTATTTCGAGTAAGTTGTTTAATCCAAGCTCGAATATTCGTTTCCGACAGCATTTTGGGGCCATTCGATATAACTTTTAAAAAGGAATCTTGAATAATATCCTCTGTAAGCGAATGATCATAAACCATGCAATAGATATCCTTATAGACGAATTGATAATAGGAATTGTAAATTAGTTTTTGAATCGTAGTATCAAGATTACCAAGTGGTTTTTTGTAGGAAATAAAACCGCCCCAATAAATATCAACATTGGAATATGCAATTGTACCTGATGTAGTAGTTCCACTGTTTGAGCCCCTTAAATAAATGGTATCACCAGGAGTATCACTAGTGTAGACTCCCGTGATCATAGCCATATTTGAAGTAGAAGGATAAGGGGTTCTTGGGCGTCCGATATAGCTTGAGTTTAATGTTATATATCCGGAATCAGAGAATGCATTCGAACCATCACCAGAAGATGTGGTTCTAAAAGTATAATTGCCGATGGTAGTATTGTCCCATGTAGGTTGATACCATTCGCTAACTGTGTTTGGGGGTTGGCAATGACCAGATGTAACTAACACTTCCTGTTCATTTTGATTTATTCCGAAGTAACCTGCCGTACATACACTGTAGTTATATTTATTTTCTTCTACTTTTCGGTAATTTCCTCCTATTTTAGATCCAATTGGTAATTGAGAGCCGTATTGTGTGTCATCTGTCTCAACAGTAAGTGCTGAGTCTGGAAATGTAGTAAACACAAGCATTTCCGATTGGGGGATAAGTGATGAAACGGATTCTTTTTTTGCAAGCTTTTCTTCGTCGAATGCGATGATTAGTCTGTTATTTTTCACATCGGGAATGAGGGCACGGACCGTTCCAGGATTAATATTTTCTCTAATTATTTCCTTTGCATTCTCTATATCAGCCCAGGAAAATTTTGTGATTTCAAATTCAACTTTATCATTGTTTTGAATTGAATCTTGAACTCTTGTTTTTAGTGATGATGAATCCTCTGTAATTTGGACGACTACTTTTCCTTTATCCGCATCATAGTAATGGCCTGAATACATAGTAGGTGCACTTTCGATTATCTTTTTAATAGTGGGAATGTCCTGTTTGATTCTTTGCTTTTCAATATAATTGTCCAAAAGCGCCGTGTTGCTCAGATTATCGGAAGATTCGGTCAGTAGTAATGGATAGGGGGTTTCATTCAGGCTGTTTTTTTGAGTGATTTCTGCGATTTCTGAAATGGTTCCCTTAATTGTTATCCATTGATATCCGTTATCTGTGCTTTCTGCAGCGCTAATGCTTGAACTGAAGAGTAGGAAACTAGCCAGTGCAATTGAGCCTAATAACCTTTTAACTCTCATTGTTTTCATCCTTCCCTATGATTTTTTGTAGTACTCTTCGATTAAATTGTTTGCATCCTTCTTCTGAAAGGATACTAGAAAGAGGAGCTATACTATTAAACGTTGTAACTTTCCATTTTCTGACGAAAAATTCAAGAAAATAAATGAGTAATTTTAGATCTGTTATTTAACTAAGATCAAGTGAAGAAAAGAATTATTACCGTATGAAACAAAAAGTGTTTTTTTACGTTTGTTTAATGGGAGGTGTAAAAAATTTGAAAAAAATCATGGTTGCCATAATTGTTTTGATGTTGCTCGGCTGTCAGTCGTTGAAGCCGGATCAATCTATGGCGTCGAGTACAGGAGGAGCTTTGTCGACGATGACAAGTATTGAAAAGGGGCTTTTTTCGGTGCAAATCTCGCTTCCGAAAAAAGTTGGAATCAATGAGGAATTTACGGTTAAAGCTGATTTTAAGAAAGAAACTGAGCAAAAATTCTCGATTACGAGTAGAAATCAATTGTTCGTTTATTTGATTAAGGACAGCAGTGGAAAACAGATTAACTCCTATGCGGTCACGGATGGAGGAGTGATTCGCGATCTTTCAGGTGAGACGGTTATTTCAGAGAATTATAAATATAGGATTAAAAAGCCGGGTATATATGAAATCTCGGCGGTCGCTGAGTTTACGGTAAATAAAGACGGGAGTAGTAAGTCTTACACAATAGAAACCGATCATAAAAAAATAGAAGTTACTGAAGAGTGAGGTGGAATATCCAGATTGGAAGAGGAATTTCCGTTTAGGATCTGAGAAATCTGCAGAGCCAAAGCGGGAATATTTTTTGCCTTTTCGATGTCTACGAAGACCATAAATTAGATGATGAATGCCATAATTCTACGAATAAATCGAACGATATGAACGCATAGTAACAGACCCAGTGAAGAGGAAAGCAACTCCTCTGAATTCATTGGGTTTGTAACCCCATACTATAAAAGGAGGAAGGTGCGCGAATTGAAAAGAAGGCTGATCCTACTTGTAGCAACAATATGTGTTTTTCTCGTTGCTTTTCTGATATGGCAGAGTTATTCAGAATCAAATGATTTCTCATCAATGGAGGGGGAGATCATGATCATGCAGCAAATGAAGCCGACTGAAACACCTATGTACAAGTTTAATCTGCAGACAGATACTCTTTTACCGTTTCATAATAATTTTTTCGAACCGCATTATAGTGTCAATGATGGGAATAAGCTTCTTGCTGTTATTCAAAACGGAGATGAGCAAGATATATATGAGATTGAAGATGATAATGCTAGTTACTCGAAAAGAGAGAAAATAATAGCTGGAAAGAACATTCAATTTCCAAAGTCAATTCCTGACCGTCATGCCATTAGCTTTATAGAAGAAGGCGAGTTGAAGGTATATGATAGAGACACGGGGGCATTAACTTCCATAGCCTCGCTTGATAGTGGATATCTATACTATGATTGGCTTGATTCCAATCGGGTTCTTTTTACCGCACAAGATGAACAAAAGCCTCCGCACATTATGTCGTTCAATCTTACGAATCATCAACTAGATGAGTATAAATCGAATGCTTCTAATCCCTCACTTTCCTACAATAAAAAATATATTGCATACCAGCAGAGTAACGAAACGAACGTTGTCCACATTGATTCCATAACAGGTAATGATCATTCTACGATACAGGTTGATACGCAAGGTGTGCTGCCATATAAACCATCTCCTGATGGAAAATACCTATTAACCAATATGTATACGAATAGCATTTCTAATGTAGTTATTATTCATATTCCTACAACTAAGATAAAAACTCTTTTACGTTCAACCTGGGCAGAGTATCTGGATTGGAAGTTGTAGGACTCGATGGTGGCTGTACTCAAGAGAAGAGCATATTGTACGTCCACGAAACCTCTTTTCGGTATCTAATTCAATTAGGCCGGGAAGAGTTTTTTTGTATTTGTATCATACATAATATAAATGTTGCTGAGAAATATTGTTTGAAGTTCAAATTTTATACTATAATTTGAATTAGGACTTGTGTCGCAATCGAAATGGTTCTGTAGGAGGGATCGTAGAAGCTTCTCAATTACATGGGGAAATAAAAAATCGAAAGGATGATTTTTGTAGTGTTGAGCAGCGGTAAATTTGTAAATAGATTCATGCTGATAATTTACATGCTAACCCTTCTTGTGTTAGGCCTATTTTTTATACCTAAGTTCAACCCAACTTCAATCAGTTCTGAGAATAAAGAATTGCGGGATGGAGACAGCATAGCCATTGTGATCAATAGTTTGAGTTTTCCATTCCCGGCAGGTTTGGATGAAAATCATAATCCTTATTTGGATTATATTAAAAGAAATGTCGGATTCAATATCCGTGTCGAAATGCCGCCCGTACCCAGTTATGAAAAAACGATCGACACCATCATTTCGACGGAACAGGATCTCCCTGATATGATCACTATCAATTCCCCGATCCAATTTGCCAAATTCGTAACGCAAAACAAGCTTCAACCTCTCGATCATTGGATAGACGCATACGGAGCAGATTTAAAGCGTGTCATACCGGAGGAATTATGGAACCGAGTTCGGTATAACGGCTCGATTTATGCAATTCCGAGTGGCCAGCTGGTGAAGGGAAAAGAAATCATCTACATCCGAAAAGACTGGCTGGATAAACTGAACCTACCGATACCAGTAACGCTTGAAGATTATAAGGCAGTAATAAAAGCATTTTCGGAAGGCGATCCCAACGGAAACGGAAAGAGAGATACATACGGCTTTACGATGATGAAGGATCTGTATCATTCTTCACCACTTTTTGGGGCGTTCGGAGTTCAATTGAATCAATGGACGGAACGTGAAGGGAAGCTCGTCTATGCCAACGTTTTGCCGGAAATGAAGGAAGCGCTATCATTCTTTGTCGAGCTATATCGGCATGGATGGATTGATCCGGATTTCCCTATCTACCGCAGTAATGTTATGAATGAAAAAATAATAGAAGGAAAGATCGGAATGTTTTCCGGAGCTTGGTATGATACGCGCGGGGTAATTGCTCAAAGCCTAAAGAAAGATCCGCAAGCGAATTGGATAACCATTGACTATCCGATTGGCAAGAAAGGGAAGCAGGGAGTAGGTGCATTGAATCCAGTTTTCGGGCATCAAGTGGTTCCAAAAGGGAGCAGTCATGCTCGCGAAGTCATTCAATTTTTAAATTTCATTGCAGGTAGAGGCAGAACCTCATTAGTTCTAGGATTTCAAAATCAAGTGTGGGATTGGAAAGATGGGAAAATTGTCAGTGAATTTAATGAACATGACAAGCACCTGTACAGAGGCATATATTCTGCACTGGTGAATGTGGACGAACGGTGGTTGTTGCGTGCACGCATGGATTCCTACGACAAAAAATTTCGTCTCAACGAGAACATTGAAAAATTGGAAAAGCATATCGTACAAGATGCATATGGCGGCCCGCCCCCACCTACCTTGGTAAGAAAATGGAATGAACTTTATTCATTGCAGGAAGTTTTCGTAAAAATCATTCTCGGCCTAGAATCCACGAATTCATTCGACGACTACGTGAAACGATGGTATGAGAGTGGAGGCGCACAAGTTACGAAGGAAGTAAACGATTGGCATGAATCGCATAAAAAATAAGGATGTAGCCATGAAACTATTCCAACATGCATATCATAAGTTTCTGCAAACCTCGCAATTACGGCTCAGCATCTATTTCTTCATCGTGCTTCTGCCGCTAGTGATCATTAGTTTATACGTAAATAACAGAGCAAACCAAATTATTATGCAAAAGACGACAGAACAGACTCAAGATAAGGTGGAGTCTGTCATGAATAACCTTGAATTATCGTTGCATCATTTTGAGACATTAACCAATCTAATTGCGACGAACCATAAAATTAATGAGAAGCTGAAGGTGCAAGGAACGGGGATGTCGCCTCGTACAATTGTCCAGTACTCAGAGCTGCTGCAAGAGCTGTGGAATATTTCGGCGGTGAGCCTGGTGGCTTCCCAGATCACGATTTATCAGATGGAGACCCATACGATGATATCTACGAAATATGGAGGGAAAAGGATCGAATCTGCGACCGAGCGGGACAGTTTCGCCTATTTAAATCAGCTTGCGGATCAAGCGGGTACGTTCTTGATGCCCCAACCGACAGAGGGAGTAGAGCCAGTAATTACAGATTTAGTGGAGGCCAATTCCATATCTCTTGTCAGAAGGATGAATGCCTTCCCTGATGAGGACAAAGCAAGTTTACTAATTGTGACTTTACATAAAAATACGCTCCGGACCCTCATAAGCCCGCTGTTGAATTCCGAACTAACCAGCTTGCAGATCAAGAATAGAGAAGGAGAAACGATTCTGTCCCTTCCTACTACCGATTCAGGAGGTAGGGATATGCTCCAAGTGAGCGCGGAGTCATCTAGCTATCCAATCCGGCTGGAAGTTTTTCGGCCGATCGAAGAGATTTATCAAGAAACGAAAACGATGAGGCAATTTACCTATTTAATCATAGCGTGCAGTTTTGTGCTTTCCATGCTTATATCTTGGGGTGTTTACAACCGCATAGCTTCCCCTTTAGGCCAATTAAAGAATGCGATGAAGGGGTTAATCGGAGGAGATTATGATATCCGGTTACACACAAGGCGGAAGGATGAATTCGGTTATTTGATGGACTCATATAATCGAATGGCCGAGCATCAGAGGCATTTGATTCAGGATCACTATGAGCAGCAGCTTCGCATTGCCCGTACGGAACTTACATTTTTGCAATCTCAGATTAATCCGCATTTCTTATATAATACGCTGAACTCTATATACTGGACGGCTCAAAACTACGAGGCAGAGGAAATAAGCGAGATGGTGCTGAACCTGTCCCACTTTTTTCGATTAAGTCTTCATAAAGGGCAGGATACATTCACGGTAGAGGAAACGATTACCCATCTAAACTACTACTTACGCGTCCAGCAGATTCGTTTTTTACATGGCTTTCAGGTCGTGTTTGAGATACACGAAGAAACGAAAACGATACCCGTATTAAAGCTGCTTTTGCAGCCCTTGGTTGAAAATGCGGTTATTCATGGACTAGAGCAGATGAAGAGCAACGGATTGTTAGTCATTTCGAGCTTCCTGCAGCAGGGGAAATTGATGATAACGGTGCAAGATAACGGAAGCGGAATAAGTGAGCAGCGCCTGCAATCCATTCATCAAGTGATTCAGGAAATCGACGGCAAGTCGGTTCCTTTATCTTTTTTGGAATCACCAGAAACGGAGCTATATGGCTTGCGCAACGTTTGTTCTAGGATGAGGATGTTCTACGGCCCTGAAGCGTGCATCCGATTCGAAAGCCAGTTAGGAGTAGGTACAACAGTAACTCTAGAGCTGCCTTTATCAAGTACGACAGATGAATAATGAAATAAGGAGAGGATCGCTTGAATCTTCTTATTGTAGAAGATGAAATTAGATTTTTGCAAAATCTGCTTCACATGCCCTGGGAAGAACACGATATCGAAGTAGTAGGGTCGGCGAATAACGGTGCTGAAGCTCTCGCTCAGATACAAATGAAGCAGCCCGATATTATTTTAATGGATATTCAAATGCCCGAAATGGACGGTCTTTCCTTGGCGAGTCAAGTGGCTCGGGCTTATTCGAACACGAAAATCATCATTTTAAGCGGTCATGACAATTTTTCCTATGCGCAGACGGCGGTGGAGCTTGGCGTATACAAGTATTTGCTCAAGCCTGCTGCTGAAATGGACATTCTCCAGGCTGTAACGGATGCAGCCCGATGCATTCAAGCAGAGTTGATGGAGCGAACGCGTCAACTAATGATGCAGGAGCAATGGACGCAGTACCTCCCCGTCCTGCATCAGCATACGATTCGCAATCTAGCATATGGACGGTATCAGATAGAAGAGCTGGAAGCTTCCTGTGTTTCATTAGGGCTTCATATAGACATGGAATCTCGTTATGCGGTAATCGTTCTGGACGTGGACGAATATGTCTGTTCCGGCAATGAAGATGGCATGACCCTGGATAATCTCGTGCATGTTATTCGAGATATACTGCCGACTCCTGATTTTTATGTATGCACGGAAGAGGATAAAACCATTATTGTGATAGGGAATACGGGAGCGCTGGAACATACTCCGCAGCAGATGCTCGGGATTCACGTGGCGATGGAGAAGCTCATTCGCAACATCAAGCAATGTCTTGGCATTGTCGTAAGCGCGGGAATTAGTGGAGGAACCGGAAAGATAGACGAATTGCTGCCATTATATATTCAAGCCAAAAAGGCGCTGCAAAATCGGGTCGTCTATGGAACGGGAATCGCAATTCCATATGATGAGCCGCTCCAAGCTGAGTTCAATAATCGTCCGGATTACGAGCACGAGGACAAGCAGCTAGAGATGGCATTGGAGACGCTGGATCAAGAACTTGCCATGCGAATGATTTCGAACATGTGCGAGGCGGCGAAGAACAACTCTGCTTCGTATGAAATCATGATGGAACAGTTAATGTACATCGTTGGCGTGTTGACGCTCTTTATCCGCAAACGCGGATGGTCTGTACAGGATGTGACAGGAGCGGATTTCGATTTTCTCTCGAATGTACAATCACTGACGACGCCAGAGCATATGTACGATGTATTGCATCGTACTGTAAGAAGCATAATCACATATGCAGAGAGCCATGACAGGAAGGTTACCCATACCACTGTTCAAGCGATTATCGAGCTGCTTGAGGCGGAACAGGATCAGGAATTTACCTTGCATACGATCGCTGATCGTTTTTATGTGAACGCCTCCTATTTAAGTCGCTTATTCAAGCAAGAAATAGGAATGTCATTTACCTCATATGTTCTGGAACGCAAGATGGAACGGGCGAGGACGGCGTTGATGAATGGGGCGAGAGTGTATGATGCTGCCGCCATGATCGGATATCGAGACGTCAGCTATTTTACTAAAATATTCCGTAAATACTGGGGCGTAACGCCAAGCAGTGTAAAGAAATAAATATTACTCTAGTGCTGAATGTAATTTTTCAACCGAATATTGTCATCATTGTCTAGTTCCAGAGTCTCGTAACTCCTTGTATGCTTCTGTAGAAACAATTAAATGGTTCATAAAGGGGATTAAGTGAATTGTTGTGAAACTACTAAACGAAGGAGTCGATGTTATGAACACGAAGCCAGCAAAGAAAAGAAAGGCTTGGTTTGCAGGGGTGCTGACGATTACGTTTGCCTTAAGTTTATTCGTCAATTTGTTCTCGACACCAGTGATTAGAGCGGCAAAAGGCGTTGAAGAGAATGAAATGGATAGCATTGCGATGGCTCGAAGTGACCTGTCAGCAAGTAATATGGTGTTTTTATACAGCGGTCATTTTGGGGACAGTCAACGGTACATTCCATATGAATCGGCAGAGCTTGAACGTTTGGATATGGTGAAGCAATTTGTTATTGCGATAGATAATAAGACAAACAAAATTGACAATTATAAAGAGAGAAATATGATTGATGATATAAATGAAACGGTTCAGACAATCGTGGACACGAACAGCGAATATAAAGTGCTTGTTTCTCTGCCAGCACACGATGTCTCAAGCAAGTTAAATGTTGATCAGTTATTCGATGAATATGTAAGCTATATAAAGGAGTTAAAACGAAAGCTTGGTCCAAATTGGGACTCGGTAACGGGATTTTATTATCCAAACGAAGCCATATACTTCTACGGGACTCAAAATTACAGCTACTCGCAACTTAAAAATCAATCGCAAATTCAGTTGTTGGAAAAACTTTCGGAGTATATAAAGAACAGTGACGACGTAGACGGAGCTACTTCTTTTGCATGGGCTCCATATTATGGATTTGGCCCTCATAGGGAAAAAATAGTGGAAACAATTGCATACATCGTGGACGAGACAATGATCTTTGATGATGTGTATATTCAACCCCACTATTATTTTGACAAAGACTACAAAATAAATTTGCAGCCGATTTACGATAGCGTAAGAGAAGGAAGAGTATATGGGGACGGCGGTAGACTGATTGCTAAGAACCATTTAGATAAAACGAAAATCGGAATTCAAATGGAGATTGATTCAGGGTATTTTACCGATACAGGGAAAAGAGAAAGGTATGACCAGACAGTTGATAAGTTCAAGGAACTTCTAGGCGAAAAAGGGCGATTCAGCTTTTACATGGGATCTAAAGGCTTAATAAATCGATTTAATATTCCATACTTCAAAGAAATACTAGAGAAAGTAAACGAATTCTATACAAAATGAGTTTATGCTAGCCGATTCTTCTATTGTGAAGGAATCGGCTTGTTTTATTTCTGGGCGGAGGATTGCTGGGATTATCTGCATCCTGTTAACCGTTGGCAAAGCCATGAATGTCTCATCGTGATCCATTTCAATAATGAACGGGGGAAAAGGGTTGCAAAAAGGAATGAATTGCTTACAATAGTAAGGTTGGAAAGGGAGTGTATGATGAGCTTTTTTAGTTTGATTCTATTTGGGCTTTTTGTTTTTTTATTTATCAGGGAAAAAAGACGGATCAGTCTTTCATTCCTGTTCATGGCGGCTGTAGCAAATTTATTCTTGGATGTGGTGGCCTTTTCTAACCAGATTCCGTGGGTGAACTTAATTATAGCCGCGGTTATCCTTGCCTCTATTCCTTTGAGCGTACTGTTTGTGAGTATATATTTGCTGCTTAACGGACGAATTATGCTGAAGAAGGAAAGCAAGAAGCTTGCGAATATGTTGTCATTATTATTAAGTCTCCTGATCTTTGCGATGATCGGCATGTTTTTCTACATTTTCTTTATTTCGTATAATGATAAATTTGCTGTTTTTTATCTCGGGACGCTGCTCATCTTCATGTACTTTTCCTTTGTATTCGTCAGCTTTCTGGCGTATGCGATCTTCTATCATTACTGGAAAATATGGTACAAGCCCGATTTCATCATCGCGCTTGGCTCTGGTCTAATCGGAGGGGAACGAGTCCCGCCGCTTCTAGCGTCACGTTTGGATAAAAGCATTGAACAATATATGAAGTATCATCAAGTGCCTAAAATTATCGTGTCGGGCGGCCAAGGGCCGGATGAATTGCTTAGTGAAGCAGAGGCAATGAAGAAATATATCGTGGCGAAGGGAGTTCCAGAGCAGGACGTGCTTATGGAGGACAAATCTCGCAACACGATGCAAAATATGCTGTTCTCGAAGGCCATTATGGACGAGATGAAACCCGATCATAAAAGCATCTTCGTCACGAACAACTATCATGTATTTCGGGCAAGCATTTATGCGCGGCTCGCGGGATTGAAGAAGTGTGAGGGTGTTGGCGCGAAGACAGCAAGATATTACATGCCAAGTGCGTTCATCCGCGAGTATATCGGTATCATTATGATGTACAAATGGTGGCATCTTGCAGTGGTATCAATGATCGTATGTTTTACCGTCTTGCTGTTGAGAACGGCATTATGATGGAGAAAAGATCGAGCAAGGGGGAGCTGATTAACCCCTGACTCGATCTTTTGTTTTATTTCAGTATGACTTTGAAGCGCCCTAAGCCTTCGTGTTTTTGTTTACGGATTATTGCGGCTTCACCATAATCTTTACTTGGTTTTTCTCTTTCAAGAGCGCCTCGAAGCCATGATCAACGACTTCATCCAATTGGATGCGCTTCGTTACCAGCTTCTCTGCTGGGAAGTAGCCTTGCTCCATCAATTTGATAACCGCAGGAAATACGTTGCGGTAACCGATGATGCCTTTCATTGTGCGTTCCTTCGTTACAATTGCATTCGGTTTAATAGTAGCTTCTCGCTCGAAAATGCTGACGATCATCACTTCACCGCCGAGCTTGGCTGCATCAATGGCATTGTTCAGTACAGCAGGAACTCCCGTTACTTCATAAGCGACATCCACGCCGCCGCCTGTCCGTTCGCGAAGCTCCTTCACGACATCGACTTGCGAAGGATCAAGTACAATGGCTCCGAGTTCTGCTGCTTTTTGCTTACGCTGCTCGGACAGTTCAATTGCATAGATCTCCGATGCGCCGGCAGCCTTTAATGCTTCGATAACAAGCAGTCCAATTGGGCCTGTACCGAATACGGCTGCACGATCCCCAACTTGAAGCTTGCTTTGACGAACTGCATAGAGAGCTACTGCGGAAGGTTCAACAAGCGCGCCTTGCTCGTAAGAAACGCTATCTGGAATCTTATGCACCATGTGCTCGTCTGCTGCTACATATTCGGAGAAGCCTCCACCGCCGCCAGCGAGACCAAGGAATCCCATCTTGTCGCAGAGGTTATACAAGCCTTGCTTGCAGGCTTCACATTCACCGCATGCGAAGATCGGCTCTACAACAACGCGATCACCCTTCTGGAATTTGGTTACACCTTCTCCGATCTCGACGATCTGTCCAGAGAATTCATGTCCCATAACGATTGGAGCTTTCTCTCCAGTTAGAGGATGGGGAGTGCTATCTGAAATGAAGATCGGTCCTGCCGTATATTCATGCAAGTCGCTGCCGCAGATGCCGCAGCATTCGACTTTAATTTTCACTTTGCCTTTGCCGGCTGCTGGTTCTGCAATGTTTTCCACGCGCAAATCTTTGACGCCATGCCATCTTAATGCTTTCATGTGCTCATCTCCCCAGAAGTATAGAAATGAAATACTGTATGAAATGGAAACGGGAAAATATTTTCGGAAACGTTTCCGATATTAAATATGTCACACTCTCAGCGTGATGTCAATCACAGTCTTTTGTTGCAGGAAGATCAGGTGAATAATGTGAATGCAGATGGTATGATACAGAATATGGATTGATTGGATTGGTGGAAGCAATTCCATTTGTAACGGGAGGAAGATGTAGCAGTGGTTCAGAGAAAAGTCACGATCGAGGACGTTGCACAGCGAGCAGGGGTCGGATTGGCAACCGTATCGCGTGCAATCAATGACGCAGATGGCATTAGTCCGAAGACGAAGGCCAAGGTAATGCAGGCGATTGAAGAGCTGGGCTTCGTGCCGAACTCCTTCGCGCGCAGTCTTAAGGTACGGCAGACGAAGCAAATTGCGCTAGCTGTTCCCGATATTCGCAATGCCTTCGTTCCGGAGATTGCCTATTCCGTCGAGCAGGCGGCCAAAAATTACGACTACCGAGTCGTTCAGATCAATACATTAGGGAATGCACGAGCAGAGCTTGAAATACTCAGGGAAGTGAAGAAGCTTCATGTAGACGGCCTGATTGTCCTGCCGCTAGCTTACCCTGCAACGCTGCCCGACTTGATTAATAAATCGAGCATTCCAGTCTCCGTTATTAACTATGGGAAGAAGCTCGGTGACGATGTGAAGGCGGACATCGTTAGTCTATCTACGCAAGAGGGTAAACTTGTCATGGAGCATTTCATGAACATAGGCCGGACGCGGATTGCGTACGCAGGTGCGCCGAAGCATATCATTGAGGAGCGTTTCTTTGCCTACGAGGATGCCCTCCCGCAAGTAGATAGCTCTCTGGTCTATCTCGGAGATGATTTCTCGATGCAAACGGGATTGAAGGCAGCCGATTATTTCGCAGGTCTAACGAAAATGCCGGATGCGATCTATGCGGGCAATGACATGATTGCGATGGGACTGCTGAACCGATTCAAGGAATTGGGGATCCGCGTGCCCGAAGACATTGCGATTGTTGGCATTGATAATATTTTGTGGGGAACAATTACGACACCGCGGCTTAGCTCTGTGTCGATCATGGGAGCAGAGGTTGCCAGAGTAGCTACCGAGCTGCTGCTTAACCGGATCATCGAACAGAAGCGCGGTGTATATGAACGAGTGCAGTTTGAGCCTCGTCTCATTGTTAGAGAGTCGAGTGTGGCCATGACGCGCAGCTCGCAGCAGTTGGACTGATCTATATCTTGATGTACATTCAATTTGAATGTGTTCAATGAGGGAACGTATTTGTTGCCGATCATCACATTTGAAAAGTATTTCGAGAAAACGTGTAGAGTCCTGCTGCTCGTATCCTTGTAGCTGCATCATGCGGTATACGACGGGTATCATGCAGGCTTATTAGTTGGCGAGCTTCAGCGATTCGCTGATCATAGCAAGGAGTGGCTAGATGATCCGAAGTAATACACATGATTGAGTAAAGTAATGAAGCCGTTGGAACAAGGCCATAATTAGCCTTGTTCCAACGGCTTTTTTCATTGATTATGGAATCGGTGAATGATGGTTTGACACAATTTTGTCACAATTTAAAAAAATTATAAAGGAGTATGAAACATTTTCCTTGTTTGATGCATCTAAGTTGAAGGTGGTAATTTTAGGCTTGGATATGATTGCAACTTAGGAGGATGAGAAAGTGAAGAAACTAGTATCAGGTTTTGTTGCTGTGGCACTCGGCTTTACGATGGTAACGCCTGCACCAGCGCAAGCAGCGCCTGCTTACACCGTCTATGTGAACGGTAACAAAGTTGGAACAGATGCTGTGTACACGCAAGGCCGTGTGCTGCTGCCGATGGCGGATATTTTCCAGGCGCTCGGTGCCAGTGTAAGCTTCGATGGGGCAACGAAGACGAAGAAGGTGACAGCTTACAAGGGAGGATCCTCTGTAATTTTAACAATAGGCTCCAAAGCGGCAACGGTCAATGGAAGAACTGTCTATATGGATGTTCCATCTAGAATAATGAATGCAAAAACGATGGTTCCGGTACGCTTCGTAAGTGAAGCATTGGGCGCCACAATCAACTATGACGACAAAACGAGAGTCGTTCGCGTGACTTCTGGAAGTTCGCCGACATACCCGGATCGCCCAACGTACCCGGATCGTCCAACATACCCAGATGAGCCCGACTACTCCGGCAATCTTAGAGGCGTCAATTATGTGACAACACAGATCTCAGGCCAATCCGGAGATGCCAGCGATATTCGTGTCAGCTTCTCCAAGGAACAGTATGAAAATAACCTTGATCAATATCGCGTCATGATTGTTAAAGCGTCGAACTCCTTTAATTTGAACAAGGCTCGTTCGGTATCTTCCAACAATTATACCGTAGTGAACAAGAGCGGTGACGATCCTGTAGTCAGATTGGATTCCCGAGCACGTGACGTAGATGGAGACTACATCCGCACGAATGTGAAGTATGAAGCTTATGTATTGTCAGTGAGCAGAACGAGCAACCAACAGGTGCTCTCGAACCCATCTTCAACCTTTACGTTAGGCGACAATGCGGTTGCGGCGGCAACGAATGTGCAAGTGCGCAATGTGGCGAATTATAACGACGGCCGCGATATGCAGGTCAGCTTCTCCCGTCCTTCTAACGACAGCCAAATTCAAAATTATCGGATTATGGTCGTTAAAACGAAGGATGCATCTCGTTTCGATGCTTATGAAGCAGACCGCGTCTCCAGCCAAAATTACACGACCGTATCGAAGTCTAGCAACTCGACGTTGACGACAACCTTGAGTTCGACGGCAAGAGATACATCAGGTGAATATATCCGCAATAATGTGTCTTATACCGTATTTGTAGTATCTGTAAGCAATACGAGCTCGTATGCCAACAAGCTGTCCTCCGGCTCATCCTCGTTCACGCTTGGACAATCAGCTGGTGTTCCAGTGATTACGAAGGTTAGCCAAGTGGGCAATTATGGAGATGGACGCGATATTCAGATCAGCTTTAATCGCTCCTCCGATGAATCGCGCGTAAGCTACTACCGGATTTTTGCAGTGAAATATTCGGATGCTTATCGCTTTGATTTGACTGAAGCAAACCGGGTTTCATCTAGCAATTATTATGATGTCTCGAAGAATGGCTATAGCATTACTTCAACATTGCCATCTAATATGCGTGATGTGAATGGCTCACTAATCCGCAGAGGGGAAACGTACCGTCTGTTCGTCATGTCAGTTTCGAATAGCAACTCTGATTACAATGCATTGTCGGGCGCATCTGATTCCATCAATATTTCGAATAACTCAACGGTGTACAGTGCTTCCAATGTAAGAGTAAGCGATGTCGGAGATTATAATGACGGCCGCGATATGATGGTTACCTTCAACCGGGCCTCGGATGAATCGAATATTAGCCAGTATCGAATTATGGTTGTGAAGACGAGCAGATCGTACCGCTTTGATGTATCCGAAGCGAACAACGTATCCAGCTACAATTATACGTCGATGAACCCGAATGGCAGAGACGTTAGCCTCAAGCTGAGCTCTACTGCGAGAGACGTAGATGGGGACCTGATCCGTAACGGAACCAGCTACCAAGTATATGTGCTTTCTGTTGGACGCGGCAGTTATGTGAATTCCCTGTCCAGCTCCTCAGATACGATTACGTTGTCTAACAATTCGACGGTGTACCCTGCAACGAACGTATCGGCAAGCAGTTTGGGTGGAAACTACAATGATGGACGGAACCTGAGTGTAACATTCAACCGTGCTGCAGATGAATCGAATGTGAACCATTATCGCGTCATGGTTGTGAAGTCTTCCAATGCAAGCCGTTTTAATCTAACAGAGGCCAATCGAGTTAATAATTGGAACTCAGCTGTCGTGTATCGGAGTGGCAGTAGCTTGTCGCATGTATTCGATGCGGATGCAAGAGATGTAGATGGAGCACCGATTCGCAACGGCAACAGCTACCGGGTATTTGTTCTGACTGTGAGCTCCAATAATCAAGCAAACAATGCATTGTCTGCTCCATCCCCAGAGGTTACGCTTAAAGGCAACGCTTCGGTTGATGTTGTGACGAATGTAGAAGCGAAGATTATTGGCAAAAACGGTAATGCCAGCGACATTGAAGTAGGCTTTAATGCACCATCCAGTAATTCGTACGTAAATGAATACCGTATTATGGTCGTCCGCGCAGATCAGTCCTATGCATTCGACGCATATAGTGCGGGACAGGTGAGATCATCCAGCTACATTCGGGTTGGGAATCAGAGTGGCTATGTAAGACAATCGCTAACAAGCGGCTTGCGGGATGTTCAAGGCAACGACATTCAAAAAGGTGTTGCTTACCGGGTATTTGTGCTTACGGTAGCTGACAATAGAAGCGGCTCCTCGAATGCCTTGTCTTCGCCTTCTGGTGAATTTGCCTTGGTAGATCAATCCGTGCAGGCACCTACGAATGTGTTTTTGACAAGAGAAGGGGGGAATGACTTCAAGGCCTCCTTCTGGAAGCCAAGCAACGACAGCGGGATTGCCTATTATGCAGTGATGGCCGTTCCTTCCGGTTCAGCGGGTTCATTCGACCTGGATCAGGCAAATCGTGTGGCAGGAAGTAATTATAGATTGGTTAGAGTAACAGACGATGGTTCAACCATATTCTCGCTGTCCAATAATGATGCATATGGAAATCCAATTCGCAGCGGCGTTGCCTATAAAGTATTCGTTATGTCCGTAGCGGATGGGCGCAATGCAACAGTGAATGCACTGTCCACCGCATCCAATGAAATGACAGTTGGTGACGGATATTAATCCCCATGATGTGAAATAGAGAAGATAGATAGATGGCATTCAATAAGAGCCTCGGAATGATTTCCGAGGCTTTTTATGTATCACCAAGAGTACAAGAGAGTTGTGTAATGAGTAAGAAATGACTTCAGTGTTGTCTATTAGGTAATTGGTAGGGGAGAGGGGGGCTAAGCAGTAGTGGCTCTATAGGAAAATCGACAAATGTGTCGAGCAGTTGGAGGGAATTGCACGAATCTATGGGAGCAAGGATGGAGAGGATAGGGGTGTTTTTGTCGGAAATAGGGTGAAACAACCTTGAAAATGACTACAAAATGACAAAAAATGATTTTTCGTGTCGAAAAATTGAAAAGTGTTATGAAAAAGTATTAATCTTTTCATTCGAGCAACCGATATAAAATATGGGTCTTGAGTTGGATAGGGGATGCGACCGTCCAACATGCTGATATGTAATATGTACTTTAGACCTATTCACGCGATACATGTCACAAGAACTAGTGCGTAACATTGCTATGACATTCTTGCCTGATAATCGATCTGCAACACGCAATGGATACATCAAGAAGAACAACATCAGGATTGAAAGGCAAACTCTTCGAAAGATGAGGACGCAAAGCCGCGGGCCTAACATCTTCACGGATTACGGCGGCCGGGTTGCCATTAATGTTGCGGTAACTACACAACGGTTATTCGGTGACAAGGCTATGCAGAATGGCCTTTTTTTTGCGCACAGAAGCTGGGGTAAATGATGGAAATTGTGTTGCTAAAATGGGACGAGTGTACTTCCTACGAAGACATAGATTCATTGATGGATCGATTTATCCCGTTCGTTACACCTGAAAAATACAAAAGGTTAGATAGACTTCGGAACCGTGAAGATTTTTATTGCACGGTTGCGGCTGACATATTGGCCCGCATGCTGCTATGTCGAACCTTGAAATGTTCGAATAACGAACTTGTTATTCACACTCATCCCTTCGGCAAGCCATATGTGGAGGGTGATCCAGTATTTTTCAACATCTCTCACGCCGGTGCGTTCATAGCAGTGGCATTGGATGAAGCGCCAATCGGGATTGATATTGAGCAAGCAGGAGAATGGAACATGGACGTGGCTAGGCTGATATGCTCGCCGCGTGAGTTGGAATTGCTTGCAAATACGAACGACAGTCGTGCGCGTCAGGAATTGTTTTTTTACATATGGACGGCTAAGGAAAGTGTTCTGAAGGCATTAGGAACGGGTCTCAGCCTGCCTCCCAGCACATTCGAGATTGTGCAGGAGACAGCTGTACCTATACAACATAATCAATTATGGAATGTTGATCATAATTATGTAAAGCAATATGTCGTTCCTGTAACAGGCTATAGTATGACTGTGTGCGCACAGCATATGGAATTTGCCAAGCAAATAGAGTACATCACATGGGAGCAGTTGACTCATAGGTTTACGAAATGGGTTGGATCGTACAAAGGAGAGGACGAGAATTGGCTTTCATGGAATTAACAGTAGAACGATTGGCAGGCTATGACGTACATTCTATCGAGCTGCCTGAAGAGACAATGCGTCTTCTGAAGAAGCATTCGGCCGAGCATTCGGTCAAGTTGGAATCCGTCATGTTCAGTGCGTGGGCAACGCTGTTGTCCCGGTTCTACAACTCGCAGCAAGTAACTCTTCATGCCGTTCAAGCGGGACACGGCAATGCAAACCATACCGTAGTCAGTCAGGATGACGTAACCTTGCAAGGAATTATGAATATTCATAACAGCTTGTCGGCTTGCGCAGAAGGACGTAACCTGACTTGCTCTGAAATAGCTTCTGACAGTGATGTGGCAACGTATTGCTGGTACGGAGAAGATGTTCGGCCCGTGCTTCCAGAGGGAGAGCAGGTATGTGACCTGCACGGCTGCATTCAGCATGCTGCTGGAACGGGCGCATTACCGATGTTCACAATGTATTACAAGGAAAATCAGTTCCAGTTATCGACAGTAGACAAGCTGGGTGAGTACTTCTTGCAGCTGCTGGATGAAGCTGTGAAGCATCCTCAGAAGCGTATTGGCGAGCTGGAAATGCTGACAGAGCAGGACAAGCGCCAGTTAATTGAGGGGATGAATCAGACGCGAGCTGAATATCCTCATACATTCACGGTTCAGGCGCTGTTCGAGGAACAGGCTCAGCTGCATCCGGATCGAGTAGCTGTTATCGAAGATGATCGCGAGTTGACCTATTGCGAGTTGAATGCTCGTGCGAATCAATTGGCGCGCAGGCTGCGGAAGCTTGGCATCAATCGGGAACAGTCTGTTGGTATTATGGCAGAGCGAAGTGCAGAGATGGTTGTCGGTATCTTAGCGATTCTCAAGGCGGGAGGAGCTTATGTTCCACTTGATCCTGATCACCCTCAGGATCGCATTCAATATGTCCTGGAAGACAGTCGTACGAAGCTGGTACTGACTAGCAGATCGTCAGATATAGATTTGCCGAATACCATCGAGCAGGTTCATATGGACGACCCGAGCCTTGCTGATGAATCTAGCGATAATCTGGTATCTGTGAATCAGCCAGAAGATCTTATATATATCATTTACACGTCCGGTTCGACAGGAAGACCTAAGGGCGTCATGGTTACTCATCGCAATGTCATTCGCCTAGTAAAGCGCACGAATTATGTGAAGTTTGGCGAAGGCGACCGTATTTTGCAGACGGGATCGCTTGTCTTCGATGCCTCAACCTTTGAAATCTGGGGCTCCTTGTTGAATGGCTTAGGGCTCGTGCTCATCGATAAGACGACGATACTGGACGCTGAGCAGCTGGAGCAAGCGCTCATCCGCCATCAGGTAACGATTATGTTCTTGACGACGGCGCTGTTCATTCAATTGGTTGATCGCAATCCGCGCATATTTGCGCCGCTTCGCCAATTGCTCGTCGGTGGAGAGCTGATGTCGCCAAAGCACTTCTATCGAGCGGCTAAGGACTGTGCACCGATTGAGATTTCGAATATTTATGGTCCTACTGAAAATACAACCTTCTCTACTTCTTATCTGATGAAGGAAGAGGGAGACGGGACAATTCCTATCGGTACGCCAATTACGAACTCAACTGCTTATGTTGTAAATGATTACGGCATGCTGCAGCCGATTGGCGCTGTAGGAGAGCTGTGGGTCGGCGGTGAAGGCGTAGCACGCGGCTACTTGAATAAGGATGAGATGACGCGTGAGAAGTTCGCGGATAGTCCATTCGTAGCTGGCGAACGAATCTATAAAACAGGTGACCTTGTGCGCATGCTGCCAGATGGCAACTTGGAATTCGTCGGACGCAAAGATCATCAAGTGAAGATTCGCGGCTATCGCATGGAGCTCGGTGAGATTGAAGCGCAGATTCATACGCACGAGCAAGTAACGGAAGCGCTGGTTGCAGCTTTTGAAGAGTCGCCTGGCCAGAAGGCCCTTTGTGCTTATATAGTAGCGGAAGAAGGCATGACATCGCGTACAATGCGCGAGTACTTGTCTTCGCATTTGCCTGAGTTCATGGTGCCGGCATACTTCATGTTCTTGGAGCGCATGCCGCTTACGATCAACGGCAAGATTGATCGGGCCAAGCTGCCTCAGCCGGAGAAGCAGGAGCGCATATCTACCGAATATCAAGCTCCAGTAACGGATACGGAGAAAAAGCTTGCGGCGATTTGGGAGGAACTGCTTGGCATCTCTCCAATTGGCACAGCGGATCACTTCTTCGAGATTGGCGGGCATTCGTTGAAGCTGGCACAGCTGCAAGCACGCATCGCAGCTGACTTCCATATCTCGTTGTCCTTCAAGGAATTGTTCTCGAATCCATATGTCGGCAAGCTTGCTGCAATTATCGACGAAGGAGCGCAAGAACAATACGAATCGATAACGCCAGCCGAGAAGAAGGCGCATTATCATCTCGCGCCAGCACAGACGCGTATGTTCGCGCTGCAACAGCGGGGCGGAGTTGGCATGGCCTATAACATTCCACTCGTGTACGAAGTGAATGGCCAATTGGATACCGGCCGCCTGAAGAAGGCTCTACACCAAATCGTAGAGCGCCATGAAGCATTCCGTACTTCATTCCATTGGGAAGAGGAACAGATCGTACAGAAGGTGCATGAGACAGTTGCATTCGATGTGCCGATTATAGAGGCCGAGGGCCGTACTGCTGCTGAACTGGCGAATGAATTCGTCCGTCCATTCCAGTTGGAGGAGCAATCGCTTCTACGTGCTGCGATTGCGAAAGTGGCAGCAGACAGCTACATACTGATGCTGGATATTCACCATATCGTCTTCGACGGAACCTCGCTCAGTGTGTTTGCTGAAGAACTGGCTGCACTCTATAAGGGCGAGGAGCTGGCTCCAATCAAGCTGCAATATAAGGACTATGCGGAATGGCAGTCCACACGTGTACAAGATGAACAAGCACATGAACAGTATTGGCTGAGTGTGCTTGAAGGGGACATCCCACTGCTGGATCTTCCGTACGATTATATTCGTCCGAATGTGCAGTCATTTGAAGGCGATATGGTGCGTATAGCATTGTCTGCCAAGACGGTGGAAGGCTTGAAGCAACTGGCTCTCCGTCAAGGAACTACACTCTATATGGTGCTGTTGTCGGTATATAATGTGCTCTTGTCCAAATATGTGGACAAGGAGGATATGATTGTCGGCTGTGCGATTGCTGCTCGAACACATACTGATGTAGATCGAATGATGGGCATGTTCGTCAACACCTTGCCGATTCGCAGCTTCCCTGAGGGCGGCAAGGCCTTTGCTGCTTATTTGAATGAGATGAAGGATACGCTTCTGCTTGCCTATGAGCATCAGGATTACCCGCTCGACAGCCTGGTTGAACGCCTGCAGCTGAAGCGGGATGTAAGCCGCAATCCATTGTTCGATACCGTATTCGTCATGCAGAACATGGGGGATCTTTCGCTTCAAGCAGGAGATGCCGTCTTCACACAGCTGCCTTATCATAACGGCACATCGAAGTTCGACCTGACGCTGGAGGCGATCGAGCGTGAAGAGGAACTCGAATGCAACTTTGAATTCTGTTCGAAGCTGTTCAAACGGGCAACTGTTGAACGAATGGCAGGGCATTTCGAGCAGCTTGCTATGCAGGCGGCACAGCAGCCGTCATGCAGCATTGGAGAACTTGAACTGGTTACGGATCAGGAACGGGAAAAAATCGTGCACCACTTCAATAATACGGTTGCCGACTATCCTCGCCATGCGACTGTACACAGTCTGTTCGAGGAACAGGTGCGTGTAACGCCTGATCGCGTTGCGCTTGTGTCTGGTGAACGTGAAATTACCTATGCGGAGCTGAATGCGGAGGCCAATCGTTTGGCGCATTATTTGCAGAAGCATGGGACGAAGGCTGAACAGCCGGTTGGTCTGTTCACAGAGCGCACACCAGAAATGATTATCGGTGTACTCGCAATCTTGAAGGCTGGCGGTGCTTACGTGCCGATCGATCCAGATTATCCGCAGGAACGGATTCAATATATGCTGGAGGACAGCCGTGTTAATATCGTACTCGCAAGCGACCATTTGGCTGAACGATTGCCTGAAGGACTGAGCAGCATCAGTTTCACGGATTCGGAACTAGCTGTACATTCAACGGAAAACATAGATGATCTCAATAATCCTGAGCATATCGCGTACTTAATGTACACATCGGGGTCGACAGGGAAGCCGAAGGGAGTTATGGTCACCCATCGCAACGTGATTCGCCTTGTGAAGAATACGAATTTCGTATCATTCCAAGAGGATGATCGCATTTTGCAGACTGGTTCTCTCGTATTCGATGCTTCGACATTTGAAATATGGGGAGCCCTTCTGAACGGACTTCGACTTGTACTCGTTGACAAGCCGACAATTTTGGATGCTGAGCAGTTAGAACAAGCGATTATGCGGCATGGCATCACTATGATGTGGTTGACTTCACCGTTATTCACACAGCTAGTTGAGAAAAATGAGCGCTTATTCGAACCTGTGCGAACATTGCTCGTTGGCGGAGATGTATTGTCTCCGAAGCATATCTACCGGGTGCTTCATGCCTGTGCGCCAATTCAAATCGTGAACGGATATGGACCGACAGAGAATACGACCTTCTCCTGCTGCCACCATATTGCAGCGGAGCAGGACGGATCGATCCCAATCGGGGCGCCGATTGCGAACTCGACAGCCTATGTCGTGAACAACTATGGCAAGCTGCAGCCGATTGGCGTAGCGGGCGAGCTGTGGGTCGGTGGCGATGGCGTGGCGCGTGGTTACTTGAATCGCGAGGACTTGACGAACGAGAAGTTCATCGACAGTCCGTTCAAGGCTGGAGAGAAGCTGTATAAGACAGGCGACCTTGTTCGCTGGCTGCCGGACGGAACAGTTGAGTTCTTAGGACGCAAAGACCATCAAGTGAAAATTCGTGGATATCGCATGGAGCTTGGTGAAATTGAAGCGCAAATCCGAACTCATGAGCTCGTGAAGGAAACACTCGTTACCGATATTGAGGAATCGCCAGGACAAAAGGCGCTCTGTGCGTACATTGTAACGGAAGGTACGGTGACAGCTGCAGATATTCGTCAGCATCTGCTTGATCATTTGCCGGATTATATGATCCCGACTTACTATGCGTTCCTCGATCAGATGCCGCTGACAACGAACGGCAAGATCGATCGCGCGAAGCTCCCTGCGCCATCGAAGCAAGAGTGGACAGGAGCCGGTTATGTAGCGCCTGACAGTGAGACGGAGATGAAGCTTGCCGAGCTATGGCAGGAGCTGCTTGGCCTAACAACGGTCGGCGTGTGCGACAACTTCTTCGAGCTAGGCGGCCATTCCTTGAAGGCAATTACACTTGTTGCGCAGTTGAAGCAGGAATACGAGGTCGACGTCAGCGATGTATTCGCATATCCGACAATTCGAGAATTGGCATTGCGGATGAAGTATCGTCCGAACCATATGAAGGATAAGCTGGAGCGAATTCGTGCTATGTATGCGGAAGAAGTAGCGGTCGTGGAAGATAAGGCCGTAACGGAGGCTTGGATGCAGTACCGCAGCCGCAACGAAGCTTATCACAATCGAGAGCTATCGCAGCAGTTGAACTATGCTAAGGTTCTCCTTACAGGTGCAACAGGATACTTGGGTGCTTACCTGCTTCGCGATCTTCTGCATTGCACTGACAGCAAGGTGGTTGCTATTGTTCGAGGGACATCTCCGGAGCAGGCTCGACACAGATTGTACGAGAAGCTGGCCTATTATTTCGGTGCAGAACTGACAGACACGCACGGACATCGAATCGAAGTCGTTAACGCGAACTTGAGTGACGAACATCTCGGACTCGCTGAACACGAATATGCTAAGCTGGCAGATGAAGTGGAATGCATCATCCATGCTGCGGCCAATGTGAAGCATTATGGCCACTATTCTGAATTCGTACTGAACAATGTTACGGCGACGGAGCGCTTGTTGGAATTGGCAGCAACCGGCACGAAGAAGGGATTCCACCACGTCTCTACAATGTCGGTCGGGATGGGAACGATTGAAGGCAAGGAATCCGTTCTCTTCACGGAGGATGACTTGGACATCGGACAAGTGCATGACAACTATTATGTAAAGACGAAATTCCAAGCGGAGCAATTGGTAGAACAGGCGCGTCTGCAGGGGCTGCATACGAACATTTACCGAGTTGGTAACATTGTATGTCACTCAGAGAGCGGTCAGTTCCAGGAAAATATTCAGGACAATGCGTTCTACAAGACGATGAAGTCCTTCATCCAATTGGGGGCCGTTCCTGATTCCGGTCAGGATACAGACTTATCCTTCGTAGATCAGGTGAGCCGTGCGATTATTACACTGCATGACAAGCCTGCCCTGCATGATGAGATCTACCATATCTATAATCCGCATCTGATCAGCATGTCCGAAATGCTGGCTGGGCGGAATGATGTTCAGGTTGCGAAGCTGCCAATGGAGAAGTTCCTATCCTATCTGTTCGAGCAATATGAACAGGGGGCGAAGCTTGAGGCAGTCGAGAATGTGATGCTGCATAACGGGTGGATGGATGAAGGCGCTGCGCTGACAGCGTTCGAGCTAACTGCAGAACGGACGGTATCTACGCTTGCTGCATTAGGCTTTTCCTGGACTGTACCTGGTGAAGCTCAAGTCACGAATATGCTGCGACACGGGTTCGAAGTTGGCTTCCTAACTCTTACGAACAAGTAGGCCAGCAATTCGGAGCGATATTATGTGCAGGGGGGATGGCATCGAGAATGGCAGAAGAGAGGTTGATTGCGGTTTATATGCAGCTCGAAGAGCGCCCTATCATAACTTGATAGGCATACGTCAATCAGCAAAAAGACCAAAAAGCATTGGCATGAAACGACATATTGGGTAATATTCAGTATGTGCAGTAGACAATCAGTAACACCATACTTATGAATTTATTACATCTAGGAGGAGATTTTCCATGTTCGAAACGAAATACGAAGCATCTAAAAACCGTGTGTATGTTAAGCTTGAAGGTATGATGACAATTGAAGAGGCCAAAGAATACGATCAAGCTGTTCGTCGTGAAGTTGATAAAGCGAAGGAAGGCTACACATTCTGCATCGATATGGCGAAGGCACAACCAGCACCAGCTGATGTGAACGATTATTTGGCAGGATTGCGCGACTACATGGCAAACAAAAAAACAAAGGGATCTTCTATGATCGTAAGCTCCGCTCTGACGAAGCTGCAATTGTCTCGCTTGGTTAAAGATCTCGGCGGTGCATACGGCGTAGCTCAAAGCTACGAAGAAGCAGATCGCTACTTGGACAGCTTGTAGTCTTATAGTTCTTATCTTTTCGTCTTATTGAAGGATACTGAATGATATGACCTGCCCGTTCCCGGACGGGCAGGTCTTTTTTTTGGTGACGAGCAAGCTTGAGCAAGTGCAATGAAGGACAACGCGTGGTATCGGAAGATACCCTATTACATAAAAGGTGTGACAGGAATGAAATCTCAATCTATCAACGAACGAATACGGGCGTTATGGAATCACTGTTTTCAATCACTGTTAGCGCGGATATTATTGCCTATCAGTCTTATTACTCTGCTTGTCATTATAACGACCAGCATGGTGAATGCCAGCTTTATTCGAAGTGTCGTTACTGACATGATGATCGAAGACACACAGACGGCAGTTCGGCAAATTGGGAAATTCGTAGTGCAGCGCGGCAAGGACGATCCAAAGGCTGTATTGAATATGGTTGCATACAAGGATAACAGCACTTCTTTGCTTGTGAAAGATGGCAAGGTGATAGCCCGATTTGGTAAGGAGCTGTCCAGTGAGATCGAAGATAGTCTGCATGCACTTTACACTGGCGAGCAGAATGAAATGAAGTTGGACATTGGACTCGGTGGATACGCATATGCAGCGAAGTCTGGAGATTATACCGCAGTAGTAATCTCGCGATTTGATGATTTTGACAGCAGTCTTGATTCTTACAATTGGCTGATGTGGGCGGTGACCATTGGATCCTTGCTCATTATCACGAGTGTGACTTGGATGCTTGTGAATCGTCTGTTTGTCAAACCAATCCACAAGGTTTCACGTACCGTTGAGCATATAGGGTCTGGGGACTTTACCCATCGTGTTGGAATAGCTGAGCAGCGCAAGGATATTTGGGGAAATGTAGCCCGCAGCTTTTCGAGCATGCATAGCAATCTGAAGGAATTGGTCGATCATGTTGTCGATACAAGTGAGAACATTAATACGACTTCGAATGACTTTGCAATCAGCTCGCAGGAAACGAGCAAATCATCGGAACAGATTACAATCTCGCTGCAGGATATATCAATGGGCGTGGACGAGCAAGCCAGGAAGCTTGCTGAAGTTGGTCAAATGATCGAGGATGTGACGATGGCAATTGGCGAAGTGGATCAAACGGTGAAGACGATTACAGGCGAATTCACGAAGGCCAATGATAAGGTTGTGCATGGCAATGAAATCGTCAATAAAACGATCACCCATATGAGACAGCTGTCTGATAATGTGGAAGCAAGTGCTGGCATGATGAGCAGCCTTCAGCAAAAATCCGATAAGGTCGGCGAAATTCTAGCGATTATTACGGATATTGCGGGGCAAACAAATCTGCTTGCACTGAATGCCGCGATTGAAGCTGCTCGGGCAGGGGAACATGGCAGAGGCTTCGCGGTTGTGGCGAATGAAGTTCGCAAGCTGGCTGATCAATCGAATCAGGCCGCTCTCGAAATTCAGCAGATTATTGCAGAAGTTCAATCCGAGACGGGCAATGCAGTCGAGACAATGGAGAAGAGCCATCATTTCGTCCAATCCGGCATTCAAAGTGTAAATGATACGGGGGACGTCTTCCATGCCATTGTGGCGATGATGCAGGAAATATCCAATCTAGCCAGCATGGTCGAGGCGATCGTCCAGGAGGTCAATATTAGCTCTCAAGACATGCTTGAGCGTGTTCAGGGGGTTGTGGCCATTTCGGAGGAATCCGCCTCAAGTGTACAATCGATTGCCGCTGCTACTGAAGAGCAGAATGCGGTTATGGAAGAGCTGGCAAGCTCAGCCGAGGAATTTAAGCGCATGGCAATGGGATTGCAGGATTCATTGACGAAATTTAAATTTTAAAATTTATTTTAACAACTAGATTATACCGTACTTGAACCGATACCTGACTTAGGTATCGGTTTTTTTATGTCATGGCGATTCTCGCATGAATTTGCGTGCAGCAGGGAATAATTTGTCTGATCATCCAACATGTTTGTCATCTTCAAAGTGATTACAGGAGGGGTTGACTTATGGCGGACTTTGATTTCGCAGCTTCCCTGCAAGAACAAATATCGGCATTGTTTCATCATCGCGTCCATCTTGTGGTAAGAAGCATTTCGCCGTCAGTTGCCATATGCTATATGCCCCAGCATGTCGATACGAAGCAGCTTCACACCTCTATTCTATCTCCGCTGCAGCAGTTGGGGCAGACACCGACGATCGAGGATCTTCGCAGTTCGCTTCCTATCGGAGAAATCAAGGATATTTCGTCTATCCCGGATTGCGCACCGCTGATTGTGAAGGGATGGGTCTATATTGCGACGCCTCAGGCTGGCATTATGGCGAATGTGGCGAACCTACCCAAGCGTTCTCTTACCTCACCAGAGAATGAAACGACCATATTAGGACCAATGCTTGCCTTTACAGAGTCAATTGGAACGAATACGACTCTACTGAGGAATTCCATTCCGGACACAGATCTGTGCAGCGAGGAATTTAAAATTGGCAACAAGCGCAATACACAGGTCAATCTCATGTTCATGGCAGATCGAGTGAGCCAGGCGCGGCTTGAACTGGTACGTCATCGCATTAAGCGGCTTCGCCTCAATGATGTGACGGGCAGCTCAGAGCTTTTGCATATGATCCAAGATAATGATTTGAGTGTCTTTCCGCAATTGATGCTGACAGAACGTATTGATTTAGCGAGCCATTCTCTGCTTGAAGGCAAAATCATCATTCTGTTGGACGGGAGTCCGCTGGTAATCGTAGGTCCGAGCGAATTCATTGATTTCTTTTTGTCGATGGAAGATCGCTATTTAGGATGGGGAATCGGGACATTTATTCGTGCACTGCGAATGGTTGCGTTAATCCTCTCTGTATTTTTGACACCGGCCTATGTTGCAGCACTCACTTTTCATTATGAAATGATTCCTTCCTCCTTGCTCGTGTCCTTGATTGAATCACGATCCAGAGTCCCGTTTCCTCCTTTATTTGAAACGTTGATCCTGGAAGTGACGATGGAGCTGCTGCGGGAAGCCGGTGCCCGGCTGCCGACTAAGGTTGGACAGACGATGGGGATTGTTGGCGGTATCGTCATTGGGCAAGCAGCAGTTCAAGCTGGATTTACGAGCAATATACTAATTATGCTGGTAGCACTTGCGGCACTGGGCTCTTTTGCAACTCCAGATTATTTGATGAGCAGCGGCTTGCGGCTTGTCCGATACCCGATGGTTCTCTTTGCAGGCATTTGGGGCAGCATAGGCATTGTGTTTGTAACAGCTTTGGTAATGATACACTTGATCCGTCAGACGAGCTTAGGAAGACCTTATTTCTCACCAGTTCACCCTATTAAGCATTCTGACTTAGCCTATGATGAGGTACTGCTTCCTGAACCGGATGGCTTGACTTCAACAGGGCACAAGCTTCGCAAATATATCCGATCCATCTCCATCCGTTCGTTGTGGACGGGGAAAATCGATGATTAGTCATTTGGAGGTGATAAGATGAATAGCGGAACACCCCACAAATATCAATTCAAGGCCTACATGCTGCTGTTCCTCGTATGCAACGTGCAGATTGGTGTAGGGATATTCGGATTTCAACGGTACATATATAAGGAGGCTGGACATGATGCCTGGATGTCTGTTCTGCTTGTAGGGATCGCCACTCACTTGATTGTTTGGATTATGGTCAAAACCTTGGATATGCATCAAACACTCGACCTGTACGGCATCCAGCAGATGTTGTTTGGCAAGTGGATTGGCGGAGTATTGGGTATTTGCATGATGCTCTATTTCCTTACTAATATGATAACAATTGTCAGGACGTATATTGAAGCCATTCAGTCTTGGATTTTCCCTGACTTTCCGACATGGCTGCTCTCGCTCATATTGCTTGTGCTTATGGTGTATGGCAGCTTGGGGGGGATTCGGATTATTTTGCAGATGAGCTTTATCAGCTTTTTCTTGATTATTGCTACCTCACTCTTGTTCAATTATCCAATCCGATATGTCGAGTGGAGCCGGATACTGCCGATTTATGATACAACTGTTCAGCATATTGCGGTAGGGGCTATTAAAATGGGCTTTTCGATTACTGGGTTCGAGGTTATTTATATGCTCTACCGTCATGTGAAGGATAAAGACAATGTGATGCGCTACGCTCAAGCGAGTGTGCTTTTCACTAACATACTGTACTTGTTTATTATGGTCGTGTCGATTATCTACTTCAGTGAGAATCAGATGCTTCGCACGATCTGGGGCTCCATTAATCTGTTGAAAATTATTAAATATCCCTTCTTGGAGCGGATTGAGTTCATCGCCATTCCCTTCTGGATGCTGGTTGTACTGCCTGGCATTATGCAGCTGGCTTGGAATATACTTCGCGGCACTGTCCAGCTATTCGGCTGGAATGAGAAGCTGACGTTGTATGCCACGGCCGCCATTGTCATAGCGGTATCCAACCTCCTGCATAATCGGGGTGAAGTAAATCAGCTGAACGATTATATTGGACTGTACTCTGTTCTTGTCTCGTATTGTTATCCTCTCCTCTTGTACGTCATGACGTATGTTGTACAGTGGCGAAAACGAGGGAAGGGGAGTGATGCTCAGTGAAGCTGTTATTCCAATACTTGTTCAAGGCGGTGTGTGCGCTCACCATGCTAGTGCTTCTTACTAGCTGTGTACAGACTAGCGTACTGGAGAAGCTGGGGCTAAGCGTGGCGATCGGGTACGATGCATTGCCTGAAGGCAAGCTAAAAGTAACTTCAGTTCTTACAAACCCTGAGCCTGAGGCGAAGAAGAAAACCAAGATAGTATCTTGTATCGCGAGCAGCAGCAAGGGGGCTCGGATTAATAATAACCGCCAATTGTCCCATACACTTGTAAACGGGCAGGTTCGCGTCGTTGTTTTTGATGATAAGCTGGGCAAGCAAGGAATAACAGATGTCGTCGAGAACTTGACTCGGGATCCGTTCTTCGGAGATATGATTTTTCTGGCTGTAAGTGAAGGGCCGTCTCATGAACTGCTGCATCACAATTATGAGCAAATTCCGAATATCGGAACGTATTTGTATCAAATGCTGCAGCAGCATATTCAGGATGATTGGGTGCCTTCTTGTACAGTTCATGATTATCGAAGCGCCTTTTATAGTGCCGGTAGAGATCCGGTGCTGCCAATGCTGCGCAAGCTGTCTAATGGAGTTGAAATTTATAGTCTGGCCTTATTTCAGGAAGATAGGGTAGTCGGAACGATCGGGGCGGGGGAGAGTTATTTGCTCAAGCTGCTTCTTGGGAAACTAGCAACTTTAAAAGAGCTTATAATCGATCGTGAGGAGCTTCGTCCTTATTTGCATGAGAATCGAAAGGCAGATGGTCGTGTGCGGGTGGTCATCTCGACCCTTGGAAGCAAGAAGCATATCCGTCTCCTCTCGGCATCTCCACTGAAATTCCAAACCAATTTACATATCAATGTGGAGCTGCAGGAAATTACAGATGAATATGATTTCAGCCAACCGCAGTCCAGTAAGCTGCTTCAACAGAAAATAGGGGAGACATTAACAAAGGAAACCGAAGCGCTTATTAAAAAGCTCCAGCACCTCGGTTCGGATCCGATTGGCTTCGGCGAGGTCTACCGCAGCTCGGTAAGGCACTCCAAACTGACAGCTGACAAGTGGAAGAAGATGTTCCCTGAGGCAAGCATTCAATCTCAGGTCGAGGTGAACATTGTCCGAACAGGTACAATTGAGTAATCGGACTCACAATTTTGGTGAGTTAATGTACGTTGACCGGTTGACTCTCACGTAACGTGATCGTGTAGCCTAATGGTATTCCGACTTTGTCGGAGAGGAACTTACCATGAAGAAATGCAGGTGAACCTAATGAACATTCACATGGAAGACACGTTACGTCAGTATGAAGCATTGTTGACCATGCCAAATGAGCAGAGAAATGACTATTTCAGGCATACAATGATGAAGCCGTTTCGATCGATGTGGGAGACCATTCATGTACCTATAACAGCGCAGCAGCCGAACGGCTATGATGTGGTAATGGCCACTCAAATGATGGGCTTCCTTCCGCTTCAACATCAGGAAGGAATCGAGAAGGCGGGGAAGCGTCTGCAGGATATTCGCATTCTGGAACTTGCGAAGGAGACTTTGTTGGGATGTATCCACCGAATAGACTCAGCGGGGCTGGCAGTCAAGGCAGAGGAATTGATATTTGGCGCGTATCTTGCCGATCCTGACAAGTTAAGCAGTTATCAGGGTTATACCGGATTTGGCGGTATTCCAGGATATATCCTCATTATCCTGGATCCGAACAGCTACAATATTCCGCGACTGCCGGCGCTGATCGCTCATGAGTTCCACCATAACGTTCGCTTCTCCTATTTCGATTGGAACCATGGAAATGTAACACTGGGCGACTATATTATCATTGAGGGCTTGGCAGATTCTTTTGCAACTGAGATGTATGGAGAGAAGCTGCTTGGTCCATGGGTGGCGAATATACAGGGCAAGGAGCTGGATTATTGCTTGGAGGTAATCCGAGGAGCATTGGATACGAAGGGATTCGCTGAGGTGAGCAGCTATATGTTCGGCGATGAAGCTGCTGCGCGTGATGGTTATCCGGCAGTCGGATTGCCTGCGGGGGCCGGGTATGCGGTTGGCTATCATGTTGTACAGTCCTTCTTGAAGAGGAACCATGTATCTATTTATGAAGCGACCCTGCTGCCGACGGAGACCATCATACAGGGGAGCGGTATGGTGTAGGATTATCGATTGATTTGTAAGGCTCTTAATGTTAAAAGAAATAAAGTACTCGACTGAAAAATAAATTTGATACAGAGAAAATATAGTACTTTATTTTCTCTGTACAACTACTGCACTACACGCGGTTCGTGAACAAATGCTTTTATCTTACACTCGCTACTCCCAATTGGCTATGTCATTACATTGAACACCCCTTATTGCATAATGAACCAATAAAAAGCCCACTTCCCACAAAAGGGGATAACGGGCTTCAATAGAATTAATTTGAGCGGGAGATGTATGCTACTCCTTTTGTTGTTTCATCACCTAAGTTGTGAGCCACTACATAGTGTTTCTTATTTTTATTAACTGGAACATCATCAAATACAAGTTTCTCATCATGGTCTCCCCGCACTGTCTTACTGGCTATTTCAGTATCATTATTACGATTTGTTTCTTCATAAAGCGTATATTCAATTTTTGTGTTTCCGTCACTGGATTGCGTCGCCTTTAAAGTTAATCTGTCACCAGTTGGATAGAATGAGCCAGAAGACTGTGTTTTACGTACTCTGACTTCAAAACCCCACGTGTAATTTACGGGGGTAACAGAGCTTTTAGCATGAGCCACATTTGAAATAGATGGTTGTGCATATGCTGGGATAGCCATCAAGAGCGTAGCAGCCGCAGTCATAAGAATTAATGACTTTTTCATTAACTGTTCCTCCTAATTTAATGTTATTTGAGTCAATAAGTTTGAAGTGAACTATTGAAGTTGAGTTTATTGTAGCTATAAATAAATCAAATAAACAGGGGAGTATCATTACTGTTTCTAGTGGTAAAATGACTAGTTCTACGTAAAAAAAGACAGCATTAATTGCTGTCCCTTATACGTTATGTATAATAACTACTGCCAGATCTCTACCTGAAAAATAAAGTTCCGATATTCGGATGAGGCAAGACCCTGAGCAGCGGCAGAAATCTGCTTGGGGTCTTTCGTTCGATATTTATTCGGTTTATTGTTGCTTTCGTTGCTGGAATTTAGTTACGGCAGGGCTATTTATTCAGTTTCATTCAGTAGTTCATCTCTTCTCATAAAACGGACTAGCTTCTCCTCGGTAGAGGAGTGTTCAATTGGGGTGAATACACTGCACCGCAAGTCCATGTTCCCCTGCAAGAGAAGCGAGGTAAGGTTGAACAGCATCTTGCCTGCCTTCGCGTGACGGAATTCGATCGTAACGTCGGGGGCAATACTGACTTGGCTTGCTTCCCATAGTGCATGGAATTCGGGATGAAGCTCTGACATTTCGACTACGAAGTCTGTATACCATTCATCTCCCACGTACTGACCATAGTAGGCGCGGAACATCGCGAGGAAGCCTCTGACGAAGTGTTCCCAATTGACGGCTAATGAGCGCAGCTCTTTTCTGACGAAGACAAGTCGAATCAAGTTCCGCTGCTCTAATGGGACCTGATCGAAATCGAGAAATACATATGCCGCAGCGGCATTCCAGCCAACAATGTGGAAGTGCCTATCCGTAATGATGGTTGGGCAATGCGTTAGCTCATTCAATATTTTTCGGAGCGATGGCGGAATCTTCGCAATGCTCATTTCCTGCTGTGGTGGACTAATATGCTTTTCGAGCGCAAGATCGTATACATATTTCCGCTCATCCTGATTCAGTTGCAGAGCGGCAGCTACCGCGTCCAGAACAGATGGAGACACGGTGATGTCTCGCCCTTGCTCCAGCCAAGTATACCAAGTCGTACTGACTCCTGCCAATTGCGCTACCTCTTCACGGCGCAAGCCAGGTGTTCGACGTCTAGTACCAGCAGGCATCCCTACGGACTGCGGTTGAATGCTTGAGCGCTTGGACTTTAGGAAGGTGGACAGGGCTTCTAATCTCGTTTGGCTGGACATGGCTATCCCTCCTATCTGCAAGCCAGTTGTTCATTTAGTTTTGTTTATATCGACTATGTAGAGTGAATAACCAGATCAGCAGTGGATTAACAACGGATCAGGAATAATCGTGAAAGGTTACATTGTTGTTTGTGATTCCCAACTTGCATGCCGAAGCATGGATCCATTGACTTATCTAGTATATCATTTCTGCAGCGTAATCGATTGGAAGTGCAAGTTGTCATCATCCAATGGGACAGTGTGGAAATCTACGATTTGGAACCAGCGGGATAAGGTCTTCTGAATGGAACTGTCCGCGTGAAAGGAAAAGAATCGCTGCGGTTTGCACCAATCCGCCTCCCATACTCCTTCTGAGTCGTATCCACCATATAATCCAATAAAAAGCAGTCCATTCGGAGCGAGCACTCGATGCATTTCTTGCAAGACCTGATCCAGATCCTTCTTCGGCGCGTGCAGCAAGCAATTTAGCGCATAGACAGCTTGAAAGCTATGATCGGCAAAGTCCAACTGATAAAAATCCATTACTTTCGCATTCAATCCTCTTTCGATGCACTTCTTCACCGATTCACTGGATAGATCGATGCAGGTTGTCTGCATTCCGCTCTGTTGAAAATAAACGCCGTCGATCCCTGTTCCCGCACCGATTTCTAGTATAGTTGTTTTCCCCTCACGGCTTATCAGTTCACGAAATTTCTTTCTTTCGTCTATTTTCCAAGAAGACAAGGATCTGCTGGATCTTCTCTGGGCATCCTGATCATACGATTGGGCTAGTACAGCTTTGAAGTTGGACATGAAATCTACCATACCTTTCTGCCAATAAATTACGAACATTTGTTTCCTTTATTATAGATGAGGATTCCTAATTATGTCAACGAATGATGCAAGAGAGTGGCAGAGAAGTGCTCAATATGGCTGATATTTATTGTGTACTGCTGGAGTCAGGTAGTAATTATACTAGTATAACCAACAACTTGTAATAGGATAAATCCTGTGTGACAATATCGTAAACCAATGAATAAGCATGAGGCGACTCATGGATGATCCAATTAGCTAGGTAGATTCATATTTCACAATGAAGACAGTGTCGTTATAGAGGCTTGTACGATCACGATCTGTGAGGAGGAATTAGATTTGGAACCCGTAGTGATTACAGGAATGGGAGTTATCTCCCCGATAGGAAATGATGTAGAGACATTTTGGAGGAACTTAGTTGCTGGACAATCAGGAATATCCTCTATTGATACATTTGACGTGAGCGGTCATAAAACGAAAATTGCCGGTCTTGTGCGCGAGTTCGATGCAGATGGACTTCTTGGACGCAAAGAGGCAAGACGGCTGGATCGCTTTACTCAATTTGCACTTGCTGCCGCAGAGCAGGCATGGACGGATTCTGGGCTGGTGCTGGATCAGATTGACCCTGAGCGCTTAGGTGTCTACGTGGGGTCAGGCATTGGCGGTATTGAATCCTTGATTGAAAATGTCGATATTTTGCGAAGCAGGGGTCCAGGGAGGGTCAGTCCGACCTTGGTGCCAGCCATGATGGCGAATGCAGCGTCTGCACAGATCAGTATCAAATGGGGAGCGCTGGGCCCTACGATGTCCCATGTCTCTGCTTGTGCGATCGGCAATACTGCGATTGGCGAGGCGTTCCGGCTCATTCGCTCGGGAGGAGCAGACATTGTATTTGCAGGCGGAACGGAAGCTGCTGTTACCGACTTATCGCTAGCCAGCTTCGGTAATGCAACGGCATTATCAACAAGGAATGATGATCCAACGAAGGCCAGTCGGCCCTTCGATGCGGAGCGGGATGGATTTGTCATGTCTGAGGGCGCGGGCATACTCATTCTGGAATCATTGTCGCATGCTTTGCGTAGAAAGGCACGAATCTATGCGGAGGTTATTGGATATGGGATAAGCTCGGATGCTTACCATATTGTTGCGACCCATCCTGAAGGGCGAGGTGCCTATCTTGCGATGAGAACGGCTCTTCAGGAAGCATCAGTCTCTGCCGAGGATGTAGATGTCATTAACGCGCATGCAACGAGTACGGAGGTTGGCGATCTGGCAGAGACAACGGCGATTAAAAGAATGTTCGGCGAGCATGCTTATCGGATTCCGATAACAGCAAATAAGTCCATTACGGGTCACATGCTAGGTGCTGCTGGGGGAGTAGAGGCCATTTCGCTCGTGAAGAGCTTACAGGAGGGAATGATTCCGCCGACGATTAACCTTGAGAACCCTGACCCGCACTGTGATCTGGATTATGTGCCGAATGAAGCACGCAAGGCCAATGTGAAGGTGGGACTATCTAATTCTTTCGGCTTTGGCGGTCATAATGCCGTGATCGTGTTGAAGAAGTATGAGTGATTGAGACGCATAACCGGATAATCGGTTCGGTACAAAATAGCCCCTGACTTGCGGCATATCCGCAAATTCAGGGGCTTGGCGTTTTTCAGTAGGCTTAGGATTCAAGACGCTTACGTTGGAAGCGGGCAATCGCTTCGTATTCTTCATCCAGCTTGCGGAATATCGAGATATAGATCGGAAGCAGCTCATGATAAATCGCTGCATGCTCCGGATTAGGTTCATGCTTGTGCGTAGCGCCTACCATATCAGATACGATACGGAGTGAATCGGCTCTTCCAGTTGCGTATAGACCAAGCACAACAGCACCAAGGCAGGAGCTCTCGTAGCTCTCAGGGACGACAACTTCTTGATCGAAGATGTCGGCCATCATCTGCCGCCAGAGCGGTGAACGAGCGAATCCGCCAGTGGCGTGAATCTTGCTAGGGCGTCCCATCTGCTCTTCCATTGCAAGCAACACGGTGTATATATTGAAGATGACGCCTTCCAGTACGGCACGAATCATATGTTCCTTCTTGTGATGCATAGTGAGGCCGAAGAAGGAGCCGCGCGCATCCGCATTCCATAGTGGAGCACGTTCGCCAGTTAGATAAGGATGGAAGAGCAGCCCGTCTGCCCCCGGCTGAACCTGCTCGGCAATGCGAGTAAGCAGATCATAGGCATCAATGCCAAGCCGCTTCGCTGCTTCAACCTCGGAAGCAGCCAGTTCATCGCGTACCCAGCGGAACAGCATGCCGCCATTGTTCACAGGTCCGCCGATGACCCAGTGCTTGTCTGTCAGGGCATAGCAGAAGATTCTGCCCTTCGGATCGGTAAGCGGTTGTTCCACAACGGTACGGATCGCGCCGCTCGTTCCAATCGTTGCTGCAACAACACCAGGCTCGATTGCATTTACACCAAGATTGGAGAGCACACCATCACTAGCTCCCACAATCGTTGGGGTAGCAGGGGAGAGTCCCATCTCCCGCGCGTAGACTTCATCCAATCCTGTTAGCCGATGCGTAGTAGGAACGAGCTCGGATAGCTTGTCAGTCGATATGCCCGCAAGTTCAAGCGCTTCTTCATCCCAAGCGAGCTGCTGCAAATTCATCATCCCGGTAGCAGACGCAATCGAGTAATCGACAACATACGTATGGAACAGCTTGAAGAGTACGTATTCCTTAATAGAAATGAATTTAGCCGCCTTATTTAACAATTCCGGAGCTTCATGCCGCATCCACATCAACTTCGTAAGCGGGGACATCGGATGGATGGGAGTGCCTGTCCGCAAATATAAGGCATGTCCCTGCAGATCCTTCTTGAGCTGGGCTGCATACTTGCTGCTCCGATTGTCTGCCCACGTGATGCAAGGGGTGAGCGGATTGCCTTCTGCATCGACAGCGATGAGGCTATGCATCGCCGAACTGAAGGACAGGAACAGTACATCCTCAGGCTGGGCTTGCGCAGCGCTCATCGCTTGCTTGACAGAAGAGACAACGGCTTGGAATATCCGTTCTGGATCCTGCTCGGCTATCGTTGCGTTCGGTGTATGCAGTGGATAGCCTTGGCTGCCGGTAGATACGACTTTGCCATTCTCTTCGAATACGACTGCCTTCGTGCTTGTCGTTCCCATATCGATTCCGATCATGTAGTTGGGATGATTCATAGGGATAACCTTCTTTCTTTCATTGCCATGTATGTTACACTACTGTGCTCAACAGCAGAATCAATGCTAATCCGACGACAGATAGAATCGTCTCCATCACTGTCCATGACTTAAGTGTCTCTGGGACGGACATGTTGAAAAATTCCTTCACCATCCAGAACCCTGCATCATTGACGTGGGACAGAACGATCGAGCCTGCGCCAGTTGCCAGTACAACCAATTCTACAGGAACACCTGGAGTCATCGCCAGTACTGGAGCAACAATACCAGCAGCGGTCGTCATGGCAACGGTTGCAGAACCAGTTGCGACACGAATCAATGCTGCGACGAACCAGGCGAATAGTATGACGTTAATGTTCGCTTGTGTGGCAAGCTCTGCGATCGCACCGCCAACACCACTGTTAATGAGTACTTGCTTGAACGCACCGCCGCCGCCAATGATAAGAATGATCGTTGCGGTAGGAGCGAGACATTCGCTGGTGAAGCGGGATATCTCTTCCTTCTTGAAGCCGCGCGCATAACCGAGCGAGAAGAAGGAGAAGACGACTGCAATCAGAAGCGCGATAATTTCATGGCCGATGAATTTGCACAGTACGGCTAAGCTGCTTAAGCCCTGAGGATCGACAATGTCTGCGACGGAGCCAATCAGCATAAGAATGACAGGTAGCAAAATGGTGAACAGCGTAATGCCGAAGCTTGGGAGCGGCCGATCGCTCTTTTGCGCGAATTGTTCAGCGAGCTTTGCTGGCGGCTGTAATTGAATGCGTTTACCAATGAACTTGCCGAATAGCGGCCCTGCGATAATTGCTGTTGGTATTCCGACGAGCAGAGAGTAGAGAATCGTACGACCGAGATCTGCTTGATAAGCGTCGATGGCAATCATCGGTGCTGGATGCGGCGGTACGAGTCCATGTACGGTAGATAGCCCCGCCAAGATTGGAATACCGATCTGCAGCAATGATTTGTTTGTTTTGCGTGCTACAGTGAACACAATTGGAATTAATAGTATTACACCAACTTCAAAAAATACCGGGATACCTACAATAAAACCAACAAGGAGCATTGCCCAGTGAACGCGTGATTCTCCGAATTTATCAATAAGGGTAGTGGCGATTTGCTCTGCACCGCCGGATTCTGCCATCATCTTGCCCAGCATGGTACCGAGCGCAATGACGATGGCTATCGTGCCAAGTGTGCCGCCAAGGCCTTGTGTAATCGATTGCACAACATCTTGCGGTTTCATGCCTGTTAACAGACCGAGCATTAATGCTGATATAAGCAACGTAACGAAAGGATTCCATTTTAGCTTGGCAATGAACACAATGAGAAATACGATGGTAAGCAGTGTCCAAAATAGTAATGTCACATTGTGACTCATTCCGAATAGTGTGCTCATGATGTACGAGCCTCCTTTTGAAAAGTGCCGATTGTTATGAATGATTCCAAATATAGCGTTTCCAAAACAAACTTGAATACTTGTCGACAACTTAAAATTAAAAAAGCTTTGTATCCTTGCAGCTTGCCGTTACGAATGCGGCAAGCTGACATGCAAGGTACGGTTCGAGTCGGCGAAGTAGGCTGAGACAACCTGCTGGATCGTATGAGTATCCTTCGACTGGAGTCCTCTTACGATCGTACGGTGCTTCTCAATTACAGTGAACAGCTTCGCTTCTCCCTCAGAGAATATTTCTTCCGTTGTCATCAGCATGACGGTCTTCACGATCAGTCGAATGCTCGTCCACAGATGCATGATGCGTTTATGCTCCGCTGCAGCAATGATCGCTTCATGGAACGATAAATCCTGATAAGCGAATTCAACGGCATCATTGTACTTAACCGCGAGTTCCATCTTGTCGATAATCTGCAGAAGCGTCAGAATCAGACCATCTGTGTTCACGATGGCGAGCCGCTGCTGGACAAAGCTCTCAATGAGATAGCGAACATCGTACAGCTCTTCGACATCGATAAGACTAAGCCCTAAGACAACAGCACCCATGCGCTCCAAGCGGATAAGCCCTTCGTTAGAGAGCGTTTTCAATGCTTCGCGAACGGGAGAGCGGCTGGTGCCGAAGTCGGCAGCCACTCGATTCTCCGATATAATTTCGCCCGGCTTGATGGAGCCGTTAATAATTTGCAATCGCAGCTCACAGGCGATGGATTCCCCAAGGGATGCGCCCTGCAGCCACTGTTTCGGATAGTGTATCATGCGTGAACTCTCCTCATGATTGGTTTCCTGAACCCATATCTCACTTTAGAGATTTGGTTCTGATTGTACCACAGTGCTGCATGGCGCGACCATCGGGCTTGTGGTGATTCTATCTTCGCTATCGAAATAGGAACTGACTATTCCTTCGTTACCACTTGATGTCCGCCGAACTCATTACGCAGTGCAGCAACTACCTTACCATGGAAGGAATCGGACTCAAGCGAACGATATCTCATGAAGAGGGACATCGCGATAACGGGTGCGCTTGCTTGCAGCTCCAGTGCAGTTTCCACTGTCCATTTGCCTTCGCCAGAGCTTTGCATAACGCCGCGAATGCTGTCCAGCTTCGGATCTTTGGAGAAAGCATTTTGCGTCAGATCCATCAACCAGCTGCGGATTACCGATCCGTTGGACCATACGCGTGCAACTTGTTCGTAATCGAAATCGAAGTCGCTCTTGTCCAATACTTCAAAGCCTTCCGCGATCGCCTGCATCATTCCATATTCAATACCGTTGTGAACCATTTTCAGGAAATGTCCACTTCCGCTCTTGCCTGCATACAAATATCCTTGATCTACCGCAATGTCCTTGAACAGTGGCTCAAGTGTAGCGAATACTTCTTGGTTGCCGCCAATCATGAAGCAGCCGCCTTCAGCTGCGCCAGATACTCCGCCGGATGTTCCGATATCGAAGTAATGGGCACCCAGTGCATGCACTTTCTCGCCTCTAGTGATGGACTGTTTATAATGTGAATTTCCTCCGTCAATGACAATGTCTCCTGGAGAGAGAAGAGGAAGCAGAGTGTCTACCACTTGATCCACGATTTCTCCAGCTGGAACCATCATCCAGATGATCTTTGGAGCATCCAGCTTCGATACGAGTTCTTCAATTGTATCTGTAGGAATTGCTCCTAGGTCAGCTGCTTTTTGACGTTGTTCAGCATTTACATCAAAAGCGACTACCTGATGCTTGTGCTGCAATATGTTATCTACGAGGTTGAAACCCATTTTTCCAAGGCCAATCATGCCTAATTTCATGCTGTATTCACTCCTGTGATCATGCTGTAAAGTACAACAAGTATACTTGTATACAACTTAGTGTGATCTTATCTTACTGTCTTCTTGCCTATCTGTAAAGTGGAAATTGTAAGCGCTATATCATTGTTCGTAGCAAGTGCAGTCTCATTTAGAATGGTTCCATGAGGTGGGAATTATGTATCTGCGAATAGGTTGCACAGAAATTAATTAAATTGTAAAATATACATTACATAATGACATATATATATTACATTGTATTGGCGAGATTGATGAAGGACGAGGGTCGAGCATGAATCAGAAGTTAAAGATGGCGCGTGTGGAGAAAGACATGACACAGCAGGAATTAGCGAACGCAGTCAACGCGAGCCGGCAGACGATTGGTCTGATTGAGAAGGGGGAATTCAATCCATCTCTCCAGCTGTGCATTGCGATTGCGAAGGCGTTAGGCAAGACTTTAGATGAACTTTTCTGGGAGGGGTAACAGCATGAAAATCAACAAATGGTTTACATCCAGCAACCAGAGCAATGATGAGTATGTGATTCAGAAGAAAAATAAGTTCAAAATTGAAGCGCTCTATCTGATTATCGGCTTGCTACTTCTGAATGGGATTCGTGGCATCCTCATGGGGGATTATTCAGAGAATGTGCTGATGAGTTTAGGAATTGTCTTTTTCTATGCAATCTATTTTATGCTCCGCTATATATTCACTGGATTGGAGTACCGGGATGTAACAACAGATAGAGGGTATCGCAAAAAGCGGCGAGAAGTGTTGATGATCTCACTCAGTGCATTCGGCATCTTTTTCATTGTAACGATTGGACAGAAGTTGTTATTTAGACCGGACAAGCCTTGGATGGACGTCATTGGCCCTTCTGTATTGTTCTTGATTATTCTCGCCGCGGGCAACTACTTTAGTTTGAGAAGGTCGTATGCGAAAAATAAGGAAATATTCGGTGATACGAAGTAAAGGCTGTAATGTGAGGTAAGGCAGTATGATGGATCATGCTTCATTACCTTTTTTGAAAATGAAATGAAAATATTGTTGACAACTCATATTTTCAGATGTATTATCTTCAACAACAAACGACAACTTCATACTACCTTATCAAGAGCGACTGAGGGACTAGGCCCTATGACGTCCGGCAACCTTACCTGTGAGTAAACGGTGCTAAATCCTACGGAATGATTCCATTCTGAGAGATAAGTGTGGCGATACTGCCAATTCAGCCTCTTTCTCTCTTAGGGAAAGAGGCTTTTTAGTTTTTTTAGTTTTCATCCAGGTGATAGCAACAGAATGGCGGGGTGTGTGAAATGATTGAAATTCGGAGTTTGGTTAAGGAGTATCGAAGCAAGACATCGACCGTCATCGGCGTAAATAACGTCTCTCTTCGAATCAATAGGGGAGAAATTTACGGGATTATCGGACGAAGCGGTGCTGGGAAAAGCTCGTTGCTGCGCTGCATCAACTTGCTGGAGGAACCTACATCTGGGAGTATACTCATCGATGGCGTTGATTTGACGAAGCTGCAAGGAGAGAGCTTGCGACAGGCAAGACTGAAGATCGGCATGATCTTTCAGCACTTTCATCTTATCCGCTCCAAGACGGTATTTGAGAATATTGCATTTGCTCTGAAGGCCAACAACAAGTCGAAGGCAGAGATTGAACCGCGTGTCCTTGAATTGCTTGAAATGGTCGGCTTGGCTGACAAGCGAGATGTATATCCTGCTCAGCTCAGCGGCGGGCAGAAGCAGAGAGTAGGTATCGCCAGAGCGCTGGCCAATGAACCGCATGTGCTGCTGTGTGATGAAGCAACGTCTGCGCTGGATCCTGAGACGACTCAGTCAATCTTGGAGCTGCTGAAGAAAATCAATCGCGAGCTTAACCTGACGATTGTATTGATTACGCACGAAATGGAAGTGGTGAAGGACGTCTGTGACCGGATGGCGGTGATGCAGAACGGCAATGTGGTAGAAGAGGGGCCGGTATATAACATTTTCTCTGATCCACAGCATCCGATGACGCGCTCGTTCATCAGCAGTCTGTTCCAATTCAATCTTCCAGAACGATTGATTCAGCATTGCAAAGGAATGATCGTGAAGATTCACTTCGTGGCGCCGCAAGCGGAGGAAGCAATCATTACTGATGTAATGACGAACTTCAAGGTTAGAGCAAATATTTTGCATGGCAAAATTGAATACATCCATGACAACCCGCTAGGCATTCTGATCTTGGAGCTGAATGGAGAAGTATCAGAGCTGCGGCAAGCACTCGACTACATCAAAGAACGAACCTATCGATTGGAGGTCATCCATCATGCTGAGTGATTCGATCATCCAACTGCTGCCGGACTTGGGCAAAGCATTTGTCCAGACGCTCTATATGGTTGGAATTTCGCTGTTTGCTGCCATAATTCTGGGTCTTCCCATTGGAATTCTATTATTTGTAACCGATAAGGGGCTATTCCTCGAAAATGCGTTTACGAAAAATGTGCTAGGCTTCATCGTCAACATGATTCGCTCAATTCCGTTCATCATCTTGTTGGTGACACTGCTGCCGCTGACGAAGCTCATTGTCGGTTCAACGATAGGCCCGACGGCTGCTTCGGTATCGCTCTCGATTGCGGCAATTCCGTTCTTCGCCCGCTTGGTAGAGACGGCGCTGCGCGAGATTGACAAAGGTGTCATCGAAGCGGCAATCTCCATTGGTGCAACACCGTGGATGATCATTAAGGATGTACTTCTCCCTGAAGCGAAGCCAGGCATCATTCAAGGCGTGAACATTACGGCAATCAGTCTTGTCGCTTATTCGGCAATGGCTGGTACAGTCGGTGGAGGCGGAATCGGCGATTTGGCGATTCGGTTCGGCTACTATCGCTACGACAACACTGTAATGTTTACCACGGTAATCATTCTAATCTGCTTGGTGCAGATCATTCAGTACGGAGGAGACTTTATTGCAAAGAAAGTAGACAAGCGATAATGCATTCGTTTTTGTTCAAAAAGTCATACCTAGGAAGCAACGCGGCATCGAATCTTGCACTTACTTCGAAAGCATGGTTCGAGTTCCTGCAACCTACTTGGTGCTGAAAACCAGTCTTAATGCACCGAAATGATACAAAAATATTATCCATACGGAGGTCATCATTTATGAAGAAAGCAGCTCTCGTCCTATCTCTTATTCTAGCAATTGGCTTGCTCGCTGGATGCGGCAGCAAAGACGCATCAACGGGTTCAGGAGACGCAAAGCAGGAAGAAAGCAAAGCAATCAAGATCGGCGCAACAGCAGGCCCTTATAGCGATATGATAACGAAGGCGATTAAGCCGATATTGGAGAAGAAAGGCTATTCCATTGAGTTGGTTGAATTCGGAGATTATGTGCAGCCGAACTTGGCATTGTCGAATGGAGATTTGAATGCGAACCTGTTCCAGCACAAAATCTACATGGAGAACTTCGCGAAAGAAAATAAAATTGAGTTGTCCGAGCTTATTTCCGTACCGACGGCTCCAATGGGCATCTACTCGTCCAAGTTCAAATCTTTGGATGAAGTTGCTGACGGAAGTACAATAGCGATTGCGAACGATCCGACGAACCTGGCGCGTACATTGGGCTTGCTGCAAGATGCAGGACTCATTACCGTGAACAAGGACATCGATCCACTGCGTGTATCGGAGAAGGACGTGAAGGACAATCCGAAGCATCTTGTTCTACAGCCAATCGAGGCTGCTCAGCTTCCGCGCGCAGTAGACAGCGCTGACCTGTCTCTTGTTCCGGGGAACTTCGCACTTGCTGCGAAAATGAACCTGCTCGATGCTCTGAAGCTCGAAAATATGCCAGATGATTACCGCAATCGTGTCGTTGTGAATACAGCTGATTTGGACAAGCAATTCGCTAAGGACTTGAAGGAAGCAGTTGAATCGGCCGATTTCGAGAAAACAATAGATGAACAGTTCAAAGGCTTCGGCAAACCAGAGTGGATGCTGAAAAGGAAGTGACATCGATGACGAAGGAAGAGAAAGCTATCGTCGTTAGAGGCACACCGGCAATCTATCATTGTAAAGCGGGCATCTTGGACAAGCTAGATACATTATTGGCACCGTATCAATACAAACGAGTGATTGTCGTGCATGGTGATCGCTCCTTGGAGGCGGCGCAGCCCTATTTGCCGAAGGAGACGAACATAACGCTGATATATCTTCGCTATCAAGGAGAATGCACCTTGCAGGAAGCGCATCGGATTGCATGCTATGCACAGGCCGAACGAGCGGATGCCATTCTTGGACTCGGCGGCGGCAAGGTAATGGACTTGGTCAAGGCAGCAGGCAATACATCGGGGCTGGATACGATTCTCGTGCCGACGCTCGCCTCGAATTGCGCAGCATGGACGCCGCTCAGCGTGTTCTATAACGAAGAAGGACAATTCACACACTATACCGTTTTTCCGAAAAGCACACTTATGGTGCTGCTTGAACCACGCATAGCCTTGCATGCACCTGTTGATTATCTGCGCGCAGGGATTGCCGATACATTAGCGAAATGGTATGAGGCGGATGTACTCATTCGTGGTTTGAAGCATCGTTCAGCCGCTGTGCAGGTTGCGCATCTTACGGCTCGTCTATGCCAGACTGCACTTCTGGAACATGGACGGCAGAGCATTCACGACGCAGAGCAGAAGCAGCTATCCGATGCGTTCGTAGAGGTAGCGGAGACGATCATTATGACAGGCGGCCTTGTTGGCGGCTTCGGCGATCATCTTGGTCGAATAGCTGGAGCACACTCGGTTCATAATGGTCTCACTGCTGCGCCAGCGACACATCATTTGCTGCACGGAGACAAGGTCGCGTACGGCATCCTCGTTCAATTGGTGCTGGAGGATAATGTTGCGGAAGTGAAGAATTTGCTGCCGTTCTACGAAGATTTGGGCTTACCTTATCGACTAGGTGACCTTGGATTATCTGCGGAAGACCGTCCAACGTTGGAGAGCATTGCGCGGCAAGCGACTCTCCCACAGGAATCCATACAGCTGATGAAGCCAGAAGGCGTAACCTCGGAGGAGGTATACAAGGCAATCGTGAAGCTGGAGCAAATTGTATCGTGAGGAAGGAATAAAGCGCCATCTGTCCGTAAAAATGCGGCGGATGGCGCTTCATTGCCATGTAATGCGTATTTCGCGGTATCTCGTTGTGTCTACACATCATAAATAAGTTTGCTTACGAAGCTAGCTGTCCCTGTTCTTTAGGTTTGCGCTGCAATAACTGTACCCCTCCAACAATAACAGTCGTCAGCAGGATGACCGCAGTCAAGATAAGCAAGAGCGCATGGATTGAATCCGATATAGCTGGGCCCCCGTTCACTAGGTTCATAATGCCAGTTACGGCATAGGTGCCAGGGGAGAATTCACTGATTTTCTGATAGAAAGATGGCAGCAGTTCGCGCGGGAGCAAAGCTCCCGATGTGATCAACTGGATCGACAGCAGCGCAATATTGACCCATGCACCGGCATCGCTGAAGATGTAAAAGGACAACTGAGCGACAAATAGAAACGCGATGACGTAAGCGAGTTGGAATAGCCACATCATGCCGAAGCCTTGTTCAGAATGAACACCCATCAGTGCCACCATTCCCGTGCCGACCGTTGTAATGATCAAGGAGGCCACAATATTGAGCAGGGAGCGAGTTGTCAGGAGTGTCCATTGGCCACATTTTTGTTTAATAGCTTTGGCAGCCTTATTCATTTCCATGGTGAACTGCATGCAGCCAACGAAGGAAGCCAGCAGCAGCATCATGGGAACCATCGTCCACGAGAAGTTCGAGATGGGATGGACGTTATTCATTTCGGCTACGACGCGTGCAGACACGGATTCAGATAGGCTGCTTGCTTGCAGCTGTGGAACGTGTACCTGCTCCAGTACTTGAGTCATGCCCGTACGAACCGCATGTTCATTGATTGAAGTCGTAATTTGGCTGGAGACAGATTGCATTACACTTTTGACCATGCTTGGATTGGATTCGTTCACAGCGTACGTGATGATAGCTTTCTGTGTCAGATCCGTCAGCTGCTTAGAGAAATTTCCTGGAATATGCATCACCATTTGCACCTTCCGTTCTTCAAGCTGTGTCATCGCCTGGTTAAGACTCGATTCCTCTTTCATGTGAAATGGCAGCTTCCCCATAATCGATTGCACCGCTTGCTTGCCAACCACTTGATCCTCATTCACAACGGCAATGGCTAACCGATTCACATTATCTGTCAAATGATCATACCCCGTCAGCCAGATCAGGCTGAACAGTACTTGAAAAGTAAGCGCAGTAATAAGGCCGATAATGACCGACGGCGACTGTAACAGGTGAAGAAAAGTGGATTTAACAGACATTTTGTTCATGAATCAACACACCTCATTTATAATATTTATTTATTAATCAATAAATACGATACCAAAAAAAGTGCGACCTCAAAAAGGCAGCAGATGAATAGTGGTTTCACTATGTTTATTTAGATGGCCACGGAGATAAATTAGGCGCTTCAAGCACTTCTGACATCGTAATAATTAGACCTGAGCCGATAAACATGCTGGCTGCGAATTTGGCATTCGGAATCCCGGCTTGTTCAAAGCGCCGTATGACCGTCTGGTGTATCGCAGTGAAATGGTCGCGCACCGAATCACGAATTGCTGGCTCTGAAGTTGTAAATGCCTGCATCGTCACGAGCATCTCATCGCGATGGGTCTCAATGAGCTTCCCGAAGGCGCGTCCCATTGTCTCTACAAACTGTTCGGGAGGAGCATCCACGCTGGAGAAGGCCTCTTCAATCTTCTCTGTGGCGCGGTCGAGAACTGCGATAAACAATTCCTCTTTGGATTTAAAAAAATGAAACACATATGGCTGCGTTACACCAGCCGATTTGGCTATTTTGGCGGTTGTCGTCTTGTAAAAGCCATGCTCCGCAAAGGATGCGACAGCAGCATCAATGATTTGATCCTTGCTAGATAAAGATGGGTCTTTTGGTGACATGTTGGTTCAACACCTTGTCAGAATTTTTTTTTTTTTTTTTTTTTTTTTTTTTTTGTTATTTATTAATCAATAAATTAATGCATGAGGGTTTATTTGTCAAGTGTGTATTAACAAGCAAATCGAAGAAGGACGAACCTATAGGTAAGATCCCTTTAGTAGCTCGCCCTTCCGTTCATATAGAAGTGATAGACTCTTGTTAACTCGTAACGTAGTATCTACAGATATTCAGCCGGTTCATTTATCGAGTACAATGTGATATTTTGTCTGTAAATAATAGTGGATTCGCTTGAAATCATCAGGCGTTAGCTCAGCCAGTGGTTTACTCCTCCGTTCCTTGCCCAATATGATGCCAATCGCTTCAGCTGCAAGGGCGGTGTTGGGCATGATGCGTGCGCTGCCATAGGCTTTGATGGTGGCTCCAATATTTTTGCCCGCGACGATGACGTTGTCGTAGGACTTGAGCAGAAAGGAACGAAGCGGGATGCCATAGCGATCAGGTTGGCCGAATCCGATTCCTTCCCGAATGCGCGTTGTACCTTGCAAGTCAAGCGAGTACCCGCCGATGCTCACATTGTCCCAGAACATGTTGCCATTCAAGACGTCGTGTTCATTCAGCACATATTTAGTCTCGAATCGATTGTAATCCCGAATGTATAAATAATCAGGGAAGCCGTTCAGCTCTGCCTTCGAGAAACCCCAGATATGTTGACGCAGAAAATTCAAAATATACGGTGCTTCGGTCTTCGCCCTGTATAAGGCGGCTTGCACAGATGCCGGATTGGCAGGATCAACGTTATATACGAGCAGCGCGTTCATAATGGCCTCGCCATTACGCTGATAGACCGTGTTCATCCCACGGAGCATAAGTCCATTGTCGTGCGGCTTGTAGGTACGCATAATATTGCTGAATCCGGTAGCTTCGCTCCCATCCACATAGGTGTTTGGACCGTACTTTTTGATGAGGTTCTGGAGAGGGTAACTGGCAAGGACGGCTTGGTGAAGCATACTCCAATTCACGTGCTTGAACTTGAGCATCAGCGTAGCGGCCATGTAGTCTGGCTTATTGTTCTTGCCGTCGTACAGGCTCTCCATGCCTGGAATTCGCTTCTCGTCAAGCTTGCTGGTGAGGGCACTGAAGTCGGTGTTCTCCACCCAATATTTAGACTGAACCGTATAGATTTTTCCGTCTGCAGCAGTATAGGTGAGGGAGTGGATTGATTTTTCCTTTTTTTCCAGCTCAAATTGTACAGATTGAATCGCAATACTGCTTCGGAGAGGGATACCTTGGATGAGGTGTTCGTAATAATTCTCGAACTCCACGGGCTTGCGAATCGTGCCCTTATCGTACCCGTCGAAGAGAGTCTTAATGCTGCCTTGTACAAGGCTGTGACCATGCTTGTCGAAGGGTTCGTCGAGGAACCACATTTCCCCTTCGATGAGCTCTCCGCCTGGCTTGCTGCGGGGATCCAGGATGAGTACATTCAAGCCAAGATCATGGGCTGCCTTGGCAAGCAGAATGCCTTGAATTTCGCTGCCGATAACGACAATATCGTAGTGGCTGCATAGAGTACCGCAATGGGATTGAAAAGAGGCTTGAGCGGAAGATGCTGGGGTAATCGTGTGGGTAAAAAGAGCTGCAATCAGGATGGAAAATAAGGCGTGTATTCCCTTCTGTACGTAGTTCATGAAGGCGGGATGCCTCCTCTTCTTAAAGTGTAAAAACATGAAAAAATTACCTACGACGTCATGCTAGCACAGCCCTATATGCAGATCAATATGGTTCTTGTAGCGAAGCAGGGGAAATTTATTTCTGGGAAAATTGAACTTGACTTTTCTTCCTGAATGTGTGTAACATTATTCCCATATTCATCAGGCGATGACCAAAGACATGATTTCCAGTACGAGCTGTCCAGAGAGAGAAGCGATTGGTGCAAGCTTCTTCAGTTACGGTTGTGGAATTACCCCTTTGCAGCCGTGATGTTGAACCTGAGGGTGAGCATTTGGAAATGGTACTGGTACCATTGCAATCCGCTTCTCAGCAGTAAGCATCACCGACCCATCCTCGTTACCGGATGTCCAATGAAGGATCTTGCAATTGTAGCGAATGGCGGCTTATCCCGTTCCAACACGCAATGCAGGATTGAATTAGGGTGGAACCACGAGACAGAACGCACTCGTCCCTTTCGGGAGAGATGCGTTTTTTTGCGTTCTCTCATGGCGTTCATCATTCACTTGCGACTATGAGGAAAGGGAGGCTGAAGCATGGAGATCAAGGTAACATTTCCAGACGAATCGAACAGGGGGTATTTGCACGGCACGACCATCGAAGAAGTTGCAGCATCGATAAGCACAAGCTTGAAGAAGCAAGCACTTGCCGGGAAAATGGACGGGACGCTCGTGGATGTCGACACTGCGATCGAGCATGACAGCCTCGTCGAGATTGTCACAGCAGACAGCAAGGATGGTCTCTCCATCATTCGCCACAGTACAGCACATGTAATGGCGCAAGCCATTCAACGCATATATGGAGCCGATGCAGTCAAGCTGGGAATCGGCCCAGTCATTGAAGATGGATTCTATTACGACATTGATATCGCGAAGCCATTGTCGACAGAGGATCTGACAGCGATTGAACAAGAGATGTCGCGTGTCATCCAAGAAAATCTGCCGATTACGCGCGAGGTTGTCAGCCGGGAAGAGGCTATTCGCTTATTTACCGAGCGGGATGAGCCATTGAAGCTGGAGTTGATTCATGACCTGCCGAAGGACGCGGTTATCAGCATTTACAAGCAGGGCGAATTCGTAGATTTATGCCGAGGCCCACATGTTCCGTCCACAGGCCGCATTAAGGCCTTCAAGCTGATGAAGGTATCCGGCGCGTATTGGCGTGGGGATTCGAATAACAAAATGTTGCAGCGCGTATACGGAACTGCCTTTGCGAAGAAGGATCAACTGGAAGAATATTTGCATATGCTTGAAGAAGCGAAGAAGCGCGATCATCGCAAGCTTGGAACAGAGCTTGGACTGTTCATGTTCTCCGAGGAAGCGCCTGGTATGCCTTTCTACTTGCCGAACGGGATGACGATTCGCACAGAGCTTGAGGATTTCGCGCGCGGACTTCAACGAAGACGCGGCTATGACGAGGTGCGCACACCGCTTATGATGAACAACCGATTGTGGGAGCAGTCGGGTCACTGGGATCACTACAAGGACAATATGTATTTTACGAAAGTAGATGATACGACGTTTGCACTGAAGCCGATGAACTGCCCAGGGCATATGCTCATTTACAAAAATGGGCAGCACTCCTATCGTGAGCTTCCAATTCGACTTGGCGAGTTCGGTCAAGTACATCGGCATGAAATGTCCGGCGCCTTGAACGGTATGCTTCGGGTTCGTACGTTCTGTCAGGATGATGCTCATCTGTTCGTCCGTCCGGATCAGATCGAAGAGGAGATCGGCAAGGTTATGGCCTTAATCGATCACATCTATAAGGTGTTCGGCTTCGAGTATAAGATCGAGTTATCTACGCGGCCGGAGGATTCGATGGGCTCAGAGGAGCTGTGGAATGAGGCGGAGCAGGCATTGCAGCACGTGTTGGATAAGCGCGGCGTCGAATATCGTGTTAATGAAGGGGACGGGGCCTTCTATGGGCCGAAGATTGACTTTCACATCCTGGATGCACTCAAGCGGAGCTGGCAGTGCGGCACGATTCAGCTGGACTTCCAGATGCCGGAGAAATTCGACCTGTCCTATATCGGAGAAGATAGCCTGAAGCATCGGCCTGTTGTTATTCACCGTGCGGTGTACGGTTCGATTGATCGGTTCATTGGCATTTTGACAGAGCACTATGCAGGAGCATTCCCGACATGGCTTGCGCCCGTTCAGGTGGCGGTACTGCCTGTATCGGATCTCTTCGCCGACTACGCGTATGAAGTGAAGGAATCGCTGGAACAGGCGGGCATTCGGGTACAAGTGGATGCGCGCAATGAGCGTCTAGGCTTCAAAATACGCGAAGCGCAGCAGAGCAAAGTTCCTTACATGCTCATTGTAGGAGAGCAGGAGCAGGCGAGCGGAAGCGTGTCCGTCCGCAAGCGGGGCGAGGGTGATCTGGGAATGCAGCCAATTCAACAACTTGCTGAACTGATTGCAAAGGAAATAATATCCAAGGCGTAGAATACAATCTCATGAATTCGCATTTGAAAGCGAAGGAGATGAGTAGCCATGAATAATACAGGCTTGCGAACCTATACACAATTGGATGTTGACCAGCTTGAAGCGCTGCACAGATTGGAAGACATTTGCAATGAACACGATCAAATCATTTTGAAGTTGAACTGGGATTCACTTCGTGCACGCACGGGTGATGTCGCTAACGACTATGTGTATGTTGTAGATGGTGAGATTGTTGGATTTCTCGGTATCTATCAGTTCTGTGCATCGGAGGTAGAGATAAGCGGGATGGTGCATCCCGACTATCGGCGTCAAGGCATATTCAGTCAGCTTGTTAAGGAAGCTCAGCAGGAGTGTGGGAGACGTCAGGTGGAGAAACTTATCTTCATTTGCGCTCGACCTTCCTTATCCGGCAAGGAATATTTGGAGAGCATCGGTTCGAAGTGCAGCTTCTCCGAATATTGGATGACACTTACTGGAGAGCATGTGCAAGATGCTAGTGAACCCCCTGCGAAAATCGAATTACGTCAGGCAGAGACCAGCGATGTGGCTCTTCTCACGCGATTGAACATGGACGGATTCGATATGAATGAGGAAGATGCAAGAGGGTATGTAGAGACGGCGATGCTCTCGCAGCAGGATTATATTTTTATTGCAGACTGCCAGCAGGAGAATGGAGATTGGCTGCCTATCGGGAAGATTCATGCTATGCGAGAAGAAGGCAGTGCATTTCTATTCGGCTTCAGTGTTCAACCTGAGCACAGAGGCAGAGGATACGGACGCTGGATTCTTCGCAGTATTATTGAGCGCATGAAGGAGCAGCAGCCAACTGCCAAGATTGAATTAGAAGTTGCAGTTGAGAATGAGCGGGCACTAGGGTTATACACGTCATGTGGGTTCCACGTGCGCAATATAAATGACTATTACGTACTAGAGCTAGCGTCGGATAGAGTGGAACAAGCTGCTTCCGACAATATTGTGGTCTAATAGTCGCTGGAACCGAAGCGTAATGAAGCATTAGATAAGTTAGAGCGAAGAGATTCGTTAATTAGCATAAGCAGTGCAGCACAGAGTTTGAAGTGCTGTACTGCTTTTTTGTTGTCTAAAGGAAAGGTCTGGATATAAAGGACTCTGCTTACCTCAATTACTTAAGAAACTCGTAAGAATGGAGTAAGAAAAAAGAGAACTCCAGGCTGTACGATGAAAGTAAGTCAAGCAGATCACGATTTTCATACAGGAAGGATTTGATTGTACATGATCTCCACCTTGGGCAACAAAATGCTGCAATCACTGTGGATGACGTGGGAGGCTATATTTGAATTGATCACGCCTCTTCGAAGTGTATATCAGTCACAGTTCGGAATATGTAAAGTTGTCGTACGGACGCATCGAGGCACCTCCATTCGCTGTGAGGATGGAAGCTATATTCATAAAGGCGACTATGTATGCGAGATTCACCTTGATAATCGGGAAGTGCTGGAGCTGTCTCGCTCCGTTGGTGCGGATCGGGCTGCACTTGTTACGGCGCGCAGGCTGCGTGATGCATTGAAGCTGGTCGGCCATGCTGTGAATACGAATCCGGAATTGGCTAAGGTGAAGGCGCTGACTGGGATAACACTGCTTCATCGCGGCATCACTTATGGATTAGGCTTCGAGCTGCACCCTCTGGAGACGAAGTGGATGCAGCGAGTATCTACCATATATCTGCGTTTGCTGCTCCGCATGCTGAATCCGGAGGGAGCCAAGCGCTTGAAGCAGCAGCGATCGAAGCTGGTACCGAAGATGCTGATGATGTCTCGTGCCACGTTAATGGATCGATATGTGAATAGGGTGAAGGAGTAGGAGAGATAACATGGACAATATTATCGCAGGAATATTAATTGTACTGATCGCTATTTATATGGGGCTTCCTTTCTTATTGACCCGAATCTGCGGATGGGGCGTGTTTCGCAAGGCGAGACGGAAGCGGGCATATCGTCATGTTGCGTTTACGTTCGATGATGGACCGGATCCTGATTACACGCCTGAGCTGCTTGATTTATTGCGCGAGCGGGGCGTAAAGGCTACCTTTTTTGTTCTGGGCAGCAAGGCTGAGAAGTATCCTGAGCTTGTGAAACGCATGCATGAGGAGGGCCATCAGATTGGCATTCACAATTATACGCATATGCCGAATTGGGTCATGACGCCTCGGAACATCAGGCGCGAGCATGTGGAACGTTCTGCGGACATTATTGAACGCATTACAGGGGAGCGGCCAACCTTCTATCGTCCTCCATGGGGGATATTGAATATGGGAGATCTGTTCCTGCTGCGCAAATCGTATCGGCTCGTATTATGGTCGATTATTGCGCGGGATTGGAAGCTGGATACGGGAGAATGCAACTTGCGCAAGCTGTTGTCAGAGCGAATCGAGCCCGGATCAGTTATAGTACTGCATGACAGCGGAGATACGTTCGGCGCTGACCGAGAGGCTCCGAAGCAGATGATAATGGTGCTGAGAGACGTACTGTCCGAGACGCATCGGCGCGGATTGAAATGTGTGCGGACGGATGAGCTGATGAAGCTGGAGCATGCGGTGTAGAGGGGGGATGGGATGAAGTGCGGTATTATCACTAGATTTTGTGAATGTGAACAGGGTAAGGCCTCTTTCGATATTTCCGCGAAGCAGCTTGGTAACAAGTAGTAGAAACGCATAAAGAATCCGCTTATTCAGCGGATTCTCAGATTGTTGAGAAACCCTGTCTTTGTTAAAAGACACAGGGTTTCTCTTGTTTTTCATGTTCATCGCATAAATTTCTAGTAAAAGTGTACAATTTCGTTTTGTTGTAAGTATATGATGAGAGAGAGTGCGACACTTAGGCAAAGTTACGCGTAATCGAGTCAGTTACACGGGAAACGAGCATTTTCGCAGCTTGATACCTATCTTCCGCATGGGTAATTGCAGAGATAACAGCGATCCCGTCTGCACCAGCTCGAATCACATGTGGCGCACGCTCTGCCGTAATGCCGCCAATGCCTACGATCGGCAGTGATGTTATCTCTGTTAGCCGTTGAATGATTGCAGTGCCTTGCGGCTCTAGAGCATCCTCTTTGGAAGCAGTCGAATATATCGGCCCAACGCCGAGATAATCGGCTCCTTGTTCCTCAGCCAGCAGAGCCTCAGCTGCCGAATGAACGGACACGCCGAGTATTTTATTGCCGATGCGATCCCTGACTTGCGCTGCAGGCTCGTCGCTCTGGCCAACATGAACCCCGTCCGCATTCAAGGCAAGCGCCAGCTCTACATCATCGTTCACGAGGAAGGGGATGTCGTGTCTTCTGCACACCGACTGAATGCGCATTGCAAGTTCTTTCTTAGCTGCAGTCTTCAGCGCGTTTGCGCCCTTTTCCCTAAATTGTATCATCGTTGCCCCTCCACGAATGGCCTCTTCGACAATCGATCCAGGGTCTGCCCTGCAATTGGCGCTGCCGAGCACAAGGTACAGCCGCAAATAGGAACGCATGCGGGCATCTGCTACGCGACTCTCTACACTTGTCATCTGACCACCTCATCCATCTGCCGCCGCCGATATGCCCAGTGGTTTGTCGGGCCGTTGCCTCCGCCAAGCCCGAGTGTCTCCTCAATTGCTGCCTGAATATAATGCCGCGCAGTACGAACCGCTTCATTGGGAGCAGTGCCCTTCGCAAGTTCTGCCGTAATCGCTGCCGAGTAAGTGCAGCCCGTGCCATGAGTATGCTTGGTCATGATTCTGCGGTCTTCCAGCAGTGTGAAGCGAGTCCCATCATAGAGTAGGTCAACAGCAAGCTCGGTCGTCATGTCGTGGCCTCCCTTGATGATGACCATTTTGGCGCCGTAATCAGCAATTCTTATCGCAGCCTTGCACCGATCTTGCAGGGTGACAATCTTCATTCCTGCAAGCGCTTCTGCCTCTGGGATGTTCGGCGTGACAATCAGCGCAAGCGGCAGCAGGCGATTCTTCATGGCCTCTATGGCATCTTGCTGCAGCAGCTCTGCGCCTCCCTTGGCTATCATGACTGGGTCGACGACAACGTTGTTCAAACCGAATGCTTCAAGGCGATTCGCTACTGTCTCAATAATGCCTGCACTGAACAGCATCCCTGTTTTGACAGCATCAACCCCAATATCTTCTACGACGGCATTTATCTGTTCAGCAACGGCTTCAGGAGATAGCGGGTAAACGCCATGAACGCCAAGCGTGTTCTGTACAGTCACGGCCGTAATCGCTGACATGCCGAATACGTTCAGCTCTTGGTATGTCTTGATATCGGCTTGAATGCCGGCGCCGCCACCGCTATCGGAACCGGCAATCGTCAATGCTCGTGCAACCGTCATAGCCATACCTTCCTTCTAACGGAGGCTTGGCGAGGGGTGATCGTTGATGCTGCTGTATCGAATTGGTCGATCTCAGCCAAGGCATCAAGAAATGCGGTTTGGAAGCTGCCAGGCCCTCGGTGGCCCGCTGTTCGATAGGCATGGACGGCTGAGCACCCATAATAAGACATCGCTGCGGCTCCTGCCAGCAATAAATCAGATTCAATCGCAGCAAATGCGCCGATTACCGATGTCAGCAGGCACCCGCTTCCTGTAATGTTCGTTAACATCGGATGACCGCCCTCAATGATATAGCCGGTTGTGCCGTCCGTAATGACATCTTCTTTTCCCGAAATGGCAACGATGGTGCCGAATCGATCGGCTGCCCGCGCAGCAAGATCGAACAACGCTTCAGGGGAGCGGAGGGAACTTTCAGACTCCACGCAATCCACGCCCTTGATCTCGCCTGCTTCCCCCATAAGCTGGGCTATTTCAGCGGCGTTGCCGCGCACGATCGAGACGCGCAATTCCTTAAGCATCTTCACAGATACCTTCGTCCGATACGGCGTTGCGCCTGCGCCTACTGGATCGAGAATAACGGGAATGCCATGTACATTCGCCGACCGCCCTGCGATTAGCATAGCTTCTATCATGTCAGTATCGAGCGTGCCAAGGTTCAATACGAGCGCATCTGCTGCCTTGGCCATGTCCGCTACCTCTTCCTTGGCTGAAGCCATCACAGGGGAGGCTCCAATGGCTAGCAGACCGTTAGCGGTAAAGTTAGCGACGACGATATTCGTCATATTGTGGATGAGGGGGCGCCGTTCCTTAATACGTTGGGGGAAGAGAGGCATATCATTCATCCTTGTTTCACCTCTGTCTTCTCCGTCAAGCTTACCGGCCAGTCTTCTATTTGATAAGCCATGTCCCAAAACATATATTCCAGCTGGCAGCTGGTCAGAAAATGCTTCTTCAGCTGCTGCTTGCGTGCTTGCGACAGCGATTCTGCCCATTCATCCAGCATTCGGCGCATTTTGTCCGTAACTCCGCCGCCGAGGTCTCCATAGAAATGAATCCACTCATAGAACGGATGAGTCTCATCTGGACTTACTTCTTTGAGCAAGCGTTGTCCAATCTCCGTGTATGTCCATGGGCACGGCAGCAAAGCCGCAATAATATCTTCCAGTGTGCCCTCGTGAGCCACGGTAAGCATATGGGACACATAATGGCTCGCAGAAGGGGCGAGCGGGAAGCCTTGCAGTTCTTCGAACGTTACGCCTGCCACATTACAAAAATTATGATGGGGGTGTGTCTCGCTATTCAGTACGAATGAGATTTGCTCGTTGAAAAGAGCCATTGTCTCTCGGTTGTCGCATTTGGAAATCGCAATGCCATAAATCCGAATAAAGGCATTCAAATATTCAAAATCCTGCTTTACGTAGTGAATCAACTGTTCTTTCTTGACAGTACCCTCAGCAATACCCCGAACGAACGGATGCTCCATAATGGCATCGTATATCGGCTCCGCTTCGTGTCTCAGTTCCTCCGTAAATGTAAGCATGAACAGCACCTCCGCATGATTGGATAGGGGATGAATGCATGCTGAAATCTGGTCAGGGAGCACTTCGCGGCAGCCAAAAAAAGCCGCCCCGAAATGGAGCGGCTTCATCATGTCCATACAAAAAGACCATGAGGCCGGCTCCACTTCCCTCCGCCGGTATTACCCGGATCAGGTTCAAAGGGTCCAAGAATTCTTGTCTCAGCCGCCTATGCGGCTCCCCTAGTGGATTTCACGTCATATTCATCTTACGAACTACTTTAGCATTGATGGAGATAATTGTAAAACGTAAGTTTTCTGAACCATTCGGTCAAAACGATAATTTGTTAGTGATTGGAGCGAAGTTTCGTATTGCAATTGACGCTGCGACAACTGATACAATAACCTCATAAGGCGCCTTATGATACGTCAAGTGACAGAGGTTGATGATAGTGATGAGCAACATGATAGGAATCGATAAATTATCGCAGGAAATCGGTGTGACGAGCCGTACCCTGCGCCATTGGGAGTCGCAAGGGCTATTCGCAAGTCAGCGCGACAGTTCTGGCTGGAGGATATATGATGAACAGACCGTGCTTGCAATCCGTATTACAGCCTGGTTAAGAGGGTTCAATATTGGGATTAGAGAGATTAAAGTGGTGCTGGCGGATATGACGTTCCGAACCGCACATCAGGTAATGACTCAGTATGCACACGAGATGATTGAGCACAAAAATGAGTGCATATCGAAGGAAATAACATTGAGGAAATGGTTGGAGCAGTCGTACAAGTACCTCAATGAACCGATTACTGCTCAATTGCTGTTGCAATTAAGTCATGTACCGTCCCTACATTCAAATATGAAGCATGAGGTGACAATGCCAATGAGTAATCAGTGGAGTTATTCTCTAGCATCGATCAAATTCGTAACCCTTCCACCAATGAGAATGGCTTGCCATGTTGTCGTAAGCGCATCACCAGAAGAAGAAGCGATCGAATCATTAGCGGACTGGCTCGTGCAAGCTGAACTGCAAGGAACGGCACGGCTATTTGGAAAAAATGAAGAACCACTCCCTGACGTTGAATCGAACGTTTACGGTTATGGTGCATATGCCTCCATTCCAGAAAATATCGATATACCAAGTCATTTGGCGGAGGCTAGGTTCTCCGGCGGGGTGTATGCCATGATGGAGAGTACAGATGATATTACGGGATCGTGGCAATTATTGATGGAGAAATTGAACGAGCATCCAGACTACGAGCCTGATTCGGAGGCAAGATTCTGCTTGGAGGAGCATATACGAAATGACAGCCCGGCAGGAAGCAGCAACGCTTATTGGCTGCAGTTATTCGAACCGGTTCGAAAGAAAATAAAATAATATACATGAAATCCCCGGTGCAGTCGTTGCGCCGGGGATTGTTTTTCATGGGATAGGAGAAAGGGCAGCTCGCTTTGCGTTTTCTTTATTAAGAAGTCGAAGTTGCGAGCGGTCGCATGATGCGTTTGCGCTGATAGAATGTGGCAATTTCGGCTTGACCGCGCTGCTGAAGCATAAGGGCATTGTCCGCCACGTATTTGCCGACGTCGTCTGGAAAGTGAGAATCCGATGATAGGGTAAAGGGGACATCATGTCGAAGCAGAACATCGATAAAGGAGGAACTCGGACACATCTCCTTGACCGGGTAGCGGTAGAACAGTCCTGCATTTACCTCTGTAGCTGTATTTGTCCGTTTCAATGCTTGTGCGATTCGCTCGTAGTACGGGAGAAGCAGCTCCTCAGCTGGGCGATAATTAAATACTTTCAAATTGTCTAAATGGGCGGCAATATCGAACAGACCGCTGTTAATCATTCGTTCGACATCATCGAAAAAGCGTCCGTACAGTTCACACAGATCAACCTGCTCGAAGCGGAACTGAGTCTCGGGATTATCGAATCCCCATCCATCCACATAGTGAATCGACCCGATCACGTAGTCCCAATCCGCCATCGCAATGAATGATTCTAGGTCCTTCTCTCCACCTGCAAAATAATCCGCCTCTAATCCGAGACGGAGCTCGACACCCTGTGCGGCCCATCTCGACTTCGCAGCCTGAATGGCAGCTGCGAAATCCTCCATCCGCTCGGTGCATACTTGATGCAGCCATGTATGCTGAAGGCGACCAAGCGGGGAGTCTCCGATATCGAGGTGACGTTCGAAGTAGGGGAGCGTCTCTCGAAACCGATAGAGATGATCTACGATTCCGACCTCCCGCAGTCCTTTGCGCAGCGCTTCTTGCAAATAGAGATCGAGCCATGATTCGTCATAAGCTCCTCGCTGCAGTCTTGTATGCATACGCGCATAACTCGCTTCGAGCCATGCACGGGAATGGAGTGGTTCAGCAATTGGATGGAAGTGATCGAATGCTTGATTCGTACGATCAAGCCAGCGGAACGAATAAGGGCCTTCCTCCAAATGCATATGGTAGTCTACATAATACAGCATAATGATCGCATCCCATCCTATGTCATAGTGGCTCATTCGTGATGTATGAAGTGATGTGTTACTTCGACATATAACTTCGCTATGTTCTTATGGCTCGCAAGCCGTCGTAATCCAACCTACTTGCAATCCGCTGCGCTTCCATTTATCCGGCATTGGTGCATCGCATATGATGGCGGTGACCTTGCTCATGTCACAGATGCGGCACAGCTGTGTCTCCCCGAGCTTGGTACAATCTCCAAGCACATATGCCTGCTCGGATTGCTCAATCATTAAGGTGGAGCAGATCGATTCCTCCATGTCGTAATCACTGATTCCCGCTGGTGTCATTCCTGCGCAGGAGATGAATGCCTTATCGAAGTGGAAGCGTGTAAGCAGTTCACAGGTTAAGGCGCCTGCAATCGATTTCTGCTCTGGATGCGTAACTCCCCCGAGTACGATGACTTTGCCGTCAAATCGTTTGGCTTCCAGCCGTTCCATGAGCAGTTCGGCAGCAGGAATAGAATTCGTCACGATCGTAACGCCGACGACACCGCGTATAGCGCGAACAAGCTCAACAGTCGTCGTGCCTACATCGACCACGATCGTATCTCCGTCTTGAATGAGCGCGGCTGCAGCTTCCCCGATTGCTTTCTTTGCCGACTGCTCGATGCTTCGTTTTTTATCAAAATGAGGTTCAATCTTCACATGCGAATACGCAACCGCGCCTCCGTACACGCGCTTAAGCATCTGCTTTGCTTCCAACTCGTCGAGATCCCTGCGAATGGTCTCGGGCGTAACCGTTAACACGCTGGCGAGGGAAGCAACTTGAATTTTGCCATGTCGATTCAGCTGTTCTAAAATATGCTGTCTACGTTCTTCAGGCAGTAGCATCATGAAGCGGAATCACGTCCTTCGGATGGAGGTATACCGTCGTGGTAGAGCCGACGCTCACCCAATCGGAATTGCGATGAATCTGATCGACGACGACATGCTGACCCTGAACCGTTAGTTCCATCCGCGTAATATTGCCAAGCATGGTCACATTGCGTACCGTTCCTGTTACGGCCATGCCGCCAACGAGCGGCTGCTCGCAGAACGTCTCTGGTCGAATGGCATACAGCTTGCTGTCTGCAAGCGAGTAGTCCGGTACAATTTGCCCCAAGGCTTCGGCATTCCATACGTTATAGCTGCCAATGAATCTTGCGACGAACTCGCTGCTTGGCTGCGTATAAATCTCCTGCGGAGAGCCATGCTGCGCGATATTGCCTGCATTCATGATGTATATATGGTCGCTAACGGCCATCGCTTCTTCTTGGTCATGCGTGACAAGTACTGTTGTCATGTTCAATTCACGTTGAATGGAGCGCAGCTGCTGCTGCAGGTTTTTACGAATTTGCGCGTCAAGCGCACTAAGCGGCTCGTCCAGCAGCAATACCTTTGGCTTCGTAACAAGCGAGCGGGCAAGTGCGACACGCTGCTGCTGCCCACCAGAGAGCTCACGGGGGAAAGACTTCTCCTTGCCTTGAAGCCCGGTGAGCTCAATCATTTCGCCAACTGCCTGGCGAATCGCATCACGCGGCATCTTCTTCATCGTCAAGCCGAAGGCAATGTTGTCGGTTACCGTCATATTGGGGAACAGCGCATAGGACTGGAACACCATGCCGATCTCCCGATCCTTCGGTTCGATCCCTGTCACATCTTTACCATCAATGTGAATCGTCCCTCCATCGAGCGGAGTCAGTCCAGACAGGATGCGAAGCAATGTGCTTTTGCCGCAGCCGCTTGGGCCGAGGAGTGTCACCAGTTCGCCTTTTTGAATATGAAGATCAATGCTGTTCAGCACCTTTTGTTTATGGAACGTCTTGATTACTTGATTCATCTGTACGTAGCTCATTTAAGAAGCCTCCCTGCTCATTGCTGCTTGGGTAGTCGGAATGCTGCTGCTCACGATGTCTTCTTCAGGCTCTGCGACTGGCTTGGAAGTACGGCCCGTCAGCTTCACGATCCACGCGCTCAATATGGCCATCAGAATGAAGTAGGTTACGGTAATGGCGCTCGCGATATGGCCGCTCTTGTTCAGCTGTGCGTACAGGAAGAGCTGCATGGTCTCGAAGCGTCCTCCGACGAGAATATTAATGAGCACGAACTCTCCGAATAGAATCGAGAAGGAGAGGAGTGCGGATACAAGAATGCCCGGCATAATGTTCGGAACAATCACGCGCAGGAATGCCTTCATGCGGCTGGCTCCTAGTAACTCAGCAGCTTCCATCAATGATCCTGCCTGAACAGCGCGCAAGCTGTTGCGCGTCCCTTGATACATGAACGGCAGCATGCCGATGACATAAGCACCGAAGACGATGATAATCATGGAGAAGCCTTTGCCAGAGTAGGCGCGAATCAAGCCGACAGCCATAATAACGCCAGGAACGGCATAGGTAAGCATGACGAGCGTCTGAACCCAGCGCTCTAGCTTCGGTGCGTACAAGGAAATCGCGAACGTAGCCGGCACAATGACGATGACCGCTGTTACGGTAGCGACGCTGCTGAGCAGCAGGGAACGACCGAATGCCTGCATGAAGCGTGTATCCTGGAACAGCTCGCCGAACCATTTCAATGTTAAGCCTTCGGGTAGAATGGTTTGATTCCACGATGTCGCCAAGGAATAGAGCATGGTAGCGATGACCGGAATGAACAAATAGAGCAATACCGCTGCAAAGGCTAGTGTTGGCAGAGAATGAGTCAATCGTTTCATAGCAGATCCCTCCGAACTTTGCGCGTCAGCCATTCATTGACGAGCATGGCTGCAAGCAGCGTCAAGCCGAGCAGTACGCCCAAGGCGCTGCCGAGCTCGGGACGGGCGAAGATGTCCCCAGATACGAGTGCGCCAATACGTACGGGGACAAGGTTATAGTTGCTTCCTGTCAAGGCATAAGCTGAGGCATATGCACCCATGGCATTCGCGAACAAGATACTGAATGTACCCGCGATCCCCGGCAGAAGTACAGGCAGACCGATACGCTTCCAAAATTGAAAGGGGGATGCGCCCAGCAGGGAAGCGGCTTCCTTCCAGTTGTCTTGAATCGCATGGTACATCGGATAGAGCAGCATAATGGCCAGCGGAAGCTGGAAATACACATAAATAACGGTCAATCCCGACCATGAATACAGATTGAATGATTCCGACATGTCAATGCCGAATTGGCGGAACAGCAGCGTGAACAATCCGCTATTGCCAAGCAGGACGATGAAGGCGAAGGCGAGCGGGATGCCTGCGAAGTTCGATGTAAGGTTCGTAATGACAAGCAGCCGCTCTTGTACGCGCTTCGGAAAGCGGGTAAGGGCATACGTTGCAAATACGGCGGCAATGATGCCGATAAGGCTGGACAGCAGGGAGATGAGAATGCTGTTCTCAAATGCCTTCCAGTAATAGGGGTTCGTAAAAATTTCTTTGTATTGATTGAATGTAAATGCCCCGCCGCCATCCTCTTGAAAGCTTCCCGAAATCATCGTGAAGAGCGGGACGAACATGAATAGCGCCACAAAGATAAGCAGCGGGATAATCGTGATGTACAGCATGCTGTTGATCCGTTTCATGCGCGTACTCCTTTCCTGTAATGTTACATCCTGATTTGCTTCGTGATAAAAAAACTTCTATCGAGGTAACCCATGATGAGCGACCGCGTCTAAAGGTATGTTTTTTTCCATTCTAGAAAGCCTTCGTGCCACACTGCACGTAATCTTTCTAGAATGATCAAAAGTTCGCTTTTCAGCACCGAGAAGGTTGCATAAACTCGAAGAACGAGCAGCGGAGTGTAGGCGAGACTACATGAGCAGCGGAGTTCGAGAGTGAGTGCAAGATTCGATGTCGAGTTACCTCCTGATTTACTTCGTGATCAAAAGCGAACCGGTGAACAAAAGGCGTCCCCTTACGGAGACGCCGGCCTGAACTCCAACATAGATAGCGGCTGCATCGCTTCTGATGGGGCAATGCCAAGCAAGCGGCAGGCAAGTGGTGCCAACTGCAATTGAGGTACTTCCTGTTCATAGACGCCAGGGGTCACCAGATTGCTAATGACAAACAGTGGAACATGGCGTTCGGCGTCTGTCGTTCCGCCGTGATTGCCATCATTGTTCATGCCATGGTCAGCCGTAACAATAATCTGATAGCCTGCCTCCATCCAAGCTGGCAGCACGCTTGCAAGAATAATGTCCGCCGCCAGTGCCCGGTTGCGGTATTGCGCCGAATCTCCACTGAACTTATGTCCGTCATCATCAATGTTCATCGAATGGACATACAAGAAGTCTGGAGCATATTGCATGAGCAAGAAGTTCGCATCAGCGAACAGGTGCGAGTCAGGATAGTGATCTTCGAAGTAGAAGATGCCATGCTGAATCGGCTTGTCTGTATCGAGCTGAATGCGATCAACAGCTGGGTGGAATGGAGCTGAGTTATACAGCTCGCTTACCCAATAGTAAGAAGCAGTCGCGTTCGTAAGTCCTTGTTCCCGAGTTAAGTGGAACAGACTGCGCTCGTGCGATAACCGCACAGTCTGGTTCGTTGCAATCTCGTGGCGCCATACCGGAGTTCCGGTCATCAGCACCTCATAGAGCGGGCGAGACAGGCTTGGCAGCTCGGAGCGCACTTTGTAGCGCGCTGCCTTGCCGTATTCCACCAAGTGATGTATATACCCCATCTGCGTGACGGCGGTGTCATAGCGCAGGCCATCCAACATGATGAAGATGAGCTTATTGTGATTGGGCGAGCGGTTCGTGATGTTATTTGACATGAATGAGTACCTGCTCCTGCCACAGCTGTGGAAGCTGCTTCGTTGTTTCTTCCCATGCCTTCAAATCTTTCACAGGCTGTGCGTTTTTGTACATTTCATCCGGGAGAAGCAATGCCTTTGCATCGACAGCCAGCTTCGCGTTGGAGCGGATTGGACGAGCATAGCCACGAGCCAAGTTGGATTGTCCTTCATCGGACAAAATGTATTCACGTGCCAGCATCGCTGCATGCGGATGCTTCGAGTACTTGTTAATAACCGTTGCATAGCCGCTTGTTGCAGAAGCTTCCTGCGGGATGACAACTTCGAAGCGGTTCTTGTCGATTTTGTCACGGTAGCCTAGTGCGTTGAAGTCCCACAGGAATCCAACTTCGACTTCGCCCTTTTCCAAGTTCGCAAGACCTGCATCATTGGAAGCGAGACGGCCTTGTTTCGCCAGCTCTGCGAAGAAGTCGATGCCCGGTTGAATGTTCTTCTCGTCACCGCCGAATGCGTAAGCAGCAGCAAGAACTGCGAATTGCGCCTGGTTTGCCTTCATCACGTCGCCAACAGCGACTTTGAATGTTCCATTTTTAATGTCTGCCCAAGATTTCGGCGGGTTTGCCACTTTGTTCTTATCTGTAATGATGGACAATGTACCCGTGTAGCCCAGCAGCCAGTGTCCTTCATCATCTTTAGCCCAGTCCGGAATGTCGTTCCAGTAAGATGTTTTGTATGGCAGTGTTAGACCTTTTTGCTTCGCAAGCGGTCCGAATGCGATACCGACGTCGCCGATATCAGCGGTTGCGTCGTCTTTCTCCGACTCGAACTTCGCCAGTTCTTCAGCACTGGACATATCTGTATCCGTATGTTTCAAGCTATATTTCGTTCCTAAATCGTTCCAGGTTTGCACCCAGTTCGCCCAAGTGTCAGGCATGCCGACCGAGTTGACTTGCCCTTCTTGTTTGGCCTTTTCCACAATTTGATCCAAGGTCAGCTTGGAAGCGTCGACTGCTTCGTTCGCAGCTTGTCCAGATGAGCAGCCTGCAAGCAAAAATGCGGAAGCAAGTACGGTTGCTGTCCATTTCATGAAACGATGAGTTCGCATGAGTTCATGACTCCTTTTTCATTTAGTTTTCGTTTTGTTTTCCTTCTGTTTACGTCTCTAATCATAAACAAACAAAGTTAAACCAACATCAAGCGGGTGATAAGGTATTGTAAAGGCAGAACCGAAACAAGTTCTCGGCGTCAGAATGACATGGTGGGGGAAGTATGCACTTATATGAAAAATATGGATCGTTTTATGGGTGGACACGTATCAAAGAATATTGGCATTTCTAAGAATGGGGGAGAAGGATATTGTCTAGGCAAACGATTGCGATCGTAGGAGGAACAGGTACAGTAGGGAAGCATGTGGCTGCGACAGCAATTGAACAAGGATATACGGTTCGCATTCTAGCTCGTCGTCCAGAGCGAGTCCAATTGAAGTCACCGCACGCCATTATAATAGAAGGAAACGTATCGGACGAAACTGCAATTCGTTCTCTCCTGGCAGGCAGTAATGCTGTAGTTAATGCATTTGGTCAGCCAATGCGGGACAAGCCAATCTATAGTGAAGTGACGCTGCGCTTGTTGAAAACCATGAAGGAAGCAGGTATTCGAAGGTACATTGGGGTTGCAGGAGGATCGCTTGATATTGAAGGGGATCGCAAGTCCTGGATGAACCGAATGGGTGCACGCTTATTTCGCTTACTTTATGGGGACTTTATTCGGGACAGGCAGCGGGAGCTCGGCGTGCTTCGGGATAGCGATCTAGATTGGACGCTTGTGCGATTGCCGTTTGTGCATGAACGCGATGTCATGAAGCCAGTAAAGGTTGACCGATATGATATGCCGGGTACGAAAATATCAAATACCCATGTTGCACGGTTTCTCGTAGATCAAGTGCAAGACACTGCTTTTCTGCGCTCAACACCGTTTATTTCACAATAATATTCCTACTAATGGAATGGGATTTTACCAACATTTGCGGTATAATCTTGAATGAGGAAGACGATCTACGTTATACTCTTCTCACTACAAATCTCGTGTAAAAAGGGAGTTAGCGAAATGGAAAAGGTACTTATTTTCGGACATAAAAATCCAGACACCGATACGATTTGCTCCGCAATCGCATATGCAGACTTGAAAACACAATTGGGCCTCAACGTTGAACCCGTTCGTCTTGGCAGTGTGAACGGAGAAACACAATTTGCTTTGGATACCTTCCAAGCAGAAGCGCCTCGTCTGGTAGAGACGGTAGCGAATGAAGTAAAAGGGGTTATTCTTGTTGACCATAACGAGCGTCAGCAAAGTGCAAACGATATCGAACAAGTGGAAGTGCTTGAAGTTATCGACCACCACCGCATTGCGAACTTTGAGACAAGCGGTCCATTGTACTACCGTGCTGAGCCTGTAGGCTGCACAGCGACGATCTTGAACAAAATGTACAAAGAAAACGGCAAAACGATCAGCAAAAACATCGCTGGCTTGATGCTGTCTGCAATCATCTCGGATTCCTTGCTGTTCAAATCCCCAACTTGCACGGAGCAAGACGTAGCAGCTGCTCGCGAGTTGGCTGAGATCGCTGGTGTAGACGTTGAGAAGTACGGATTGGACATGCTCAAAGCTGGTGCTGACTTGAGCCAGAAAACAATTGCTGAGCTGATCTCTCTTGATGCGAAAGAATTCTCCATGGGCAGCTCCAAGGTTGAAATCGCACAAGTGAACGCAGTAGACGTGAACGATGTGTTGTCCCGCCAAGCTGAAGTGGAAGCGGCTTTGAACGACATTATCGCAACGAAAGGTCTTGACCTCTTCGTATTCGTGGTAACAGATATCTTGAACAGTGACTCTGTGGCGCTGGCACTTGGTTCAAAGACAGAAGCAGTTGAGAAAGCGTACAATGTTACGTTGGAAAACAATACGGCATTGCTGAAGGGCGTTGTTTCCCGTAAGAAGCAAATCGTGCCTGTACTGACAGATACGCTTAGCAAGTAATTGATGTCATTCTATATGAAGCAGATGATTTCATCTGTTATACAACGGCTGTTTCCCTGATGGGAAACGGTCGTTTTTTATTGGAGGAGGTTAGAGAGCAGAGGGAAGGGAACAGGATAGAGGGATCCATTTCCATTTGTAGAATACGTAAGGGATATGTTCTCTATGAAGATGAGTCAGATTTACCTCGTCCTGATGCAAAGGAGGAAATTGAATTGGATTGTTCCATCCCAGATACGATTATGCAGCGAAAAGGTGCAACGAAAGAAGCGAATATTCCGGTTGAAGTCCAGCAGCTATTACATTCAGGAAGGTTAGAAAGCGTGAATTTAACAGAGTGGCTTGCTGTAGATCATATGACTTTGCTGGAGCATGTATTGCCGGAAGTTGGCTTAGAGAAGAAGCTTCCCGATCTGCTTCTAGAAATAAAGGAAACGGATAGTATACGCCGCATGAAGGCGATACGGCTTATCGGGCAGCGACTATATGAATCTTGCAGCACCGAGGATGCGCCCGTCACAGATTCCAAGCCGTTTATGGCGATCGCCGAACATCGCTCGGATTCCGTTCGATGCTGGGGGGCTTACATGGCAGGCGGTGATGACTCCATGTCTATCGACGAAGCATTGTCACGTATTCACCGATTTGCGGCTGACTCCCATTTCGGCGTTAGGGAGATTGCATGGATGGCTGTGCGCGCTCATATCGAGTCGAATTTGTCGGGAGCCATATCCATCTTATCCACTTGGACATCTGATACGGATGCCAATGTACGGAGATTCGCTACGGAAGCGACGCGTCCACGAGGCGTGTGGACGAAGCATATTGAGGCATTGAAGCAGAGTCCTTGGCAGGCGCTTCCGCTGCTAGAGCCTCTCAGATCTGATCCGGCGAAGTATGTGCAGGATTCGGTTGGCAACTGGCTGAATGATGCGAGCAAGACGAATCCGGACTGGGTAAGGGAGCTGTGCGAGCGCTGGACGAATGAGTCTGACTCAAAGGCAACAGCGCGAATTGTAAGCAAGGCTCAGCGAACCTTGCAGAAGCAGGTATAGCAGACCGGAACAGCAGCAGCTTGGTCGACTTTACCGATGTCATATCTTATCCGCTGGCAGCTTCTCCAGCGGATATTTTATTTTGATCCGCTTCCCCATTCTTTCGCGACTATTTCGAATCTCTAGGTACTCGCTCGATTCGCATTTCCGTTTTCGATTCAGTTTCCCCCTTATCAATCTATCTCCGAAGCTTCCTCTGAATTTTTCTTTGTTCGGTCTGTACAGTTTTTCTTGTATCCCTCCCTCTTTTTGCGTAACTCTTTGTTTTATTTAGAGCTTTTCGTCTTCCATCGTTCTAGCATCAAGAACTCTCTCTTTATGCTTTTCCCCCCAGTCGGCGTTTTTAATATGAGCCTATCAGTTATAGATAAATTAATTCCATGAGTCCAGAAGGACTCAATGACCGTAATGTTGCTGTTGTCATACCGCTTATAGGCAAGGGGTTGAACCTCTACTCGCGTCACCTTTTATGCTAGTACTTGAGAAATTCAAGTAGAAAGGTGACAATCGATGAACAAACCAACACGCAAAGAAATTGCAATCGTCCAATTCATGCTGGCCATCTCATTAATTCTTGGCGTCCTGCCACCTCTTGTAATGTTCCTCGTGACAATAAGGACAGAATCGTATTATCGTGATGCTAGCCGCACAGCATTGAATTTTCATTTAACCATTTTGCCGTTCTTTATTGTGAGCTATGCACTGCCGCCATGGTTCAAGTACATAGTCTTACTTGTTGAAACGGTGATCATTTTATATGCAATGATAAGGATTGCTCTTAAGAAAGCCTATCGTTATCCAGCCATACCTTACCTGAAAAAGTAGACAGAATCGAGGAAACCCCATGACAACCGATATGCTGACGATCGGGCAGTTGTCTGCCCGCACAGGAATGACCATTCGAACGCTTAGATACTATGACAAGCTTGGGCTGCTAACACCAAGTGATTACAAAGAAGGCGGACACAGGCTGTACAATGCAGATGATCTCAGCCGCTTGCAGCAAATCCAAGCATTGAAGTTCATCGGTTTTTCCTTGAAAGATATCGCTGATTTATTAGACAAGCCACAGGTAGAACAAGCGCATATTCGCAGCGTGATTGCGTTCAAGAAAAAGGAGCTTATAGCGGAGCAGGAGCGGATTCAGCTCATGATAGATCAATTGGATCATATGGGGACGATCATTTCGAATCATCCTATCATTGATTTGCGGTTGTTCTGCTTTATCGTGCATTCGATTCTGTGGGAAGAAGAGCACATAGAGTCGCACAACCTAGAGGGCAATCCGATTTATAATTTTCGCAATGAAGAACGTGCAGAACTGGATCGAAAGTATTTTGCATTGCTCACGGAATTGAAACAGCTGATTGCAAGCCAGGTAAGTCCAGATTCGGGGGAAGCACAGCGTTTCATGAAGCGATTTATGGAGCTGTACGAATATACCGTTGCGAAAATAAGCCCTGCATCGGTGGCGCAGGCAGATGCACCAAAGAATCAATCAAACATCCTCATTCCATTTACAGAGGAAGAACAGGTATTTCTAATCGAAGCATTCCAAGTGATGTCTTGTAAGCAATAGAGGTCATGGATACATTAGGCTTGGCGGCGAACTGGATCTTTGCAACAAACGCTTTAAGAGAACGCAGGGATATTTCCATTCCTATGGAGCCCCGGGATTGTCACTCATCGGGCCTATCGTTAAATGGGGCTGCTCTCAATGAGATTCTATCTCTGGAGCAGCCTTTTGTTGTGCGGGTGGATGAGCGATATGAACCCTATAACGGTTCGGCGCTATAGCAGCAGCTTGGCTGCAATCGGATAATGATCCGATGCAAGTGAAGAATGAATAACCGTTCTATCTTCGATATTTCCCGATTGATGATTGACGAATATGTAATCGAGCGTCTCGACAGCATTGCCTGCAGGGAAGGTGAAGGCATCATGCTCATCTGCGAAAGCGCTGCAGAATGCTGGAGACATGCTAGCAACTTCAACAGAGTCTGGATGTGCATTGAAATCTCCCGTAATGATGCACGGTTCCATTGTATGGCTCGCGACGATGTTGATTATCTCCTTCACTTGTTCGACCCGTTCCGATTGTGCTAATCCCAAATGTGTAGTGTAGAAATGTAGATTTATTCCGTCTACATCAAGAACAGCTGCAAGCAGACCGCGCTGTTCACTCTCATCGCTGCTGAGTGGGTAATGCTGATGTGAAAGGATCTGTTCAGCGAGCACCGCGATGGTATCCTCGTAATTACTTCGAGCTGAATAATAACGGTCGACCTCTTGCAAACCGATGATGTCTGCTCCAGACGCACGAATCACTTCCACGATGCGGTTCGCAGCATACATGTGATCCATTCCTTCACCATGTCGTATGTTGTACGACATGACCGACAACGCAATCTGCGATGTGGACATGATCTCACCCCTTAATTACGCCAATCATGACGACTCTTTGATAAATTACTTTTGCAAAAACGAATATAACACACAGGCAGGCGGCAGCAATCGTTATCGCTAGATTAATAACAGCTTCTATAATCATATAAGAAATTCCCTTGGCAGTGTTATGATTTGTCCCTTATTGGTCATAGCTTTTTCGTGGGACAATCTTCTGTGATTAACTGGGCTTATATAGCCTGGTGTTCCATAAATTTATGTAAGCTGGCAATAAATAATTGACAATATATTTTGAATTGATATACTAAGTATAGTGTTGCAATTGATAATCATTATCGATACTGTTTTTATATTGTCGCTGTGCACCATAGTGAAATAGAGATAATCATAATTTAAGTCACGCATAAAAACATACATAGATAATAATTTCATCAATTCAATAATCCGTTTGACTATTAAGATTATATAAGGGGAGAGTATGGAAAATGGGAAAATTTAAAGTAACTGTTTTTTTAGCAATTTTTGTTGTAATGTTGGCAGCTTGCTCAACTTCAAGTAATGGAAATGGAAAAACGGAAACAACTGGGCAAGAAAACCAAGCTGCTAAAGCTTCAACGGTTGAAATTACTGATGCTCATGGAAAGGTTACTGTTCCTGTAAACCCTAAAAATGTAATTGCTCTGGATAGCAGAACTTTTGAAACTTTGGCTGATTGGAACATTAAATTAGCAGCTGCTCCAAAGGATGTAATGCCTAAGGAATCACCGTATGTAAAAGATGAAGCAGTTCAAAACATTGGGAATCACCGTGAACCAAATCTTGAAATTATCGCTGCTGCAAACCCTGAACTTGTCATTGTCGGTCAACGATTTGCTAACCATTATGAATCGATTAAAAAATTAGTGCCGAATGCAGTCGTTATTGATCTGAATTTTGATGTTTCTGAGAAAGCTGATAAGCCTGGGGATAACTTAGTAAAAGGACTTAAGGATTCCACAATTATTTTAGGACAAATTTTTGATAAAAATGAAGAAGCTAAACAATTGGTAGCTGATTTTGATAAATCTATCGAAGACGCTAAGTCTGCCTATAACGGAACGGCTACAGTTATGGGTGTTGAAGTTTCTGGTGGGAATATTGGCTTCTCAGCTCCACGTTTTGGACGTGTTTGGGGACCTATGTTTGAAATGTTTGGATGGAAACCAGCTTTAGAAATTGCAAATGCTACATCAGGTCATAAAGGTGATGAGATTTCTGTTGAAGCTATTGCAAAAAGTAATCCGGATTGGATTTTCGTACTAGATCGTGATGCTGCAATATCTTCTGAAAGTGAAGCTGTTCCCGCAAAAGATGTGATTAATAATTCACCTGCTCTTCAAAAAGTAACTGCTGTTTCTAAAGGACAGATTATATTTGCACCAAATGACACTTATACAAATGAATCAATCCAAACTTTCATTGAGATCTTTAAAAACATGGCAAGTACTTTAGCTAAGTAGTCTAAAGGAGCATAACATCGTGCTGAAAAAGACAATACAAAAAATTTCTGGGGTTGAGAATAATTCTCAACCCCGGCTTTATAACCATAACAAGTTATGGACAAAACCCTTTATATTTGCGATTATCGTTGTTATTATTTTAGGAATTATATCTCTATTTACCGGAGTTTATGATATACGCGGACAAGAGGATGGAATGGAGATGTTTTTCATTACTCGTGTTCCAAGAACAGCTGCATTAATGCTTACTGGGGCTGCCATGGCCATGGCAGGACTCGTTATGCAACTTATTACACAGAATCGTTTAGTTGAGCCTACCACAACAGGAACTATTGAATGGGCGGGTTTAGGACTTCTTGTTGTTTATTTATTATTTCCTGCACCAACGTTAGTTCTAAGAATGACTGGTGCAATTGTTTTTTCTTTTATAGGAACTATGATTTTCTTTTTATTTTTAAGAAGAGTGAAACTTCGTTCGTCTTTAATTGTCCCAATTATTGGGTTGATGCTTGGAGCTGTCATTTCTGCAGTTTCCACTTTTATTGGCCTCCTTTTTCAAAGTACGCAAAGTATTGAATCTTGGTTTGTAGGTTCTTTTGCGGCAGTCCAAATTGGAAGATATGAATATTTATGGATCATTGTTGTCGTTACGTTTCTTATTTTTATGTATGCGAATAGACTGACTTTAGCTGGACTAGGGGAAGATGTTGCAACAAGTCTTGGAGTCAATTACAATAGAGTCGTTCTTTTGGGTACGGGTCTTATTTCTTTAGCAGTTGGAATTGTTGCAGCTGTTATCGGAAACTTACCTTTTTTAGGCTTAATTGTCCCCAATATTGTTTCCATGTTTAGGGGAGACGATCTTAGAAGTAATTTGCCTTGGGTATGTGTGATAGGAATGGGTACAATAACGGTTTGTGACATCATTTCTCGAACAATTATCATGCCTTTTGAAGTACCTGTATCCTTAATACTCGGAATAATGGGTGCAGTCGTATTTATTGCTATTTTGTTGAGACAAAGAAAACCAAGGAGGCTAAGATGAACGCATTGGAATATAGAAATAACGACAATGTCGTTATCGATTCTAGCCTTCATAATAAAAATAGATCAGCTAGAGCTTTTCGTTCTAAGCAAGAAGAAAAACGTTATTGGATACTGCTCATAACATTACTTGTTTTGGGCCTCCTTTCTTCATATGGACTTTTAGTTTATAACAATCCAGTTCCGATAGATTCACCTTCTTTTATTCCAGTTGCTAAAAGAAGGATGGTAGCTCTTGTTGCCATGATTATTGCTGCCATTTGTCAGAGTTTATCCACTGTTGCTTTTCAATCGATTACGAATAATAGAATTATTACCCCTTCACTTTTAGGCTTTGAATCACTATACTCAACCATACATACGAGCACCATATTTTTCTTTGGTGTTGGTGCATTGGTGAATTTTACTGGTATTGTACCTTTTATCATTCAAGTTATTGTTATGGTCATGATGAGTTTGATCCTTTATGGGTGGTTGCTGTCTGGAAAGTACGGAAACTTGCAGCTTATGCTTTTGGTTGGAATTATTATCGGCACTGGGCTAAGATCTGTGTCTTCTTTTATGAGAAGACTTCTTTCGCCTTCTGAGTTTGATATTTTACAGGCTAGATTGTTTGGTTCTGTTAATCATGCAGACGCTGCCTATTTTCCTATTGTAATTCCTATAGTAATCATTGTAGCATTGTTAATTCTTGCTCATTCTAAGAATCTAAATGTATTGTCACTTGGAAAGGATGTCTCTACTTCTTTTGGAGTAAAGCATCAATCGAGTATCATTTATACGCTTATATTAGTTTCTATTTTGATGTCAATTTCAACGGCTTTGATTGGACCACTTACTTTCTATGGATTTTTAGTTGCAACTTTGACTTATCAAGCAGCGCCAACCTATGATCATAGATATGTTTTTCCAATGTCTCTTGCTATAGGGTTTTTGATAATAACCGGTGCATACTTCTTAATGTATCATGTATTCAATGCCCAAGGCGTCGTTTCCGTTATTATTGAATTATTTGGTGGAATCATATTCTTAATTGCAGTTTTAAGGAAGAGGGCTCTATGATAAAGATTGATAATGTTAGAAAATTGTATTCGGACAAGGTGAAAATAGGGCCTTTGAATATTGAAATACCAAAAGCGGGTCTCACTTCATTAATTGGACCAAATGGTGCTGGAAAGTCTACGACACTGTTGATGATTGGAAGACTTTTGGATTTGGATGAAGGCCAAATTAAGGTAGCAAATATGGATGTTACTGAATCTAAATCAAAAGACTTAGCAAAGATTTTAACGATTTTGCGTCAAGAAAATCATTTTGTAACGAGGCTTACGATTAGACAACTAGTTGGATTTGGACGTTTTCCTTATTCCAAGGGAAGATTAACGAAAGAGGATGAGGCTATTATTTCTAAATATATCGATTTTTTAGGATTGACTGATCTAGAAAATAGATATTTAGATGAGCTTTCTGGTGGTCAAAGGCAGCGGGCATATGTAGCAATGGTTCTGTGCCAAGAGACTGAATATGTACTTTTGGACGAGCCGCTGAACAATCTTGATGTTGCTCGTTCTGTTCAAATGATGGAGCATTTGAGGCTTGCTGCTAATGAATTTGGAAGAACAATTCTGACTGTTATGCATGATATTAATTTTGCAGCCAAATATTCTGATCGAATTTGTGCAATGAAGGATGGACAAATTGCCGCTTTTGGAACAGTAGAAGAGGTTATGGATCCAGAGGTTTTGACAGATATTTTTGAAACGAAAATAGAAATTATTGATGGTCCCTATGGGCCAATTGCGGTTTATTAGTTAGACGGGATTGTCAAGCAATGTGCGACAGCTCATTCATGAAAGCTTCGTTAGCAGGTATCCAACCTAGACATTTACAAGGGCGATTGCCGTTCTCATTGAAGCCTTGGTCTTCTAATTTACTACGTTCAATTATGCTAAGATGGGTGTAGCTCATGTTTGTTCTTCTGTATGAATGGGTGTATGATAACTCCCATTTTACACGAAACTGACATGAGCCTTTTTAATTGTTGCACTCAAAACGAAATACGACCTGTTGGAGCCGTAACAAAAGTTAAGCCACACTTAAGGGATGATTCCTGTATCGTTCAGGGGTCATCCTTTTTTACGCCTTTGGTTCTTGCGCAAGTCGCTAGTCCCTTGATTCCGTCCTTCTCGTAGGCTATCTTCCAACAATCTGCGCACTGATCCACTCGCTTTATGGGTACCAGTTTATATTGATGCAGGTGAGCCGGTACCTCTTTGCGCCGATTGTGGGAATTTGGCAAGATTTTAATTGATGATGATAGGAAGAGCGATTTATAATGATAAATGGGTAAATGTGGGTTTGTGATGAATTGGAGGGGAGATTTACATGCATTTGGAGCAAATTGATATGTTCGATTTAGCTTTTAACAATGCATCGATCGGGATGGCGATCGTCTCGCTGGAAGGACGATTTATGAATGCAAATCAAGCCTTATGCGATATGATCGGCTATACAGAAAGTGAATTGCTCTCTCTGGACTATCAGCATATTACCCATCCAGACGATCTGGAAGAGAGTATCCTACATATTCAGCAGCTGCTGGACAGACAGATTTCGTCTTTTCATATTGAGAAACGTTACATAGGCAAGTTAGGAGAAGTGATATGGATGCTGCTTACCGTATCGCTTGTCCTGGATAAGAGCGGCAAGCCGCTTTTCTTTTTTTCTCAATTTCAAAATATTACGGTATGCAAACAGACAGAACGAGTGCATCTGCAGACGGAAGCGATCCTGAGGGAGAAGGAGGATTCCTTCCAATCGTTATTGGAAATGCTGCCCCTCGCTGTCATCGTGACGCATAATGGAATTATACATTATATGAACCGTGCCTCGATTAATTTAATTTGTGCGGATGAAGCAGCCGGCATTCTTGGCAAGCCAGTGCTTGATATTGTTGAGCCTACGAATCACAACCTTGTGTATGAGCGAAGACGCAAGTATCGGGAGGGTATTAAGCTCGGGCCAGTAAAATATGATATCCGATGTGCAAACGGAGAGATGAAGCGGGTTGAAGGTTTCTCGCTGCCCACGACATTTCATGGGGAGAAGGCGACTATAGGGGTCTATCAAGATATAACCGATCGGAGCAAGGAAGAGGAGCGAATGCTGCAGTCCGAGAAGTTGTCCATCGTGGGGCAGCTTGCTGCCGGCATTGCGCATGAAATTCGGAATCCACTGACGTCGATTAACGGCTTCCTGAAGCTGATGCGTACGATGAAGACAGATAAGGAGCAGTATTTCGATATCGTGGAATCCGAGCTGAAGAGCATCGAAGTAATTGCCAATGAGCTGCTCATTCTCGCGAAGCCAAATGTGGTCAATAGTCGAAGGACAGATCTGATCCATCTCATGGAACAAATCATCGCCTTTATGAGTGTGCAATCCACTTTGAAGAACAGCAATATTGTAACCGATTTATCGGAAGAGGCGCTTTGGGTGGATTGTGAACCGAATCAGATTAAGCAGGTGTTCATTAATTTGATCAAAAACGCAATCGAAGCGATGTCAGGGGGAGGCAGCATTTATGTACGAGCCAAGCTGGAGGGCGACTATGCGGCTATATCCATACAGGATGAAGGCTGTGGGATTCCAGCAGATAAAGTGAGCAGACTGGGTCAGCCTTTCTATACGACGAAGGATACGGGGACAGGGCTAGGACTGATGGTGAGCTACAATATTATTGATAAGCATGGCGGCTCCATTGAGGTGGATAGTGTGATTGGTGTAGGAACCACATTCATCATTCGATTACCGCTTGTCCAAGTCAAGGATGGGGAAGACGCTGTGTAACAGCTCAGCTTATCTGACTATTTCGTTCCATTCGTATACGGTGGTGAACCCCTTCCATGAAGAATTTTGGATTGATTCCCGCGAGTTGGTTGTTGAAAATAATGGGATAAGATGAATGGGGAGGGGAACAGTTCAATGGGCTATAAGCAAGCATTGGAACGTTACATCGAAGCGACAAATACGCATCAATTCACAAATGTGCAAGCATGTTTGGATGATGGTGCAGTGTACTGGTTCTCGGATCGTACCTGCTCAACGATGGCTGAGATTAGGGCGTATTTCGAACATGCGTGGGACGTGATTCAGGATGAAGTCTATTGTGCGACAGATGTGGAGTGGATCGCCGTGGACGGACAGACGGCTGTCTGTTTGTACACGTATCAGTGGAGCGGCCTTTATCAAGGGAAGCAGGCAGCAGGGAGCGGAAGAGCGACCAATGTGTTCAAGCAAACCAGTGGCGAATGGAAGCTTGTGCATGAACATTTGAGTGCACTGAAATAAGAATGTCTTTTACGTAGAAAAGGTGTCATCCGCTGATGGTATTCAGCAGGATGACACCTCTGTTATTGTTATGCGTCCAAGTTCGCCAATTCATAAATGGCGCGGGCATAAATCGCAGTTGCTTTCAACAAATCCTCGATCTCGATGTATTCGTCTACGCGGTGAGCCATCTCTTCTCTTCCTGGGAATAAGGCGCCGAATGCGACTCCATATTCCATGAATGCAGCGTATGTACCGCCGCCTGTTGTCAGCAAGGTAGGCTCAAGCTGTGTTTCCTCCGCATAAATCTTCTGCAGCACCTTGATCATTGGATGCTCTGCATCGACATGATGCGGCTCCTTCAAGTCAGGCTCCTCTACGAGGAAGCCGAATGCATCCATCTTCGCTGCCAATGTATCCAGAATCGTCGGTAGATCCTGTGTGACTGGGAAGCGAATGTTCAGATGGAAGAATGGCTGCTTGTCCGCTCCGAATTCGAAAATACCTGCATTGACGGTTAATGGCCCTGTAATGTCATCCTCATACGCAATGCCCAGCTTGCTGCCCAAGTGATCGTCCGTCAAATAAGCATCGACGCAGCGAATGTAGCGGTCAGCATCGGCTTGGAAGGAGTACGAACGCAAAAATCCGAACAGCTTCAGTGCAGCATTGATGCCTTGATGAGGCTCCATGCCATGGGCGGATTTCCCTTTGAGGCTGAGCGTCATTTGATTGCCATTCACTTCGGATGAACCTTTCAATTGCTGCTCTGTGTAATAGCTCTCGAACTTGGCTGCCAATTCTGTAAGAGCAGTTGATTCGCCAGAGATCGTTGCTGTTGCAGATTCCGGCACCATATTCTCAACACCGCCGCCATGGAAGGATACGAGCTCTAGCTGCCCCTCTTGACGCCCGGAAGCAGAATCGTCTGGCTTCAGCAGGAAGCGGGTATTGATTTGACCCTTCTCCGCATGTGTAATGGGGAAGTCGGCATCTGGAGCGAAGCCGTATAGCGGCATTTTCTCACGCTTCGTATAGGTCTTCATGCATTCCATCCCGCTCTCTTCATCTGCACCGAAGATAACGCGCACATTGTGCTTCAATGGCAAGCCGAGTTCTTTCACAATCTTTAAGCCGTAATAAGCTGCAAGTGTAGGCCCTTTATCATCAATGGCGCCACGCGCGAACAGCTTGCCCTCACGAATGTCAGGGGAGAATGGCGGGGTTGTCCAATGTCCGGTTGCAGGGACGACGTCAACATGGCATAGTGCTGCGACATATTCGCCACTCGTCGATTCGCCATATTCGGCGTAGCCTACATATCCGTCCAGGTTCGTTACACGGTATCCGTCGCGACGGGACATGTCCAGCACATAATCAAGCGCGCGAGCTACATTTTGCCCCATAGGCTTGCCAGGTTCGCTCGTGCTGGCATCCTTCACACTTTCGATGCTGAGCAATCCCTTCAGATCCTGCAGCAGATCGTCCTTGCGCTTTAATACTTCTTCCATCCAGTTCATCAAGCCGCACTCCTTTTGTATTGAAAATTGAACATGTGTTAATAGTGGTCGTGTATATGCGACGCTCATCCATGAACATATGATTGCCGCCTTGGCATAATTATAACAGGTGAAGTCCAGTAACAACATACAGGGAGCTGGCGAATCGCAGAGATTGTAGGGTGCAGTATCCCCCAGAATATGTTCACGGGTGTTTATATAGGTGCTGAGGGCTCTGTGGTGGATGGGCGAATATCGAAGTCCAGCCGTCCTTCCAGACTATCGTTCAGCTCAACCAGTAGCGCTGCTGTTTGTACAGATATCACGCAAGATCCGCTCGATTTATCTCTCACTTTAAGGGATAGAGGTAGAGGCGGCGAACCGTTATATGGAATGGATCGATCACATGTCGACTATTGTGCGTCAAGTGAAGCAGTGGGATAAGAACAGTGTTCAATCGGTGCGAGGGGTAAGGCGGCCTATTTTCGATGCCTACCTATCGTTTGTCCAAACCCTTCTATCTATGGGTGCATTTTATAAGTAGTATAATCTTCATTTTGCACCAGCAACCTATATCTATAGGAGGGAACGGCGTGTTAGCTAATGCTACGATTCTAGTAACAGGCGGAACCGGTTCATTGGGCTACGCCCTCGTTGAACAATTATTGCTGCATCGTCCTGCTCGAATTATCGTATATTCGCGCAATGAGACGAGCCAGTTCATTATGAGCCGCAAGTTTGAGGATGCAAGACTGGCGTTCTGGATTGGCGATGTGCGCGATCAAGACTCCCTCCATCAGGCATGCCAAGGGGTCGATTATATCTTCCATCTCGCTGCGCTCACACATGTATCCTTTTGTGAGGAGCACCCGCAAGAAGCGTTGAAGACGAATGTGGTTGGCACACAATATGTGATTGAGGCCGCTATTGCGAATCAGGTTAAGGCAGTTATATTTGCATCGACGGATCAAGCCGTGGAGCCTACGAGCTGCTATGGAATGACGAAGGCGATGGGTGAGAATGTAATAATAAACGCCAACATCGTGAGCGAATCCACGAGATTTATCGCTGTTCGCAGCAGCAATGTTCTAGGAACACACGGGAGTGTACCTCATGTACTGCTGGATCAGATCAAGAATAAGAAGCTTGTTAGTATGATGGATCGGGGGAAGACCTGTTTCTTCACGCCGATGGAGCAGGCCGTCGCCTTATTGCTGAAGGCGCTGCAATCTGGAATTGGCGGCGAGCTGTACACGACGAAGATACCGTCATGCGCTCTAGTGCATATGGCTGAGGTATTTATAGAAATGTGTGGCGGGGGAGATGTACGGCTTATTTTTACAGGTTCAGCGTCGAGTGGCAAAGGGAAGATTCATGATATTCTCATCTCGGAAAGTGAGAGCCGACATACCGTGAAGGCGGATGATTCTTATTTGATCGTTCTTCCTCTATTAGGCTTGCCGAGACTGCATGAGCATTATGCGTCGTATCCTTCTATGGCTGTGGGGGAATACACATCTGCAGAGGGGGCAATGACGAAGGAAGAGATACGTGAATTGCTGTTCGATAGCGGATTGTTGTATGAGGTGCACGTATCCAAGCAAGCTCAAGGCTCGCGGGACTAATCAAGCGACATGGAAGGTTTTTTATGTATAGCACGAGAACGCCCCTGAAGCATGTGGCTTCAAGGGCGTTATAAGTTTCTAGGATTGCAATGGCGGATTTTTATGGCACTTCCGGCATACCGGATAGTACGTATCGTTACCGCCGATTACGATTTGCTCTCCCGTATAGAGAGGACGGTTATTGGCGTCAACACGCAGATTCATCGTTGCTTTGCGTTCACAGAACCAGCATATCGTTTTCATTTCCTCTATTTTATCCGCATACAGCAGCATATAACGGCTGCCCTCAAATAGCTCATTTCGGAAGTCATTCTTCAATCCGAAGCCCATAACAGGAATATCGAGTTCATCGACGATGCGGGTAAGCTGCATAATTTGAGCATGATCCAAAAATTGGACTTCATCAATCAGCACGCAGGAAATGGGTCCTTCATGATGCTGTACGATCTCAAATAAATCAGTGTCTTCATGGATCGAAATTGCCTTGCGGCGCAGACCAATGCGAGAAGATATATAACCGCTCTCGTCCCGATCATCTACAGCAGGGGTGAAGATCAATACGGACTTCTCCTGCTCTTCATAATTATGGGCAACCTTCAATATTTCAATGGATTTCCCACTATTCATTGCGCCGTATCGAAAATATAACTGAGCCAACTTCGCCACTCCGTTCCATTCTTTGTTGATGAGATTATAGAATAGCATAGGAAGCGTCTCAGGTACAGGAACAGAGAATGGATATGCTGCTTAGTCCAGGATTACGGATTGTTCGGGATGATGGTACAACTGGAACATTAAGCGCAGCTGCGCTTCCGTATTGCGTTCAGCCGACAATGTCGGCAGCGCATGTTCGGGGAAGAAGCCTACCTCGCTCGTTTCTGTGCCGCTGGCAGCCTCCCCTCCGATAATGTCACACAGGATGAATAATTTATACACATGAAACGGTTCAGGCGGGTGCTGGTGGAACCGCTTATCTAGCACGGCAAGCAGTCGGATGGCTCTTGCTTGGAAGCCGGATTCCTCTTGGATTTCCTTCACAACAACCTCAGATGGAGAGAAGCCGATATCTGCCCATCCGCCGGGAAGAGACCATGCTCCATCGGCCTTTTCCTTGACGAGCAGAAGCTCTCCATCACGGAAGATGACACCCCGGACATCTACCTTCGGCGTTGCGTAACCTGTATCGCTTGCGAAGGATAGCCGGATTTGTTCCTTATCTGCTTCAGTGCAGTTAGCCATCATATCGATACTAATGTCGCGCAATTCTTCATACCGCTCGCGGTCGTAAGCGTTTTCTGTGTACGTTAAGCCGATCTGTGCGAGAGCTTGTATCCGCTTGGCCCAATGCAGCTGTCTCCAATCGAGAGCTGGGTTTTCTACCGACTGTTCGATCAGTTCGATAAGCTCTGCCGGCTTCGAGTAGATGTCATGTGGAGCTGTCTCGAATGTGGCCGACTGAACAGTATCGAACCATTTAGCTCCTATCGTATGCACGTTAGCGGCAAGGCCGGCTTGAATATCAGCGTTGCTGTCACCGATCCAAATCGCTTCGTCGGCGCGAATATGTAATGCGTCCAGCGCCGCGTGAATGCCTTCAGGATCGGGCTTCGGCCTCGTTACTTCATCGCCTGTGATGGCGATATCCACATACTTAGTCAAGCCGAGCGCTTCACTGGAAATCTCATACGCTCGCCGCCCTTTGCCTGTAATAATGCCGATCGATATGCCATGCTCCTTCAAATGCTGCAGCATCTGAATAATTGCTGGTGAAGCATGTACAAGGCTGGGATGCCAATTGCGGTACATTTCAAAATATTCTTCGATGGCGGAAGGCAATAGACCTCTATATTTCATATTTGCAGTCAATATGCCTTCTTCCGTCGGGCCGAACATCGCAATAATTTGCTCCTTCGATACCATTCGATTGTCATATCGTTTGAATATTTCTTGAAACACATGAAGTGTTAATGGAAGGGTATCAGCTAGTGTCCCGTCAAAGTCAAACAAAACGGCTCGTATCATTGCATTCATCCTCCTTGATGGGTTAAGAGATTATGATCACTTGCACATGATTGGCCTTCATCGCATTGGCTAGCTCAGGCGACAGTGGCTGGTTCGTAATGAGAATATCGATGTCGGACAAGGATAGCCCCCGATAGTAATGGGTATGTCCGAGCTTCGTATAATCCGCAAGTACGATTGTCTGTCTTGAACGGCTAACAATTTCTCTCTTCATATATATGTCTTCTTCATAATGATAATAAATGCCTGCTTCCGAGATGCCTGCTGCGCCTAAGAACGCCTTATCGAATTGAAAATCACGCAGCTTGCCTAGTGTCGAGTAGCCAGATAAATGTCTTGTCTTCGGCTGCACGATGCCTCCTAATAGATGGGTCTGTATCGTGGCTTGCTCAGCCAACATACAAGCATTATCAATCGAATGGGTCACGGCGGTTGCGTGAGCAGGCTTTAGATGCGGTATGATGCACTGCACTGTGGTCGATACGTCCAGAAAGATCATGTCGTGATCTTGAACAAGCTTAGCGGCATGGCGTCCGATGCGCATCTTGCCGTCTGGTTCATTATGCAGTCGAGCAGCGTAGGCTTCAATCTTCTGTTCCAGCCGGGGGAGCGTAATTCCTCCATGGGTACGTGTTACGGCACCGCTTTCTGTCAGCTTCACGATGTCACGCCTTGCCGTATCTCTGGAAATGTCGAACATCGCGCAGATTTCTCCGACAGTCATCGTGTCTTGCTCTTCTAAATGCGTTAATATGCGCAGAAGGCGCTCTTCTTGGTACATATTCTCCACCTCATACTTCTGATTTTAAGTATATGTAAGTGATATTTCAAGTACATGTAAGTATTTCGCGTAAATATAAGCTCTATTTTATGTGAAAAACGTAGATATGCAACGGGGACACGCATCTGAAGACGCGAATGTGGAACTGGATCAAATTAGGGTTGATTGGATAAAACAGGAGTGGTAGTATATGGTTAAACGATGATTTAAACATTGTTTAAATCACTGTTTAAATTATGTGCGGGAGGGATTAGGAATGAAGCAACCTGATAAGTCGCTAGAGACGAAGGAGAAGATCTTGAATGCGACCCTGGATATGATCAAGGAGGAAGAATTTGAGCAGATTACGATTCGCAAAGTAGCGTCGCGCTCCAACACGAACATCGCACTAATCAACTACTACTTCGGATCGAAGGATGCTCTGATCAATGAGGCGATTAAAATATTGTTATCGGGCTTCCGCAGCTCGTTCAACATTCTTGATGATCGCAGCATAGAGCCTCTGCAACGACTGCGCTTGTTCCTGATTCAATATGTACAGGTCATTCAACAATATCCAGCGATTATCTCACGTACAATTACTGCTGGCTCTGCCATGTTTGCCTCTCAGCAAGAGTATGGACAATTTCTGCAAGCTGTCGGCTTTGACAAAGTTCAGCGTACAATTCAAGAGATTACGCGCGAGGACAATCATGAAGGATTAACAATGATGATGATGCAGCTATTCGGTGCCGTGTTTCTCCCTGTTTTAATGAAGCCTCTGCTTGAATCCGGTACGGGAGTGGCAGTTGCGTCTGTCGAAGCACAGATTGACTTGTTGTTTGCACGCTATTTCCATCGAGATTCAAGATTACAATCATGAATTTTTTGCATTTGCTCGAATGATGCCATTCCTGAAGTAACTCGTTCTTGAACCTAGCAACCTTGCAATGATGATGAAGTCCATTACACATGCAGAGGCTGTGTCCCTGCGAATAGGAGGCAATCGAGATGGATGTTCTCAGAAAGTATTGGCAGGATCTTGGAATGGTTGTTGCTGTCATGGTGTGTATCTATTTGTTGGTAAGAGGAACTGCGATTCCTGACATCACGGTGATGCTGTGGTTGAGCTTCGTGGCAATTCTGGTTCACCAATTCGAAGAATATCGGTGGCCCGGATACTTCGGGGGCTTGTTCAATGCAGTTCTATTCAAGAGCAAGCATCCTCACAATTATCCGCTGAACCCGCATTCGGCTATGATTATTAACCTGATTATTGCCTATGGGTTTTATTTGCTGCCCGTCTTGTTCCCTGAAGTGATATGGCTTGGTCTCGCTCCCATGTTCATGGGGTTCTTTCAATTAATCTGGCATGGTATTTTCGCAAATAGTAAGGCAGGATCTCTCTACAATCCCGGACTCTTCTCTGTGTTAGTCTTGCACATCCCTGTCGGGTGCTGGTATGTTTTTCATATTACAACGACAGGAATTGTCCATACATCTGATTGGATCATTGGGACGGTTTACTTCCTTGCTGCCGTATATGTCTTGATCGTTAAGGGGAATATGTGGCTCAAGAATCCGAACTCCCCATATCGCTTTACGGGCAAACAATTAGGCCCCTATTCCAAGCAGATGTAAATGAATAAAAGGTGGGAGAGATGAAGATGCCAGGGATTGAACAGAGTGACAGAGCTATGAAGCTTGATTTGGAGCGTATCGTATTTATCGGGCGAACCTACGATGAATATATCAGCATGTTCGATTTGAACATCGAAGATCTGCAAGGGAAGCGCATATTAGACTGCCCATCAGGGGCTTGTTCCTTCACCGCAGCGGCAGTTCGTCAGGGGATTGATGTTATGGCATGCGACATCGCATATGAATATGCTGCTGATGATTTGCAGCGGAAGGGAATACAGGATGTAGCGCATGCGATGGAGCAGATGGCGCATGCTGCTGAACAATACGAGTGGGGGTTCTTCGGTGATATCGATGGCTTGCGAGCCCATCGACTGCAAGCATTGCGGGACTGCTCAGTACATCGACGGGAAGAACCGCATCGGTATGTTCATGCGACTCTTCCGTCTCTCCCTTTCGAGGACGGAGAGTTTGATGTGGTTCTCTCCGCACATTTCCTCTTCATGTACGGAGATCGGCTGGATGAAGCGTTTCACCGCAATACGCTCGTTGAGCTGCTTCGTGTAGCGAAGGAGGAAGTACGAATTTTCCCGTTGATTGACTTGGCAGGGAAGCGGCCACCTCAAGTAGACATCGTGATCGAGCAGACCAAGAATCTTGGCTGTGAGGTACAGGAACGTACGGTTCCTTATGAATTCATGCGCGGCGGCAATACAATGCTGTACATCAAGAAGAAGTAGTGACACGATGAACTCGAGATATGGTTCTATCAATGGATTAATGAATAAGGGATTAGGTGTAAATCTGGCAGAGTAAGCGAACTGCAGGCAATGTATGTAGAGTGAACGAAAAACGTGAGAATTCGGAGCAGGCGGCCTTGGGTAATCAGGGCTGCTTTTTTTTGTTTGCGTAAATCCGAAAATTTACAATTCCGAAATATTACTCACGATTCCCGTTAACATTCGTATGTGAAAATACTTCCAGAAGCCTATTGCAATACCTATTGCCATGAGAAAAGGGTGAAGACATGAATCGTAACATGTTAACGGTCATCGCAACGTCGCTCGCACTATCTACGATCATTTCTACTAGTGCTGTTAGCGCAGCGGAAGCAAACAAAGGGCAAGTAAGCATCGCAGCAGTGACGAAGGAAGCAGCAAAAGCATCCAATCTGTCAATCGGGATTGATGGTGTAAGCAGCAATATTCGCACACTGAATGTCAAAGGAACGGTATTGTACTCCGTTCGCGACATCGCCAATATTTTTGGCGCAGATATCCAAGAAAGCAAGAGCGGAATTACACTCGTTGGTGGCAACCCAGCGCAGACGATTACGGTTCGAGTGAACTCGGGCGCTTATGAAGTTGATGGCGCTACGAAGAACTTCTCAGTTGCACCGTTAGAGCAAAAAGGTGTGATCTACGTGGAGCTTAACGCACTTGTTGAAGCACTTGGCGGAGAAGTATCTGGTTCCGGCAGCAAGCTGGATGTTGTTAGTGTGAAGCCTCTCGAGGGAGATTTCAGCTCCCCGCGCATGAACAGCAACGGTGAAGTGATAGCTGCTCGCGAATCTGATGGAACGGTTCAATTGTATAAATGGAATTCTACATACCGGATATACGATGCTTTGACTTCTAACGAGAACGCAGCAAACACAGCAGTATCGCCTGACCTGAAGTGGGGCGTATTTACGAATGAGTCCAGTCAATTGTACTTGATGGATCTGAGCCTTGGAACTGCACAAGCAATTGGTAAAGATACTTCCGTAAAGACCGATCTGACATGGTCCGCAGACGGTAAAAAAGTGTACTTTGTACAAGGGGACAAGCAAGAGAAAATCGCTTACGTGAACGTAGACAGCGGCAAGATTACAAGCGTGTTGGCTGATAAAGTAGAAAATAAGTCGGACATCCGCCTGTCGGCTGATGACAAGACGGTTCTGTACGCAGTTAACATTACAGGCGTAGCGAAAAATGACAAGGATAGCACAGAAGACTCCTTATCCATCGACTTCTCCGGAGCAGGCTCCCAGTTGTTCACACTGGATCTGACTGCGAAGGATGCGAAGCCGGTTCAGTTGACAACTACGTCGGACAACAAGCTGTATCCGAACCTGCTGACAGACGGAAGAGCTGTCTATGTGAGCGGTGATACAGAGGGTAAGGTTGAGAACAGCGTATTGAAGGTTGTTCAAGCGAAGGAGAAGAAGGTATCGGATCTCGTAGCTGATGTAGATGTATCCGTTGCTGTTATTTCTGCGAAGGGCCAATTGATTATCGCTGCAACAGAGAAAGACGGCAAGTCGAGCATCTATGTGGTGAAGGCAGATGGCTCCAAGTCGAAGCTGTATACAACTGAAGGTTCGATTACTGAAGTATTCCCTTCCGCAGACGGTTCTCAAGTTGCGGTTATCGAGGATGGACAAGTGAAATTGGTAGCTAATAATCAAGCGGTTACGTTAACGAAATAAACAGTTCCGAAGGGAGAGCATTAACAATGAGAAAATTAAAAATCGCATCTTTGGCAATTCTCGCATCTTTATTCCTTGTATCTTCAGCTTTTGGAGGAGCGTCTACAGCTCTGGCTAAGGACGAATTGAAAGGCAAAGTAACAATTAATGGTTCAACGGCATTGCTGCCAATGACATTGCAAGCAGCGAAGGAGTTCCAGAAGCTGCATCCAAAAGTGAAAGTTGCAGCTTCCGGTAAAGGCTCTATCACTGGTCCACAAGCTGTTAAGAAAGGCATCGCTGAAATCGGCGCATGCGACTGGGATGCAAGCATGGACGTTCCAGGATTCAAAGCATTCGAAGGTCAAGTGGCTCACAAAGTAGCGGTAATTCCATTCGCGACAATCGTGAACAAAAACGTAAAGGTAGACAACCTGACAACTGAACAGTTGAAAGGCATATACTCCGGCAAAATTACGAACTGGAAAGATGTTGGCGGCGATAACGCGGATATCGTAGTTATCACTCGTTCCTTCGGTTCCGGTACGCGCGTTAACTACCAATTGAAAGCATTGGATGGCGGCGACATTACGAAGAAGAAGGACAACTACAAAGAAGTTGGTTCCAGCGGCGACATGAAGACAGCTGTTGCAACAACGCCTAACGCAATCGGCTACATCGACCTTGTATACGTGAACAGCGATGTGAAAGCTGTTAAATTCAACGGCGTAGAAGCTTCCTCAGACAACGTAATCAATGGCAAGTACCCTGTATGGGCATATGGCTACTACATGACAAAAGGCCAACCAACAGGCGCTACGAAAGAATTCATCGAATACATTCAAAGTGCGAAGTTCCAACAAGGTTCGTTGAAAAAATTGAAATTCATTCCAATTTCCGCAATGAAGTAAGTTGAACGATTCGCTGTAAGAGATTTCATTCACGGCCAGCCCTCAGGAAGTCGGGGGCTGGTTGTTCTATGGGGGAACGAGAATGAGCACGCCTGTTCAAGAGCTGGCGCCGGTAGCCGGAGCCAATATCCTAACTACATCCAAGAAAAGCCGGTTCGATCGTTATGCACGGGTACGATTTACGAACCGCCTGTTCCAGTACTTATTCCTGCTGTGCATTTTAGCTTTATGTGTTGTGCTCGGACTGGTCATTTTCTTCATTGGCAAGACGGGAATTTTGACCTTCCGCGACATTTCGCTGTCAGATTTCTTCTTATCACTTGATTGGACGCCGGAAGATGGGAAATTCGGGGCCGGTGCATTTATCATTAACACACTACTATTAACAGGGCTAACCCTGGTGATTGCCGTTCCGATTTCTGTTGGCATGGCCGTTCTGCTTGTGGAGATCTCTCCAATGTGGTTCAAAAGGTTCGTACGACCAGTGCTCGACTTGCTGGTTGGGATTCCTTCCATTGTATATGGTTATCTTGGGTTGACAGTTTTAATACCACTTATTCGTGAATGGACAGGGGAGAACTTGGGAGACGGCTTGCTGGCAGCCGCGCTCGTTCTATCTCTTATGATATTACCGACAATATGCCGGGTCAGTGACGAAGCGATTGCAGCCGTACCGAAGAAATATCGGGAAGCGGCTTATGCGTTAGGCTCCACCCGCTTGCAGGTCATTATGAGAGTTGTACTCCCGGCTGCGAAGCGGGGGATTGTTGCAGCAATTATTCTGGGTATGACCCGTGCAATTGGAGAAACGATGGCCGTTGTTATGGTTATCGGGAATACGGCACAGCTTGCCGATTCGTTATTCACGCCAACAGCGGTTCTTACGAGCAACATCGTCATGCAAATCTCGAACGTGGAGTTCGATTCTACATGGAACTACGCGCTTCATATGATGGCATTCCTGCTTCTGCTCATCTCCTTCCTGCTGATTGTCGTTATTCGTTTCATTAGCAAGAGAGGGGGCGCTCGCGCATGAGTTCGTTCACAGCAAGCGGCCAAAACAATCGCGCCAAGCTGTATAATCAGGCGGCTACAGGGCTGTTCTATGCGTTAGGAATAGCGGTGCTGATGCTGATCTTCTGGCTGCTGTTCACCATATTGAGCAAGGGGCTGCCTGGCATCACCTTGGAATTCTTAATGAAGGTTCCGGAAGAGATGGATGCGGGGGGCGGGATCGGCACAGTATTGTTCAACTCGTTCTACATCTTGATCTTGTCCTTGCTAATCTCTGTGCCAATTGGAGTTGGGGCGGGTATCTATATGGCGGAGTATGCGCCTGCAAATCGCTTTACAGAAGGGCTTCGCATGTGCGTGGAATCCTTATCATCCGTTCCTTCGATCGTGTTCGGCTTGCTCGGACTTGCTATCTTTGCAGAGTACTTCCAGGTTGGACTCACGATACTAGGCGGGGCAGTAAGCTTGGCATTCCTTAACCTGCCTATGCTGTGCCGCGTTACGGAAGAAGCGATTCGCGATGTGCCGGCTGAGCTGCGCAATGCAGCCTATGCACTTGGCACAACGAAGTTCCAGACGATTCGTACAGTCGTTCTACCCGTAGCACTTCAAGCGATTATTACGGGCATATGCTTGGTAGCAGGTCGTGCATTCGGTGAATCAGCGGTTATTATTCTTACGGCGGGCTTGAGTACTTCCGGAGAGATGTGGGACTTCAATCTGTTCTCCCCGGGCGAAACACTTGCCGTTCATCTCTGGTATGTACAATCCGAGGCAATTGTAGAGGATGCTAGTCAGATTGCCGATAAGGCAGCAGCGGTGCTCGTCTTCGTCGTTTTATTCATCAATCTCGTGTTCCGCATTCCACTCTGGTTCAATAATCGCAAATTGAAAAAGTAAGTCCATTCATCATCCCATGTGGAAGAGCCAATAGGCTCTCCTGCATGGGATTGTTATCGTGCTGGTCGTCCACAACAATCGCAAACCTAAAAAAGCTTCCCGAGACGGCTTGTTTCGGGAAGCTTTCTTCATTATGGATTAAGGAGCTTAGAAAGATTGGAACGTAACGAATTCGTGAACAGGCTTGCGATATCCGCGTGGACGCTGGCTGGACGTATCCTCCTTGCCAATGGTGAGCATCATAACGGGGACGAGATGATCAGGGACGTTGAGCGCACTGCGAACCTTATCCGGATCATAGCCAATCATCGGGCAAGTGTCCCAGCCCTTTTCCTTGGCAATCAGCATGAACTGCATGGCAGAGAGGCTGGCATTGCGTACGGCATCTTCGTGACGGAAGGACTCCCCGCGATTAAGATAGAAGTCCGTCGTACTGCTTACGATTTGATCGTATTCCTGTTGGCTGATGACACCAAGATTGAGCAGCCCCTCATTCATGGCGGCAACATGCTTATAGGCATCCAAATCACCGAGTACAACTATGACAGCCGATGCGGTCAACACTTTATATTGTTTGAATGCAGCCTCGTACAGCATATTCATTTTGTCTTTATCCGTAACTGCCACATAATGTGTATGTTGCAGATTGAAGGCGGATGGAGCGAACTTCGTGAGCGAGAACATTTCGGTAAGTTCCTTTTCCGAGATTTCGACATCCTTCAAGAACTTGTTCGCGGAACGTCTTTGTTTAACGATCGTTTCTACATCGTGCATATGTATCATCTCCTGGTCTATTTATCATCCGTTTTAATTGGTAGTGAAAAGATCATATCACATTAACTATAATAAAGTAAGTAATTTACGAAAAAATATTAAAATGATCACACATTTTGTTGAACTGACGAACTGCCTGAAAATCGGCAAGCTGTAAAAAGCGAAGAGAGGCACATTTTAATGCATAAAAAAACGAGAGGCATGCATGCCTCTCGTCGCTGATGCTGCACGGTTCCCAGATGCGGATGGTACAGGATATTGGCAATATTAGTTCTGCCAGAGCTGCGGATGATCCGCAGATACGAGTCGTGCAGCTCTCGCATTGGCCTCGACTTGGGCTTCGTTCTTGCAGCCTGGAATGACGCTTGTAACCGCATCATGACGCAAGCACCAAGCGAGCGCCCACTCTGCTAAGCTTACTCCTTCAGGTACCTCGGACTGGCGAATGTGCTCGGCTTGCTGCAGACGGTCATCAATGAACTGCTGCTCATGGCGATGCCGCACATCATTGTCGGCGAAGGATGTGCCTGGCTTGTATTTGCCGCTTAACAAGCCGCTAGCGAGTGGAACACGTGCAAGAACGCCCAGGTTCTGCTGAGTGCAGGAAGGGAACACATCCTGCTCGGGGCCTCGATCAAGTCGGTTATAGACGACTTGAATGACGCTTGCGCCTATATCGGCTGCATTGGTAGTCTGATGCATACTGTTGCTTTTGTTCAAGGATAGACCGATATGGCGAATTTTACCCGCTTCCTTCTGCTTGTCCAGCATGGTCCAGAGCGCGTCATTGTTGAACGCCTCGTCATCGCCCGAATGGAATTGGTATAAATCGATGTACTCGGTCTTGAGTGCACGCAAGGAATCATCAAGCTGCTTCAGCACCTCTGGCGCGCCATACTGATTCGTCCGGTTCATGTGGGAATGGAAATGATGGCCGAACTTCGTTGCCACGACCCAATCCTCGCGGTTGTCCCGGCTCAAGTAATCCCCAATGAATGATTCAGACAAGTGGTCTCCGTAGCATTCAGCCGTGTCAATGAAGTTAATGCCAAGATCTTTCGCTTTATGTAGGATACGATCAACTTCTGATTGGGTATAATCATGTCCCCATTCCCCGCCGAATTGCCAAGTACCTACGCCAATCACCGACACCTTCATTCCTGTCTTGCCCAGTTTGCGATATTGCATAGAAGACTCACACCTTTCTATATTGTTCACCTATTGACTTTATGGTTGATGTGTATGCTGCTTACCGTAATGATAGCATAGGAAGCTGTGCCAAGCCTATAAACGGGAGGCTTCGGTGTGACAGGACCTAGATAAAAAAAATTTAATTTCAATATCCGCTATTATTCATGATAATATGAGTTATAGTTGCAAAGTTTGATTCAGTAAGATTACTGATTATGTCTGATTAACGCATGATTACAGGAGGAAGGTATGTATTATTTATTAGCTTTTCTGATCTCTTCATGTATCGTGATGTTTTTGATACCTCCACTGCGCAAGCTTGCATTCCGCATTGATTTTGTGGACAAGCCCATGCCGGACAATGAACGGAAAATTCATCGGGAGCCGATCCCGCTTACGGCGAGCATTGCCATATTTATCGCATTTATTGTATCCTATGTTATTTTTGTCCGGAATTCTGCGATCGAGTCCATCGCGATTATTAGCGGCGGGTTGTTGATTCTGGCAATCGGCACCGTTGATGACTGGTACAAGACGCATGGCAAGGAGTTCCCAGCACTGCCGAAGCTGCTCGTACAAATATGCGCGGCAGTTATCGTGTATCTATCAGGGATCACCTTCGAAGGCTTTACGAACCCATTCACGCATGAATTTGTAAACTTGCCAGCATGGCTGCAGTGCATTTTGACCGTTATGTGGATCTTCGGTGTGACAACCGTGATTAACTTCACGGATGGAATGGATGGTCTGGCAGGTGGATTAACGGCGATATCAGGTGGAACTTTGTTCGCAGTAGCACTTGCGCAAGGACAGAATGTATCTGCGATGATGGCCATTATTCTCGTGGGAGCATCTATTGGCTATTTACGATTTAACAAGCCGCCGGCGAAGGTGTTTATGGGGGATGCAGGTGCGACGTTCTTAGGTTTTATTCTCGGCGTAATTGCCTTGGATGGTGCCTTCAAGCAGGCGACCGTATTGTCCTTGTTCATTCCGATTTTGGCTTTAGGGGTTCCGATTCTTGATAACGTATTCGTTGTCATTCGTCGGATGCTGAATGGCCAGCCTGTTTACAAAGCCGATGCTACACAAGCTCATTACCGGCTGCTGGCAGGCGGTCTGAATCAGAAGCAGGTTGTGGCCGTGTTGTGCTTAGTTAATCTGTGCTTCGGATTAACGTCCATTATTTTGACGCTGCTTCAGGTATAAGATAATTCATACATGATGACAGAGAGCCTTTCCGTTCAGGAGAGGCTCTTTTTGCGATTTTAGCAAATGGGTTGCTGGTAAGGTGGATATATCTTTTATCGGAGCGTCCGTATGTCCTATTACAAAGCAATGAAGGCCTCGACCTTTACTGGTTCGGGACCTGTTCTATCATCATGCTAGACTTCAATATGCTTAATAATTCGTGCAGAGTTGCCAGCAACGACAACGTTGTCCGGTACATCCTTCGTAACCACTGCACCGGATGCTACAACAACATTATTGCCGATATTGACGCCTGGATTAATGACCGCGCGACCGCCAATCCATACGCGATCTCCAATTGTAACTGGCTTGCCGAATTCAACGCCAGAGATTCGCTCCATGGGATCCAATGGGTGAGTCGCAGTATAGATATGAACGCCTGGTGCGAGGAAGCAGTTGTCCCCAATGTGAATCTCGCATACATCCAGCATTACACAGTCGAAGTTCGCATAGAATCCTTTGCCAAGATAAATGTTATAGCCATAATCGCAGCGGAAGGTAGGTTCAATGTATGCGCCTTCACCAACGGCACCGAATAACTTTTGAAGTATTTCTGTTCGTTCGCTATAGTCTGTTTCGATCGTTTGGTTGTACATGCGGGTTAGGCGTCTCGCTTGTTCACGATCTCTAACTAGCTCTTCATCTGCGGCCATATACATGTCGCCTGCTATCATTTTTTCTTTCTCTGTACGTATGGTCATCATGTGTAGCTCCTCTCCATATCCCTGTAATAAGCAGGGGGTGTTGTGTAATACCGTTATTATCGATGGAGACAGCATCATTTGCAAGGAAGAGAATCTATTCTATTTTTGGTACCCCAAAATATGGTATGATAGTTGCATCCTTAGTAGAGGGTGTGAAACAACGTTGAGTAAATTACTAGCCTTCGGAATGCTTACTTGGCTGCTTGGCAATCCATTTCTTGCGATCATCGTATTGCTAATGATTGTATACTTCGTTGATCGGCAGTTCATTGGATTATCCCCGAGTATCTTCCAACCGCTTAAGAGATGGAGTCGGACTTCGAAGCTCCGGCAGCAGCTGGTGGCGAATCCCCATGATGTGTCATCCAAGCATGAACTAGCAAGGCTGCTGATGGAACGCAAACGCTATCGTGAAGCGCGCGAATATCTCGAACCATTGCAGGAGCGAATGGAGCAATCAGCAGAGTATTGGGATGATCTAGGAACCTGCTATTTACATACAGGGGACAATGAGTTGGGAGAAGCAGCTATTGTTCGCGCATTAGAATTGAATCCCCGAGTCAAATACGGGCAGCCCTATTTGCGGCTCGCTGCGATATATTCCAATTCGGATAAGGCGAAGGCTGTAGCTTACTTGCAGTCTTTTCAAGATATTCACGCTTCCTCTTGCGAAGCTTACTATCGGCTTGGTGTGTTGTATGAGCAGATGGGGCAGAAGGAAGATGCGAAGAAGGCATGGGAAGAGGGCATCCATATTTACCGGGGACTGCCTCGATATATGAAGCGCAAGGAACGCAAATGGATGCTGCGATGTGCAATGAAGAAATAGCAAGCATGGCACATGAACGATAGTGGTATGAATAACAAATTATGTTCGAACTAGCTCTGTCGAATGACAGAGCTTTTTTGGCGATGTGCTATGCAGATTTCGTTCGAAGGACATGAGCATACTATCATTGCTAGGTCATCAGAAGAAATTGAACAGTGATTGTTCATTTGCATGTTTCCTTGCAAGACATTAAATATTGCTAACATAGTAATGATTGGAGCCTCATTATACTCGTCTTTCGTCGAAATTTGAAACTTTTTCTAGCAGGGATATGTCTAAAGAAGTAGAATCCCTAAGGAAAGTAAAGATTGTGAAAGGAGCGGAACGAATATGAGAAAGTGGCTGCTCATCATGATAAGCATGTTGGTATGGTTCGGTTCCTCAATGCAGGCACAGGCCGAACAAGCAGCACCATCCGCTAAGCAGCAGACGAAGGTGTACTTCAATGGATACGATATAACGGAGTGGCGATGGGATCAGCAGCATATCGTCGTTCCGCTGTTTGCATTTGATGATTATAGCTATTTCATTCAGGATGGCAATAAAGGCATGCAGGATATCACCTACAAATGGGATTCAGCTGCCAAAACGGTATGGGTATACTCTGCCGATAAATCACGTACGATTAAGCTGGTTGCAGAACAGCCTATCGCTTGGGTAAATGGGAAAAAGGTGGCGCTTGATGCCCCTGTTCGAATAATAGAGGGCCATACTTATGTGCCGCTGCGATTCATTAGTGAAGCGCTCGGTGGCAAGGTCAAATGGGATGTGAAGAAGAGGGCCGCCATCATTCGCACACCGGAGCGGGTGAAGCGTGACGAGTTGATACGGGCGGGAGACCTGGAAACAGCCCGACAGGAAGCGCTGCGTCTGCCGCTTGTCTATCCGAACCGGGAGATCAAGCCGCGGTCAGAAGGTTTCGAGGCGAATATTGTGTTCCCAGAAGGGGAGGCGCTTCGCTACCGCTATCATATTAAGGATGTTACAAGCATCATTACGATTTCAGAGGATGGATTGGCCGAGGTCATATGGCAGGGGAGAACGGGTACGACTGCGGATAAGGTTATTGAAGAAATCGGAAGCAAGCCAGACTTCGGCTCAGCGATGGTATACTTCCGTCATTCCTTCCCCGTAGAGGATTTCGTTACGTATGGTAAAATAGACGCGCAAGGCCGTTCGACGGAGCTTGGCAAGTTCGAGGTGAAGATGAAGCTGCGATCAAATGCCGACGCAGTAATGTCTATTCGAGGAGAGAAGCGGACGGATGTGCGACCTCTCTTGGAGGAGCGCATGTAAGGAAGGAGTACACATGAAGGTACGGAATAAGCAAATGGTATGGTGGCTGCTTACCACAGTAGCATGGATGGCTTTTATTTTCTATAAGTCTTCCCAGACGTATGCGGATCAGGATCTACGGCCGACACTCGCGGCCTGGCTGCCGCTGTCGATACTGGAGCAGTGGCTGCCGCATATTGAGTTTACGTATGATGGCGGTTTGGTGACATGGAAGCAGCCTTATGATTTTGTGGAGTTTTTCATTCGCAAGGGAGCACATGTAGCGGAATATGCGATATTAGCTTTTCTTGTCATTCGAACATTGCTCGCTATGAGATGGGAACGTTGGATGGCTATTGTCATTGGCGCCGTCATTTCTGTTGCATATGCAGCATCCGATGAGTGGCATCAGAGCTTCGTCCCGAATCGAACCGGACATGCGATTGACGTCGCGGTAGACTCGATTGGGGTTGTGCTCGTCGTCTTATTGTTCCTCATCGCAGGCTTGTTCAGCCGCCGCAAGGGGAAGGGAAGAGGACTGCATTTCCCATAAGGCAAGGAAGCATGGCCGCTGGAGGTATGATCTCCAGCGGCCTTCTTGTAATTTATTGCGGCTTGATTACTTCCATACCACGCATATACGGCTGCAGGGCTTTTGGAATGCGAATGGTTCCATCAGCCTGCTGGTGATTCTCCAGTAGTGGGATAAGAATGCGTGGGCTGGCTACCGCTGTATTGTTCAGCGTATGGCAATATTGGAGATCTCCCGCTTCGTCGCGATAGCGAATGTTGCAGCGGCGAGCTTGGAAATCAAGCAAGTTCGAAGCAGAATGTGTCTCTCCAAATTGATGACGTGACGGCATCCATGTCTCGATATCATATTGCTTATGCGTCTTCTGCGACATATCCCCGGTACATACCGCCATTACACGGTAAGGAAGCTCCAACGCTTGCAGGATGGCTTCCGAGTAGCCTACCATTTCCTCCAACAGCTGATTCGACATCTCGGCATCATTCGGTGCTATGATGACTTGCTCAACCTTTGCAAATTGATGGACGCGGTATAGGCCGCGAACATCTCGGCCCGCGGAGCCTACTTCGCGCCGGAAGCAGGCAGATACGCCAGCCATGCGAATCGGCTCGGTGACGTCTACAATTTCGTTGCTATAATAGGAGACGAGGCTTACTTCCGATGTGCCGACAAGCCACAGGCCATCCTCCGGCAGGGCATAGCATTGATCCTCGCCAAGCGGGAAGAATCCGGTACCGACGAGCGCGTCCTGACGAACCATAAGTGGAACATCCATCACAGTGAACCCATGATCCATGAGCAGGTCGAGTGCGAGCTGCTGTACAGCACGATGAAGAAGCAGTCCAGCATTTTTCAGATAGTAGCCGCGAGAGCCTGCCACCTTAACCCCACGGCGAAGATCGATAAGACCTAGCTGCTCGCCAAGCTCGACATGATCAAGCAGTGGGAATTCGAAGCTGGGGATTTCCCCGACCTGTCGCACCTCTATATTATCCTCATCCGAAGCGCCGACCGGGGTATCCGCAGATGTGATGTTCGGCACCAGAAGCTGTAGGCGATTGAACTGCTGCTCAGTCTCAGTTAGCTTCGCTTCGAATTGTGCGAGCTTGTCGTTGCATTGGCGTACTTGCGCCTTCCATGTGTCAACTTCGTTCTGCTGTTCTCCTAGACGCATCGCTGCTGCGATCCGAGAGGTCAGGGTATTGCGCTCCTGTCGCAAGGCATCCGTGTTCTGCAGCAGCTCTCGGCGAAGCTGATCGCCTGCAAGCAGTTCCTGAACATTGAAGTCTATTCCTTTTTGCCGAGCTGCCAGCTGCACCTCCTCTGGATGATTGCGAACCCATTTCATATCTAGCATGTGAACCGTCTCCTTTACCGCGAGTGATGTGGTACGAATAGAAATACAAATAGCGCTCCTCATCCGATTGGGACGAGGAGCGCTAGCTCGCGGTGCCACCCAACTTGATCTTCAGCGCTGCAAGTAAGCAGACAGCACACCGGAAGCATGCTGAGGATCCTCTTGGTTCCGCGGTAACGGGCGGTGCCGGTTCACTTAGGGCACGCCGGGCAAGCCGACGCCTTGACGAGAACGCCTCCGAGTTGGATGCTCTTCATTGGCGAATAACCGTATCTAATTTGTTGATATCATTATATAGCATCTTTCCCAAAAGTCAACGCACTATTCGCCCGTATGGTTGATAGCTTGCAGATAAGCGGTAAGCTCCTGAAGATTGCGCATCAAGCTGTCAGCTGGAATATCGGCGCCAGCCGCCTTGCTGACGAGCTCCACTGGAATGCAGCTGGCAGCTGACTTCAAGTCACGTCCCTTATTCGTTAAGGTAATGAATACTTGCCGCTCGTCCTGTGCGCCCCGCTTCCGCTCAATCAACTGCTGCTGCTCCATCCGCTTGAGCATAGGTGTCAATGTTCCTGAGTCGAGGAACAGTCGCTGACCAAGCTCCTTAACGGTGACATTGTCCTGTTCCCAAAGTGCGAGCAGTGTAATGTATTGTGGATAAGTTAGCTCCAGCTTCTCCAGCATAGGCCGATAGAGCTTCGTTACTTCCTTGGATGCTGCGTAGATGGCGAAGCAGAGCTGTTGATCCAGCTTGAGCATGTCGCTAGGCTGCATGGTGTTGTCCGGCTTTGAAGTCATGGTTTCATCTCCTGTTGTGCCTTACAGCAAGGCTTCTATATCTTCCTTCAGCTTAGATGGGGACGTCTGCGGTGCATATCGCTTCACGACAATGCCCTTGCGGTCGATGAGAAACTTCGTGAAGTTCCACTTAATGTCAGTGCTTCCCAGCAGCCCCTTTTTCTCTGTCACCAAGTGTTGGAACAGTGGTTCTGCATTGTCGCCCTTCACATCTACCTTCGCAAACATAGGGAAGTTGACGCCATAATTCAATTGGCAGAACTCCATCGTCTCCTTCATGTCTCCAAACTCTTGATTGCCGAACTGGTCACAAGGGAACCCGAGAACGACCAACCCTTTGTCCTTATACTGATCATACAATTGCTGAAGCTCAGTAAATTGAGGGGTGAAGCCGCATTTGCTGGCAGTATTGACGATAAGGATCACATGACCTTCATAGCTATCCAACGATGTTACTTCTCCATTAGGCTTCTTAACGGAATAATCATATACCGTAGTCATTATTCGTTCTCTCCTTTGTTGTCATCATTGAGATGAAATGATGAATGGCAGTTTACACGTACATACACGCTTCATTCCTTCAAATCGGTCACGCCAAACATGTGACAGCTGTGAGGGAAGGGATGTGGCATAGTTGTTGTAATAGTTATAGCATGGAACACGAATAGATGCAATTGTATTTTGAAAAATTAAATTGTGTGCAATCTAATAAGGGTGGTGGTACCTCTGATTGTACATCCGCAACAACTGCACACAAGATAGCTGTGCTTTCAAAGGCGATCCAAATGGAAGGTTGCTGTCGTATTTAGGTGAAAAATCATAGTGTTTCATTGTTCACGTTATCCATCCAATCGCGTTCAACAGAAACAGGGCAGTCCCGCTCCATGCTGTTCAATAACTCTGGAGGAGATAGCCCACTCCCTTTATCCTCGAATGAGCATTCCGATTGTATATAGAATCCAAATATGCGCTGGATAGAATACATAGAACATATACTTGGACCACTTGGCATGATAACCACGTGCTCCGTTGTAGAGCAGTATCGAGATAATTGCGAATATCATCATCCACTGGTAGTTCAGGACAAATAAATTGTCATAGGAGAATACTTCTTCAGTTGGGACGCCGAGCGATCCGAGCTCTAGGGAGATAAGCAGCATTACGACTACGTATGCGAATGCCATCAGTCTCTTGCGCTCGCGGAACAGGTAGAAGATCAGTGTCATGGCCACACCAAGTATGGATGCTTCTGTAATTGATCCGCCCATAATAGCAAGAATGATGTACAAGGTTCCTAGCGCATAGTTGCGAGACTGTTTCGTCCATTCGATAGCAGTTAGAAGAAGAAGCGCCAGCAGTAGGGATAAGAAGATATTGTTCATGATGCTGACAGACTCACTTGGCAGGGAGAGCGTAAGCAGTGTGCTGCCAAGCTTGGTAATGACCGCCCATGTAAATAAGCGGAGCATGTATTTGCCTCGGTTCCGTGTGTGGAAGAAGCCTTCTACAATGAAGTAGAAGAAGATCGGAGCGACAATGCGGCCAAGCCATCCGAACCATATAGGCATATCCGGCAGAAACTGCTTCATATGGTCAAGTAGCATAAGCGTCATGCCGAGGAGTTTTAATTTGAAACCATCCAAACGCACATTGAATCCTCCAATTCTATTCTGATGTTGTTGTTCGTAGATGCCAGCTTAATTCGCTGTAGAATGGGAGCTAGTCAGCGTTGGCTCATAGATTTCCTTCATTCAAACATAATACTGCCTGCATACAGGATCCAGATATGGAGCGGGTAATACAAATAGAATCCATATTTGGCCCACATGGACTGATACCCGCGGCGCTGATTGTATAGCCCAATGGGAATAATGGCGAATACCATCATCCACTGTGAATAGGTCCACAAGTTATATTCATTGACCCACATCGCTGTCCCACCGTAAATGAACATATCGAACAAATCGAGCCCAACTGTGAACACGAGAGACGAGGCGATATATGCAATTGCCATCGCACGCTTGCATCCACGGAACAAATAGAACACGAGGGTCATGGATACGGCTAGCCAGCTGAATTCGACGCCAACAACCATAGCAGCGGCTACCGCACAACAGAGCATCCATCCTGCAGCACCGGATTCGGAACGCAGCGACCATTCATAGGATGCCAGTAGGACTAGCGCCCCGAGCATTGATAGAAAAATATTGTTCGGGATCGAGCCGCCGGGCAGCAACTGGAGGAGCAATGTGCTTCCGATAGCCATGCTGGCAGCTCCAGCAGCAAGACGGAGCATATAACGCTTCCGATTGCGGGTGTATGTATAGCCTTCGATAAGCAGGAAGAAAAAGATGGGGGCTGATATGCGGCCGAGCCAATGAAAAGCGAGAGGTACGGAGTTCGGAAAGTATGCCTGTATATGATCCAATGTCATGAGCATGGCTGCAAGCAGCTTCAGCTGAAAGGCGTTGAACGACATAACTTTAGTTTCTCCTTTCCCTACATATGCCATGCAAATTGCTAAACACAACACCCTTATCATATCAGAAGCCAGAAGTCGGTTGAAGGTCATGCTATAATAGGGGCAGCAGAATGAAGGGAAGGAATGGATGTATGAAATCACTCGTACTTGCAGAGAAGCCGTCGGTCGGTCGTGAGATTGCCCGAGTGCTTGGATGCCGCACGTCTCATAAACAATATTTTGAAGGGCCTGACTATGTTGTCACATGGGCATTAGGCCATTTGGTTGGATTGGCGGAGCCAGAAGACTATGATAAGAAGTATCAGACATGGAATCTAGAAGACTTACCGATGATCCCGCAGAAGATGAAGCTAAAGGTGCTGCGGGAGTCGTCTCATCAATTTAAGGTTGTTCAGCAGCTGTGTAAGCGACAGGATATTAAGGAACTGATCGTTGCGACAGATGCCGCCCGGGAAGGAGAACTCTTGGCGCGCTGGGTCATGGAAATGGTGAAGTGGAACAAGCCGTTCCGCCGCCTATGGATCTCGTCGCAGACGGATAAGGCGATTAAGGAAGGATTCCGCCAGCTGAAGCCAGGCAATCAATTCGATCGGCTGTATGAGTCTGCTCGCTGCCGTGCAGAGGCGGATTGGCTGATCGGCTTGAATGTGACTCGCGCCTTAACCTGCAAGTTCGAGACTCCATTATCCGCAGGGCGTGTACAGACGCCAACGCTTGCGATGATGATGTCGCGCGAACAGGAGATCAAGAATTTCCGCTCTGAAGAGTATGACACCATTCACGTCGATTGCGGCGGTTTCGAAGCGGTATGGCGCGGTGCGAATGGAGATGGCCGCATCTTCAACGAACAGTCGGCGCAGGCAACAGCAGCTAAGCTGCAGAATGGTCGGCAAGCGGTCGTGACGGAACTGAAGAAGTCTACGAAGAGTGAGCCGCACCCGCTTGCTTATGATCTAACGGAACTGCAGCGGGATGCGAACCGCCGTTATGGATTCTCAGCCAAGCAAACCTCGAATGTACTGCAGCGTCTGTATGAGCAGCATAAACTCGTCACGTATCCGCGAACGGACAGCCGGTACTTGTCCTCAGATATGGTCGGTACATTGAAGGAGCGATTGAGCGCGATGGCGATTGGTCCATATGCCGCGGTTGCGAAGTCACTCATGCGCGGCAGTCTGTCTGTTACGAAGCGTATTGTGGACGACAGCAAGGTAACGGATCACCATGCGATCATTCCAACTGATGAGCCGCTGCGGTTGTCAGCGTTGTCTACGGATGAGCGCAAGCTGTATGACCTGATCGCGCGGCGCTATCTGGCACTGTTCCTGCCCGCAGCGAAGTACGAGCAAGTCGCAGTTACCATCGAGATTGGCGGCGAACGCCTATATGCGAAGGGCCGTACGATGCTGGACAGCGGCTGGCGCCAAGCCTATGAAGGCGATTGGGATGATGCGTCCTCGAATGAGGATCAAGAGCACGACAATCAATCGGCGTGGAATAAGGATCAGCGTCTCCCGAGCTTGACGCAAGGGGATAAGCTTGCAGTCAAGCGGGTCATGACGCGCAGAGACCGCACTAAGCCGCCGGCACGCTATACGGAAGCGACATTGCTGACACAGATGGAGAAGCACGGTCTTGGTACGCCAGCAACTCGTGCGGATATTATTGAGAAGCTGGTATCTTCGGATACAATTGAGCGCCAAGGAGCTTCACTTCAACCGACTGGCAAGGGAGAGCAGTTGATTCGCCTTACCTCTGAACAGCTGCGTTCACCGGAGCTTACTGCACGATGGGAACGGGAATTGGAGCGCATTGCCCGCGGCGAAGCGCGCACATCATCGTTCATGAATCAGATTCGGGATATGACCGAGCAGTTGGTCAAAGAAGTGAAGACGAGCAGCGCCGAGTACAAACCGCATAATTTGACGAACCGTCATTGCCCGGAATGCGGTTCGCGTCTGATGGAACGGAAGTCGAAACGCGGAACACGCCTTATCTGTTCCAGCAAGTCTTGCGAATATAAGCGCTCTGACGAGAAGCAGCTATCGAATCGCCGCTGTCCGCAGTGCCATAAGAAGATGGAGTTCAAGATCGGCAAGGCAGGCAAGTATGTACAATGTCTCGCATGCAACATTACAGAGAAGCTGGAAGAGGGCGGGGGCAAGGCGCGCAAGCATGAGACACGGAATTTGATTAAGAAATACGAGAAGCAGGAGCCAATTGGAAACAGTCTAGGTGATCTGCTGAAGGCAGCGATGGCGAAGCAGGAGGAGAAGTAAAGCTGCAAGAGCATCAAGAGCAGTAAATAGATAATAGAGATCATTGTGCTTACTGTGGGACTTCGAATTGAGTCAAACAATAGCAAATGGTGTTGAACCGTAAACAGCGACATCATACTTGTAAAATGAAGCGGCTTAGGAGGGTCGTATGGCCTATATGAGCATATGCTTCATTGTCATAGATAGGCCCTCTGTACCGATTCTTCGTGGTCAGAGGGCCTTTTTGTTAACTTTTTCATAGTCTTGTAACCATTTTCTTGAAATGGTAACAACATTGTCTCTATTTTTTGATAAAATATAGTGAGTTGTAATGTTTCTGTAATGCCCTAATGGTAGATTTATATTATAGTAGTTGTCGAAACAAGTCGCTAGAAGGAAGTGGATAAGGATAATGATGGATCGAGGTGTGGTGTCGGCCGGCAACCGTCGCCGTAAAAAACGCAAAAAGTTAATTGGACGCACCGTATTGCTCATGCTTCTTGTCGCCGTCGGCGTCGGAATATACGCTGGAGCGAAGAGCTTGCTCGGATCAGACTCAGCATCTGGCAGCGAATTGATCGTGACAGAAGTCGTTCCATTTGGAACAGCAGCACAAGTATCGCAAGAGAAGGAATCACCGAAGGAGTATAACGGCTTAACGCGCAAGGTCGCTTACTTGACATTTGACGACGGGCCGAGCAAATATTCCAATGATATGATGGACTTATTGGATAAGCATAATATTAAAGCTACTTATTTTATGCTTGGCGATAACATGAGACAATACCCGGATGCCGTGAAGCGCATGATGAAAGATGGACATTACCCAGGACTTCACAGTATGACACATGATTATGCGAAGTTGTACAAGAGCGGCGGCTCCCAGAACTTCATTAATGAATTCAAGGAAGCGCAGGGAATCGTTGAAGAATTGACAGGCTTCAAGCCTACGATGATTCGTGCCCCATATGGCAGTGCTCCGCAAATTGGTGAGTCATTCCGTAAGGATATCGCAGATGCAGGGTTTAAAATGTGGGATTGGACGCTCGATTCCTGGGATTGGAAATATATCGGTCAACCAAATCGAGTACTAGAGCAAGTAAAGGCAGGTCTGACGGAAGATGTTGAAGTTATTTTGCTTCATGATCGTCAGCAGACCTTAGATGCATTGCCAGCCATTATTGATTACATTCAAAGCAAGGGCTACGAGTTCGAAGTGTACGACCCGAATGCGCATTTCGTATGCAATTTCCATCACGACAAACGATTGTAGCATAGGGATAGGAGGTTAACACATTGGCTAGTTGGAAAAAGCTAACCGCCGCTGTCGCGTTGGCATCCGTTCTGCTTATTGGCTTGACTGGATGCGGCGCTGCACCGACGACACAAATATTTGAAGGCTTCGAGAAAGCATCCGCAGCGGAAGTGGACGTTGCTGAAGCGGTGAAGACGCTAAGCACGCTGGAAGCGAAGGACAGCAAGCAATACAACAACATCCTGTCTCAGGGCAAGCAGGACAATCGCAATGTACAGACGCTGATCGACAATTCGAGCAAGTCGCTTGAAGAGCGGACACAGGCAATGGATCAACTGAAGAGCATGCTGGACGACGCTCGCAAGAAGATGGGCGAGCTCGACGGCGCAATCAGCAATTTGAAGGAAGAAGGCTTGAAGAAGCAAGCAACAGAGGCATATAACGCTTATGTGAAGCGCTACGAAACCTTCACTTCCATGTACGAGAAGTATGGGAAATGGATTCAGCAAGAGCAAGCCTTGTATAACGAGCTGAAGCAGAAGGATACGAAGCTGAAGACAATAACGAAGGCTGTATCTGATCGCAATGAGGCTTATCGCCAGGTTGAGCAGTTGAAGATCCAGTTCAATGACTATACGAAATCGTTCAATACGAAGAAGTCTGAATTCTACAAAGAGGCAGGAATGCAAGTAACTGGCACAGAGAAGAAAGAAGGCGAAGGCGCGAATTCGTAAGTTATACGAAGTGAGCCGGACATACCGTGTCAGCAAGAAGCGGGCTAACGTTATAGGAGAATCATCCGAATAGTAAAAAAGAGAAGACCGTTCTGAAGCAGCTAGACTGCTTTGGAACGGTCTTTTTGTATGGTGTAAGAGCGCCGAATTCGAACAGGTAGACACATGGAATGAGCTCTGTCTCTAGCTCCATGTTCGGTGTACGAAGTCTGCCACAATGAGAAAGATAACGTAAGAGACAAGCGCCGATGCAATATACGTTATCCCTACCTTGATTCGCTGCTGGAATAAGCGCACAACGCCAAGACTAAGCAGCGGACAGACGATGAGCAGGAAAAATAGGATCGTTACGAACAATTGTGGCGAGATTGAACTGATATCTACATACGTCATGGATATACACCTCTTTATAAGCGTTGCCATCAAGCAAGACAGTTATCGATCGTCTAGCCTGAATCATTGGTCTTCCTACCCGGCAGTGTGATAAGGATCACAGTTTCTATTATATCGATTTCACAGCCGCTCGTCTGTCATTTCGCTTCCAATATTAAGGCGATTTCAAGGCGAAATTATGACGATGGAAGGAGATGCAAGCGAGCATTGACAGGTTCGAATCACGAATTGTACGATGTGAACATATACGTGTGAACCATGATCAAATGAAAGGATATCTTCACACAAATGATGGAAGGCATCATGCTATAATCGAAATACGACATATGAGTATATTTGGTGATGTAAGCAGTTACAAAAAAACAAATAGAAAGAATGGGAAGGCGAGGAGAGCAATCAATGGTGCAGTATATGGTTGGGATTGATCTGGGCGGAACGAATATTGTATGTGGGTTGGTCAATGAGCAATATGAGCTGATAGCCAAGGTAAAGCGGCCGACAGAGGTTGATCTTGGTGTAGAGCATGTATTGAATAAAATGTCTGATATGGTTGATGAACTGTTCGTCACGGCAGGGGTGGATCGCAGTCTTCTTATAGCGGTTGGAGCTGGGATTCCGGGCTTCATTGATCCAGTGCGCGGCGTATGTGTGTTTGCATCCAACTTGAAGTGGGACAACGTAGATGTATCTGGTCGACTTGGCGCTAAGGTAGGCGTACCAGTTTTTATTGATAATGATGTGCGTATGTATGTATTTGGTGAGGCGATGAGCGGTGCAGGACGCGGTGCAGGAGTTGTACACGGGGTCACGATTGGTACGGGGCTTGCGGCTGCGACGGTTGTCAATGGAGAGCTTCACTATGGAAGTGGGTTCATGGCAGGCGAATTGGGGCATGTAGCGATTGATGGCGAGACGACGCCATGCGGTTGCGGCTTGACGGGCTGCCTAGAGACGGTTGTATCCGCCACGGGCATTGCGCGACAAGCGAAGGAAGCGCTTGAGCAGGGGCGCGAGAGCTTGCTGCGCACACCATATGAGCGCGGTGAACTGACCGCAACTCACGTCTCGCAGGCTTACGATAAGGGCGATGAGCTCGCAATCGAGATAATGACGCATACAGGACAGGTGCTGGGCAAGGGCTTGGCATATTCCATCTCGCTGCTCAGCCCGGATATGATTGTAATCGGCGGCGGCGGTGCACTCGCGGGCGAACGTATTATGAAGCCTGTACGAGACACCTTGAAGCGTTATGTATATCACGGTTATTTGGAGCGTTTGACGATACGCCAGGGCGAGCTGATTGATGACGGAGGCGTTATTGGAAGTGCAGCCTTTGCGAAAAGCCGTGCAGAGAAGCTCGGACACGTGTCGGTATAAGATCAACTAGAAAGAGAAGAGAGAGAAAAGAATCGGGAGGAACGAGTGACGATGTCGGATCGAGATATTCAGAATTTCCCCTACGGTGCTGATATCACCGAGCGAATGCTCCAAGAGCGCATTGTCGCAATATTCCGCGGCTATACAGGAGAACTTGCTAATAGAGCGGCAGAGGCGTTGGTGGCAGGGGGCATTCGATTCATGGAAGTGACGATGAATACAGAGCAAGCCACAGCGATTATCTCCCATTGGCGTGAGAGATTTGCAGGACGGGCCTATATCGGTGCAGGCACAGTGATTGATTTGGCCTCGGCTCGTGAAGCATTGGAATGCGGAGCGCAGTTCCTCATCTCTCCGAATTTGGATGAGGAAGTCATCGCATATGCAGCTGAGCGTGGAATCGATGTATGGCCTGGAGTACTAACGCCTACTGAGATTGTACGGGCGTGGAAGGCAGGGGCGAAGGCCGTCAAGCTGTTCCCGCTTGGTACATTGGGGCCCGAATATATCCGAGAGATCCGAGGTCCTCTTGATCACATTCCGATCATTGCAACGGGAGGAGTCGACTTGCATACGATATCCGCATACGGAACTGCAGGAGCATCTGCATTCGGGCTTGGTTCCAAGCTTCTTCCCAAGGAATATATGAATACGGGCAATGATGAAGCCCTCACTGCAAATGCAATTCAGTTCGTTGAAGCGGTTCGCAAGCTTGATCCCGTTCGGCGATGACCAGAAATCCACAGAGCGTGGAATGGGTGTGAAATCATGCGATTGCGTAAATGATATACATACATCCAAATTCGAATCAATTCTACGGTAATGGTGTAAAGAGAGGCGAATCCTATGGCTATGCTGTGGACATATGGAATAGGCACACTCGTGCTTGCCGGCAGTGCCGCAAGCGGTACTTGGATGCTAGCAGTGAAGAGTCAGTCCCCGCGTCCGATACCGATACATAAGGAACCGGAACGCCCCTTCGAACGAGTGGTGTTCGAAGGGACTGCATCCCTGCAAGGATGGTTCATATGGGGCAGAGGGAACTCCCCTGCGAAGCGGGCGCCGGTTATCGTAATCTCGCACGGATGGGGATCGAACCGAGCGAGGGTGATGAGGTATGCGATCCCGCTGGTAGATGCAGGTTTCAATGTATTGGTCTATGACGTGACAAGTCACGGAGAGAGCGGGGCCGTAAAGGCACCATCGGCGCTGTTATTCCGTGATGATATGCTAGCCGCAGTCCGCTACGTACGTCAACGGCCGGATGTAGATCCGGATCGGATTGCAGTCCTCGGCCATTCCTTGGGTGCCTTCGGTGCGGTTTTAGCTCTTGAGGAAGGGCTGAACGTAAGGGCAATTGTAACGGATTCCATGCCATCCCGCCCACTGTCCATGGTGGAAGCTGAGCTTAGACGGCGCAAGCTGCCGGCATTTCCGCTGGCAGTGGTTATACCTCGTATATGGCTTTATCGCTCCCGCATTCCGGTTGCAGTATATGACGGCTTGGATGTAGGTCAAATCTTAGCCGACCATCATGTGCGGACGGCAGGCAGGAACCCCATCTACATGGTTCATTCTCGACTAGATGGATTTATTCCCCCTAGTGAGCTTGAGCAGCTTGTTGAACGCTTACCGTATGAGCAGTCGCATCTCTTTGTTGATACGAATGGGCATAGCTGTTCGGAGACGGATTCACGCTTCTGGTCGGAAGTGATTCCATTCTTCAAGCGCCAATTGGATATATAGGGATAAGCAAGCCCATCTCTTCCCTCTAAGGCTTGACCTTCTGGGGAGAGGTGGGCTTGTATGTTTTCGTTACTGAGAATAACTTTTTTATATTTTTTATAGGCAAATGCTGCATCGGTTCGCTACCCCTCGTCATATTCCTCATGTTCGAATCGCTACAATCCTTCGGAATACGATGCAATTCCCGGCTCTTGCTGCCGCAGCATGTCGAGCACGACAGAAAGGCAGCGAATCCACACTTGCGATGGGCATGCTATAACTAGACAGTATTTGCGATAGCGCTATGTTACGCTACCTAGCACACATAGGCGGATGTTCTCCGCTGTTGCGAAGGTGGTGAAGGCATGTACATCGATTCACAGACTCCATCGCGCCTACAACGAGCGAGGCAGAGGCGAGCGAGGAGATGGATTCGATTCCCTAGAGTCTCTATATTCCGAATGCTGATGTTGGGAAGTGTTCTGTTAGGAATCATGGTTGGCTTCGCTTTATGGCCTACGGTAGAGGCGCGCTCATCTATGATAAAGCTGCATAGTCAATCAGAGATGAAACAATGGCTGAGCGAGCAATTCACTCGCAGAGAAGCGGCCATTTCATTTCGATACGAAGGTGACACGAAATCCTTAACAGAGATGGCAGGAAAGTCCTTGTCGGCAGCATTATACTCGGATCCGTTCATTCGGTATAACATCAGCAAGTACTCCTATCAATGGAAAGGTAGTACGGATTCTGCAGTCGTCAATGTGTATGTGGACTACCGTGAGACGTACGAACAGTCACAATATGTAAGGGAGCAAGCCAAGGAAATCGTAAGAAATATAACGAGTCTAGGACAATCCCCTCATCTCAAAGTAAAAGCAATTCATGATTATATTGTCAGTCACGTGACCTATGACGAGGGTATGACGAAATTTACTGCCTATGAGGCGCTAACGGAAGGTACAACCGTATGCCAAGGATATGCGCTGCTCATGCAGGCTATGCTGGAAGAGGCGAACATTCCATCCAAGGTTGTCGAGGGTAAGGCGGGCGGATTGCTCCATGCTTGGAACCTGATTGAACTGGATGGAAAATGGTATCATGTTGATGCGACATGGGACGACCCGCTTCCGGATCGAGGCAAGCAAGTGCGCTACACGTACTATATGCGCACCGATGCGGAGATGAGAACCGATCATGATTGGGAGGAAAGTACGGAGCTTCCGAAGGCGAACGACCCTTATGAGCATGTCTTGAATCAGATGCGCCAAGGGACGGATAAGAGCTTGCGCTCATTCGTTACTGAGTTGGAGCACGGTTGGAGTCCGGATGTACTGCTTCCAGAACGGCAGGTCAAGGACGTGAAGGGACTAGTAGAACGCTATCGGTCTGCACAGAAGGCGAACCGGGTGCAGTTCCAGATTCGCTATATAGGCAACGAGCTGGAGCTGCGTGCTGACCTGCATGATATGATGGACAAGCTAGGATTGTCTACTCCGTTCGAATACAGAGTATCGACGTTGAATAACAGTGATGACCTACTTGTCGATATTCAGCTTCAGAAATAAGGGGACAGAACATCAGCATAAGAGCTGGTGTGGGAATTCGGAACTCACATTAGGAATTCACATCACGAATGAATCCAGAGGAATGAATACAGGAGTTCCACTACCCGGAAAAAGCGATGGAACCACGTAACAAAGGCCCTGCTTTACGCAACTAAATGCGTGAAGCAGGGCCTTATTTTATTTACTTCATAGACAATATAGAGATTGATTATTTATGATCGAACTTGCATTCTTCAAGTGGAATGACCTTCGTCCGATGCTTGAACTTGTAGCCGAACCATATGATCAGGAAGAGCGGAAGACCAATGTAGGTCATCAACAGCCCTTGCCAGTCGATCGCTTCTCCGAGGAAGGCTTGATAATTCTGGCCAAGCACGACGAACATACAGAGCACGAAGGCGAATATCGGGCCGAACGGGAAGAAGCGGGCACGATAAGGCAGCTCCTTCAGGTCATGGCCTTGCTTGTTGAATGCTCGTCGGAATCGGTAATGACTGACTGCAATGCCTAGCCAAGCAATGAATCCACACATGCCGGATGCACTCAGCAGCCACGTATAGACAATCCCATCTCCGAAAAAGCTGGCTAGGAATGCCATCATGCCGATGATGCTGGTCATAATAAGCGCATTGACCGGTACGCCGCGCTTGTTCAGCTTGCCAAGGAACTTCGGCGCCTTGCCTTCCTTCGCAAGCACCCAGAGCACGCGTGTTGAGGCGTACATGCCAGAGTTACCCGCGGACAGCACGGAGGACAAGATGACTGCATTCATAACTGAAGCGGCGAATGCGAAGCCGGCCTTTTCGAATACGAGCGTGAATGGGCTCGCATTAATATTATTAACCTCGCTCGATAGCAAGCTTGGATGTGTATATGGAATGATCATTGCGATAACGAATATCGCCAGAACATAGAAAAGCAAAATGCGCCAGAATACTTGGCGAATCGCTCGCGGTACACTCTCGCTTGGATTTTCGCTTTCGCCGGCGGCAACACCGACAAGCTCCGTACCTTGGAACGAGTACCCAGCAACCATAAATACACCAAGAATCGCAAAGAATCCGCCATGGAATGGCGCATCTCCGATATGGAAGTTCTCAAATCCGATACGTTCTCCGCCGATGATGCCGAATATCATCAATACACCTGTAACTAGGAAGATGATGACGGTTGAGATTTTAATAATTGCGAACCAATACTCAGACTCTCCGTACCCTTTAACAGAGATAAAATTCAACAAAAAGATGATGCTCAAGAACAGGAAGCTCCATATGAAAGAGTTGCTGTCCGGGAACCAATATTTAATGATAAGCGTAGCTGCGACTAATTCCGATGCGATCGTGATTGCCCAGTTGAACCAGAAGTTCCAGCCAAGCGCGAATCCGAATGCAGGATCTACGAATCGCGAAGCATATGTGCTGAATGAGCCGGAATCCGGCATGTAGGTCGCCAGCTCGCCAAGACTTGTCATTAAGAAATATACCATGATGCCGACTGCAGCATATGCGAGAAGCGCACCTCCAGGCCCAGCCTGTGCAATGGCGCCGCCGCTGGCAAGGAACAATCCAGTACCAATGGAGCCGCCAAGCGCAATCATGGTGAGGTGGCGTGTCTTCAGGCTTCTGCGAAGCCCTTGCTCGTTGTGTTGCTTACTCATGTTGCTCACTCCTGTTCTAATCTTAGTATTACCGGAAAGGAGCGGAGAACATAAAAAAACCGCTGAAGCGTATACGTTCAAACGGTTTGACCGTCCCCATCATACCCTTCCTTGAAGATAGCGCATCATGCGTAGACGGGTAATCTGCGTATGACAGTGTCGTGCCTATTCGACAGCGACCCCAGCACGCGTCCCGGAAGCGGGTTACGCGAACTTCGGCGGTTATTCCTTCCCATTCGAATCATTGGCTTCTTCCAGCCTCCGCGAATGTACTCTTAACAACCGCAACCTCTACCTCATCGTGGAATAGGATGAGGATTTGTTGCACTATGAAGATGGCCAAGCCATCATTGTTACTTATATTTGCTAAGTATAAATGAAACGAAGCGGTAAGTTCAATGTTAAAAAGTAGAAATCTGATCCATGAAGTTTGTGTACGAATTTAAACATTTGAGCTGAATCATCCAAAAATATTTTTAAAAAAGGAATTTTACTCCTTGCAAGCGGTTTCTTGCATGGTATAAGATGGATGAAAAGAGAGTGCAAGTTGGGAAACATCTATACGAAGCAAATACGAACCAATAGAGACAGACATTTAGGGAGGCATGGGAAATGAAGAAGGTTACTGTAGCATTGCTTGGAGCCGGTCAACGCGGGGAAATCTATACGGATTATGCGATTGGCCGTTCGTATGAGATGGAAGTTGTCGCTGTGGCAGATCCGAGTGCAGCCCGCCGTCAGCGTATTGCCGATAAGCACGGCATTCCTGCAGAACGCCAATTTTCCTCTTGGGAAGAATTATTCTCTCAGCCGAAGCTTGCTGACGCTGTGTTTATTTGTACACAAGATAAGATGCACTATGAACCTACGATGGCAGCGCTAGGAGCAGGCTATCATGTGATGCTGGAGAAGCCCATGTCTCCAGAGCCAGTAGAGTGTATTAAGATGGGGCAGGAAGCGAAGAAGAGAGGCCTTGTCTTCTCAATCTGTCATGTACTGCGTTACACGAATTTCTTCGCTACACTCAAGCAGATGTTGGAAGAGGGAAGAATCGGCCGCCTTATGTCCATACAGCATAATGAAAATGTTGCTTACTGGCATCAGGCGCACAGCTTCGTGCGCGGCAATTGGAGCAATTCGGCACAGTCCTCTCCAATGATTCTGCAAAAGTCCTGTCATGATATGGACATCCTGTTGTGGCTTGCTGGTGCCGAGTGTACCCATATTTCTTCCTTCGGCACATTGTCGCACTTCCGCCCAGAAGGTGCGCCGGAAGGCGCAACGAAGCGCTGTTTGGATGGGTGCCCTGTCGCTGATGAGTGCCCATACTATGCGCCGAAGTGGTATTTGACGGATGATATAGGCTGGCCGACATCGGTTATTGCGGATGATATGAGCTATGAATCTCGCCTTCAGGCCTTGAAGGTAGGCCCATATGGCCGCTGCGTATACCACTGCGACAATGATGTGGTTGACCATCAAGTGGTGAACATGGAATTCGCGAACGAGGTAACCGCGGTATTCACTATGACGGCGTTCACTTACGACTCCGGTCGTACGTTGAAGTTGATGGGAACGACTGGGGAAATTCGTGCTCACATGGAGAAGAATGAGATTGAAATCATTCATTTCAAAAATGGCTTTAGAGAGCTGCTCAGCCTGCAAGCACCAGGCGGACATGTTGGACATGGCGGCGGTGACCAAGGTCTCGTGAAGGACTTCCTGAGGCTGGTAGAAGCGGACGGTGCATTGCAAGGACGTACATCCGCTGATATATCTGTTCAAAGCCATATGATGTCATTTGCGGCGGAGAAGGCGCGCATAGAGAAGCGTACTATCTCTATTGAAGAGTTCGTCCGTGAGCAATTGGCAAGCGAAGCAGAGCCTGCAATGAACTAATTCTATTTGTAAATGTCAGAAGCTCTCCGGGTTACTCACGGAGAGCTTTTTCTAATGTAAGAGTTTCTTGTTGATGATCCCATTCTAGTCGAATACGAATAGGTTCTTGAAGTTGTTTTAACCCTTTAATCCGGTATTCGTAATGTGCGGCATAATGTGAAGAGTTAAGATCAGATATAGAATCAGAACGTTCAAAATCCGGATTTGTGAGACGGAATGATAAATCCTGTATATGCTGTTCTGGTCCATGATACTTCATATCCAGCGTAAATGATTCCGTATCTGTTGGTTGAGAAAGCTGCACGTCCCAATCCAGGCTTGCTGCCTTATAAATGGTGGTCTCTTTCGTGCATCCGACTAGTGCAGGGAGTATGCATCCGAGTAGCATAATGGAAATGAATCTTCGTCGTAGATGTATCATGACAGACCTACCTTTCATTGTTGTTAAATGAGAAGGGCAAGGGGAAGGAGTGTTATTCGAGTCAGAATATGAATGCACCTCCTATCATATGGAATATATTATACCATAATGGACAGTAATGCCGATGTATTCGAGGCAATAAAAAGGCTGACTCTGTACTCTGTACCTAACAGAATCAGCCTTTATAGGGCTGTTGTATAAGTGGAAAAGCTATTACGAGTAATTCAGGATTGTCCCGCGATTTGACCTAAACTTAACCGATCGACTGCTTCATAAAGCGTGGGTATTGTACCCATGCGAGTACAAGTGCAGCGATTCCGATACCGAGCAGAATGACTGCATTCAGCCACACATCCTGTACATGAGCGCCGTGGGAAATGATGCGCTTCAGTGCATCCTGCGCCCAATATTGAGGAAGCAATTGGCCGATCGTCTGCATGAACTTCGGCATCATTTCATGCGGGAACCACAGTCCGCCAATCATCGCACCGCCAAGCGCGATCAATTGGGTAATGGCAAGCCCTTGATTCTCGCCCTTAGCGATAAGGGAGATGAAGAGGCCAAGACCCGTTACACAGATACCAAGTGCTGCGACGACTAATGCGATAGCGAGCACATCACCGAGCTGCATGCCATAAACGAAGTGTCCGAACGCCAGCAGTACCGCGCTTTGGAAGAGAACAACGATAATATAAGGAACCCACATGCCGACTAAATAGTTGAGCGGCTTCATTGGTGTGCTGCACAGGCGCGCCGTCATCCCGCTTTCTTTGTCCCGAATGAAGCGGCGAACCATCGAGATAATAATGAAGAACACGAACATAACGGTATAACCAGGAACGACTTGACTAACCATATCAACAGGAACAACGTTCTCCATCTGCTCCTTAACTACGAATGGCGGGGTGAAGATTTGCTTCATCTCTTCGCCCTGAATTCCTTTGGCTGCAAGCTGCTCCGCAGCGCTTACCTGACGCTGCTCATCGACGATTCGTCCAAGCACGGCTTTGATTGGAGCCGTTGAGGTGTTGTCGTTCTCGTCGCGATAGAGTGTCATTTCAGCAGAGCCTTTGCCTGATTTCATGCTGGCTTCAAATCCTTGCGGAATGAGCAGGAGGGAGGATTGCTTGCCATCACGTATACTTGTAATTTGTTGATCAAGCGTGCGTTCTGTGTCTTCCTTCAGTTGGAAACCTTGCACTTTGGCTAACGATGCAACAATCGCTTTCGAAGCAGGAGACTTATCCTGATCGACATAATTTAACGTGATGCTGGAGTTCCCCATATTGCCGAACACAGAGGCAAACACCACGATGAAGATGATAGGCATAAGGATGAGCCAGAAGAAGGTTCCCTTTTCCTTGAGCAGCAATTGAATTTCCTTGCGTGTGAAGCTGGTAATCATTCGAATTCTCCTCCTTGAATCGTACTCTTGCGAATACTTTGCGCTCCAAAGCGCCTATTACGCATCCCGCAGGGATGTACCGGTTAAGTTCAAGAACACCGTTTCTAATGAAGGCTGCACGATTTCGAGACGAGTAACCTTCGCTTGCTGCTGCAGGCAAAGTTCAGATACGCGGTTCATCGTTGTCAGCGTATCGTCGGTATCAATAATCCAGCCCTCTTCATGGGCAGTCACTGTGCCAGGAATCGAATCGAAGGAAATTGCAGTCTGCTTATCCGCTTCGACATATACGGAATTCGTGCCATGCTGCGCGAGCAGTTCATGCAGGACGCCTTGGGCAATGACCGAGCCGTGGTCGATGATGGCGAGTTCCTCGCAGAGTGTTTCGACTTCTTCCATATAGTGAGTCGAGTAGATGATGGATACCCCTTCTTGCTTCAGCTTGCGAATCATCTCGAAGATATGATTGCGCGATTGTGGGTCAATGCCGACTGTAGGTTCATCCAGCACAAGCAGTTTCGGACGGTGGAGGAGTGCAGCAGCGATGTTCACGCGGCGCATCATGCCGCCAGAGAAGGTGCCAACGGCATCCTTAGCGCGATCCAGAAGCCCGACCTGTGTTAGTACGGTTGAGATGCGTTCCTTCAACTGGCTTCCTCTTAAGCCATACATTTCTCCAAAAAACTTCAAATTATCGTACGCACTGAGCTTCTCATACAAGGTGATGCCTTGGGGGACATAGCCGATTATGTTCCGCACCTTGGCGGCTTCTTTTACGGCATCTATCCCAAATACACGTAGCACACCACTATTCGGTTGGAGAATGCCGGAGATGATCTTCATCGTCGTCGATTTGCCAGCTCCGTTCGGGCCAAGCAGGCCGAAGCATATTCCCGGACGGACTTGGAATGAAATACTGTTCAGTGCGGTGTGATTTCCATACTTTTTATGCAAATTCGATACATCAATAGCCAATGTCATCTTCATTGAACCTCCTTGAGTTAACCCTCCACTTGTTTGTTCATCAGAACGGTTGCTGCGCTTATGAGAATTCCAGACAAGAGAATAATGCCGAGCGCAATCCACCCGAATTCATGAGACTGAACGGTAAATATCTCATTCGGATTCTGCGCAATTTGGAGCTTGTTGATATGTGGTGATTCCAAGATCCAGAACAGGGAATTCCCCGAAAGACCGTATATGATCCACAGCATCGGCGTTAACGGCTTCAAGCGAGAACGACTGACCACTCCTGTAAGCGTACCGAAAGCTGCCATGAACGGAATGACCATCATGATTACGCCGTACCAGATCGCTGATGTCTGCATGAAGGCGGCGAGACTGTGAAAATCGAAGTTTCCTTTTAAGATTAACGCATAGGCAACGAACAGCTGGGCACCGACCCAGAAGATAATATGCATGATAACTGCTGTACAAATGCTAGCTGCATACTTTGATAGGATAAGCGATCGCCTTGGATAAGGGAGTGTCAGCCACCATCCGGCAGTACCGTTTTTCCATTCCCGTATAACGATGCCAAATGCAATGATGAATGTAATGTACGGGAAGCCGAAGGACATAAACATGATCGAGTATGGATCAAGATTGTCGGCAAATACAGCTGCAAAAATGAGTCCGATGAGGATGCCTGCTGCAACATAGAACATCCACCATTTGTTCGAGTGTTTGGCCGAGTTTCTGCGGCGGAATTCATCTTTCACTAAAAATAAAAAGGTGCTTGTATTCATCCGTATTCTCCTCTCTTAGCGGTATAGGGTGCGGTAGACGGATTCCATCGAGCCTTGTTCACTGCGCAGTTGCTCGACGTCGCCCTCCAGCACCACTTGACCGTTATCCATGAAAACCACATAGTCGAACAAGCTTTCCGCCTCGTGTATTTCATGTGTACTGATTAACACGGTCTGCTCACGTTCTGCCAAGTTATCGATGATCGCTGAAATAATGCGTTCTCGCGATATGAGATCGATACCGGAGAACGGTTCATCCAGCACGAGGAGAGGAACATTCCGTGCCATACACATGCTTAGCATAAGCCTTGCTTCTTGTCCCTTGGACATGCCCTGCACAGGCATATCGGACTGTAATTTCATGAAGGAGATGAGTTCCTCTGCCCGCTTCCGGTCGAAGCCAGGCCATAGGTGCTCTGCCCAATCCAGTGCTTGTTTGACCGAATGTTTTTCGAACCAGCGCGCCCGGTCAGGCAAATAAGCGATGTCCTTGTTCGTCTCCCAGCTTGGCTTGCGCCCGAGCACCTCAACCGTTCCTTGCTCTGGTTGAACCATGCCTGCGATCATACGGAACAAGGTGGACTTGCCTGCACCATTCGCTCCTAGAATTCCGACAACCTTACCTGTTGGGACTTCAAGAGAAAAGTCGTGGAGGGCGAGCTTCTTCCCGTAGCGTTTCGTAATATTCTCGACTCGTATCGCTGTGGACTGACTCATACTTCCTTTCCTCCCTCATGATTTAATAGGTGTTGAATATCGTCCAGTGTATATCCTATGCTGTACATTTTCGTTAAAAACTCCTGTATCGCCTCTTCCGCCAAAGAGGTTCGTATACTCACCACAGCCTCGGCGTTCGACGTAATAAACGTTCCTTGTCCTCGGCGTGTCTCTGTGAGCTGATCCCGTTCGAGCTCTTGGTAAGCGCGCATGACCGTATTCGGTGTGATTTTGAGCGATTGCGCAAGTTCCCTTACCGAAGGAATTTTCTCACCCAATGCGATTTCTCCTTTCGCGATGGAGCTTCGGATTTGATTAAGTACTTGTTCGTAGAGTGGTTTGCTTAAGTCCAACGTGAATCGCATTCCGCCAACCATCACGTCATTCAATGAGCTCCCTCCTTTGGTGTATCATTTGTATATAGTGTATTATATCACTTGATACACTTAATACAATAGGAAAAATGAAAAAAATAGAAATAAATTTATGATCTGATGATTTCTTGCGTCGAGGGCGGCTCTGATGATAGTGGGGAACGTTGAATAGACACGAAAAACACAGATGGTGTCATGCAATTTAGATAGGTGCGCATCAAATGGATAGTTCTACAAAATGAAAAAGGATCGTAAAAAAGAGCAGCGTCCCATTGCTTGCGCATGGACTGCTGCTCTTTCTATTGGTTTTCCTTTTACGATTGATCGCCTTGCCCGCGCAGACGGGCCATTTGCTGCCAGACTGTTCCGACAGCTTCTTCACCGGAACGGATGCGTTCAATTGCCATGCGTGCTTGCAAGGCAACCTCGAATTCGGGATCTTGAGCGGCGTGCTCAAGTGCTGTCAGCGCACGGTCATCGCCAGCTTCATAGAGGAAGCGGGCTGCGCGCCAGCGCACGAGCTTATTCTTATCTTGGAGAGCTTCGATCATCGGCTCGATCGCAATCGGATCACCGATATCGGATAGCGTATCTCCGGCTGTACGGCGAACACTAACGGAAGTGTCCTTGAGCGCTTCAATGAGAAGCGGCATACATTCATCGGTTTTGATTTCTCCTAAATACACGACAGCAAGGCGGCGCATCTGGCTCTGCTCATCATGAAGCGCCTTCGCAATGAGTTCCAGCCGTTCTGGCGTCGGTTCCATTCGATCCAGAGCTGCGTAACGAACACGCCAATCTGGATTATTCAGATGCTGCTTCAGTTCTTCTTCTGACCATTCCCGGCGCTCTTCAATAAATGGCTCGTCTGTGCGGCCCTTCGCGATGGCTTGCTGCACAAGGGAAGCTACACGTTCTTCGGTGTAGGCAGCCTCCAGTTCCTGCTCAACCTCGCGTGCAATGTCCGCAAGCTCTCCGTAACGAATTCCGTAGTCGCTGAGCTTGCGTTCCTTGATTAGGGTGGCGCTCGCTACTTCCGTTACTGCACGAACAAAGCGATCGGAGAGACCGACGCGCTCTTCTTGTCCATTTGCCTGCACTCGAATTTGCATCGGGATGCTACGGAAGTATTGCACATATACCTGTGCCTCACCGAATGATGTCCAAGAAGCCAGATCCTCCTCTTGGGTGCTCTCTGCTTGCGATTGTCCGAACAGGCCGCGAACCTCATCAAGGATACGAGCCCAGTCTGCGTTCGGGAAGCGGTCTAGCGCGATAAAATCAGCGGTATGGAATACGCTCTTCACGCCCTCGATGTCGAGCAAGCTAGCGATCAGCGGGGGAGCAGAGCGTCGATTGTCTTCTGAATAGGTACGGCGAATGCCGGCAGGCAATGTTTCGTCCAAGTGGAGCTTCATGGAATTCGGACTTGGCGTCGGTTCAATTGTGATTAAGTTCATTGACATACACCTCCGTTGGCGTGTGGTTTGCTTCTATTGTATCTTATCGGAGAGTGGGGAACAATGAAGGCAACATGCTTGCAGCTGTCAGGCATTTCATTATTGCTCGGTGAAGGGGATTAGGCTGCAGTCTGCAAGGTGGTTGGATCATCTCATTTTGTGTAATACATAGTAATGAGGGATTCGACCAAAGCAGAAGAGCATGCATAGGATGGAAGGACGTCAGCAGCTGTGAATGGCGTCATTCAAATGGAAAGATATTAAGAATTGAGATAGGTGTTAAAGATGGCAGCCATCAGATGGCGCGCAGTTAGGAAGCTGAAGTCGAATTGGTGATGGAGACAAGGTTCTGGTATGCTAAAGATTAGGAGACAGTATTTGTCATTCGTCCCGTTTTGCAAGGGAGCAGGGCAGCCCTTGTCATTCGATCCGAATTTTTCGCAAATGAGGTGGTGCTTATGAAGCGCTATTACGTCAATATGGACGATGTGACAACGGTTAAAGCATGGAATCAATTTCGGCGTTGGCAAGCAGAGCGCAAAGAACGATTAAAGACGAAGGATTATTCCTATGTCGTACCAAATGTAAAGCCGGATATTGCTCGTTTGAACGCTAATCGAACAGAGACAACGATAACGTGGATCGGTCATTCGACCTTCCTGTTACAAATAGGTGGATTAAACATTGTCACAGATCCGGTATGGGCTGCAAGAATGGCGACACAAGCTAGGCTTGCTCCGCCAGGTATTCCGATTGAGGAAATGCCCCCAGTCGATGTTGTTCTCATCTCGCATTCTCATTACGATCATCTGCATATACGGTCATTACGGCGATTGGTAGGGCCGAACACGATGCTGATTGTACCTGACGGGCTGCTTAGTAAGCTTAGACGCAAAGGATTTTCCATTATACATGAACTGGCCTGGTGGGAGCATATAACCGTGGCGGATCGGGTGAAAATTACGTTTGTACCGGCACAGCACTGGACGCGTCGGACGTTGATAGATATGAATCGTTCCCATTGGGGCGGCTATGTTATTGAGCACGTTGCACAAGCGAAAAAGACATCCGGAGGTTCGGATTCAGCCGGCACGCCAACAGGCGAAGGCTCTCCAGCGAATCAATCGAGTCAGGAGACCATAGGTGAGACGATATACTTTGCGGGCGATAGCGGATATTTCCGTGGGTTTGAGCTTATCGGCCAGCGCTTTCACATTGATGTAGCCCTATTGCCGATTGGCGCATACGAGCCGGAATGGTTCATGTCGCAGCAGCATGTTACCCCAGAGGAAGCATTGCAGGCATTTGAAGATGTGAAGGCAAAAGTGATGATCCCGATGCATTATGGAGCGTTTAAGCTAGCTGACGATACACCGCGGGAGGCACTTGATCGGCTGGAAGCGGATCGGGTGAAGCGGGGAATTGCGCGCGAGCGAATTCATATTTTAGCGCATGGTGAATTATGGAGCTATGCAGAAGCATTTGGTCAATCCATTCAACATGCTCAAGCTGCGTCACCTAAGGCACGAATGAAGTCGCAATAAGCTCCATGCGAGGCATACACAAAGATACACGTGAAAAAGTAAAAGCGGAATAACGTATAGAAGGGCTGTCCCAAAAAGGTAGAAACTAATGGGTCAGACTCATAAGAAATGCAAAGACGCCTCCAACTCCACGGAAGAAGTGGGGATGGAGGCGTCTTTCTTAAAGATGTCTCATACGAATGTGGGGCACCCGAATTTAATAGTAGCGTCTGGGATAGCCCCCGTTCGTGTTAGAGATATCGGATGGTACGGGCTAAGCTTATCTACGCTTGCTCGGTCGGCTGCTCATCTTCGATAGTTTTTTGTTGTTCTGTACGTGTTGCCGGGCAAGCTGCGCATTCTCCGAACGACGCATGTATGCAATTTCACGTTGGAGCTTTTGATAGCCGCGTAGTCTGCTGGAATCCAGCTCGCCTGTATGAATAGCCTCACGTACAGCACATCCAGGTTCTCGCTCATGCTTGCAGTCGCTAAATCGGCATTGCTCTGCAAGGCTTTCAATATCCTCGAAGGTATTCGACAAGCCTTCACTATCAATAGCGGTCATGCCGACTTCTCTCATGCCCGGCGTATCAATGAGCCATGCCCCGCCCTGCAGACGGAGAAGCTCGCGATGCGTCGTAGTGTGGCGGCCGCGGTCATCATCTGAGCGAGCAGCTTGTGTCAGCATTTGCTCGGTACCCGTAAGTGCATTCGCCAGCGTGGACTTGCCAACGCCAGAAGAGCCGACGAGCACGACGGTCATGCCCGGGGCAATGCGTGCGCGCAATTCGTCCATGCCTTCACCGGTCATTGCGGATACCCGGTACACGTCGACGCCAGGAACGGCTTGCATCGCTTGTGCCTCGAACAGCTCTGGGTCGTCCGCCTCATCAGCCTTTGTCAGCACAACGGCCGGCATGGCGCCGCTATCCCATGCAAGGGCGGCATATCGCTCTAAGCGACGCGGCTCGAAGTCGCGTGACATCGACGTAACGAGCAGCGCAATGTCTGCGTTCGCTGCGACGATTTGAGTGTCGCGGCGACCTCCCGCTACCTTGCGTCCGAAGGTGCTGCGGCGAGGCAGTACGCCCACAATCGTAGCTCGTCCTTCTGCTTGTCTAGGTGCCACGGCCACCCAATCGCCGACTGTCGGCCAATCGCTAAGCAGTGCCATTCCGGCCCGTGCCTGTCCAGACAGCTCGGCCAGCCATTCTCCCTCCGCGCTAACGACGCGATACAGATGCTTATGTGCCAGCGCTACGCGTGCAGGAACTAGCTGGCTTGCGTATCGGCGTGCGGTAGACTCTTGAAGCTCTTGCATCCAAGACTCCCAAGTGCTTGACCACGCTTCATCGAAGCCAAGATCCTGCAAATCTTGCACAGTACGATCCAATTGTTCTCCCATGCTCAATGTATTGCTTTCAATTATAGTTTCTTGCACGGAGCAAGTATCTGATAATAGAGGTGAATCATGCTTACCTTCATTATGGTTGCTTGAATTTTGATTATTTGTAGTCAAATCTGAATTCTCCCTTGTTATGCGGCGGGCAGCCGCTTCATAGTGAACTTGGTCTTACCTGCGAATGAACGACATTGCGGCACGGTCAAGTTCGGGAGAGACAGACGTTTCAGTCGACACTAGCGTCGTTAACAGCTTACTGGTATTTCATGAATTGTACGATGCGCTAGGCGCTGAAATGTTCCTCCCGAACGTTATATACAATGCTGTTTACCATATAACATCCCTCGCTTTCTTTTTTAGAGGTCGATTTTGATCACGAAGCTGTACAGGGAGCATCTCGGCTTCGAATCTTGCATTCAATCTCGAAGTCCAGTGCTCATGTAGTCCCGCCTACACTCCGCGCTTCCTTCTTCGATTTCAAGCAACCTTCTCGGTGCTGAAAATCGACTTGAGGTAGTTCAAAACGGGCGCTTTTGATCATTCCAGAGGCATGCGTGCTGAGTTAAGCAAAGCGGCTTTCTGGAATGGAAAAAAACATACCTTAGACCGCGGTCGCACCTCTTGGAATTTCTTCGATAAGAGTTTTTCTTATCACGAAGCCCTTGTGAACCACTTTAATAATGGGGTGTCTCCGTCATTCGCAAGGAATAGGGGACACCTTCATTTTGATAAAGATGGAAATATTATATACATAAAATGCCGGATTGGATATGTGTAACTCTCCAAAGATCATGGTAAAAATGTTCAATCGTCGCATTATACTGATCCTTATGCTATAATAACAGTTTGAAACCAATAATAGGCAAAGGACGGGAATGCCATGATTAGTACAACCGGCGTTACGCTCCGCTACGGGAAACGAGCGCTTTTCGAGGACGTGAACATTAAGTTTACACCAGGGAACTGCTACGGCTTGATTGGCGCGAACGGTGCGGGCAAATCGACATTTCTTAAAATATTGTCTGGTGAAGTTGAACAGACAAATGGTCAAGTAAACATTACTCCTGGAGACCGTCTATCGGTCTTGAAGCAGGATCATTATGCATATGAAGAATTCAAGGTTCTCGATACAGTAATTATGGGTCATGAGCGCTTGTATTCCATTATGAAAGAGAAGGATGCCCTCTATGCGAAGGCAGACTTCACGGAAGAAGACGGCATGCGCGCAGGCGAGCTGGAAGGCGAATTCGCTGAGCTCGACGGCTGGGAAGCTGAATCGAGCGCAGGCGAGATGCTTATCGGTCTTGGAATCACTAGAGATCTTCATGATAAGCTGATGTCTGAGCTTGACGGCAACCAGAAGGTACGCGTATTGCTTGCACAAGCATTGTTCGGCAGACCGAACATCTTGCTGCTCGATGAGCCTACCAACCACTTGGATCTCGAATCGATCAACTGGCTCGAGAGCTTCCTGATGGATTATGAAGGCACAGTTATCGTCGTATCTCACGATCGTCACTTCCTGAACAAGGTATGTACGCACATTGCAGATATCGACTTCGGTAAAATTCAGCTGTACTCAGGTAACTATGATTTCTGGTACCAGTCCAGCCAATTGGCGCAAACGATGATGCGCGATCAGAACAAGAAGAAGGAAGAGAAGATCAAGGAACTTCAAGCCTTCATTCAGCGCTTCAGCGCGAACGCGTCCAAGTCGAAGCAGGCGACTTCACGTAAGAAGATGCTCGATAAGATTACGCTCGACGACATTCGTCCATCGAACCGTAAATATCCGTTCATCAACTTCAAGCCTGAGCGTGAAGCGGGCAAGCAATTGCTGACGATCGAAGGCTTGACGAAGACAGTGGAAGGCGAAAAAGTATTCGAAAATCTACACCTTGTTGTGAATAAAGGCGACAAGATCGCACTCGTTGGTCCGAATGGATTGGCGAAGACAACGTTGATGCAAGTTCTGATGGGTGAGATTGAGCCTGATGCAGGAACATTCAGCTGGGGCGTTACGACGACACAAGCTTACTTCCCGAAAGACAACTCCGCATACTTCGATGGGGTTGAGGATACCTTGGTTGACTGGCTGCGCCAATACTCCAAGGATCAAGACGAGACATTCCTTCGCGGCTTCTTGGGCCGCATGCTCTTCTCTGGGGAAGAAGCATTGAAGAAGGCAAGCGTATTGTCCGGGGGAGAGAAGGTTCGCTGCATGCTCTCCAAGATGATGATGAGCGGCGCGAACGTGCTGTTGCTTGATGAACCGACGAACCACTTGGATCTCGAGTCCATCACAGCGCTCAACAACGGCTTGACTGACTTCGACGGCACAATGCTGTTCACGTCCCATGACCATCAGTTCATTGAGACGATTGCGAACCGCATTATCGAGATTACGCCGAATGGCATCATCGATCGTGTATGCACGTACGATGAATATCTCGAGAATGAAGAAGTGAAAGAGCTGCGCAAGAAGCTGTATCCAGAAGAGAGCTAATAGCATCTGAATAGAAGCAAGAGGTTTGAGTAGCCAAATGGCTGTTCAAACCTCTTTTTGTATGTTTAAAGGCTGTCCCATGGATTAGTTTTTTGCTTTAGCGATAAACTGCCTCTTTCTTGAAAGCAGGATAGAGCAAGGAGCGTTGGTTCGTTCCCGAATTCGATCCTTTCTACTGGATGTGCACGAATCAGGCTTGAAGTTGCCCAAATGTGCAGCACTCGTTTTCCTCGCTTTGCCCCGTTTTCCCCCTAAATATTGTTGTACCTGTACAATCAGACATCCTCTCTTATTTGCATCTTTAGAAATATTAACATCTATTTTTTCCATTTCTATCAAATCAGATTGTATTCTTGCCGTTATAATATAATAGGAAAATATATCTAAATAAGGTGGGTTGTTCCGCCTATTCTGATGCTAAAGCCTAGGACTTCAGAAAGAACTCGGAGTATAGGGATAAAGGGGGTAGGCTTGGTGCAGCATTTGGATGAAAAAATTTTGGCTATGAGAATGGAACTGGAGGAAGAACGACAGGAACGTGACGGCGAGATGAGGGAAGAAGATGGGGGAGAAGGCAGCAAAAGAGGGGGTAACGTTAAGCGAGAGTCTATCGATCTCAATCATCCGCTAATAAGCGTCAACGGACAAATGATTCCGCTAACGGATCGGACTTTGCTGGCGGGCAAGCTTCACGTAAGGATGCCGAAAACTTGGCGCCTCATGACTCAGCAGGAGGCTGCGATCAAATATCCTTCGGTATATCGTCCATTCCTAATTTATACGAACAATGAAGGTACCGTGAACTTAACGATCAACCTCACAGAAGATCCGCTTGAAGAAGAGGGGCTTGCTGTTTATACGGAGACGATGGCTCGCATGATTCGCTTGGTACAGCCTATCCGTTCCTGGATCGATGAAGGCATGATGGATTCTGATGAAGGGGAGCGCGCAGGGTACTGTGAATTCACCGCTTCCGTATTAGACGGGACGCTGTACTATTACATGATGTTCAAGGAGCTGGAAGGAAGCGCGCTACTTGTTTCTTTCTCATGCAGTGCAATGGACATGCGGAACTGGAAGCCAGTGGCCCATGCGATGATGCGGGCGATACAAACCCTCGGCAGTGAGAAAGGGGAGAAACGAAGTGAGTCTTACTTATGAGAATTTGAGCATTCATCCATACCAATTAGTCCACCTGCAGGAACTGACCCTGACGAAGCAGCTCAACGAGCATGCGCGGCTGCGCTTCACGGGGATTGTGTCCGAGGAAAAGAGCAAGCTTTATGTGGATATGACCGATACGGACACCTCTATTGAATTGAATCAAATGGATACGGACGGTGGGAGCAAACCACTGTTCCGGGGAATCGCACTTTCTATCGAAATCCAAGTCGTGCAGGGCGTTCACTATTTGGAAGTGGAGGCGATATCCCATACCTACGTCATGGATGTGAAGACCAAGACGAGATCTTTCCAGAATGTAAAGATGACGATTCCTCAACTTCTTGAACATATAGGCAAGGAATACCCGGGACTTGACGTGATGGATGAAGCAACTGCCGGGGCTAAGCTGCAGCGAATGGCTTTGCAGTATGAGGAGACGGATTGGGCGTTTTTACGGAGAATGGCCTCTCGATACCATACCAGTCTAGTTCCAGCAGCTCAATTCCATGAACCCAAGTTCTATTTCGGTATTCCTGATGGTTCAAGAGTGATTCGGTTGGAGCAAATGAATTATACCGTTAGCAAGCGAATGGCGCCGTTCCGATATTTCGTAGAAAATGAAGCCGCATCTGTCGGCGAAAACGATTTTATTACCTATGACATCGAAACGGATGAGGTATTCGACTTAGGCAGTCATATTCAATTTCAAGGAGAAAGTCTCTTTGTGCGTGAAGCGCAGACGAAGATGCAAGGCGGCATGCTGAAGCATCGGTATGTGCTCTGCTCTCACAAAGGATTGCGGCAGAAGGAGTATGGCCTTGAGCGCTTGATCGGTGCATCCATTTGCGGAAAAGTGATAGATGTGGCAGGGGACAAGGTAAAAGTTCACTTTGAATGTGATCATGAGCAAAAGAAAGAGGAAGCGCGCTGGTTTCGATATTCGACCGCTTATTCGGCGGAAGGCAGCACCGGATGGTACGTCATGCCGGAGATTGGCGATCCAGTAGCCGTTTATTTCCCTGGAAAGAAGGAAGAGGAGGGCATCGCTGGCGGTGCGGTACGCCAGAATGCTGAACCGAGCGGGCGCAATAAGCTAAGCAATCCCGATGTGAAAATATTCCGTACGCCATCCGGCAAAGAAATCAAGCTTGCTCCGGATGAAATCGTCATTACCGGGAAGGATGGCGCCATTTATATTCAACTGAACGATGATGAGGGCATTTACATTGCCAGCAGCAAAGGAGTCAGCATCACTGCGGATGGGGATATCTCCATGAATGCCGGACGCAAGATGGTGTTGTCTGCAGGCAGTGAAATGAATATGAGCTGCAAGGGCAGCCAGCTTCATTTGGGACGTCAGGCGCGCTTAACGGGCAGCAAAGTGAAGTCGAACTAGGCATGCGGAAGAGGAGGTTGTCATGAACAGCGAAGCAGCGTTAACCCATTTCATTCAGGAAGCAGTACCTCGCGAGAGGAGCGAGATGCTCGCTGCAATCGGACAAGAATGGGATGAAGCCAAGCAAGAATGGGTGCAAGAATTTGTCGATGGCTTCCGGCAATGGTGCAAGGTCATTCGTGAACAGCAGCTCTCCGGGAAAAAAGGAAGCCTTGGATTCATCACCTACTCTATGCTGAGAACGGACATTGCGCAGGGACGAGCTCGCTATCTCGTACAAGCGTCCGACAGCTCGTGGCTGTTCGACGCCGAACCGGTTGAAGGCTACTATGACGGCTTGTGGGCTTATCGCTACTTGGATTTGCTGGCAGACAGATTGAAGTTGGCCAGCCGCGAATATAAGGGGGCCGTTCATTCCGCACATCTGGAGCGCATTCGTCTGCGCGAGGCCGTTCACATACACCGCGTCGTGGTCAGCCTGATTCGGCTGGCGATGCAGGAAGCTTCCCAATCGCCGGAGTTCCAAGCTGTGGAGAAGGCAGAAGTATTCGAGGTTCGGGTAGGAGAATATTTGGATCAAAGCGAGGGCGTGTTCCGGCTGGACTTGAGCAAGCGCGCTGCAGAGGAAGTGCGGTCATGGCTGCGAGAGGGAAATGAAGAGGATTACGCATATGAAGCTTTTCACGCTATGGATTTGTCGGAGGGAGATTGGGCGGGGATTGATCTTCGGTACAGCGCATTTCGAGACTGCTGCTTGTCGAACAGCCGTTTTCTTGATGGCGTTCTGATCGGTACGCTGTGGCAGGAATGCCGGTTGGATGGCGCCAACTTTGCCTATAGTCTTATTAGCGGTGCGAACTATAGCGGGTGCTCCATGCCGTTGGCGGTGTTCCGGGGCGTCCAGGGCAAGCGGGGCGTGCTGCCATTCGACGGATTTTCACCCATATTTGAAGGGGTTCAATTCGCTAAGGCCAACTTGACGGGTGCTGATTTTACCCGAGCCAACCTCCCTGGCGCAGTGTTCACTGGAGCCACGCTGAAGAATGCCGTCTTCCGCGGAGCAAATCTCAAGGGGGCGCGCTTCGATAAGGCGGATTTGACGGGAGCTGATTTTCAAGACGCGGATGTAACGGAGGTCAACTGGAATGATGCACATTGGGATGATGAGGATCACCGCCTGCTATCGCGGGAAATGGGAGGACGGCCATGAATCGGTTATTCAGACTTGTTGCGGATGAACGGATTGCGAATCGGGCAGAGCCGAATATGATGACGCCCGGAATCGTGAGCCGACTAGAGGAAGAAGCCGGCGTGGAAGAGCAGCCGCTTGTCTTCCCGATACGGGAACGGAATGCCGTCGAATATGTCGATTATTTGGATCGGCCCATGCCCTTGTTATCGGATTGCGTTAAGCGGTTGATAGAGCTGTACATGCCTGAATTGCGTTGGCGTCCTGTTATTTTGACTGATATGAAAAGGGAACGGCAGGAAGTCTATTGGATGACGTCGCTGCCTCGCCTATGCTGCCTCTCGCCTGATAGCGAATTCCACAAGGATGGGGGCTTGAAGCGGCTTGTGTTGGAAGGAAAGCACAACTATCGGCCACTGTTCCAGGTGGATGGAATTCGCGAGAGAGTATGGATCGCCAATCTGGCGCTTGCCGAGAGTCTGCTTCGGCGGGATGTATATGGGGTTCATTTTGCTGAGGTTGAAATGGATCAAGAGTGAGAGTTCGTTTAAGCGGTGTAGGAAACGACTCTGCTTGAGCATGATCTCAGAATGAAAGAAAGGGGATTAGAGCGATTGGGGAAGCAACAGGAGGATATCCGCGTTCAACCGGGAAAAGGGCGCAAAGGTAGCTATGTTGTCGCCGGTGCTATTCTTAGCTGCAGCTTCGGCACTCAGCCGACCCGGCTCACAATGCCGGAATGCCACGGTACATACGTGAAGGGCAAGGCTCAGATGAACGTTGGGGATTTCGTGCCGGGCGTGAACATCTCTTCTTTTGGCAATTGTTCTTGTTCGATGAATCCGGCCGTACAGAGCAGTAATTTGGTTGATATTTATGGGGTGAAGAAAGCTCCCTGCATTCCGGTTATGACCATTCCTTGGTTGAACGGCAAACATGATGTGCATGTGGCGGGACAACCAGCTTTGCTTAGTGGTTGTACGCACCAATGCCTTTATGGCGGTGTCATTCGCATTGAGGACGACGGACAGGAACTGGATTGATGGGGAATACGCGCATAGACGATAGAACAATACATTCCCGTTTCCAGTAATCAAATCATGCAAGGAGGGGAGAAGTTGGAGAAGAGTATGCTAAGCGCAGAAAATGCGGCAGGCTACGGTCATATCCGTGTGGTGTGGGCGCATGATATACAGCGAATCCATGAGCTGCGAATCGAGAAGCGAGTGAATGAGCATGCCCGGCTGCATATGCGCGCCCTGCTGGCGGAGGAGCGTGGCGATCGGGATATTGAGGCGTATGATTATGGCAAGTCCGTAAAGGTAGAACAGCTAGGAGATGACGGTTCCGTAGTCCGAACGTTGTTTTGTGGTCAGGTGATGACTCGTACCATACAGGCGGAGCGCAGTGTATATGTCTTGACTTTAGAAGCGATTTCCTGGAGCTATGAGCTGGATGTACGACCTAAGAGCCGTTCATTCCAGCCGGAGCATACGACTTATGAGGATGTCCTGGAACGAGTACTGAAGGACTATGCGCGTTCGGATTCAATCGATACAGCAAGCGAAGGTAGCACGTTGGGATCTTTTACCTTACAATATGAGGAGACGGACTGGTCGTTTTTGAAGCGGATGGCCTCACGGCTTGGCACGGTGTTAGTGCCGGAAATTACCGCAGAATCTCCGAAGCTGTTCTTCGGCTTACCGTCCGGAAAGCATTGGAGGCTGGATGAACAAGAGCCGTATCGGGTTCGAAAGAGCTTTCGTTCTTTGCTGGGGCATGAAGAGCAGAAGTTGCTATTCGGGAATGGGTTCGGTTCGTCGTCCTCAACCGTGTATTCGCTAGAGAGCGGAAGATGCTTCGTTCTGGGTGATCGCGTTAGCCTGCCAAGCGGCCTAAAGACGGTTGTAACCGAAATCGTAAGCGAGATGAAGAGCGGGCTTCTATTGCACACCTATCAACTTTGTGCCGAGGAAGATGTTATCTGTCAGCGTACAGAGAATTGGCAGGCGACAGGCGCTGTGCTCAGCGGGATTGTTATCGGGGTGCAGCGGGATCGGGTAAGGCTGCGGTTGGATATGGATGGCAAGGATGCTGTTTCGGAAGGCTGTTGGTTCCCGTATGTAACAAGCTACGCAGCTGAGGGAAACAGCGGCTTGTATTGGATGCCGGAGCCGGGAGATCGAGCGCAGTTATATTTGCCTTCGGCACATGAGGCAGAAGCCGTAGTACGGGGCTCACTGCGTCAGCATGCTGACGTTGATAAACCCGATGAGAAAGTATGGAGCAGCAAGCGTGGCAAGCGGATCAGCATGGGAAGTACTGAATTGAAGCTGGAAGCGGGCGGCGGCTTGAATATCCGCTTGAATGAAGGCAACGGCGTACATATTCATAGCACGAATAGTCTTGCAATAAGCGGCCGGGACATTATGGTCAAGGCAGGCCAGCAAGTAAGCATGAAAGCAGGGCATTCGCTCTATTTGCGCGGAGGCGAGAGCAGTCTTATTTTGGACGGCGATTCGGATATTCGCTCAGATCTTCTGCATCAGGAAGGCACTGCGAGGTCGCCGGTGCATGTGACCCCGCTTACACCAGTGCCGGAGCCACCGCTGATGACGGTGGAAGTCTATGAGGCCGGGCAAGCTGCGAAGATGGCGGCAGCCGAATCGCAAGGCGTTACTGGGGCTCAAATCGGGTTGCTGGCAGGTGCGGCGCTCAGTCTGCTGGGCATGATTCCGGTAGCGGGAGTGGTTGGCTCGCTAGTAGGCTCGGCACTAAGTGTTCTCGGCATGATGTCCTCTTCCAGCGGCTTCCGGATCGGGTTGCCGTCAGGCGGAGGCGGGGGGACGGCAACAGGCCTGCTCAGTGAGGAAGAAATGGTTCAGCTGGAAATGCAAAGGGAGTTTGCGATACTGCTTGGCAAAGTATTCACCGATGCGAGAGGCTGGAGAAACCCGGAGACCAAAGAATCATTAGTACGATTCTTGCTGACTCTCAACAAAGGGATGGAGATGGCGTCGAGCAAGATCCCGCAAGACGTCCGAGTAGCAAATCGTAATTTATCGAAGGCGCTGGATTTCTACAGTTCCATAGATAGATGGGATCTGCCTAATCGTTTTCGAGTTCAAGATATTGATCCAGTCTTATTTGACCATCAAATAATTGATATAAAACAATATAATGCATGGGAAGATCAGCATTTAACACCACAGCAGAAAAATGATATCGCAAAGCTCATATATGAAAGATTCAAGGATGACACAGATATAGCGACTCAGAACTACTTCTTTGTCGTGGAGCGTACCAGTGAAGGGGTTGATGCACTAGCTGGTGCTATTGGCGCTAGAGCTGTGCGCAGTCGTAATCCACAACCGCCAATCAAGCCGCAAGGAATATCGAAAGGAAGCAATATTAAGGGAATTAAGGTAAACTGGGGTCAAGCGACGACGTTTATCAATGATAGACTTGAAGCTTTACAAAAGTCTGTTGGGCAATTGCCTAAGAATAAGCTGGCGTACGATGGGCCAAATGTGAACTATAAATCGTCAACGCAGAAGCCTCTAGAGCCGACCAAGAATCAGATCGAGGTGCGAAAATACTATCCGGGAACCGAGCCGGAGAATTCAGCGTCAGGATCTGCGTCGGGCAAAAATAAGAATTCAAGTGGTAAGGAGAAGGGAAAAGGTGGCTCGGGTAGTAACAATTCCAACGTTATCTCAAAAGAAATTAAAAAGATAGATGAAGAAATAGAAAGGTTGAAAAAAGAAGGAAACGACAAAGAAGTCAAAAGATTAACGCGGGAAAGAAATAAATTGGCTAACAAGTTGGATACGAAAGATGATATTACTAATCATTATGACTTGGGGGCTGCAAAGGAGTACGAAAGGAAAATCGATAATTCTAAACATTTCTCTCATGATAAAGGTAACTTTGGGGAAGAAGTAACAAAAATCGTCGCTAGAGACAGTAGTTTAGGCCAAGACGTTTCTAATCTGTTCCAAGTGGGCAGGAATGGTATAGACGCAGCTTTCCTATCGAAAGGGCCGCCGCCAAAGTTAACGATTATTGAATCGAAGGCATCAGATTCAGCTAGTTTTAGTTACTCAGATAAACAGAAAAAGGGCGGAGATAAGTACTTCCAAGGCATGATTAACAGCGATGATCCTAGATATGCAGATTTTTCAAAGAAATTAAGGAAATTAAAAAAGGAAAATCCAGGACTCGAGTTTGATTTCATTAGGGTGGAAACAGATATTAAGATCACGAAGACCGGATTCGGTGTTGATGAAGTAAAGGTTAAAGATTGGAATAAGGAAATTGATTAATTGATAGGGAGGACATAATGATAAACCCTAAAAAATTTGAGATGGCGTTTAAAAGATATCACAAGAATTTTGTTGATGGTATTAAATTTGAAGATGTAAAAGAAGAGTATGATGAATGCAAGAGCGAAGTTATTGATATTGTTGAAGAAAGTGACGTAGAAAAGGATCATATTTTATTAATTAATTTGTCCTCAATTTTTTCTTACTCCTTATCACAATGGAAACACGATGTATTGATCAACGGCGGAAACAATCCAGAAGGATTAAAGAACATGCAAAAGGTCGTGTTTTATCAATGTATGGGGCAGGATCTGTATACAACAAGGTACCCTCATATGACATTAGAATATACATTTAGAGAAGTCGTAATCACATTGATCCATTTTGCGATGTATGGATGGGAGAAAGAAGAAAATATATTATATGATTTTATCGTTTCTCACTTCGGCGGACATTTAATGGATGTCAATGAAGAGAACAGACATATTTGGTTTTTGCTTGAGTTGTACCTGCAGTATAGAAACAAAACCATCATGGGAACGAATAACAAATTGCATCTAGCTGTGAAAAATAGATTAAAGGAGGATGGACAGCGATGCGGCTCAATCCCTGATGATCTAGACATTTATGATGAAGTGCTTGACCGATGGTTCACTAGTGATCTACTTGAAATAGATCATCTATTTTCGAAAATGTCCCTTTATCATTCTATTTTAGCTTCTGAAATCGGTCAGCTGGACGAATTTGGTGACTTCAGATATGGATTTTATCCATTTGAAATCTTATTCTTGATCCATGCAAGAGAAAAACTTGGGTTACCCGTTCCCGAACACCTTGACGATTTGTTGATGAATACCCCCGAAGCAAAAATGGTGTTTGAAGACCCTGAACCATACCCTGAATGGGACCCTGCACTTCAGATGATCGATCAATTTTATCGTAAAAACTATCCCGAATATATTCCTAACCAGCATGGGGAGTTGTTTCAATAAAGGGGGAAACAAGTATGCAAGATCAAGAAGTAGCACAGCTCATCTTCCCTATTAAAAAGGATCTGGAACAGTTTTTGAAGGATGAAGGAAGTTATGACATACATGATGATCTGTTAAAATTCGGGTTAAAAACAAAACGGTTTTTATACGTTGACTATAAAGGTGAGCAGCATCAAGAGATCGTCAATTTTATTCTGGATTATGAATTTGCCCATCACATTGAATTAGCAGCAAAGGAAGAACTTGAGCAATTAGAAGCGTATGACTACGAATTTTTACCTGATAAGATCAGAGAGGCTAACAAAATACTGTCACCAAAGGGGTATGGACTATTTTTATATCCAAATTCGGGCGACTTTTATGCACTATTCATTGCAAAATTAGAGAATATAACAAAATTACTGCAAAAAGAATTGCTGCTCGATGATAGGATCCCTTCCCAAGAAAGGTGTATCAAGTATTATAGATAGCGTTTATAGCCTTCAGGGCTTAATTTTGTACGTCTTCGAGATCCTGTTTAAATTTTGTGAAAACCCGTATCTCGTATACAGCCCCGAAATACAACTAACAAATCAAACACTTGATATACTTTTAAGCTCTTTCCCACTTGAATCATGAGTAGGAATGAGCTTCTTTGCATGCTCAAATCAAAGTAGGATGAAACGAAATTATGCATTATAAAACAAATTACCACTAAGGACAAACAACATTTAATTTCAAGAAGACTTATTCCAACTTGAAGAGAAAAGATGGAATAGGCTATTTGTGTAAACATTAATAAATCCCGCACAGAAGCGCTGGATTTCTACAGTTCCATCGATAGATGGGATTTGCCTAATCGTTTTCGAGTTCAAGATATTGATCCTGTCTTATTCGACCATCAAATAATTGATATAAAACAATATAATGCATGGGAAGATCAGCATTTAACACCACAGCAGAAAAATGATATCGCGAAGCTCATATATGAAAGATTCAAGGATGACACAGATATAGCGACTCAGAACTACTTCTTTGTCGTGGAGCGTACCAGTGAAGGGGTTGATGCACTAGCTGGTGCTATTGGCGCTAGAGCTGCCCGCAGTCGTAATCCACAACTGCCAATCAAGCCGCAAGGAATATCGAAAGGAAGCAATATTAAGGGAATTAAGGTAAACTGGGGTCAAGCGACGACGTTTATCAATGATAGATTTGAAGCTTTACAAAAGTCTGTTGGGCAATTGCCTAAGAATAAGCTGGCGTACGATGGACCAGATGTAAACTATAAATCGTCAACACAGAAGCCTCTTGAACCGACCAAGAATCAGATTGAGGTGCGAAAATACTATCCGGGAACCGAGCCGGAGAATTCAGCATCGGGATCTACGTCGGGAAAAAATAAGAACTCAAGCGGTGAGGGGACGCCAAAAGCTTCGAATGTTGGAAATGTAGTTAAGGACGGAAATAAAACGAAATATACGAACCCAGCAGGGAATGAATTAACCTGGGTTGATCAACACCCGAAAAATATTAGCCGTGATATCGAAACATTTCTTAATAGTCCTAATACTGGTAAAGCAACTGAGGGTAAAGTTGCTAAATTTGTTTCAGAGCAAAAAGAAGTTATAGGTTTTGGACAAAAAGTCCAGAGGGCTGATAAAACACCAGCCGGGGATTTTGATGTATTAACAAAAAATGAAATTATAGAAGTAAAAGCTTCTGCTAGTGCCTTGAAAGTTGACCAAATCGAAAAGTATACAAACAAAAATCATAAAGATTTTTGAATCCAGAGAACAGAAAAGTGATTGTATACATTGAAGAGCCGCTAGTTAATCTAGCCCCTGAGCAATTACAAAAACTGAATAAGATTAAGGATATGGGGGCGATTGTAGTAAACTCATTAGGAGAATTGAAAGGAGTTTTAAAGTAAATGGGGACTTCATCATTTTTTTTAGTTGAAAGAGACAAATATTCACCAGACAACTTACTATCATCAGTAATGGTAGCTGCATTTCATTCTGACGCTATGCTTTACTACAGAAATGAAAAGTATTTTACAGAAGAAAACCACTTCAAATATACAACTATAAGTATTATGCAGGATCTCGATATTGATGAGAATATGTTCTTAATATACATTGATGGAGAAAAGAATGATGGGCTTGAGTTTTATAATAATGGACAGTATCTAGGGTTGGATTCATCCCTTTCCTTATATCAAGTTGGTTGTATCGAGGATGTATACGATAACGAGAAGTTGCTTTTAAGTTTCGTTTATGAATACTTAAAATTAAATCCTATGCAATATTATTGGTTGGGAGATTACAATTGGGTTTATAGTTGGGAAGATATGCGAAAATTGAAATCGTTGCCCTATGACCCTAATTGGTGTTATAAGAATCCAAAATGATTTAGACTTTAAAAGAGCCATGCTCTCAGGAAAGACGATTATAATGTTAACTAGTGTGAAGAATTTAGATTTAGAGTTCAGGAAAAATAAAGAATAATTTAATAACAAGCTCAATGAGATTTTGATAAATAACTTAAACGGCCTATTCCAGTTTGAAGCGAGGAGATGGAATAGGCTTTTTTATGTGTATTATTGATTCCGCCCCAGAATTTAGGCTTGCGATACTGCTTGGCAAAGTATCCACCGATGCGAGAGGCTGGAGAAACCCAGAGACCAAAGAATCATTAGTACGATTCTTGCTGACTCTCAACAAAGGGATGGAGATGGCAGCGAGCAAGATCCCGCAAGATGTCCGAGTAGCAAATCGTAATTTATCGAAGGCGCTGGATTTCTACAGTTCCATAGATAGATGGGATCTGCCTAATCGTTTTCGAGTTCAAGATATTGATCCAGTCTTATTTGACCATCAAATAATTGATATAAAACAATATAATGCATGGGAAGATCAGCATTTAACACCACAGCAGAAAAATGATATCGCAAAGCTCATATATGAAAGATTCAAGGATGACACAGATATAGCGACTCAGAACTACTTCTTTGTCGTGGAGCGTACCAGTGAAGGGGTTGATGCACTAGCTGGTGCTATTGGCGCTAGAGCTGTGCGCAGTCGTAATCCACAACCGCCAATCAAGCTGCAAGGAATATCGAAAGGAAGCAATATTAAGGGAATTAAGGTAAACTGGGGTCAAGCGACGACGTTTATCAATGATAGACTTGAAGCTTTACAAAGGTCTGTTGGGCAATTGCCTAAGAATAAGCTGGCGTACGATGGACCAGATGTGAACTATAAATCGTCTACGCAGAAACCTCTTGAACCGACCAAGAATCAGATTGAGGTGCGGAAATATTATCCGGGGAGTAATCCAGGAGGTTCTTCATCGGGCACGGCGAGGTTGATTAGTAAGAACGGAAGTAGTAGTGAGAAGACAGGTAAACCTAACATTTCTCAAAAACACGATGAAATAGCTCATGATGGATATTATGGAAGGAAACAAGGGAGAACGGATGAGTATAATACCTCTATTTCTGATCGAAACAAGATTATAGGGGATAATACAAATGGTTACAGATTAACGGAACCTACAAAGTGGATGGAGAACATGGGGATGACCCAAATAAAAGAGAGATTAAAAAGGAAATCATGGACTGATAAAGAAGGGAATAATTGGCAGTGGGATTCGCAGCATGGAAAATTAGAAAAGTGGAATCGTAGAAGAACAGAGCACTTGGGTGAATATGATCCTGTAACCGGGAAACAAACTAAAGATGGGGAACCTTCAAGAAGATGGGATGGTTAAATTATGGAGCATGGAAAAAGATTCGTTGATGAATATCCTGAGATTGGGGGAGTAATTGAACGAATTTTTATTAAACGAGAACTAGATGAATGGTATAAAGAGAAATGTATGGAAGAGATACTGGCGCCAGGTGAGTTTAATGAAATCCGTTCATTAAAGAATATTGAAGTCAAAAATTCCGTTAACCCCTCTTCGGAAATATTAATTCAACTAGAAGACATAAAAGGTGAAGAAGGCTTTTTATTAGGGCAACAAATAAATATCAAAATTTCAAAACTTGCTCCAGTTTATATCGTAGATTTTAGTTATAAACTTAGACATAACTTGATAGATGGTATTTATGAGATAGTGGGAATGGCTGAATCTTTAGAATTAATACAAGGAGCTACTCTAATCAGAAGAATTATGGAGGAAAAAGGTTATATTGAGCTGAGTTATCTTTATGATTTTTACGATACTGTTTACGAGTGGCATGAATTACAAGATATTCAGCCGTTTAATAGGCGATTTACTTTGGGAGAAGCTTTATTTACAGATGTATTGGAATTATGTTACTGACAGGTTAAATAGTTACGTATAGAATTAATCGAATTTATGTAGAAACATAGCTCGCTTTTCAAACAAAAAACAACTTAACGAACAATCTGTTCAAAGCTTATTCCAACTTAAATCAATAGAAGGAATAAGCTTTTTTGTTACTTTAAGCATTTATCGGACAATGGAGTAATGCAAAGAAAAATGAGATAGTGCAAGACTGATTTATGAGGGTTCTATCCGCAGTCGTAATCCACAACCGCCAATCAAGCCGCAAGGAATATCGAAAGGAAGCAATATTAAGGGAATTAAGGTAAACTGGGGTCAAGCGACGACGTTTATCAATAAAAGATTTGAAGCCATACAAAAGTCTGTTGGGCAATTCCCTAAGAATAAGCTGGCGTACGATGGGCCAAATGTGAACTATAAATCGTCAACACAGAAGCCTCTTGAGCCTACGAAGAATCAGATCGAGGTTCGGAAATACTATCCTGGGACCGAGCCGGAGAGTTCAGCGGCGGGATCTGCGTCGGGCAAAGTCAAGAAGGCAAGTGGTGAGGGGACGAGAAAACTTGATGAAAGTAATAGGCTAAATGTAGGTGCAGGAGATAACCCTCGACCAGGATACCGGAATGGGGATATTAATCCACGAGCTGAGGGTGTTGAGGTAATGGATGCCAATAACCTAGTTGGAATTAAAACAGGTTCACAGGCAGAGGTAATTGTGCAAAACCCACATGGTTATAATGCTCTTGAAGGTGATATTCCACGGGTAATCGAGCCAGGAGGCTCACTGAAAATAGCAGGTGGGGAGAAAAACCCCTATTTCAGCAAAATATATAAAATGAATGATGAGGAGCTTTCGAGATACGGTTTTAGATTGGTGAACAAAGGAAAGGCCTCGGATGATTTGATGTTTGGAACTCAGAAAACAACTAGCGGCGATGCTTTCAGTGAGAAGGCATTAAGTAAACAATTAGAAGTAATTTTAAGGAGGTTGGAATAGACTTGATATTAGATATTTCTAATGAAAAATTTGAGTTGATATATTTAAGTGAGTCCACAATAAACATTGATTATAATTCAATGTCTTCTACTAAGTTGGTACTAGATGTATGGGGGGTAACTCTACCTATTAGTGTATATGGTTTAGAAGCGTATGGATTAACTGAACATACCAAACCATTCAATGATGATATCTACGTCTCTGGTTACTCTAGGCTCACATTTCATGATGTTACTGGTGGAAACATCGAGGTGGAATTATATAGTAAGGAACCTCCTTACTCTAAACTAAGTTGGCCTGATAATAGCTTGATGAAAATAAATAAAACATGGGGGGAAGTATATCAGGAAGATGAAAGAAATATTTATGAGGTAGAGGGGACTCTAGGATGGCCCTATGGAAGATGTGATTTGTCTGTAGTAACCAGATCGAATGTATCTATCGAGTTAAATAGTACTAATTTTATACCTGTCAAAGAGTATATGCTTAACACAAAAAAGTACGGATGGAGTAGAATTTTCACTTAATATCAATGTCGGAAGAAGATTTTTTAGTTAAACTTGTTTTACAATCCCAAGAACAAGATCGTGCAATAACAACCAACGAACTAAATGATGATAATCTTGATAAATATACATAACAAACTAACTTTCAAAGGCTTATTCCAACTTAAAGAGAAAAGATGGAATAGGTTTTTTTTGTGTAAACAATAATGATTCCCGCACAGAAGATAGGTTTACAGTTTGCGATACTGCTTGGCAAAGGATTCACCGATGCGAGAGGATGGAGAAACCCAGAGACCAAAGAATCATTAGTACGATTCTTGCTGACTCTCAACAAAGGGATGGAGATGGCGGCGAGCAAGATCCCGCAAGATGTCCGAGTAGCAAATCGTAATTTATCGAAGGCGCTGGATTTCTACAGTTCAATAGACAGATGGGATTTGCCTAATCGTTTTCGAGTTCAAGATATTGATCCAGTCTTATTTGACCATCAAATAATTGATATAAAACAATATAATGCATGGGAAGATCAGCATTTAACACCACAGCAGAAAAATGATATCGCAAAGCTCATATATGAAAGATTCAAGGATGACACAGATATAGCGACTCAGAACTACTTCTTTGTCGTGGAGCATACGAGTGAAGGGGTTGACGCATTAGCTGGTGCTATTGGCGCTAGAGCTGTCCGCAGTCGTAATCCACAACCGCCAATCAAGCCGCAAGGAATATCGAAAGGAAGCAATATTAAGGGAATTAAGGTAAACTGGGGTCAAGCAACGACGTTTATCAATGAAAGATTTGAAGCCTTACAAAAGTCTGTTGGGCAATTGCCTAAGAATAAGCTGGCGTATGATGGGCCAAATGTGAACTATAAATCGTCTACGCAGAAGCCTCTTGAGCCGACGAAGAATCAGATCGAGGTTCGGAAATACTATCCTGGAACCGAGCCGGAGAGTTCAGCGTCGGGATCTGCATCGGGAAAAAATAAGAATTCAGCCGGTGAGGGGACACCAAAAGCTAGTGGGCAATATTCAGGAGAACTAGTAAAGGTTCCTAAAGAAGATGAAGCAGCCGATATGTTGGCTAAAAAACTAGATGGTGAGTCCAGAGTTAAACTCAAGAATGATCCTAATGGACGCGAATTTGATACAATTAGCGATCAGTATGTTGCGCAAACCAAGCCACCATTGAAAAGTTTAGATAAGCAATTCAGAAAACAGGCAAAAGCCACAATAGAAGCTGCTAATGAGACAGACAGGAAAGCGTATTTTCATTTTGAAGGAGAACCCGATAATAGAGTACTGCGGCAACTCAATGAGTATGCTGCAAGATACGTTTGACGTAGTAACTAAGAATATTGGAAATTATTAAATCTAAAGGTGTTACTATTGTAAATTCTATAGATGAACTCTAGGAGGTATTTAAAGTAAAGATGGGAACCCCAGCTGTTATTTTAACGAAAAAAGAGAGATATTCTCCTGAGAAGCTGTTAGCAGATACTATAGTTGCAGCCTTTCATTCGGATGCATCTCTCTATTTCTACAACAATAAAAATTGCTCAGATGAAGTGGAGTTTTCGTATACAACGCTAAATATTAATAGTAGATCATTTGCAGGGAACAATGAATGCTCATTCATCTTTTATATTCATGGTATCAATAGTTCGAGTATTGATTTTTACTATCACGAAGATTTAGGTCTAGATACAAATTTATTGCTATGTCAAGTTGGGCATATTGAGGATATCTATGGTGTTCAAGAGTTAATATTCAATTTTATTTACGAATACCTCAAGCTAAATCCTGATGATTATTTTTGGATTGCAGATTATGATTGGGTTTACAGCTGGGAAGACATACAAAAATTAAAATTGTTAACGTATGACCCAGATTGGTGTTATAAGAATCCTAAAATGATTTAGACTTTAGTAGGGCTTATTCCAGTTTGAACCGAGGAGATGGAATAGGCTTTCTCTAAGAAAATAATAATGTTGGGCTATGTAAAATTGTTTGTGTAAAAATGAACTCCCCATATAGGAAGTTCATCTTTACGTTTTGACAAACCCTAATCAATAAGAATCATTCGTTTTCACTAGTCGAAATTAAATTACTCTTTTCCACATAATTCTGATTCCTTTCGTTTTCAAAATGTATCACTACATATGTTTGATTATTAAATCTTTTTGTTCTAGAAATACCGCTGTATCTGATTGCCTAGCCACGTCTGGAGAGTGGGTGACGACTATGATGCATTTATTTTCTTTATGGGCAAGCTCTTTGAATAACTCGATAATGTCAAAGGCAGTTGCTTGATCTAGATTTCCGGTAGGCTCATCGGCAATCAATAAATCCACGTTGCAAGATAGGGCACGGGCAATCGCCACGCGCTGCTGTTGTCCACCGCTAAGCTGCAATACCTTTCTTTTGGCTTCTATTTCTGTTAACCCTACCTTTTTTAATAATTCAAGCGCTCTTTCCTTTTTGTCTTCCACATCGACTCCCGTTATCTCCATGGCTGTTACTACATTTTGAAGCGCTGTCATATACGTAATAAGGTTGTAGGATTGAAAGATAATCGAGACATGTTTGTTTCGATAGGAATCAAGCCCTATCTTCCGTATATCTGTTCCTTTGAATAAGACAGACCCGCTCCTAGGAATATCTAATCCGCTTGCTAAACTAAGAGTCGTTGTTTTTCCTGATCCCGATGGTCCTAAAATCGTATAAAAGTGACCGGCTTGAAACGAAAAATTGACGTTATCTAAAATCGTGTATTTTTTATTATTGCTTTTATAATGGTAATTCAGATTTTGGAACTGCAATATAGCGTCCATATAAATCATCCTCTATTCATGTTTTAATAAAATATCTTTTGGGTTCAATCGAAGAATCGATAATGCTGGGAGAATGGTTGATAAGATTGCGATGACTAGTCCCAACATGCCTAACTTCAACATATCCTCGGAGGTTACTCGCACATCAATATCATGAATCGGCTCCACATCCTGAGCTTGGTCAGGTTTCATTCCAAACGAGAATCCAGGATTATTTTCCGCCTGCTCATCCTGATCATAAGAAGCAACTTCATTCTGCAATAAGCTGTCTCCCATTTTTTGAGACACGGTCCCGCCTGTAAAGACAGAGAGGCTGAATGCTAGGGCAGCGATACACAATACTTCTACTAATAGTTGTCCGATCAATTTTCCTTTTTTCTCGCCAATCGCGAGCAGAATTCCTAATTCCTTCCTTCGTTCCTTTATGGCCAATGTAATAATAAGTCCTAAGATAATGGCTCCCGCAAAAGAGACCAGATATATGATCCATTTCGAGGTCGATGCTACGTTCTCAATGGGGCCCACCATTTTTCGATATAATGCATCATGGGCATCGAGCTTAAATAGATCGAAGTCAATGCCTGTTTTCTTGCCTTCTGCTTTGAAATCCCCAATATGGTTCGGATCATTCAAGTAATATATGGCTTGATCAATGGGGCTCCCTTTCGTTTCCTTATTTTCTGAAAATTCCTTTAACGATCCGTACGAGACATATACTTTGTTCGACGGATGAAACAGCGGCGGTGCCGATTCCATGTTACTGTCTATCGTGGATATTTCGTAAATTCCGATAATCTCTAAATCTATTGTCGATGTTTCATCTTGTGCTTGAATCTTTAACTGATCGCCAACTTGCAGATTGTTTTGTTCAGCCAATTGTTTTTCGACGAGGGCTACTTTCTGATCCTTGTCCTCCGGTGTTATGGAACGGCCATCGATCATTTTATTCGTTTCGTCCGCAAATTCTTTTAGCAAATCAGAAATTCGAACGCCTTGAATGAGCGTGTTTGGCATTTTCATGTTCCCTTGGCTTCCGCCTACGGAACCGCCTACCGCGTTATCTCCTTGATCGGCATTAATGGGGGTATAGCCATCGGCTACGCCTTGACTGTCTTTTACATAGTTGAACTCTTTTACATATGGAGATTCGGCTAACTTATCTGCTTCCTCTGTAGAGATTTCCGGACGATGTATTCTTTCATTTGGATTCTCAAGTCTCTGTTTTTGTACGTACTTTTGAAACTTTTCTCCATCTAATCCTAGTGTCACATCCACTCCTAACTTTTTCCTGGCTAGATCATTCGCTGTCTTTGTGACATTCTGTATGGCGAATCCCGCTAATACTAAATTAGTAAGCACTAAAAAAACGGCGAATAAGATCAAGGACTTACCCTTTCTTGCTTGCACACTTAAACATGCACGTTTGATAAAATTCATAAATGGTAACCTCCTTTTTCATATTTTTAATGTAAAGGACTCATCTGGAGTCTAGATGGAGCCAGCAAGGATTTTATCTAGAGATCGTGGAGGTCTTATCTGGAAAAGAGTTTAATGTTAACATACAAAACCCGTGAGGCTGCCGAATAGCAATCTCACGGGTCGTGTTTATCTTTTGGACATCTCTACGTAGCTTGAGAACCAGGATTTTTTTTTGATTATTTTTCTACATGGATATCAAGGGTTTGGACACCAAGAACTTCATCGAGTTGTTTTTTCATTTGCTCCTTCGTGATTGTACCTGCTTTTGATTGATCAAAGAGGGCTTTTACCTTTTGTTGGGTAGCATCATCGAAGTGAATTGCTTTTGTTTCTTTCTTCATGTTGTGAGCCGGGCTGAAATCCATATTTAATTCGATGCCAAGTTCTTGCAGCTGTGATTTAGCCTGCTCTTTGCTAAGCTCTCCTGTTCTCACTTGCTCAAGAATAGCTTTTGCCTTTTTTCCTTTGGCAGCACCGTCAAAGTTATCGGATTTTGACGCATCCATCTTTACCATAACGCCATGAGCTGCTTTACTGAAATTCACATCCATGTCAATGCCAAGCTCTTGCAGCTGAGCTTTCACCTGTTCTTTTGTAAGGGAGCCGGCTTGGGCTTGCTCAAGAATAGCTTTTGCCTTTTCCTTGGCAGCATCGTCAAGGTTACCGAATTTTGACTCATCCATCTTTACCGTAACGCGATGAGTTGTTTTGCTGAAATCCACATCCAAGTCGATGCCGAGCTCTTGCAGCTGAGATTTAGCTTGCTCTTTCGTGAGTGTACCAGCTTGAGCTTGGTCAAGAATGGCTTTTGCTTTTTCGTTGGTAGCGTCATCGAAGCTAACGGAAGTCACTTTGCCCTTGAACATGATACCGTCATGAGCCGCGTTGAAATCAAAGTCTACATCGAGGCCAAGTTCTTGCAGCTGAGGTTTGGCTTGTTCTTTCGTAAGCGTCCCTTTCTTCACTTGATCGAAAATGGCTTTCACTTTGCTTTGAGTTGCTTCATCGAGATTACTTGCTGCCGTTACCGTAACAGCCGTTGTCAGTTGTCCATTCCCGATAGATTGTGCAGGAACCTCGGCAGCGAATGCGGATCCCAAAGAGGTGAGTGTGAGTACAGCTCCTAAAGCAGTTGTAGCGAGTGTCTTTTTCATAATTGTCAATCTCCTTCGTGAATGTATTTTTGTTTACGACCTCATTGTAGGACCCTTATCTGGAGTTGCTATGAAGATCATGTAGAGTTTTGGTGGGGATTTTTCGGTCTCTCCATATAAACTCCAGATAGCACGGCTATACTAATTCAAGAGGTGATATCATAATGAACTATCAGATTCTTGTGGTAGAAGATGATCAAGAGATTCGGGAGCTAATCAAACAGTTTTTGATGACCCAACACTATAGCGTTGAAGTTGCATCCGATGGAATAGAGGGCATGAAACAATTCAATAAGCAATCCTTCGATTTAATTCTATTGGATGTCATGATGCCTAACCTTAACGGATTCGAAGTTGCCAAGATGATTAGGAGTGAGTCCAATGTTCCCATCATTTTGCTAACTGCTTTAGAGGAAGAACAGGATCAATTAAAAGGCTTCGATCTTGGAATCGACGATTATATTACGAAGCCTTTTTCCTTTCATGTATTGATACGGAGAGTCGAAGCCGTACTAAGAAGAAGCAAGGATCAAGGAACGAATAATAGACTGGTGTTCAAGGAGGTTCAAGTAGATTGCGATGCCTATAAAGTATACGTCAACGAAGTTGAAATCCCATTAACGACCAAAGAATTTGAAATCGTACAGCTGCTTGTTCAAAATGAGAAAAAAGTGCTTACCCGAGAAAGCATCGTCGAGAAAGTATGGGGGTACGATTATTATGGAGAGACGAGGGTCATCGATACGCATATCAAAAATATTAGAAAGAAGTTAGATATACCTTACATTAAAACGGTAAAGGGGATCGGTTACAAAATTGATGAGTAAATGGTTGGACATGCTGAAGATGAAGCGCATTACCTATAAGCTTTTCGTGACTACGTCCCTTATTCTGTTAGCCTTTGCCGTCCTAATTTATGTATCGCTGTACTTCTTTCTCCCTACCTTTTATGAGCAATACAAGACGAATCAGCTTCAGACAGGAATCGAAGAAATCATAACGAAATCGAAGGATCTTGATTTGCAATATGGCGTGCTTCTTCTTGATGACTTCTCCAAAAAAAATAACGCAATCGTCTATCTTCAAAATAAAGAAGGAGCCATCATTTACTCTCCTTTTTTTTCTGCGGTTCGCAAAGGTTATTCATATTCACTATCGACGGAAGTGAGAGTCGAAAGAGCAAAACCAATCGTGAATTCAAACTCTTTTGATGTCGCCGTGCCCATTCGGTTTTTGGATGCGAATCTAACGCTCGTCGTGTCCGCTACCTTTCAACCAATAGATGAGGCCTCACAGGTGTTGGCGCTTTTTCTCCCTTATTTAAGCGTTATCGTTATTGTGATTGGCATAGGCAGTGCTTACTTGTATTCGAGGTTTATTACGAAGCCGCTTCTGTACATTAATCAAGGTGCGCAGAAGATGGCGAACTTGGATTTCTCCGAACCAATCGAGGTTCGTTCTACGGATGAATTAGGGGAGTTATCCACCAGCCTAAATGAACTGTCCGTGAATCTGCAGCAAACGATGCAAGAATTGCACAATGCGAACCGGCAGTTAAAAAGCGATATCGAAAAAGAAAGAGAAGCGGAAACAAAACGGAGGGAATTTTTCGCGATTGCAGCGCATGAACTAAAAACCCCTCTTACTGTGATGAAAGGGTATCTGGAAGGAATGATTTATCATATCGGTCCATATCGTGATCGCGATCAATATTTGCAGAAAAATCATCAGATTGTCGAGGGAATGGAGCAGTTGGTTCGTGAGATTTTAAGCATGTCGAAGTTGGAGCGCGATACATTCAAGCTGCAGCTGGAAGAAGTCAATCTTTCGCAGCTCGTGGATAAAATAACTGCGGATCTTGAATATTTTGCGGCTCAGCGGGAGATTCAGCTTATGAAGCATATTGCTTCCAATGTAACGATCCAGACGGATCGTCTGATGCTGGAAAAAGCGTGCAAAAATATCATCCATAATGCGATTATGTATTCTCCGCAGGGAGAAAAAGTATTTATTCAGCTAACCCAGGATGTGCAGGAAGGCAGTATACAATTTCAAGTCATTAATACGGGGGTGAACATTAAAGAGGAGGACATGCAGCAGATTTTCGAACCTTTCTATCGAGTTGAAAAGTCGAGAAATCGCAACACAGGGGGGAGCGGACTGGGACTATATATTGTTAAGCAGATTTTCGATGCTCTGGGCATCACGTACTCTATGCATAACATCGAGCAGGGCGTACAATTTGCAGCTATCATTCCGAAATCACGACAGTGAGCGTTTACAAGGGGCGGGCAATAAAATGGCCGTGCAGGGTATGATGAGAAGAGAGCGAGTAACGCAAACAGGGTCAGAATAGACGTATTGGCGGCACTTGGCGTATATGCGGGAATTGCCGGGGGAATGATGGATGCAGGGATTAGAGCGGATAAGATGGGTAATAGGACGGGAATCACGCTATGAAAAAGGTATTAATTATCGAAGGTGATGAGCTCCTGCGGGAATCAATGGCTCATGATTTCAAGCAGGATAGATACATTGCTTACACAGCCGAGGATGGACGGCAAGGGTTGGAACTATTTGCAGAGCAGGATATCGACCTTGTCATACTGGATGTCATGCTTCCGGAACTGGATAGTTGGGATGTATGCCGCCGTATCCGTGATGTGTCCAAGGTTCCCATTATTTTAGTTACGGCAAGTAGTGATGAGGAGGATACACTCCTTGGCTTTGACTTGGGCGCTGACGACTATGTAACGAAACCCTTCAAGCCTGCGGTTCTCATGGCACGAGCTAGGAGATTGCTGAAGTCTGCGAGTCAGGACGAGCAGCAAGACGATATTATCTTGTGCGGCATTCATATGAATAAGTCTGCCCACAAGGTGTCAATTGAAGGGAAGCCAATCAATTTAACTCATACGGAATATACGATCTTGTTGAGTCTTATGGAACATAAGGAGCAAGTAATTACTCGAGACACGCTCATTACAACGATATGGGGATATGAGCAAGGCGGAGGCGACAAGGCGCTGAACACACATATTCGCAACCTCCGATACAAGCTGGGGGATAAAGCTAAGCATATTACAACGGTCGTGCGGGTTGGATATAAATTTGAGGTTGATAAATGACGGGTATTGGGTTAAGAAGCTGCTATGAAAAAAACAGCACCAGCGTCTCTCTACGATCAGGAGAGGACTGGTGCTGTCGCTATTTTATTGCGTGTAATAAGTTTGCTATCTTACTCTTCCAGCTCCTTGCCCTTCGTTTCCGTACCAAGCCAGAGGACGGCAACCGCACCGATTACAATGGTGACGAAGAACAGCCAGAAGATCGCACTAATCGCAACTTGGCGAGCGACGAGCATGCCGACTAGGTACGGAGCGATAATGCCGCCAACTCTGCCGAAGGATGCGGCAAGACCAACGCCAGTTGAGCGAACTCTGGTCGGGTACAGTTCGGGCGTATACGCGTACATGCCTCCCCATGCTCCAAGGTTGAAGAACGATAAGCAAATTCCGGCTGCAATCAGCATGCCTTCCGTTGTCGCACTGCCGAACCAAGCTGCACTGCCTGCGGTAAGCAGCAAGTACAAGACGAGGACGAACTTGCGCCCGAACTTCTCGATGAGGTAAGCGGCGGTGAAGTATCCGGGCAGCTGTGCGAGTGTCATGATGAGCACGTATTCGAAGCTTTTGACCAAGCTGAAGCCCTTCAGCATCATAACAGAAGGCAGCCAGAGGAACATGCCATAATAGGAGAAGACCACGGTAAACCACAATACCCACAGCATAATCGTAGAGCGGCGGTGCGGCCCAGACCATACTGCGACAAAGCGCTCGCGGAACGACAGCTTCTGCTGTTCTGATTGCTTCGCCTGCTGAGTAAAGCGCGGCGGATCTTGAATTGCCTTTCTCAAGTAAAGTGCGTATAGTGCTGGAACGGCACAGATTAGAAATGCCGCTTGCCATCCGTATGTAGGAATCACGAAGTAAGCAATCAGTGCAGAAGCAATCCAGCCCGCTGCCCAGAAGCTTTCCAACAGGACAACGGCACGTCCACGTTCCTTGGCAGGAACGGATTCAGAGACAAGGGTTGACGCGACGGGCAGTTCGCCACCTAGACCCGCTCCGGCGATGAAGCGCAATATGCACAGCATCGTGAAGCTCGTTGCTGCTGCGGATAATCCGCTGGCAATCGAGAAGATGACCAGCGTCCAGAGCAGAACCGACTTACGGCCGTATTTGTCCGCTAATGCTCCTGCGAGCAGCGCGCCTACTGCCATGCCAATCGAATTAATGCTTGTAAAGAGTCCCGTCTGCTGCGGGGTTAAGCTCCATTCGGCTGCGAGTGCCGCCGCGATAAAGGAGATGATGCCGATATCCATCGCGTCGAACATCCAGCTCATTCCGGCACTCCATAGCAGCTTGCGCTGCTTCGGCTTATCCAACGTTTTCGCCGTATTCATTTCAGTCTCTGCCTCCACTTGATATGTGTTTGGATATAGTTTGTTCAGAAGGTCACATGCGAGCTTTAGAACAAGCTTCAATAAGGCGCAACTTGCTCTCTGATGTGATACCATTCATCAGTATGGACTTTATCATAACAAATAAAGCTAATTTTGGTTATATAAATTCACGAAAAATAGGCAAGGTTATTCAGCTAGTGAGTCTTAGCCTAATCAAAAAAGCGATGACCCCCATTTAATCGAAGGCCATCGCTTGTCATTTAATTTTTAAATTGCTGATCTGTAGAAGTGTGGCGCGGCGTGCCCGTAAGCCCAACAGCCTCGTCGTACGCATCGAATATCGCTCGCGCGATTGGCGCTGCGCTATAAGCCCCGTAATTGCCTTCCGGAACGACCACCGCGACTGCCAAGGTCGGATTTTGCGCGGGAGCGTACGCAATGAACACTCCATTTTCTACTATGATGCCTTTTGCGACTTCCTGTTCGGATGTTCCCGTTTTCCGATAATAGTCATAATTGAACCCTTCAAATCCCTGTACCTTCACTCGGCTCATGCCAAGCTCAATCAAGTCCCAATAGGCTTTATCGAACTTTGCTTCGTTCAGCATCTCCGGCTTAAACTCTTTTACTACCTTTCCGTCCGGATCCGTAATTTTGCTGACGAACTGCGGCTTCATTCGCTTGCCATGCGAAGCCAGCGTAGCCGCATACTGGGCGAGCTGAAGCGTTGTATACTTGCCCTGCTGGCCGAACGAGGCGTATGCAAGAGCGGATTGCGCGCTGGCGCGCACGGCTTCGCTCATGTAGTCCTTTAGGCCGGCTATCTCTCCAGGCAGTCCGCTGCCGGTCTTTACACCAAGTCCGAACATTTCCATATATTTGTCCCATGTCTTCAGTCCGTTCACATCCGTTCGGGAATATAAACGTTTGCCGATCAAATCGATCATAAAGGCATTGGAGGAGAATTCCAGCGCTTTTGCGGCATCGATGCGACCATGCGACTTGTTGTTCGCATTCCGGATTTTCCTTTTTTCGAGTCCGATTTCGGCATAGCCGATGTCAGGATAATCATCGTACACGCCGAACAGCTTTTCCTTCAAACCGATAAGGACGGACAACGGCTTGATTGTAGAGCCAAGGTACACGATAGAGTTCGGGTGCTTGTTCATTTCTTTTTCGTCGTATGGGCCGTAGGCTGCTTTTATCGTGCCGTTATTCATAAAGGATTTATTTTTTTCGTAATCCTCAACGCTGATGGAGCCGTTCTTCCATACGTTGCTGTCATAGTCCGGCATACTGGCCATGGCGACGACATTGCCCGTCTTCACTTCCATGGCGACGGCATAGCCCGTACGTGCGTTAGGCGCTTGCTCTACGGGATTGGAGGAGTTTTGTATTTTCTGCAGCGTCTGCATAATCGCAGCTTCTGTTTTCATCTGAATGCTTTTATGAATGGTCAGGTGAAGATTGTTGCCCCGCTCAGGTTTGGTCAATTCCATGGGGCCCATAATTCGTCCCGCTACGTTAACCGGGAATTTCTTGAGTCCGTTTTTGCCGCGGAGCTCTTCCTGGTACATGAACTCCAGCCCGTCAACACCGACATCCTCATAATCGAGGTATCTGAGCTCCTCGTGCCGGGAATTTCTATTTTCGTATATCTCCTTATAATAATCGTAGGACTCTCTGACCCCTCTGAACTTTTTCAGATAGCCGATTGTTTGCACCGCGACTGTATCCTGATCATAGTTCCTGACGCTGTCTTCTATAATCTCAAGATCTTTATATTCGGACTTATGCTCCAAAAAGTAAGCAATATCCTTCGAGGATAAATCCGTTTTGATCAAGCGGGGGACATATACGGGATTAACATTGGCATTCAAATCCATACGCTTCACTATGTCCTCGACCGATTGTTCCTCTCCCGTCTTGGTATTGCTTTTAAATCTCTCGGCGAGCTTTTCAGCGAGCTTCTTGGCTTCCGCCATGTTTTCTTTATTCTTGTAGTTTTTGTTCACGTTAAAGTAAAGTGATTGTGTCGATGTGGAATAAGCGATCTTGTGATTGCTAGCATCATAGATGATCCCGCGAATCGGTGCGATAGCTGTAGTCCGGTAGCCCAATGAAGTTTCTTTTTGCTTGAGGGCAGGGCCATCTACGAATTGCAGCAACGCCAAGCGTATAATAAGTATGGCGAATAAGGCGAATATAATAAAGAAAAATCCAGTCAAACGGACAGAAAATTTGCGTTCATTGTCTGATTTGTGTTTGTTTGCGTGAGTTTCCTTAGATAGATTCAAAGCACTATTTCCTTTCTGCATCTGCGTATCATATTCCGTTTACCAGGTTCGTCATTCCTTTGATACAAGTACACCTCGATTTTATTAAAATTGATCATATATTCATATAGTTACAAGCTCTTTTAATCATCCAATTCAGACTCCATATGAGAAAAGGCAGACTTGTACACTTATTAGATGCAGCAACGGTTGCGATAGTTTCTTGAAAAATATTACAAAATAATGCAAGTGTGCTTCGGCTTCGCTTCATGCTCGACTTTTCATTTTGAATCGGCTGGAGTAAGATAATCCTAACATCATCATGATGCGGACAAGTTCCGATACGGCTGCAGGATAGAGAAGGAGGAGCTATGCTTCAGAAATTCGGTTTTTCACAATATGAGAGCAAAGTATACGAGACGTTGGTGGCAGGAGACGGCCCTATGGATGCAACGAGTGTGGTCAAGCACTCAGGCGTGCCGAAGGCGAAAATATATGAGGTGCTGTCGCGTCTTATTGATAAGGGATTAATATCGGATTCCATATCCGAAAAGAAAAAGACCTATTTGGCGCTGCCGCTTCAGGTTGTTATCGAGAAGCTGTCCAAGGAATTCGAACAGAGCATTGAACAGTTGAAGCAAATGAATGAGCGCAAAATCGCAGCGGACAATCATGTGTGGAGCTTGAAATCGGAAGCTTCGATCATGGCGTATTGCCAGCATCTGATTGAAGAGGCGCAGGACACGATTATCGTCTCGATGTGGAGCGATGAATTTCGGAAATATGTGCCGCTGCTGGAGAAGAAGGAGCGGGAAGGCGTACGAGTGGAGGCATTTGTAACGGGGACAGATGTGCCGAAAGCCCGAGTGTCGAAGCTGAATACGTTATCGCCGACGGAAGAGCATCATACGCTGGAGAGATTCATGCTGGTTGCAGCCGACTCATCCCAAATTATGTTCGCGGGGATGGAGCAAGGGGAATGGCAGGCAATGCGCACCGGGGCGCAGCCATTCGTAAAATTCTTTATTGAGTTCTTTTACCATGATGTTGCCTTGGCGAGAATTTCACAAAAATATAATGCAGAGCTCATGGCGGACGAGGAAATGAAGTCACTGCTGATGCGGCTTCGTTATTAAAGAGGGTTAAACTGTTGCATGAAGAGCCTCAAGTGAAAGGAAGTAAAAAGCAGGCCTCCGAAGAGGTCTGCTTTTTTTCATCCTATGGAACTGATTACTTATTGAAATTAAATTTTGCCCGAGAGTTTCATCAAACGATAGAGAATAGAAGCCACTTGTGCGCGAGTAGAGCTTTGATCAGGAGCGAACGTGTTGTTAGACATGCCATTGATCAACCCTTTATCCACAGCATAAGCTACAGCGGCTTGGGCGCTCGCCGAAATCCGATCCTTATCTTTGAAGTTTAATTGCGCTTTCTCACCCTTCAGATCGACATTCATCGCATTGACCATTCGTACGACCATTTCTTCGCGACCTAGAATATCATTTGCCCCTGCCATCGCAACGTAATGACTCCATTCTTTCTCTTGGCCAAGAATACGATCCAAGTGCGCCACGAATTCTGCGCGCGTTATCGTATCGTTCGGAACGAATTTGGATTCGCTTTTCCCTTTGGTTACGTGTTGAGCCGCAATAACTTCGATTTCATGTTTTGCCCAATGGGTCTGAATATCGTCGAATGAAATGTGAATCTCCATCAGCTCGAAGGTGCCGAGCGTAGAGGTTGTAAGTTGAATATTCCCCGGCTGATGCACGGCATTGTAACCCACATATACCCATTTACCGTTTTCATCTTGCTGGTAAACGCCAACTTTTTGCAAATCAATTACTTTGTTAGCCGGCTTAAGCTCGATCTTAATCGGATGACTCAATTTTCCTGTATCGTTGCCGATCGTGACGATCTGCGATACGACGGTTGTTTGATTTGCCGAATGGATGTTAACTTCACCATTGTCAGAATCTTTTGCCGATAAGCTTGCTTTAAATCCATTTGTACCAATAAAATCAGCCAATGCATCCGCAGGAATTCGGATGGTAAATCCATTGCCGGTAAGGATCAATCCTTTGCCGGATGCCAGTAGTTTGTCAGCCGTTGCTTTATTAAAGATTACATTCGCACTGCTGTAGTCGTTGAAGCTAATATCGGTAAGATCCAGCGTGGCGTCAGTCGCTTTCGAATCTTTCAGCTGGGCGATCAAGGCCTCACTCGATACGCTTATCGTTGCGATAGTCGCACCCTTAACGTTTTTCGTCGTAGTGAGCGTGCCTGCTTTTACTTTCTTGCCTATTGGTGCTGGAGTCGATGGTGGGCTTGGTGTGTAAGTCGATGGCGAGCTTGGAGAAGTCGGTGTCGTTGTGCTAGAATCCTTGGTTACGGTGACTGATACCTCATGAGATTTGCCTTCGTAAGATACAGTGATCGTCGTTTTCCCTGCTCCAACGGCTGTCACCTTGCCGGTATTGCTTACTGTAACAATGTTCGTACCAGGAACGCTATACTTTGCATCCTTTGTTACGTCTTTCTTGCTTCCATCGGTATACGCCGCGGTGACCGTAAGCTGAGCATCCTTCCCAACTTTAAGATCTACGCTGTCCGACGATACCGAAATCGACGTTACTTTGACTGGGGTTGTCGTTTCTTCTGTAATGGTAACAGGTACCGCGTAGGTTTTACCTTCGTAAGCTACGGTTACTGTCGTTTCACCTTTTCCAACGGCTGTCACCTTGCCGGTATCGCTTACCGCAGCAATGCTTGGGTTAGCTGTACGATAATCTGCCTCGCTTGTAACGTCTTTCTTGCTTCCGTCGCTATACATCGCGGTGACCGCAAGTTGAGCATCCTTCCCAACTTTTAGAGCTGCGCTGTCCGGCGATACCGAAATCGACGTTAATACAGGATCGACTGGGGTCGTAGTGACAGTGACGGGTACTGAAGCCGATTTCCCTTCATAAGCTACCGTTATCGTCGTACTGCCTTCTCCTAGCGCCGTTACTTTACCATAGACAACGTCTATAACACTCAGATCGTAATCGGTATAGGTGGCCCCATACGTAACGTCACTAACACTTACCGGGAATGGCTTGCCGTCCGCGTCAACATATTGAGCCGTTACTGTAAGATCCACAGTGGAACCGACAGCTAAGGTTAAAGCCTCTGGCTGTACTTTAATTCCGCTTAACACAGGATCTGCGCTAGTAATCGTAACGACTTTCTCCGCATGATTACCTGCCGCGTCGTCTACGAGCAATTTCAGCTTATTCGCTCCGGTCGTTAAACCGCTTAACGTGATATCGAACTTGCCATTTTGATCGAGCTTTACAGGTTGCGAGGAAATCAAGTTGTCATCGCTGTCCAATAGTTCGTATTTCACATGCAAGTTGTCGTTAACGTTGTAGGCCAAGCCCAATTCTTCTTCAACGACTGGTCCGAATTTCACGTATGAATCGTCGATCGAGCCGGAGAACTGCACATTCGAACCCGTAACATGTAAACTGTCGGGAGAAACGAATTTTGGCTTGCTCGTCTTGACATACACCGGAATCCAATCCCCTGTCACTGCTCCTGTTGAAGAGGATTGCCCTACAATCTCCATGGCATAGGCGCCTTCTGGAACAGCTGTGTTCAGCGTCGTTCCCGGCTGACCCCATTGATGATACTTACCGTTAAAGGTTAACGCCTTTGCTCCCGTTGTCACGCTGCCGTTCATAATCCATCCGATAGTACCGTCTCCGTAATATCCGCCGCTCATATTGTTTAGATCATAAAGTTGAATGTATGAAGTTCCTTGCCTATCGTGGAATTCATATCTCACAGTTGTGCTGTCCAGCTTGCCATCCCCGTTCGGAGAGATATGGTTGCTGTCGATCGTAAAGGTCTTCAATCCCGTCGGTGGGGCGAAATTCGCCGCGAAGGGAAGAATTAGATTTGTCGTACCGTTTGTAATCTTTACGTAACCCAGCATTTCGTTACCGTTTGCTCCAGTCCCTTTCGGGACATTTAGCGTCACGGTCAAATTTTGTTCATCGTTTAACGTAAAGCTGGACTTGTCGACTGTCACGTTTGAGCTCGCAAGCGTACCTGTCGCCGCTTTCGTCGTTTGGACGGATACCGTATAGTCGCTTGGGCTCCCCGTTACATTTTTAACAAGAATAGACCGTGATACCGTTGTTGGATTGTTCGTACTCGGAGATACATTGCCGAAGGTGATTGTGCCCTTGGAGTAGTCATAAGTCTTATTGGAGAAAGTGGTTTTATCCAATTCATACGCAAGCGCTTCAGTCGTCGCTGCTTTAAGCGGCTGAATACGTCCCGGACCTTGAGAGAAGACGTCGTATTTCGTTACATCCAGTTGCTTGGCTGTATTCGAAATCGCGACTTTAATATCGAACGGAGTCCAATCCGGATGCTGCGATTTAAGCAAAGCCGCAACCCCCGCTACGTGCGGAGCCGCCATACTCGTTCCTGTATAACGGTCGTAGGATTCGGAATAGTCAGGGTAGTCAGGCAGAGGCTGTCCTTGATTATCGAGATGATCTTTGCCATAGGCAGGAACCGATGACATGATGTTAGTTCCTGGAGCCACCACGTCCGGTTTAATATCAAAGACCGGATTGGCAGGTCCGCGCGAACTTGAATTATTGATATCGTCACTTAAAGTCGTACCGGTGGAGAATTCTCCGAAGGTGACGGTACCTGAGTCGCCCGCAAGAGCCGTTCGCAGTGCGCTGCCGTCCGTGTAGGACATATCAAACGTTGGGATGGACGCGAAGGAATCTCCCACAAAGGCGCCTGACGGTCCTGGAGTATTCGTTCCGCCCGCAGAGTTGTGAACAATAACCGCTACGGCACCTGCACTTTTTGCTGCCGCTATTTTATCCACGAAGGCAATATCACCGCGGGCAACGAGAGCGACTTTACCTGCCACATTCAGACCCGCGTAATCCGTCACTTTACCAAGGCCAGGGATTGCGACGACATTATACGTTCCGGTCAAAATGGTTTTCGGGTCTGTGCCGAATTTCCATGCCATCAAATTCATGATATATGGTGTGACCGTTCCCGCTTTGTCTAGAGTTACAGTAGCCTTTCCGGCCATCGTTTTTTCCGGAACAGTAGAGTTGCCCACCGATATCGCGAAGGCTGCCGTGCCCGGACTGCCGATCGTCCCTCTATTTGGACCTGAGTTCCCCGTAGAAAGGACTGCTGTCGTACCTGCCAAAACCGCATTGTTGATGGCGATCGCGTCAGAAGCAACTTGGCTATTGGTAGATCCGCCCAAAGATAGATTGATAATGTCCATTTTCTCTTCGACGGCTTTATCAATACCTGCGATAACCCCTGAATTCGAGCCGCTTCCATACGCGCCCAGCACGCGATAAGCATACAATTCAACGGAAGGGGCAAGTCCCTTTATGCCAAAAGGATTTTGGCCTTGAGCTGCAATCGTCCCGGCAACATGGGTGCCATGTGAGGTATTAAAAGGATTTCCAGTAGTAGGGTGAATCCACGGTCTATTATCAGGGTGATCCAACGGCGTAGTTTCATACGGATCGTCTCCTCTAGTGCGAGCGTATCCCGTATCGGAACCGTCTACTACTTGCGTAATAAAGTTATGTCCGCCTTTATAAACGTCTTTTAAATCTGGATGAGTATAATCAATTCCGGTGTCTATAACGCCTACTTTAACTCCTTGGCCTGTATAGCCTAAGGCCCATACAGATGGAACTTCAAGGAATGGATTACTCGTGTTCATGTTCGGATGGATTTCACTATCCGGCAGTTTTGAGGACTCTACCCCCAGAGCGTGAACTTCCACGTCAGGCTCTACCATTTGTACACCTTTCATCTTAAGTAACTGTTCCACTTGACTTGCTTTTACTTTAAGGGAGACCCCATTAAATGCATAATTGTATGTAAAGCCCACGTTAGCGTTGATACTCTTGCTACTTAATTGGCTGACAAAGCTTTGTTGCTGTTTATTGATCTTTTGTTTCGTGCTCTGTTCTGAGGCTGCAGTAAATGATTTGCCCTCTAGCATACTCATACCCTTCGCTAGAGCTACTGGGGCTTCGGATAATTGGACGATAACTGAAATTTCCTTGTCGTCAGTAAGGTTTTGCAAATCGGGATGGAGTACAGGCTCTTGACCTTCTGTAAATTTATTCTGCTCAACAATCTGCTGCATTTTTGCACGCACTTCAGGACTCAGTGCCTGGCCTGTCAATTGTGCTTGTGAATCAAATGCGTATGCGGAAATCGGAAAGAGTAGGGAAAATAGCGTCAATACGACTACTAGCAAACGACTTACAAATAAACGTAAATTTTTCAATCGGCTGTGCACTCCTTTTCTCAAAATGATAGATAGCATTTCTCGGGTTATTTACACCTCCTTACATATTCTGAAAATGATGGCGGTTCACTTAGAATATATGATACAATTTGTATCGTGTCAACGCTTTCATGTTAATGAAATGTAACTGAAATCAAATTTCCTAAAATGAAAAATAAAAAACGACACTCTATACCAATTTTCGGAGTAGAGTGTCGTTTTTTGGGCTTAATATCCGCCCGCAATGAATATAAATTCGCATCCAATTAACCAAGTGATTAACCAAATTTGAACCCCATGGATTTACAATTCTAGAGCGTGGAATTTGTATCATATCAACTGCCTTCGGCTTGCTTCATTTATTCAGCTGCAGCGGCTGTATTGGCCTTAACTCGGGAAGAACGAGTCAGGGAGAACATGGCACTTCCCAGCGCCAGCAGGACGAACAGGCAGCCGACCCATGCATTATTGGCTACAGAGCTCTGTTCAATGACAAGTCCGCCAACGACAGAACCACTCGCAATACCAAGATGAAGCACCGATGAGTTCAGGCTGAGCTGGATGTCAGCTGTATCGGGAGCAGTCTGCATGAGATAGCTTTGCTGCGCCGGGGACAATGCCCAGCTAAGCGCACTCCAAATCACCATCGCAATCAAGAAGACGTAGAACGATACTTGTGCCGTCAGCGGCAGGACAAACATGATCACCGCGAAGCTTGATACAATCAACAAAATGGAGCGTTTTGTTCCCCATTTATCCGCCATCAAGCCGCCAAGCCCTCCGCCAGATACGGCTGCCAAGCCGAACAAGAAGTACACAATGCTGGTCATGCCTGGACTGAGCTGGAACGTCTCCTGTAAATAAGGAGTCAGATATGCATAGAGGGTCAAATGCCCTGTCAGCATCAAGTACGAAATAAGATGACCGCTGACGAGCTTCGCATTCTTCAATGAAGCGAACTGTGCACGCAGGGTCGTAACCTCGGAAGGGGGAACCTTCGATAAGAAGGCATAAATCCCTAGCATTGCAATTGCAGTCAGTCCCACAACTAGCAGGAACGGCGCTCGCCATCCGTATGCATTTCCGATAACCATCCCAATAGGAACGCCTAAGACGAGTGATCCGCTGATGCCCATGTAGATGACGCCAATGGCGCGCCCTTTATATTCCGGCTGGACGAGCTTCGAGGCAATCGTGATGGACAAAACAATAAGCAGCGAACCGCTGGATGCAGACAAGGCTCTGGCTGCGAGCAATGTTGCATAATTCGAGCTGAAAGCCACGATAAGATTCGAGATTAGGAAGATGAACAAAAAGACAATATACAGTTTTTTGCGCTCAAATTTGGCTGTGAGATTCATTAATATTGGTGCCGATATCGCGAAGGCAATCGAGAAGATCGTAATCAGTTGCCCGGCTGCACTGACGGAAATGTTCAAGTCCGCGGCTATCTGATCGAGAATTCCCCCGATAATAAGCTCTACCGTGCCGACAACGAATGCGGCTACTGCCAAAATATATACACGAAAGTTCAAGAGAGACATTCCTTTCTGATTGAATAAAAAGTTACTACCATTATAGTAACCTAAATGCGAATGTGCAACAGAAAAGTATTCCTGCCTGTCAGATGTCGTATCCATTCACTCGCAAGATAAGAACAAGCCGACCTAAGATGATGGCATCCTGGTCGGCTTGTTTACGTTCAGTATATCTCTATGCATTATGATGTCTTGGTCGAACGAAAGACGTACTGGAAGGCATTCAGCAGCTTGGCGAATGCGCGCTTGCGGATATGTCCGTAGGTTACGGCGCTGATCGGGGGATCGAATCGGAAATTGTACACCTTCGTATCCGTCATGCGAGCTTCCTTCATATATCGCTCGCGGATGAGCAGCTGCTCGTCCGGCTCCAATTCGTGCACGATGGACTCAATCAGCTCGCAAAACGCCAGACATTCGCTCGCTTTATCTGTATTATAGACCGCTACTGCGGCAGTCGGATCGCCGACCCGGTTCGTCGCGCCATTTTCTCTCGCTTCATAATTCGTTGTAATCCGCGCCTCGCGAACTGCGAACTTCATAACCTTGCACATTCTGTATTTGGCAAATACCTCATCAATTCGTGCTTTTGCTTGCTTCACATCCATCGCTTCATGCTCTGGCATGTCCATGAATCCCATTACCATTAGGCAAGGCCTCCTTTGTTTCCATTCATACTCGAGGTTGTGTACTTCCTATTTATCTATTGGGTCCAGCATCGAAATGGAACACCGTGGGCAGGTATTCCCATTATACCACAAAAACAAGAACATTTGTTCCTATAAATAATTAAAAACAAATCAAAAAGAAACTATAAAACGAGTTTAAACCAAACAGGTGTTCGCCATTTTATACTGTTAACGTGGACATCGTGAGCAGAAAGGAAGCTGCCTTCGCTATTTTAAAGCAAGCAGCATGACGCTCTATTAGGATGGCCGATTAGCAAATGAGCAGGATGCAAGATTAGCAAATTTCCCAGTAGATGAAGGGAGGTGATGTGGATTGATTGTATATCGCGACATTGTAGAACGATGGCTCGTGCCCATGGGGAAGGCATTGAACATGCCGGTTGTTCCCTTGGACGGCCTGAAGGCGGATCAGACCGAGCCGCTTATCGCGTACGACGTGGCTGAGCCCTACATCGATTGCTCGCCCCATCATGCGGAGTCACAGGGGATGATTGAGAAGGTTGTTGAGATGGAATGGCTTCTTCTCATTCGCTCCAAGGATCGCATGGATATGGTGGAACGCTGCCGGGATTTGCTCGGCTGGCAGTGGACGGAAGGATTGGAGTGCTTGACGACAATCCCAGCCGTGCAGGTGCATATGGGGCCAGCGCAGTGGAAGACGGAGCCGACTGCCGGACTAGGTCTCCGCATTAGGCTTCGCATGAAGGATCGCTTCGAGCGAAACTTTACATTCATCGAAAAAGTGGAATTACAACGAAACGAAAAGAAGGAGTGATTGTTCATGTCAATTCAAGACGTGCAAGTAACGATTGATTTACAAAAGCCTACAGGTCGGTTGTCCTTCGGAATGCCGCTTATTATCGGGAAAAAAGCCGGAGGCTCTGCCTATAAAGAATACGGGGATCTCAAGGCGGTCAAGGATGATTTCGCGGATACGACAGCGGAATACAAAATGGCGGAGGCGCTCTTTGGACAAGGCGACCGCTCGCCAGCTCGCATTGCGATTACAGCTTGCGATGAGAAGGAGGAACCGGCAGCTCGCCTTCGTTCTGTAGTCGATAACGGCTGGTACTACCTGCTCTCCTCTGATAATAGCGATGCTGTAGTTGAGGCGTTGGCGGCAGAGATTGAGAAGGAAGATTACCGTCTGTTCTTTACACGTACTGCTGATAAGACGAAGCTTCAGGCGCTGAAGTCCAAGGCTTATACACGTACGGTTGTGTTCTATCACACGGATGCCGCGGTATATCCAGAAGCTGCGCTTGTAGGTTCGGTTGGTTCTGCGGAAGTGGGCTCTGTGACGTGGAAGTTCAAGAAGTGCACCGGCATTGACGCGATGAAGGTAACGGCTGGCGAATTGATGGAAATCCACGATAGCGGAGCAATTACGTACGTGAACAAGCAAGGCGAGGCTCGCACTTCGGAAGGCAAGACGCTGTCCGGTGAATATATCGACGTCATTATGGCGCGTGATTATGTGCGTGCCCGCATGGAAATGCAAATTCAGAATTTGCTCAATCAATCGAGCAAAATTCCGTACACCGATGCAGGTATTGTCCAAATCGAGAGCGCAGTGATCAACGTGCTGTTGGAATCTGCACGTATGGGTATCATCGCGACAGCCGACAGTGGCGAGCCGCTGTTCGGTACGTCCTTCCTGTCTCGCAATGAGGTAAATCCAAGCGATCGCGCGAACCGCGAATATCGCGGCGGCTCGTTCTGGTTCGAGATCGCGGGCGCGGTACATCAGGTGAAGGTGAACGGTGTTATCCGCTTCTAATGAATCACAATTGATCACGAACATCATACACAACATTTTCTATTAAAGGATGGTGCTTATCTATGAGTATCGGTATTTATGATGCAAAGCAAGTATCTGTAATCATTAACGAAGAACACATTACGGGATTTGGCGAGAATACTTTCGTCACTTGTGAAAAGGATGAGGAGCAGACGGTAACGCATGTTGGCGCGCGCGGCGAGGTAGCGATTGCCTATAAGAACAATCCGCTCGGCACGATTAAGCTGACGGTGATGTCAACGTCGCCGCAATTGCCGCTCTTATATGGATTAGGGAACGAGAAGAAATTATTCAAAATTATGGTAAAGTCCAATAACAAGCCAGGAGAAACAATTAGCGGTAATCAGGCTATCATCAAGAAGCTGCCGGCTGCTTCGTACGGCTCAGAGCTTGAGGATCGTGAATTTGAAATCCAAGTTCTCGATTATATGCATCAAACAGAATAGTGAAGTTAAAAATTTAGGAGCTAAATTTCAATAAAACGGATTCGGAAAGGGTGGCTACTTGTGAGCAAGCAAAAGACTGTAACGATTGAAACTGAGGAATATGTGCTGCAGCATCCGGGCGCGCGGGCGCTCATGCGATTGTATGACGCAGCATTGAAGGCAGACGGGGGATGGAAGCTGGAAGCGTCGATGGACTTTTTCCTCCAACATGTCATCGTGTCTCCACGCCTAAGCTGGGAGGGTCTTGAAGAGAAGACCGATCTGATGACGCCGCTCTGGCTGGAGTGTGCGCGCTTCTTGGGCATGGTCGATACACCCTTGGAATCCGAATCATCCGACGTATAAGCAATCCATCTCCCGCAATCCGCTCCGGCAATTGTTCTGGCGTGTCGTCCTGAACAGCCGGGGCGGCATTACGTATGCAGAAGCGAGCGGCATGAGCATTGAGGAATTATGCGAAGCCGCCGCCGCTGTGGAATGGATGTACGGGAAAGGAGGGGGTTAACCCAATGGATGATCGGATCTCCAAAAATATTCACCGCGAACTGCGCACCATGAACGGGAAGCTCGATGAGATGGGCGTCGTCTCCCGCATATTGACGGACAGCATTAAGGAACAGACCGCGGAGATGAAGCGGAATGCAAGACAGAAGACGCCGAAGATAGGAGGACTTACCTTTCCTACTGCTACGTCTGATAGCATTACGTTTTCCAAATTGAACACGATGTTCGTTTCCTTACAGAGGCAGGTAGCTTCACTCGGTGTTTCACCATTGATAACGATAGCAACAAATGGAAACTCATCATCTTCAAACAGGGTTGTGATTGAGAATACGAATGAGCTTGCTTCGTCTATTGCCCAGCAGTTACCGACTTCGCTCTCGCAAAAGCCAGCTGTTGCTCTTGCTTTTGCTCTGTGTAATTGCAGTTCTGACAAGAAGGAGGAAAAACCCAAGACTTGGCTTGATTATATAGGCGATGCTTACAAATTATTTAAGGATGTAAATAGTGATTTTACAAATCTTAGAGATCTTTCAGACAATATAAAGTTTGGCAAAGAAATGTACGAGAAAATTAAGAAGAAACGGGGCGGCTCCAAATCGAATGGGAAGTCCGAAAGTTCTAGCGGTGGAAAAGATGATGATCCGCAGAAAGATCTCGGACAAGCTGCTAACGGTTCTAAAAATGAAGGGGAAGCCAAAGACAAGGGCAATCCATCCAATAAGGGCAAAGAAAAAGAGAATACAGCTGATTCCTTGAAGACTGCGGCAAATGGTTCGAATAAGGATAAAAATCCTCCCCCTAATAATGCCAAGCCCAATGATAGCAAGAGTCCCCCAACGAATGCGGGTACGGATACAGACCAGAAATCTTCACCGAAGCCTACCTCAAATGCCCGGCAGGATTTAGCGAATGCAGCTACCGGATCGAATGGGGAAGGTCAAGCTCCTTCGCCAAAGGATACAAAGGTTGATAATACTAAACCAAGCCCAGCGCCAAAAAATAGGCGAGGGGCAGGTATATTAGGGAGGGCGAAAAAACTCGGCAAATGGGGAGGTTTCTTAGCTGGGGGAGCTGGTCTTGCTATGGGTCTTTTTGGCGGCAAGAAGGATGAAGATGGAGGTGGGGAAAAGTCTGAGTCCACTGCGGATGATTCCTCGAACGTCGTTCAGGCAACAGCTGAAACGGTTCAATCTGTTCAATCAACAGTTGGGCCGATGGCGGATGCTGCTAAAGCGGCTTCGACCGCGTCAGATGTGAGTAAGGCTGCCTCTGCAACGAAGAAGGTCGGCTGGTTGGGCAAGTTGTTGAAGGGAGCTCGTACAGTCAGCAAGGCAACAAGGTTTCTGCGCTTTAATCCCGTTGGATTTCTAGGCGGATTAGCCGTAGATGCAGGCTTATGGGCAGCGGAGAAGTTCCTACTCCCGAATGACGAGGAGAACCCAGACAAGGAATCAGAAGAGGATGACAAGTCAAAATCAGCTGCAAAGATGATGGTGAGATCCTATATGGCTAAAAACCATGCGCTTGCAGCCTCGACGGGACAATCAAATATACAATCGTATTCCCCTAATGGTGAGGGCATGCAACCGATAGTTGAGGGTTCACCGACTGGAGCGATATCCTCAACTGCATCTATGCCTCAACATCAGACACCCAATATGCCTGGGCCTACTGCTAGTGGCAGCATGGAAGTCAGCGCGAACAGCAATGTCACGATGAACCTGAACGTGAACGGCTATATTGACAACCGCATGATTGAAGAGATCAAGCGGATCGCCCGCGAGCAGTACGACGCCTCATTCCGAGCATTAGAGCGGGGCATTGCGGACAAACTGCCGAAGCCTAAGCCTATCCCAAGGCCTCAGGTGGCGGAAGGAGGAATGATGTCCCATTAATACGCGAAAAAGCAAATTAGGCGGCGTGGAACTGTTCGTCATTTCAGAGGAACCTGAGTATTCAGTGCAGGTGAGCAGTCACAATGTGGAAAAGGGCGGTACCATTACGGATCACATCCGGAAGGAAACAACAAGCTTAGTTCTGCAAGGATTGCTAATAGGCCCCCAGGCCTCCAATTATAAGCAGCGTTTGGTAAAGGCAATGAACGAGGGGAAGCTGCTCCAATACACAGGGCGCAATATGATGCTGAATTGTGTCATCACTAGCTTGCGAACCGCTCATAACAACTCGATTGCTAATGGCATGACTTTCACCATGTCATTGAAGCAGGTCAACATTGTCCAGCCAGCTTACAGTAAGCTGCCGCCGAAGAAGAAGGCGGCCGTGAAGCCGAAGAGCCGTTCCGGGAAGCGGAATACTTCTTATCGTCCGGTGCCGGAGACGCATACAGCGCGCCCTGGCCAGTCGCTAATGGATATCGCTAGGTACTTCGGGATTCCTGAAAGCATGATTCGGATAGCTAATAATGTCATTGAGCGTACCGCCAAGCCATTTGTAGAGGGAGCGAAACTTCTGCTTGGCCTTTCCAAAAAGAAAAAGAAAAAAACCATGCCCTCAGGTGGGGGCGGGGGTGGAAAACAATACATGCAGGATCGGTAAGGCAAGGAAGCTTCAGAAAGGAGGAGAAGGATGGCGATCATCGGGATCGACAAAGATCTTATTCCTTACTCATTTGATATGGATTTGGGCGATCGAACCTATACGTTCGAAATACGCTACAACTTTACCCATGATTATTTTACCGTGGACTTATCGGAAGGGGATACTCCATTGGCGCTAGGCGTAAAGTTGGTATGGGGAATGCCGCTGTTCGTCAGTATGGAGACGCGGGAGTTCCCGCTTGAGCTCATCGTCCCGTATGGGGATAATCCGGAAGAACAGATTACGTGGGATACACTTGGGCAGTCTGTTCACCTGCATTTGGGGGATGACGATGGAATACTTATTTAATCGCGGGTGCGAGATTTTGATTGGTGGCTATCGATTCAACTACGGTGATCTGACAATGAATGTTCACGTAGATTTTGATGATAACAATGAGCCGAATGAATCCACCGTAGAGCTGTACAATTTGTCCAAGCATACGCTGGCGAACATTCGCACGGGGATGCGAGTCATCGTCAATGCGGGTTACGGCAAGGATCTCGGCACTGTGCTTCAGGGCAACATTGTAGAGGTGCGAACGAAGCGGGAGCAGATGGATCGGGTGACGACGATTCAAGTGAAGGATGATTTGACAGTTTCCTTATATGAAATGGCACATACGTATCGGCCGGGCACGAAGGCTAGCGAAATTATTCATGATCTGTTAAGTCGGGCGCAAATTCCGCATGGAGCCGTGCAGCTTGGCTCCAATCATGCCTATATGAAGGGATTCATTGTGAAAGGTGATCCAGTTGCATCGATACGCCGGGCAGCTCGTGATTGCAATACGGAAGTGTTTACGCGGCAAGGCAAGCTACATTTCAAACCTCTTACTGGAGCCGGATTAGAGGTGACGGGCATCGTTCGTTTATCCGCAGACAGCGGGTTAATTGACAGCCCGCAATCGTATGAAGAGGACAAAGTTAAGGGTGTGCGCGTGACGTCCCTCTTGAATTATCGGCTGCATGCAGATGCACAGCTTCGATTGGTTAGTGAGGATTTTGACGGTGTGTACCGGGTGAAGCGGGGCAAGCATACCATTTCGATGGATCAATTTGTGACGGAAGTGGATTTGGTTAAGATTTAATCTTTCGTTGCATTTGCAAAAGGAATAACGGAGATTAGCGTGAGTGTGCCCAGAAATGAAATGCAATGATGATGCGATTAAGCGACAAGGAGGTGACGCTATGGGCGCGAATCGAGCGGTCAGTGCACTGGAAGCCTGGATGGATCATCGAATCTCGGGAACAGCAGGAGCGCAGCTGGGTACGATTGTGAGCATGGGATCGGGCACGGCTGATGTGGAGCTGGAAGGCGAGGCTGGACTTATTCGATATCAGCTTCCGATTTTAGAACAGGCACAAGACATCGTGATCGAAAGTGGGAGCCGTGTACTGGTTGTATTTACAGAGGCCAGCAAAGGCGGCGGCGTCATTGTCGGAAAGGTGGCTGGAGGATGAGGACGTGGGCGCTTCAAGACAGAGATCTTCAATTATCAGATGGACAAATTGCTTGGATCGATGGGCGTGAGGAATTAACGCAAGCGGTTCGCATTCGGTTGGGTACTCGCTTGGGCGAGTATTTTTTTGCGCCGGATATGGGCTTGGATCATGAGCGAATGGTTGGCAAGCAGGTAGATGAGGATACCATTCGCGAGGCGATTATGCGCTGCCTCATGGATGAACCGCGTATTCAATCAGTCGAGGATGTAGAAGTGACAAGAGACAAGCACTCGCGTACAGCTCAAGTACGCCTAGTCATGACAAGCTCTGAAGGAGAGGAGGTTGAGCTTATCTATGCTGACGGCAGCGGGATTGAAGCGTAAAACCTATCACGAAATTTATGAAGAAATGGTTGAGGATTTAGGCAAGCAGCTCGGACAGGACATCAATACCTCGGAGACATCGCCACTTGGCATGATGATGCAGCTCTTTGCATGGCACTTGTCTGTGCTGTGGGAGGATGTCGAGCAGGTATACCACGAGTCATACATTCAATATGCAACAGGAGTGCAGCTTGATGCATTAGCCGTATTTTATGGGCTGCGTCGCAAGCTGGAGCAGGCGGCTTATGGGAATATCAAGCTGACAGGCGTTCCGAAGTTTATCGTTCCAGCAGGACTACAAGTGGGTACGAAATCAGGCGTGTGGTTCATGACGGTGGATGATTGCGTATTGGACGATTCGGGCAAGGGAGAAGTTGCTGTGGTGGCGACTGTACCAGGCATTATCGGTAACGTACCTGCTGATTCCATTACAGAAATACTTACTTCCGTGAAGGAAATTACGAGCATTACGAACCCAGCTAGTATGGCAGAGGGTCGTGAACGGGAAAATGATGTCGAGTTCCGCGACCGTTTGCGTGCCGCGCGAGATGGCAGTCATGCGGCAACCGTGGACGCAATTGTATCCGCTCTGCTGCAAATTCCAGATGTAAAATCAGCGGCTGTACGTGTGAACGATACGATGCAGACGAACGAAGAAGGCATTCCAGCGAAGTCGATTCGTACGTACGTGTACGGCGGTCAGGATGAGCGCATCGCGCAGACGATTTTTGAGAAAAAAGCAGCGGGTATTGGAACAGATGGAACGAACACTGTGAAGGTGCGCGATGTCAGCGGTGGTGAGCATGATGTGCGCTTCAGCCGTATGAAGCTGCAAGATGCTCATATTGAGGCCGAAATCAAGGCAACTTCATCATTTTCTTCTCGTGGGAAGGAGGACATCGTCACGGCGATTGCACAGTATATTGGCGGCGTTGGCGCGGATCAGCAGGATTACACAGGGCTTCCGCAAGGATCCCGTATCGTGTACAGTCGTTTGCTGGCAGCCATCCAGAATGTGGCCGGCGTTGAGGAAGTTACCGAGCTGAAGGTGAAGCTTGGCGATGGCGAATTCGTCAGCGGCAACGTGAACATTCCGCTATATGAAGTGGCTCGTGTGGCACCTGAGCGGGTAAAGGTGGCGGTGAGCTATGTTTAAGCTTCCAGAGGTGATGGAGCTGCTGCCGGATGTCATCGCGAAGGAAGGCAGCAGCCGCTTCGCTCAGCTCGTAAATGTGTGGCTGAAGCAGATGAATGAGTTAAGCAGTACGATTCAGCGAATATCCGAATGGAAAAGCATCGAGCAGGCAGAAGGTGCCGCGCTTGATGAAATCGGCGGCAATCTAGGGCAAGCGCGCGGTCAAGCGACCGATGAGGTGTATCGACTGCTCCTGCGCTCTAAGCTGGCCCGCATGAATTCAAGCAGCAGCTTGGATTCCGTCATTGAGGTGCTCGCTCTCGCTCTTCGAGCAGCACCGGATGAGTTCCGCATCGCGGAACAATACGCTGACCCGTTCCAGCCTGAACCTGCGTCCATTCAGGTCACCGAGGTGCCGTACGAGAAACTGAATGGTGTTGGGCTAAGCCCTTCACAATTCGTTTCACTTGTCGAGAGCCTCGTCGCCGCTGGCGTTCGTGTAACACAGGTTGGTCTGACGGGCTCGTTCGAGCTGGCATCTGCTCATGATGTGCTAGAACAATCTGAGCACGGCCTCGCCGATGAGGCCATGACCGTAGGCGGCACGTTGGGCGATCTTTATGTCCCGGGCAATGACTACGTACTTCCAGTATAGAATGTTGGTTCGATAGAGTAGAAGGATTACGAATGATAAATGAGGTGACGATATTATGACGTTCGAAAAAGAGCTTCCAGAATGGAAGGAAAAAGGGGTCAAGCCCCCGCAAAGTAAACTGGACGAAGGCTGGAAAGTCCAAGACAAGCCTCCCGCAGCTTGGCTAAACTGGCAAATGAATAAGACGTACGAAGCCTTGAAGGAAGTTCAGGAGAAGGCAGCGGAAAAGACAGATGTAACCAAGACACTGAAAGATGCAAAGGATTACACGGATCAGAAGGTAAAGGACATTGATCTTTCAAAGATCACACCGGAAAGTATTGGCGCCCTTCCGATTGCAGGAGGAACGGTTAGAGGTAATTTAGGTCTGCAAGGCTCGAACGGGGCACTACAGTTTCAGAGTGGTACCGGGGACAATGCTACTTACGAAACTTATAACAACGCTATACAAGCTCATTGGGGCTTAGCAATGAAAACCTATGACGGCACAGTCACTGGATTATGGGATTCTCGCATGGGTAGGTGGGTTACCAAAGGCGGACACGTCGTTCAAAACAACAGTGGGGTTCAGTGGAGCGTTGATACTAATGGTGAGCAGTCCATGAACGGAAACCTCTACGCAAATAAGCAAATACATGCAGCAGGGAGAGTATGGGTTGGGAAAACTACACAGTTCGGAAATGAAGCTAGTTGTACTCTTACCTTAGGTGATACAGACACAGGACTGAATTGGGTTGGAGATGGACAGTTCGATATTATGTCTAACGCCCAAGCTGCTGCAAAAGTGAATGGTGGTCAAATGAGCTTCCGCATGGCTGATGGTTCGTATAAAACAGCTAATGACCTTTTTCAATCTGGAGTTAATGCCAAACAAGGCACGGTGGATGCCCTTAACTCCAAGTCGGTAGCGGCATCCACCAATGATGACTGGTCTACTTTAAATGGTAAGATCAGAACACTGCATGGAAGACATGATGGTAGTTTAACCATGAAAGGCTCTGCAGGCGGCGGGGGAAATCCCGAAGCAGGCTATCAGTACGTTCCAATAACCACTGTGCCAGCAGGAGCTACCCAGATTATACTCAACGCGATATCAACAGATACTTGGAGCGGCAACTGTATTACCATTCCAATGACAGACAGCTATTCTATTAAAATAAGACTTGAATTAGTTGATATAACTGGAAAAGCTGTAACCATCGCAGAGACTTCTGGCAGTTCTTACGGTATTGGACGAGTATATTTCCAGAGCATTACTTATTCTCCAAACAGTGGCGAATTATATTTCAATGCGGGTTATCGAAGTAATGGAGAGACATCTGGATTCAACTTTGGCCGTAAAGATGTAGGCACACTGAATAATAGTGGGGCTATGTCTATTAGAATGGTCTATTTCTCTCCTACACAAGTTTTTGATTATGACCTCAATATGTCACTCACAACTTATCTATAAGGTTTACAAATTAAGGACGAGCGCCATGCCGTATAGGTGGCGCTTTTATCATGCCCTCACAACTGCGTGGGGGCTATTTATATTTCACCTAAAGGGGGATATGTATGGAACGCTTTATTGAATTTGTTGGACAACTTGTAGGAGACTACGGCACAAAGCAAATAGCCGCAGCTGGTGGTTTTGGTGTTGTTGGTGCATACCTGTTCGGTGGCTGGCCGCTGCTGCTGCAGGTGCTTCTGATTATGACGGTGGCTGACTTCGTAACCGGCATCATGGCTGCCGGAACCGAAGGCAAACTGCGCAGCAGTGTAGGACTCATTGGCATTGCACGAAAGGTGTTTATTTTCGTAATCGTGTCGATCGCGCATCAGGTGGATGTGGTGCTTGGAGGGCAGCATCTACTCAGAGATGCGACGGTCTTTTTTTATATGGCGAACGAATTGTTGTCGATTATTGAAAATGGCGGACGTCTAGGCGTGCCGCTGCCGCCGGTTATTAAGCAGGCGGTGGAAGTGTTGAAGGGAAAAGGGGGAATTCATGATGAGCATCGACATTAAGCAGCGCCTGATTCCGGATGGAAGGGCGAATAAACCGAACCTTGCCATGAAGCCAATGTATCTTACTGTGCACAACACGGACAATACAGATGCGGGGGCGACAGCAGAAGCGCATTCGAGGTATTTGTTGAACGGCAGTGGCGGGGCGAAGAAGAGCTGGCACTATACGGTGGATGATAAGAGTGTGTATCAGCATTTGCGAGATAATGAGCAGGGATGGCATGCTGGGGATGGGACAGGCCCTGGCAATGCGTTGTCCATTGGCATCGAAGTATGTATGTACGCAGGGATCGACGAGCAGGCCGCATGGCGCAATGCTGCTGAACTGCTCGCCATCTTGTCGTGCAAGCATGGCATTGCACTGGAACGCATTATGCCGCACAAACATTGGAGCGGGAAGGCTTGTCCGTCTCGACTGCTGCCGCATTGGCAGCAATTTATGGACATGGTGGTGCAGGCTAAGGAAGCGATGTCAGGCGACACTAGTGGTACGAAGCCGCCATCGCCCAATCCGACTACCGAACAGCAGCTGCGTGCCGAGCGAGTGAAGGTCATCTGGGAAGGTGCTCCCGAAGGAAGTTCGCAAGGGTACTTGATCGACAATAAGGTTTATATCCCAGTGCGCGAGGCTGTAGAACGTAGTGGAATGCGTGTGCAGTGGGAAGCGGAGAAGAGGCAGGTTGTTGTCCGCGGAGGCAGCAAGTAAATTAAACGAATGAGGCCACATTCAACGGAGATGGAGAATCAATTACTACCCAACGAAGTCTTGCTCTATTCGCATAGCGATGTTTAACCGCTTATCATATGGGCAAGGCTTAAAAGTTGATGCGTTAGTATTGATCTGGATCATCGAAAAAAGCGCTGTTCGCTTTTACACCCATACCTTCGCTGATATCTCATCAAAGATAAAGTACTGGCACTATTGCGATTGCTGTATATCCCTGTCCATGCTCATTCTCACAACCAAGAATATTTCCCCTCCTGACTGCACAATCTAACATAATGTGACATTGTTGCCGCCGAACAACTTTCCTTAGTGGGCTCAACTTTTCTTGCCGGTTCCAACAGGTTGTTGCCGGTTCAATTGTTGTAAGGAGGGGCAACACTGTTTCTGTAGACCCACACGGGATCGGTGAGGTAAGATAGGATTCCGGGTTGGAACGGCATATTCCATAATATGCCTGGTAATAAGGAGTCAGGGAGGGGTCAGCGTGAGCGCGGACATATATGCAGATATGAAACAAGGGGAAAAAGGAGCATGGATCAGCATTGCTGCCTATATCGCCCTATCCGCATTCAAGCTAGCTATCGGCTTATTCTACCAATCGAAGGCGCTGCAAGCAGATGGATGGAATAACTTGACCGATATCGTCGCATCGCTTGCTGTACTTATCGGACTGCGAATTTCGCAGAAGCCGCCGGATCATGACCATCCTTACGGTCATTTGCGGGCGGAGACAATCGCTGCTCTAATTGCTTCCTTTATTATGGCGACAGTCGGGATTCAAGTGATCATATCCACGGTGCAAGCATTGTTCCATGGCGAGTCGACAACCCCGAACCCGCTTACGGGTTGGGTAGCGCTTGGCTGTGCGATCGTGATGTACGCGGTGTACTCATATAATAAGCGGCTGGCAGAGCGCATTCGTAATCAGGCGCTTATGGCGGCAGCACAAGATAACCGGTCAGATGCATTTGTAAGTATTGGCGCAGCAGTTGGTATTTTCGGTGCTCAGCTTGGCATTAGCTGGCTCGATCCGCTTGCCGCCTTAACGGTAGGCTTCATTATATGCAAGACAGCATGGGATATTTTCCGAGAAGCAACTCATACATTGACGGACGGATTCGATGAAGCGCAGCTGGATCGCCTGCGCAAGACGGTAGAGAGTACAGAAGGCGTGCGCAAGATTAAGGAAGTGAAGGCGCGCCTGCATGGAAGTCTGGTTCTCGTTGATGTGGTTGTACAGGTTGATCCGAAGCTAAGCCTCATTGAAGGACATCATATTTGTGACGATATTGAGCAGCGCATGAAGCGCAAGCATAATATTACTCATGTACATGTGCATGTCGAGCCAATGGATATAGATACAAGCAAAACAATTCATCAGCAATTGGTGTAATGTATGATCATAGAACGCGACCAGCGTGCCCGCGAGTGACGGTAACATCCGTCCTCAGGGCACGTTTTTTTGTGTTTCTAGTAAAACGGACAGACGGAGCAGATCACATAAATAAGCTTCGAAAGAGTAGTACTGGGAACAGGCTCGATTGTTTAAATCTGGTATTCATCCCATGAATCAACCAGTTAATAGGCATAAAGACCCACAGAGAAGGTTACAATTTTGTCTTTTTTAAGAGGATAGGCCGATAGAAACCGACGAAGAAGACTCTATATAATTAGGCGTAGGGGAAATGGGATGTCATTACAGAAATAGAATAACCACTTAATTATAGAAACAATTGACATCTTGTTCATATGAACATCAACTCACATTCGGTTCACGATTACAGTAATGTAACAACAACTTAGAGGAGGATTTCTATGAAGAAGAAATTACTGTTAGGCATAATGATGTTCACAATGGCAGGGCAGATGATATTGCCGTCATTGCATGCGGCACCTGCAGCAACTAGCAATGTACAAGCTGCATCTGTAACGAGCTCCAACCAGAATCGCGGAGAGATTGTTCAGTCCGTCAATTTGAGAACGAAGCCGAGTACTTCATCCTCAATCATTCGATTGGTGAAGACAGGCGAATCCGTTACAATTTTGGACAAGCCCAACAGCAGTTGGTACAAAGTGAAGGATACCAAAGGCAACACGGGCTATGTAAGCTCACAGAGTAAATACATACGAGTAGGGAATGCATCTGGATCTAACTCTTCAGGAAGTTCAAATAATAAACCTACGACTTCTGCTCCATCAAGTAAGGCTGCGAAGATGGACAAAGTGGAGAAAGTAGCGAAGAAATACATGGGCACGCCATATGAATTTGGATCGGATCGGAATACAACTAAAACATTCGATTGCTCCGACTTTGTACGCCAAGTCTATAAGGAAGCATTAGGCATCGTACTGCCGACAGATTCCCGCAAGCAAGGTACTTATATTAAGGATAAAGGCGGCGTGAAGAAGAGTATCAGCCAACTGCAGCGTGGAGACTTGATGTTCTTCATGTCCTATAAGGGATCCAGTGCATCCAGTTATAAAAATGTGAATAAATCAAAAGAGCGAATTACACATGTCGGCATTTACTTGGGCAATGGCAAAATCATTCATACATATTCCAAAGCTTCAGGCGGCGTACGGATCGACACGGTGAGCAACACTAGCTGGGAACATCGTTTCCTGTATGGAGGAAGCGTAGTAAAATAGAAGCGTTCATCGAGCATACTGCATATGCACGCATCAAAAAGGGCTATCTATTCAACAGGGAAAGCTGTTGGTAGATAGCCCTTACTTGTTCGTAGGAAGAGGAATTCAAGCGTGCTGATGCATGTTCCGTCCCACATCCATTAAAATGGAACACGGCGGTTCCTAGTTATTGATATTTTGGAGGCCCTTGTTGTTCATCGATCTTCGGTCTTGTGCGATATTTCTTCGTCTTCGCCATGGCAACTGCAGCCCATGAGCTAAGCAAGCTTATTGGAAGCAGTAGAGCAGTAGTTGTGTAGCGTACAATATTATCCTGATAGAGAACATAGGCAATGACAAGCACCATGAGTGGGGCGTAATCGACATACCGCACCATCCGATGTCTGAGGCCTAAGCGGTTCTCAACGATACCGAAACAGAAGAAACCGGCAATAATGATGGCAGCGAATAGGAACGCTCCTGTAATCCAGCCGAGTGCTCTCATGAGAAGAGCAAGCGTGATAAGGGCGTATCCGACGAAGCCTACTCCAGTAAACAGCATGTTGCAATCAACTCCTTGGCTAAGATCCTAATCGTAGATGATTATTGCAGCAATTGCAACACGGTTCGGGCACAGGCCTCAGGATCCGTCATAGCAAGAGCGCCAAGCTGCCGCTTCTCGCGCAGCCGGTCATAGTGGTGCTGTAATTCGTTGAACCAACGTGCAATGGTATCCGAGGATTCAATCTTCTCACCCATACCATGCTCCATGAAATATTCACAGTTCTCTTCCTCTTGTCCAGGGATTGGATCATAGAAGAGCATAGGGATGCCCTTCATCATTCCTTCTGTACAAGTCATTCCCCCAGGCTTCGTTACCAGTAAATCGGAAGCATCCATCAGACGCGACACCTCTTGCGTGTAGCCGAATATATGTATGTTCGGATGCTGGAACAATGGATCCTGTTCCATCCGAGCGATTGCCTTCTGATTGCTGCCCATGCAGAACAGAAGCTGGACATGTTCGCGCCATGTCGTCATGTACTGGAGCAAATCCTCATTCAGCGACAATCCCCAGCCGCCGCCCATAATCATGACGGTCGGAAGCGGACGCAATCCAAGCTCCAGCTGCGCTTCCGATTGAGGACAGCGCTCCCAGAACTTCGGATGAACAGGAATGCCAGTAACAACAATGCGGCTATCATCAATCCCGCGTTCCAGGAGCTTGTTCCGTACTTCTGGTGCGGAGACGAGGTATTTTGTAACTTCTGGGTTCATCCACGTACCATGCGCATCGTAGTCCGTAATCAATGTATATAATGGAAGATGAAGACCAGAGCGCTTCAGGCGCGATACGATGATATTCGGAAATGGATGAGTGCACACAATCGCATCAGGACGCAATTGATCGAGCACATGAGAAGCTTGTGTGTAGAAAATGCGATGCAATGCGAGCTGTGTGACGCGGTTCAGCGATTTTTTATATTTTTTTCGATACAAGAGTCCAACCAGCTTCGGCTGTGAGCTTACCGTCTTCCGATAAGCAGCGAAGATTAGCGGCCCGACCGTCGGATTCAAGAACTTGCCCAGCTCGATGACGCGTGTTTGGACATCGGGCTCCAGCTGGCGCAGTCCGACTGATAGGGCATAGGCTGCTTGCGTATGGCCTGTACCGAATCCTTCAGATAGAAGGATGATTCTCTTTTTTCGCATGTTCTCACCCACATTCCATTATAACCTGAAAGTTGAAAGGAAGCATCAGCCAATTACGTCGAAACTGAGCGTTCATTTTCCTTGGTTTAGTTGAAATTCACAGGCAGGTATGATAAGGTTCAGGTAACGGCATATGACCATAATTTCTAATTGGTCATTCAGTCAAATGTGCGCCAGGAGAAAGGAGGCGGGGGATGTGACCGTAGACCGCCGAAAACAAATCGTGGAAGCGGCAGCGCAATCCTTTGCTCTGTTCGGGTACAAAGCGACGACGATGGATCAAGTAGCGAAGATTGCCAAGGTAGGCAAAGGAACGATTTATACGTTCTTTACGAACAAAGAGGAGCTGTTCGATGAGATTTTGCAGCAGCTCATCCACGAGATGAAAGAGATCGCGGATCGGGAAATCACCGAGGATAGACCGTTTATTGATAAGCTGTATCGTGTGTTGGATCGTGTGCTGGAATATAGAAGCCGCCATGAGCTGGCATTGAAGCTGTCCCAGGAGCTGCGCGACTTCGGGACGCCGATGGCGAAGGAAGCGCTGGCTAAGATGGAACAGGAACTGCTTGAGTACATAGAGCGAGAAGTGCGTGTGGCTATGGAGCGTGGAGAAGTGAAGCAAGGTGACCCGAAGGTCGTCAGCTTCGTCATGCTTCAATTGTACAAAGCGCTTACGACCGAATGGAACAAGCTGAATGCTCCGCTCGATAAGGAAGCGATTAAGGATTATTATCGCCTTCATTTTATGGAAGGGTTAATGATTCGCCAGCCATAAGGAAGTCAGGACGGATGTTGATATACAAAAGAGAAGCACCCTTCAAATAGGAACGCGTGGTCGAACCTGCAGAAGGGTGCTTTTGTGTGGAGACTATAATATAGTTATTTACTTTTTAATGACGACCATCTGAGCTTTCTCTAATTTTTTAGACAAGTCAACTAGTGCATTCTTCGGATCCTTCTTGAAATGAGCAACCGTTAAGCCAAGCTTGTCTGCGTTCAGCTTCTCCCAAGCTGCATCATCGAGCAGCACAATCGTGTGGGCAAATCCGCGTGACTCCCCAATTACAATATCGCCACCGTACTGACCAGCGAGCTTCACACCTTTCAGTTCTGTCACCGTTGTATCTGTCTTCGCGAAGATCACCGCATTGTCGCCTGTTACTTCAGGCAGCTTCGCAATCACTTCTGTTGTGTCTTTGTCCTTCACTTGTTGAAGCAACCCATTATTGAACAAGCCTTGAGCGGTTGATTTGCTGATCGCAATGACACGGTCATCCGCTTGCTTTGCATCATATTTCAATGCGAAATCATCTGTCTTCGACACATCATTCTTCGTGCTCTCCAATGCATCTTTAATTTGAGCATCCGTTCCATACATAATCAGTCCATTTGCCTTAGGGCCGAATAGGCTGCAGCCTGTCGCCATTACAAGTACAAGTATCATGGTAGCTACTATGCCAAGTTTCTTTTTCATTCGTCATCCACCTCAATTACCAGTATTGATTCTTACACCGTTAACGATACAGGAGGGATCATCTTGTTTCCATTGGTTTAGATGACAGCACTCTTTCAATCTCGTAAGAAAGTAGGACTATAGTATCAAAATAGCCGCCGCTCGCAAGAAGTTGCCTGCATAAGATAATAATTCCCCTCCTTTTTACCGTTATAGTAGATATGTACTTTTTTGTTCCATTGGAACTACTCACAGGAGCAAAACGGGAAGGGAGAAGATAAGGTGTACCCATCAAGGAAAAAATCGACATGGCTTAGCATAGCGCTCGTATGCACGTTGCTATTCGGTATGCTGCCAATCCAAGGTATCGTTCATGCAGAAGATTCGTTTACAGGTATTGCTTTTGAATCAGATGTGTCTCCAGTACACGTCACAGTTGAAGGTTCCTCTGTACAATTGAAGGTGCTTGGTACAATCAGCGGAAAGACGGATAAGAAAGATGTTACGAGCTTGGCTACGTGGACGTCCTCGAATCCGAGTGCTGTCAAAGTAGACGCTGGTTGGGTAAGCGGCGCTGGAAAAGGTACTTCGGAAATTACAGTGAAATATCAAGGATATACATTGAAGAAAACGGTTGTATCCGAATACTTGTATGACAAGATCGTTATTCGTACAGGAGATACGGATCAAGAGGTTGCCAATGAAGTGAAGGCGAATCTTGGAGACAAGCTTGCCTGGAAGGCATTCGCCTTGGACAAATCGACGAGTACGAACAATGACGTTACGGCTGAAGCCTCCTGGACTTCCTCCAATACAGATGTAGCGGATGTGAATAAAGGGGTCATTACACTGAAGTCCAAGGGTAAAACGGACATTACCATTAAGCATAAAGGATTAAGCACGAAGATCGAGCTGAAGGTTGAGCAGCCTTACGACAAATTGGAGCTGTCGCCAGAAAAGCTGGTTGAATTCGAATACGGTGCAGCTTCCAAGACCGTAACCGCCAAGGCGAAGACTGCTGACGGCAAGCTCGAAGATGTAACAGGTAAGGCAGATTGGACAACAAGCGATGCGAATATCGTCGAAGTGAAGAACGGAGAAGTCAAGCCTATCAACGTAGGTTCGGCAACGGTAACGGCGAACTATCTTGGGGCTTCGCAATCCATTACAGTGGTCGTACGTGCTTCTTACCAAGCGATGCGCATCACACCGGATCAGAAACAGCACATGATGCTGGGAGACGGGCCGCTGCAAGTGCAGACCTTCGTGCTCAATTCGGCTGATAATCAGCAGGATGTTAGTGATCTTGCAGAGTGGACATCAAGCAACCTGATGGCTGTAACGGTAGAACACGGCAAGGTCTACGCGAAGAGCGAAGGAACTGCAACGGTAACAGCTTCTTACAAAGGGCTGACGAAGTCGGTTGAGATTACGGTATACCCGACGATCGAGAAGTTGAAATGGACGGAAGAAGATAAGAATGCAAAACCTGGAGACGTTCGCAAGCAGGAGCTAATCTTAGAAGATGTGAAGCCTTTGCCTAAGATCAGTGGGGTATCCTTGAGCGGCAATACGCTTGATGTATCGGAACTGGTGCAGTGGACATCTTCTAATGAAAGTGTTGTCTCCGTTAAAGATGGCAAGATGAAGGCAGCAGCACCGGGAACGACTTTCCTGACTGCGAGCATTCGCAATCAAACGCTTCCTTTGGAAGTAAATGTTCAGCGCAAGGCACTCGTATTGCAGGCGAACAATGCGGATATCAGTATCGTAACGGGTCGTGAGCAGCCATTGCCAGAAGTAAATGTTATTTATGCTGATGGTACAGAGGAAAATGTAACGACTCAAGTGAAATGGGAATCAAGTTCTCCGAACTTGCTCGTTCGCGAGGGGAACATGAAGGGCCTCATTGCAGGTCGTGCGACGTTGACAGGTACATTTGCCAATGTGAAAGTGACTGTGAAAGCAACGATCGAAGAAGAGATTGTGAAGTATGATATCGTTCCTTCTGAAATTCGTACGAACGTGAACAAGTCCCAATCGGTTAAGGTAACAGGAACCTACAAGAACGGAAAGACGATTGCGCTTGCTTCACGTATTAAGTGGACTATTGAAAATGAAAAGGTAGCGACGGTTCGCGGAGCTACTGTCAAGGGTGTGGCTATTGGCAGCACGAAGCTGGTCGGTGAGTATCAAGGAAGAAAACTGGAGGTTACAGTGCATGTGAAGCCTCGCTTGCTGAAGCTGGAAGCAAATCCGACAACTGTGAAGCTGGGCATCGGTCAGTCTGCATCGTGGAAGGTTCAGGCGATTTATGATACAGGTGAAGTTGTGGATGTGACGTCCTCCGTGACATTCGTTCCTTCCAATGTGAAGATTAAGGCGTCGCGTGGTTCGGTGCAAGGTGTATCTAAGGGCAGTGGGAGTTTGAAGTTGACATTGGACGGCAAGAGCACATCACTGCGTGTAACGGTGAAATAAGGGCAACCATTGAACCGGTTGAGTTTATTGAAATACAGAACAGGGACTGCGCGTGCAGTCCCTGTTTTGTTATTACAATTATGTGCTGCAAGGAAGAAGCTGGTGCAAGCAAGAGTTGGAGCGAACAGAGCTAGAGTAAACAGCCGAAATCACTATACATCTCCGTAATGTTGCTATGCCCCGACTGACTGACCTGCTTGTTCTTTTCCTTGCATGGCATCACCGAAGAGCTTCATTTTGATCGTAATTGCGGCAAACGCAAGCATGGAAAATCCTATTCCACACCAGATAAGCTGGTGCATGCCGAGGTGAGCGATGATAAATCCCGCAACAGCAGTACCCATCGTAATTCCTAAGTTGGAGAAAGAAACGAACAGACTGTTGCCGAATTCAGGTGCTTCCTTTGTTTCAGCAGTCAGCCAAGTTTGACTCACAATCAGTCCTCCTGAGTGCACAGTTCCCCAAATGAATATCATCCCAATCATGAGAGAAAGATACGACCCTGCATAATAGACAAGTACATAGATGAACGCGTAGAGAAGCGGGAAAAGCAGTATCGTTTTTGTAGTATTTTTCTGAAGCAAAGTTCCGAACAGAAAGTTGCCAGCAATCATAACAAGCCCAAATACCATGAGCATGAGACTGATGAGTGAGCCATTCATTCGAGTGATTTGGCTTGTGTATTCGGCAAAGTAACCGTACACAGAGAACATCGCTGCAAAAATAAAGATGACAGCCGCTATGTTGAGCCAAAGTCCGGGCTTACGTAAAATACTCAGCTGTTTGCCGTAAGACATCTTCTCCTTCACAGGCATGGAAGGCAGCCAAATAAGCAAACCTATCAAGGCGATTGCATTCACGATGGCCCCAAATAAGAAGGAGGTGGATAACGAAATACGTTCAGCAAGGTAAGACGTAATCGGGACACCAAATGCGAAGCCTACTGTAATACCTGCAAATACGCGAACGACAGCCTGACTGCTCTGCTCGGGAGGTACCAGACTGGCGGCAGCTACGAGTGCGATGGAGAAGAAAATCGGATGGAACATCGCAGGCAAGATCCGGAATATAAGCATTACCTCAAAATGCGAGGTGAACGCATAGACGAGATTGGACAGAACAAACATGGAAATGGCCGTCAATAGGACACTTTTGCGGTTAAAGCGGGATGCGATCAGGGTAAGAAACGGACCGCTAACGGCCACGATGAGTGCAAATATACCGACCAGCCAGCCTGCTTGGGAAGCTGTAATGTTGTATTTCTGCGATATTTGAGGCAGCACGCCCACAATACCCATTTCTGTCGTAATAATGCCGAATACGCCAAGGGACAGCAGAAGAAGCAGCAAGGGGTTTGTTTTTCTCATTTCAACGATAACTCCATTTCTATTCAGTCATGAATTTACACTTTAATGATCTTAAAAGTACTACAATGCACTTCATTCAAATAAATTTCACTTCAATGAGCTTCACTTCAATACACTTCAACCCATTTATGCCATTCCATTTGATATACATAACTATATATCTATAAATATAGATGTAATATGACAAAAAAAGAGATATTCCTCCTCCTCTACAAGTGATGGGTGACGTAATCGGCATATTCTCGTATCGTGCGTTCATTGCGGCGATAGTACGTCCATTTGCCGATTCGTTCAGACTCTAATAGTCCAGCTTGCTGCATCGTGAGCAGGTAGCTGGAGATGACCGATTGCGCAAGCCCTGTCTTTTTCTGAATATCGCCTACGCATATGCCTGTTGCAAATGATATTCCATACTGAATGTACTTCTCTTCATTGAAATGTTCTTCAGGATTCTTCAACCATTGAAGAATTTGGGCGCGTGTGTCATTAGACAAAGCTTTGCAAATGAGTAAAGGTTCCATACGTCTCATTATATCTATAATTATAGATTTGTAAATACAATAATTGGTGAATGATCTGTAGATGCTCCGATAGCAGGTAAATTTAATATACACACGAGTGAATATAAATACAAATAAAAAGATATTATTTATCCTATCCGAAGAAAATAATGGTTCATATATGTCGAAAAATGCAAAAAAAGGACGAGAATTTATAAACAAAAATGATGATCTGTGCATAGAGATAGATTGATCTACTTGGCTCTATATAAAGGGATTATCAACTATTATAACTTATCAAGGACATAAAAATATTAAATTGCCATCATATTGGCGTGGTGATAAAATAATGAAACAATACAAATGAATAATTATAAATTCTTAAAGAGAACGTGTTGATTGCTGTCGATCCTATGCAATGTATGTCGATCACTTTTAAATAGAAAGGTTGCTTCGTATGAAACTGAACGGATTACCTCCCAAGCAAGGCTTATATGATCCACGATTTGAAAAAGATGCATGCGGAATGGGCTTCGTCGCTCATATTAAAGGGCAGAAGTCCCATGATATCGTACGTCAAGCGCTGCAGATGCTGGTGAATATGGAGCATCGCGGCGGTCAAGGAAGCGAACCGAATACAGGCGATGGAGCAGGAATTATGCTGCAAATTCCGCATCGCTTCTTTGCTCGCGAGTTGGAGCAGCAAGGAATTACACTTCCGGAATCAGGTCAATACGGTGTAGGTATGCTGTTCCTGACTCAGAATGAGCAAGCGCGGGAAGAGCATGAAGCGCGTCTTCGTCGCATCGTTGAGGAAGAAGGGCATCAATTAATCGGGTTCCGTATTGTGCCAACGAACGGGGAAGGTCTTGGCCAATCCGCACGGGCGGTTCAGCCTTATGTTCGTCAAGTGTTTATCGCACGGAATGCGGATAGCGACAGTGAGCTGGCCTTTGAACGCAAGCTGTACATGATTCGCAAGCGGATGGAGCGGGAAATTCGCTATACCGGGGAAGAGGAAGCGAGCACGTTCTATATTTCGAGCATGTCTTGCCGGAAAATTGTATATAAAGGAATGCTGACCACGGAGCAAGTTGGGCAGTTCTATCTCGATCTGCAGCATGATTTGCTCGAATCTGCGATTGCACTTATTCATTCACGCTTCAGCACGAACACGTTCCCGAGTTGGGAGCGTGCCCATCCGTATCGCTATATGATTCATAATGGTGAAATCAACACGCTTCGCGGCAATGTGAACTGGATGCATGCGCGTCAGACATTGTTCGCATCAGGCGCCTTCGGCGCTGATCTGGAGAAGGTGAAGCCAGTCATTAATGACGATGGTTCAGATACGGGTATGTTCGACAATACATTTGAATTTCTGTATTTGGCGGGACGTCCGCTATCGCATGTTGCGATGATGATGGTGCCTGAGCCATGGAACAATCATGACAGCATGGATCCGGCGAAGAAGGCCTTCTACGAGTATCACAGCTGTCTGATGGAGCCTTGGGATGGCCCTGCGGCAATGGCGTTTACAGACGGCGTGCAAATTGTAGCCACCTTGGATCGCAATGGATTGCGCCCATCTCGTTACTATGTGACGAAGGACGATATGATTGTGCTTAGCTCGGAAGCGGGCGTGCTGGATATTGCGCCAGAGCAGATTGCCTACAAGGATCGCCTTCGTCCTGGGCGCATGCTCGTTGTAGATACCGAGCAAGGCTGCATCATTTCCGATGAAGAAGTGAAGGCGCAGATTGCGGCGGAGAATCCGTACCAAGCTTGGCTGGAGGAGCATCTGGTCAGTCTTGAGGACTTGCCGGACGCGCCGGAAGTGCCTGAGCCGAAGCATGAGAATGTGCAGCAGCGCCAGCAGGCATTCGGTTACACCTATGAGGAACTGCGCAAGATTATCGAGCCGATGGCGGCTACTGGTGTAGAGCCGCTTGGATCGATGGGATATGATGCACCGCTTGCGATATTATCTGAACGTCCGCAGCGGCTGTACAATTACTTTAAGCAATTGTTTGCACAGGTGACGAACCCGCCTATCGATGCCATTCGCGAGGAGATTGTCACAGCGACGGGCACGACGATCGGGCCTGAGCGGAATCTGTTGCTTCCAGAGCCGGAGAGCTGCCGCCAGATTAAGCTCGATTCTCCCGTGCTCTCCAATGAAGAATTTGCGAAGCTTCGCCATATTCGCAGACCAGGCTTCAAGTCGATCACCATTCCGATCTTATTCACAGCATCAGAAGGAGCGGCGGGGCTTGAAGCGGCTTTGAAGACGATGTGCGAGGCAGCTGATCGGGTTATCGGCAAGGGACATAATTTAATCATTCTGTCTGATCGTGGCGTGGAGGAGGAACAAGCTGCTATTCCAGCGCTTCTTGCAGTATCCAGCCTTCATCACCATCTCATTCGCCAAGGGACGCGTACGAAGGTAAGCCTATTGCTCGAATCGGGCGAGCCGCGCGAGGTACACCACTATGCTCTGCTGCTTGGCTATGGCGTCAGTGTGGTGAACCCTTACTTGGTGTTCGAGACGCTGGATGATATGATTCGCCAAGGCATCCTGCACGGCATTACGCATGAGAAGGCAGTTAAGAATTATATGAAGGCCGCGACGAAGGGCGTCGTGAAGATCTTGTCCAAGATGGGAATCTCGACGGTACAGTCTTATCGCGGCGCACAAATTTTTGAAGCAATTGGATTGAAGCAGGACTTTGTCGATCAATACTTTACTTGGACGCCATCCCGAATCGGCGGCATTGGCTTGGAGGAAGTAGCGCAGGAGGCGTTGTCTCATCACTATCGTGCTTTCGCCTCACAGCCGGGAAGAGATACGGAATTGGATTCCGGGGGCGAGTATCAGTGGCGCAAGGACGGGGAGGAGCATCTGTTCAACCCGCAAACCATTCATACCTTGCAGCAAGCTGTACGTACGAACGATTACCGTCTGTTCAAGAAGTATTCGAAGCTGGTGCGAGGAGAGTACAACAGCAGCCGAACCCTTCGTTCGTTGTTCACCTTGAAGCCAATTGGCCCAGCGATTCCGTTAGATGAAGTGGAATCCGTCGAATCGATCGTGAAGCGGTTCAAGACGGGAGCAATGTCGTTCGGCTCGATCTCGAAGGAAGCGCACGAGAGCTTGGCTATCGCTATGAACCGAATCGGAGGCAAGTCGAACTCCGGTGAAGGCGGGGAGAATCCAGCCCGTTATGTAAAAGATGCGAATGGCGATTCTCGAAGAAGCGCGATCAAGCAGGTGGCATCTGGACGCTTCGGTGTGACATCTCATTATCTCGTCAACGCAGATGAGATCCAGATTAAGATGGCGCAGGGAGCTAAGCCGGGAGAAGGCGGGCAGCTGCCAGGCCGCAAGGTATATCCATGGGTTGCGGAAGTGCGCGGCTCGACACCAGGAGTAGGCTTGATTTCTCCGCCGCCGCACCATGACATTTACTCGATCGAGGATTTGGCTGAGCTGATCTATGATTTGAAGAATGCCAATCCGCGGGCGCGCATCAATGTGAAGCTCGTCTCGGAAGTCGGTGTTGGAACGATTGCTGCCGGAGTAGCCAAGGGGCGTGCAGATGTAATTCTCGTCAGCGGCTATGACGGTGGCACTGGCGCTTCACCGCAGGGCTCGATCCGCCACGCAGGCTTGCCGTGGGAGCTTGGATTGGCGGAGACGCATCAGACCTTGATCCTGAACAACTTGCGCGATCGTATTGTATTGGAAACGGACGGGAAGATGATGACAGGACGCGACCTTGCTATCGCTGCATTGCTGGGAGCTGAGGAATATGGCTTCTCCACAGCACCGCTTGTTGCGGTCGGCTGTATTATGATGCGAGTATGCCAGCTGGACACATGCCCTGTCGGAGTAGCTACGCAAAATCCAGAGCTGCGCAAGAACTTTACAGGTGATCCGCAGCATGTCGTGAACTTCATGCTCTTCATTGCAGAGGAGCTTCGCGAATGGATGGCAGAGCTTGGATTCCGTACGCTGGATGAGATGATTGGGCGTACAGAATGCTTGGATATGAAGGATGCGCTGGATCATTGGAAGGCGAAGCATCTCGACTTGTCCTCGGTGCTGTATCAGCCTGAGATGCCAGAAGGTGCCTCGCGCATTCAAGTACGCGAACAGAACCATGGCTTGGAAGAGACGCTCGATATGACAAGGCTCGTTCCCGAAGCGCAGTCTGCGCTGGAATCAGGAATGCCAGTGGAAGAGACATTCCCGATATGCAATGTGAATCGTGCGACGGGCACAATATTGGGCAGCGAGGTAACGAGAAGATACGGCGCGGCAGGACTGCCTGAGGATACGATCCGTTACTCGTTTATCGGGTCTGCTGGACAGAGCTTCGGCGCATTTGTTCCACGCGGCATGACGTTGACGGTTGAAGGCGACAGCAACGACTATGTCGGCAAGGGGTTATCGGGCGGTAAAATTATCGTGAAGCCGTCTCCGCAGGCTACTTTTGCAGCAGAGGACAATGTCATTATCGGCAATACGGCATTCTACGGGGCTACAAGCGGTGAAGCCTACATTCGCGGAATCGCTGGCGAACGCTTCGCGGTTCGCAATTCAGGTGTACATGTGGTCGTCGAAGGCGTAGGCGATCATGGCTGTGAATATATGACTGGCGGACGTGTCGTCGTGCTCGGCAAGACGGGGCGCAACTTCGCGGCAGGGATGTCCGGGGGGATCGCATATGTATGGGATGAGGATCGTACATTCGTGAACCGCTGCAATCTAGAAATGGTGCTGCTGGAGCCGCTTGAAGGAGCGGAAGAAGAGCAGCAGGTGCGAGGCATGATTGAGCGTCATGTGCAAGCAACGGGCAGCACCATTGGGGAACGAATCTTGCAGCAATGGGACAATGGAGCAAGCGAGCAATTCGTCCGTGTCATTCCGAAGGATTATAAGCGCATGATGGAGCAAATTGCGAAGGTAGAGGCGCAGGGGATGACCGGAGAAGCGGCGCTGCTTGCCGCATTTGAAGCGAATATGCGCGATTTATCACGTGCTAGCGGAAACTAAATTATGGTATGATAGCTATGGCCTGCAGTTCGGAACTATCCGGGCGCAGGCCATCGCTTTTTTCAACCTACTTCTACTAGAAATCGTTGGTGATACCATGAAGTTTTCGCCGATGGGGGCGTTCCGCAATTATACGCGGGAGATGAACGTATTTATCTGGGCAAGCATGATTAATTCAACAGGCGGTGCTCTCATGTGGCCGCTCACGACGTTGTTTGTTCACATGCAATTAAATCGCTCCTTGGCTGATGCCGGATTCGTCATTCTGATACAAATGCTCGGCGGCGTATTTGGACAGTTCCTTGGAGGGGGATTGTATTATCGGGTAGGAGTGCGACGCCTGCTTGTATGGGCACTGGCGATTACCTCTGTGCTGCAATTCTCGCTCGTGTTCACGGCATATGCCAGCTGGTGGGGATATATCATTACGATGGGGGCGATTGGCCTAGCCAATTCCGTATCGATGCCGGCGATTCAATCTTTTATTGGCTTTCGCTGGTCTGACCGTCGGGACGAATTATTCAATGTGATCTATGTGGCGAACAACATCGGGGTCGCGCTGGGAACAGCATTGAGCGGTGTGCTCGCAGACATTTCGTTTAATTTAACCTTCATGCTGAACGGAGTCACCTCAGCCGGGTTTGCCTTCTTCTTCTATCGCTTCCTGCAAGGCATGCAGGAAGAGGGAGCCGTGCAAGAGAATAGTTTGACAAATAACGGACAAGCTCTTGAGAGTCAAGGTACTGGAGTGGCAGTAAATTCTGGCGATAGACAACAGCCCTCAGCTGGAGTGCTGCCGGAACAGACACTATGGAATAAGCTAGCCGCTTATCGCATATATTTGTTCATGTCCTTAGGGGCCATGTTCATATGGCTGGCGAATTCCTTGTGGGGAAGCGGGATTGCCCCGCATATTGCAGATCAGGGTATGGTCCTCTCAATGTACAGTCTGCTGTGGACATTGAACGGCGTACTTATCTTTGCAGCTCAGCCGATTACAACATGGATGAAGAGAACCGTAGCGAAGCGTGTAACGGATCAGCTGACATGGAGCGGCATTTTTTATGGAGCGGCATATCTCGTCATTTGGATTGTGCCGAACTATGCAGGTTTCGTGCTTGGAATGGCATTGGCAACACTAGGAGAAATGCTTGTATCCCCGGCTGTCCCAGCATTCCTATCCGCTCGGGCTGGTCGTGAGGCCCCATTCTATATGGGGGTTGCAGGTGGAATCAGCTCTATTGGAAGGATGATAGGGCCATATTTGCTGGGCGTTACGTACGATCATAGCGGGCTTGCTGGCGTAGCAGTCATCTCAATCGCGATTGCGGTATTATCGATTATTAGTTTTATCATTCATGCATGGCTTCAACGTCAAGGCAAAGTCCCGGTTCGTCCGCGCTCTTTTCCTTCATCTTCGTAATTTTTGAAGAATACGTATAAAATTCGACAAAAGTAGAACTGAATAGGTACGCTCCTCTCCCCATGATACGACAGTGTACCTGCAGCTTATGGGTTATAATAAAGATTGAAATATGGCAATTTGGAACTAAATAAAGAGCTATAGCAGTGGTCATTACAAGATAAGTGAGGTACGGGTTATGGGAGGAATAGGGGAGAATCATAATCTGAAAAGTCAAAATGAAACAAGTCTAGACAATAAACAGACTAAACTAGATATTTTTGACATTTTGACTCAATTGCAAATTGATCTTGAACGATGGCCCGATGTATACCGTCGACCGGAGGCTATACCTGCAATTGAATAGTATGTAGATGAGCATCCTCCATTTGATCAATGGAGGATGTATTGTTTTCTTATGGTTATTTCTTAATTCTGGAAGTTGGCTGCATGGAACGCTCGGCGCGCACAAATGCGATGAAGCGTCGCGATTCGTCCTCAGACAGCTCACGTCCATCTACCGTAAGACGGAACCTCTTCATCAAGTCTTCATCAGACAACTCCAAAGCGTCTGCAAACTCACGAACCTCATGTGTCAAGGTTGTTGTTGGATTGGAGATGCGTCCCACCAAATAATCTATAGATACTCCAAATAAATCCGCTAATTTGGTCAACGTTTCAAAATCAGGCTTGCGGCGATTTTTTTCATAGTGAGAAAGCGCGGCTCGGGTAATACCCAGCAGCTCAGCGAGTCCCTCTTGTGTCCATCCCTTCTGATCTCGAAGATATGATATGCGATTTCCGGTACTCATGCCAACAATTCCTCCCTTGCTAAGACGATACACCCTTTTTGAAACAATATGTCGCAAAAAAATTATAAATTATACAGAAATGAATTGACACGATACAAAATGTATCTTAATCTAAAAGTAGTTCAAGGTTACAAAATGTATCAAAACTATGACTTTAGAACCTCTTTTTCTATTATAGTGTCCCCCCCATATGATGGTCAATTGAAGATAAATCGATTACGTTTCCTCAAGTAGAGAAGCATTATAATCCATCAAAAAGGAGTGAACGACCATCGAACTTCTAACCTTGCTTGAAGTTATCAACCGTAGAAAATGGTTTCTAATCATCACTACCCTTATTGTAACATTGCTTGCGGCATTGTTCATGCAAGTAACTCAAAAACCGACCTATCGCTCTACAGTAAAGATGATTATGAGTAATAGCGGTTCAGATGCAGAAATGACGATGGAAAGAATGAATTTGAATATATCCTTGATGAACACCTTTAAGGAATTAATTAAGACACCTACTATTCTTGGGGCGGTTATACGTGATAATCCAAGCTGGGGCCTGTCAATCAGTGAACTCGCGGATCGCATATCGGTAAGCACGGTGGAGCAAACCCCAGTAATGTCTATAACCGTTCGAGACGTCTCAGAATCGAGAGTGATTGACATTATGAATGATGTAACAAGCACGCTAAAAAGACAAGTAGCATTCATCTACAAAATGGACAACATTCTCATTCTCGATGACCCGAATCACCAACAGCGCATGATTCCAGAAGTCGAATCCCATGTATTGCGCAACACAGTGATCGTTGGGGCTGCTTGCTTTATTTTACTCATGCTGTTTGTCAGCATGAAAGATATGACGGGAGATGTTGTGCGAAATGAAGCACGACTGAGGGAACTGGAACTTTCACCTCTCGTGTCCATCGAACCTTGCAAAAGAGGAGATATGTTGACGCAAAAGACAGCGAATACCAAATTGGCGGGTGATAAAAAGAATGTTCCGATATCGACGTAAAATTCAGCTATTAGTGCATATGAAGAAGACGTCTAACATTTCCCAAACGTACCGCGCATTGCGAACGAAGTTGAATTATATGCTAGCCAAGCGAAATGATCGAACTCTTTTGGTGACTTCATCCGTGCATGGGGAAGGCAAGACGACGGTAGCTAGCAATTTGGGAATTGCCTTCGCGCTGGAAGGAAAGAAAGTCGTAATCATCGATGCGAATCTGCGCCTGCCAACACTTCACCATGTATTCTCCCTCTCGAAGCGCAGCGGATTAGGCGATTATTTGGAATCTGCGCAATGGTCGGAAGAAATGATACAAGAAAGCTCCATACCTAATTTATTCATACTCCCTGGGAATCCGACGAACAGTGATCCTTCCGAGCTGTTGGGCAGCTCTCAAATGGAATACCTCTTAAGTCATCTTGCAGAACAATTCGATCTGATTCTTATCGATTCGCCCCCCATAACGAAAGTCACGGATGGACTAATATTGTCAGGTTTGTGCGATGCGGTACTGATCGTTGTTAAATCTGGAAAAGTAAAAGCTGCTACGCTCATGAAAGTGAAAGAGGCCATAGAGTGCGTGAGCGGTACGATTATCGGCACTGTACTCAATCAAGTCGAACGGCGCAATTCGTTGAATTCACAGGTAATTGCGATGAAATAGCTGCTCGGGATAGAGACAACTGAACTAATGGAGTGATGGAGTTGAAATTGTGGTGGCTCAAGAAAGGAAGTTTTGCAGTTCTGGATGCAGGATGTATTGCTGTAAGTGTCAGGCTGTCCTATTTGCTTACGATCCATGCTAACGAAGGACAGATTGGAAATTCGTTCGTGCTCGGGTTCAGCGTGCTTACCATCGTCTGCTGTCTGATCGGCTTCCAGGTGTTCAATTTATATGAACAAGTATGGCGTTATGCAGATAGTAGACATGTGTTGTTAATTGCGTCTGCCGTTACGGCTGGCTGTGGTATGTCTTCGATGATATCTATTCTCCTATGGGGAAATGAGGTGCCATGGGGGTTTATGATCATGACCTATGAGACGGTTCTTCTGTCCGTCGGAGGAATCCGAATGCTGCAAAGGTACAGGCAGAGACGTACGGTGAGCCATCAGCGGGTGAAGCGTCACATTCTCATTATCGGAGCGGGTGATTGTGGGTCGCTAGTGGCCAAAAAGATATTGGACAATGAGCATTCAGACTCCCTGCCTGCAGCGTTCATCGACGATGATTCAAATAAGTGGAACAAAAAAATCGTGGGCATTCCGGTCGTTGGTGGCCGTGATTCGATTATGCAAGCTGTACAGCAATATCAGATTCAGGACATTATTATCGCCCTGCCTTCCTTGCCGCGCAAGCAAATTGCCGAATTTATCGATTGCTGTAAGACAACGGGCTGCAATATTTATACGATGCCTAGTCTGGATGACCTGATGCAGGGCAAGCTCACGGTGAACGATATTCGTCATGTAGACGTCGAGGATTTGCTTGGGAGAGAGCCTGTTCGCCTGCATTTGCAAGACAACTGCAATTATATTCGGGGTAGAACGGTTCTTGTTACAGGGGCTGGGGGTTCTATTGGTTCCGAGTTATGTCGTCAGATCGCTGCCCTTAGTCCGCAATTATTGCTCCTGCTTGGTCATGGAGAGAACAGTATTTATGCCATTGAGTCGGAGCTTCGCCGGCTTCATCCTGGGTTGGAAATTATGCCAATCATTGCGGATATTCAAAATAAGCCAAGACTTGAACAACTGTTCCACGAATATGCTCCGAATGTCGTGTTTCATGCGGCGGCGCATAAGCATGTCCCGCTCATGGAGCTGAACCCTTCCGAGGCTATTCGAAATAATGTGCACGGAACGAGGAATGTAGCGGAATGTGCCCATCGATTTGGCAGTGAGCGTTTCGTCCTTATTTCTTCAGATAAGGCTGTGCATCCTTCGAGTGTCATGGGGGCAACGAAGCGAATGGCTGAGATGGTCATCCAGCATCTGAACGAGCGCAGCAGTACGAACTTTACTTCGGTTCGGTTCGGCAATGTGCTTGGCAGCCGCGGAAGCGTAATTCCGCGCTTCAAGGAGCAGATCCAGCAGGGCGGGCCCATCACGATCACACACCCGGATATGACGCGCTTTTTCATGACGATTCCAGAAGCTGTTGCCTTAGTAATTCAAGCTGGAGCCTATGCCGTTGGCGGAGAGGTATTCATCTTGGATATGGGCAAGCCTGTTAAAATTTTGGATTTAGCAACAGATTTAATCCGTTTGTCCGGCTTTGAGCCTTACAAAGATATTGAAATTGAAGTAACGGGAATACGACCTGGGGAAAAGCTGCATGAGGAATTGTCAACGGAGGAGGAGGGATTGCGGAGAACGGAACATCAGCGCATTTTTGTCGGCAATCCACTTCTGATAGAGGAGCGCGCATTTGAGCACTGGAATAAGCAGCTCAATGAGCTTCTTCTTGATAATCCCCTACATTTGAAGCGTTTTTTAATGGAAACTATTTCGAGTTCGGATGAAGGAGTGAAGATGGCACGATGATACGATTCGGGATTGTAGGATGCGGCCATATTGCAGCAAAGCATGTGGAAGCTATTCAGAACGTACAAGGAGCAGTACTGCAAGCGTTGTGCGACTCGGACGCGGAGCGGATGAGACCATGGGCAGAAGACGGGATTGCGGCGTATTTGCAGTACAGGGACATACTGCAGGATCCACGTGTAGATGTGGTCATTATTTGTACGCCGAGCGGGCTGCATGCGGATATGGCCGTTCAAGCGGCTCAGGCTGGCAAGCATGTTGTCGTGGAGAAGCCGCTCGCCTTGACGCTTCTTGATGCAGAGCGGGTGATAGCAGCATGCAGCAAGCATAAGGTGAAGCTGGCAGTCGTACATCCGAACCGCTATCGTCCGGCAATTGTGCAATTGAAGAAAATGCTGGATGAGGGGAGATTCGGCAAGCTGAGCCATGCGAGCGTCAAGCTTCGCTGGAATCGGAACCAGGACTATTACAATCAATCTCCTTGGCGGGGAACGAGAGCGATGGATGGCGGTGTCCTGATGAATCAAGGCATCCATTCAATGGATTTGCTAGCTTGGCTGATGGGGCCGGCAGTTAAAGTGCGAGCCATGTCGGCAACGCGGCTGAGAAATATCGAAATGGAGGACGTGGCATTGGCTGTTATGCAATTTGCCGATGGCGCACTTGGCTCGGTAGAAGTTGCTTCGACCGTCTATCCGAACAACTTAGAGGAAGAGATTGCATTGTTCGGCGAACATGGTTCAGCGGTGATTGGCGGTCCAACCGCGCACTGGATTAAATATTGGAACTTTGCATCCCTTGATAAGCAAGAAGCGTTGGCATTTGTTGAGCATACGCATTTAAATCCTTTTGGCGAACCCGGACATACCCATATGATTCGGGATATGGTCGAAGCGATTCGCGATGATCGTGATCCGCATGTATCAGGCGAAGATGGCAAGAGAGCGCTGCAGATGGTGTTGGACATCTACGATGCAAGCGTGAATCAACGGAGCAGCGAAGAGCAGCTCATTTCCCTGTAATCGGAATGAATGGACTAATAGGTGAAGGTGGAGATTCGGTTGTCTAATATTCTCGTGCAAACAAAACGCAGCATCCCTCTTATTGATTTGCAAGCTTCCTATGCGTCGATTTCAGAAGAGCTGCTGCGGGCTGCAGAAGAAGTACTATCTAGCGGCCATTATATTAACGGCCCGCAAGTTCAAGCGTTCGAAGAAGAGTTGGCGCAATATTTGAATGTTCCGTATGCCGTTGGAGTAGCGAATGGAACAGATGCGCTCATGCTGACCTTAGATGCGCTCGGCGTCGGTCCTGGAGATGAGGTAATTACCTCTCCCTTTACCTTCTTTGCCAGTGCGGAAGTGATCTCGCGCGTTGGGGCAACTCCTGTGTTTGTTGATGTGAATCCAGAAACGTATTTGATTGATACAAATTGTATCGATAAAGCGATAACGCCGCGCACGAAAGCAATTATTCCGGTACATATTTTCGGACAGATGGCAGATATGGATGCCGTGAATGACATTGCCATGAGGCATGGGCTTCATGTTGTGGAAGATGCTTGTCAGGCGCTGGGCGCAGATTATAACGGGAAGCAGGCAGGAAGCCTTGGCACTGCGGGATGCTTTTCGTTCTTCCCTACCAAAAATTTAGGGGGATTCGGAGATGGCGGCATCGTCGTTACGCACGACGCAGAACTTGCCCGCACCATTCGCATGCTGCGTGTTCATGGTTCGAATCCGAAATATTATCATGCCAGAGTAGGCTATAACAGCCGGCTGGATGAGCTTCAAGCGAGCTTGCTCCGTGTCAAATTGCGCAGATTGAATGAATGGACAGACGTGCGCCGGCAGAAGGTGAAGCAGTACGAAGAAGGGCTGTCACAATTGCCTATTACGCTTCCAACAGAGCTGGATTACGGAAAGCATGCTTATCATTTGTACATTATTGAGACTGATCAGCGTGAACAGTTAATGGCGCATCTCAAGGAGCAGGGAATTGATTCCGGTGTATATTATCCGGTTCCGCTGCATCTTCAAGAGGTATATCGCCCGCTTGAATATAGCGAAGGCGACCTGCCGCATGCAGAGCAGGCCTCCGCCCGCTGTATGGCGCTGCCGTTGTTCCCAGAACTGACTCAGCAGGATCAGCAATATATTATAGACGCCGTGACACAGTTTTTTAAAGGACGTGATAAATAGATGAGTGTAGTTGCCAGCTCTTTAACGATCAGTGCGGCCGATGTGCTAATGGAAAAGCTGCTTGATAAGTCAGCTGTGATCGGCGTAGTAGGCTTGGGATACGTGGGACTGCCGTTGGCGGTGGAGAAGGCGAAATCCGGCTTCCAAGTCATCGGTTTCGACGTACAGGACACGAAGGTGAGCCTGATTAATCAAGGAATTAACTATATCGGCGATGTCGTCGACGAAGAATTGAGCATGATGGTGCAGGCGAATAAATTAATGGCAACTACAGATTTTGTGTTCATAAATGAAGTGGATGTCGTAACGATCTGCGTGCCGACTCCGTTAGACAGCTATCATCAACCGGATACGAGCTATGTCAAGCAATCAACAGAGGAAATTGCCAAGCACTTGCGTCCCGGAATGCTAGTGATCTTGGAAAGTACGACGTATCCCGGGACGACGGATGAGTTGGTGAAGCCTATTCTAGAAACTTCGGGCCTTACCTGTGGCGTTGACTTTTTCCTGGCGTATTCTCCTGAACGCGTAGATCCAGGCAACAAAAGCTATAACACAAAAAATACACCAAAAGTAGTTGGCGGTATAACATCGTCATGCACCCGAGTGGCTGCTCAGCTCTATCGGTCCGTTTTGGAGGGAGATGTGGTTGAAGTAAGTTCTCCCGCAGTTGCGGAGATGGAGAAGGTGTTCGAGAACACGTTCCGCAACATCAATATCGCCCTTGTAAATGAGCTGACCCTTCTGTGCAATCGAATGGGGATTAACATTTGGGAAGTCATTGATGCCGCGAAGACGAAGCCGTATGGGTTTATGGCGTTCTATCCAGGGCCTGGCCTCGGCGGGCACTGCATTCCGATCGATCCGTTCTATTTAAGCTGGAAGGCTCGTGAATACAATTGCCATATGCGGCTCATTGAAACGGCCGGTGAAATCAACCGAACAATGCCGGAATATGTAGTGACTCGTATTGGTTCGATCCTGAATGAAGAAGGGAAAACAATAAAAAATTCGCGCATCGTCCTGCTCGGCATGGCTTACAAAAAGGATGTGGACGATTGGCGGGAATCTCCCGTGCTTACCATTATGGATGCCTTGAAGTCGAAGGGGGCAGATGTCGTATTTAGCGATCCGCATGTCGTTCACTGCATCCATCGTGGACAGTGTATGGAAGCGTCAGAATTAACGGGAGAGCTACTGGGAGGAGCGGATATTACGGTCATTACAACCGATCATTCCGCTTTCGATTATCAGTTCATCTGTGAACACTCCCAAGTTGTATACGATACGCGCAATGCGGTTAAGGGCGAGTATGGTTCAGCCAAATATTATCGACTTTAATCACCATCGGCGTGCCAGCACAATTCGGATTGATCACCTTCTGATGAGTCTCCTTCACACCCTTTTTTCCTTTGAAATGTTATTTGTGATCTTTCTGTTCGCAGGTGTATTCAAATCCGATCCAAGATTCAGTTGGATACCGATGGACATCACGATGCTGACGTTGGGACTCGGTGTGCTGGTATCGATTTTTGTACTGATGAAGAGGAAATTCATCGTTCTATGGGACAGCTACATGGTGACAGCCATTTATCTTCTGCTCGCAGCCTATGCGATGCTGTCGCTAATCTGGTCCCCAAGCCAGATCTATGCCACTGATAAAGTGTCCAAGATGCTTACACTCGTGTTGTGGTCAATCATCGGCAGCTCATGGATCATTGCTTCGGAACCGAAGCGGGTACAGCGATTCATAATGGCGCTCGGCATATTCTCCTTATGGATTGCAGGGGAAGGGATCCTCACCTACGCAGCGTCCGGGGGGAAGGGATTTGTCAACGTTATGGGTGGCACGTATTTAGGAGCAGGCCAAATTTCGAGCTTAGGTGCAATTGTATTCATGTGGCAGCTTCTGTTCGGACAGAGAGAAGCCCTGTATAAATTGTTCTCATTGTTCTCATTCGGTATTTGTATGTTTCACTTATTTGTTGGCGGGGGTAGAGGTCCTCTGCTAGCAACATTTCTGTCCTTGCTCTTGCCGATGCTGTATTCGATTCGATTGGAGCACAATCGGATGTACGTAAGGCGTTACAGCTTATTGTTGCTTGCCATGATAGCGGGGGCGATCTCTACAGCGGTAATATGGTCTGCATCTCCGAATCCACCACAGACATTGCTCCGGCTATCTCTGCTGATGCCGGGAAGTGATGGAATTGGGGGTTCGGCCTCCGCAAGGGTGTCGTATGCAGGCGAAGCGGGAGATTACTGGCTGAGATCCCCATTGCGGGGCAATGGGATTGGATCATGGCCTGTGCTGTCTCAGATGGACGATTTCCGCGATTATCCGCATAATCTGTTCATCGAAGTGATGGTAGAACTCGGTGGTATTGGCTTGCTGCTCTTAGCTTTATTGATTGGTATTACGATTCGATATGCGATATTGATCTTGAAATCTGCTCAATCCGAGCGCTGGATCGTGCTGGTCATGATATTTATAGCCATGCTGTTCAATGTAACGGTCAGTGGCGATATTCCCGACAATCGAGCGTTCTTTGCCGTAATCGGCCTGCTTCCAGTCATAACTAAAGCAGGATTATTAGCAGCGCGAGAGGAGGAGCATTCTATTGCACACCGTTAAATATGGCAGCAGCGGATTGATGGAGGATCAACATGAGCGTAATCATTTGTTCACGGTATGCATGCTTAGTACGGCCCACGATGCCAACGATTCCCGCATAACGTACAAAGAAGCCGTCTCGCTGGCCAAGGCTGGATATAACACACTGTTCATTGTACCGCACCATGGAGAGGAAGTTATTGAAGGGGTGCGCATTGTCCCTCTGCCGATTCCACGTTCTCGGTCTGAGAGAATGTGGACGACAACATGGCGACTCTATCGGGCGGCGAGGCAAATAGATGCAGACGTATACCATTTTCATGATCCAGAATTGATTCCGATAGGGTTGTGGCTGAAGAAAAAGGGATACAGAGTCATATACGATGTGCATGAAGATGTCCCGCGCCAGATTTTGAGCAAAGGGTGGATTCCGAAGTGGCTAAGAGGCGGCGTATCTCGATTGGTGGAGCGGATAGAGCTCTGGGCTAGTCTTCGCTTCGATGCGATTGTAACGGCAACGACTCATATTGAAGAACGGTTCGCTAGACACCCGAAGTGTTACACCAAGACAGTGTGCAATTATCCAATTCTGGACGAATTCGTACACACTGCCGAGTCACCACAATCCGTACAATCTGTACAATCCGGGGAATTCATTGGCATTTCCCAACATGCAGGTAAGGAGGACGCCGTCTGTTATGTTGGCTCCATCGGGAATATTCGCGGACTTCAGCAGATAGTTGGCGCCATGGAGTTCGGAATACCGGATAAAAAGCTTTTGCTGGCGGGTTCCTTCGCTTCTGCCGAGGAGAAGCATGTTGCTATGGGACGTTCCGGCTGGGCCAAAGTTGATTACCTCGGGCAGTTGAACCGTAAGCAGGTATATGAAACGATGGCTCGTTCGAGAGCAGGGCTCGTTATTTTGCACCCGACGATCAATTACATAGACGCGCTCCCGATCAAGCTGTTCGAATATATGGCGGCAGGCATTCCCGTCATCGCCTCTGACTTCCCGAAGTGGAGGCAGATTATTGAGCAAGCAGGCTGCGGATTTTGCGTCGACCCCTTCGATCTTGAAGGCATATCAGAGCGAATCGATTGGCTCATTACGCATCATGAAGAAGCGGAAGAAATGGGGCGCTGCGGGCAAGAAGCAGTTCAGTCTCTCTATCATTGGAATGTAGAAAAAGAAAAGCTGCTGCATGTTTATGCCGACGTCACGGGTCGCATCAGGAAGGAAGAAGTACAGCAAACTGCCTTTGGCATGATGAATAGGGAACGTGAAAGGAAGGTTGTAAAGTAGCATGGTACTACCAACACAAGTTAGCGCTCGTAACATTTTGGTGCTGGCTCCTCATACGGATGATGCGGAACTAGGCTGCGGCGCGTTTATTGCGAAGCAGATCGAGTCTGGAGCTAATGTTGTTGTCGCGGCGTTTTCGGTAGCTGAGCAATCATTGCCAGGCGATTTCGCCAAAGACACGCTGGCGCATGAATTTCATGCATCCATGGACGTATTGGAAATTCCACATGACAATCGCATCATCTATCGATTCCCTGTCCGCCAATTTCCCACCCATCGCCAAGAATTGCTGGAAGTTCTCGTTGGAATGAAGCGAGACATGAAACCGGATTTGGTCCTAGTGCCATCCTCGTCCGATATACACCAAGATCATCAGGTCATCTGTAGTGAGAGCCAGCGCGCATTCAAGGAACAATCCCTTTACGGTTACGAGCTCCCTTGGAATCAACTGAGCACCAATTCACGAATATTTGCCCCGCTTGACCGGAAATATATGGAGCGGAAATGGGAAGCTTTGCAGCAATATCGTTCTCAGCTGCATCTGAACCGGAGCTATTTTACGAGAGAGATGGTATTTGGATTGGCCAAAATTCGAGGCGTTCAAATCGGTGAAGAGTATGCCGAAGCCTTTGAACCCCTAAGGGTGAGAATATGATTGTCAGCATTCATCAGCCGAATGTCCTGCCGTGGCTTGGTTTTTTTCATAAGATGGCCTGCTCGGATTTGTTCATCTTGCTCGATACCGTTCAATTCACGAAAAATGGCTATCAAAATCGCACAATGATCGACACGCAAGGCGGTCCGAAATGGCTGACTATTCCCGTAGCGAAGGAAGGCTTGTTCGGAACGAGGACGATCGATGTGCGAATTGCGAACAACCGCGACTGGCAGGCGGAGCACATGCGCCAGCTCGAGGCCAGCTATGGCAAATGCCCTGGGTATCTTCAGCGGAAAAATGAACTGCACGATCTCTACGGTGCGAAATATGAGCGCCTTGTCGATTTTGCTATACCGAGCATCGAGCTGCTCATGAACTGGCTGGACATTCGCACTCCGCTCATCCGTTCCAGTTCCATGTTGGCAGATGGGAGTAAATCGGAGCTGCTTGCTCAGCTCGTTCATGAGGCAGGCGGCGATGTTTATTTATCAGGCCCCAGCGGCAGGGAGTATTTAGATGAATCCATATTTCACAAATATGGAATCCGGGTGGAATATCACGAATTCACACCGTTTTCTTATCCGCAAAGACATGCCAAGGAAGGGTTTACGGGCGGGTTAAGCTCGCTGGATTATGCGATGCAAGTGGAAACTTTGCATTGGAAGGAGGCGGCAGTATGAGTGTAGCTGGAATGAACATATGGATCGTGAATCATTACGGAGTCGCCCCTGGCACAGGCGGAGGGACTCGTCATTTTGATTTGGCGAAGCAGCTTGTGAGGCAAGGAGCGAGTGTCACGATATTTGCTTCCGCCTACGGGCATCAGAATTGGATTAATCATTTGGAAGGCTCGCGCAATGCGGTTCGGGAAGTGACATATGATGGAGTGCGGTTCGTCTGGCTCCGCACAACGGCTTATAAGCGCAATGATTGGCGGCGCGTTAAGAATATGCTGGATTATACATGGCGCTGTTATTGGGAGGGGCGGCGGCGCAAAGAGAGCCCCGATCTCATCATCGGCTCTCTTATGCATCCTGCGGCTGCATGGATCGGTTCCCGCCTTGCTGCTCATCATAATGCGGTATTCTACTTCGAGGAACGAGACTTATGGCCGCAGACACTCATAGACTTCGGCAAGATGTCGCCGAACCATCCGATCGTCAAGGCGCTCTATTGGCTGGAATCTCATTTATATCGGAAGGCGTCCCGCATCATCGTGCTGTTCGATAAAGCTGCTGATTATGTGGAGAAGCAGAGCGGGCTGGGATCGAAGGTACTGGTTCTGCCTAATGGTGTCGATATGGAGCGCTTCGCTCTTCCGCTGGCCGAACTCCCTTCTGAGGTGGAGCGCCAATTTGAACAATGGCAAGGGAAGTTCATTGCGATTTATACCGGATCGCACGGTATTTCTGACGGCATACATCACCTTTTGGAAGCAGCAGCACTTAGTAAGGGAACCGACAGTAACATTCAATTCGTCTTTGTTGGGGACGGACCGGAGAAGGAAGCTCTAGTGCAGCAGGCGGAACAAGCGGGATTGACTAATGTAGCCTTCCTCCCACTTGTGAAGAAGGAAGCCGTGCCCACACTTTTGGCGCGGGCTCATGTAGGCTTAATTGCGCTGCGTGATGCTTCTGTCTACAAATGGGGCATGAGCTTCAACAAAATGTACGACTATATGGCTTCTTCATTGCCGACTCTTCTCGTTGGCAAGATTGACGACTCAGTCATTGCAAAGGAACGAATCGGTCTTGTCCTGCAAGATTCAGAGGAATTAAGTGAAGCTCTGTCCAAACTGGCGAGGCAGTTGAAGGATCGGGAGGAAATGGGCCATAGAGCAAGAGCGTATGTGGAACGAGAGCATGATTGGGAACGCATGTCCTATAAGCTCTCCGCGGCAATAGCGGAGGACGTTGGGCGTAACGAGAAGCGAGTTAGCAAGCGCAATACGGCTGCGTCCTACGATGTGTAGAGGGGATGATTCGAAGATGGGGATAAAGGATGACAAGCATGCAGCAGCAGAATTGCAAGTGTTGGGACAGGATATTCGAATGGGAGAACAGGTGAGGCTGGGATATTTCTGTGTAATTGGTGATGGAGTGACAATCGAAGATGGAGTCTGCATTGGCGATGGGAGCATCATTGGAGCAGGTTCGGTCATTGGCAAGGGAGCGGTTATTGGCCGTCATGTCATCATCGAAGAGAAGACGGTTTTGTGCGATGGGGTAACGATTATGGATCAAGCCGTCATCGGCAAGCAGCCATTTCGTGCGAAACGATCTGTACTTCAAGATAGAGGAAGCCAGGATCCGTGCATCATCGAGGAAGGCTGTACGATTGGAACAGCTAGCATCGTATATGCGGGCGCTGTTCTGGAGCAGGATGTATTCGTCGCCGACCTAGCTACTGTGCGTGAACGTGTACGTGTAGGTGCTGGTACGATTATCGGACGCGGAGCTTCGGTAGAGAACGATTGTACGGTAGGCGCACGCTGCAAGCTGGAAACGAATTGTTACATTACGGCTTATTCCACTATTGGTGATGATGTATTTGTTGCGCCGGGTGTTATCACGAGCAATGACAATTTCATTGGCCGAACGAAGGAACGATTTAAGTGGATGAAGGGAATAACTGTGAAGAAGGGCGGACGTCTTGGGGCTGGAGTCGTAACGCTGCCGGGGGTTGTCATTGAAGAAGAAGCCGTTGTCGCGGCTGGAAGTGTTGTTACTAAAGATGTGGAAGGACAGCAATTGGTCATGGGGATTCCTGCACGCGTTCTCCGTCAAGTGGCCGAGGAACAATTGCTGCAGCATCAGTAATGAAGCGTATATTCGATATTGCAGTTTCGTCCATTTTACTGCTCGTAATCAGCCCAATCCTCCTTATTACCTATATTTGCGTTCGCGTTGCATTAGGTTCGCCGGCCATTTTCAAGCAGGAGAGGCCGGGCAAGGATAAACGCGTATTCCAGGTTTATAAATTTCGCACGATGTCAGACGCCAGAGACAGTGCAGGGCAACTGCTTCCAGATGCCCACCGCATTACCCCTTTCGGTACGTTCCTGCGCTCAACGAGCTTGGATGAGCTGCCCCAATTGTGGAACGTGTTGCGCGGAGACATGAGCCTGGTAGGACCACGGCCTTTGCTCGTGAAGCACTTGCCGTACTTCACGAAGCGGGAACAGAAACGATTCCATGTTCGTCCGGGCATTACTGGATTAGCCCAGGTGAAGGGAAGGAACCATCTATCCTGGAATGAACGTTTGGAGCTTGACGTCCAGTATGTGGAGAACTGGTCCTTCTGGCTGGATATCAAAATTTTGTTCTTAACAATCATTACCGTGGTCAAGCGGGAGGGAGTTGCACTTCCTGGAAGTCGTGGGGCTTCTGACCTCGATAAGGAACGATATCACAGCCGCGAGGGGTGATGGGGACATGTGGAAACGATTATTTCCTGACTGCCGCATCGAGTCACGAGGCGAATCTGTTCATGTCCGAACGTTGGAACCGGAACATTATGAGGAAATCTCCCGCATGAGCGAGACATGGATGACTGCGGGGCTCTATGAAGCGACGCTTTTTTCGGCCCATGGATATGCTGATTTTTTGCGTGCTTCGCTTGCTATCCCTCCGTCTCGTTTCACTTCGCATTTTATAGGGATATATACGAATGCGAATTCCCTGATTGGCTTCGCAGAATGGAGACTGTTCGATGACATCTTATTTCTGAATAATTTCTACGTATCTGCTCTGTTCAGAGGAAGAGGCATCGGCTCCCATGTGATTCGACAGGCAAGCATTCACGCCGCGAAGGAGGGCTTCTCTTCCGTGCAGCTTGATGCATTCGACACGAACGAATCTGCCATTCGGCTATATGAGCGGAACGGATTCGTTCGCCAGCATGCTTATTATTGGTATGCAAGTGCTCCGCTGCATCAATGGATGGACGTAGAAGCGGAAGAGGGCAGCTTGGATTATATGATTCAAGACTGGCCGCAAGCGGTAGCCAGCCTCGAAGTGTATGGATATGGATTCTTTCGCGTGAGCTTCGATCATCAAGAAGAACGAATTGTGCTTATGAAGGAGAATTATTTCCGTATGCGCTTGAAAGCTGCAATGAATAAGGATGTGCTTGCTCTGCTTGCACGTCTTGCCCCGCATCGAAGGGTGCTTGTGTCAGACGGAGGGGAAGAGCCGCCTTACTCCGGCATGGAACAGTTGGCTGTAGCGTTTCGCATGGTGAAGCCATTGTCTTGATAAGATGAGGACAGGAAGGGTTAAGGGCCATGATTATAACAATACCTGCATTGTTCGTACCCGAACGAACATATATCATTCAACAATTGGTCGGCGATATGCTCGGATTACCGTATCAGCTCGTCGTGGACAATGATAAGGATCAGTCGCCCTATATCCGGTTCGCACTGTCGAACGGGAGCAGCCTGTATATCAGAGATGCCTTCTTTGCTCAATATGAGGATGGATTGTCTTACTTGTCCGCGGATACGAGCCAACTACGTGTGTCCTATGCCAACTCCAGATTTGCTCCCGAAGGGGATTTGCCCGTATGGTTCGGGAGAGGGGAATGGCGAGTGGATGGAGGGGACTTGTATTGCGAAGCAGATCTGCTGGCTGCTTGCTTTTTTATGCTCACTCGATGGGAAGAGTGCGCGAACATAAGAGACCGTCATGAACGGTTCCCCTCATCCGGCAGTTTGGCTGTTCGGAGCCGCTTCTGGCAGCGTCCTGTTGTGAATGAGATGGCTGAGATGCTCTGGAATATGCTCATTGAAGTAGGATTGGAGGCAGAACGAACAAATCGTCCCTCTGAATTGATTGTGACGCATGATGTGGATGATTTGCGATATTGGGACGGTATGAAGCGTCTTATTCGGAGTATGGCAAGAGGCTTGGCCAACTTGAGTCCATTGGCTCCCATTCGAAGCATGCTGGAATACATACAAGTAAAGTCAGGTAGATGTGCCGACCCGTACGATACATTTGATTGGCTGATGGATCTGTCTGAGCAGGCAGGAGTTCAATCCAGGTTCTATTTTATGGCGGGGGGCACGACCTTTTACGACAATCGATATGATGTCCGGGGAGAACTCGCTCGTTCGGTGCTCAAGCGTGTACGTGAGCGCGGTCATATCGTCGGATTCCACCCCAGCTATGATGCATACTGCAATGAAGAGTTGTTCTTGCAAGAGAAGGAGCGGCTTCAAGAAGCGGCGGGATGCGTGGTTACAGAGGGAAGGCATCATTATTTGCGCTTCCGTGTTCCGGATACATGGGGCATATGGGAGCGAGCCGGGATGAAGATAGACAGTACGATTGGGTATGCCGATGAAATCGGGTTTCGCAGCGGAATCTGCCATTCATACCGTGTCTTTGATATTCATGCCAGACAGCCTTTATCTCTACAAGAGCTCCCTCTAACCGCAATGGAGGTAAGCCTTGGCGGTTATCAAGGACTTGAACCCGCTCAGATGTTTGAGCAGATGAATAACCTTCTAGGAGTCGTGCATCGATATCGCGGACAGTTCGTTTTATTGTGGCACAACTCCAACATTCGCAACTCGTTCTGGAAGCCGTATGCGAATTACTATCATTCGTTCGTCATTCAAGGAGGGTGTCCAATTGGGTAATGTTCAAATACTGTCGCCTGACGATAGGAAGCAATGGGATGAACTTGCCATGAGTATAGTGAATCCGGACATATATTGGTTATCAGGCTATTGCTCCTTATACGAGAGCGGACAGGAAGAATCGGCACGTCTATTTATTTACAAAGAAGATACCGGAACTGTCATGTATCCATTTGTTCTCAGGCAAGTCAATACTCTACCGCATATTAAGCGCTTATGGGAAGACGCTCCGGAAATGTACGACATTATTACCCCATACGGTTATGGAGGACCTATATGCACTTCCTTACATAATGAAGATCGTAATGGATTGCTTGGGCGATTTCAGCAAGCCTTCTCCAGCTATTGTAAGGATCAAAAAATTATAACGGAGTTTGTCAGATTTCATCCTCTTTATCGCAATCATCAGGATTACATGGACGTGGATCCGTGCTTCGTGCGCAATACGATCAGTGTGGATTTAGAACCGGCGGTAGACGATATTTTCGCCAAGTTCAGCTCCAAGAACCGGAATCGAATTCGTGTATCTTTGAAATCTGGACTTTTTGGACGGCAGGAAACGATGACGTTAGAACGGCTTCAATCTTTCATTGATATGTATTATCACACGATGGATCGTGTGAAGGCTCAGACCAGCTATTACTTTACCGAACAATACTTTTATGACATGCTGGATCGCCTATCCGATCAACTCACCATGCTGGGAATATACGCGGAAGACGAGTTGGTTTGTGCATCGATATTTTTGCATGAAGGTGAACATGTGCACTATCATCTGCTCGCTTCCAATGAGCGATATTTTTCTTGCGCGCCCAATAATTTTTTGCTGTACTTCGCCATACAGCACTTCAAGGAACGAGGATTCAAGAAGATTCATCTAGGAGGCGGTTATACGGGCAATGATTCCTTGTATCGCTTCAAGAAAGGGTTCAATAATCATGAACCATTGGACTTCTATGTTGGAAGGAAAGTACGAGATCCCTACCTATACAAATTATTGAAAAGCAAATTTAATGGTATTACGGAGAGCGAGTATTTCCCATTTTATCGCGACCCTTCACTTATGGCGGTTGGGATTGACTCAGCAGAGGTGACCCAGTATGTCTAAGCCTTATATATATCTGTCTCCTCCGCATATGGGAGATGAAGAACGGATTAAAATCGATGAGGCATTTGCTAGTAATTGGCTGTCCTCCGTCGGTCCGCATATTCAGGCATTTGAAGAAGAAGTGGCCCATTATGTAGGGGCGCAAGGAGCAGTTGCGCTAAGCTCAGGGACGGCGGCCATCCATTTGGCTTTACGGCTGGCTGGGGTAGAAGCGGGCGATTATGTGCTATGTTCCACGTTTACCTTTATAGCTAGTGTGAATCCTATCCTGTACTTGAACGGGATTCCTGTATTCGTTGATTCGGAGCCGAATTCCTGGAATATGTCGCCAGAGGCGCTGGAACGGGCATGTGAGCAGCTTGCGCAAGAGGGGAAGACGCCGAAAGCTGCTGTCATCGTTCATCTCTATGGGCAGAGCGCAGATATGGATGCAATTATGGCTATTTGCAATCGTTATGGCATTATTGTGGTGGAAGATGCAGCAGAGTCACTAGGTACGACCTATCGTGGCAGACATTGTGGGACAATCGGTCATTTCGGCATCTATTCGTTCAACGGCAATAAGCTCATTACCACATCCGGAGGGGGAATGCTGGTGAGCAGCGACCCCGTGGCACTTAGAAAGGCCAGACATTGGGCGACACAGGCTAAAGAAGATCTGCCGTACTATGAGCATTATGAGATGGGGTACAATTACCGGATGAGCAATGTGCTGGCAGGAATTGGACGTGGTCAGCTCACCGTGATTGAAGGGCGAATTGCCGCAAGAAGGGCTGTATATCAGCGGTATCGGAGTGTATTGGAAGCTTATGATGGTATTCGACTGATATCAGAACCTACCTACGGAAGATCGACTTGCTGGCTTACGGTTATCTTGGTTGACTGCAAGCGTACGGGGACGTATCCGCTCTCGATCAAAACTGCTCTGCAGCAGAACGGCATCGAGTCGCGTCTCGTATGGAAGCCGATGCATCTGCAGCCGATGTTCCACTCCAGCTTATATTTCCCTCACGAGTCGCATCTTAGTGTGTCCGAGCAATTGTTTGCACAAGGGCTATGTTTGCCATCCGGCTCGAATCTGACGAGTGCTGAACAGGATCGGGTGGTCGATGTCGTTTTGGAACATTTACAGCAGAATGCGATTTATCGGCAAAGTGTGTAGAACAGGAAGAAGCATAGAAGCCGAGTGAAGAAGGAATCACCCGGCTGCCCGTACCATTTTTTTTATAAGTGCGTGTTCAAAAAGGCTGGTTTTCAGCACCGAGAAAGTTGGATGAAGCTAGGGCATGAGGAGCGGAGCGTACGTTTTGGGTACATGAGCACCGGAAGGCCCGGCTGAATTCAAGATTCGATGCCGAGCCCACTTCATGATTTACTTCGTGATCAAAAGCGGACTTTTTGAACAACCTCTATAAGCCTGTATAGGATCTTTTTTCTATCCACTGATTGGGCGCTAGAATGCATTGCCAGCCTTCTACGACATATTTGCTGCCTTCGGTGCCGAGCAGCGAGAGATTATCGTTCAAGATCATTCGCCCTTTATCCCATTGTCCTGCAGTAGGCGGCTGCGTGCCAAGATTCACACCAGGTATGATCTCTTCGTAGCCAGACCAGACCGCTGCCGTGCAGTCGATGCTGTAAATGCAGAAACTCTTGATGCGCAGCGGCTGTGTTCCTCCTGATAACAAGACGCGTATCATAGTGACATCAGAATGAACACGGAAATAGAAGTCTTTGTTGGAGTCAGAGCCGGTAATATAACCGCCTATTGCTCCACCCCCGGGTGCGGTTGTGTTGAAGTAGGGCTCTGCGTTGGAGGAGCCTTTGACTGTTGCTTCATTTTGAATAGTGCTTCCTAGAATGTTGCCGTTTGCATCGTAGCAGATGACAATGACGCGTCCCCCATATCCAGTGATCGTATCTTTTTGTACAATAAATCGCTTGGCTTTGGAGGTGTTGATGAATACGCCGATTGCTGGCTGAATAAGCTCTACATATTCATTGGCGAGCGTCATTGCTCCGGACTTCAGAACTGTGGACGTGCGAGAAGTGGCGACATTAACGCGTGGAATATTGACTAAGCTGTTCCCATTATAGTAGCAGGCTATTTTATTCAGGGAACCGGATAGGAAGATCATGTTTCCTTTTGTATTGATTAATTTGGATTTGCGTGAGGAGTACACGGATACAGGATAACGGCTTCGATCATCGATATTGCTTCCGTTCAGTTCTCCATAACCGACATTGAACACGTTATTCGAAGACGAGTTGAACACCCGTACAAAGGTCGTATTATTGTCCTCGTTGCGCATATCTTGGAATTTATTTTGCTCACCGTGATAGATCAGAAGCGGGACTGCTTCGGCATTGCCCGTAAGGTAGGATTGGCCAAGCTCGAAGCTAGGTTTGATAAAGACATTGTTGTTATTGTAAAAGTACGAATTATCAGGCGATACAATGCGAATTCCGTAACGGCTTGCATTCGTATTGACCTGACTCCAGCATCCAAACCTTCCATTCTCAAATAAATTTTCATTGACCCAGCCAGAACGAACTGCCGACAAATCCAGCGCAATCTTATTATTCATGATTTGTCCAAGTGTCAGCTTGTTGAAGGAGAATCCTTTACTATTTCCCTTAGCTTGCAGACCGATTGTGAAGCCATCGATTCCTACAATATCGATATTACATGAGATGAAGTTGGTCAGAATGATGCCGATGTTCCCTTCGTTGCTCCAGTCGGATACTTGCGCATTTCGGACATTCAATTTGTAATCCATCATGGTGGTAGATTCGATGGCATTGCCGATCAGCAGACAAGGTTGAGTGTTGTCTCCCTTATAAATAAGCGGGGCATCCATAATAAGTCTGACGCCGGATGGCACGGTGATTGCTTGGGAGACTACAGCACCTTTGCCGGGAGGAAAGTAGACGCTCATCTGATTGACCGCAGCGAATTGCAGCGCTTTATTGACGGGAGTGGTATCGTCTGCTGCTCCATCATACAAAGCTCCGAAGTTCTGCGGAGTAACAAAGTTCGGATTAATCATAGGCGGACACATCCTCTTCTATCGGAATAGTAGCTTGTTTTTTATACAATATGAAACGCCCTACTAGAAAGTGATGACAGCAAATGTCACGATATATAAGTAAGGAGATTACATATATGACAACTTATAGAATTGATTGGAAATGGAAGTTAATTATCGTTTCTTTCATTATTGCTGTACTATATTTTTGTATCGATTTCGTGCTTATGAACAGTCCGCATGCAGCAGGCCAGTCCAGGAGCAATTACTATACAGCAGAGAAACGCCAAGCTGTTCAGGACAATGTGAAAATGTATAAATGGGCGCGGGATGAAAGGGATGCAAGCATAAGAAGGGCGCAAAAATATATAGATTTGAGCTACGAAGAGCTATGGTCGATGATTACCACGCAGGCCTTGCCGAGAAGCTATGATGTGAATGAAGAGATGGGAAGTGTGATAGGTGGTCAGAAGGGGCCTCGTGATGACCGTTCAAGCTACGAAATTGACCCTGTGGCGAAGCCGTGGAAAGTAAAGGATAAATCGAATGGAATGATGTTCCCAACGAATGATTTCGCTTCATACTACCGGAGCGGCTTAGATGATAAGGGAGGATTTGATCCGAAGCGCGCCGACCGCAAATATTTGGTGAATACGCTGTATCCGGACAAAGGCACGGCATTTGGCGTCGATGACGGCAGTGGATATGTTGATGAAAAAGGCAACAAGTATACGTTTATCGCGTTCTACAATCATTGGGTATGGAGTCAGTGGTTAACTGATGCATTGCGTTCGCTGCGTGAAGCCTACTTATATACGGGAAATGAGAAGTATGCATATAGCGGTCTGGTTCTATTAGATCGTGTAGCCGATGTGTATCCTGATATGGACGTCTCCGTGTATCGGTGGGAGGATGGGTTCAAAAATGCGCACGGCGGGACGGGACAAGGCAAAGTATTGGGATCAATTGCTGAAGTTACACTGACGGAGCAGCTGCTCCTCAGTTACGATGCCTTTTTACCCGTACTCCAGAAGAAGACTGCTCCATACTTGTCCTTTTTGCAAAAGAAAGCCGCTCGTTACAGCCTTCCCTCATCGAAGGGAACAGCCGACAGTATAAAGCAAAACTTTGAGAATCGTATCATTCGTCAAATTGTGCCTGCTGTCAAGAAAGCGCAAATTTCAGGCAACTTCGGATCTCATCAGAATGTGATCGCACTAGCGGCTATTACCTTGGATCAGCTTCCTGAATCTGCGGAGTGGATTCAATTTGCGCTGCAGTCAGGGCAGTTGGAGCGTGTAGCGGGCGGCGGATGGAGAATAAGTGGCGGAGGCGTCTATGACGTTCTGGCGAATCGTATTGATCGCGATGGCTATGGTGATGAAGCTTCACCTGAATACAATGTGACCTGGTTGGAACGAATGAACAGTTTGGCGGATATTTTGGACAGCTATGAGCGCGTCCCAAGCGCGGATTTATATAAGCATCCGAAGGTGAAGAAGATGTTCTATGCCTTTCTTGATCTTGTGATGCAAGGCAAGGACACACCCAATATCGGGGATTCCGGCTCGATAGGCAAAGATAATATCTGGGCGAAGCGGGACTTGGTATGGAGGGCATTTGTTAAATATCGCGATCCTTTATTTGCCCAGGCAGCATTTCTATTGAATGGAAACCGAACGGAAGGGATTACAAATGATTTGTTTCAGCCGAAGATGGAAGCGCTGCTAGCTCAGTTCCGGAAAGTCGTACAATCTCAGGGCAGCTATAAGTTCAAAAGTATCAATTTAACGGGATATGGATACACAGCTTTGAGGCATGGGGATATTGAGGCTTGGCTGTACTATGGGCGAAATGGCACATCCCACGCTCATCGGGATGCGCTGAATATCGGGTTATATGGGTTCGGTCTAGATATGGCCCCGGATCTTGGTTACGTGACCTTCGCTGACGATAACATTTTGCGCAGACGCTGGGAATCGAACACCATATCGCATAATACAGTTGTGTTCAATAAGGAAGGACAGCAGCCAAATTCATGGGTTGGCATTCCACGTCATTATGATGACGGCAAATACGCCAAATTAATCGATGTGGAGGCGCCCTATGCATACGAGGGGGCTGACTTGTATCGAAGGACGTTCGCTCTTATTCCCATTGATGATCGACTTGCCTATGCCGTTGATTTCTTCCGCGTCAAGGGGGCGGGTGAACAAGTGTCAAGCTTTCACGGCATGGAAGGAACGGTCGAGACTGGTGGGCTGAAATTAGTGGAGCAGAAGTCAGGCACGTATGCTGGCGAACAGATTCCTCTTGCAGATCCCGCCTATTCGGAGCAGAGCAAGAGCGGATATAACTATTTGTACAATGTCCGTAAGGACAAGGATCCGATCGGCCAGTTTTATGCAGAGTGGAAGTCGGCGAAGTCTGTGTCATATAACCGCGCGCAGGTGAAGCCGAATTTGCGGGTTACGATGCTTGGTTCGTATACAGATGCAGCAGTTGCCCAGGGAGATCCACCCCAAAATAAGCCGGGGAATCCTCGACGACTCGATTATTTATTAACACGGCGTCCTGGCGGGGAGAGCTTGTTCACTTCGATTCTGGAGCCATTCGCGAAGGAACGAACGATCAAAACAATTCGAAGGCTTAGCGTAACCCATGAAGGTGCGGCTGTTCCTGAATGGGAAGCGATGGCCATTGAGGTTGCCCTCCAAAATGGTCGGAAAGATACGATTATTTGCAGTCTGGAATCGAATCGGGAATACCAATTGGAGAACGGACTGTCATTCAAGGGCTTTTTTGGACTGACAAGTATGTCGTCTAAGGGGGCGAAGGTTCAGTATGCACACGATGGAACGTGGCTGCAGAACGATGGCGGCAAGCAGGAGTCCAAATCGGAAGCAGAGCGCTTAGTGGGGAAAGTTGCTGGCTTTACAACAGGGTGGAGCCTTGATAATCGTTTGGAACTCCAATTTGAAAATATGGCATCGTTCGATGTGAAGAAACTAGTTGGTGCTACGGTGTATGTTGACAATCATTCGGTGACTTCATCGAACTCTGCAGCTGTACGGAATGCGGCTTATACGATTAAGAGTGTAATCAAGCAGGAAGGCAGTCATGTGGTCGTCAGTCTTGGCAATACGACCTTTATTCAACAACAGATCGGCGATAGATTCATCTACGATATTCAGGCAGGACAGTCGTTTGTTATCCCTCTATCGCAAGCACGCCAATTCTAGCGGAATGACAAAGGAAGGTTACGAGAATGAATATTATCCATACTGCGATCAAGCGCTGGCGCGTGCTCACCGGCCAGGGATCCTTTGTTAAGAACGTTATTATTATGCTTAGCGGAACGGCTGCCGCCCAAGGAATAGGGATTGTTCTATCCCCCCTCTTGGCACATTTGTATACACCTGAGCAATACGGTGAGCTGGCTGTTTATATGTCTATACTGGCGATTTCTGTTTTGTTCGGAAGCTTGGGGTTTGAACGAGCGATACCGATGGAGGAGGACGAAGAGCATATCCCCTATATCGTAACTTTTTGTTTTTTGCTTCTCATTCTTCTCACCGGTGTGTTCTTGGCAGCGATTATTTTGTTTGCGCCGATGATAACTGATTCGTTCAGAATTGGAATGATCGTGTACCTGCTTCCTATATCCTTCTTCGGTTACGGCCTCTATAATACGTTAAATTATTGGGCGCTCCGAACGAGAAGCTATGGACCGCTAGCCAGAACGAAATGGGTGCAGGGGATGGGGGGAATCCTTATCCAGTTGGCTGCTCCGTTTGTCGGATTGGGCAGAGTCGGGCTCGTATTGGGCGAAGTATTTGGACGCGTAGCAGGAACGGGAACACTGTACACGTTATTTCATAAGCAATTCCGGCCTGGCCAATGGGCCCGTCAAGCGAATTGGAGCATTATGAAGAAGATGGTCAGCCGATATCGCAAAATTGCGCTGTATGTGACTGGATCAGGAGTATTCACCTCGATGACACTCCAAATGCTGCCGCTCTTCATGGCGGGATATTACGGGTTGAAGGAAGCGGGCTCCATCGCTCTCGTTGATAAGGTGCTAGGAGGGCCGATACTGCTGCTAAGCATGTCTATCTCGCAAGTGTTCTACGCGGAATCGATGAAGCATGCACGCGAGAATCCGCAGATGCTCGAGCAACTATTCCGGGATACGTTTCGCAAGCTATGTCGAATCGGAGTAGTACCTATTGTTGTAATCGCGGTTGTAGGACCGCCATTATTTGTATGGCTGTTCGGTACTGCATGGGAACCTGCTGCCAAATATGTGCCGGTCTACGCGCTATTGTACGGTGTAAATATTTTGTTTTCTCCGGTATCCGTCATTTTAGAATCCCTTCGCCTGCAGCATTGGAATTTTTGGTGGACGGTTACTCGTTTTCTGGTATTGGCGCTAGGTTTGCTAATCGTCGTATGGCTGCAATTGTCCCCGCTGGCGGCTGCCATCTTGCAAGCCGTCATATTGGGCGTATTCTATTTGATTATTTATCGAATGAGCGCTATCGGCATAAGGAAGCGTAAGGAAGAGTGGATGAATTCCGCTGCAACAGGTGGAACTGATACGACAGTGAATGAACGAGGTGATAGGAGTGAGGCATGACATGACAGTTGAGCTGCATGAAAGAGAGACCTTGACAGAGAAACGAACGGTTGATATTACGGATATCATGCTGCAATTAGGCATTTTGCGAGCAAGGTGGGAATGTGCTGCGAGTCATTCTGTTGTTCAGATTGTACAAGAGGAATATCATGACGAATAATTGGCCTACTGCGTATCCGTCGCAACTATTCATTATCTTGCCCAAGCCGGTACCCGTTCTGATGACAATAGATCGCGTGCATCAGGAGCCTGTTCTTCACGCGCGAAGCTGTGAAGTTATGCTTGTCGGGCTTAGCCCGAACTGCTTAACGATGATTACTCATTTGAGCTTGCCAATATCAAATCATTACTCCTTAGCATTTACATGTGAATTTGACGACGACCGTATGTCTATTCGCGGAAACGTTGTGTGCAAAGAACGGAAGCATGAACAAGAACAGGTTGAATATCAATACACCGTCAAATTTATATTAACCCCTCAGCAGAAAGCAATGCTTACCTCACGACTAAACATTCAACTTACGAAGGCATGTCCGCATTATTCCAAAATGATGAATACGTATAATCAATGTTTTTTGTATAACCCCGATCCTGCTTGGGCGCAAGTCCAATGGTTCGGCTGACCGTAGAACTGGAATCATCCCGAATATGTGATTGATGGATATATGTCGCACTTTCCCCACATTGAAGGTCAATAAGAGGGTGAACGGCATAGAATAGTAATGAGTGGGCGAAAAGCCTCTTCAATCAGTCACGAATTATCTCTCGAAAAGGGAGTTGTCAGGATGAAGGTCAGTCAGACAAAATTACCCGAAGTATTTCTTCTCGAGCCGAATGTGTTCGAGGATGAACGCGGATTTTTTATGGAGAGCTATCACGCACATAAGTGGGAAGAGCTTGGTATAAATTATTCGTTCATGCAGGATAACCATTCCTTATCTGTGCGTGCTGGCACACTGCGAGGTCTTCATTATCAGTTGGATCCTTATGCGCAGACGAAGCTGGTACGGGTTGCAGTCGGAGCCGTCTATGATGTTGCGGTTGATATTCGCCAAGGCTCTTCGACGTTCGGACAATGGGTTGGTGCTATCTTAAGCGCATCAAATCGTCGGCAGCTTCTCGTCCCGCAAGGCTTTGCACATGGCTTCTGTACGCTCGTTCCGAATACAGAGGTTCTATATAAGGTGGATGCTCCCTATCATGCGGCATCCGACCGAGGGATTGCATGGAACGATCCAGCGCTTCATATTGACTGGCCTGTAAGCAAGCCCATCTTGTCCGAGAAGGATGCCAAGCATCCGATGTTAGAAGATGCCGAGCTTCCTACTTGGAAGGCAGCCCCCAATTCTTGCAATAAGGATGGTGCTGCCGAGTGAACAAGGAAGAGATGAAGGTGCTGGTTACAGGAGCAGGTGGACAACTTGGAATGGAGATGCTGATTGTGCTGCATCGCCACGGCATATCGGCAGTTGGCTACGGGCATCACGATATGGATGTGGCGGATGCGGAGCGAGTGCGGACGGTGATGGAGAAGGAGCGTCCTACACATGTTATCCACGCTGGGGCGTATACGAAGGTAGACTTGGCTGAGTCGGATTCTGACACAGCGTATCGAATTAACAGCTACGGGACGCGCAACGTGGCCGTAGCGGCTAACCGTATTGGTGCAGCACTTGTATATATCAGCACGGATTATGTATTTGATGGGAAGAGTGACTGCCCATACAATGAGTTCCATTCCGTTCGTCCCATCAATATCTATGGGCGTTCGAAGTGGGAAGGCGAGAGATTTGTACGAAATCATCATCCTGCTGCATTTATTGTACGCACCTCTTGGGTTTTCGGCTTGTATGGGGACAACTTCGTCAAAGCGATTCTAAGGAAGGCACAGACGGAACAAGTGCTGCAAGTCGTTAATGACCAAGTTGGTTCGCCTACGTATACGCTTGATTTGGCGGAGAAGATAGTCGAATTGCTCTACACTACCAAATATGGAACCTATCATATTACGAACAGCGGAAGCTGCTCGTGGCATGAATTCGCTACAGCAATTATCAAGGAGGCAGGCTTGTCTACGATCGTACGCGCGGTGCCCACCTCTCATTTTCCAAGGCCTGCTCGCAGACCTGAATATTCAGTGTTGGAGCCACTAGCGTTGAGGCTTAATGACTTCTCGCTGCTTCGACATTGGAATGAGGCAATACGGCATTTCTTGCAGAAGGATGCTCCTCCCGAGAAATAGAGTGGTAATAGGGTGAAAGGGCAGATCGCACAAGTGAATAAGATGGATCTCGTTATTCGTTGTTTGCTTGCGCGATCTGGCCGGTCGGTTCAAATTTGCACGAACGATCAAGGTGAATAGAGGGGAGCAAGGGGAGGGGAGATTGTTTGATAGTACGAAGGAACTCATTGCGAAGATGGCACAAGGTCGTTCTTATCCTGCTTGGAGCTATGATATTAATTGTATCTACCGTTCTTCTTATCGTATGGAATACGTTGAAGGGAACGGCTGATGCGATGTATGAACCGCTCCCGGAAGGAACGAGAGGGCCATTACTGGAGCAGCCGACATCTGATTTGACGAAGCATGCTGTGCGAGATAGGAACGAGACAGTGCCAGCATCGACACAGGCAGCTACTGGTCTGCCGAATTTATCCGAGCAGAGCCCCTTTACGCTGCTCCTGATCGGAACGGATGAGCGGCCTGGCGATAAGGGGAGATCTGATTCGCTCGCCCTGGTTCTGGTTCACCCGCAGAGTGGTACCTTGTCCTTGCTCAGCATTCCTCGTGATACGAGGACGTCAATCGTAGGCCACCATACGGTTGATAAAATCAATCATGCCTATGCATTTGGCGGAGTTCCAATGACAGTTGCCACGGTGGAACAACTCTTTAAGGTGCCTGTTCATTATTATGTGAAGACGAATATGAATGGGTTTGTGTCGATGATAGATGCCTTAAACGGCATAGAAATAGAGAATCGCTTATCATTCACGGACGACGGTATAACTTTCCCGAAGGGCAAGGTGGCGTTGCAAGGGAGAGAAGCACTCGTATATGTTCGGATGCGCAAGCAGGATCCAGATGGCGACTTTGGCCGCATGCAGCGACAGCGCCAAGTGCTGCAGGCGATACTGAACAAGTCGGCCCAACTTGACTCAGCAGGACATTGGATGGATTTGCTCGCACAGGTAAAGGAGAATATCCGTACAAACCTGCAATTTGACGATTGGAAGCAGCTGATGCTTCATTATCGGCCACAGTTGACGAAAGTGGAGCAGCAGGTGCTGCAGGGGAAGGGGAAGATGATCAATGGGATCTACTACTTCCTCCCTGATGAAGAACAATTGCAGAAAATAGCCGAATCGATACGCAACCAATTGAAGGGGTAAACATATAAATACATAAAAAATGAGCGAGAATTCCCATGTTAACACCTTCTCCTCTATATAATAGAAGAAGCAAGCGGTTATCCCGCTTGCTTCTCGTTTTCTTTATGACTAGATGCATTGGCCGTCTCTTGTTTGTTCCCCTTGCCGCCTTTTTTGGATGAGCTAGCCTCGGATGAACGTTCCATGAGGCTTGTTCCATTCAGTAATCCGCCTTCCTGGATTAACAGCACTTCCGATAGACAATTGCCGCAGACTTGCCCCGTTGAGGAAATTACTAATTTGCCGCTTGCGTGAATATCGCCAACTACGCTGCCTGCTACAATAATATGATTGGCGGTAAGGGTAGAGTGTGCCTCTCCATGTTCACCAATTGTAATCGTACCACTGCAAGTCACTTCTCCTGTGAACTTGCCGTCAATGCGGATGTTTGCCTCGCAGCGGATTGCGCCTTCTAATTGAGTCCCAGGTGCGATATACGTGTCACTGTGCTTCGGTTGTTGTGTTGAGCGACGGAGCATGCTCGCATAACCTCCTTGAAATGGATCGGGATGACGAAGCTAGGATTGATAAATCGGATACGAGTCGGCACGAGTGCTGAGAGACGTTAATGGTTCGCTTGAACGTCTGTTGCGAATAAGAGGAGTAGGGATAGATTTCTTGGAACTTGTAGTCTCATACAGAGCGTTGCGTACATAAGGAAACGGATCGATCGGTTCGCCGCGCTGTACAATTTGAAAATGAAGATGAGGCCCTGTACTTCTTCCGGTATTCCCAAGCTTGGCAATATGGTCGCCTTTCGCCACTGTGTCATTTACGTCGATGAGGATCGACTGTAGATGCATATACCAGGTGTCTAGCTGATTGACATGGCGGATGACGATATAGTTGCCGCGAGCTGGCTGAAATCCGGCCTCAATGACCTTGCCGTCAGCTGCGGCATAGACGGGGTCGCCCAGCTCGCCGCCGATGTCGAGTCCCGCATGGAAGGCGGCTCGGCCATGCATTGGATCTTGGCGATAGCCGAAGCTGGATGTGATGCGGCGTGACTTCGTCGGCCAGATGGACGGCGTTCCTGCGATCGTCGATTGTCTGTTCTGTGCTTGCTTCAAGGTAGTCGGAACAGAACGCTGCATTGTATTCAACATGTCACTTACTTGCTTGAGATCGATGCGAGAGCGGTTTGCCAAATTCAGAATTTGATCCGTGCTCGCCTCGATGTCTTCGCCGCCAACCTGAATGCGTTCATTCCAAACAGAGGATTGTGAGGGGGCAGATAGCATAGCTGAATGTTTGGATGCATCCGAAGGAGCGATGTATCCTTCGACGAATTGCTGAAGCTGCTTCTCCAGGGAACTCATCTGCTCCATTTGATCCTTGACGGATTCTGCTTGGGAAGACAAGCGGATGACTTCATTTTTCAGAAGACGAATAGCCTCGTCCTTGTCCTTCACGGTGACGTCCAAGGCCATAGTCTGGGAAGTCACTTGTCCCTGAAGCTCTTGAATATGTGCGGTAGATTTCCATTGCATAGCCAGAAAGAGCCCAGATATCGATATGACTGCCGCAATCGGGACGGAGACAACTAGCATTTTCGATACACTGACCTGCTTCACTGCTTGATCTGCATCACGAATGACAAGCAGTGTCATCGATCCATTCCACCAATGCCGTTTCATCCTATCACCTCAACTTTAGACGCGTCATCAAGCATTCCCCTTCCCGGGTTAGCTTGCTGCTCGCGCACGATTCGCATGCTCGTAAGAAAGTTGTCTATTGATCTCTATTCAATGATTCCTCAAAACATACCTTTTTTCGTGGAGGCGTCACTTGTTCTCTGTCTTGGTTGGCACCAAAGTTTCAGAAGAAGTAGAGCCTTGTTGTGGATTTCGATAGCTTCCGGCTTGCAAATAGAGTGTTACAGATTGTTGTTCTCCGGCCATACTCTCTTCTTGCTTGACGACATACCCCTCCCCGATGATGGTGGCTTTGCGATCAAGCAACTGGCAGATGGTAAGTGCGTCTCGCAGCGACAATCCGGCAAGCGTAGGGAGGGGAACGTCCTTCTCCTTGCTTGTTAGTAAATAGACTGGCTGCTGTTCATACAGCTCTTCACCCTGCTGCGGATATTGTTCAAGCACTTGCGTACCTTTTCCAAGTACAACGGCATGCATGCGTCTATCTTTGATAGCCTGCACGGAGTCCTTTACCGGTTTTGATTTATAATTTCCTACGACAGCTGTATTCTTCGCTTCCACTTTGCTGTTGATCTTTACCGGTGGTTCAGAACCTTCATCGTTAGTAGGGAGTAGACTTGGATCGGGCTTAATCCCCATATATTGAAGCGTACTGAGCATGATGGAGCGGAAGGCGGGCATAGCGACCTGACCACCCAAGGTGAAGTCACCCCCAAGATCGGGCTCATCCACTACAATCGCGACGACAGCCTTCGGGTTATCGGCCGGTGCGTAGCCGACAAATGAAATAAGCCAATTTCCTTTCTTATAGCCTCGTTTGGCTGGTTTCTGTGCAGTTCCGGTCTTGCCAGCTACCCGATAGCCATCAATGATAGCAGGCTTGCCAGTACCTTTTAGGATAACTTGCTCCAAGCGCTCTGTGACCTCTCTTGCAGTGGCAGGGGAGACGACCTGACGCTCAGTCTGAGCGTTAGGAGAGGAGTCATTCTTCAGAATACTCGGCTGCATCCATTTCCCGCCGTTCGCGATGCTGGCATAAGCGGTAGCAAGCTGGAGTGTGTTTACGCGCACACTACCTTGCCCGAAGGTCGCGGTTGCAACCTCGGAGGGACGCTCAAATCGAACAAGAGGCGCTGCCTCTCCACTTAATTCGATGCCTGTTGGATATGTAAATCCGAAGCGGTCAATATAGTTGTACAGCTTCTCCTTACCGAGCTTCTCCAGGCCCAGTTTGACGAAGGCGACATTACTTGACTTCTCCAATCCTTGCTGGTAGCTGATCGTTCCCCAGCCATCCTTCTTCACATCGTGAATGACGTTGCCGGGAACCTTGATCGAGCCAGAGACAAATGTATCTTCCGGTCGGAATACGTTCTCCTCAATGGCAGCCGCAAGCGTAACGATCTTGAACGTGGATCCAGGCTCGTATCCGAAATGTATGGTATCGTTCGTCAAAGCGCCAATATTCGATATATCCCAGTATCGGTTCGGGTTGAAATCCGGTTTCGAGGACATAGCCAGCACTTCCATCGAATGCGGATCCATAACAACGGCCATGGCTCTGGCAGGCTGCCATTGCTTCATGACACGAGTCATGGCCTCGTCTACGAACCGCTGAACCTCGATATCAATCGTAAGCGTTACGGACTGACCGTCAATGGGCGGTGTTGTCGAACGGCTTGCCAGTGCAATGGGGTTGCCGCGATTATCCCTCAGAAATGCTGCCTTGCCATTCACACCTTGCAGCTGTTCATTGAATTTGCCTTCAATGCCGGATACAGCTTGTCCTTCTTTATTGATATATCCGAGTACGTGAGCGGCTAATTGATTATAGGGGTAATAACGCTTGGAGGACTTCATTAATCCAACCCCATAATCAGGGAAATGCAGCCACTCTCCATAATCCAATTCTTTGCCGAAGAGGGTGCGGAAATCATCGAGCTTCGAATAGTCCATGAGCCAGCCTTCTGTGCGCACTTCGACTTGGCGCTGCTTCGTTCGGCTAATGAGATCATTGAGCTCGGGAAGAGGTTTGCCCGTTATTTGATGAAGCCCATCGGCAACTCGACTTTGCTGCTTCAGATGCTCGATCTCCTGCGGGAAAACCACCAGATTATATGCTGAGGCTTCGAGAGCAAGCGGCTTCTGGTTTCGATCATATATTGTGCCTCTTTTGGCCAGAAGAACCTCGCTGCGCGCCCAAGTCTTTACATTGTGTTCCATGTAGAAATCATAACTGATGACTTGAATCCAGAACGTGCGTATGATTAAGACGAGAAAAACAAATACCATGATCATACCTAGTGCAAATACGCGCAATCGAATTCTGCGGTTCATGATCGACTGATCCTCCATGGAAAGTGTTGGGGTAGTAATATTTACTGTACATGGAGTGTGGTTATTGTACAAGAGGATACAATGGAAAAAACGCAGTACTGTTCGTGTGAACCATCAAATGATCTGGAATGGATAGGAATATGGTATAAATAGAAGACGTCACATTACGGAGGTTGCACGAATTCATGATATGGGTCATCGTAATATTGCTTGTGTACTTCTTCCAAATCGTGACGATTGTGCTCTCAGAATACAAGCATCCATCTAAAGCAGTTGCCTGGTTATTGATTCTTTTCTGCTTTCCTCTCATTGGCTTTGTCATGTATTACTTTCTGGCTCAGGAATATACGGCTCGTAGACGTGTGCGCAAGCATGAATTGTGGGGAGAATACGTTAATAAAAGCGAGCTGTCCAAGTTGAGTATTATTGATCAAGTTGAGGAATTGAACAACAGCGATATGCTTAAGCATGAACGTTTGTTTTCTTTAATTTCTACTTTGTCGCCCAGCCCGATAACCAGCTGCAACTCAACTGAGGTATTAACGAATGGACAGGCTGCGTTTGAATCGATGCTGGACGCTATCCGCGGGGCGAAGCGTCATATACATATGGAATTTTATATTATTCGAGATGATGGTATTGGCACGATGTTTCAAGAAGCACTGATTGCGAAGGCGAAGGAAGGCGTCAAGGTGCGCATCATTGCGGATGGGGTAGGAAGCATTGAGCTGCGGCGCAAATATGTGCGCAAGCTCCAGCAGGCAGGCGTGGAATTTCATTGGTTCCTTCCTGTGTGGGTATCTTTCTTTCGGCGCAGGCTCAACTACCGGAACCATCGCAAGATTGTCGTGATTGACGGGACGATTGGATTTGTTGGCGGTATTAATATCGGTGACGATTATTTAGGGTTGAACCACAAGCTGGGGTTTTGGAGAGATACACATTTGCGGGTAGTAGGGGATGGTGTCTACGCGCTTCAGGCCGTATTTCTGCACGACTGGTCCTTTGTGAAGGAGCCGCCGAATGATCGGCAGGATCTATTTCCTGAACATACCTGTCAAGGCTGTGAGCAGGTGAAGATGATTTCAAGCGGGCCAGACGCAAGCTGGGATGCCATTCAAGAGCTGTTCTTCGGAGCATTAAGCTCGGCGCAGGAACGGATGTGGATAATAACGCCATACTTCATTCCTGATTTAAGCATCCGGCTTGCATTGAAGACGGCAGCGGTAAGCGGAATTGATGTGCGGGTTATTATTCCGGGGAAGTCGGATTCACGCATCGTAGATTGGGGCTCCTTATCCTATGTGGAAGAGCTCATGCAGTCCGGGGTTCGCTTTTATCAATATCAGAAAGGCTTCGCCCATGCAAAAGCATTTATTATGGATAACGCGCTGGGTTCAGTCGGAACTGCGAATTTGGATATGCGCAGCTTTTTTAGTAATTTTGAGATCAATGCGGTGTTGTTCGACAAGCAGGCAATTGAACGATTGGAGCAGGATTTCTATAAGGATTTTGATGACAGTGTTGAAATTGATTATACGAAGTTCGTTCATCGCTCCCGCTGGCAACGGGCAGCCGAGGCGTTGGCTCGGCTGCTATCGCCGCTTCTGTAATGCAGCAATATGGCTTGCTAGTGCTTCCAATACTGGCTCAATGTGCTGCTTCGGCTCAAGCTGAATGAGATCGCCTGTTAGCTGCAGGCGATCAGCAGCATTAAGCAGATGGAAATCCCGAGGCATCGGATTCCGTCTGACTTCATCCCAAGTAAGCGGCATGGAGACGGACGCATATCGCGTTGCTCGTGGTGTATAGGGAGCCGCGATGGTTCGTCCTTTGTCATGCTGCATGTAATCGATATAAATCTTAGTGCCGCGATTTTTTTTGAATCGTTCAATCGTGAACAGCTTCGGGTGACGTTCACATAAATAAGCCGCAACCACATGTCCCAGTTCTTTTAACTGAGTGAAGGAAGGGCCTTGCTCAATGGGGACTACAATCTGTACGCCTGTTGCACCGGAGGTCTTCGGCACGGAGCGGAGCCCCAGCTGCTCCAGCATATCACCGACGAGCGCAGCTGCCTCCATGATCCGAGGCTCCTCCTCGACAGACGGATCAAGGTCAATAATCCACTCCGTCGGAAGCGGGTCATGAACCTTATGCAGGGAGGGGTGGTATTCGATGCAAGCCAGATTCCCAAGCCAGAGCAATGTCGTAATATCATTGAGCACCACATAAGAAATGCCTTCCGATACAGCCGTTTGAACATAAGGTGGAGTGGGCTCAGGGGCATTTTTCTGATAGAAGAATTTCCCGCTTACGCCATCTGGATAACGTATTGTCGTTAAGTATCTTCCTTCACATGCAGGCAGCAAATAAGGACTAAGCCGTACAAGCTCCTGCATGAACCGTCCTTTAGTAATCCCCATTTCAGGGAACAGCATCTTGTCAGGATTGGTAATCTGCACATGATTCCCGCCGATGTTCAATGTCGTGGCAGAAGTCTGTGCCTGGCTGATAGTCCCCTTTGAAGTTCCCAATATATGAAACCTCCTTCACGCACATTGATGATGGCCGCTCTATGGCCACTCTTCAACGCGCTATAGCCGAATTTATCAGGTACCGTGTTTGAAAATGTTTTGGAATTTCAGGTATTAAGCAGTGGCAGCGTTAAGATGCGCGGATGGCGAAGCAAGCCAGCGTCTGTGTATTCTAGAGCACCGATGAGACAAGGGATAGGATGTCGATACCAGATAATCTGCTCCTTCGATAAGGAAGCAGGCAGCCCTTGTGTTGTTGGACGGTCTGCTGGATGCTTGATTGCCCATGCCGTAAGCAGCTGTCTGCGGAGCTCGTCCAATCCGATAGAGGCCTTGCCTATATATTGCCCTGCAGAATCCGCCAAGACAATGCTTGAAGGACGATTGTCCTTACGCACATAGCCAATTGCGAAAGACTCAAGCTGCATATCCTTCTTCTTCTTTATCCAATCTCGATGCTGTTTCCCTTCTACATAGGGCGAATCCAATCGCTTGCTGACGATTCCTTCCCACCCACGCTCGTTGACCCACTGCCATAAGGCGTCGCCATCATCGAAGCAATCCGTTACGAAGCAACGTTCTGTTGATGGTATTGGCAGGCTAATAAGGCGTTCATAACGCTCAGAGTAGGGACATGCCCGGACATCCTTCCCATTGCATGCGAGCAGGTCGAAGAGTACGTAGATGGCTTGCAACGCTTTACCTGCTCCTTGCGCTCTTGTCCGCTCCCGCTGAAGCACAAGCGGGAATGACGGGCGCAGCGTCTTAGGATCCATTACAACGACTTCTCCATCCAAGAGCACAGGGTGCTGAAGCGTTCTCGACCATTGATTGAGTATCCCGGTTACTTCTGGGTAGATACTGGTCTTGTTAAGCAATTTCTTCGAGTACAGCTGTACGCTCCCAGGAGAGCATAAAGCTAATATGCGTACCCCATCCCACTTTAGTTGATGCGTCCAGCCTGCTCCTGTAGGGATATGGGAGGACAGCAGCGGGGACATGGGAGGGGCAGGCAGTCGATACGCAGCAGAAAGAGATTCCTTCGTCTGTTCTGTACCTTGATTAGAAGGTATAGAAAGTAAGTCTGATTGTGAGGGAACGTTAGAATTGGCAATCGACGTTGCAGTCAGATTACGCGGCCCATCCTCTCTCATTAGGAGCTCAAGCCTTCCTTCGATTTCTTAGTACTTCTGCGCCGACGTGCAGGAGGGGCTGGTTCTGCAGCTTCTCCGCTGGCTGCTTGCTTAGCCGGCACGCGTGTAGAAGTACTGCGAGCCTTGCGCCTGCTTCGAGGAGCTTCTTCGGACAAGGTTGACTCATTAGCAGCTGCATTTGCACCGGTCTGCTCGGTATTTGCTTCCTGTGCTGCCGTTTCTGATTTTCGTTTAGTTGTTCTTCGTTTCCGTGACGATGCGCCTTCTGTAGCTGTTGCATTGCTTGCTGTTACCGGCTGGCTTACGCCTGTATCCGTGCTAATCGGTGCAGGTGATTTCATTGCCTCGATACTAGCTTGCAATGCAGCCATCAAATCAACGACATTAGCGGTAGGCTGAGCAGCTGGAGCGGTACGAATCTCTTGTCCTGCAATTTTTTGTTCGATACGTTCCAACAAGCGTGCTCGGTACTCGTCCGTATATTTTTCAGGTTCGAAGGAGGTTGATAACTGGCTAATAAGCAGCTTGGCCATCTCTAGTTCTTTGGGGTTCACCTGTACCTGTTCCGGAACATTCGGAACTTGAGTCGATGCCCGGATCTCGTCGGGGTAGTGCATCGTCTCCATTACGAGGCAATTGTTCAACACACGTATTGCAGCAAGACTGCTCTTAGCCCGAAGGGTAACCTTAGCAATTCCTATTTTGCCAGTCTCATTGAGGGCTTCCCTCAGAAGTTGATACGCATTCGCCCCAGCTTGGTCTGGGGAGAGGTAATACGTTTTCTGGTAATAAATTGGATCGATTTCCTGCAAATCGACAAAATCAATGATGGAGATAGCACGGTTGGCCTCTTCTTGCAGCTGCTCCAATTCCTCTTTGTCGAATAAGACGAAACGCCCTTTCTCATACTCATATCCCTTGATGATCTCGTCCCAGGCCACCTCTTTGTCGCATACCGGACAGGATCGAACGTAGGATAACGGGCTGCCGCACTCTTTATGAATCATGCGCATGGATATATCCTTATCCTCGGTTGCGGTATGCATTTTGACAGGGACGTGTACAAGGCCGAAGCTTATGGCGCCTTTCCAAACCGTATGCATGCTGTGCCTCCTTTGCTTATCGATACTTGATGATCACATTAGTAAGCATGACAAATGTAAAATGATTGCCTGATCTCAGTATGTGACAGATGCACAGGGGTTACCCATTCAGAATCATGCATGAAATAGGAAGCGCTGAGCCATCTTAACAGAAGGTGGCTGCAGGCAGGATATGCCGCATGCGGCGTGGAAAATGAAGGAGGATGGGACAAGATGATGGATGCCAACCGTGCGAAGCAAATATTAGAGATGAAGGATACTGTGCCCGTTCGCTTGGATGGGGAGCAGTCTGTGTGGATTGAAAGCGTGGATGTAGCAAATAGTATGGCGACCGTTCAAGTGGGAACGAGTCCATTGAACACGCAGACGGTAGCGGTAGACCGCCTCGTTGAGGAGAAAAAGCATTAACGCCTCTTGTATGGAATGATGGAAACAAAAGAAGGGAGAAGGCGCCTGCGGCATGCAGGTGTCTTTTTGTATATTAGACATTTGATTTATGCCTTTCTTTTTGGCAGGTGAAAATGGTTTTAGGATGGTGAGGGGAGTGTACCATGGATTGCATGTAGGGTCATAGAAATCATTTTCCTAAGGGTATAGTTGTACGATGACTTCGCATGTTTCTAAGGTAGATCTCGGTTTGGAGATGTTGAATTTATGCTATAATGATAACTTAGTTACTATACGTATCGTGATGGAGGACAAATATGAATCAAATTGCGGAATTTGCCTTCCGCTCAAGCAGCGAAGCGGATACGGAACGACTGGCTTCCCGGCTGGCTGAACGGTTCCATGCGGGAACTGTAATCGCGCTTGATGGGGACTTAGGCGCAGGCAAGACGAGGTTCTCACAGGCTGTAGCGAAGGCGCTGGGCATTACGGGTGTCGTGAACAGCCCAACCTTTACGATTATTAAGGAATACGAAGGCGATGCGTTGCCTTTATATCATATGGACGTATATCGGATATCGATGGCGGAAGCGGACGAGCTGGGGCTGGATGAGTACTTCTATGGAGAAGGCGTGTCCTTGGTGGAATGGTCCAGCATTATTACCCCGATCTTGCCTCCACAGCATTTGCACTTGTTCATTCAGAATGAGGGAGAGACAGAACGCATCATTCGATTGACTGGATACGGGGAGCCGTACGTGTCATGGGTGAATGAATTGAAACGGATGGGAGTATGAATCATGGCAGTACAACATGAGCAAGTCAAGGTGTTAGCGTTAGATACCTCTACTTCTACTATGGCTCTAGCGCTTCTTCATGATAGGGGAACAGCAGCTCAGCTTGAATCGCAGGCTGAACGCAATCACTCCTTGAAGCTGGTTCCAGCGATGCAATCCATGCTGAAGGGTCTGGATTGGGAGGGGAGCGATCTTTCTCTCCTTGCAGTGGGGATTGGACCAGGCTCTTATACAGGTGTGCGAATTTCCGTTACAGCTGCGAAGACCATGGCCTGGGCATGGGGCAAGCCGGTTGTAGGCGTGTCAAGCTTGCATGCATTAGCGCTAAGCGGACTAGAAGCTGTTCGCGAGGGAAAAGTCTCAGATGGGATCCTAAAGATAGGCAAAGACTGGGTTTATCCGTTAGTGGACGCTCGGAGAGGCCAAGTATATACGGCTCGGTTCCGCACAGGAACAGATACAGGTGCTGTCGAAGTAGAAGATAAGACTTCTGGACAAGAATCGGAATGGGATACACAGCTCGGATATCGCGTGCAAGAGGATGGGATTCGATTGTTCAGTCAGGTGGCTGAAGAGGTGGCACACGTATTGCAATCCACTGATTTAGAGCCGGCTGATATGCCCGAACATGTATGGTTCGTCGGAGAGATTGAGCCGCATTTGGAACGAATTGCAGCACTTCAAGAACAATTCGGAGATCGGATACATGCGGTTCCTTGTATGATGAAGGCCCATTGGATCGGCCGAATTGGAAGCAAGGCCTTCCATCAAGGTGAGATTGGTGACACACACCGACTGGAGCCGAATTACACACAATTGACGGAAGCGGAATCGAAGCTGCTAGCGAAGGAGCAGGCGGCAGCCAAGGCTGTACAACAATCGTAAAGGAGCGTACTTCGAATGGGACAAGCTGAAGAACAGAAGGCTGGAATTGTGTCACAGCCGCGGCATGCAGGTCAGGACGAGGCGAATGTTAACCACTCTTCTCAGCTGAAACAAGCTCAACATGTTCAATTTCGCCGTATGACGATTGATGATATCTCGGGTGTGCTCGCGGTTGAGCATGCTTCATTTACGTTGCCATGGACACAAGATGCTTTCCGTAATGAGATGACGAACAATTTATTTGCAAAATATATCGTGATGACAGCGGGTGAGCGTATTATCGGTTATGCAGGAATGTGGACCGTCCTGGATGAGGCGCATATTACGAATATTGCTGTACATCCAGAATATCGAGGGCAGCGGCTCGGAGAAATGCTGCTCCAAGAGCTAGTTCAGCTGGCGCACTCACTTGAAATGCTGCGAATGACACTTGAGGTACGTGTCTCGAATCATGTCGCACAGCGATTGTATGCCAAGTTCGGCTTCACTTCGCAAGGCGTGCGCAAAGGCTATTACTCCGATAACCAAGAAGACGCGCTTATTATGTGGTCAGACTTGGATCCTACGGCTCCCTATGCAAGACCCTAAGGCGCTAACTGATTAAAGCAGGTGAAATCATTGACGAACCAATCTATTAAAGATAATTCTTGCCTCATTATGTCTATTGAAACGAGCTGCGATGAGACCTCAGTAGCTCTCGTCCGCGATGGACGAGAGGTGCTGTCCAATATGGTGTCCAGTCAAATCGACGTTCATCGCCGCTTCGGCGGAGTTGTTCCTGAGATTGCCTCTCGCAAGCATGTCGAGACGATTACGGTGATGCTGGAGCAGGCGCTTCAGGAAGCAGACGTTATGATGGCAGATGTAGATGCAATTGCGGTAACACAAGGGCCGGGTCTAGTCGGATCGCTGCTTGTTGGCGTTGTCGCTGCCAAATCACTGTCTATGGCTCTTGATATTCCGCTCATTGGAACTCATCATATTGCGGGTCATATTTATGCGAATCGACTAGTGGAAGAGATTGAGTACCCATGCATGGCGCTCGTAGTGTCTGGGGGTCATACAGAACTTGTGCTCTTGGAGGAAGAAGGAAAATTCCAGGTAATCGGGCGTACAAGAGACGACGCAGTAGGCGAGGCTTATGACAAGGTTGCACGGGCAGTCGGCTTCCCATATCCGGGGGGTCCGCATATCGACCGGCTGGCAGTTGAATCAACCGAGGAGGTCGAGATGCCCCGAGCTTGGCTTGATCCCGAATCGTACGACTTCAGCTTCAGTGGATTGAAATCTGCCGTGCTGAATGCGGTCAACCAGGCAAAGATGAAGGGGGACGAGCCGAATTACGCAGGAATTGCCCGTGGATTCCAGCTCTCTGTCATCGACGTGCTGATTGGCAAAGCGATGCGGGCTGTTCAACAATACGGTGCGAAGCAGCTTCTGCTGTGCGGAGGGGTTGCCGCCAACCGGGGCCTGCGGGCAGCATTGGCAGAACGCTGTGCTGCTGAGGGGATTCCGCTGCTCATCCCGCCATTCGAATATTGTACGGACAATGCGGCAATGATTGGAGCTGCTGCTTACTTGAAGTGGAAGCATGGTCAGTCTACGCCGCTTGACTTCAAGGCAGAGCCATCGTTCTCCTTAGAAGCGTGGTCCGTGTAATCCATTGCAGAATGCAGCTTCTTTCAAGCGTCGATAATTAGGTATTGACGATTTCAGATGAGGGCAATATAATAGTCATCAAACCTAAATCCTTCCATGGAATGGGAAATACGGTATAACGCTAAGATCAGGAGTAGTAGGGAAATTGCTGTTCAAATGAAGAGAGCTGCGGGATGGTGCAACGCAGTGGCAGCAAGCCTGAACTCGCCTGTGAGCGGATCGGCGGAATGAAGTACGCAGATACGGTAGCCCCCGTCATCGGGCGTACATGACGATATATTTCTAGGCTGTGGCCTGCGTGTATCGACATGTGCATGAAGCGGATGAGGCTTCATCTATCGCGAAGATGGAGTTCATCAACTAGAGTGGTACCACGGCAGAACACCTGTCGTCTCTAACGAGGCGACAGGTTTTTTTATTGTCACCCAACTTAATCGAACGACACGACAATAACATAGTATTCATACACAACGAACAGGAGTAGTAAGAGTTGAACTGTCTCACAGCAAGCTGCGGGGTGATGCGACGCAGTGACAGTAAAGTCTGAACTCGCCTGGGAGTGGAACAGCTGAACGAGCATGATTGGATATGACGATATTCCGATTATATTCGATAAGCAGTTACGGTACCTGCCGTTATCAGGCATGAGAGGAAGGTCTCGAATAGGAGCTGGCTGCGCCTGCGTCTTATATGGCCTTCAATCGGAGTGGTACCGCGGCATACAACCTGTCGTCTCCTGATACGTGGAGACGATAGGTTTTTTTGTATTCATTTCTCCTTTTGGAGTATGTCTCTGGACGACAGAAAAATAATTTCCGTTTGAAGATGAATAACGAGTTTCTATGCTGATTCCCTATAGCCTTTCCATATGAAGGAGGACTTTCTATGTCAACGAACAATAGCAATATGGTTCGAATTTTCGATACTACGCTGCGGGATGGAGAGCAAGCACCAGGTGCAGCTCTCACGTTGGATCAGAAGTTGGAGCTGGCGGGGAGACTCGCTGCATTGGGTGTAGATGTCATGGAGCCGGGATTTCCGGTATCCAGCCCAGGGGAATTTGAGGCCGTACAGCGCATTTCAAGAATGTTCCCTGAGGTTGAAATCTGTGGTTTTGCACGTGCGGTAAAAGAGGATATCGATGCTGCGGTTCGCGCAACCGAAGATGCAGCGAAGAGACGTATCCATCTCTTTATTTCCGCTTCGGATATTCATCTGCAATATCAGCTGCGCAAGACTCGGGAAGAAGTGAAGCAAATGGCACGGGAAATGGTGTCCTACGCCAAGCAATTTGTAGATCAGATTGAGTTCACGGCTATGGATGCGACACGCGCAGACGCTGATTATGTAATTGAACTTGTAGAGACTGCTATTCAAGAAGGAGCCACAATTATTAACTTGCCGGATACAGTTGGTTATGCTCTTCCTGAGGAGTACGGAGCATTATTCCGCAAGGTGAGACAAGGCGCGCGGGGGGCAGACCAAGTTCAATTCAGTGCCCATTGCCATAATGATCTGGGTCTTGCTGTTGCGAACAGCATCGCTGCGATTAAGGCAGGAGCTACTCAGATTGAAGTAACGGTAAATGGGGTTGGGGAACGCACAGGCAATTGCGCGTTGGAAGAGCTCGTGATGGCACTGAATACGCGGAATGATGTATTGCGGGCGGGCACGCAGATCAAGCCAGAGCACTTATACGAAACGTCTCGCATGGTTAGCCGCATGATGCATTTCCCGATTGCATTCAACAAGCCGATTGTGGGCCGCAACGCTTTCCAGCATGAGTCTGGTATTCATCAGGATGGATTGCTCAAAAACCGCAGCACTTACGAGATCATGGATCCTGTTGAGCTGGGCATTCCTCATCATATGATTATTCTGGGCAAGCATTCGGGACGCCATGCACTCAAGCATAGAGCTGCCCAATATGGAGTCTCATTGGATACGAATCAGTTGGAAGAGGTATATGCGAACTTCAAGCAGATGGCTGATCAGCAGAAGGTTGTGACGGATGAACAACTGCTTCATTGCATCGGGGAGACGTTGAATGAACAGCTGGAGGCTGTTGAACTGCTTGATGTTCAAGTAATAGCGGGGAGCTCTCGCAGTCGTGTTGCCTCCGTGGTAGTTAAGAAGCAGGATACTGGAATGGAGCATACTTACGCCGGTGTGGGCAGCGGGCCAATTGAAGCCGTGATACGGGCAATTACGCAGTCCTTCTCTGAACCGATTCAATTTGAAGACTTAGAGCTTCATTCCTTGTCTTCCGGGGAGAATGCTGCGGGCGAGGCCATAGTTACCGTGTCGTGCAATGAATGCCGCTACCAAGGAAGTGCGATGCACCAAGATATTGTAATGGCGGCTGCACAAGCCTATGTTGCTGCATGCAATCAAGCCGTTCGAGGCCAAGTGGCTGAGTCAGACCCTATTGCCGAGTCGAGGATTGTGGAGGTATCCTAACGAAGTGTGGACAAAGTTATCCACATATTCCGTTGAAAACGTGGATAGAACGATTTCGGCCATGCAGGACTAAGGATCTAGTTTTGGTGAAAAAAAGAATAACATTTGCAATGGAATACACTGGAATTGTGGATAATGTGGATAAAACAGTGGATAATCTTGGTTTACAAAATCAAAACACTGCTCTACCAATAAAAAATGAGTGGAAATGAAAACTTGAATTCTGTTTCATAAAGATGAATCTTGTGAATAACCTGTGATTTACGTGGATGTGGTCTTAAGGTATGCATTTCTTCATGAAAATTCCAAATGGTGGAGTGGGATGCGGGGCATGGATGCTGCGGGATGACTTATCTTTCTCCCGATAAATAATGGTTCGGTGCTGATGCTATTCAGCACTGACCATCCATCTTGTAAGTAGCCATTCAGAGTAAAATTGATTCACCGAGCTGTGATGGAGGTGTTGGAATGGATGAGCTTAAGAACAGTGCTCAGATTGTGCAGGACAAGCTTGCAGCTAGGGGTCTGCCTAATCAGGTTGTTGAGCTGCCGGATAGCACGAGAACCGCGCAAGAAGCCGCAAACACAATCGGGTGTGAAATATCGCAAATCGCAAAGTCAATTATATTTCGCAGAAAGGCTGCAGACCTCCCTTTGCTGATTGTGGCAAGTGGGACGAATCGCGTAAATGAGAGAGCGATCAGTTATCTATTGAACGAAAAGATTGGCAAGGCAGATGCTGATTTTGTCCGAGAACATACAGGCTATGTGATCGGAGGTGTTCCGCCGTTTGCCCATAAGGAATCGATTGAGACGCTGATCGACGAAGAACTGATGAAATATGAAGTGATATGGGCCGCAGCAGGCCATCCCAAAGCTGTCTTTTCAATTAACGCCTGAGCAGTTAGTGGAATTGACGAACGGAAAGGTAGTTTCTATCACATAGTTCATATGGATAAGTTGTATGGTGCCTGAAGTGTATACAAAAAAAGGGATCCCAATGGAGATCCCTTTTCAACACGTATTGAGGATAAACTTTCTTATGCATCCATAAGCAGCTCCCACTCGGCATATACTTCATCAAGTGCGGCCTTGGACGCATCTAATTGCTCTTGAATCGACTGGACGCGTACATAATCATTGAACACTTCGGGTTCGGTAAGCTCTAGCTCACGAGCAGCAATCTCTGCTTCCAACTCGGCAATTTGCTTCTCGATTTGCTCCAGCTTACGTTGTCGTGCGCGTTCTTCTCGCTTCGACTGCTTATCTGCTTCATACGTAGACAATCCGCTAGGTGCTGCTTCTGATTTGCCTTCCGCCGTACTGCTCTGGAATGAAGCAGGTTTGCTCGGCTGAGATGGATTTGTGGAGAGCAGATCCTTATCTTCTTCTAGCTGCTGCTTCTTCTCTACATAGTCGTCATAATTTCCTAGGAAATGACACGTTCCTTCTGCACTCATTTCCACGATGCGCTCAGCCATCTTGTTCAGGAAGTAACGGTCATGTGAAATAAAGAGCAGTGTGCCTTCATAGTCAATCAGAGCGGATTCGAGCACTTCCTTGCTGAATAGATCCAAATGGTTGGTCGGCTCATCGAGTATGAGCACATTTGCTTGTAGGAGCATCAGCTTGGCTAGTGCTACTCTAGCTTTTTCCCCACCACTGAGAGAAGCGATCTTCTTCTGTACATCGTCTCCGCTGAATAAGAAGCTTCCGAGTACGGTTCGAATACGAACTTCATCCATATGCGGATAGGCAGACCATACTTCCTCCATGACGGTTACATTCGGGTTCAAATTTGTCTGTTCCTGATCATAGTAACCAATCGTAACATTCGTGCCCCATTGGATCTGTCCAGCTAATAGATCGTGCTTGCCAGTCAATGCTTTCAACAAGGTTGACTTGCCGATTCCGTTCGGGCCAATGAGTGCGACCATTTCTCCACGCTTCAATTCGAAGCTTACGTGGCGGAATAATGGAGGCTTATGGTCATAGGAGGCAGATGCTTCTTCTACTTTAAGCACATCTTTCCCGCTTTGACGTGTAATCTCGAAGCTGAAGCTTGCACGCTTCAGATCCCCTAATGGCTTATCGATTCGTTCCATTTTTTCGAGTGTTTTACGACGGCTTTGTGCACGCTTGGTTGTTGAGGCGCGTACGATATTGCGCTGTACAAAGTCCTCAAGCTTAGCTATTTCAACTTGCTGCTTCTCATAGAGTTTCATTTGCTGCTCATATTCGGCTGCCTTCAACTCGATATATTTCGAATAATTGCCTGTATACCGCTTGGCCTGATGGCGTTCGATCTCGATGATCGTCGTCACCATCGCATCTAGGAAGTATCGGTCATGCGATACAACAAGGACAGCGCCAGGGTAGGAGCGTAAGTAACCTTCGAGCCATGTAAGGGTATGGATGTCTAGATGGTTCGTAGGTTCGTCAAGCAAGAGCAAATCAGGCTGTTGCAACAAAATTCGGGCAAGTGCCAATCTCGTCTTCTGTCCACCGCTCAACGTGTGAATATGAATCGTGTTCGGATCCATCTGGCCGAATCCCATGCCGTGCAAGATGCTTCGCACACGCGTCTCCATCTCGTAGCCGCCATGCTGGCGGAACCAATCTTGTTGCTCCGCATATCGACGCAAGATCTCTTCATATCGAGATTCATTCTCCGCAGTTGCAGGGTCAGCAATAAGACGCTCTAATTCTCGAAGCTCCTGCTCAGCCTCAATGAGGTGAGAGAATACGGACATCATCTCTTCCCAAATCGTCCGTTCCGAGTGAAGGCCGGTATGTTGGGCAAGATAGCCGATTCGAGTTTCCTTCGACTTGTATATGATGCCATCATCAGGTGTGAGCTCTCCCGCAATCATTTGCAGGAGCGTAGACTTGCCGGCGCCGTTGACCCCAACTAAGCCAATCCGCTCACGTTCTAAAATTTGAAAAGTAATGTTGGATAACACGGGGGTAATCCCGTAACTTTTGCATATGCCGTTCGCTTGAAGCAGCATCGGTATCTCCTCCGTTTTGGGCAAACTACCATGTCTTAAGAGGTTGTCCAATCCGTGCTACAAGAGCAATCAGAATTGAACATATCCTCTTAAGTTTACATGAAAATGCGGAAAAGTGCGAAGTCTTTCCATGTATGAGATGATAATAACGAAAGCAGTCGGTATCGAAAATGGAGAATGCTTGCGCATAGCTAGCGGAAATGAAGTAAGGATGGTAAACTAAGGTTGAAAATGGTGAAAATGAGTGAAAATAAGAGTAAATGAACATACATAAGAGATTTACGCCGAATGGAAGAATGTAACGCAGCGGAGGAGGGGTACAGTTGGAGCAAGCGGCAGATAAAGGCATACTACGAGAACGATTCAAACAGCGCCGAAAGGCGGTAATGGAGAAGGAGTACGCTGTATCCAGTGCAGAAGTATGCAATCATGCTTCTGCCTATTTCGCGCAGCTGCGGGAACATTTGAAACGCCCTCTTCGGATATTTGGCTATTGGCCATTTGGAAGAGAATTGGACATCAAACCATTGCTTGCTGCATGTTTAGCAGCTGGAGATCAGATTTACTTGCCGCGAACGATCCCTGCTACACGAACAATGACACTGCATCGATGGGATGACCGCACGACGTTTACGGATGGCTGCTTCGGACTCCGTGAACCTGAAGCACATACGGATGTGCTGCCGAGCGAAGAATGGACAATTCTAGACGTAATTATTGTACCTGGTATTGCATTTGATACCGAAGGCGGCAGACTCGGATTAGGGGCTGGATATTATGACCGCTTCTGGCAGTCTTATATGGAGAGCTTCACGAACAAACAAGGAGTCGAAGAGGATCTATCAGTCGTGCGGATAAGCTGTGTCTATTCTTGGCAGATTACTGATGATGTTCCGATGGAGCCCCATGACATTGGGGTGGATCTGCTTATTTCCGAAGAAGGCATAATTTTCTGCGAGCGAGGAAGGATTTCGCAGGAAGAGCTCGAACTTGGATTGCAGTAGCAGACTCATGGTATTTTTGATTAGACTGCGACTTTTTATATTGGACTAGACAGACACAACTGAGGAAATATAAACGAGCTTTAGCATGGAACAAGAGATTATTATGATGAATTGGCGAATGGCGGAAGGAGGAATGGACATGCTTTGGAAAGTGGCGATATTAACAGCAAGTGATAAAGGTTCACGTGGCGAACGGGAGGATACGAGCGCACAGGTTATCCGTGAGCTAGTCGAGGAAGAATTGCATGGTGAGGTTGTAGAATACCGGATTGTGCCGGATGAGGTCAATGATATTTCAGCATCATTAATTGAGATGGCTGACTACTTCCAAGCGGACTTAATTATTACCACCGGAGGAAATGGATTAGCTCCGCGTGATGTGACGCCTGAAGCGACGATGAAGGTGATTGATAAGGAAGTTCCTGGATTGGCAGAAGCAATGCGGTACGCAGCTATGCAGCGAACCCGCAAGGCAATGCTGTCTCGTGCAGTCTGTGGAATAAGAGGCAAATCACTCATTATCAACTTGCCTGCAAGTCCAAAGGGTGTACACGATCATTTGCTGGCGATTATCGACCAGTTGCCGCATGCTTTGTACGCGGTTAGCGGGAATTTGAGCAGTGCAGACGAATTCGAGTAGTGTGCCGAATTTGGAATGATTTTCATAAATTTGTTACAGTTCATTGGTATTTTCTACATATCTAGTATGTTATGATGTATATCATAGCATTTCATTTTATAGAGGCAATGAAAGGTGGAATTACAAGGTGTTTAACGGAATCGGGGTTTCTGGTGTTCTGTTGCTGTTGATTATTGCCTTGTTATTGTTCGGACCGAATAAACTTCCTGAGCTTGGCCGCGCATTTGGCCGCACTTTACGGGAGTTCAAAGCAGGTGCTCGCGATATTATGGGCGATGACGAAGAATCTAAGCCTGTTCGCAAGGAAGTGCAGCATGTAGATGTAGAGAAGTCTGAACAGCCTTCTCCTACGGCTTCGGCGACTCATTCCGAATCACAGCGGCGTTTGCCGGAATAATGCTTCATTGGTGTCACAACCTACTGGCTGTGACCTAGCGAAGATTGCAACAATGTGATGAACAGGCTGGTGTAGCAATGTCGATAGAAAAGGAAGACCAAATGACAATGGTCGAGCACATTGTCGAACTGCGCAAGCGGATTGTTCTCATTCTGGTGGCGCTTGTTATTGGGCTTGTAGGCGGACTTATTATAGCTGATCCGATCTATACCTATTTGCGCAGTGTCGAGCCGGCCAAAAATATCCCCCTGCATGGATTTTCGCTCTGGGATGGCATCAATATTTATATGAAGTTCGCCTTTATTTTTGCCTTGGCGATTACGCTGCCGATTACGCTGTATCAACTGTGGGCTTTCGTTAGTCCGGGCTTGAGAGTGATAGAACGGCGAGCGGCTCTTCGTTATGTGCCCTTTGTGTTCGTATTATTTTTGTTAGGGCTGTCATTTGCGTATTTTGTTGTCTTTCCGATGGCTTTCGAGTTCACTTCTAGTATTAATAAGCATATGGATCTGCAAGCAACGTATGGGATTACGCAATATTTCTCGTTCATGTTCAATATATTGCTCCCGATATCGCTGCTGTTTGAGCTGCCAGTTGTGATCATGTTCCTGACACGAATACGGTTGTTAAATCCGCTTCGGCTGCGCAAAATGCGCCGTTTAGCGTATTTTATCTTAATTGTGTTAGGTACGATGCTGTCGCCGCCGGATGTCATTTCAGACATCTTGGTGTCGATTCCGCTGCTCATCCTTTATGAGTTAAGTGTGTTCTTGTCTTCGATTGTTTATCGCAAACAGATAGCAGAACAGCTTGCTTGGGAGAAAGAGTTCGATGAATCAGCAGATGCGACAATCGCTTAAGTTATAAATGCAGGTAGAGAGAGTGTGATTCGATATGCACTTTTCCTTACCTGCATTTTTTGTTTAAATCAGCCCGTCTTTATAAGCTTTGGACACATAAGGGTTATAAAAAGTTAAAAATTTTTAAGCGAATACCCCCTTGCAATCGAATCTTAAAATCAGTATCATAAGAATTGTTATTAGCACTAACCACTATCGAGTGCTAACACATTACTAATTTTGTTGTGGAGCCTTTGTCCGTACTATCGGGCAGCGGATTCTTCACTTTATAACTCTTGTTTAAAAGGAGGCTATTTTTCATGATCAGACCTTTAGGTGAACGCGTATTGATCGAGGCAATTGCGAAGGAGGAAACTACAGCTTTCGGAATCGTATTGCCGGACACTGCCAAAGAAAAGCCGCAAGAAGGTAAAGTTGTGGCAGTAGGTAACGGAGTGTGGAAAGACGGCCAACGTGTGGCTTTGGAAGTAAAAGAAGGCGACCGCGTGCTGTTCTCCAAATACGCTGGAACTGAAATCAAATTCGAAGGCAAAGAATACTTGATTATGAAAGAAAGCGACATCCACGCAGTAATCGGCGAATAGAGCCGGAGAGCGTATGCGCTCATTTTGCAATCACATGATCACGTTCCAGAGAGGGAACCGCTGAATCACATACATGAAGATGAATGAATGAACATATTGATACGAATTGAGGAGGGTTTCACTAATGGCTAAGGATATTTTGTTCTCTGAAGAAGCACGTCGTGCGATGCTTCGTGGTGTAGATGCTTTGGCAAATGCGGTTAAAGTGACACTTGGACCAAAAGGTCGCAACGTTGTATTGGAGAAGAAATTCGGTTCTCCGCTTATTACGAATGACGGTGTAACAATCGCGAAAGAAATCGAGTTGGAAGATGCATTCGAAAACATGGGTGCACAACTCGTTAAAGAAGTAGCTACGAAAACAAACGACGTTGCTGGTGACGGTACAACTACAGCTACGGTTCTGGCTCAAGCGATGATTCGCGAAGGCTTGAAGAACGTTACAGCTGGCGCGAACCCAATGGTAGTTCGCAAAGGTATCGAGAAGGCTGTTCGTGCAGCAGTTGAAGAATTGCACAACATTGCGAAGCCGATCGAAGGCAAGCAAAACATTGCTCAAGTTGCAGCGATCTCTGCAGCTGACGATGAAGTAGGTACGTTGATCGCTGAAGCGATGGAGAAGGTTGGCAAAGATGGCGTAATCACAGTGGAAGAATCCAAAGGGTTCAACACAGAACTTGAAGTGGTTGAAGGTATGCAATTCGACCGTGGATACATCTCTCCATACATGATTACAGACACAGACAAGATGGAAGCTGTTCTGGACAATCCGTACATCTTGATCACAGATAAGAAAATCTCGACAATCCAAGAAATCTTGCCAGTATTGGAGAAAGTCGTTCAACAAGGCAAGCAGCTCGTTATCATCGCTGAAGATGTAGACGGCGAAGCACTTCCTACATTGGTTCTGAACAAATTGCGCGGTACATTCACTTGCGTAGCTGTTAAAGCACCAGGCTTTGGCGACCGTCGTAAAGCAATGCTGCAAGATATCGGCGCATTGACTGGCGGCCAAGTCATTACAGAAGAGCTTGGTCTGGAATTGAAATCGACTACGATCGATCAATTGGGTACTGCTCGCCAAGTTCGTGTAACAAAAGAAAACACAATCGTAGTAGATGGTGCTGGCAACAAAGCGGACATCGATGCGCGTGTGAACCAAATCCGTACGCAATTGGAAGAAACAACTTCCGAATTCGACAAAGAGAAGCTGCAAGAGCGTCTTGCTAAATTGGCAGGCGGCGTAGCAGTTATCAAAGTTGGTGCGGCTACTGAAACAGAATTGAAAGAGCGCAAATTGCGCATTGAGGATGCTTTGAACGCGACTCGTGCAGCAGTTGAAGAAGGTATCGTTGCAGGTGGCGGTACTGCGCTTCTGAACGTATACAATGCAGTTGCAGCTGTAACAGCTTCTGACGATGAGCAAACAGGCGTGAACATCGTCCTGAAAGCTCTTGAGTCTCCAGTTCGTACAATCGCTGACAACGCTGGTCAAGAAGGCTCCGTTATCGTTGAGCGCTTGAAGAATGAAAAAGTTGGCGTAGGCTACAACGCTGCTACTGGCGAGTGGGTTGACATGATCGTTCAAGGTATCGTTGACCCTGCAAAAGTAACACGCTCCGCGTTGCAAAACGCAGCTTCCGTTGCTGCTATGTTCTTGACAACTGAAGCGGTTATCGCTGACAAGCCAGAGAAAGAAAAAGCCGGCATGCCTGATATGGGCGGCATGGGTGGCATGGGTGGCATGGGCGGCATGATGTAATAGAATCATTTTCGAAGCAATTCGAAGATGGTCGACCGCGCCTAAATTATCTACATTGATTATGAGAAGCTACTCATTCGTTCTCTGAACGTTTGAGTGGCTTCTTTTTTATTGGTTTCTTTTACTGCATATAGATGTTCCTCAGCCATATTCTAGATGGCGATTGAGCGCATCCGTTCTGGTGAAGAGTCTGTTGGTACAGTCTGGTAGCAAATGGCCCGTCTTCGTGGACAAGGCGATCAGTTTTAATCAGTTAATAAGTGAACCTATCCGTTATCGACAAAGCAGCTATTCGCGCACAAGCGCTGGATAGCTGTTCTTTTTGTTGAACTCAGTGATCGAATTCCTGTACACGGAGCTGAAGTTATCTTGATATATCCAGTTTGAGGAATTATTTTTAACATTTTTTTCATTTACCTATTGTATGTAGTGTATCAAGTGATATAATACACTACATACAAATGATACACCAAAGGAAGGAGCTCATTGAATGACATGATTGTTGCGGAATGTGAATCACGTTGGATTTAAGCAAACCACTATACGAGCAAGTGCTCAATCGAATCCGAAGCTCCATCCCGGATCAACTTACAGAGACACGCTGCGGAGAGCAGAGAAATGCTGCATCATTCATACCAAGGTAGGTATGCGTTATTTCCTTAACAATACTAATGAGCGAAATGAGGAGTATTGATGAAGACAGAATTTTCGATAAGACACCCATACTGGGCGGCAATACTTGTAGGATTGCTTTGCACTTTGATGACAGCAACCGGCTTCGCTGTAACGAAGGCTATCGGGTTAGACGATGATCATAGCTTGTTAGTATTGGCAGCTTTTCTCGCTGTATCAGCCATTATTGGGTTTATGATTATGAAGAAGTCACGGTTTTCGTTATATGATTACGGATTCCGTTATAGCGAGGCTAAGAGCAGTAGTAAGGTTATGTTTTACATTCCGCTGCTCGTAATTGAAGTGCTTTCTATTGTAGCGTATGGCTTCAGTGGTGAAATACGTCCGGTACAATATGTGTTTACCCTGTTATTTACGATTTCGATTGGTTTCAATGAGGAAATCTATTTTAGGGGGTTGGCTCTAAGGTACATAGGGGAAAAAGGAATTAAAGCGGCGATCATATGGTCGTCGGTAATATTTGGGGTATTACATATGGCGAATGCATTTGGTGGCCAAAATATTGGCTACAGCTTACTGCAGGTTGTTTATGCTTTTCTGGTTGGTATTGTATTCGCGGAGATTGTATCGATTACGAAGAGCTTGTGGTTCGTAATTGTATGGCATGCCGCACATGACTTTATCTCACTTCTGACAGAAGGCAGTATCGAAACTGGAATTATTATACTACCCGTGCAGGTAGCACTTTTATTGTTTTATGCGATCTATCTTTGGAAGAAGCATATTGCGCAAGAGAGTAGCATCACTAATTCTACCGATCAACAACCTCAAATGTCGCAATGAGCGACTCTATAAGATGAGTGCTTCAGCTCTATTTGCTGGGGCACTCATTTTGTTCTACAGCTTTGTATACGATCATCTTTCTTTGTTCAATACTTTCCTTCTGAATCAGTTTCTACTCTACCGCCTTGTTTAGGGAGATGCCTGTGTCGAGCATTCGGCGGTTAAAATTTTTATACCCTCTTTTTATACACCCTTATTGCAAACATATAAGCATCATCGTATCCGTATGTCCGCGCAGTAGGTCGGATGTGATCTTGTTCTCGCTCATACAATCACCTCCACAACTGCATAATAAAATATATTACACTGACAGTCAAGGTACTATATTTATTATAATACTCTGTTCTAAATAAATGGTGCATCCCCCTGGCTAGATCGCGTGATTCCTTTTTTTTGCTTTCACTTTCTTTTACAGACACTCCATATGGGGATGACCTGGATATTACAATTTGGAGGTAGAATTCAGTAGCAATACATCTACCATTCTGTAACAGATAACAAAGGAGAGAGAAAAGATCACATGCGAATACGCAGAAAATGGTTGTCTCTGGCATTGCTGGGGAGCATGCTGCTTGGCGTGCTGCAGCCCGCATTGGCGCAAGCTTCACCTGGATTCGATTATACTAAGGTGCCGAAGCTATTAATTACAGAGCTGGTGCCAGATACGAAGAATGTGAATTCGGCCGACGGCTATGAGAGTATTGAGATTTACAATAATACGAACCGAGACATCAACTTCAGAGATTACAAAATCGTGTATAACAACGGCAGCAACAATGACTGGTCGCTTACGGATAAGAAAGTGCCCGTGATCATCAAGCCGCATCAGACGATCGTGCTCTGGATCATGAACGGCAGTAATACGAACGAGACGGCTGATGCATTTAATAGCAATTATACAATTAACGGACATACGTCCAATTTGATCGAAAACACGAATTTGTTCCGGATTGATGCCGGCGGAGGCATGGCGAATACGGGAGAACGCAGCGTAGCGATTCATACGCTAGGCGGTGTCGAGATTGCCAAAGCGGCTTATTCGGTAACCAAGTCCAAAGAAAATTACGGCATTCACTATAATTATCCAATAGATGCAAGTAAGAATATGGCGATGATAGGCGCAGCGGAATCGCAACCGGCTTCCCCGGGAACCGTTGAGGCGAATCAAGTACCGGCATTCCCTTCGGATATCGGGGAGCCGCCTGCTGCTACGACTCTGAATTTCGATCACGTGCCGGCAAGCAAGACGCTCGTGAATCAAGATGTGCCGATCGATGCGTCCATTACAGGCAACCAGACTTCGGTTACCGCTTCCGTCTACTATAAGACAGACGTTCAGACGGCTTATACGCCGCTAGTGATGGCATCGGCTGACGGCGTAAAGCATACGGCTACGATTCCGGGCCAAGCGGTCGTTGACGGCAATTTGCTTCAATACTATATTGAAGCGGCGGACGGCAATCAGCCGCCGGAGCGTTCGGGTACATATGCGGTCGAGATCGAATCTTTGCCGCCGGTACAAGGGGACAAGCTTCAAATCGAGCATACTTCGGCGAAGCAAGTCGAAGCGAAGGATCTGCTCATTACTGCGAAGCTGAACCATCCGGATAAAGTCAAAGTTGACAAAGTAGAGCTGCTGTACAAGTCGCCATCGCAGGCGAAGTACACCCTTCTGACAATGAAGCAGCTGCAACCTGATGGCAATGATTATAGCGTTACCATTCCGGCGAATGCGTTCGTCGAATCTACGCTCGATTACACCATTCGTGTGAAAGACGTCGAGAAGAGCTACTCCGTGGATGTCAATATCCCGCCATTTAACGCAGCAAAGGTGCCGTCCTTGCTGGTGACAAAGATCGTTCCGAACACGACGAACGTGCCGAACACGTCATCGGACGCATTCGAAATGATTGAAGTGTACAACAATACCGATGCACCGATCGATTTCAAGAACTACAAGGTCAACTATCGATATCCTGATGATGGACCGGAAGCTGATTTGAAATGGCCTACGACCAAAGAAGATTTCATGATTCCTTCTCAGCAGTCGGTTGTGTTCTGGATTAAGAACGGCGCGAACAATAGCTATACGGCTGCGGATTTCAACAACTTCCACAAGACAAACTTGGTTGAGGATGCGAACCTGTTCGTAATCATGAGTGACGGCATGGCGAATTCGGGTCGCCGTGGTATCGTCATTAAGACGAACACGGGCAAAGAAATTTCTTATGCCAATTATGACGCAACGACCGTATATGAAGGCGGCGTGAGTGACGAGACCAAGGAAGACAAAGCGATTCTATTCAAATATCCAATGGACGGCAGCATCACGATGATCAAGACAAGTTCCGGGCTCGCGGCGCCTGCTCCTGGCGTGATCGATCCGGCGCTCGTTCCGGCTGTGCCTGTACATGTCGAGCAAGACACGACGCCGCCAAAGGCAGAAGACCGCTCTGGCATAACGTCGGTAGAGCAATCGCAGAACCTTGATCTGAAAGCTTTTGCGGATGATGAGAGGCAAGTGGCGACAGTAAAAGTCTATATCCGCACGGACAAAGAAGCGGATTATACCGGTTATGCACTGACGCAGAATTTCACTGATTCGTTGTATCATTATCTCGTGCCTGCAGCTACGCTGATCGGCAGCAAGTATATTGAATATTATTTCATGGTATCTGACGGTACAAATGAGGTGGAGACGGTAAAGGCCAAGGTGGACATCACCGGCAAGCCGGGTCATGATCCGCTCCGTCTCAACGTGAAGAACGGGGATATCGTGAACGGCACGAAGACGTTGAAAGGGACGTCGGAGACAACGCCTGCGAATACGTTGAAGTTAAGCGTAGACGGCCAAGCGATTACACAAGGTTCGTTCGATGCATTAGAGCATGATGCATACTTCGTCTTCGAAGCGAAGAACGTGGACTATTATTTCAAGAATGCCGTCACGATGGGGCCGGAGAGCGAGAAGGATAAGACGATCCTCTATACGTTCATGGATCCGATTCCGACGTATACGACATTGACTTTTAAAATCGATGCGAGCCGCTTCCATATTGGTGCGGATAACGTGATCTATATTCGTGCAGGTTCGAAGACAAGTCCATTCGATGACCGCAAGGAAGAGAATAAAGACGATTTCGAAGTACGAAACGTACGCTTAATGCTAGCGGATGGTACCGAGATTTGGGATCCACTCTACGTGAAGGGTAAAGAAATCAAGATCGGCGACAGCCCGGGAAAAATGGAAGGAATCGGTTTCAACTTCAATCTGGATGCGAAGTACTTCCAGTCGCGCGCCTATGCTTGGGATACGACCAAAGTGGCGGACGGTGCGCATCAGGTGAAAGTGACCGATAGCAACAACGTTGACGTGACAGCGAATGTCACGGTAGACAATACGCCGCCTTCGATCAAGCCGAATGTTGAAGAAGGCAAGCAGTACCGCGGCAGCTTCAATCTGGATGCGGAGATAAAAGACCAGATTGCCGGCGTAGACCAAGTGATCGTGAAGCTGGATAACCAAGATATTAAGCTTCCCTATGTTTTATCTTCCGGCAGCATGAAGGCGGGCAAGCACACGCTGACGATTACGGCATCCGATAAGGTGGGCAATCAAGCGGAGCGTACGGTCACATTCACGACGCCGGAGGAAAATCCGCTGAAGCCGGAATTGATCGCGCCAACGCAAGGTCAATCCGAATTGGGCGGCAGCGTGGGTCTGAAGGTGAAAGTGCAGGATCCGACGAATGATCCGATGAACGTCACGTTCTACAGAGGCTTCCAATATGATGGCAACCGCACTGCAGAAGGATTCACAGGCTTCATGAACGCATCCGATACCGAACCGCCGAAAGTCATGATTCCGGAAGGAGAGCAGACATTAACGGCGGAGGATTACCGTAAGATCAGCGCAGAAGACGGCGATTACTTAGTCAATGACGCAGTGGAGCAATTCCCATACCAACGTTATCAGATTAAGCTTGACCCAGCGGTTCAGAAGACAGACCGCGTCGATATCGTCTGGAAGGGCAAATCGATCGAAGGACGTAAAGTCAGCTTGTATGCTTGGAACGAGAGCGCGAAGAAATGGGTGCAGCTCGTTACCCGCATTGCAGGCACAGAGGATTTCGAATTGAAGTCCACGGTTAAAGTTGAAGACTATGCAATGGGACAGACAATCCAGATCATCGTGCAAGATGAGATCGCGGAGATGAAGGAACTCAAGTCTGATACGGCCCAAGATACGTATGATTTCTCCTTCGTATGGATGTCGGATACGCAGTACTACTCGCAGAGTTATCCTCAGATTTACAAGAAAATCGTGAATTGGGTGAAGGATAACAAAGAGAGCAACAATATTAAATATGTCATCCATACGGGAGACATCGTCGATAAATCCTATCAAGAGTATCAATGGCAGGAAGCGGACGAGGATATGAAGGTGTTGGAAGATGCCAACATTCCTTACGGCGTGCTTGCTGGTAACCATGATGTTGGTCACCAAGACAACGACTATACGAAGTACTGGCAGTATTTCGGAGAACAGAGATTCAAGGATATGCCAACGTACGGCGAGTCCTATCAGAACAATCGCGGACACTACGATCTCGTTTCGGCCGGAGGCAATGATTTTATCATCGTCTATATGGGCTGGGGCCTGGGTGACAAGGAAATCGACTGGATGAATGAGGTCGTGGCGAAATATCCGGAGCGTAAGGCAATCTTGTGCTTGCATGAATACATGCTCGTATCCAATAACCGTGCCCCGATTGCCGATAAGATTTTCGAGAAGGTCATTAAGCCGAACAAGAACGTCATCGCGGCATTGTCCGGACACTATCACGATGCGCAGCTGAAGATCGATGAGCTGGAGGACGACAACGGCGAGAAGCGCAAAGTCTATCAGATGCTTGCTGACTATCAAGGCGCGCCGGAAGGCGGTCTCGGCTATATCCGTCTGATGCAGTTCGACATGAAGAACAACAAGCTTCACATCAAGACGTATTCGCCGTATCTGGACGATTATAACTATTACGATCCTGAGTTCTATCCTGGCAAAGACGAGTTTTCGCTGGATTTGGATTTACAGCCGAAGACCAAACGCGTCGCAACCGACTACATCGGCGTGAAGGTCTATAGTGAATTGCCGATCGGCAAAGTGAATAACGTGAAGAGCGGCCAGCAGGCAGCTTTTACTTGGAACGGTCTCAAAGGCGATAGCTACTATCAATGGTATACGAAGGCAGAGGACGGCAACAGCGGTCAAGTGTTATCGGATATTTGGGGCTTCTATACGGGTAAGGTGAGTAATCCTGATCCAGGCCCTGGTACTACGAAACCAGATCCAAAGCCAGAACAAAAGCCTGGTACAAAACCTCAACCTAAGCCGGAGACTTCTTCGGACAAAGGGGTTATAAGCATTAAAGCGGGCGCAGATGGCGCTTATGCGGTAGATCGCGCTGCGCTTGAAAAAGCAGTCAATGAAGCAGAGCACGGCAAAGTGGAGATTAAGCTTGAGGCAGTGGCTTCGGAACAAGCGGCTCAGCTCGCGTTGGATGCGGCTGGTGTGCAAAAAGCGAAAGAACGCAAATTGAGTATTGAAATTGTGGGATCTGGATTTACCGTGATGATTCCGGCAGCTTCCTTGCCAAATGACATTGCAGATGCGGATCGCATCGTACTTCATATTGATCCGACGATGAATTCCTCAATCCAGACGGCCGTCAACGCGGCAATCAGCTCGAACGGTGAACTGAAGTCGACAGGCGTAGTCTTTACGATTAAGCTCGTTACGTTCAAAGGAAAGACAGAGACGGCGGTTCAGCAATTCAGCGGTTCGATTACCGTGAAGCGTACGCTAACGGCAGAGCAACAGAAGCAGCTGCAAAAAGAATACGCGAATATGTATCGTCTGGTCGGCGGCAAAGCAGAGATGATCGCGGGTACGTTCGATGGGAGCACAATTAGCTTCACGACTGATCAATTGGGGCAATTCGCAGTGCTCGAGGTTCACAAGCAGTTCGCTGACTTAATCGGCGGTTGGGCTGATGAGTACATCCTCAAGCTGGCTGCGAAGAATATCATTAGGGGGATGGAGAATAACCAATTCCGCCCGAACTTGCATGTATCGAGAGCGGATTTCGCGACGCTCGTCATCCGTGCTCTGGGTATCCAAGCAGCAGAAGGACAGACGCCATTCGCGGATGTAGCGGCAGACCGTTACTATGCAGGCTATGTGAGCAAAGCGGCTGAACTGGGATTAGTACAGGGCAGCAACGGCAAATTCCGTCCGACGGAGCCGATTACGCGCCAAGAAGCGGCGGTGATTCTGAACAAAATGGCAGAATACATGAAGAAGCCAATTTCGGGATCGTCCTCCGTGCCAGCATTTGCTGACTTGGGCAGCATTTCCGGCTGGGCGAAGGATGCGGTGACGATGCTGCAAGCAGCGGGTATCATTAATGGCAAAGACAACAACCGTTTCGATCCGCGCGGCTCAGTAACGAGAGCGGAAATCTCGAAGATGCTGTATATAATGTTGAATAAGTAACGAATACGCGCAGAACCCAAAAGACCGTCAGGGATCATCCTGACGGTCTTTTCATGAGCTGGAAGTTCAAATGCAAGCATACGAGGCTGAAGTATCAGCTTCAAGATGGACGCTGGATCAAGACCTTGTTGTGGGCTTAATGGAAGATTTGAATGTTGATCCAGCTGTATAGAACATACCGTTTAAGTCATACTAATTGCGACCGGACAGTTGCAGAGGCGTAAAAGATCCCTGTTTCCGACTTCTTCAATTTTTAAAATTTCAAAAAAATGGTGTTGACAGACGGTTTAATAAGTTCTAAGATTGTCAGTAATCTAATATTGAATAACCCGATGAAAGAGCGAAGTAGCAATGTTGTCACTGTTCTCAGAAAGCCAGGGGTTGATGCGACCTGGTACACACAATGAATTGCGAATTACACTCTGGAGGTTCTTAGGTAACGCTAAGCGGATTGGCAATCGATATCATTGCCGAGAGTGGTATGAATAGTGGCTGCAGCACTGTTCATGCAAGCTGGGTGGTAACACGGTTAATTAATCGTCCCTATGTCTACAATAGACAAGGAGACGATTTTTTTGTTTTTCTAAACCTATAAGGAAGCGTTTTGAACTTACATTCCCAATTATCAAATATAAATTCACACCAAGGAGCTGAATCACAATGATGAACATTATCGACGAATTGGAATGGCGCGGTGCCATTAATCAACAGACAGATGCTGAAGGTTTGCGTAAATTAACAAGCGAGAAATCGATATCATTATACTGTGGTGTTGACCCTACTGGGGACAGCATGCATATCGGGCACTTGATTCCATTCATGATGCTGAAGAGATTCCAGCTTGCAGGACACCGTCCGGTGATCTTGATTGGTGGAGCAACAGGGACAATCGGCGATCCAAGCGGCCGTACAACAGAGCGTACGCTGCAAACGATGGATCAAGTCCAAAATAACGTAGATGCATTGACTGCGCAAATGAAGAAGCTGTTCCTGAACGAAGGCGAAACGGGCCTGCGCATGGTGAACAACTACGATTGGACTCATAACGTAACAATTCTTGATTTCCTTCGCGACTACGGGAAGAACTTCAGCGTCAACACGATGCTGGCGAAAGATATCGTAGCAAGCCGTCTCGATACGGGGATCTCCTTCACTGAGTTCTCGTACCAGATTCTTCAGTCGATGGACTTCCATCACTTGTTCGTTAATGAAGACGTACAACTGCAAATCGGCGGCGCGGATCAATGGGGTAACATTACAAGCGGCCTTGACTTGATTCGCAAAAAAGAAGGATCAGAAGCTAAAGCATTTGGTTTGACAATTCCATTGATGCTCAAAGCAGATGGTACGAAATTCGGTAAAACTGCTGGCGGTGCAATCTGGCTCGATCCGAACAAAACGACTCCATTCGAGTTCTACCAGTTCTGGGCAAACACAGATGATCGTGACGTAATTAGATACCTGAAATTCTTCACATTCTTAACGCAAGAGCAAATCAAGACGTTGGAAGAGAAAGTACAAACTGAGCCGCATAAACGTGAAGCTCAACGTGTACTTGCTGAAGAAATGACCAAATTCGTTCATAGCGAAGAAGCATTGGTACAAGCTCAGAAAATTACAGCTGCCTTGTTCAGCGGAGATATCAAAGCGCTGACTGCAGATGAAATCGAGCAAGGCTTCAAAGATATGCCTACATTTCATGCTTCTAAGGAAGAGAAAAACATTGTAGACTGGCTCGTTGATCTTGGTATCGAACCATCCAAGCGTCAAGCGCGTGAAGATATTGCGAACGGTGCAATTTCGATGAATGGAGAAAAAGTAACGGATCTGGAAATGACAGTTACTGTGGACAATTCCTTCGATGGCCGCTTCATTATTATCCGTAAAGGTAAAAAGAGCTACAGCCTCGTGAAATTGGGAGAATAGTTGCTTATGAAATTTGGAGAATAGCTGCTACAGCTATTCTCTTTCCTTTATCTCCTTTAGTTAGGGGGCAGGATAACCAAATGCCAGAATCGTGGAAAAAATCGCTGCAAAGTGCTTTACTGAATCATCGCATTATATCGGCTATCAATCAGGACATGCAAGTCAATTGGCTTATGCTCGATCTCGGGATTGCCGAAGTGGCTCTCGATCAACTGAATGAAGAACTTGACCGTATGCTGATTGCGTTCAATCGATTATGCAAGTATAAACAGGTAAAGCAGATATCGCTAGGCTGCTTTCGAATGTTGGATATTATACGAAATGAAGAGAGTTGCCAGCCTAAGCTACATATTCTGCTTCCAACAATTAAGAGTTATTTTCAAGGCAGGTATTATATTAAGGCAGAGTCGTGGTTGTCTCTATGGTGCAGAGCTTTGGATAAAGAATCTGTAGACCATGTGACCGTGAACGTGAAGGTTGTGAACCCAAAGGGCGATCAGCAGGCGACTGTTCAAAAGATGGACGAAGGCTTGGACAAGCTTGTAGTGAATAGGGGACAACGAAGGTTGGAGAGTAGTGAGCCAAGTACCCTACTCCCTTCTCGCAGATTAATCGGATACAGCAGAGTGATGAAGGAATATATGGAGAAGTTGAAGCCTGACCCTGTATATGAACTGAGCGAGTACCGAACAGAAGATGTCGTAGCGAACGCTGCATTCGAAATCATGCTCGATTGGTATCCTGGGATACGGCTCAAATAGATCATCATCCTAAGAAATAGAGTCATCATTTATTTTATTATAGATGATAGAAGTTTGAAGGACTGGATTGAGACAAAATCCAGTCCTTTCTTTGTACGGAACGTCACCAATGAATGCTGCTTGGTTCAAAAAAGTGGGAGTTGAAGAGAAATTATACACTTTCTGATGCAGATTGAGCGCATTAATCTATAAAGGCAATAAAAAGATCAAAAATTGAAATGTTTGGCTATGATATATTTCACAACTAAAATATGAGGATTATCATAGGAAAATAAGAAAGGGTACATGTTTTGATATAAGAAATAGCCGATTTCAACATAATTACTTACCAAATTAATCCTCCGCATTTGTGTCTGCGTACTTCAAGCATTTGAGTGGAATTTGATAAAAAATAGAAATAGAGAGGGTATTATCTATTTCTGAGAGGTTTCCCTTACTCCAGCAAGCCGCTAAACATATTCCCCAGCATGTATAAGTATTCCCTTTTGTATTTTCTTCACTCTTTGTTCCCCAATCCAGTTTTGCCCTCAATTACGTTCAACCTTAGGGAATAAGAACAACTTCCCCAACGCATGATAGTGATATCGTCTAGTAGGCAACCAATCCCCATGTGTGCTTTTATTTCATGATTGAAAGGATGTGTGTTCAATATCAATAAATAAATGATAGATAAGATGAAATGATGTATATATAAAAATACTATTTACCGCATTTATATTCACTATTTCACCCTGGAAATGCTTTTACCTATAGAAGCGAAAAACCTTTAAAGCCTTCATCGAATTGCTGGAAAAAGCTTTAAAGTATTTGCTAACAAGATTCTGGAAAATGACGAAAAAACCTTATGTGACAAGGTGTTGAATCGAATTGACAGAACAAAAAAATGAGGCGTATACTGACGGTGCAAGTTAATCGATTAACAAAACTATATAAATAATTTCATATGATCAAGGGGTGAGCTCGAAGCGTTTCAATTGCATTCCTATAGTTTCAATTCATACCTTATTCATTGATTTGAATAATTTAGGAAGATTGAAAAGGTTAGACAACTGAGAGAAAGAAGGATAGATCAATGGCCAATTCAAAAAAGTTGACGCTATTCGGGTTAATTGGGATTACGATGGCGTTCTTCGGTACTGTTCGTAGTGTGCCGACACTTGCCGCCACCGGCTGGACTCAAATCTTTTATATGTTGGTTGCAGCCGTATTGTTCGCCTTGCCAATCGCGTTGATGTCAGCCGAGCTGTCAACAGGGTTCCCTGAAGAGGGCGGACCGCAAGTATGGGTTAAAAACGCTTTAGGCGAGAAATGGGGCTTCGTTACCTCATGGCTCTTATGGGTACAAATGTTCTTCGGGATGGTAATGGTCGCATCCACAGTAGGGGTTCTATTCGGATACGTCATTAATGTTCCCGATTTATCATCAAACAATTACTTCATATTCGCAGTTATCCTGATTTCATATTGGGGCGTTACATTATTGAACTTGAAGTTCGATATGGTCAAAATTGCAGGTAACTGGGGCGCAATTATCGGGGTGTATATCCCATTCGTTATTCTTGTAATCCTGGGTCTTATGTATATGTTCAAAAATGGAATTAACCCACAAGGTTACTTGGCTGACTTCAAAGCAAGCAATTTGTTGCCGAATCTAAGCGATTTGGGAAGCTTGGCATTCTTGTCCGGTATCATCTTTATCTTCGCTGGTGTAGAGATCTCCTCTGTACATGCGAATAACATTGAAAATCCGAAACGCAACTATCCGATTGCAGTTATCGCTTCCGTTATCCTGCTGGTTATTTTCAACCTGATTGCAGGTCTTACTGTAGCAAACGGTGTTCCAATGGGGAAAATGGAACTTGCGAACATTACGCAGCCTTACCTGATCTTCTGTGAAGACTTAGGCATTCCATCAATTTTCGTTAATATTATATCGGCAATGATTTTGATCGGTGTACTTGTTCAACTTAGTGCATGGGTACTTGGACCAAGTAAATCGATGATCAAGGTCGCAGAAGATGGTAACTTGCCGCCATTCTTCCAAAAGAGAAATGGAAAAGGTATTCCAATTTCGTTCGTATTGATCCAAGCGATTGTTATCTCGTTAGTTTCCGTTCTTTATATCGTAGTACCTGACGTAAACAGTGCGTTCTTGATTATCACAATTACAACGACAATTCTCTATTGTCTCGTATATGCTTTTATCGCAATTTCAGCAATTCGTCTTCGTTACAAAATGCCTGAAGTCGAAAGACCATTCCGACTTGGCAGCAAAGGCAATGGCTTGATGTGGTTCGTAGCTTTGCTGGCCTTGTTGAGCGTAGGCATTACATTGGTTGTTAGCTTGATTCCACCATCTATTCTCGAACCAAGCCAAACAACGGGTTATATCATTTATCAAGTAGGCGCAACAATTGTTATGGTGGGCATCGCCCTTATCATATATAAATTCAAGAAGCCAAGCTGGAAAAAGAGTGAATAGTTTCACAAATTAAGTGCTTCATCAATTCGTTTCATCACATTCAATTCATTTATACATCACGGGAGGAATAGAACATGAACTATCAAATTCCGGAAATTAACCTGAAAGCATTATTCCTTGGTTCTAAAGGCGAAAACGTTAATCTCTTCAAAGAAGTATTGAATAAAATTGTGGACGAGCATGTTGGCTGGAGACAAAACTATCAACCGCAAGATTTGCCAGTCATCTCTCCTTTCGATAAGAGCTCTGAGAGCTTCCAAAATACTGCAGACCATATGCGCAGCGTATTCGATCAATTGTCTTCCAAGCTTCGTTCCGAATCCTTGCCTTGGCATACAGCAGGACGCTTCTGGGGTCATATGAACTCTGAAACATTGATGCCTGCGATTATCGCTTATACAGCAGCAATGCTATGGAATGGTAACAACGTAGCTTATGAATCTTCTCCGGGTACATCCCAAATGGAAGAAGAAGTTGGACATCAATTGTGCAAAATGATGAGCTATCGCGAAGGACATAGCTGGGGCCACATCTGTGCCGATGGTTCCATCGCGAACTTGGAAGGTCTCTGGTATGCACGTAACATCAAGTCCTTGCCGCTTGCAATTAAAGAAGTTGCACCTGAGCATGTAGAAGGCAAATCCGAATGGGAATTGCTCAACATGCCTACGAATGAAATTATGGACATCTTGGACAAAGTTCAAGACAAATTGGATGATATCAAAGCAAAATCCGCACGCAGCGGCCGTTATTTGGACAAGCTTGGTAAATGGTTGATTCCACAAACAAAACACTATTCCTGGTTGAAAGCAGCCGACATTATCGGTATCGGCTTGGATGCTGTTGAAGCAATCGATGTAGACAGCAGCTATCACATGGATATTGAAAAGCTGGAAACACGCATTCGTGAACTGGCAGCAGAAAATACGCCAGTCCTTGGGGTTGTCGGCGTAGTCGGCAGTACAGAAGAAGGTCAAATCGACCATATTCATAAAATGGTTGCCCTTCGTGAAAAATTGGCGAAGGAAGGCATTTACTTCTATATCCATGTCGATGCAGCTTACGGCGGATATGCACGTTCCATCTTCTTGGATGAAAATGATCAATTCATCGAATATAACAAAATTAATGAAGTATTCAAGAAACACAATGTCTTCACAGATATGAGCTTGAAGGACGAATGGCTTACTGAAGACGTATATGAAGCCTTCAAAGCAATGAGCCAAGTTGAATCCATTACAATTGACCCGCACAAAATGGGCTATATCCCTTACTCTGCAGGTGCAATTGTTATTCAAGATATCAGAATGCGCGATGCAATCTCTTACTTCGCAACATACGTGTTCGAGAAGGGTGCAGATATCCCAGCATTGCTCGGCGCGTACATTCTCGAAGGTTCCAAAGCAGGTGCAACAGCAGCAGCTGTATGGACAGCTCACAAAGTATTGCCGCTTAACGTTACAGGCTTTGGTAAGTTGATGGGCGCAAGCATCGAAGGCGCTTATCGCTTCTACAACTTCTTGAAGGAAAGAACATTCAACGTTAATGGCAAAGTGATTAAACTTCATCCATTGACTAAACCAGACTTCAACATGGTTGACTATGTATTTAACGAAGAAGGCAACACAGACTTGGAGAAAATGAACAAATTGAACCATGAATTCTTCAATTACGCTTCCTATGTGAAGGGCGGATTGTATAACAACGAATTCATCACTTCTCATACAGACTTTGCAATTCCTGACTATGGCAACAGCCCATTGGAATTCGTCAACAGCCTTGGATTCAGCAGAGAAGAATGGGATCGTGTTGAAAAAGTTACAATCCTTCGTGCTTGTGCCTTGTCTCCATATGCTCATGACAAAGACGTATTCGAAGAATATGCGCTTAAGATTGAGAAAGCTATTCAAGACAAGCTGGAAAAAATATACTTGTACGAAATGTAAGTTTCAAATTTATAAAATGGAATGCGTAACAATCTTCGGTTGTTGCGCATTCCTCTTTATCCAAGGAGTGCTGGATATGACAAACATCAAAAAGGTATTAACGGTTGCAGGTTCGGACTCTAGCGGCGGCGCTGGACTACAAGCGGATCTGAAAACGTTTGAAGAATACGGAACATTTGGCTTCTCTTCCATTACTTCCATCGTTACGATGGATCCGGATAACAACTGGCATCATGCCGTATATCCGATTGATCCTGAACTTGTTCGCAATCAGATTAAAACCGTACTATCTGGGGGCAAACTAGATGCGATGAAGACAGGCATGCTCGGTTCCATTCCTGTGATCGAACTGCTTAGAGAGGTTATTGACCAGCACGACATCACGAATGTCGTCATCGACCCAGTTATGGTGTGCAAAGGCGAGGATGAAGTTGTTCAACCGGAAAACGGTGAAGCCATTCGAGAGCTTCTGCTTCCTAGAGCAACGGTTGTGACGCCCAATTTATTCGAAGCGGGACAGCTTGCGGGAATTCGCAAAGTTAGCACGCTAGAGGATATGAAGGAAGCTGCAACCAAGATTCATGAGCTTGGAGCACAGCACGTAGTCATTAAGGGTGGCAAGACATTGGAAGATCAGAAGGCTATTGATCTGCTGTTCGATGGTCAATCGTTCACATTGTTCGAAGCAGAGAAGCTGGATACGAACCATAATCATGGTGCAGGGTGTACATTTGCGGCGGCTATCGCTGCTGGTCTTGCGAAGGGGATGTCGGTCAAGGATGCAGTAGCTACAGCGAAGCAATTCGTTACAGCAGGCATTGGAGGCGGATTCGCGCTTAATCAATTTGTAGGACCTGTATGGCATGGTGCGTACAATAAGGCTGAACAACGCATGAATTGCTAAACACAGCAGGTATATGTCCAATCTATAGACCCCATTTGCGAGCGCAGCATTGCAATAGTTGGTCATGAAGGAGTTCGGCTTATATGAAGAAAGAAGAGGTTACACTGAAAGAAAGCCTATTTCTTTTAGTTGTTTTATTAGCCATTATAGGAGCTTGTATTATCGGCTTAAGCATGGATCCACAAATTCCGATACTATTCTCTCTGGGGATTATTATCGTCTTCGCTAAAATAAAGGGCATATCTTGGGATCGCGTTCACAAAGGAATATCGAACGGCATTACACCCGGATTAATCCCTATTCTCATCTTTATGCTAATTGGAGCCTTAATCAGCGTGTGGATTGCAGCAGGAACAATTCCGACGATTATGGTTTATGGCTTTGGCATCTTGTCCGCTAAATATTTTTTGCCTTCTGTTTTTATCATTTGTGCAGTCGTTGGTATTACAGTAGGGAGCTCATTCACTACGATCTCAACTGTAGGTATTGCCTTCTTCGGAATGGGGCAGATTATGGGATACCATCCCGCCATTACGACCGGGGCAATCATTTCAGGTGCATTCTTAGGAAACAACGTCTCGCCTTTATCGGATACAACGAACCTGTCCTCGGCCATTGGTGAGGTTGACTTGTTCGAACATATCCGTTATATGCTGCGAGTTGTTATTCCCGCCTTCCTGATTTCGCTTTTGTTCTTTGGAATTGTAGGTCACGCGAAGGTGCTGACGACAGGCGAACAAATCAATGAACTTGTTCAGACTTTGAATTCGTCATTTACCGTATCTGCATGGACCTTGATTCCGGTATTGGTACTCTTCTTATGTGCATGGCGCAAGATTCCGGCCATCCCGACTTTGCTGCTAAGCATTGTCTTTACCATCGGAGTTCTGTTTATTTATCACCCAGAAACAAGCTTGGCAAGCCTGTCTAAGCTGATGCAGGATGGTTATGTTGCGCAGACAGGCGTTGAGAGCGTGGACAAGCTGTTGTCTCGCGGCGGTATCCAGAGCATGATGTGGTCTGTATCCCTTATTTTGCTTGCATTATCATTAGGCGGGCTGTTGGTAGAAATGAACATCATCAAAACGATTATTTCTCGCATCTCTTCATTTGTTAGCACAAAAGGAAAGCTGATTCTGATGACGGCGCTTAGCTCGATGGGGATTAACCTTCTCCTTGGAGAGCAGTACTTGTCCATTATTTTACCGGGAGAAGCGTTCAAGTCTCAGTATGATGCGATTGATGTGGGACGCAAGGAAATGACGAGAATACTCGCCAATGGCGGAGCAGCTTTTAATGCGCTCATTCCTTGGGGCGTCAGTGGGGTATTTATTACAGGGACACTCGGCGTATCGACACTTGAATATTTGCCGTTCGCTATTTTCTGTATTGTTGCACCGCTTCTCAACATTTTGTACGGTTTCTTGGGAAAATCTACGAAAGCTTCCAAAGCTTCCAAAGCAGCATAATCGCAAACGATAAGAAGAAAAGTTGGTGCATAGAGCCAGCTTTTTTTCTATGGAAGGTGCTGCTCTTCTTATGAAATATGTGGTATTAATTACTAATGAAAAATAATGCTATAATATGTTATACCTATTTCAGATACTTGGAGAAAAAAATCACATAACTGGATATGTCATATGAATGACCTTCTAATCCCACCTTCAACATGATGAGATTGGAAATCAGCCAGTCAGTACTCAAGGAGGTAAACATATGTTAATAGAAGAGCTGCAGGGGAAAGCGTTAGATGAATTTTTCCAAGGGATTTTATCTTTGGAGACGATTGAAGAGTGCTATGCTTTCTTTGATGATTTGTGCACAGTAAATGAAATTAAGACGATGGTTCAGCGTTTTCAGGTTGCGAAGATGCTGCACAACCATAACACATACAGTGAGATTGAAGCTGAGGCGAATGCAAGCACGGCTACCATTTCACGCGTTAAGCGATCCTTGAATCATGGCAACCACAGCTATGAATTCGTATTCGCACGTATGAAAGAACAATCAGAGAACAATCCAGAGAAGTAAGTTTCCAATCTTCAGACTTTGCGTACGATGTATCTGCGTACAATGAATACCTCTCCATGCAAGCTTTTGCACCTAGAAGGAAAATCAGCCTTCAAATCAATTCATTCTTTGTGATACGATACAATTTTCATACCATTAGGGAGAAGGAGGGGGACTAAGCTTCGCTGCATCATTACGAGATAAGCGAAATGCCCAAGTCGCCCCTTATCATGCATGTTACTCCTCAACAAGCTCCTTGAATGATTTCACCTTGCCATGCGCATGCGGTGTTTGCTTGCGGATTTTATCGGCGTTTTCCCGGCGATGTTTAGGAATGGACATGGATGATAGCCTCCTCTTGAAATGAGCCCAATAAGGCATAGTAAGTTTGCGGCTGGATAGATGCAAGCATCTGTCTAGCCGTGCTGCACTCGGTTCAATCGTGAACCGAATGTGTTGTTAATATGAGCTGGATTCATAGCGACTATCCCCGCCAATGTTAGGGGGAGAGGGGTTATGGATTCTTTTGACATGGAATTGGGTGTTGTGATATCTTTTATTTAGACATTTATCTAAATGTCTAATGGGTTCTAATTCTGTGGCCGGGGGGATTCCAATTGAATAAATCAGCTTGGAAATGGATGATGGCAGCATGCTTGCTGCTCGGGAGCGCAGTCCCAACTGCATTTGCGGAGGAGACGAAGCAGGAAGCGGCATCAGAAAAGAAGGAAACTGCTAGTATGGTGCAACTGCGGCAAGCGGCGAACGCAATTGGAGCTTATGTAAAGTGGGATCAGAGTACGAAAGAAGCAACGGTTACTTATGGGGATCGTGTATGGATCGTACGCAGCGGGTCTGTTGAATCGACGATTAGCGGCCAACCGTTGAAGCTGACTGTGGCACCTAGAGTGGAGCAAGGAACTCTGGTTGTACCTTGGAACGATCTGTGTGAAGCCCTGCACATTCAAGCGAAGTGGGTAAATGGGAAAGTGGAAGCAGAGACGTCGGACTGGAAGACGCGTGCGTCTCAATTTGTCATGCAATTCGCAGCAGCCGCTGACCGTCCGGAAGCGGTGGAGCAGATCCAATCTTCTCTGACTCCGGCACTCAAGAAAGCGGGTCACGTGTACCCGATCGGCATGTTTGCCAAGCAAATTACGACGATGTTCGGGCAGCCAACCCAATTGATCCAAGTCACGCAAACTGAAAATGATGTGCATCGCAATGCTGCCGTCTCATTCAAGACTGATAAAGGCTCGGTATTATCCGTGGTACTCCGTTATGCTAAGGACGGCTTGGTGGATGATATGTATTTCAACTTCGTACCCCAAGGTCAGTATCAAGCCCCATCCTATGATGATAAGGGTGCTTATAGAGAAGAGTCGATCGTAATCGGAGAAGGGGAATTCAAGCTGCCGGGCACACTGACAGTGCCAGCGACAGGAGACGGAAATTATCCGGTTCTGGTGCTTGTACATGGATCGGGTGCGAATGATCGAGATGAATCGATCGGCAGCAGCAAGATGTTCCGTGACCTGTCCGTCGGCCTTGCCAAGCAAGGGATTGCAACGATTCGTTATGAGAAGCGGACGCGTGAATATTCGTATCAGTCCACCGCAGTTCCACGCTTTACGGTGAAGGAAGAGACGATAGATGATGCCCTTCATGCGGTTGCTTGGGTGGCCCAAGACAAGCGGCTGAACAAGCAGCAGATCTTTGTGCTTGGCCACAGTCAAGGCGGAATGCTCGTGCCTAGAATTCTTGCTCAAGATACTGCGAAGGCAATTCGGGGAGCTGTAGTTGCAGCAGGGCCATCTGGCCCGCTTGAGGATCTCATGCTGACGCAATTCGAAGGCCAATTGGCTCGTGCAAAGGAGTCGAAGCTTCCAGAGCAGGCAATTGCTCAATTGGAAGCACAAGTAGCAGCATGGAAGCAGTCCCTTCAAATCATAAAAAATAAAGAATATACAGTCGACAACTACCCGGCAAATTTGCCAATCGGCACACCTTCTTGGTGGTTTGATTTCCGCGATTATTATGGCGGAGACATTGCGAAGACTCAGCAAGTTCCGATGTTCCTCATCCAAGGGGACAATGATGTCCAAGTGGGCAAGGAGCATTTAGACGGCTGGAAGAAGGCGCTGTCGGCTCGTACCAATGTCGCATACAAGCTGTATCCGAAGCTGAACCATGTTTTTGTACCGTATGATAAACCATCGACTGGAGAAGAATATATGCTGCCGGGCAACGTACCGCTTGATGTTATTACTGACATGGCGAAATGGATAAAAACTCAATCCTAATGATATCGTTGCCGTTATACACGTCAATATAGCATTGGCTTATAACCAAGAGCGTGATAGTCTAGATAGCTAGGCTATGCGCTCTTTGTGATTTTTGAGTGGAATGATTTATGCGTTATAATGGATAAATAGTCAAAGGGGGGCTGGTCATGCGACGTACGAAAAAACCGCGAAAACGCAGAATCGGGCTTCTGATCTCCCTTGTTCTCATTATTTTGGTTCCCTACATATTGGTGAACAGCACACCTGCATTAACGGCGCTGTTTGTAAGAAAACTATTTGAGACTCCAATCGCGACCCAGCCAGCAGGGTATGCTTCGTATAGCAGCCAAGTGCAGGTTCAGCATGATTTGACCTATCCATCAAGGTATAAGGACAACCGATTCGATATATACTTGCCACAATCATCAAGCGCCGAAGGAGCGAAATCATACCCGACTATTATCTGGGTGCATGGAGGCGCGTATGTTGGAGGGGATAAGAAGGATCTTGCGATTTTTTCCACCATGTTAGCAAGTCAAGGTTATGTGGTATTGGCGATGAATTATGAGCGCGCACCAGAAGCCAAATATCCTACGCCTCTTTTGCAACTGGATGAATGTTATCAATATGTGAAGGCAAATCCAGATCGCTTCCCGATTGATACAAATCGGCTATTCTTTGCTGGAGATTCGGCAGGAGCACAGATTGCCAGCAACTATACAGCTATTCAGACGAACTCAGATTTGGCACGTCAAATGGGTATGGAGCAAGCAGTGCCACGAGACACGATAAAGGGAATGCTGCTGTATTGCGGCCCATTCGATCTTCAACTGTTCCACAGTACGAAGTATTCACTGCCTGTGCAATTTTTCTTGAATCAAGTAGCTTGGAGCTACATCGGAGAGAAGAATTGGCATGAAGTGGAGAAGGTGAAGTTAGCTTCGGTTGTGAACTTTGTGACGAAGGATTATCCACCAACCTTTATTACCGATGGCAACAAAAATTCATTTGAGGAGCACGGAAGAGAGCTGGCTGCAAGGCTGGAGGCGGTGAATGTCCCGGTTCATTCGCTCTTTTTCGTGCAGAATGAGGCGATTACCGAGCATGAGTTTCAATTTAAGTTAGATACCGAGTCTGGAATGAAGGCATTGGAGCAATCTTTGTCATTTTTGAGGCAGTACGCAAGCAAATAAAAAACAGGAGCCAATATGCACAAAATAAGACAAAGCATACTGCGCTCCTGTTGGTTATATATTAATTTTTCAACAGTGGAGTCCATAATTTATACAGGTCAGCAAATCCAAATGAATCATATTGAACATGCTGCAGCATCGGATGAATGGGGCGCACGTGCTGCGGATGATGCATGAAACCAATGCAGGCTTCATCAACTACGTATTGGACGATGCGATCAATTCGACTTTCTCTCTCCTCCGCATTTTCATGCTGGAACAAAACGAATTGGGAATCAATCCATTCGAGCTGTTCATCGCTCAAATAACGACGGAAAGCCAATGCATCGCTGCGGAAAGCAGCAAGCACTGACAGATGCGGATCAAGTGATGATACCTCACCGGACAGGATGATATCCATGTGCGGATCGTTAGTCGAATCATGGACATCGTTGAAGGAGTAGGGATGAAGTTCGATATGGATCCCGATACAGAGCGCCCTTTGTTTAATCCATGTCGCTTCCTCCCATGCCTCTGGGATATCCAGCATATATAGCCGCAGCTTTTCGCCGCTATAGGAGCTGATGGCTAGCCATCTTATTGCTTCTGTTAGACTTTTCCTGATCGGAGTGCTCCTCCACGGAAAAAAATGAGAGGCAGGGATAAGCCCAGTTCTGCCAAGCTCTCTCCACATGGTTTCCATGTCCAGCAATTCGTTCAACGCTTTCCGCAGCATGCGATTCTGCATGGTAGAAGAGTGCTTTGTATTATACATAGCAAACCGATATCCAAGTTCCGTGGGACGATCATATGCCGCATTGAAAGGAACTGTTCCAGTGCTAGGAATGTCATATTGGATAAGATGTGCCCGTTCCGGGGGCATTTGCCAACAATGAATTTCATCCATATAAGCGCGCTCGCGAAAATACGAATCAAATGCATGCAGTACAACTCGATTCTGCTGGCAGGATACAATCCGATATGGCCCTGTGCCGATAAAGAAGCTGTCCGTATTCTCACCATCTTCGGGGAGGATGATCATCGGTGTTGATGCTAGATAGCGCCCAAACAAAGGATTCGAGCGATGTAGTATAATCCGAGCCACGAGTGGCGAAGGACAATCTATAGATGCGATATCTCGGGCTAGCCAGCGATTGGGACAGGCTGAATGCATGAGCCTCTCCATGCTGAACTTGACGTCCCGACTTGTCAAAGCGCGATGGTGATGGAACCATACCTGCTTGCGCAAATATATCGTCCATGTTAGCCCCTGTTCATCGACCTCCCACCCAATAGCTAAATGAGGCACAAGCTCATTCTGATCGGCATCATAACGGAGCAGTGTATCCCCGATCAACGAGGCAAGCATTGAATCATAGGTGATCGATACGAACGCAGGATCAAGATTCGTTACCGGATAGGTCGTAATGGCATGTAACACATCCTTACCTACTGTTGTAGACTGCAGCCCAAACTGCTCTTGAATAGGCTTTTGCAAATCACCGATCCACTGCCTTGGAAAAGGAAGCTGAAGCACTTGAAGCAGCTGCTCCATGTCCTGCTGCTGAAGACAGAGCTGAATGAAATCAAGCAGATCCTCATAAAAATCCGTAACGAAGCAAATCTCGGATTGATTTCCTCTGCCGCATCCGGGAATGTAAGTACAATCATACTCAGATACCAGCTTATGTAGCTTTCGTTTAGCATTTTTCCGGCTGCAATGCCATACATTCTCCAGTTCTTGCAGCCGCAGCATTGCGGTATGCTCATGTTCACGCTCGTAGAGATAGGCGCGCAATGATAAATAATCCAGTTGAAGCAATTGACTCACCTCACTAAAAGGGGACATGTAAGCAAGGATTATACCCTTTTTTCCTCTTTTTGCAAGGCTGATAATAGGGATAAAGCAGTTATTATTAGTTTTCTAAACAAGAGAGAAGCAGGGAGGCATTCCTATGTTCACAACAGAAAGAATCCGATTGCGCAAAATGACGGAGCAGGATGCACAGGTGTATCATAGCTGGAGAAACGATGCAAGGGTGATGGAGACAACGAATCCGCATATGGATGTATATGCTCCTGAGGATACTGATGCTTTTGTTCGCACTGTTATACTTGGATCTTCGAGTTCGAAATCGTATATCATTGGTGACGCAGACACGGATACGCCCATCGGAATCATGTCGCTCATTTCAATCGATTACAAAAATCGCAATGCGGAGCTGATAATAGATATCGGCGAACCGGATTATTGGGGGAAAGGGTACGGTCAGGAAGCAATGCAGATTTTGCTGCACTATGCCTTCAATGAGTTGAATTTGCATCGATTGTCCTTGCGGGTGTTCGATTTTAACGAAAGAGCGATTAGGCTGTACTCGAAAATGGGTTTTAAGCAAGAGGGGGTTATGAAAGAGGCATTATTCCGCGATGGAGCTTGGCACGATATTATCCATATGGGACTGCTGCAATCGGAGTACATGAAGCAAAGTCTACTTCTAAAATAATGAAAATAAAAGATATACTAGGTGAAAGTGATAACTTTCACTTTTAACATTACAAATATATGCTACTCTTATCTATGTACGGTACATCTTCCGCGTGCGCAGCGGACAACCAGTATATACAGACGAGGGGTATAACAACATGAAGAGCATTCGTAAGGCTGGAACTTGGCTGCTCATTTTATGTCTTATTGTAATGGTAGCAGCTTGTGGCAATGGAAGTGGCAAGGAATCGCAAGGAGCCGCACAGCAGGAACAAGGCAAGACCATTACATCTGTCGGGGAAGGTGATGGCAAGCACGGTGCGATCAAGGTAGAGGTTACATTCGACAATAATGAAATTACGGATATTAAGGTACTCGAACAGAAGGAGAACGAAGTTCTGGCCGAGCCTGTATATAAACAGCTGAAAGAAAATATGATCAGCACCAATACGGCTGAAGTAGATGCAATCAGCGGCTCCAGCATGACGAGCCATGGCTTCATTGATGCAGTCCAAGATGCTGTATCTAAAGCAGGAATTACGCTCATCGCGAAGAAGGCCGATTCCTCCAATAAATCCGAGGAGCCTGCGGAACAAACCTATGACATCGTTGTGGTTGGTGCAGGCGGAGCGGGATTCAGTGCGGCAATTGAAGCGAAGAAGGCAGGGGCTACTGTCGTTCTGTTGGAGAAGATGCCAACCGTTGGCGGCAACACATTGATTTCCGGCGGGGAAATGAACGCAGCGAACACATGGGTTCAACAGAAACTTGGCATTAAAGATGATGTCGAATTGTTTATTAAGGATACGCTGAAGGGCGGCGACAACGTCGGTGATCCAGAGATGGTGCGCACGATGGCTGAGAATGCGACCCAAGCAGCAGAATGGCTGAAGGATGAGATCAAGGTTGAATTTTTGCCGGATCATCTCTTCCAGTTCGGTGGACACTCCGTGAAGCGCGCGCTTATTCCACAGGGACATACAGGGGCAGAGCTGATTACGAAGCTGAAGAAGCATTTGGATGGGGCTGGCATTCCGCTGAAGACAGATACGAAAGTGGAAAAGCTGCTCACAGACAGCTCTGGCAAAGTAATCGGCGTAGAAGCAACAGGCGCTAAAGGAAGCAAGCTGACATTCCATGCGAACAAGGGCGTTATCATTGCATCCGGCGGCTTTGGCTCCAATGTAGAAATGCGTAAGAAATATAATCCGGAGTATGACGAGAAATACATGACAACAGATGCTCCTGGCTCTACAGGTGACGGTATCGTGATGGCTCAGGATGTAGGGGCAGCATTAACGAACATGGAGAGCATTCAAACGTATCCGGTCTGCGATCCAGTAACAGGTGTTATTTCGCTCGTAGCGGACAGCCGCTTCGATGGCGCAATCCTTGTGAACCAAAGCGGTAAGCGGTTTGTTGAAGAGCTTGAACGCCGCGACGTAATTTCCAAGGCAATTTTGGCGCAGGAGGGAAAATACGCTTACCAACTGTGGAACGAAGATATTGCGAATATTAGTAAGACGCACGAGGTGCACAAGGACGAATACGATGCGCTCGTGAAGGAAGGCATGCTGTATAAAGCGGACACGCTTGAAGACGCTGCAAAGTTCTTCAACATCGATCCGGCTGCATTGAAGGCAACAATTGAGCGGGTCAACGGCTTCGCAAAAGCAGGAGACGATAAGGACTTCCATCATCGTGCTGGCCTAAAGGACATGAGCAAGGGCCCTTATTATATTGAAAAAGCAGTTCCATCCGTTCACCATACGATGGGTGGCGTGGTGATCAACAAGACGACTCAAGTATTGAATGAGAAGGGACAACCGATCCCAGGCTTGTTCGCAGCAGGTGAAGTAACAGGTGTCATCCACGGCAAGAACCGTCTCGGCGGCAACGCGGTTGCGGACGCCATTACATTCGGCCGTATTGCAGGACAACAGTCTGTGAAATAAAAGTTAGGCAGATGTGATTATAGTGAACCCTGATTAACAAGCTAATCATAGTAAATGGAAGTAGGCCGCAGCTTAGCTGCGGTCTTTTCTTGTAGAGAATATTTTCCCAATCACCTATAATGGGAGGATGGCATCATGTATAACCATATTTTTCTTACAAAGGAGACATCGACATAATGGGATCCGCATCACTCTTTGCAAGACCGCATCTAGCAGAATGCGTGCCTGACCTCGTAGCAACGGCAAGAGGAGATAAGAAAGCGACGCTTGTCATTCAGCATGCCAAGCTGGTCAATGTGACTTCTGGAGAAATATTGGACGATATGTCCATCGGTGTACAAGGTTCAAGGATTGCATTTGTAGGCAAGGATGCAAGTCATCTTATCGGAGACACGACGAAAGTTATTGATGCACAGGGCCGTTATGTAGCGCCCGGACTGCTTGACGGGCATTGCCATATTGAGAGCAGCCAGATTACGCCAACGCAATTTGCAAGAGCTGTATTGCCAAAAGGGACAACAGGCGGCTTTTTCGACGCGCATGAGATTACGAACGTTCTCGGACTTCCGGGATTGAAGCTTATGCTTGATGAAGCGAGAACGACTCCACTCGCCGCTTACATGCAGGTCGCTTCCTGCGTGCCTTCTACCGGCCCAGAGCTGGAGACGGCAGGCGCTTCGATTGGACCGGCCGAGGTAGCGGAAGCCTTTACGTGGGGCCCGGACATGATTGCCCTTGGCGAAGTCATGAACTTCCCGGGCGTCGTATTCGGCGATGACAAAATGATTGGGGAAATTCAAGCTGCCTTGCGCGCAGGCAGAGTAGCTGATGGACACTATACATGGCCTGTTCAAGACTGGCGATTGCCAGCATATGCCGCCAGCGGGATTACCGGTTGCCATGAAAGCGTGAATGCGGAGGATGTCATCGCACGCGTGCGGCTAGGCATGTATGCGAAAATGAGACGCGGTTCCGCATGGCATGACGTTGCGGAGTCAATCAAGGCCCATACTGAGCACAATATCGACACGCGCCGCATGATACTCGTCACCGACGATCGGAGTCCAGAGTCGCTAGTAGATGAAGGACATATGGATTTCGTTGTACGCCATGCGATTGCGCAGGGAGTGCGTCCTGTGACGGCATTCCAGATGGCAACCATTAATACGGCAGAACGATTTGGCGTGGCGCGGGATGTAGGTTCGATTACGCCGGGTTCGTTCGCGGACATGATTATGCTGGACGGTCATATTTCCGACGTGAATGTAATCATGACGATTACTGCCGGACAAGTAGTCGCCGAGCATGGTCAAATGGTCGTCGAACTTCCAGAGTTCCATTATCCCGAATCAGCGATTCGCTCCGTACACTTGGCTCGTCCGGTAAAGGCAGAAGACTTCGTGATTGAAGCACCGATTACGGGCGGTGTTGCAACCGCTCGTTCGATTCAAGTGAGGGAGAATCATGTGGACACGAAGGAATTGCTTGTGTCTGTGCAGGTTGAAGACGGAATCGCATCATTACGAGATCAAGCGGATTTATGTAAATTAGCCGTGATCGAGCGCCACCGTGGTACGGGCAAGCAGGCAGTAGGCTTCGTATCCGGTGTAGGGTTCCAGGAACCGGCTGCGTTGGCTTCGACGGTGGCACATGATTGTCATAACGTCATGGTCATCGGCAACTCCGATGAGCTTATGGCGAAAGCGGCGAATGTGGTTGCCGATATGCAGGGCGGTATCGCGCTCGTTACCGAGACGGAAATCGTAACTTTGCCGTTGCCCGTTGCTGGCCTTATGTCGAATGCGCCGTTCGAGCAAGTGGCGGAACAGTCGAAGGCAGTTAGCGAAGCCTTGAACAAGGCAGGCTGCACGATGAATTATGCGTTCATGACCTTATCGCTGCTTGCCCTCGTTGTCGTTCCCGAACTCCGCCTGTCGGACATCGGTCTCATCAAAACGACGGAACAAGGTTTTGTTCAGGTGCCATTGTTCGTGGAGCAATAAAATTAGTATTCATCTTTATATACAGTCATTTCAGTCAGGCGTCTTTCCAAGCGGAAAGCGCCTTTTTTATATAATCTTTTCTTATGAATTAGCGAATTAGAAAGGTGGAAACTGCATGCAGAGGCACTTGCAGCTGCTCCTACTATCCTCCAATTATTCTTGCATACGTTACAGGCGTGGGCATGAGGAGGATAAAGAAACGGAATGTCTTACGCTAACAACCAATGCTGTAACGGTGGGGATCGTAGAAGGATAATCGACATGATGAAGCGAAGAGGATAGAGATACGTTTAATAGCTTACTAGTTGAGGTGCATCGTCATGACGAAACTATCCATCGGCCGCATGGCCGAGCTGAATCATACCTCTGTACAAACGCTTCGCTATTACGACAAACTCGGTCTCTTGAAGCCTGAGTTTATTGAAGAAAGCTCAGGTTATCGGTATTATGCAATCAAGCAGTGCGCAAGATTGGACATGATCAACTATATGAAGTATCTGGGAATGTCCTTGTACAGCATCAAGGCTTGGCTCGATCATGAAGAGGTCGAATCGATTCCTGCAATGCTGCGGAAGCAGGCGGCGCTCATTGAGCAGAAGATGAATGAACTAGAGCAGATGAGGAAAGCAGTTAACGTAAGCATCAACAATTATGAAACGTATATACAAACGCCAAAAGATGGGCATATTGTGCTGGAGCACATTTCTGCACGCAAAATCTTTTGCTATGACAGCGGCATCAATATATATGAGAACACGTTGGAGTCCTATGAGTATATATTGCGGGAGCTGCGAACACAGGCAATTGTGAATCACCTGCCGATGGCATACTTCTGCAATGTCGGTTCAATGATACGCAAGGACAGGTTGAAGCGAGGCGAGTTCGTATCCACGGAAATATTTCTATTTGTCGATGATGACTTTGCTATGCAAGAGGGGGTTGAATGGATTCCCGAGCACGACTATTTGTGCATCTATTGCAGCAGTTTCTTCGATGAGCAGGAGTGCGCTAATAAGCTGCTCGCCTACGTTCGCGAGCTTGATTACGACATCATAGGCGATTACATTTGCGAAGTCGTAGTTGAACTGCCGGTATTTCATCATGAGGAGCGCAACATGTTCATGAAATTGCAGATTCCCGTACAAAAGGGATTGACTCTATAGTTGCTATAGAGTTTATGATGAGGACATAGGAGCTCCAAGTATTTCAGATACATTAGATTGTGAAATTAATAACAATCCATTAAGGAGGCTGTCCACATGCGAGAAAAAATCAGAGTGATTCAATATGGCTGCGGGAAAATGGGAATTTACTTTTTGAGATATTTGTATGAAAAAGGGGCTGAAATCGTTGGTGCAGTCGATCTTAATCCGAACGTCGTCGGCAAGGACGTTGGCGAAGTAGCGGGACTCGGCGTGAAGCTGAACGTGCCAATTCGCTCGGATGCAGAGGAAGTATTCAAGGAGTGTGACGCGCAGGTGTGCATTATTGCGACGACGAGCTTGCTAAGCGATACGTATGCTGCATTCGAACTTGCTGCGCGTTATGGGGTGAACGCCATCAGTACATGCGAAGAGGCCTTCTATCCATGGACGACTTCTCCGGCGCTGACGAACCGGTTGGATCGGCTGGCGAAGGACAACAACTGCACGTTGACGGGATCCGGGTATCAGGATGTATTCTGGGGCAGCTTGATCACGACATTGGCAGGGGCAACGCATCAGATTGCGAGAATCGAAGGCATGTCCAGCTACAACGTGGAAGAGTACGGCATTGCACTGGCAGAGGTTCATGGTGCGGGATTGACGCTTGCGGAATTTGAAGAGAAGATTGCAAGCAACAATGACTTGCCTTCCTTCATGCGCAATGCCAATGAGTGGCTGTGCTCGCAGTTCGGCTGGACGATCAAGTCGATGGATCAGCAGTTGATTCCGATGACGCATGACAAAGATCTGTACTCGACGACGCTCGGCAGAACGATTCCGGCCGGCGACGCGACGGGTATGTCCGCGGTTGTCACTACGGTAACCCATCAAGGATCGGTCATCGTGACAGAATGCATCGGCAAGGTATATGCGGAGGACGAAGTGGATCATAATGACTGGATCATCAAGGGTGAACCGAAGACAGAGGTTAAGATCGCGTGCCCGGCTACCGTAGAGCTTACCTGTGCAACGGTGGTCAATCGCATTCCGGATCTGCTGCAGTCACCAGCGGGCTTTTACACGACGGAGAAAATGCCTCCGGCACAATATCGCACCTATCCGCTCCATTATTATGTGAAATAATATAGATCGTGAACAAGGCAATGGCTGAAAAGCTGTTGCCTTTTTTTGTAACTATTCCCTGTATAATTTTTGGAAATTTTACAATTGTGCGATGAAAGTCATTGCATTCCGACAAGATGCAAGCTAGAATAAAATATAATACCAAAATGATTGTTTTATTTCGAAATAAAATTTCTTGGCGAGTAGGGATAGACATATGTCGATACATGATAATATTTTAATCAAAATCCGTGATATGAAGGATAGTCTTACGCCAGTAGAACGCATCGTTGCTGAGTATGTACTTGCCAACCTAGAGGAGATACCGCACTTGTCGATCAAGAACTTGGCGCAGCTGACGAAAACCAGTGATGCATCCGTGCTTCGCTTCTGCAAGACGATGGGCTATTCAGGCTACCGCAGCTTTATCGTCAGCATCTCCGCATCAATCGGATCGATGGATGACGAGCAGAAGGATCAGTATACAGACATTCAACCAGGGGATGATTTAGATACGATCATCTCTAATATTTCGCGCAACAATAGTAAATCCATCGAGGATACGCTCTGTGTCATTGACCGGAAAGAAATCGGCCGTGCCGTGCAGGTGCTGCGCGAGAGCAATCGGGTTGTGTTCTTCGGTATTGGTGCATCAGGGCTCGTTGCGATTGATGGGGAGCAGAAGTTCTCGCGCATCAACAAAATGTGCCATGCGTATACGGACGGGCATAGTCAGTTAACGGCGGCTACACTGCTCGATAAGGGCGATGTGGCGATCTTTGTCTCGAATTCAGGCGACACGATTGATATTCTGGATTCGTTGGAAATCGCCAAGAAAAATGGCGCCTGTATTATTGCGATAACGAAGTATACAAAAAGCGAGCTGGCGGATAATGCCGATATCGTGCTGAGCATATCCACGCCTGAGGTTACGATTCGCAGCGGTGCGATGGGTTCTCGTATCGCTATGCTAACGGTTATCGATATTCTTTTTGCAGGTGTCGCGAGTGCGGAATATAAGAATGTGAAGAAGTATTTGACGAAAACACATAATATTTTGGCCAGCAAGCATCGTTGATACGAAGGACAGATCAACATGGCAGACATCGGCAGGGCACGTGCGCCGATGTCTTTTTTTGTTGAAAAACAAAAATAAAACACCAATAATTTATTTTATAATAAAATTTTATTTCAAAAACTGTTGACCATGATAACATTTAGGTCTAAGATGGATATATAAGCAAGTTATACAAAACAGGATAGGAGGATGGCTATGGATGAGTATCTGGCGGGTCTAACGACAGAAGAAATCAATCCAGAGACATTAGTGATAGACGAGTGCACAACCGATCAGATGCTGCGCCTCATGAATGAGCAAGATTCGAAAGTTCCGCAAGCGGTTGCAGCAGAGATTCCGCAAATTGCAAAAGCGGTCGACACCCTGCACAATGCGCTTAAAAATGGCGGTAGAATGTTCTATGTCGGGGCTGGATCTTCCGGCAGACTCGGCGTCCTCGACGCTTCAGAATGTCCACCCACTTTCGGAACTGACCCTTCGCTAGTGCAAGGACATATCGCTGGGGGAGACACTGCACTGAGATGGGCCGTTGAAGGCTGCGAGGATGATGCAGAGGAGGGGATGGCATTAATCGAGAGATGCGGCGTGACGGACAAGGATGCGGTTGTTGGCATTACAGCGAGCGGAAGCGCACAATTCGTAATCGGTGCCTTGAGAAAGGCGCGGGAAATTGGAGCGGCAACGATCGGCGTAGTGAATAACAAGCAATCCAAAATAGAGAGCGTCTGCGATGTATGCATCTCACCTGTTGTAGGACCGGAAGTCATTATGGGATCGACAAGATTGAAAGCGGGTACAGCCCAGAAGTTGGTACTGAATATGCTGACAACTTGCACGATGGTTAAACTTGGGAAGACCTATAATAACTTGATGGTTGACTTGAAAGCGAGTAATATCAAGTTGCGCGACCGTTCAGTTCGGATTATCCAAGCGGTTACAGGCGTTGATGCGAAGACTGCGACTAGCTATTTAGAAAGCGCTTCCATGAACTGCAAGCTAGCCATCATGATGATCAAGACAGGACTTGACGCAGCTGAAGCGGAACGGGCATTAGAGCAAAGTGAAGGTAGTTTGAAAAAAGCAATTGGCACGTTTACAAAAGCGGTATAGAAATCATTCGATATCCTTGAGGGGGGCTTTATCAATGAGAAAAAAAATGCGTGTATTGGCGTCCATCTGTGCTTTTACCTTGGCAATTTCCTTGCTGTCGGCTTGCGGAAGTTCCAATGATGCAAAATCCGGAGAACAGGCGAACGGAGGCAAAGGTGGAAAAGATACAATTACAGCTTTGTTGCCACCAGTATCCGGTAAGTTCCAAGATAATTTCAAGCAAATGGAGAAGGAATTTAGCGAGTTGTACCCTGACCTGACGCTGAAGATTGAGCCAGCAAGCTGGGAAGATGTGACGCAGAAGCTTGATACACAAGTTAACGCGGGCAGCCCGCCAGATATTGCATTCATCGGTTCCACAGGTATTCCAAAATACATTCAACAAGGTATGTTGATGGATATCTCGGATACAGCTACACCAGAGATGATTGCTGACTATGACAAAATTCCACTTGAATACATGAAGAACGGCAACGGACTTTACGGCTTCCCGGCATACATGGAAGTACATGCGTTGGGCGGTAACAGAGAGTTCTTGGAGAAGGCAGGAATCGACTGGAAGAAAGTTCAGCAAGAAGGCTGGACATTTGACGAATTCCGCGAAGCTGTGAAGAAGGGCGTCGTGAAGGAAGGCGACAAAACTTCCCGTTATGGATTCGTATTTGCAACAGCAGGTGTAGCTTCCAAGGATTACTTGGGTATTCTGGTCAAGAATGCTGGTATGCCTGATCCATTCGATAAGGATTTGAAATATGCGTACACAAGCAAAAACTTCTTGGAAGTACTGAAGGATATTCGCACACTTATTGATGATGGCTCCATGCCGAAAGAACTCAGCTCTGTTGACGCTGGTAAGCGTTGGAACATGTTCTTGACAGGGCAAACGATGATTACAGGTAAAGGCCTTGCAACTTTCGAAAATAACGCGAACGAAAACAACGAAAAAATCGCGAAAAAAGATGGCAGCGAAGTGAAAGGCAGCATCCCGGTTCAATATACGGTTCTTCCAGTTCCAACCTTCTTGGGGCAAGAACAGAAATCTACTGTTGCAGTAGATGGTTATGTAACGTTCCGTGGTAAAAATGAACCAACGCCTGAGCATAAAGCGAACGTAGTAAAAGCTGCGTACTTCCTTGCAAGCGGTAAAGTTGCAGCAACGACGAACAATGATCTCTTTGCAGCACATATCACGGCATCAGCTAAGAAAGAAGCTGAAAAAATGCCAATTCAAAGAGACGAGTTCAATGAAAAGGCTGTACAAACATTGCTCAGCCATGCAGCGCCTGCACGTCCAGACATCCCATCAGATCTGGGTGCAAAAGCAATCAAAATGGAAACAGAAGTCATTGTCCCTAAACTTCAAGCTTTGATTGCCAATGAAATTACGCCGGAGAAAATGTTCGATGCTGTGAAAGAGGCAGCGATCTCGACATTCGGTGAAGACGGCATTGTGAAGGACTAAGAAGAAGTCAGCTTCGGATAGCCGTATGATTCGACGTACGGCTATCCGGAAATGTTTATGACATTGCGTATTGAAAGGGGTTTCACATTATGGCCCAATTAGCTAAGCCGTTGAAGAAACGGAAAATTAGAGGAGATTCTGGTTGGGGATATGCGTTTATCGCGGTTGCATTAGTGGTATTTGCAATCTTTACCGCATATCCGGTCGTAAGTGCCTTTATAATCAGTTTTCAGGATTATAAACCGCTAGGATCTACATGGGTAGGATTCGATAACTATATTTCTTCCTTTAAAGATCCGCTCTTTTGGAAGTCAATTAAGAATACGGTTGTGTATACGGTACTCACGGTTCCTGTTGCATTGATGATCTCGTTTGCGGTTGCTATTCTCATCTTGCCGCTCAGCAAGAAGCTGCAGACGACGTTCAAGGCCGTATACTATTTGCCAGCTGTTGCATCAGGTGTTGCGATGTCCGTTGTGTGGCTGTGGATCTTCGATCCAATGGAATCCGGGATTATGAACCAGCTGTTAGGCCTGTTCGGCATCAGCAATCTGAACTGGCTCGGCTCAAGCGCGACTTCAATGTTCTCCTTGGTTCTGATGTCCTGGCTGGCAAGCCATGGTACAAGCATCATTATTTATTTGGCAGCATTGCTCGGTATTGATGATAGTTATTATGAGGCAGCAGAATTGGATGGCGCTTCTTTCCTGAAGAAGCTGTGGTACATTGTCATTCCTTGCTTAAAGCCAACAACGTTGTTCTTGTTGGTAACCGGTGTTATCGGCTCTTTCCAAGTATTCCAAAACGCTTATCTGATGACAGGCGGCGGCCCAGACAACTCGACAACAATGGTCGGATTGCTCATCTTTGACAACGCATTCAAATACTTTGAATTCGGTAAAGCTGCAGCGCAATCTCTCGTGTTGGCTGGAATTATCGCTATTATATCGTTCGCTCAGTTCAAATTTATGGGTAAAGACGTGGAGTACTAAGGAAAGGGGAGAAGCCAACGATGTCACTTTACAATCCGCATAATGGAAATCCGGCGGCTAAACATACGAGAAACGCTGCCATCATATTCATACTTTTACTATTTGCTTTGGCAACGATCTTCCCTATTTATTTTATGCTTATTTCTTCCTTTGGGGATCCCGTCGAAGCTGGGGCGATGAGCTATTCGCTCTTCCCAACCAAAATATCTTTTGAATCGTATAAGTTCTTCTTTGATTACAGTGAATACTCACTGCGTTGGTTATTGAACTCATTATTTGTGGCGGCTGTTGTTACGGTATCAAACGTGTTCTTTGCAAGTATGGCTGGCTATGCCTTCTCCAAAATTAAGTTCAAAGGCAGAACAGCATTGTTTACATTGCTTCTCGTTGCGATGATGATTCCGTATCAGGTAACACAAGTGCCGTTGTACATCTTAATCGTTAACATTTTCCAAATTCAAAATACGTACAGCGCTTTGATTTTACCTGGTCTCGTTACTGTATATAATATCTTCCTTTCGAAGCAGTTCATGAGCAGTATTCCGAATGAGGTACTGGAATGTGCAAAGATTGAAGGCTGCAACCAGTTCCAAGTGTATTTCAAGATCATTTTGCCTTTGTCTAAAACAGTACTCGCGGTAATGGCGATCCTGACGTTTATGGATAGCTGGAATACGTTCTTCTGGCCATTCTTGGTTACCAATACAATGGATATGCAGACGATTCAGGTAGGCCTCAAAAACTTCAGATTTGCCAACACGACTTACTTTGCGCCGATGATGGCAGGGGCTACAATCTCAGCGTTGCCTATGTTTATTCTCTTCTTCAGCTTGCAGAAGTACTTCTTGCAAGGTGTAACTGTAGGTGCGGTGAAAGGCTAATAGTCCTGCAATCTAATCCTGAACCTTCATCGCTGCGATGAAGGTTTAATGTTTAATTGGAGGTCCTGCGATGCTTATCACATGGGACAACAAATATCGAGAAGACGTTATCGCATTATGGAATGAAGAGGCAGTTCGCGATGGATATAAAGAGCTTACCGTAGAGAGCTTCCATGACATATTTCAATCTAACCCATACTTCGATTCGGAGAACACATTCGTTCTACTTGATGATGAAGGCGGTGTGCAGGGCTTCGCTTGCGGCTGTACAGGAAATGATCTGCCGCTAGGTCACGATGCTGGCTATATTACGTGCATTATCTTGTCTCGGAATTACCGTACAGACGAGTACTATACACAAATGCTGGATGCAGTTGAGGGGCGTTTCCGTGAGCTTGGGAAGAAGCAGGCAGATATCCTGTTCTTCAATCCAATGATGCTCCCTTGGTATATTCCGAATACACCGCAGCATGAGCATAACAATGCGCCTGGAGTGCCTGTCGGAAGTGAACTCTATCATTACCTGCTGCAGGAGGGCTACCTCGAGCGGGCGGTTCAACAAGCGATGTATCTGCCATTGGCTAGCTTCGAAGTTCCGGAGCAGATCACGAGCAAAGAATTAGCAGCGGCAGCAGATGGCTACGCGGTGGAATTGGTCGACCTTAATCGTCATCGTGGGATCGAGTCGATGCTAGAGGAACTACACAACCCATTTTGGACCAGGGAGATTAAGCAAGCAGCTGCTAACGGTGTTCCCGTAGTGATTGCAGCCTATCAAGGAGAAGCAGTTGGCTTCGCAGGGCCGGTCATTCGCCAGCAGAGTGGTAGGGGATATTTTGCAGGCATTGGCGTAAGCCCGCGACATGAGGGACATGGACTTGGAACCATTTTGTTTTTCAAGCTTTGCGAAGCATTTCGCAGCATGGGAACGGAATATATGTCGTTGTTCACAGGCAGTACCAACCCTGCGCTTCGCATTTACGAGAAGGCAGGTTTCCAGACAGTCAAATCATTTTCAATCATGAGGAAGGAGTTGTAGGTATGAGCGAGCAGCGTCGAACGATTCTAGCAATTGGTGGACATGTGGGGGATATGGAGCTGACGGCAGGCGGTGTATTGGCAAGCCACGCACTCAAGGGCGACCGTATTGTCACTTTGGCTTTGACAGCAGGAGAACGTGGGGTTCCAGCCGGACAAGATATGGCGGAATATCGCGAGCAGAAGGTGAACGAAGCGAAGGCATTCGCGGAAATGCTCGGCGGTGAAGCGATCGTATTCGAAACTCCAGACGGTGAACTGAAGGATAATGAAGAAATGCGCTTGAGAGTTTGCGATGTCATTCGTCAGGTGCGTCCGAACATCATTATTACGCATTTCAAAAACAGCATGCACAAGGATCATATGACGACCCATCGCATTGTCAATGATGCACGCTTCTTCGCAGGGCTGGCATCGTTCGAGCGGGAGCTCCCTGCATTCTTCGCTTCTACTCTCTATTATGCGGAAAATTGGGAGGATGCAGTCGACTATAAGCCTTACGTGTACGTGGACTTCTCGCAAGAAGCTTACGATCTGTGGGTGAAGGCAGTGTCCTTGCATTGGTTCGTAACGGGCAGCAAGTCATTCCCATATCTCGAATACTACAAGCACCTGGCTCGGGTCCGCGGTATTGAGGCACGGAAGCAATATGCGGAAACATTCATGGTTCCGGCAGAGACGATGTGTGTTCGAAAATCAGAATTGTAAAATTGGCAAGTGAACGTGCACTTAGAGGGAGGCACCTATGATCCGCAACGGTATTGATTGTATTGGAGAATATACAGAGCTATTCAAAGGCAAGCGAATTGGTCTCATTACATCGCCGACTGGATTGAACAATCAATTCGAATCGACGATTCAAATTATGCATGACAACTTCAATCTTGTAGCGATGTTCTCGCCGGAGCATGGCGTTCGTGGCGACTTAGCTGCAGGGGCACAGGTTGAGACTTACACCGATCCATTTACAGGCGTTCCGGTATACAGCTTGTATCGCAAGGATTCCAAGCGACTCAGTCAAGAAATGCTGGATGAAGTGGACATGGTTGTATACGACATCCAGGATGTAGGTGCACGCTATTATACGTTTATTTATACAATGCTGTACGCGCTGGAAGATTGCGCGAAGGCAGGCAAGGAATTCGTTGTTCTGGATCGGATTAATCCACTTGATGGCACGACGGTTGAAGGGAATATCTTAAAACCAGGCTATCAATCCTTCGTCGGCAACTATCCATTAGCGGTACGGTATGGTTTGACCGCAGGAGAGGTCGCTCTTATGGCGAACGAACAAATGGGTTGGAACTGCAAGCTTCATGTCGTTCGTTGTGACGGTTGGGAGCGGTCGATGCAGTTCACGGATACGGGGCGTCCTTGGGTTATGCCGTCTCTGGGATTACCACGTTATGATTCAGCACTGTTGTACCCGGGGACTTGTGTATTCGAGGGAACGAATATATCAGAAGGCAGAGGAACGACAGCACCATTCGAAATGATCGGTGCACCGTTCATTGAGGCAGAGAAGCTGGCAGACGAGATGAATCGTCAGAAGCTGCCGGGCATTATATTCCGTCCAGTATACTTCAAGCCATCCTTCTCGAAGTTCGAAGGAGAGCAATGCGGCGGGGTGCAGATCCATATGCTCGACAATCGCGCGGTGCAGCCGTTTGAAGCGGGAGTTAAGCTTATGTTCACTATTAAGCGCAATTATGAGCAGTTCACCTTCTTGCCGCCAGTGAAGGAGAATTCCAGACCGTTCATCGATTTGCTCTGCGGAGACAAGTTGTATCGTGAGGAATCTCTTGATGTAGAAGCGATGCTGGAGCAATTCCGTGAAGAGAGCAGAGAATTCAGTGCCATGAAGCAGCAGTATCATTTGTATAAATAGAGAACTGCCTTTACAAGGAAGATGAAGGATGTGAGCTTACGTTGACATACGTAGCGGGCTTAGACGGCGGCGGTACGAAGACGGCAGTAAATATAGCGGACGAACATGGAGCAGCCGTGCATACCTTCACATCTGGAGCCATTAATATCAATGGTCAGGATGAAGCGAGTGTGCGCGCAAGCTTGCAAGAAATAGTTGAGACGATCGCCAGCGTATGCGGCGGGCTGGGCAACTGTGCGCAGGTGTGCATTGGTGCAGCCGGAGTCAGCAACCCGACAGTCGTAACACGGCTGGAAGCCATTGTTCGCGATTGCGGATATGAAGGTGGGCTAATCATTACCGGTGATCAAGAGACAGCCTTGTACGGCGCCCATGATCGTGAATATGGCATTATTCTTATTGCAGGTACGGGATCCATTTGCTATGGGAGAAATGAAGTAGGCCAGTCCCATCGCGCAGGCGGCTACGGCCATCTCATCGATGATGAGGGCAGTGGTTATAGCATTGGGCGTGACTTGTTGTCCATCGTTGTACGGGCACATGATGGACGCATGCCGGCAACACCAATTACAGATATGGTTATGGAACAGCTGGGGATTGAGTCTATGCAGCAATTGATTCGATTCGTATACGACAAGCAGACGAATAAGAAGGATATTGCAGCTCTTGCTCCGATATTATCGCGGGCATGTGAGCTTGGCGATTCTGCGGCTCTGGAGATTGCTCACAAGGCGGCAAGTTCTCTCTGTGAACTTGTTATCCCGGTTGTAGAGAAGCTGTCTCTGCAGTCAGGAACGGTTGCTATGGCAGGAAGCGTGCTGCTGAAGAACAGCAATGTGCGGGGTGCCTTCATAGCCATGCTCAAAGAACACTATCCCAATATGGACTGCATTACACCGAAGAAAGATGCTGCGCATGGCGCAGTCATCATGGCATTAGCTAAGCTTGCAGCCTGCTCCTAGGTGGGCGAGCTTATTAGAAAAAGTACACTAGCATTCGTTACTAGATCGCGGTGACACGTATCTCTTTCTCCTGAGGAGAGGGTATGAATAACCGCGATTTTTGTATGTTGAAGAAAATTATGAAATGAATACTCAGTTGTTCTAAAAGATCCATTGATTATGTAGTGAGAGAATCATCGTTCGCTATCAATGGGTTATTCTGGATAATGTTTGCTGTGAGTAGTGGGTGCGCATCAACAATAGGTAGTAGAGAAGCTTGTCAGCGCGTCTGGAGGCAAGATGCTAGACGACGCCACATTGATTCAATAGAGGAGTGCCAACTCAATGGTTCATACGACAAAGGATGCTCAGTACGTATTGGAAGGCTTGCATACTCTCGTCAAAAAGCAATTGGAAATGTGGAACGTCCCAGGCTTAGCACTCGCCATTGTGAAGGATGGAGAGATCATTATGGCAGAAGGATTCGGTTATCGGGATGTGGAACGCAAGCTACCTGTTACACCAAATACGATGTTTGCCATTGGCTCTTGTTCGAAAGCATTTACTGCAATGGTAGCCGCTCAGCTTGTAGATGATGAGAAGCTTGAATGGGATACACCTGTGCGCACGTATCTCCCTGACTTTGATATGTACGATTCGATGGCATCGGAGCGAATTACGATGCGAGACATGTTGTGTCATCGTACCGGTTTGCCGCGGCATGATAATATGTGGTACGGCTCTTTCTTGACTCGCGAGGAGATAATCAAGCGAATCAAATACCTCGAGCCTAATGTCGATTTCAGGTCAACCTGGCAGTATAACAATATTATGTATACGGCTGCTGGATATATAGCAGGGCATGTAGCGGAGTGTACTTGGGAACAGCTTGTTAAAGAGCGAATATTCGATCCGCTGGAAATGAAGGAGAGCGGCTTTTCCGTGAATGAGTTGAAGTTGCATGATAATGCGGGAGTTCCCTACATCGAACAGGAGGGGCAGTTTCGAGAAGTTGAGTATCGCAATTTCGATGCGATTGGACCTGCTGGTTCTATTAATAGTACAGTCATGGACATGAGTAATTGGTTGATTGCTAATCTTGAAAATGGGGCTTTCAAAGGGAAGCGTATTATTTCAGAGAAGAATCTTGTGACCTTACATTCTCCACAAATGTCTTGCCCACCAATGTTGTTCGGAAAGAAGGAGTTTCCATTAAGCTGTTATGGATTGGGTTGGGGATTCGAATCATATCGTGGATACCGCATGCTTCAGCATGGGGGTGGCATCGACGGATTTACTTCGTACATCTCTTTCCTACCCGATGAAAGGATCGGCATTGTTCTGCTGACGAACAGACAAGGTACCATGCTTCCTACATCTTTAGCATTGACTGTCTATGATAGGCTTTTGAATCTTGATCCTATTGAATGGTGCGAACAACTCCGTGAGGATATTCAGAAATGGGAAGCACTACGAAAACAAATGGCAGCCGAAAGCGCTGCATCAAGAGGAGAGGCCGTGTTGGTTTCTTCAACCACACTCCAGAGGTATGAAGGAAGCTACGAGCATCCTGGTTATGGAACCGTTAAGGTTCAAGTTGTGGAGAATGAACTTCAGGCTGTTTTTCATGTCGGTTGTTTTCGAATGAGTCAGACTGGGGAGCATGTATTCACGATACATTCAGAAATATTAGGGGTAACAGCGAATATAAAATTTGCTGCCGACGAGGAAGGGAATATAATTCTGCTAAATGCTCCGCTTAATACAGAACCCGGTGCAAAAGATATTACATTCAGACGAACAAAAAACTCATCGATTACATAAAGGAAGGAGCATCCCAGTATGGTTGATTCAATCATACTGGGATGCTCCTTTACGATTAGAAGGGTCACATTTTCCCTCTACGAGGGCCATGGAATAAGATGCCCATTGATATTCTTGCACACCATAGTGACACGGCGGTAAACAGTAGCGCCCACACGATGGATGGTATATAGGTAACATGACTAAGATTGGCAGCATCTCCTGCTCCATTAGGCATTTTCATTGACAAGTAGACAAGGTATGCGGAACTTATGACCGATTCCACGAGACAAATGAACGCAATTAGTAAATAGTAGCCGCTCCGAAGCCACGGAGGTGCGAACTTCCAGATGAGGCATGTCAGTATGACGAAGCCAGCACACCACATCATGCCGTACCCATTGCGGACAAATAGAATTAAGCTGATGAGCGCTAAGGACGCGATAGCGATCAGTCCAGCGGCTTCTTGCTTGCGAGCATGCAAATAGAACAGCAATACAGCAAATAACGAAGCGCCGATGTATCCAGCAAGAGAGATCGGAATGGCCTTCCACGTCGACGTATAGGCAGAATAAGTAACGCCGCTCTGATTACTGAATAAATGAATGTACATCACTTTGCCTGAGAGTACAAGGGTCATAAGGGCATGAGACAGCTCGTGAATTAACGTGTCCACATTGCGGAAGAAGCTCGAGAACGGGATGAACCGCGTCAAGCAAGCGGTAGCTACAATAAATAAGATAACTTTTGTCCAAGATCGTATGTCAATCACTACTCCCTGAATCTGCAATCGATCCAATGATATTCTTATCTTGATTCCCTCTCATGATATTCGACGCTAATTTGTGTATTCCTTGAACCGGAGGGTGTAAATTTCACAAAGATAACTTGTCACGCTTGTCATGCTAGTCTGCATAATCGTCCAAGTTCCTACATAGACATGTTATCAGTGATGAGGAGTACACCGAATCGAAGAATATTGATGTCAGAGGGGATGATCTCATGCGTCGGATCACATGGGTGTTGGCCATCGTGATGAGCGTAGCAATCCTAGTAGCTGGATGCGGCAAAAAGGATGCGACCGCGGTGGTTCAAGATCTGGACAAGGTAATGAGTAAATTGGAAAGCTACGCAGGCATCGGCACGATGACGCTGCACTCGGGTCAGCAGCCGCTTGAATACCGGGTTGAGGTATGGTATCAGAACCCGTCGTACTACCGGATTGAGCTGAAGAATGAGAAGAAGGATATTACGCAAATTGTGCTTCGCAACAAGGAAGGCGTCTTCGTCCTGACACCAAGCTTGAATAAAATCTTCCGCTTCCAGAGTGATTGGCCAGAGAACCAAGGCCAAGTGTACTTGTATCAAACGTTAGTACGCAGCATCCTGTCTGACAATGCTCGCCAGTTCACAGCAGATGGTGAAGACTATGTATTTGAAGTGGCGGCTAATTATCAGACTGACTCTTTGGTTCGTCAGAAAATATGGTTGAACAAGGATAGCTATGCACCGAAGCAAGTACAAGTGAGTGATTCAGATTCCAAGGTCATTGTGGAAATGAAGTTCAATCAATTCGACTTCGGCAAGAAGTTCGAGCAGGATTCCTTCGATATGCAGCGCAATATGACGAGCATGAAGAACGCCGCGCTTCCAAACACGACTGTCGAGGTAAATAAGCTTCCAACAGGCGAAACGAAGGAAACGAATGCTCAAGTTGACAATTCGGAGCATCCAGACAGCACCGAGCCATCATCGGGTACGACAGAAGGAACAGGTTCGGAGACAACAGGCTCTGATGCTGGAGCAAATGATCGCAGCAATGATGAGGCTGAGCTTGGGCCATTTGGAATTATTGAGCCATCCTACTTGCCAGAGGGGGTAGCGAAGAAGGATGAGCCAGCAATTCCAGACAGCAAGGAGCATGCTGTAGTGATTCGATATACAGGAACGTATAACTTCACCCTTATGGAATCCCGTCCGAAAGATATGGAGACAGGGCTGCCGATTGGGGAAGGCTTGAATCTTGGCTTTACGGTCGGACAGTTGTCGGGCGAGGAGCAAAAGGCGCTCACCTGGATGTATGATGGTGTCAAATATCGCATCGTCAGCTCAGATCTCCCGACCGCTGAGATGGTGAAGATTGCACAATCATTAGTCGACCAGCCAGGAAAATAAGATAGAGTATCTAACTTACGCGGTCCGTATTCATGTACATGAAATTCGGGCCGCGTTTATGCGTATCTCAAGAGAGGAAACGGGAGATTCTGACTAGCTATGTGGTTATTTCCTTAGAAAAGGGTGGTAAACACGGTCTCCGTTGGTTGACAGTCTTCCTGACGGCAAGTAACATAGGATATTGACGATTGAACGGGAGAGACGAGGAGACGGTGAAGGTGGTTGACTTGGATACGTATTTTCGCCCGACGCGCGCAGAGATTTCTTTAGATGCATTGCGCCGGAACTTGCAAGCATTTCGCAGCTCAATGTCAGCTTCGACGAAGCTAAGTGTATGTGTAAAGGCGAATGCATATGGACATGGTGCGATAGAAGTGTCTCGCGCCGCAGAACAATTTGGTGTTGATTATTTGAATGTAGCGTTCTTGGAGGAAGCGATCCAGCTTCGCAAGGCAGGCATCCATACGCCAATATTGATACTTGGATATACGCCGCCAGAAGCAATAGAAGCGGCATTTCGATATGATATAACATTGAATATATTTTCAGAAGAATGTGTGCAGGCCTTAGAGCAGCAGGCTTCTCAATGGTCTGCCAATCACGCCGGTCGCATATTGAAGGTTCATGTCAAGATTGATTCGGGTATGGGACGCCTTGGGATTCGCAGTCCAGAGGATGCGGTGCGTACGATTAACCGGTTAAGATCGATTCAAGGAGTCGAGGTAGAGGGGCTGTTCACTCACTTCGCGACAGCTGATGAGGCGGATAAGTCGTATGCGCAAGTGCAGCGTGATCGTTTCCTAACGGTTGTTGATGTCCTGAAGGAACACGGGATTACGATCCCGATCGTCCATACCAGCAACAGTGCGGCCACGATCGACATGCCGAGTTGGAGCGATCAAATGGTGCGTGTTGGTATCAGTCTGTATGGACTGTATCCATCCGCTGAAGTCAATCAGCAGAGCATTGCACTAGAGCCAGTTCTTAGCTTAAAGAGTGCGGTTAGCCACAGCAAGCCGCTTCCTGCAAATGAGGGCGTTAGCTATGGGGTCAATTACCATACAGGAGATGGTGAATGGATAGCTACGATGCCGGTAGGCTACGCAGACGGCTATTCACGCTTGCTGCAGCGTAAAGCCTCGATGCTCATTCGAGGGCAACGTGTACCGGTAGTAGGGACTATTTGTATGGATCAGTGCATGCTGTCTTTGCTGCCATTAGGCGAGGCTGCCAGCACTATTGGACCAGGTGAGGAAGTTGTGCTCATTGGCCGTCAAGGCGAGGAATGCATAACGGCAGCCGAGGTAGCAGAATGGTTAGGCACGATACATTATGAGGTCACATGCATGATCGCGAATCGTGTACCGCGCGTATATATCGACAACGGGCAAGTCGTGAAGGTGTCGAATCCGCTCCTTCTGGGATAAATACTGCAGGTTGCAGTGCCGCGCATCTGATGATTCGGCATATGGAACCATTTACCGCGAAACTTTTTGCGGAACTTGAAGGATTTTGGTGTCCCAAGGGCGAATGAAATGGAGAGGCTCAGTGGGGATGTTGTTGAGACGAACTTGTTGGTGATGCAACATACTTCGTCTGCATTGGGCATATATATTCTTTTGTATAAATTTTCTACGGAATCGACATAATGGTAACTAGGCAGGAAAGGTTTTGGGGGTGCGAGGACAGGTGGCAAATATTCAGAACACCAAACGGATCATGATCAGCTTGCCCGACCAATTATTACAAGAAGTGGACGGCATCGTCGCTATGGAGAAATCCAATCGGAGTGAATTTATCCGACAAGCGATGAAATTATATTTGAACGAGCGCAAGAAACGGCACATTCGTGAATCGATGCAGCGTGGCTATATGGAAATGGCTAAAATCAATCTCACAATGGCATCGGAGGCTTTTTATGCGGAAGAAGATGCGGATGGCACTCTCGGCCGTTTGGTTAGCGGGGTGTAAACATTGATTGTGAAGCGCGGCGACGTATTTTTTGCGGATTTATCGCCCGTCGTTGGTTCGGAACAGGGAGGGGTTCGACCTGTCCTCGTCATACAGAACGATATTGGCAACCGATTCAGTCCAACGGTGATCGTTGCGGCGATTACAGCCCAGATCCAGAAGGCGAAATTGCCGACCCATGTCGAAATCGATGCGGAAACCCACGGCTTTGATCGTGATTCGGTCATATTGCTGGAACAGATTCGTACGATCGATAAGCAGCGTTTGACGGATAAGATAACGCACTTGGATGAGGAAACGATGCGCAAGGTTGATGAAGGCTTGCAAATTAGTGTGGGCTTGATCGACTTCTAGATACGATATTGAGAATGAGAAGAACGGGGATTGCCTCGTTCTTTTTTGCTATGAGCAGAAATAGGAATACAGCTATATCCCTCTGTGAATCGGATCATAACGATTTGTGACCTTTGCGCTGGAAAATAAGGCTCAATTTTGCGAAAATAGAGAGAGCATAATGATCAGGCATCAATCTAAGAAACCGTAAATGTCGGACAAGTGCCGGCGATACCTAATATCTCGAATTCTTCGATGAGGGTTCGGGTTGCAGAGAGGATGTAACGAATGGCAGGACAAGAATCCGTTATCGATATGACAGCATTGGAACCCTTGCTAGAACAGATGGCTGCGGAACAGCCAAAACGACTGCGCAAGCAGCTTATAAGCGAATTATCACTGAATCCGAAGCAGGTAGATGCAACTATCAGCTTATTGGATGAGGGCAATACGATTCCATTTATCGCGCGATATCGTAAGGAAATGACTGGAGAGCTGGATGAGAACCAGTTGCGCGCACTCGAAGAGCGGCTTGCTTATGTACGCGGGCTGGAGGATCGCAAGCGTGAGGTGCTTCGTCTGATTGCGGAGCAGGGCAAGCTGACAGCGGATCTGCAGCAAGCAGTTGTAGAAGCTTCGAAGCTGCAAGAGGTAGAGGATTTGTACCGTCCCTATCGCCAGAAGAGGAAAACGCGGGCAAGCGTGGCGAAGGAGCGGGGGCTTGAGCCGCTGGCGAACTGGATCCTGACGTTCCCGAAGCAAGGCAGCGCGCTAGCGGAAGCTGCTTCATACGTAAATGAAGAAGTGGGCGTTGCAACCGCTGAGGATGCGGTGCAGGGTGCGCTTGATATTATAGCGGAGATGGTGGGCGACGAGCCTGCTATACGAGCCTGGGTTCGTAAGTTTACATTTGATCAAGGCATAATTCGTACCGAAGCGAAGGACAAAGAGCAGGAATCGGTATACGAGATGTACTATGCGTACACGGAACCGGTTCGCAGGCTGCCTTCTCACCGGATATTGGCGATTAACCGCGGTGAGCGTGAAGACATCCTGAAAGTTGCGTTAGATGTGCCTGTAGAACAGGTACATGCTTATATGGAGCGGAAAGTGATTCAACGCGACTCTGTCGTCACTTCCTTATTGAAGGCGACGATTGAAGATGCATATAAGCGATTAATTGCACCGTCGATTGAGCGGGATGTACGCAATGAGCTAACTGACAAGGCTGAGGAGCAAGCAATCCAAGTATTCGCACAGAACTTGCGAAGTCTTCTATTACAGCCGCCAGTAAAGGGGAAGACCGTATTAGGTGTCGACCCCGCTTTCCGGACAGGCTGCAAGCTGTGCGTGGTCGATGATACAGGCAAGCTGCTGGAGGTAGCAGTAACGTATCCAACAGCCCCTCACCATAAGGTGGCAGAGGCTGAGCAGACGTTCAGCAGACTCGCAGACAAGTATGGGGTTGAGTTGGTCGTAATCGGCAACGGAACCGCTTCTCGCGAGACCGAGCAATTTGTTGCAGATTGGTTGAAGTCCCGTCCAGGCGGTGGAGCTGGCATCCAATATGTAATCGTCAATGAGGCTGGCGCTAGTGTCTATTCGGCTTCTAAGCTAGCCCAAGAGGAGTTTCCTTCTCTGGATGTTGCAGAGCGCAGTGCAGTATCGATTGCTCGTCGGATGCAAGATCCATTAGCGGAGTTGGTTAAAATTGAACCTAAGGCTATTGGAGTTGGCCAGTATCAGCATGATGTGGCTCCTAAGCGGCTGGAGGAGAGCTTGGGCGCCGTTGTGGAATCGGCAGTTAACCATGTTGGTGTAGATTTGAACACGGCTTCTCCGTCCTTGCTGTCTTATGTATCAGGCATCAATGCAACCTTGGCTAAGAACATCGTGAAGTACAGGGAAGAGAACGGGAAATTTACGGTTCGCAAACAGCTGCAGAAGGTGCCGCGTCTGGGGCCGAAGGCATTTGAGCAATGTGTAGGATTTCTCCGTATTCCAGATGGAGATCTTCCTCTTGATAAGACGCCGATTCACCCAGAGTCGTATGGAGTTGTTGATCGGCTGTTCGCGCTCATGGGACTTCGTACGGAGGATATTGGGACAGCTGCGTTAACACAGGCACTTAGCGGGGCGAATATAAATGAGCTGGCTGAGAAGTTAGAGGTAGGTACACCTACACTGAAGGATATTATCGACAGCTTGCTGCGTCCGGGTCGCGACCCGCGCGAGGAGTTGGCGCCGCCTATTTTCCGTACAGATGTCCTCCAAATCGAGGACTTGAAACCTGGTATGGAGCTGAAGGGAACGGTTCGCAACGTAATTGACTTCGGTGCATTTGTTGATATCGGCATTAAGAATGACGGCCTCGTGCATATTTCTCAGCTTAGCGACCGTTTTGTGAAGCATCCGCTTGATGTTGTCTCTGTTGGTGATAATGTAACGGTATGGGTACTGCAAGTGGATATGAAGAAGGGCCGGGTCGGTCTTACCATGAAGGCTCCGAAGTAAAGAGGGATAAAGCGATAGAACGAAAGCATTAAAACCGTATATGTAATACATGCAATCGTAAAATATGAAACATGACGGTAGCATATTGCAGCATGACGAAAGTCCCCCGATGAGGAAGTCGGACGGTCTCACACCTTGTTAGGAGACGCCGTTCGTTCAATCGGGGGTTTTTGCCTATATGCGATGATGATCTACGGCCTGACTTTCTGCTTGTGCATGTTGCGCAGCGTACGGAGCCATTTACGTATGCGCACGCGGCTTCGAACGGTAAAAAAACCAACACTCATTTAATAGCTTAATTTGACGGCGATCCTTCTTATTGAAGGCGCGCATTAGCTGATTGCATAACCATTGCGGCATGAGTATCCCTCCTTCGGCGGGGACGAGAGAATCGTCGTTGTAACGCTATCATATGGGCGTTGGCCGCATTTGGTGCAGGTCCGCAATCGTCTCTGCAGGTATCTTTGCAAGCATTTCTGCAAGTATCTCTGCAAGTATCTCAAAGGAATTTATGCTTCATTCTTGTTGTTGTAGGGAACAACCTTTCCCGCTACAATGTAGGCATACCCTGAAAGCAACTTATCTCGAACAGGATTAGAAATAGCAGACTGAGACGATGAGGCAAAAGGGGGATGAAGATGTCAGATGAACAGCTGCAAGCATGGATCGAACATGTTTCGCTCCGTGATTTCGGGAAGTCTTTTCGGCATAAGGCACGTTATAATTCGCGGCTGAAGTCAACAGGAGGACGCTACTTGCTGCGCTCGCATGATATTGAAATCAATCCGAAGCAGCTGGAGCAGAATGGCCTGGAAGAAGTCGAACGTATTATTAAGCATGAGCTCTGTCATTACCATCTGCACTTGGAAGGGAAAGGGTACAAGCATCGGGATGCAGACTTCAGACAGCTGCTGCAAGCAGTTGGAGGGGCTAGATATTGCAAATCGCTGCCGGATGCTGCCCGCACCCGTCAAATGCCTTATCGATACCGCTTGGTATGTGTACAATGCGGACAAGCATATATGCGCAAACGCAAGGTGGATGTTCGTAAGTATGTATGTGGTCGTTGTCACGGAAAATTGAAGATGCTGCTAATGACCGAGCAGGTGGAGAACTAATGAACTGCCGTACGTACAGCAATAATGTTCATCATACAGCATTACTCGTACTCGTTGTGAACCAATTAAACGATAGCTGAGGGAGGTCTTGTCATGCCGAAATGTGAGGGAAAGGTTATTGCAATTACAGGTCCACGCAAAGCTGAGGAGATGTCATTGCTTGTTGCGAAGCAGGGAGGAATACCGCTTGTAAGGCCAACTCAAGGGACGATGTTCGAGCATTTTGACCATCTGGCTGCAGAAGTGGACAAGGTAATAGACAAACCTGTGCAGTGGGCTGTCTGGACGACAGGAATCGGGCTTGAGAAGCTGCTGGAGGCGGCGCGTGAAGCGGGGAGAGAAGAGGCACTGCTCGTGAAGCTGAAGCAGATACGGCATGCAGCACGAGGCTACAAAACCGTTAATGCATTGAAGCGGCTTGGCATCGTCCCGGATATTCGAGATGATGACGGCTCAACGCTTGGTCTGATAAGGGCTATGGCTTCTTATGATGCTGAACAATGGCGCGGCTCATTAGTAGCGCTGCAATTGCATGGGGATCCAGCCCCAACCCTGAACGCATTTCTTGCTGATGCAGGTGCGCAATCTATAGAGCTGATGCCTTACCGGCATACTCCGCCCGATGAAGCCGTACTGGAGCAGTTCACTTCAGAGCTGTTGTCGGGACAGATAGATGCAGTTGCCGTAACGGCTGCTCCACAGCTTCGGTTCCTATTTGCCTATGCGAAGGAAAGAGGGATGGCGGATAAGCTGCTCCAGATCTTCCAAGAGCGAACACTGCTTGCGGCGGTGGGCAAAGTTACAGCTGCAGCGGCGATAGATGAAGGGATAGAGCGGATGTTAGTTCCAGATGAGGAGCGAATGGGGGCGTTAATCGTTGCCTTGTCACGCTGGTTTGAAGCGAACTGATTGACTGCTTGTATGCTATTGTACATTTATTTTTTGAAAAGTGTTGACACTCTATCGGATTCATGATAAATTAGTACTTGTCATTCCCTGATAGCTCAGTTGGTAGAGCACTCGACTGTTAATCGAGTTGTCACAGGTTCGAGTCCTGTTCGGGGAGCCATTTATGGAGAGGTACCCAAGAGGCCGAAGGGGGCGCTTTGCTAAAGCGTTAGGGTGTAACAGCCGCGAGGGTTCGAATCCCTCTCTCTCCGCCACAATGGTACAGATAAGATCCCGCAAGGGATTTTTTTGTTATATACATATTGCAAATTGCATCATCGCCGAAATGGATAAAGCAAGGGTAACTGTGAGAGATCGCGGTTATTCCTTGCTTTTTTTCATACACTATGAAGGCATTCTGTGTGAACAGATGATGGTCATTCTGTTTCGCCAATTGTTCAGTGCGTTTAATGAGTGTAATGGTGGGTTTCAAATACCGGCTTGAAGTAGCAGCGGAGTACACCATATACGGATTGTTATCCGTGGGGGGTGAGGTAATGGGAAGTAAACGTGATAAGCAGAAGCAAGCATGGAACGAGAAAAAGATAACCAAAGCAGATTCGAGCAAGGATAAGGATACAGTACCGTACGATACTGATGAGATCATAGATGAGGCAGAACTCATTTTGCAGGGTTCTGTTGATGAAGTGAAGTATGCGCTCCGCTATTGGCATCCTTATGATTTAGCGGTCGTATATCGGCATGTGAATTTGTCGCAGCGCTCTCGGCTGCTTGAGGTGCTGGAAGTAGGTCAGCTAACGGAGATGATCCGTGAGTTGAATCCGGATCTTCAATTGGAATCGTTCCAGATGCTTGGCCGCAATCGTGCGGCAGAAGTATTGAACCGGATGGACAATGACGACTTGGCTGATATGATGGCAGCGGTTAGTGTGGAAGAGAAGGAGTTCTTGCTTTCGCTCATGGAGCGGGAGGAGAGCGACACAGTACGCCGCCTAATGACTTATGAACCGGAGACCGCGGGCGGATTGATGACAAACCGCTATGTCTGGTTCTATGAGCGTTACACCGTGCGGGAAGCAGTTGAGAAGGTGAAGGCGTTCGCTGAGATGACGAAGAACGTCCACTATCTGTATGTAGTCAATGAACAGAAGCGGCTGGTCGGTACGTTGACTTACCGTGAATTGGTGCTGGCTCCGGAGACGGATACCATCCAATCGCTTATGAATGAGAAGGTCATTTCCGTCACCGTCGATACGGATCAGGAGGAAGTGGCACGCCTATTTGAACAATACGATTTCTTGTCCATGCCTGTTGTTGATCCAGATGACAAGCTTCTAGGGATCGTAACCGTTGATGATGTCATTGACGTCTTGCGGGAAGAAGCGCATGAGGACATTAATAAGTTGTCGGCAACGGACAAGACGATTGACTTTCGAACGAACCCTTTCATAGCCGCCCGCAGACGTTTGCCATGGTTGATTATGCTTCTGTTCCTTGGGCTTGTGTCGGGAAGCATTATTAGTAGGTTTGAGGGGACGCTGCAGCAGGTTGTTGCGCTGACCTTCTTCATGCCCATGATTGCAGGGATGACAGGAAACACAGGCACGCAGTCACTTGCTGTAGTAATACGAGGACTTGCGTCAGAGCATTTAGACAAGGGAACAGTTACGAGGCTCCTGTGGCGAGAATTGTTCGTAGGTCTGATCATCGGTACGGTGTGCGGCACCGCGGTTGCCCTTGTAGCGGGGATATGGCAGGGAAGCTTAGCGCTGGGGCTCGTAGTGGGCTGCTCTCTATTCCTGACGGTTATCATCGGTACAATGGCGGGTACAGCAATTCCTATCTTGCTGTATAAGCTTAACGCCGACCCAGCTGTAGCATCAGGGCCACTTATTACAACATTGAATGATATCTTCTCGCTGACGGTTTACTTCGGTACAGCCACCTTGTTCCTGTCGTATTTAATTTGAGGCTGCGGGCATATTATAAGAGCAATTAACCATGCCAAAATTGGTGCAGAGAATAGCTGTCGGACAAGGCAAAAACGGTTCATAAATATGGTAAAAAAGTTTTTTTAAAAAAAGGCTTGTCAACGGTCGTATCGTTTGATATACTCTTAATTGTCGCCGAGAGGTGATGAGAAAAAAGTAAGAAACGACAACGATATGGCCCGTTGGTCAAGGGGTTAAGACACCTCCCTTTCACGGAGGTAACAGGGGTTCGAATCCCCTACGGGTCACCACTTCAATCCTTGTTGGAGTGACATGGCGAACAGCAATGTTCTTGCACCATGAGCCATTAGCTCAGTTGGTAGAGCACCTGACTTTTAATCAGGGTGTCGAAGGTTCGAGTCCTTCATGGCTCACCAGTTTTATTCCTCGGTTGAGATGTCAATAGACATCCTTCCCAAAATACGTGCGGTAGTGGTGGAATGGCAGACACGCTATCTTGAGGGGGTAGTGGGCGTACGCCCGTGGAGGTTCGAGTCCTCTCTACCGCACCAAATCAACTAATGACAACTCCTTGCGCAGCAAGGAGTTTTTTAGTGCTTTCAATCATGTTCGGTGACGTCATCATGTGCGATTATATTTTTGTTTGGGGACAACTTGGGAACGAAAATTACAGAGGAAGATTTGGAGTCTGATTGGTTTAAATCGCAAAGTATTGAAGATCAAGAATATGAAAAGAAGTTTTTATATTTTGAAACTGTCATGTTGTGCGGACTAAACTATTATAATGCGTTTATAAGTGAATAAATCTATGTCATGAAAGAGCCGTTGAGAATCTAGAATCTCACGGCTCTTATTTATGTTGGGGCAACGATAGACGATCTGATCCTTGAAAATGCCAAGGTTGATAGAATAGTAAGCTAACTGGTTGTGACGAGGAAGGATGGACGTACTATTAGTAATGAGAGTGTAAATCTATTTGTTTTGGATATAAGCCAAGTCATATTGAGAGAAACTTAAATACTATGGAATATGATACGAATAAATAGAGTAACTCTCTTGAAAAATGATAAGCTGATGGCGGTTCGAAAAAGGAGTTTGTTTATGGATAATCATTATCGTTTTCTAAACGGTCATCCATTTTCATCATGGCTTGCAAAGGCATCTGGGATCATTGTGCCTTTGTTCCCTAAAGGAGAAACAGGTGCTACAGGAGCGACTGGAGCGACTGGATCAAAAGGTCAGAACGGCGCCACAGGGAGCATAGGCTCTACCGGAGTCACAGGGCTAACGGGAACTACTGGTTTAACAGGTGCTACGGGTGCAACGGGTGTGATGGGAGCTACAGGAACGACAGGTATAATCGGATCGACAGGTGTAACTGGCGTAACGGGATCGACAGGTGTAACGGGTTCTACGGGGATTACTGGCTCTACCGGAGCCACCGGGGCAACTGGAGCAACGGGGACGAGTACTACCGCGACATCCTCGTATGCTGCCAATACTACCGGCGCATCGATCGCGGTCGTCTTGCTAGGTACACTCGTTCCACTCCCAAGCGCCCAGAACATTGGATCTGGAATAAGCGTGAATGGCTCGAACGATACTTTTACCGTATCTACGGCGGGAAGATATTACATCTCGTATCAGCTCAACTTAACCGCAGGTTTGTTGCTGGGCTCAAGACTGCTTATCAACGGTGCTGCGAACATAGCCTCTACGATAACACCTGTTCTCACGTTATCTACCTTTAACAATGACGTCATTCTAACATTGGCTGCGAACACGACAATATCGCTTCAATTGTTCGGACTTCTAGGAACAGCTACGCTTATTAACAATGCTGCTGGTGCGGCTCTAACCATCATTCACTTAGTCTAGAAATGAAACTAGAAATGGAGCGGTAATCGGTATGCAATCTGACTACAAAAAGAGCTGTTGAGGACGGGATCTCACGGCTCTTTTTGCGTTATTCCTGTGATGAGTCTTCGCACCACTGAAATCTATTCTTGTCCTTATCCGTAATACGACGAATTACGCAACCAGGGATTTCTATATCGGCCCGCTAGACGTCTTTACGGGCTATTCCCGATATGCCGGCTTGCCTAGCAGCTTATCTAACGTCACCATCTCAATGCCTTGTCGATTTAGCTCCTCAATGATGTGAGGGAGCGCCTTGACGGTACCGTTTAAGTCATGATCTTTACCGCCGGCAGCATGCTGGAGCACGATAGCACCAGGAGTCAGGTGAGACATAATGTTGGCTTCGATTTGCTCTGCGGTGAGCCCTTTCCAATCTAGGGAATCAACATTCCAGTTCACGATCAGCATGTGTTGTGAGGCAAGCCATTTAATTTGCTCTTCACTTATATTGCCGTAAGGCGGTCGAATGAAGTTGATCGTACGTCCCGTAGCAGCTCGCAGAATATTCTGTGTGCGAAGAATCTCATTATGGAAGGCCTCATTAGAGAGCTTCGGCAGATTCGCATGATCATAGGAATGATTGCCGACGATATGGCCTTCCTCTAGGATGCGCTTCATGATATCTGGATATTTCTCCGCTCGATTGCCGACAACGAAGAATGTTGCCTTAACCCCATAGTTACGCAACACATCAAGAACCTGCGGGGTAAAGTGGTTGTCGGGACCATCATCGAATGTCAGGGCAACCCTCCGTTGGTCAGACGGGCCCTGCATAATGAAGTGGGAGCGGTATTTCCTGCGCAGTTCAGATAAGGTGAGCGGCTTAGGGCTCCGTACATCGCTCTCATTGCCGCCGACGAAGGAAGGAGCTTCCTTCGTCGCGACACGTGCTTGCCGTTGTTGAATCGAATATCCTTCATGCGATTTTTGGGCGGAAGGGGACTGAGGGGACGTGCTTGTCGTGCTGCAACCCGATGCATATATGCTTAGCATGGTACATAATCCGAGCAGAATTAGTCGTGTAATCATTGGCGGAACCTCCTGAACCGATGCTCATCAAATTAAGTATTGTACATAGGGTTCGAAGGAAGGTCGTAAATTATCCATCCGACACGGATTTTATTCGTATAGCGCATCCCTTAATTTGGTAGACATCTGGCTGTGACCACCATTTTGTTTCCTTGCGGAACTCAGTGCTTTGCGCAGGCGCTCATTCTCTGCTTGAAGTTCCTTAATTTCTTCAACCATCTCTTTGATCAAAGGTGAGCAGTCCTTGTTATGGGCTTCAATAAGTGCTGCAGCTCTATGCTGCAAATCCTGCCATTGCTGTTCATTCATCATCATATGACTCCTATTCCATAGCGTACATTTCCTATCTACTCATTATAAGGCAAAAAGAAAGAGCCGTCACATGACGGCTCTGCGGGATGGCGCTTATTTGTTCTTCCACATTTGCTCGACTTGCTTCATATCCAGGATGTGCATGCGATCCATTGCATAACTTCCTGTCATCGCAATCCCTTCAGAGGCAGACTCATAATTGATATATAAGGAATCATCAGCAACAGTTATTTCTTCAGCCATTGGAGGTCCGTCAAGCTTCAGCTTAAGCTCAGCGTTATCCAAGAACCATAGCGGAACTTCCTTGTTGCTAATCGTTACCTTCTGGTGAGGCGCTTGCCCACGAGGATCGGTGAAGAACAGCATCGTGCTATTGCTGTTACGACCATAGGAATCGCTCAATACCCAGTGGCCATTCCAGAACGATACGCCTTGAATTCGATTCGGAATCGAGAGGAGCTGCTCAGGTACCAGCTTGTCGCCGGAATTTTTCAGTTGCATAGGCAATCCTGTATTCGGATTTACCGAGAATCCCTCAATCCAAGCACGATATTGGTCGCCATCACGGTTGGTCATATGATGGGAGGTATCTGTTGGATAGCTTGTGCCGTGCGCAAATTCGCCAACCCATAGTTTTCCGTTCTCGAAGGCAATGAAGGATGCGTTCGTATTGACCTTGAATTGTCCGTCGAAAATAAGCTGTCCGCCATCTTCCGTCTGCTTCATCTTATCGATGGATACATATCTGGCCTTGCTGCCGGAAGCAACGAACACATAACCATTTGTGATGGCAACGCCACCGGCGTGACCCGTATATGGATCTCCTACAGCATCATACAGCTCGAAGGACTTCAGCAGCTGACCAGTTTTGGCATCCATAATCGCGATGACGCTGACGCCGACGTCACGGTAGCCTGACATAACAAGCCATCCCTGTTCTGCGGAGTAGGCAAGACCCTGCGGGATAACAAGCTCGTGCAGACCAGGAATAATAGGTCCATCCTGTGCAATGTTGAGCAGCGGCTTGAACTCGTTCTTGTCAATGCGAAGCTTCGGATTCACCTCTTGTTGCGTCAGTTTGCCAGCAGCCACTGCCGCAGCCGCACTTGGAGTTGTGTTGGATACTTGTGTGACTGGTGCAGCAGCCTGACTCAAGCCTGCCGGCTCTTCCTCACCATTGGCACAGGCAACGGCAGATGACAAGAGAATAGAGGAGAGCAGCACTGCTTGAACACTTTTTCGGCAACGTGAAGAAGTAGACTGAGAATTCATTACATAGCCTCCTTAAGATAGATGAGATGGTGCATTATAAGAGAAGCTGCATGCAGTTGTCTTATTATTTAAATGTTGAATTCGCGAGTGCTGAGACGATATGCTTTTGTGCAAAAGCAAACACAATGACAATCGGCAGAATAACCATCACACTTGCAGCGCTAAGCAAATGGAAGGTAAGTGCTTCGTCGCCTGCTACTGCATCTCGCATCATCGCAACCGCAACTGTCAGCACACGCATGCTGTCCGAATTCGTCATAATAAGCGGCCAGAAGTACGAGTTCCAGCTGCCGATAAAGGTGAGCACGATCAGTGTCGCAATCGTCGGCATCGCCATCGGAACGAGAATGCGATACAGCTGATGGAACCGGCCAGCACCGTCGACTCGAGCAGCCTCCAGCACATCATTGTTAAGCGACTTGAAAGCTTGACGAAGCAGGAAGATGCCGTAAGCAGACGCACCATGCGGAACGATCAATGCCAAGAAAGTGTTGAGCCAGCCAATCTTGGACATCATCACATATACAGGAACGAAGGTTACTTGTTCTGGAACGATCAACGCAGCAAGCACGAGAACGAACCATTTATCGCGTCCCCAGAAATTTCCCTTCGCGAAGGCGAAGGCAGCCCAGATGGCAACATTAATCTGCAGAATCATAATCCCAAGCGTTTGCACGGCAGTATTGAAGAAATAACGGCCGAACGGTGAAGCCTGGAATGCATCAATATAGTTCTGGAAGCGGAACGATTCTGGCCAGAAGGATGGAATCGCGAGCCGCAGCTCGAACGGTGTTTTTAAAGAAGTGACAACGAGCCAATAGGTTGGAAAGAACATCACTAATGTAATGAGGATGGCTGCTGCCAACCGGATGGATGAAAATAAGGATTTTGACATCCGCTAAGCCTACCCTTCGTAATGAACTCTTTTTTTCGAAATCCACAGCTGGATTACGGTTAAGGCGATAATAATGATGAAGAAAATAACGACCAGTGCAGATGCGCGGCCTGTCCGGAACTCGGAGAAGGCCATCTGATAGATCCAGAATACCATCGCCTTCGTTGCATTCAGCGGTCCGCCGTTCGTCATAATATTGATCGACTGGAATACTTGCATCGATCCGATGAAGTTCGTGATAACAAGGAACAACGTCATTGGAGACAGCAATGGGATCGTAATATTGCAGAATTGGTTCCAGCGAGAAGCGCCATCGATGCTAGAAGCCTCATAGTATTCAACTGGGATGCTGCGCAAGCCGGCAATGAACAGCAGCATTGCGAAGCCGACGCCTTTCCATAGGGATACTGTAATAAGAGCGCCGAGCGCCGTGTTCGGATTCGTCATCCAGTTGATCTTATCGAATCCTGCCAAGTCCAATAGGTAGTTGGCAAGGCCGTATTCACCGTTAAATATCCACAAGAAGATCATGGCTGCGACGACCATAGAGATGTAGTATGGCATGAAGATGATCGAACGCAAGAAATTATAAAACTTGGATTTAGAGTTGAACAAAAGTGCGAGTAGAAGCCCAATAACAATCGTAAAGAACACGTCGAAAATCGTGTATTTGAACGTAATCGTAAGTACCTTCCAGAAGTCTTCACTGGATAACAGCTTCGTATAGTTATCCGCCCCGATAAATTTCATCACTGGCCGCGACATATTCCAGTTCGTTGTACTAATGAAGATCGAGAATACCAGTGGAACATACGTAAAAATAAGCAGGAACAACAGTGCCGGCAGCGCGAAGCTGAAATCCTTCAACTTCTCGGAGAAGCGGTACCATGACCAAGGCCGCTTGTACTTCACAGCTTCTGCCGGCGTATCATTCGAAATTCCGGAATTACCATTCATCTGTTTAATCGCCCTCTCCTTTAGAACAATGATAAAGAAAGGTCAAGCCAAAGCCGCATGCCCTGTTCCCGTGTGGTATATAGGGGAGACGACCTTGCTTGACCACAGATGTACACATGCAATTGTTAGTTGCTATCTAGTTGCTATCTTCGAGTACTTTGTTAATTTCCACAGCTGCTTCCTTCATCAATTTCACTGGGTCGCCTTTTTCAAGAACCATCTTGCCCATTGCTTCGATGTAGAGGTTGCTGAACTCAGGGTACAATGGATGCTGCATGCGCGCTTGCACTTGGTCGAAGTTGTCAAGTACGGCTTTGTATTGTGGCCAACGCTGCATGTACGCTTTGCCTTCTTCTGTATCGATGGCCGACTTGTGTGTAGGGAGGTAGCCTACTTTTTCCGCCCACTTCAAGTTGTTCTCTTTGCCTGTCATGAATTGAATGAACTTCCAAGCTGCTTCTTTTTGATTGTCCTTAGCACCTTTCATCATGACGATGCCAGCGCCGCCGATGTTGGAGATGCGTGTTTTGTCACCCGGCAAGAAGGAAACGCCAACTTCGAATTTCGCATTTTCCACGTATGTTTTGATCATTGCGGAAGTGTGCTCAACCATACCAATTTTGCCTTCCAGGAACATTTGACGCATTGTGCCAGAAGCGCCTTTGCCGTAACCGATGTGCATGTTGCCTTCATCAACCCAACGCTTGAAGTTCTCGATGTAGCGCAGGCTTTCAGGTGTATCGATTGATGCTTTTGTCATGTCTTCGTTCAGAACAGAACCGCCGCCGTTAATCATCCAAGGATCGTAGTACCAGTTATCCCAGCCTGGAACGGAAAATGCATAGCGAACTGTTTTTCCGTCTTTCTTCTCTGTAACTTTCTTATTGTAGTCTTCGATTTCTGCCCAAGTTTGCGGAGGCTGAACGCCGAGCTTATCAAGCAATGTTTTGTTGTAGACCATAACACTCGTACTTACGATTAGCGGGAATCCAAATTGACGGCCTTCATACGCATATGCCTTAAGCATGCCTTCCGAGAAGTCGGAAGTATCAACCTTGTCGCGCTCTACATAAGGTGTCAAATCTTCGAAAATACCATCACGAGAGAAGATAGGCAAGGAAGATACTTCAACGTTCGTTACCGCTGGAACATCGCCGGCAGCTACAGCCGCAAGCAGCTTCTTATGTAGGTCTTCATATCCGCCCTGGTATACAGGCTCGACAGTAATGTAAGGATATTTCTTCTGGAACTCCCCGATCATATAGTTCAAGCCCTCAGTCTGAGCTTCTGCATGGGAGTGCCAGTATTGAATTTTAACAGGTGTCTTATCTTCCTCCTTCACAGCAGGCGCGCTTGCACCTGATTCACTGCTTTGGCCTTCTCCAGAAGATGAACCGCTCGAACAACCAATAACGGATATAAATAGTAGAGAGATGACAGTGAGCAGGGTAAACCAGCGTTTTGCTTTCATAATTACACTCCTTAGTAGAATTAAAATAACAGGTTCCCATAGTGATACATCTTGTTAGCTAACCAATCCAAATCTTTAGCGAAATTCGTCGAATCTGTGCACATGCCTCATTGTAAATGCCAATATTAAACATAGCGTTAAGCAGAAGATAAGGAATTGTAAATAATTTCATTGCTTGTTTATGGGAACCTTGTGGAAAAAGCTTATCTCATCTTATGTGAATGCGTTTTCAATCATTACTATAGAAACTCATGATTTCGTAAATTTCTATTAAAGCTAAATCGCTTTAATTATTAATAGATTGTGTATGGAAAGGTATCTTGCAATACACAGTAGTGAGTGATACAATGTAGGAAATTACCAATGACAAGGGAAGGTGGTGGAGATGTCGTGAATGTTCAATTTAAAAAGGGAGTTCTGGAGCTGTGTGTACTTGTACTTACCTATGAACAAGATCGATACGGGTATGAGCTTGTTCATCGCATCTCAGAGAAGTTCCAGGTCGCAGAGGGAACGATGTATCCACTGCTTCGCAGATTGACACAGGAAGGGTATTTTTCAACTTATCTGAAGGAGTCTCCGGAGGGGCCTCCGCGCAAGTATTACAAGCTGACGGATACAGGCAAGACCTACATGCATGAAATGCTGAAGGAATGGAGTCTATTCTCCAAAGGTGTAGATGAGATGATTGAGGAGGTAATGTCAAAATGAGCATGCAGAAGTTAGAATTTCTCATAAGATTGGAACGGGAGCTGGGGGAGATTCCTTCGGCGGAGCGTGCGGAGATCATGACGGACTTTGAGGCTCACTTCCAAGATGCGATGCAGACTGGCAAGACCGAAGAGGATATTCTAAATGCACTGGGCAGTGTACAGACCATTGCAAGCGAAATTCTTGAACAGCATCGTCAGCAGGCTTCACTAGAGGGACAGACTGAGGGGGATACACGCTCTAATGGTGAAGGAGAACGCAGTGATGGATATTCAGTAAGTGAAGAAACGCATGCTGAGGAATCGTCTCACACATTCTCTGCTTCTTCCTTTAGTCAAGAAGATCGCAGTCAATCGAATTTGTGTATTCACACACTCCGCATACATACTAGTGAGGTGGATGTCGCCATTGAATCATATGAAGGAGACCGGATCGGCTATCGCATCGAATCGGATGAGCCAGAGAAGTTCGATATTCGTGATTATATAGACGGAGATACGTATACAATATCGGCTCGAATGAGATACAATGCGAAGCGCTTTTTCTCCTTTATCAATTTACGGTATGGCGACCAGAAGTTATATATCCGTGTGCCTAGCAGCTACCAAGGAGACATTCAAGTGGTGTCTGAATCAGGAGATATTGACATGCAGCATGTTCGTGCAGACCAATTACAAATGGAATTGTCATCAGGAGATGGAGTGATTCGGCAAGGGGCATTTCAGGATGTACGAATAACAAGCAAATCCGGAGATATCCGTATGGAATATAGCTCGGCCGAACGGATAAGTATGGAGGCATCTTCAGGTGACGTGGACGTCAGCCGCATTAACACGCATACAATGGCAGTTAGGACATCATCCGGAGATGTAGATATTGAGCAGCTTCATGCTGAAGAGCTGCGTGCAGAAGTCACGTCAGGTGATCTTAGTCTCAGCGACGGTGTCGGACTTAATTGGTACTTGTCCTCTTCTTCAGGAGATATTGAAGCAGAGCGAATTCGAGCTAATATGGATATCGTTAGCCACTCTGGAGAAGTTGAAATCGACGAATTGAACGGAGCACTCTTGTTGAAGTCGAGTAGCGGGGACGTAGAGTGCACATTTGGTCGTGATATTGGCCCTTCGGTGATTGAAAGTAAATCCGGGGATATCGACGTTCGAATTTCATCGTGGGCGGCGAATGTTCAGATTGAGGCGATGGCAGATCACGGAGACTTGTCCGTGAAGCTTCCGCAAGTACGGACAGAGACGGAACGTAGGGATTACTACCGCGGAAGTATTGGAGTGGATGGACCTGTAGTTCGGATTGCATCTGTAAGTGGCGATATCGAGCTTCGGGAGACAAGAGCCTGACAGATATAGGTGCGCCTCATTTCAATGTTTATTTTTCTGCTTGCAGATATTCACATTTCTATTCACATTTCTTGAACTGTTGATTATAATAAATACAGTAATGTTGCCTCAATTCAAAAAAAATGACCATAGTGAAAATTAATCTCATTCTCAATACACATGCTGCTTCCAACACGGAAGCAGCATGATGCATTTTTAGGGGATTAACAACGATAGTCATTTTCATTTGAAGAGAGGATGAAATGAAATGAACAATACAATTTCGATGACAACATCATGGAAGCAATGGCTTGGCGAACATAAAGAATCCTGCGCAGCAGCTGGAAGCCTGCTGTTTCTGCTGCTAGCCATGTTCAGCAATCAGCTTGCTGAACAATGGGCGGTAGCGTGCTATGTACTGTCTTACGTGTGTGGAGGATGGCTTAAGTTGAAGGAAGGCCTTGTTACGCTGCTTCGCGACAGGGATTTGGATGTTAATCTACTCATGATTGCTGCCGCACTTGGCGCTGCTTCGATTGGATACTGGTCAGAAGGCGCAGTGCTTATTTTCATTTTTGCATTGAGTGGCGCACTTGAAACCTTTACGATGAACCGCAGCTCGCGGGATATCTCTGCGCTGATGGATTTGAAGCCGGAGCAAGCGCTCGTCATTCGAAATGGGATTGAATTGTTATTGCCTGTAGAGCAGTTGATAATAGGGGATCTTGTGCTTGTAAAGCCAGGTGAGCGTATACCAGCAGATGGAATGGTTCAGGATGGCCAATCCTCTGTCAACCAATCCTCGATTACAGGAGAGAGCATTCCTGTAGATAAGGCCAAGGGGGATGACGTATACGCAGGAACGGTGAATGGGCAAGGGGCTTTGTATGTTACTGTATCGAGATCAAGTGACTCGTCTCTCTTCGCGAAGATCATTCGCCTCGTTCAAGAAGCTCAGAGTGAGATGCCCAAGTCGCAGCGGATGATTGAGAAATTTGAACATATATACGCAAGAGTGATTATTGCTGCAACCTTGGCGCTTGCAGTTCTTCCCCCACTGCTGCTGCAAGAAGCATGGTCGGATGCCTTTTATCGGGCAATGGTATTTCTCGTTGTTGCCTCACCATGCGCATTGGTTGCCTCTATCATGCCAGCAACACTGTCTGCTATCTCGAACAGCGCACGAAAAGGCGTATTGTTCAAGGGAGGCGCATATTTGGATCTTATCTCGCACGTAAAGGCAATTGCCTTTGACAAGACTGGAACGCTCACCTCCGGCAAGCTGGAGGTTACGGATGTCATTCCGTATGAATCAATGGATAAACGGGAGCTTCTATCTGCTGCCGGAGCGTTGGAGAAGCTGTCCACACATCCGATCGCTAAGGCAATTGTTGCTGAAGCAGAGCGTAACCAAGAGCATACAGAAGCCACTGAGCGTTTGCTGCGCCCTACTCAATTCCAAGCACATGCCGGGCAGGGCATTGAAGCTGAATGGGAAGGGAAGCAATGGAGAATCGGCAAGCCGTCATATATTTGCTCTGAGCAAGGGATGGATGAGATGATTCGCACTCAGATCGAATCTTTGCAATGCAAAGGCAAGACGGTGATTGTGGTGGAGAGATCCGAGCGTGTTGTCGGTGTGATCGCGCTCCAGGATCGCATTCGCCCAGAGGCGATTGAAATGGTGAAGCAACTGAAGCGGCAGGGCATAGAGGTAGCGATGTTGACAGGCGATCAGAAGCAGACGGCAAGTTCTATTGCTTCTCAAGCAGGAATTGACTTGGTGTTCTCCGAACTGCTGCCGGAAGATAAGCTCAACATTATTAAGAAGCTTAAGGAGCAATATGGTCAGGTGGCGATGGTAGGCGATGGCGTCAATGATGCGCCTGCACTGGCCAGTGCAACTGTCGGGATTGCTATGGGGGCGGCAGGCAGTGACGCAGCTTTGGAGACCGCCGATGTTGTCTTGATGAACGATGATCTGGCCAACATCGCGCATGCGATCGTGCTGGGGAGAAGAACACAGTCGATTGTAAAGCAGAACATCATATTCGCTGTAGCGGTCATTACGGGGTTAATTGCAACTAACTTCATACTCGGGATTCCTCTCCCGCTTGGAGTCGTCGGACACGAGGGGAGTACGATTCTTGTCATCCTGAATGGGCTTCGTCTACTGCGATCCTAACATAAAAATTTGAATGGTTGCCCAAGTGGGCAGGAATTGATGATCTCCCTATTGAATTAGGTATGTGGAAAAAAACTCCTAAGCGAGGTTATGTTTTGGATGTTGTTTCCATAATGTGTAGGGAGGTCATTGTATTATGCTGCAGCATGGGGATAAGATCGTTATCATTGGAGATTCCATAACGGATTGTGAGCGGGCTAGACCGTATGGGGAAGGATTATTCGGAGCCAATGGCAAAGGATACGTATCCATGTTCGATGCACTAGTTCAGACGGAGCATCCTGAGATGGGAATTCGCATTGTGAATATGGGCATTAGTGGGAATACAGTGGTTGATTTAGAGCGTAGATGGGAGACAGATGTCGAACAATTGGAGCCGGACGGACTTGTTATTTGTATTGGAATTAATGATGTCTGGCGTCAATACGATATGCCCTTCGTGTCGGAGCAGCATGTAGGTTCGGATCAATATTATGACACCTTGAATCGTCTCGTTGAACGATCCAAGCCGAATGTACGCTGGATTGCGTTAATGACACCCTATTATATTGAACCGAACCAAGAAGATGCGATGCGCCGAACGATGAATGAATACGGTCGAATTGTTAAGGAGATCGCGAATGAGCATGGTACATTATTTGTAGATACACAGCAGGTCATGGATAAGCTGCTGGAGCATTTCTATCCGGCTACACTGGCATGGGATCGCGTTCATCCGAGCGCGGTTGGACATATGGCTCTAGCCAAAGCTCTGTATCAGGCATGTTTTGCGGAGTAATCCTCATGGGAACAGGAAGCCTACATGATTCTTCAGGTAAGATCACTGGGCCTTCCTGTCGCATTTTCCCTCATAGACAGTCTTTAAACTTCCACATTGTTAAACATGCTTGTTGAGAAGAGGGATAAACCGCTGTTCGTGCAAACGCTTACATTGAGAGCTTTCCAAATTCGATATTTCTAGCGAATAGGAGGGGAATTGATGTCTGTAATAGGTAGTCAGCCCGCAATGAAAAACATGTGGATTGGCAGAAGCATTGAGGAGTTCTCATCAAAGGGTGTCGTATTTTTTCACTCAAAGTTTGAATTTCCAGAGGCTCTCCCTTGCAAATTGTATCGGATCGACCATACTCACGGCAATTTGCATGAACATACCCATGATTACTTTCAAATTTGGTATGTCGTGAAGGGAGGGATCATGCATTCTTATCTCGGGAGACGTCACAAAATGCTCGCGGGAAGTGTATGCATCGTGCCTCCGTTCGCGGTACACGGTGTGGAATGGATTCCGGGACGACAGACGGAAGTCATTGGCTGCGAGTTCTTACCTTATTATATCAATGAGCGCTTTACCCAGCCTGAGCTCCAGAGTAATTTCATGGACTATCAGTATTTGCATCCTGTGCTAAGTGAAGGGGGAAGGAAGCCAACTTTAATGTCCCTCTCCGGTCAAGAAGAACGACATGTGAGGACGATTCTGGAGGAGATGCAGAGGGAGTTCCGGATGAAGACAGCTCATTACGGGCTTGTTTTAAAGGCGAATTTGCTGAAGCTTCTCGTTCTGTTGAGCCGGGGAAGTGAAGACAATGACACGAGAACAGTCGTGCAGGTAAAGAAGGAGGAAGATCGTATAAATAAGCACCGAGAGGCTGTTCAAGTCTCTCTTGATTATGTGCATAAGCATTTTCATGAGGATATTCGTCTGGAGCAGATTTGCCGGCTTGCATCACTATCCAAGACCTATTTCTGTGATGTATTTAAATCCTACACAGGCAAGTCATTTAACGAATATTTGAATGATTTCCGCATGCGTCAGGCAAGCGAGATGCTGCTGACAAGAGATACTACAGTAGCAGAGGTATGTCGGGCAGTCGGATTTCGCGATTTAACGCATTTTTCAAGGATGTTCAAACGGTGGACGGGAATCCCTCCTTCTCATTATCGCAAGAAGAGCCGCTAAATATAACGAATACTTATGATTCATATACAGGAACCGGCGACACGTTCTTGTTGCCGGTTGTATATTTCGCAGCCTGTTCATAAGTTATTCTTATTTATTCGGTAGGTATACAGTATAATGGAGGTACAGTATGTAAACGCAATCCTCCATATTCCATCTTGATTGTGCTGGACGATACTGTATGCGATATAGTGATGAAAAGGAATGATGCGAATTTGTGGACGACGGATATGATTATTTTCTTATTTGGTTCTTTACTTCTAGCGGGAGTGATTAGTGCCAAATTCTCGAATCGATTCAATGTGCCTTCACTTGTATTGTTTATTATTGTAGGGATGGCATTGAATCCTCTCATTTATTACGATAATGCGAAGTTAACGCAACTATTCGGGATTTTGGCTCTGATCATTATATTGTTCGATGGAGGAATGCAGACAAGCTGGCGTGACATTCGGCCTGTCATTGGCGGATCTGTATCGCTTGCAACCATCGGTGTATTGATTACTGCTACGGTTTTTGGTGTGTGTTCGGTATTTATCTTAGGAATTGATTGGAAAGAGGGCATGCTGATCGGTGCGATTGTCGGCTCTACGGATGCCGCAGCCGTGTTCGCAGTTCTCGGAAGCCAGAATGTGAAGAAGCGGTTGACCTCCACCTTGGAGGCGGAATCAGGAACGAATGACCCGATGGCCGTCTTCTTGACGATATCATTCATTGAATGGATTCAGATTCCGGATCTTTCCGTATGGGAAATGCTGTTCTCATTTGTATGGCAAATGGGACTTGGACTTGGCTTAGGACTGCTCGCAGGCTGGTTCATCGTTCAAGTATTGAATCGAATTGCCCTTGATACATCTGGTATGTACCCTATACTTGCAATCGGATTCGCGATTCTTACTTATAGCGGTGTTGGTCTGCTGAAGGGCAGCGGCTTCTTAGCTGTATACGTGATGGCACTTGTCATCGGCAATTCCGATTTGCAGTATCGTTTTACAATTGTAAGATTCAATGAGGGCTTCGCCTGGCTGATGCAGATCATGATGTTCATCCTTCTTGGACTTCTCGTGTTCCCGCTTCAACTGCTGGAGATTACATGGCAAGGTCTGGTGCTGTCAATTCTTCTCATGTTCGTCGCAAGACCGCTCGGTGTATTCATTAGCTTGATGTATAGTAAGTTTACAGGCAAGGAGAAGACGCTTATTGCTTGGGCAGGGTTAAAAGGTGCGGTGCCTATTGTTATGGCGACATATCCTATGATTGCAGGCTTAGAACATGGACAATTGTTCTTCAATATTGTATTCTTTATTGTTCTGACGTCTGCCCTTATTCAAGGGGCTACCATTTCTCCGCTTGCGAAGCGGCTTGGATTGGCTGGCGAACCAGGCGGGCAGCAGGTACATGCGCTTGAGCTGGTGTCGGTCGGGAAGACGAACATGGACTTGGTGAAGAAAACGATTGAGCCTGGTGCTTGTATAGAGAACAGCTACTTGCATCAATTAAGGTTGCCGGATGACACCTTGATTACAGCTATAATTCGTGGGGAAGAGATGATTGCGCCCAAAGGAACCACGCAGTTATTGGCAGGAGATGTGGCTTATGTACTCGTTGCCAAAAATCAAAGGGATGAAATAAGAAGATTGTTCACCGAGCAGATCCAAGATAGTCAATGTACGGTGACAAGTGGCAGTGCCGCGGATCGAGACCAGACAACTGTAGACACCCAATCAGACACAGAGAATCAACCGATAGTGAGCTCGACAGAACATACGGTTGTGGAGAATAAGTGGCAAGGAAAAGACTAATGTATTCATGCAGGGGAAGGCACCATGATGAACACACCATGATGAGTTAGTACGATACAATGACTTTCAAGGGGGAAGTGGAATCGTATGCTAGGATTGGAGAAGCACACGTACCGAATTCGCAAAATTGCGACGGAATGGAAGCGGGATGATAAGACGTTGCGTGGCTTGATTACTCTGCCTGTTACGGAACAACCAGTAGCAGCAGTTGTAATGAGTCATGGATTTACAGGGCATATGCTGGAGGGCAGAGGCTTCTTTCGACGGCTTAGTGAACAGTTGGCACAGGCTGGTGTCGCCGCGATTCGCTTTGACTTCGCAGGCAGCGGTGAGAGTGATGGAACGTTTGAAGAAATGACGCTGTCAACTGAGCTGGCGGATGCATTAACTGTATTTCAAGCCGTGCGTTGTATGGAAGGCATTGATTCGAATCGTGTCAGCTTACTGGGCTTCAGTATGGGGGGAGCGGTATCGCTTCTGGCAGCTTCACAGCTGGGAGAAGAGGTGCATCGCTTAGTGGGGCTTTGCCCTGCTGCCAATATCTTTGATATTGTAGCTAGAGAGGCGGCCGGTTCACGATTCAAGCAGCTGTTGGAAGAAGGGCGTATGGACATGAATGGCTTCATCGTAGGCCAAGGATTGCTGGATGATACGGCACAGCATGATATGTATGCTGCTGCATCTCGTATCCACTGTCCAACGTTGTTCGTTCATGGGACGGCTGACGGCGCTGTTCCCCCTTATATTTCTTATCGATTGGCAGCTGCGATGGATGGGCGTGCTAACATTACGTGGATTGATGGTTCTGATCATGTATTTTCGTTGTCTGAGCATTCGAAGCAAGTCTGTGAGGCGGTTGTGAAATTCTTAGCAGATAAGTAGCAAAAAGTTATGTCGTAGGAGACGAAAAAAGAAGTGACTGATGTGATCTATCTCCTTTTATTGGTATGAGCAATGCTGCACAATAGATTCAGGTATGGCGTCTATGCATTGGCGTATACGTCATGCAATGTGCCCGTCCATCTGCCCCCCAACTCCAGGTAGGGCGGGACACTTTGCGCCATTTACGCATCTGCTTGCGAGCGGGTGCGTTTTGTTCTTTCTAGAGGCTTTGCTGCAGAGCATACAGTTTGAATAACAAAAAAATGAGGAAAATGTTTCATAATACTATTGTGAAATAGGACTAATTAACCGATATTAGTAGTAGTGCGTAAAAGTACAGCGAGGTTAAGAGAAGAAAGGTGAAGGCAAATAGATGAAGTATGAGAAATTGAATGAAGAGTTTAAGCATGTTGGCTACAGTCCGTACCGTTATGTTCATATTGTGGATGTAACGACAGAAGCAGTTGATTTTGATCACCGTGAGAAAGAACGTCTCGATCAATTAGTAATTGGGTCAGAAGAACCAATGACTGAAGAACAGTTGAAGGAAGAGGCACGCGCGAAGTTGATGGAAGAGCATCCAGATTTCCAGTTTTTCCGTGAGGTACAGGTGGCGAAATTGGATGTAGTGAAGTGCTTTGATCTAGAACTGTAGTAGAAACGAGAAGGAAGCAGCGTTTGTGAATTTGGATGCTAAGTTCTCCCCTTAGGTGTGTTTTTATGCAACGGGTACGATGCCGCACGTAAGGGGACGAGCTTTCTAAATAGCAGCACAGGTACCTATAGCGATAAGGAGATGAATCGGTTGTTCAAGGGGCTTAAGAGAGTACAGGGGACGACATCACGGAAAGTGGATTGGAAATCACTCGTTTCATCCGTATTTCAGAATCCATCCCGTTCCGTGGGAACGAAGTTATTTCTTGTATTTGTAATCAGCATTATTGTGTTCGTTTTTAGTGTTGGCATGATTTCGTATCTATTCTCCAAGAATGCAATTGAAGATCAAGCATCCAAGTCCAATTATCAGACTATGATCCAAGCAGCGCAAAAAATTGATCTTCAGCTGACCCAGTTCAACAATATGACGATGCAGATTATGTTCGATCCAAACCTGACTGCTTCGCTCAAAACCTTGAAGGACAATCAGCTTAGCGCTTATGAAAAGATTCAATCTACGGAAGCGATTACGAAAACGCTTCAAACCTACAGTGTTGGCAATCCATTAATTGAGAACATTTATTTGATCCCAATTGATCCAAAGCGCAATACGATGGCTGCACTTGGCATTCGGAGTAAGCTGGACGATTTGCGCAAGCAACCATGGTTTGAAGAAGCAACGAAGAGCAATGGACAATCCATTTGGGTAGATACAATGCCGAAAGGTGTTGATAAGGCGCCGGAGCCTACATTCGGAATTGCAAGACCAATGCGTGATTTGAATTCCGGGATGGCTGAATACATCGTTCTAATGGAAATTAGACTGGCTACTTTCCAGAAGTCGCTCGATGGGATTAATCTAGGCGAGGGATCTACCGTTCAAGTGGTGAATCGTGCGGGTCATTTTATTTATACCGAGGAAGATGGGAAGTTGACCAAGGAAGCTCCGAAGTGGCTTCTGCCGGAGGTTGAGGAGGGCAATACTAGTGCGATTAGCGGAAGCAGGAAGATAAGCTCTGATTCCGATGGCGAGATGCTCCTGGTCTATGATCAGATGCCGTCGAGTCGCTGGCTGCTAGTTGGAGCGGTCCCTGTAGCTGAGCTGGTGAAGGAAGCCAAGTCCATCTTGACACTTACATTCATCTCTATGCTGGCTGCCGCTGTCATCGCAGTCGTAATCGGCTGGTTGGTAATTCAATGGGTAGCGACACCACTCGTGAAGCTGCGGAATCTCATGAATGAGGGTGCACAGGGCAATCTGGCAGTACGCGCAGTTCCTAAGTCTAAGGATGAGATTGGCCAGCTTGCGAATGGGTTTAATACGATGATGGAGCAGATTACGAATCTCGTGAAGAGCACAGATGCAAGCGCTCGTGCCGTCTTAGATACAGCTTCTTACTTGTCTGAAGCATCACGCAGCACCGCGATCTCCGCGAAGGAAATTGCGATTGCAACAGAGGAAATTGCGAAGGGAGCTACTTCGCTGGCGGTAGAGGCTGAGCGAGGCCATGATCTCACGCATAGTATTGCTTCACAAATGTCGAATGTTATTGATGCCAACGGGCAAATGGATCATTCGGTTCAGGCGGTTGCCGAATCGAGCACGCTTGGTGCATCAAATATGACTTCCTTAATGAGCCGTACGACTTCCACCGGGGATATGATGCGCTCGCTTGCGACGAAGGTCAATACACTGAGTGACAGTACACAATCGATTCGCAAAATTTTGGATGTCCTCCATAACATGACGAAGCAAACGAACATTCTGTCCCTGAATGCAACCATTGAGGCTGCGCGTGCAGGAACAGCAGGCAAGGGGTTCATGGTCGTTGCTGATGAAATTCGGAACCTTGCTGATCAATCAAGGCAGTCCATCGATATCGTTGGGCAAATTACGGAGAAGATTCAGCTAGAGATTACGGAGACCGTAACAGCGTTGTCAGAAGCTTTCCCACTCTTCCAGAAACAAGCGGAAGCTGTACAGGAGACAGATGTCATCTTCTCAACGGTACAGCAGCAAATGGATGGCATGATTCAGCAGCTTGGAAATGTGACAGGCTCCATTGGGCGTCTAAATGAGGCACAGTCCATTCTGGTAGAAGCGATGAGCAATGTAAGTGCGGTTGCGGAAGAGGCATCTGCTACTTCCGAAGAGGTTGCATCGTTAAGCACGGAACAGTTGAATGTATCGAACCGCTTAGTCGAGCTGTCTCAGCAGCTTGAAGATGTATCCTCGAATCTGAAGGAAACCTTATCTCAATTCAAATATTAGTACCGATAGAGAAAGCCCGTATCTCCAACGAGAGATACGGGCTCCTGTATGATCGGCGACTTTAAAGCATCTATATAGTAGAATGGCAGCAGCTATTTTTCTTGATTTTCTGATTTAACGATTTAATTTGATCTCGCCTACCTGAGTAGAAATCAATAAAGATGGGCTCTTCGTATTGGCTGCCCCAATATGGCCTTTAACTTTCTTCGATACGATCATATTGGATGTACTTGCCCCGTCCAACTCGACATTATTAGTGATACTTCCCATATTAGTGGATAGCTCTACAGCCAGTGATTCCAGCTTCTCCGGCAAATCAAATGTTATCTTGCCAAACTCAGTATGAAGCTTAGTGCTCTCCATTCCCATTACATTGGAGGATGAAATATCGCTCGCACTGCCGTTGACAACTAGATGGCTAGGATACAGCCCAGACTCGGATTCAAGTGAGAGTTTTCCAAAATCATTGTTAATCTCTAAAGTGTCGTAATCCTTGACTGGAACTCGGACAATTAGTGATGGCGGAGAATCTGTATTTATGAAACTTTTTTGTTTAGAATGCAATTTAATCGTCAGCGTATTATCGTTTATTGTGCCGCTCACATCTGTCTCCATTGAACTGGATGTTCCATCTATAAGCTCATATTGTGCTTGACTTAATTGATGATCTCCGATAACGGTAATGTGGGCAGCTGTACTTAGAATACGGATCGTATGTATTTGGTTAACATCAAATTGTTTTTTCTTTGGATTGCTAGTTGATATTTTGCTCAATGCAGTTGAACCTTTTTCAGATATAGCTGAAGAAGATACTTCTGTGACGCTTGTATTCGATGCTGCTGTGGTTGCATGATCCGAAGCACACCCTGCCAAACTTATACTTGCTGTGGATAAGAGAATACATGCAAATTTGGTGTATCTCATTGTTCGTCTTCCTTTCAAATAGTAGTGTAATTACAAGTGGGAACTATGCAAACAAGACATGCTTCATGTTACCTGATTAAGGAACATTTGGTAACGTACTTCGGTCTGTTCACGTCCTAGACTTATGTCTAGGATGGAGAGGACTTGGATCGACATATTTGACATTGATCCGGAGATTGGGTGTAACGATTGATTTAGGAAAAATATGTTGAAAATTGGATGGAATTATGATACTGTTGAAATAACTTCACACAATAATGTACGGAAGCACCGTCATGAAACGAAGCATCAATATTGATGCCCGTTTAATGGCGGTGTTTTTTTATGTCCATATTGAATTGCGGGGCGTTCTAATCCGTGAAGTAGAAAGGGGGGGGAGTGGGATTAACAGATGGGATATTGTAGTGGCACATCCGCAGAAGCGCATTTTAGACGGATACACAGATTATTGGAAGCAATCGACCTATGCTGAGAAGCTTCACCTTCGTGTATTTACTCAGGCGGATACACTTGGTCACTATTTGCGCTTGAAGCCAGGCATACATGTTCTAGTCGCGGCACCTGAGCTGCTTGGGACACTCTCTTCATCCGATGTGAGAGGAATAATCGTGATCGCATTATCCGCAGAGAAGTCTGAACAACTGACAGGGGCCGACTTCCCTTGTAGGATAGAGAATCCATATCAGCCCATTCCGCAACTGTTCCAATCCATCATTGAATATTGTGAATCGGACAATGCCTCTGAAGGGGACAAGCGGAGCAACACAGCGTGCCGTATCGTTGGCATTACTTCAACCTCAGGCGGAGCAGGGAAGTCAACAACGGCATTTCATTTATCAGCTGTGGCTGCTCAATCAGGTCTTCGACCCTTCCTTCTGAATGTAGATCCGATCCAAGAATACAGCTTGCTGCTACAAGAAGCGATCGAACAGAACGAAAATCAGAGCAACTTAGCACAATTATTTTACTACTTGAAGAAGGCTCAGGGAGGGCCGGGGAGTGAGCTGCTGTCCTTAGAGCCATATATGCTGAGTGTTCCTGCAATAGGAGCGCGAATGCTCCATCCGAAGCAGTTAGCAGAGGAATGGAAGTGGATGGATGCCAGTATGCTGCGATTATTGTTGAATACGCTTCGGAGCAGCGGGCAGTACGACTTGATTATTGTGGAGGGCGCGCATTTCCACTCTCCATTCGAAGCGGTATGGGATGTGGCAGATCAGGTAATGTGGCTTCTCCTAGATGATATGGCCTATATACAGAAGACGAAGCTGTTACTGCAGCAGTGGGCGCTTGCGGAAGAGTCTGTTGTGCGTCATCGAAGCAAGCTCATTCGGATGGGTGTGAATCGTTATATGGGGACGATGCTCAATTCATGGCAGCAGCGTGATGCTCCGATCTCAGGATATCTGCCTTACATACCGGCTTGGAAGCAAATTTATCGATTTGATCAATGGCTTCAATCGAGTGTATTCCGCTCAACCTTGGAGGAATGGGCAGGTTCAGAGTTGAGATTATTCAGCGGAGCGCGGTAAGGGGTGAGTCGATGGTACATGGGGACGAGGGGTACCAGTTTCAGCTGAAGCCTTCTGGGACAGAGTCTAATCTGATGTCGCTTGATGAATTGTATCTTACAATTCGGCAGCAGGTGCGCGAGAGTATGGAATGGGGGGAACCGTTATCTGATGAAGCATTAACAGAGAGGATCGAACAAGCGTTGTTTGCGTTTTCGAAGGCGATGAATTTGACCTCGGCAGATCTTCGAATGGTAGTACGTAGGGTCTTTTATTCTTTCCGTGGTCTTGATGCGCTTCAGCCGCTTGTTGATGATCCGGAAATTACGGAGATTATGGTGAACAGTCATCGGGAATTGTTCGTTGAACGTCAAGGACATATGGAGAAATTAAATCATACCTTCGAAAGCGAGGAGAAGCTGGAGGACATTATTCAGGCGATTGTCTCTCAAGTAAATCGCACGGTGAATGAGTCTTCACCAATCGTCGATGCGAGATTGCGAGATGGATCAAGGGTTCATGTTGTTCTGCCCCCAATTGCGCTTAAGGGACCCACGGTAACGATTCGGAAGTTTCCTTCTAAGCCGCTTCATATGGAGGATCTCATACGATACGGCGCGATGAGTGAAGAGGCGGCACAAATTCTGCAGACGCTGGTAAGGGCGAAGTACAATTTATTCATCAGTGGTGGAACTGGATCGGGCAAGACGACGTTCTTGAACGCTTTGTCTCAGTTCATTCCATCTGATGAACGGGTGATTACAATTGAGGATGCAGCAGAGCTGCAAATTCATTCAGTGCCGAATCTGGTGTCATTGGAAACGCGCAATGCGAATTCGGAAGGAAAGGGAGCCATAGCCATGCGTGACCTTATTCGAGCTTCGCTTCGGATGCGGCCAAACCGCATTATAGTGGGAGAGGTGCGCGGTGCTGAGGCTTTGGATATGCTTCAGGCAATGAATACGGGCCATGATGGTTCTTTATCTACGGGTCATTCCAATGGGCCCAAAGATATGGTGAGTCGCTTGGAAACGATGGTATTGAGTGGGGCTTCGCTGCCGGTTGTCGTCGTTAGACAGCAGATTGCCTCCGCAATTGATGTCATTGTTCATTTGGCAAGGATGCGAGATGGATCCCGCAAAGTGCAGGAGATTGCAGAAGTAATTGGATTTGCAGAAGGTGAAGTGAAGCTGTCGAGCCTGTATCAATTCGTGGAACACGGGCAGGAAGGCGGAAAAATTCTAGGAGGCCTTGTTAAGCGCGATACGCTGCAGCATGTGGACAAACTGCGAATGGCGGGGCTGACTCTGCCTCAAGCACAAGGGGGCGCGGACGATGAAGGGATCGAAGATCAAGACTGAAGCTGGACTGCCTCGCTACGATGTATATCATTTGAACCGCAAGGAGCAGCTACTGGCGATCTTTGTTGGATGTTCTGTAATGGCTGGAATCGGATATCTGTTCTACCAGCATTGGATCGGGATGATCCTGCTGTCAGTCATTGGGGTTCGATTTACCCAGATTCGGCAGCGGACACTGCTGGAACGAAAGCGGTCACAATTGACCCAACAGTTCAAGCAGACCTTGTATTCTTTGTCTTCTGCACTAGGTGCAGGGCGATCAATGGAGAATGCTTTCCGTGAGGCTGCACAGGATTTGAGGCTGCTCTATCCCGGAACTGATGTGGATATGATTCGGGAGCTTCGTATTTTGTCGTTGCGAATGGAGCATGGCGAGCCAGTGGAACGAGCCATGATGGACTTCAGTGAGCGGGCACAGCAGGACGATATCGCGAATTTTGCAGATGTATTTGTTACTTGCAAGCGGACAGGCGGGGATTTCATTGAAGTGGTGCGCAGAACTTCCTCCGTTATTGGAGAGAAGATGGATATTATGCAGGAGATAGAAGTATTAGTCGCACAGAAGAAGCTGGAGATGAAAGCGATGATGGCAGCTCCATTTTTGTTTCTAGCTTTTCTCAATATGACCTCGCCTGATTTTATGACGCCGTTATATGAAGGAGTCGGCAGAGTGATTGCAACAGCTGCATTGATTGTGTTGTCCATTGGGATCTTGCTAATTCGCAAATTAATGGATATTAGAGTGTAGTAATATCGTTTATGCCATATAGCAGGGAGGAGGTTGGTAGATGCTGCCCTCATGGATGTGGGGATTGGCATGCCTGCTTGTAATAGGGATTTATGCTGTGATGAATCATGTAGGAAAGGCCCGCTATACGGAATTACTTGCCTCGATCCAGTCGGAAGTAAAGACAGCGAAATGGCTTCCAGCACCTCTGATGTGGCTGGAACGATTACAACCAACGCTTGATACACATCCTGCACTGGTTCAGTTGAGGCAGTCGCTTATGCAAATGCACGGTCCAGCCCTGTCCCATACGATGTATCGCGCACTTCTTGCGGAGATGGGATTGTATGTATTTGCGGGCGTCGTAGCTGGATGTATCCTCCCTGCTGTGACGGACGGAAGTTTCGCCAACATGGCTGGAGGGATGCTGCTCGGTATCGTTCTGCCGCTAGTACGCGGGAAGGAGGTAGTCGGTAAGGCGGAACGCAGACGTCAGGATATTCAACTGGAGCTCCCCGAATTGATTAATAAGCTGAATCTGCTCGTACAAGCGGGAGAGACAGTTCCCAAGGCTCTTGCAACTTGCATTGAGCGGAAGAAGTCGGAGAACGAGCACCCATTATACATCGAACTATTCCGAATGATGTCAGATGTACAGAATGGTTATTCTTTTGCTCAGGCCATGGAACTGCTGGCGAAGCGCTGCACGATGCAGGAAGTTTCGATGTTCGTCACGACGGTGCTGATTAATCAGCGGCGTGGAGGAGAGACATTTGTGCTCGCGATGGCGGATTTGAGCCGACAGCTGTGGGATAAGCGCAAGGCGGTGGCTCGCAAGCGAGGCGAAGAGGTATCTACCAAGCTGGTGTTTCCGATGATGCTCATGTTCCTCGTTGTACTAGTTGTCGTAGGAGCTCCTGCATTGTTAATGATGCAAGGGTGAGGAATAAGCAATTTCACTTATGATGTAATTCAATTGAAGGAGGATCAAGATATGAATTCACTTTGGAAACGGTTATGGACGGAAGAAGATGGGCTTGGCATGGTGGAACTGGTCATTATCATTGCAGTTATTGTAGTTTTAGCGATTGCTTTTAGGGAGCAAATCAAAGGATTTCTGACAAGGCTGTTCACGAAAGTAGATAAACAGACGGATGAAATTTTTAAATAGTAATTGTAAGTAATAATTGGAGGTAATAGAGGAGGGTTACAAGCTGCATAAAAAGCTACGTAAATGGTGGAAACGGCTTGCCTCCGAAGATGGGGCCTACACCGTTGAAGCGAGTATAATCTTTCCGGTTGTTTTCTATTGCTGCTTAGCAATGCTCTTCTTCGCCATGTTAATGTTCCAGCATGTTATGTCATCACATGCTGCTACGTTAGCGGCGGAACGGGGGGCGGCGTTCTGGGACAACAGCTATAAAGATGAAACCAGGGGATCTTACCCTGTAGGAAAACATGATGGTCTGTATTGGCGGATGCTGGATGATTATATGCTGGATCGTTTGCTTGGTGTTGTTACCGGCAGTGTGACCAACGAAGTATCACTGCCGGTCAGTAGTGACTCTGAGTCTCTGCCGGAGAAGAAGCTGATACGTGCAGGAAGACTGCTGCCTCCGGTATTCCATGGAGAGATGAAATTCGACAATATTGCAATTGAGCGGAAGGTGACCGTCTCTCTCGAACGGCCATTGTATCAAACGGCATTCGAACGTTTAACTAGACGACGTGTATCTGGAGAAGGAGGAGCATCTGCTGCAGTCGTAGAGCCTGTAGAATTTATTCGTTCCGTAGAATTTGCGAGGTACATGTCAACGAAGCTGACACAATGGAATAAGAAGGGGATATCGAATGAACAAGCTGCAGATACAATCAAGCGTGCGGCGAAATAGCAAAGCCAATGATGTAGCGATGTCTCATACATGCGGAGGTGCTGGAAATGATGGGGGACGAGAGTAATGCCCGAATACGGCGGAATTTGTGGAAAGAAATTCGAGGTTCCGTGTCCGTCCTGCTCATTTTCATAGTAGCTGCAATCTTTTTATTTACAAGTGTACTTATTGACTACGCACGAATTGCTGCTGCTGAATGGAGGGCAGAGGTACTCGCTCAGACTGGAATTCGCTCCGTCATGTCCGCCTATGAACCGGCACTGCAGCAACGGTATCAATTGTTTGCTTATGGGAAGAGCGATCCTGCTTTCATAATGGATGAAGTGATGCGGGATCAGGCTGAGCTTAAGGCGACGGGGGTCTTTCCCTGGGTGCCTGTGCTGCTTGATAGTCATACTACCTCGATCACTAGGGAACTTGGTCGATATGACGAACTCGAGCGGCAAATCTTAGAGGAGATGAAGTATAAAGCTCCTGTTCAATTTGCCTTCGATTTGTCCAGCAAGTTGAAGCCGATGTCCAAAGTGATGAAGGAGGCAGCGCAGACGACAGAACTGTTATCCAAGCTGCAGAAGCTAGTTGATAAGCGCGATAAGGAAATAGCCTCTGCCTTCAAGCTCCAGAAGTCGCTTCGCAATTATGCGGCGCGTTCTGATCTTTCTAGTCGGATTGCAACGGGAGAAAGTGATATTATGCGCGACAGCTCGCTTGGTTCAATTGGAAGTGCAGCGGATGTGGGAGCTCAATATGCAGACTATGTACATAAGATTCGTCTGGATTCGAATCGCGGTAAGGATGAGGACAAGCAGTATGAGAATGAAACGGATGACTATGAATCCGATTCATGGGATATATCGCGTAGGCTGACATCTACAACATCTAGTTTGCTGGATCAACATCGCATCGGATTGAACACAGCTCTGTCGCATATAGAGAAAGCCCGTCAATATAATGAGGACATGAAGCGTGTCATTCAAGAGGTACGCGCAAGCTCGAACTATAACGGTTATGACCGAGTTGGACAATCTAGCGAGCAGAGTGAAGGGACAATGGATGAATCGGACCAGATGTCAGATTCGATTAAGCGTATTAATGAAGCTGCGGATGACCTAGTGCTGCCAGATGACTTCCTTACCGAATGGAAGCAGGAAATGGAAGAACAGCATCGGAGTATGGAACAAGTAAATGATGCAGCAAACCGTGTTCAATCGATGGTCAGTCAAATTGTCGGGAGAAGCATATCCGCTTATAACATGAAAACTTCGATCCTTAGCCTGTGGAGGCAGTGGGAGCAATATGCAAAAGATTATATTGGCAGCTCGAATGTGATAGATGCTAGAGAACAGCGATTTGAACAGGGCCGATCTACAGAGAAGGAACGCAAGCAGAAAGAGAAGGAAGCGAATAGAAAGCTCGGGAAAGCGGCAGACTTATTGTCCTCATTGAAGAAGCTGAATGATCAATTGAAGGAGCATGAACAGCTGTTTCAAGAAGTGAAAGAGAAGGCTAATGCAATCGCTGCATTTAATGAACATGAGTCCAGTGAGGAGTCGGCAGTTGACCAAGAACGTGACGATGCGGTAGAAGAGGGGAAGGAGTCTATGGACGCTGTTACCTCTATCTATGATAGCATTGCTAACGGATTTAGCATGTTAAGAGATCGTTTATACCGTGATGAGTATGCGTTTCTCTATTTCAACACCTATGACCCTACGAAATTGAAATCGATACTTACTTCAGAGCAGTCTGCGGAAGAACTGATAAAGTCCTTATCCATACATAATCAAGAAGTGGAGTACCTATTGTATGGTCTTCATAATCCAGCAGGCAATGTGGCTGCAGCGTTGGGGGAGATCTTTGCTATGCGGCTTGCTATTCGTACAATGGAGGGCTTTATCGAATGTGCGAACTTGAGACATCCGCTGCTTATATTAGTAGCAGCTATTATTTATGGGATTGAACAGGCAGTTCAAGATATGATCCTTCTTGCTACGCAAGACAAAGTGCCAATTTCGAAATACTTGCCTTCCGTCACATTGTCTTACTCGGATCACTTGCGATTATTTATGCTCGTCCATGGCAGTCGGGAAGGAATGTTGAAGCGAATGCTCGCACTCATTCATCAAAATACAGGTATCGACCCCACGACAAGAGGTACCTATGGCGAGACGGAGCTGCGAATAAGCACACCGTTGTGGTTTCTACCCGGGGTTATGAAGTGGATTGGACAAACCGGCATATTGGGCGGTGAAGTCGAGAATGGAAGATACTATGCAACAAAGACATCCGTGTTCTCCTACTAGTGGCAAGTTACTAGCTCGGGCAAGGGGCTGGTTCATACGATTTGGCAATTGGCTCCGTCGCTATATGGGGGACGGTAGAGCCAGCATCACAGTCGAAGCTGCGCTAATGCTGCCTATGGTGCTGCTTTTGTTTTTGTTTTTTGTATATATGATTTACGCTTCTGTCGTTACGACATCCTTGCAATCTGCTGCGACGAATACGGTGAAGCAGATTGCCGCTCATATGTATCCCATCGAACTGATGACGAAGAAGGTTGGAGCGGAAGCAGGGGACAACAACAGTCCTTGGCTCCACAAGCCGCCGGCAATCGCTCTGAAAATGACGGCACGTCATTTCGCCGAGCGCTTCAGCAATGCTTTGCCACCTCCATTGAATCAATGGGCATCCGAACATGTGGTGGACTGGGCGGAGAAGCGAGCGGAAGCGGCGGGGGAATGGGGTCAAGCGCGAGTCGGAGAAGCCTTGATAAAGCCTTTGTTCGTCCGTTACGGGATTCGAGGGACACTTAGAGAAGATCGGATCCGGATCACACATGTGAAGCTGCCGGATATTGTAGAGAAGGAAGACCCATATATCGCAATTGAAGTGGAATATGATCTGCCGATGCGTGTGCCGTTCTTATATAAGACGATCACGATCGCTGCAAGAGCATCTGAGAGAGTTTGGATTGGGGATGGTCCGCAGCCCGGTTCAGCCAATAAAGAGTCAGGCACGGAAGAGAAAGGTGCGCCACCCGCTTTTGTTAGTTTGGAACCGGAACCGCTATTGCCAGGCCGCAAGGCCAAGTTAACAGCGAAGGCTAAGCCGCATGAAAAAGTCGAACTCGTAATCTTCTATAAGAGCGGCAAGAGCCAAGCGAGGCACATCGGTTGGGCAGAAGCGGATGCCGATGGGAATATAAGCTGGCTATGGCATGTCTCAGGCAATACAACCTCAGGTACGTGGAGATTAGTTATGAATACGGGAGACGGAAGAAGTGCGGAAAGGCAATTTATCGTAAAGTGATCTGGAGTCATACCGCATGGGAGAAGGGGGCTGCCAAATGATGTGGTCGAGTTGGCTATGTGGGATATTGCTAGTGGCTGCGTTCACCACGGATTTGCTTACTCGTAAAATACCAAATTATTTAACGGTCTCAATAGTACTTGCTGCACTAACTGGATATTGCGCTGTAAGTGGATGGGACGGTTTGCTGTTCAGTCTATTCGGAGCGGGCTGTGGGTTTGGGATCATGCTTGTTCTATTCTTGCTGCGTGCGGTCGGGGCAGGGGATGTGAAGTTGTTTGCAGCGATTGGCGCCAGCATGGGAGCTAATTTTGCATGGGAGACGTTTATCTATGCCATTATCTATGGGGGACTGATTGCAGCAGGGATTATGCTGTTCGGGCATGGGAGAAGGTGGAGGCGCATCGGGATCGCAATCATTCAATTTTTTTGGCTTCGCTCCGTAACACCCTTGAAACAGCTAACCTTGAACCAAGCGACCTTTCCATTTATGTGGGCGGTACTGCCTGCAGCGGCAACCGTTTATTGGACTCAATTATGGATATAGGGGGTGATGGCGATGTATGGTTACCGGTCGGATTTCATCCACGAGGGTAAAATGAGGATGCTCCTTACGAGAGAACCAGCGGTTCATTCCAATGACTTGGATACCTATCAAGTGAATATGCTGCGGTTTAACGAAGTTCCTCAGTTGCTTCCAATAGAAATTAGGGAAATCGATTTTGAGGTCACGTTTTTGTACGATATTAGTGGTAAAAAAATGCTGGAGCAGGTTCTGCGTTCATTACAGATTACTGCAATTCAATATTTTGAATGGATGATCCAACTGGTCAACGTGTTGGAAGGATGCCGTGCATATATGCTGCATCCGAATCAGATTCTGCTTCATGAGCGTTTTATTTATGTAGATGGGCACTCCTGGAATAGCAGTCTTTATACAGCGTACATCCCAACAGAAGAACCTTTGCACCCCCAAGCGGGGCTAGAGGGATTGAAGAGATTAGGCATTTTGCTCTCTTCCCATGTGAGCCATTGGGATGGTGACGGCTTTCAGCGTCTTGTCCAGTTGTTGTCACAGGAGGGGACGACTCTTGCAGATGTACGAGGCTTGCTGCAATCCTTAATTGTGGGCACAGCAAGCGGCACTTCTGCGAACCCCAATCAATCTGGACGAGGGCAGTTTTTCCCGGGGAGCGGTGAAAGGGATGAGCGTGAACCTAAGCAGCAGGTTGCTTATGGACAAGCTGGCTTGCACAATGAGCAGGGGAAGAACAGTTGGAATTCGACGGCGAAGCCTTTTGCAGATGGGCAAGAGCAAATACCTGTTACATCTGCTGCATCAATTTCGAATCCTGCCATGGAGAGATATGATCGAGAGCATAGCATCCATTCGGGAACAGATACGGCTAACGAAGCAATAACACCGATACCCAAGAAGTATACCTTGGTAACCTCGGTTGTCGTAATTGCAGCAGCCGGAATAGGTTGGAAGTTCGGATATATGTCTCGACCTACATCGGAGGTATTCACTTACACTGTCATTTGGAACATTGCTGTCATAGCACTGGGAGCGATGTATTTAACGGGGATTCCCAGCATGTGGTGGAGCAAACGATTCTCTCGGAAGAAGGACAGCCGAGTTAGTGCTGATGAACAGGATTTCCAACCAAGCTCCAGCCATGGGTGGAATAATCCGAATAGGCTTCCCGACTTTTTGTCTATGGAGTTGTCACATCTCCCTCATCCTGCAGATGCGAGGGATGCACACAGCAGTCATGCAAAAGGGGGCCAGCAGCATAAGGAATTCGTTCCCTCTTCCCCTACATGGACTAGGGGGTCATCAGGAGGTTATATGAATGGGCAAATAGCCCCTCAAGCAACAGTCTCAAGTTCCGTTATCGCGGGAATAGGGCAGCAACAGGGGATTGGCATGCCGGCTAGTACCTCTCAATTGGGGCTACAATCCTTCAACAATGAGCTGCGATCACGGTCGGGTGATGGGATGAATCAAGATCCGATTATGTCAACGGCTGATCGCTATTATGCTGCTTTAACCGAACATACGGTAATGCTAAACCCTTCGAGCATTGATGCAACGGTAATGCTTGGAGAAATGGAAGAGCAAGGGGAAGGTTCGCAGCAGGAACCATATCTGCAGCAGCTCGATGAAGCGGGAATAACTGTGGTGGGAACTCATCCACTCCGTGGATTTCCATTCATAATAGGGCGTGCTGAGCAAGGGGTAAGTCATCGAAATGATAGCATGGGGGTATCCAAGCACCATTGTGAATTGATTCGCACGTCAGAGGGCAACTTAGAGCTTCGGGATTTGGGATCGAGAAATGGAACGGAGCTGCAGGGTGAACTATTGATTCCCTACAAGCTGTACCCGTTGAAGGATGGGGATAAGCTCGCAGTTGCTCGTTCGCAGTATATCTTCCGAGCTGGTTAGAAGGGTCAGATAGTGTGTCTGACCCTCTTTGTTATGTCATGCCGTTCTTACTTAGTAGCTAAGGTCAATCATGTGAAGGATTCTAATATATACATCAGTTAAATCTAAGATTTACATCTACAACATTGCGTTTCATGTAAGTACAGTCGCACTCCCATTCGAAATGATAATCAGATGCTTTCTGATCATCGGGATGTAGTGCGATTTCTCCCCGAATTACGCAGCTCGGTTAGCGCCTTCTCCAGCGTTCCATAATGGAAGGTGAAGCCATGCTCCAGAGCTTTAGCGGGATAGACACGCTGCCCTTCCAGCAATAGTGAGGACATTTCCCCGAATAGAAATTTGAAGGCTATAGCAGGAACGGGCATCCAATGGCGGCGATGGTATACTCGCGCAAGCGTTCTGCCGAAGTCGTCGTTCGTTACGGATTCGGGGGAAGAGGCGTTGACAACTCCCTCAATCGAGTCTTGCAGGACAAAATCAATCAGCCGAACCATGTCCGCAATATGTATCCAAGATAAAGGCTGCTTCCCAGAGCCTATTCGTCCTCCAACGCCCAGTAAATACGGCAGCTTCATCATTGGATATGCCCCACCTTCATTGGCGAGCACTGGCGCAATCCGCAACTTGACGCAGCGCGCGGCCGGAACGCGATCTGCTGCATCTTCCCATTGGTAGATGACATCGGTCAAGAAGTCATCTCCACCCGCATTGCTCATCTCATCGAATGTCCCTGTCTCGGAAGACCCATAAATAGAGATGCCTGAGGCGCTAATATAGATGGGCAGCTTGCGGGACAGCTTGCCCGCCCATACCGCAATTCTTCTTGCAGGAACGATCCGTGACGAGAGGATGCGATTCCTTGCGATATTCGTCCATCGCTGATTAATCGTCTCGCCCGCCAGATTGACAACGGCATCCACGTTATGGCAATGCTCAGGGCAATGAGCAAGCTCCGACCAGCTAATAGCGTGAATGGAACTTCCTCCCTCATAGGCATGTAACTTCGCTGGAGAGCGGGTAACGACGATGAGCTCATGTCCTTCTTGAAGCCAGAAGTCAACCAGAGCTCTGCCGATTAATCCAGTCCCGCCGCAAATCATCACTTTCACGTCTTATCCCTCCTAACACGTTAATGGAATGGATAGAACTAAGATGTGATTGTACTCGATTATGATTTTGTGTAGGCGCATCCATTTCTACTGCTGGGAAAGTCTTGGATCATTTGTTAAGCAAATGTTTATATGGCGTATAATCAATTCCATTATTGTCGAGAAATTTAACGAGGCTTCGATAGTCTCGCTTGGGTGTGGCCATGATGTAGCCTTGAATGCAATGATCCTGCGTTACTTCCGTCGCACCGCTCTCACAGGCTACCTGCCCGATCTTGGCTGCGATCGAATGACGTGCAATATCACGGAAGGCGGATGGAACTGGCTCAACAAGCTTCTCCAGAAATGCTTTGGAGTCGTCAGTCCATAGGTTTCGGCTCTGCTCTACCCAGTAATTTTGCCAATCGAGCTTCGATTTCCCGTCATTCATCGGAAGCACTTTCATAAACTTGCGGAACATGAAGTAGCCGCCAATCGCCATGAAGCCTAAGAGGACGAATGTCCAAAATGCGATGGAATTCATAAACCAACGGCCTGGGCCATCGACAGCCATTGGAAACAGGGTGGACGAGCTAAGCATAATTTCTCACCTCATGTGTTTTGGTACTTTTTACTAAGATGCTTACATCGAATTATACCCCATTCCTAGCATTATTTCGATAATCCTTGTAGAATAAGGGGAAATGATTTTGAAAGGAGCAATTACATGTTGAAAATTGGATCACACGTTTCGTTTTCCGATAAAGGGCTGTTGACTGCTACAAAGGAAGCTTTGTCTTACGGGTCAAGCTCATTCATGATATATACTGGGGCGCCGCAGAATACGCGTCGTAAGCCGATTGAATCGCTATATATTGAAGAGGGCAAGGAATTGATGGAGAAGCACGGCATCGGTGAAATTGTGGTGCATGCGCCGTACATTATTAACCTTGGATCGTACAAGCCGGATACGTTTGAGCTGGCCGTTAATTTCCTCCAAGAAGAAATTCGCCGCACAGACTGCATCGGTGTGAAAAATATCGTTCTTCATCCAGGTGCTTATACCGACAAAGATGCTGAGTTCGGGGTCAACCGGATCGCTGAGGGCTTGAATGAGGTACTGAGCAATACGAAAGATACGGACGTCAATATCGCACTGGAAACGATGGCTGGCAAAGGAACAGAGGTTGGCCGGAGCTTCGAGGAAATTGCCTCGATTATTGAGAAGGTTGAGGACAACCATCGCCTAACTGTATGTATGGACACATGCCATATTCATGATGCTGGTTATGATATCGTCAATGATCTTGATGGCGTATTGGAGCAATTCGATCGTACTGTGGGACTGAATCGAATCGCCGTTGTTCATATTAATGATAGCAAGAATCCACTTGGAGCCGGCAAAGACCGCCACGCACCAATCGGTGCAGGAATGCTTGGCTTTGAAGCGATTCAACGCCTCGTGCATCATGAAGGGCTCGCTGGCCGTCCATTTATTTTGGAGACACCGTGGATCGGGAAGGACGCGAAGAAGCAGCGTCCGATGTATGAAGCGGAAATCGCCCTTCTACGCGGTGATGTAGACAAGCGTTTCGGTGCAAGCTTTATCCCTGATGTGGAGCGCCTTGAGCATTTCTTCAAAGAGCAGGATGTATCCCCTCGTGATTACGTATTGACGACATGGGATGTTATCAAGAAGGATGCAAAAGCAAGAAAGGCAGATCCGCGCGAGCCGATGGAACGTCTCTATGATATGGTTGCTGAAGCCAACCTGTTCCCTGAATTGAATGAGGAAGAGATTAATCAGCGTCTGACTGTTTGCTTGGCTGGACAAGCTGCCTGGAAATAAGCTGCTATAGCTTGTGTGTGTGATTAAGTCGCAGCAGAAGCAGAGCATCCCGAAGGATACAAGTAGGTTGTACGGGGAATTTAGGAACGAGTGAAGCATGAAGATAGCATGGGATGCAGTAGAAAAATCATGATGGGGAATCTATGTAAGATTTGCAGAAAGCAACGCTAATTCATGGAGGAGAAACAAAGATGACGCACCAACACACGATGGTTCATGCCCTTCAGCAGGCTGGGGAACAAGCCCGCAATCGCGCACGGATGTTAATTTCTTGCCCGGACCGAGCTGGTATCGTCTCTGCTGTATCTAAATTTCTATATGAACATGGAGCGAATATTGTCCAGTCCGATCAATATACAATGGATCCAGAGGGCGGCATGTTCTTCATGCGCATTGAATTCGATATGGAGCAGCTTGATGATAAGCTGCCTCAATTGCAGGCTGAATTCGAGTCTATTGGCTCGGAATTCAAGATGCAGTGGAGAATTGCTTGCGTGAGCAAGAAGAAGCGAATTGCCATCTTTGTCTCGAAAGAGGATCATTGTCTAGTTGAGTTGCTGTGGCAATGGCAAGCAGGCGATCTCGATGCTGAAATCGCGATGGTGGTGAGCAATCACCCGGATATGCGTGAATATGTAGAGTCCTTCGGAATTCCGTATGTTCATATTCCAGTAACATCAGGCAACAAGCCAGAGGCTGAACGCCAACAGCTTGAAGCAGTTGAAGGCAAGGCTGACCTGATCGTATTAGCGCGCTATATGCAAATTATTTCGCCGAAGTTTATTGAGAAATATCCGAATCGAATTATTAATATTCATCATTCGTTCCTACCGGCATTTGTTGGCGGCAAGCCGTATCAACAGGCTTACACCCGCGGCGTGAAGCTGATTGGAGCAACAGGCCATTATGTAACGGAGGAGCTTGATGGCGGGCCGATCATCGAACAAGACGTTCAGCGCGTAACGCATCGTGCGGATGTGGATGAACTGAAGCGTATCGGCAGAACGATTGAGCGTGTCGTCCTTGCTCGTGCTGTGCATTGGCATATTGAGGATCGAATCCTCGTTTATCAGAACAAAACGGTTGTGTTTAATTAAAATGATGGTATACTGGCTGTCTCCGGCTTGCAGTTGAATCTGCGGCTGGAACAGCTTTATTTAATTGCTCTGGTTAGGGATTGAACACCACTATATAATCCCACTGTTAAGTTGAGCATGAAGTTCGGTTATACTAGATCTTGATATCCATAGCTTTTCACACGTTAAAGTAGCATCGAATGGGCTAGTAATGGTACAATGAATGCAAAATAGAGCACAGCGTACAAGCTTGGTAGTTACGCAATTTCATTTGTTCTGTATAGCTTTCAGCTTGTGATGAGTAGGGACAAGGAGGAAATCAGCAATGACTGCAAACCAAATGAATATTGACGCGCTATCGGTGGCAGCGATTCGAACACTTGCCATTGATGCGATTGAAAAAGCGAAATCCGGTCACCCGGGCATGCCAATGGGTGCTGCTCCAATGGGATACCATCTGTTTGCGAAGGCGATGACGCACAATCCGACCAATCCAACATGGATTAACCGCGACCGTTTCGTTCTTTCCGCTGGACATGGTTCCATGCTGCTGTACAGCCTTCTTCACCTCAGCGGATATGACCTTCCTATGGAAGAAATCAAGAATTTCCGCCAATGGGGAAGCAAAACTCCAGGTCATCCGGAGTTCGGACATACGGCTGGTGTAGATGCAACGACAGGTCCACTCGGACAAGGGATTGCAATGGCTGTAGGTATGGCTATGGCAGAGGCACAACTGGGTGCAACATATAATCGTGACGGCTATTCCGTTGTCGATCATCATACGTTTGTTATTTGTGGTGATGGAGATATGATGGAAGGTGTTGCTAGTGAAGCAGCATCGCTTGCAGGTCACTTGAAATTAGGTAAATTAGTCGTATTATACGATTCGAACGATATTACGTTGGATGGCGAATCCGGTCTGTCCTTCAGCGAGAACGTGCGTCAGCGCTACGAGGCTTATGGCTGGAACACGCTGCTTGTTGAAGACGGCAACGATCTTGCTGCAATTGCGCAAGCGGTTGAGAAGTCGAAGCAGGATTCCAGCAAGCCGACATTGATCGAAGTGAAGACCGTAATCGGATACGGAAGCCCGAACAAGCAAGGCAAGGGCGGACATGGAGGTACACACGGTTCTCCACTCGGCGCTGATGAAGCGAAGCTGACGAAGGAATTCTATCAATGGGGACACGAGGACTTCTTCGTGCCTGAAGAGGTATACAACCACTTCGATACAAATGTGAAGCAGAAGGGCATTCAGGCGAACGAAGAGTGGAATAAGATGTTCCAAGCTTATCAAGCTGCTTACCCTGAGCTTGCGAAGCAATTCGAAACTGCAATTAGCGGACAGCTTCCTGAGGGATGGGATAAGGATCTTCCGGCATATGCGGCAGGAGACAAAGCATTGTCCACCCGCGTCGCATCTGGAAATGCCTTGAACGGTCTTGCGAAGAACGTTCCGAACTTGACAGGCGGTTCTGCTGACTTGGAAAGCTCCACAATGACACACCTGAATGATCTGACTGCGTTCCGTCCGGGTCAATACGACGGCCGCAACATTTACTTCGGTGTGCGTGAATTTGCAATGGCGGCGGCAATGAACGGTATGGCATTGCATAGTGGTGTGAAGGTGTTCGGTGGTACGTTCTTCGTATTTACGGATTACCTGCGTCCTGCTGTTCGTTTGTCTGCATTGATGGGATTGCCAGTCACATATGTATTGACGCATGACAGTATTGCAGTTGGGGAAGACGGCCCTACTCATGAGCCTATCGAACAGCTTGCGTCTGTACGAATCATCCCGAACGTAACAGTAATCCGTCCAGCAGATGCGAATGAGACATCCGCTGCATGGGCATACACATTACAGAACCAATCTAACCCAGTCGTGCTTGTGCTTACTCGTCAGAACCTACCTATCTTGGAAGGCGGCGTAGCTGCTTCCCGCGAAGGTGTTGCACGCGGAGCTTATGTTGTGTCCGATGCGAAAGACGGCAAGCCTCAAGCGCAAATCATTGCGACAGGCTCTGAAGTTCAATTGGCGATTCGCGCTCAAGAAGCATTGGCTGAAGAGGGCATTCAAGTACGTGTTGTCAGCATGCCAAGCTGGGATCTGTTCGAGAAGCAATCGAAGGAGTATAAAGACTCCGTATTGCTTCCAGATGTGAAGGCTCGTCTTGCAATCGAAATGGCTTCACCATTTGGTTGGGAACGTTATGTAGGAGACCAAGGCGACATCATTGGTATCTCCACATTTGGCGCTTCCGCTCCTGGAGACCGCGTTATCAGCGAGTACGGCTTCACTGTTGAAAACGTAGTGAGTCGTGTAAAGGCATTGCTGTAATACACGAAACGAATGAAGCAAATCACTGGATAGGGGAAGATTCGATTCACTCCTATTTAGGTGCAAATAAGAATAAGTTCGTTCTCTAGCCGATTAAGGCGAGGGGGCTCGGCAATGAACAAGGCCGCTTAACGGGTACCAGAGATGGAAGTCCCCTGTTGTAGCGGCCTTGTTCGTGTTGTGATCTATTTTATCTGTAAATATCATCCTAATATTGGGTCTGAACTGATATAATAAAATTTATATATTAAATCATTAAGGATAGGGCGAGGAGTAAACGAGTGAAACAGAAGCAAAATCATTATGCGACCGGTATCGCAGCCGCCGGGCTGTCCTATATTATTTGGGGCTTCCTTCCGATCTATTGGAAGCTGCTCGGCTCTGTGCCAGCAGCAGAGGTATTGGCTCATCGGATTATTTGGTCATTAGTATTCATGATTGTCCTGTTGGCATTGCTGGGGAAGTGGAAGTCCACTATGGCAGAAATCAAGCAGCTGCTCACCCATAAGAAACAAGCTATAAGTATCATTGTGGCATCCGTTGTAATTAGCATCAACTGGCTCGTTTATATTTTTGCTGTGGAAAGTGCGCATGTAGTGGAAGCAAGCCTTGGATATTATATCAACCCTTTGCTTAATGTCTTTCTCGCGACATTTTTCCTGAAGGAGCGGTTGACGAAGACGGAGTGGTCAGCAGTTGGCATCGCAGCAGCAGGGGTTATATGCCTGACCGTATATTACGGCAGCTTTCCTTGGGCAGCGTTGACGCTCGCGACAACATTCAGTTGTTATGGACTCATTAAGAAGAAGGTATCTGTAGGCCCATGGACAGGGTTAACGGTGGAAACTTTGATCATGACGCCGTTTGCGCTTGTATTTCTTTTCTTCTTCAATCCTAATGGGATCCCGCTGTGGGATAAAGAAGCGTCTATTATCATGCTGCTAATGGGAGCGGGAATTGTAACGGCAATTCCACTGCTATTATTCGCTACAGGTGCGAAGCGAATATCATTTACCCTTGTAGGCTTCCTGCAATATATTGCACCTACGATCATGTTGCTGCTTGGCTTGTTTGTGTTCGGGGAAGAATTTACGACTCCACAGTTTCTTGCATTCGCCCTGATATGGATTGCATTAGCTGTATTTTCGCTCTCTCGAATCGTAAGGAATACCAAAGTGTCCAAGCAAGCTTCCCAAGCTCAGAATCCTTCGGACAGCTCATATACAGCTTCGTAGAGAAAAGCTCATTATGCAAAGTGAACGCTCTGTTTTCACAAAAAAAGCTTATCATACAAGGTCCGCAGGTTTCGTAGAAAGAGACCGTCTGACAATGCAGAAAATGCAGTAGTGAAGATGAAAAGCTTATTAGTGAATAATTCATTGGGCTTTATCGTGAGTATCAGAAACTGAAACGAATAATGAAAGGGAGTGTCGGTGTATTCCGTGCACTCCCTTGGTATATAAATCATCTTAGAATTAGGCTTATCCTACTCGTTGTTCTTGCTTTGTCCGATCGGGTGACCAATCCATTGCTCGTAGATTTTCACAAGTGAACATAAATCCTCTTCCCCAAAGCCTGCCGTTTGGCCCATTTGGAACAAACTCTTGGCAACCTCCAGCATAGGTGTCGGAGACTGCATCGTGTCAGTCAGCACGGAAGCGAGCTTCAAGTCCTTCAACATTAACTGCAGGGAGAATTGATTGTCGAAGTTGCCTGCAATAATCTTCTCACCTTTCAGTTCAGCTGCCTTACTGCCTGCACTGCCGTTGCGCACAACCTGAAGGAATGCCTCGGGATTTACGCCTGCCTTGGATACCATTGCAAACCCTTCTGCCAGAGCGGCATTGTTAATGCCGACAATTGTGTTGTGGGCCAGCTTCGTGATGGAGCCGCTGCCATTAGGACCCATATGAACGATCATTCGTCCCATTGCTTCCAACACGGGCATAGCTTGTTGCAGGGCGGTCTCTTCACCGCCGACCATAAAGACAAGTGTTCCATCGACGGCTGCAGGCTTGCTGCCCGTTACAGGAGCATCAAGGAACTGGGCTCCCCGCTCGGCGCAAGCTGCTGCGAGCTGTTGAACCAGAGAAGGAGATATGGTGCTGCAGTCAATTACGATATGACCAGAGCGAACGCCTGCGAGCACCCCGTCTTCTCCGTAATAGATCGCTTCTATGGAGGAATCATCACTAACCATGGTAATTACGACATCGGATTGTGCTGCGGCCTCACGCGGTAGATGTACGGCAGTCGCACCTTGCTCAACTAATGGAACGGTTTTATCTGTGGAACGATTGTATACGGCTACTTCGAATCCTTTGCTAAGCAGATTGGCTGCCATTGGCGCGCCCATCGTGCCTAATCCAAGTACTGCTGCCTTCATTGTCTCTCATCCTCTCGCACTGTGAATGATTCGCATGATTTCGATGATGTTAGTGTACCATATTTGTCAGTGGCGGAGACAAGGAATCAAGCAAACAAAGCAGCAGAGAAAGATGGTGAGAGCGTATTCATATGCAAATTTATGCAATGTTATAAATTTATTTTATCGTGGAATCCGGTTCAATGAAACGCGTTCCCTTGTGTTTCCGTCCAAAATCCAGTATCCTATGACTATATTGATTTTCGTGGGTTAAAGTGGCAAAGTCAACCAATACTCGAGGAGGGTGTACGATGGCAAAAAAAGTGCACTTTGATTACAGCAAGGCGTTGACGTTCGTAAGTCAGCATGAAATTGATTATTTTAAAGAGCCCATTCGCTTAGCGCATGAGCAATTACATAATAAGTCAGGAGCAGGTTCCGATTACCTAGGCTGGATTGATCTACCTTCCGCTTACGATAAAGAAGAATTTGCGCGCATTCAAGCAGCAGCTAAGCGCATTCAATCGAATTCTGAAGTGCTTATTGTTATCGGGATTGGCGGCTCCTATTTGGGCGCTCGTGCAGCGATTGAAATGTTGAGCCATTCCTTCTACAACATGCTTCCGAAGGACAAGCGCAACACGCCCGAGATTTACTTCGCAGGCAACAACATCAGCTCGACTTATATGACGCATCTAATGCAATTGATTGAAGGCAAGGACTTCTCAATCAATGTTATCTCCAAGTCGGGTACAACAACGGAGCCAGCAATCGCATTCCGTATCTTCAAAGACCTGCTCGAGAAGAAGTACGGCAAGGAAGAAGCGAAGAATCGTATCTTCGCTACTACGGATCGTGAGAAGGGCGCACTGAAGACGCTGGCAACGGCAGAAGGCTACGAGACATTCATCATTCCAGATGATGTAGGCGGCCGCTACTCCGTATTGACGCCGGTTGGTCTATTGCCAATCGCAGTCGCTGGCATTGATATTGACGAGATGATGCAAGGTGCTCGTGATGCTTCGGAAGAGTTCAGCAATCCGAACGTCGAAGAGAACCTCAGCTATCAATACGCAGCAGCACGCAATGCGCTGTATCGCAAGGGCAAGACAACAGAAATTCTCGTGAACTACGAGCCATCCCTTCACTATGTGTCGGAATGGTGGAAGCAGTTGTTCGGCGAGAGCGAAGGGAAAGACAACAAAGGGATCTATCCATCCTCCGTTGACTTCTCGACTGACCTTCACTCGATGGGGCAGTTCATTCAAGAAGGAACTCGCAACCTGTTCGAGACGGTTATTCAAGTAGAAGAAGTGAAGCATCACATCACGATTGAAGAAGATGCTGATGATTTGGACGGCTTGAATTTCCTCGCAGGCAAGACAGTCGACTTCGTGAATAAGAAGGCATTCCAAGGCACTTTGCTGGCACATACAGACGGTAATGTACCGAACTTGGTAGTGACGATTCCAGACATGACGCCATATTCGTTCGGATATTTGGTATACTTCTTTGAAAAAGCATGCGGCATCAGCGGCTATCTGCTCGGAGTGAATCCGTTCGATCAGCCTGGTGTGGAAGCATACAAGAAAAATATGTTCGCCTTGCTCGGCAAACCAGGATTCGAAGTCCAAAAAGCGGAATTGGAAGCAAGATTGTCCGAATAAGCGGGCGGCAAGAGTTAACAGCTTAGATAGGCAACAAGCCGTGAAAGCAGTTCTCCAACATGGGGGGCTGCTTTCTTGGCAATCTCGGAAGGTGAATCTTCATGCTAGAACAATATAAGACGTTGCGCCAATTTGGCAGCAAGGAGATCGTCATCAAGAAGTCGCGCTTTATCGGTTATGGCAAGCCAGTTGCCAACGAGGAAGAAGCGATTGCTTTTATAGAAGAAATCAAGAAACAGCACTGGAACGCCACACACAATTGTTCCGCCTACGTCATTGGCGAGCGGGATGAGATTCAGAAGGCATCCGACGACGGAGAGCCAAGCGGCACGGCAGGCAAACCCATTCTGGAAGTGATGAAGAATCAAGGTCTGAAAAATACCGCCATTGTCGTTACACGCTATTTCGGGGGTATTCTGCTTGGGGCAGGCGGCTTGATTCGGGCCTATACAGATGGAGCTGTTGCAGCGATTGAAGCGGCAGATGCGATTGTGAAGGTGCTGCATCAAGAGGTTTTTGTAGAAATCGATTATACTTGGCTTGGCAAGCTTGAGAATGAATTGCGAAATAGAGAGACGAGGATGGGAGAAACGCAATTTACCGACAAAGTGACATTGACGTGTTTGCCCGTTGTGTCGGAAACAGAGCGGTTTATGGCGTGGATTACGGATTTGACGCAAGGTCAAGCCGTTATTCGGAAGGGAGATTCTATTTACTATATCGAAGGGGAATAAGGAGAACAACCTCTATGCCAAGAAAAGCAGTGGATCAAGAGCTATCGCGAGAGCGAATCTTGGAAGTGGCGCGCCACTTGTTTGTCACGAAAGGATACCGCGCTATCTCCATGCGAAGTATCGGCCAACAATTAGGGTATAGCCACGGATCGCTTTATTATCATTTCAAAGACAAAGCGGAACTGTTCTACGCGCTCGTACAGGAAGATTTCAAGCGTTTGGGACGGCTGTTCGAACGTGTTATGGTTCAGGCTCCTTCCGATGGGTTGTCCAAGATGGAGCAGGTGATGCTAGAATTCATCCGCTTCGGTCTCGAGCAGCCGCACCACTATGAAATTATGTTTATGACGCGGGATGAAGAATTGCTCGCGTATGCCCGCTCAGAACAAGGTCGTTGCTTGGAATTGTTCTCGACGATTGTGAGACAGACGCTCGTGAGCAGCATTCATACCGAGCAGGAACGACATAATATCCCACGAAGCATTTTTCTTGCCATGCATGGATTCATCTCCTTTTACATTCAAGATCAAGTCACCTTTGATGAGGTGAAGCCGGCGGCGCTAGCTCACGTTCGCTTCTTATGCCGCAGAACGCTGGAGTCAGCACAGACGGCATAGTCACTTGCATTCTTATTTCAATGATAAATCGATATAAAAAAGCTCTTCTCACGTTTCTGTTCTCCTGCACATATAGTGACGATAGCCCAGCTTCGGGTTATCGGCATGTGTGTGAAAGGCAATTAGACGTAAGGGGGCTTTTTTATGTTAAAGCAATACAGTGACTTGTACTTACATGCACAGGTCATCAGGATAAAACATCTCCATCTTATGGTGTACACTCATGCCAATACTTCGATAGGAGTGTGTCTTCATGATTGAGTATATAGTACAGCCTGGAGATTCCTTGTTCACGATTGCAAATCGGTATGGGGTTCCGGTGTCTTCCCTCATTCAAGCGAATCAATTAACGAATACGGATGTTGTATATGTGGGGCAAGTGCTTCGATTCCCTGTGGGTGGAGGGGGGACATTTCCATTTCCGCCGCCACCGCCTCTCCCGCCAACGCAACCATTTCCTCCTTTTCCAGGAGGGATCAATTTGGAACAGCGTGTTACGATTCTTGAACAACAAGTTCGCCGCCTTCAGCGGGAAGTCGCGCAATTGCAAGGCAGAGAAGTGACGAGCAGTTGAATGGCCTGCTCGATGACAGGGTGTCCAATGTGTTGGGCGCCCTTCCTCTTGCAAATAGACGGTGAAGATGACAATATTGTAAGCTGAATTGTGACCAGATTCAGATGCTCATTCTACAAACTTCATGTAAAGTAGTAGGTATGGGGAATAGAGAGGTAGAATCCAACCATACCGATGGGATGAAGCGGGGTAGATGAAGGATGAAGAAGGCAGCACTGCTGCTGGCGGTCGTGGCGATCAGCTGGCTGTTGGCAGGATGCGGACAAGCCGTTCAGCATACATACGACAAGGTGAATCAAGTCGTAACCGATTATGGCAAAGAGAAATCGATTAATAAAGAGAAGGTCCTTCTTATTGTGAAAGAAGAACTGTACAAGCTGTATGATGTTCAGATCAATGATCAGGAATGGAACCTGATATGTGGGTTTTCAAAATATTTTCCGAACCAAGAGGATACCAAGTCGGATGAAGGACATGTTGCCTTTATTGGCACGATCAATGGAATGGAGCAGCGGCGGGGCGGCATAAGCGGTTTCTATGGGGAAGTGAACCTGAAGACGGGAGAGCTATACAAGCTCGGCATTCTGAGGCCGTCTGCAGAAGGGAATGTACGGGGTGACGATACAGGAGAGCTTCAGGTGAAGGCGCGAGCTTTTATTGTAGACCGATTGCAAGCGAATGAACGAACACTTCGAATCCTTTCGGAGAAGGGCCAGGATCGTGGAGTCTTTCTATTTCAAGATTCAGATAGCGGGATGCGGTATTGGATTCAGATGCATGTCGAACAACAGAAAGTAACCTTATTCAAAAAATGGAAATACATGTAAGCAAAGTCCGTCTGATGCAGGAAATGCAATCGGCGGATTTTTTTGTGCTTCCATCTGGGGAATCGAAACGGCGGCTCCATCGTCCATATCACATGAAATTGGGTTATCACCTATCATAAGGGTTTCGAATAAGTTGCATAAGGTTCACTTACAGATTGGGCGTTATAAATCAATCTTTGTATTGACGGTGTCATCTATTTTTTGGTAAAGTGGTGAAAACCATTACCGAGTAAAGAAGTTGGAATAATGGACATAAAGAGTTGAGTTTACGTAGATGGAGGGACGAAGGTGAACGCAGTACTGCGCTATCGTGGAGCGTTGTGGGGGTTTCGAACCACGCTGCTTCTATACGTATTTTTGCTGGTTGTGGTACCACTTGGCGGCATATATGCTCAATCGTTCTATGGCGGTTGGAGCACATTTGTAGACAGTCTCATGGAACCTCTTGCATGGCAATCAGTGGCGCTGACGTTCCGTCTGGCGATCATTGCAACGGCGATCAACGTTGTCATCGGAACATTGTCGGCTTGGGTGCTCCACCGCTATCGTTTCGTCGGGCGAACTTGGCTGAATAGCTTGGTAGACTTGCCATTCGCTCTGCCCACCGCGGTAGGCGGGTTGATGATCCTGCTTCTGCTCGGGCCAGGAAGCTTCGTTGGGAGATTGGCAGAATCTATGGGGTGGAGAATCGTTTTCGCAGAGCCCGCTATTGTAGCTGCCATGGTCTTCGTCACTTTTCCCTTCGTCATTCGGGCAGTTCAGCCGCTCTTGGAAGAGGCCGACTTGTCTGAAGAAGAAGCCTCTTATACGCTTGGCGCGTCCCGTATGTACACGTTCACTCGTGTTACGCTGCCGCGTATGAGGCCAGGCATTGTGAGTGGTGCAATGCTTGCCTTCTCCCGGGCAATGGCTGAATTCGGAGCAGTAGTGCTCGTCGCTGGGAACATACCGGGGAAGACGCTCGTTGCATCTGTATACATTTTCGGTGAAATTGAAAGTGACCACCCTCAATCGGCAGCAGTCGTTTCTGTCTTATTGTTGACCTTATCATTCATAGTCTTATGGGCGATTCATTGGATACAGAACCGGAGGAAATCGTCATGAAGCATACTCCTTATCATCAGCCCAATTCTTCAGAAGAACCGCATCAAGTGCTAACTGCCTCGCAATCCTCAGCAGCTGTACATGATCCACGCCCACACTCACGCTCTAAGCTGCAGTTGCTGCTTATCATTCTGACTTACGCTGTATTTATTACATTACTTATTGCTCCCTTATTGCAAATGCTGTTGGGAGCTTTCCAAGGTGGTTGGGGTTCAGCCCTCGCCTCCCTGCTTCGGCCTGAGTCGCTTCATGCACTTGGAGTTACAGCAGCAGTCGTAGGCGTTGTGACGCTGCTTAATGTTGTGTTTGGTGTATGGTTATCGATCGTCCTCGTAAGAGGGGGCTGGTTAAATGGTTTTGTTCGACGATTACTCAATGCGATTATCGATCTTCCTTTTGCGGTATCCCCGATTATAGGCGGATTTATGATTGTACTCTTGTTAGGCCCGCAGACGATTATGGGGACGTTATTTGCGAACATGGGCGTTCAAATCGTATATGCGTTCCCGGGTATGGTGCTTGCCACCTTATTTGTGACATTCCCGCTGCTTATCCGAGAAGTTGTGCCTGTCCTGCAGGAAATTGGGACACAGCAGGAAGAAGCTGCGTCGATGCTTGGCGCTTATGATTGGACTACCTTCTGGAAGGTAACATGGCCATCTATACGATGGGGGGTGCTCTATGGAGTCGTTCTAACCATAGCTCGTTCCCTTGGTGAATTTGGCGCCATTCTTGTCGTATCCGGCAATATTATGAACAAGACGCAGACCGCAACGACACTTGTATACCAAGACGTGGAGAACTTCAACATTACGGCGGCCAGCAGCTTGGCCCTAGTACTTGTATTCAGTTCGATCATCCTGCTGCTCTTCATGGAATGGGCGAAGCGTCACGCAGGACGCAAAGGAGTGCATTGACGATGCATATTGAGGTAAATCAGCTCAACAAATGGTTCGGTTCCTATCATGCAGTGCGTGACGTCAGCTTCTCCATTGAAGCGGGTCAGCTTATCGGCTTGCTCGGACCGAGCGGTGGCGGGAAGACTTCTGTACTGCGCATGCTAGCTGGCCTAGAGCAGCCAGACAGCGGTGAAATTCGATTCCAAGGGAATCGGGTCAATGAAATCCCGCCCCAGCAGCGCGGCATCGGCTTCGTATTCCAGCAATATGCGTTGTTCAAGCATATGACTGTCTATGACAACATTGCCTTTGGGCTGACGATTCAGAAATGGCCCAAGGATCGCATCCGTGAGCGGGTTACAGAGCTGCTCGAGCTAACCGGGTTGTCTGGGATCGAGCGCAGATATCCGCACCAGCTGTCCGGAGGCCAGCGCCAGCGTGTAGCTTTCGCGCGTGCATTGGCCCCTGAGCCACAGCTGCTGCTGTTGGATGAGCCATTCGCTGCAATTGATGCCAAGATTCGCAAGGAGCTGCGAAGCTGGCTGAGGGAACTGATTGAACGGGTTGGCATTACCTCCATCTTTGTTACCCATGATCAGGATGAAGCGATTGAAGTTGCAGATGAGATCATGATTATTAATCAGGGAAGTGTGGAGCAAAAAGGGACACCGTGGGATATTTATCAGTCTCCGAATACTCCATTCGTAGCTGAATTTATTGGAGAATCGACGATTATTTCGGATCTGGACTCTCTTCGGGGATTCGAGACTCTCTCGTCGTCACTTCAGACGGCTATTCCTTCCTCAACTAATCCTATAGAAGCTGTACTAGAGACTCCATATGTTCGGGAGACGATTCAGGAAGGAGCCGAATTCAAGGCATTGATTCGACCTGAATATATTGAGGTAGGCTTGCCTGGTGAATTGAAAATGGCATCTGCCTGCATACACGGCACCGTGAAGTCTCTTCAATTTCGTGGGAGTGAGTGGATGGTGGCCATTGAAGTTGGCGACATGATATTGAAAACATATCGTTCATTGGAGAAGCCAATGCTGCAGACGGGGGATTGGGTGCAGGTGCTCGTCCATCGCGTCTATGTGTTCGAGGGGGGTCGGAGTTGGGTAGTGGAAAATGTGTTAAAAGAAGACCCAATGCCGGTTCATATTTGAACACGGATCGTGGTCGAGGGATGAGGACGTCCAAGAGTTGGATTAAGACCAGAGATAGGCTTACGGCAATGATGGCGGTGCTCATACTCTCACTCCTTGTGGTACTGCCGGGCTGCAGCAGTGAGTCAGCCAGTCAAGACGGAAATGGGACCGAGAGAACCTTAGCCATGAAGCAGATTTCTGCTTCTGACAAGGATACGGTGACCATCGTAATCGGTGCCTACTCAGTTGTGAAGGACGCGCTAGGGCGCATACTCCCACAATTCGCTGCTGATTGGGAGGCGAAGACGGGGAAGAAGGTTGTCTTTCAGGAATCTTATGAAGCCTCCGGTACTCAGGCCAGAGCGATAGCCGGCGGGATGGAAGCGGATGTAGCCCTTCTCGCCATGGAAGGGGATATAGATAAGCTCGAACGTGCGAAGCTGATTAACTCAGATTGGAAGCAGCAGGATGCTTATCAGGGAATGGTTACTCGTTCTGTTGCTGTCATAGGTACACGGAAAGGCAATCCTCTCGGCATTCGGGATTGGACGGATTTGACCCGTGAAGGGGTTAATGTCTTATACCCGAACCCGAAGACATCAGGTGGAGCACAGTGGGATATTAATGCCATATACGGAGCAGGGTTGAAGATGGCAGCTGAGCAAGGGAAGGATGGGCCACCTTTTGCCAAGCAGCTGCTGATGCGCGTCCATCATAATGTACTGTCCATGGATAAGAGCGGCAGAGCGTCGATGGCGGCATTTGAGTATGGTGTTGGGGATGCAATCGTGACCTACGAAAATGAGATCCTGTCCCGCAAACGTGAAGGCGTACCTTATGAAATGGTTCTTCCTAAGCATACGATTCTAATCGAGAATCCAGTTGTTGTTGTGAGGAAATATGCGAGGAAGCACCAAGTTGAGGAAGCTGCGGAAGCGCTCGTCGATTATTTGCGTGAGCCGAAGGCGCAGCGAATGTTCGCGGAAGCAGGCTTCCGCCCTGTGAATGAGCAGGTTGCTAATGAGACTATCGAGATCTATCCCGTCCCAGATGGCTTATTCTATATCGATGATATGGGCGGATGGGATGAGGTCAGGGAGAAATTGTATAGTAGCCGGGGAATATGGTATCAAGTGTTGGCGGGAATAGAATGATCCTGCTATTGAAGTATAGGGATATCAACGCGATAGATGATTTAGGAATGAATAGTAGGGAAATGAGGGGGTAGATCCGGTGTCCTCTCTTTTTTCATTTTTTGGAATAGGGGAACGGAAAACAGAAAACAAGATGGGCTGATCATAAATTCTTGACCGAGTGCATAGATTCGTCACGAATGACTTTTCTAAGAAAGGAAGTAGCCTATGACCAGCGTAAAGTTCAATCAGTTGTTGGACTTCGCAATACTGCCCGCTCAGGAAAAGATAGTGGATAAAAGGTGGCCTGATGACAGCTCGAGATGGATTAAAACGAAGCGCGTCAAAGGCCTATGTTGGCCGTACCGGATGGCAAAAGAATTGGGCTGGACCATTTACTGTCCGGTCGACATTGATATTCAGCCCGTAAAGGAAATCCAAACTTCCATTCAGGATCCCACAGATTTTGCCCGTCTAAAGCATATGGTTCCCATGGAGGATTGGGCACATAAAAATGATGTCGTCATCGGCATTTCGCCCGCAGGTTGGTATAAAATCCACGAATACAAGTACAACGGACTTTATTATCCGATGCTGCTTCCGAATGGAGAAGGTACATTTGAATGGAGGCAAGGTTGGAGTGTAGAGATCCCAAAACAACATTTCATCCTTATACAACCACTCGAAACGCAAGACGGGAGATTCGCCATCTATCCTGGAATGCTTCATGGCCCGACATTGGCAAGAGTTCAGGAGAGAATAGGCTTGCCACTGGCGTTCGAACCCTTAAAGGAATGTCGGATCCAAAGAGGAGAGCCACTAGCTAAGCTTCTAGTGCTCCCCATGTCGGTTCTTTCTATTAAGAGTGAAATATCTATATCAAATACAGATGAAAATCCAGGTTAAGTGATCGCTACGATTGTGAACGTTACTCCTACGTTGTTGATTGGAAACAAAGAAGTATTAACAAGATTCAGCACGCTATCTGGTCCCGGTGGAGTGGTAACAATCATCGTCCCTGACGTATGGATGCCAACTGGGGAATTCGGAGGGGCTGAAACAAAGCTGAATTGGATTTCGGTGCCGTTCAATGTCAATATGAATTGTATGGATGAAGATTGCGGTAATGTGATTGTTATTTCCGATGCTTCCCAATTGACCAGATAGCTGTGTCCGCCTGCAAGAAAGATGTCTGGCGAAGGAGGCGTCTGAGAGATCAATGTCCCACTAATAACTGGAGCCATATTAAATGGAACGGTTCCTCCCGATGGGACCGGCGACGGAAGAAAACCACCATCAATTACGGCAAAATTGGAAGTGATCAGAGGTCCTGTGGCCCCCGTAACACCAGCAGCGCCCGTGGCCCCCGTAGCCCCCGTAACACCAGCAGCGCCCGTGGCCCCCGTAGCCCCCGTAACACCAGCAGCGCCCGTGGCCCCCGTAGCCCCCGTAACACCAGCAGCGCCCGTGGCCCCCGTAGCCCCCGTAGCGCCAGCAGCGCCTGTGGCCCCCGTAGCGCCAGTAACACCAGCAGCGCCCGTGGCCCCAGTAACCCCCGTAACACCAGCAGCGCCCGTGGCCCCCGTAGCCCCCGTAGCGCCAGCAGCGCCTGTGGGCCCCGTAGCCCCAGTAGCGCCAGCGGCACCTCCTGTAGGCCCTGTAGGCCCGGTGGGGCCTAATAAAGACGGAGCTGCCAATACACTTTCTAATTTGGATTGCAGCAAAAATTCTTTTTTCGTTAAATCATTGATTGTCCCTCGGACGCTCTCGTTGATAAGAAGCAGGTCACTTATACTAGCTGGTGGTGAGGTTACGCCCGGTAATGTGCCGAGAGCAAATTGGATTTTTTCCCCTTCCGCATTAATAATATGGCTTAAGCCTAATTCCTCCAATGCGATTGAGGATAATAGTAAGTTTAATGCATCATCTCTTGTTACGGATATTATCGGTGTAATATTGGGAATGTTGGATTGTGACATGATATGCCTCCTTAATTAGTAATTTTGTGATACCAATATATGTATATGGAGTATGTCGGTAATTGCAACAGCTTGAACCTAGTAGGGTAACTCAAGATCTTCTACGACAAAGCTGAAGCTCTGCAAGTATGCTAGACGTCGCTCGATCTATGATCTGTTCTCGCTTTCCTCTAAAAATCTATTACTAGCGATCGTATAATCGCCGCGAGGCATACGTTTCTTGAAGGCAGCAATGATTCCCGATCCACCAGCCAACATAAATATAAAAGCGCAGACTACTCTGTATTCAGAGCGGTCTGCGCATGTGTGCTGATAGAGATTCGATTGCGGAATACCTACTTCAATAGGCTTCAATATTTAGATGATTCATGGGTTAGGCTTCGCGATACAATGGAATGTCCGTGGTCAGTCTGCGAACACCAATTTCAACGAGCTTATAAGCATCTTCTAGGCTGCGAACGGTCCAGACACCAAGTCCTACACCGGCTGCTTGCGTCTCAGCGACGAGCTGCGGATACTCCAAAACTGTCGACAACTGAATTAGAAGTGTGGCGTTGCCAAGCTCGGCTACTGCCTTCAAATCGACAAGCTCGCTTGACAGGAGCGCAAGCTCAATCTCGTTGTTTAGGCTGCGTAATATATGCAGATTGTCTGGGTAAAAAGAGATAAACATCGTGCGTTCTGTCATATCATATTGATTCAACAGATGAAGGATGGCGCGAAGTTCCTCTTCTGTATTATGTTCTTTCAATTCCAGCTGAAGGCCAACTTTTCCCCCGCATAATTCAAGCACTTCTTCCAGCAGTGGAACACCGCATCCAGCGAACTCTGGGCTGAACTTCTTGCCGGCATCTACCTGCTGAAGCTCAGCAACCGTCTTCTCTCGGATTCGTCCTGTGCCCGTTGTTGTTCGATCCAGTGTATCGTCGTGGATGACGACGGGAATGCCGTCTTTCGAATGATGTACGTCGATTTCTAACGTATCGGCGCCCATTTGGATGGAACGGCGGAATGCCGCCATCGTATTCTCGGGATGCACCGCTGCATAGCCACGGTGAGCGACAATTTCAACATCATTGAACAGTGCGTTGGAACTCATGATAATCCTCCTCATTATAACGAACATGATAGCGAATGTGATGATAACTGCGTTATCATGTATCATAGGATCCGTATGTAAGTATGTGTGCATGCGGAATTGACTCCGATTATACTTGATACATGATGGAAGAACAATGGAGATTTTATAACGGTTACGTGTTGTTCTTGTAAATATATACGCAGCTGAAGGAGAAAAATGGACATGAATTATGAGGAAAAGAGTTGGTCAATTTCTTTTTGGGGGACAGGAGACTCCATGGGGGTTCCACGAGTATATTGCGACTGTGAGGTGTGCAGAGAGGCGCGTGAGGAAGGACAGAACCGCCGTTATCGTTCCTCTGTTGTGATTGAACGAGCTGACGAACGGCTTCTCATCGACTGCGGGCCGGATTGGACAGGCCAGATGGAACGTGCAGGCTTGTTCTGGATAGATGATATCCTCATCACCCATGCGCATCAGGATCATATTGCAGGACTCCCTGCGTATGCAGATGCATGCCGCTGGCTGGATCGACAAGGGCATGTCATTGCTCCTGCAGAGGTGAATCAATTGATTCGAACGATGTACCCATGGCTTGAGCGGTTCATCCAATTCGAAGATATCGAGCAGACATGGGAGTGGCGGGAATGGTCCATTCAACCGATCCGTGTCAATCACGGCAAGAATGGCTATTCCTACGCGTATCGCTTTGATCGGCTTCAAGCCGTCTTGAGAACGGAGGAACCGTATTCGGAAGCGGAGAGGCAGACGTCGGAAAGAAGCGCAAGCTCCACGAATGCGGAATCCACTGCGTTGAATAGCTGGTTGTATGCATCGGATGCAATTGGACTGGGCGCTGAGGAACGCCAATTTTTCCACGATCTTGATCTTCTTATATTGGGAACGAATTTTTATCATGAACAGGCAGCCTATGAGACCCGTTCCGTATACGACATGGTCGAGGCTGTGGAATTGCTTCAGGATATCTGTCCGAAGCGGGCCATATTTACGCATATGTCCCATGACATTGATTTTCGTACAAGCTATGAGCTGCCATCAAATGTGGCACTTGCGCGGACAGGGATGCGAGTGGAAGGGTAACCGAGGTTACCCTTTTTTTGCTAGAGAGGTACGTTGCTTATCTGCTGTTCTTCAAATATTCGCTTAGCTGTAAATATGGCATTGAGGACGCGGGGGAATCCGGTGTATGGAACACAATGAATCATCGCTTCAATAATTTCGTTAGGAGCTAGACCGACATGTAGTGCTGCTCGAATATGGACATGTAACTGCGGTTCGCATCCGCCTTGAGTAGTGAGAGACGCAAGTGTGACGAGCTGACGCTGCTTCAAATCCAGTCCTTCACGAGAATAAATGTCTCCAAAAGCAAATTCAATAATATATTGACCAAGCTCAGGGGCAATCCCGCTCAAGGATTCAATCACATGCTCGCCTGCCTCGCCATCTACTTCCTTCAACCTGTCCCAGCCTCGTTGATAACGCTCAGTTGCCACTTTTTCTTCATTATCCACATTCATCATCGGGAAGTCCTCCTTTAAGATAGATAATCCAATCGTATTGGAATGCACTGCATGAATGACATGCTACACATTAGAGTGCGCTCTATAGCAAGCCTTTTTTTCGGTGTTGGGTGGCGTGATATAATGTTCCATTATGAAAACCTATTTTACGATCCAACAAATTGCGGATAAGACAGGACTGTCCGTACATACGTTGCGCTACTACGAAAAGATTGAGTTGCTGACAGAAGTGCAGCGTGATGCAAATGGCTACCGGCAATATACGGAATCGGACATAGCGTGGATTCATTTCCTGCTCCGATTGCGTGCGACAGGCATGCCAATCAGGGAGATGCAGCAGTTTTCTCATTTGCGAAGCAGAGGGGATTCCACGATACGTGCACGACGTGCGTTATTGGAGGAACATCAAGAGCAGGTTATGGCACAAGTTAAGGAGTTGCATGAGCATCTACTGAAGATTGAATCCAAAATTGAGCACTATAAACGACTAGAGGAGAACCCAGTGGAGTAATACCTGTGCGGTTGATTAAAAAAGCACCGCTTTCCCAGACGGTTTTGTCTGGTCGAAAGCGGTGCTTCGTTTAGGTGTGATTAGTTCGCGCTGTCACGATTCAGGATGAACTTCTCTATGACATGACGTACTCCTTCATCATTGTTGCTCTCTGTTACATAATCGGCAATCGTCTTAAGTGAATCAACGGCATTGCCCATCGCAACACCGAGTCCAGCCGTCTCGATCAGATCATGGTCATTCCATGAATCTCCGATACCGATCGTCTCTTCCAAGCTGCAGCCGAAGTGTTCCGCCAAATGGCGCAATGCGCTTCCCTTCGTGCCCTCATAATGGGTAACCTCTAAGAAATGAGGCTTCGACTTTGTAATATGAACCTCTGATCCCAGCAATTCCTTCAGTTCTTCTGCGACACGATCCAGTCGATCCGGTTCGTCGATCATGAGCATCTTCGTGGAAGGGGAAGCGAGCAGACGATCAAAGTCAGGTTCTATGAAATAAGGAATGCGGCTCAAGTTCGCGTAGTCAATCAGCTTTTGATTTTCTTCGCGAGCGTACAGCTTGTCATCAATGTACAACTGCAGATGGATATTGTGCTCGTCACAGTAGCGAAGCAGCTTAAGTGCAGCATCGCGCGGCACTGCACGCTCGTAGAGTACTTCACCGTCCATTACGTTCTTCACCAGAGAGCCTTGATACGTAATGAGAGGCACATTTAGACCTGTCTGCAAGGCAATGTTATGAGCAGAAGCATACATGCGTCCTGTTGCAAGTGTAACGGTAACGCCTTGTTGAACGGCGAGCTCCAATGCACGCTTCGTGCCGGGAGTTACCTGCTTGTCATCATTAATCAACGTGTCGTCTACATCAATTGCGATAAGTTTATACATGGGTTATGAGTTTCTCTCCTATCTATGCAGCACATATTCATGTACTGGTAATAGGGGCTCGTCACATTTTTATCCACGAACACCCGTATTTCTCTCTACTTCTATTGTACAGCATGTCCGCTCCATTTCAATTCGGCAACGATCATTCCAATAAAAATAAGCCCACATCCCGCAAGCGACCATCCTCCCAGCGCTTCTCCGGCAAAGGTTACGCCCGTAATGGCGGCAAATACCGGTTCCATCGCAAATAAAATCGCAACGCGTGTCGCGGAGGTATATTTCTGACACCAAGTCTGCGCCCAGAAGGCAAACGCGGTCGAGAGCCCAATGGATATAGCAAGTGCGAACAGCACCTTCGGTTCCGATAAGGCTTGCCCGAGCAATCTCATTGTTAGCTGCGGTTCGAAGATGGCCGAACTAATACCAGATAGAATGCCGACAGTCATAAGCTGTACGGTAACAAGCGGCAGTGTATCGTGCTGCGATGCGAAACGGCCTGTCAGGGCGATATGCATGGCGAAGCCAACAGCGCAGAGCAGCACGAGTCCGTCTCCCTTATTCCACTCAGCCGCTCCACCGTTGAAGGCGAGCAAATACAGCCCGCAAAGAGCAAGCAGTGCGGAGATCCAAGTTGGGAGCGTCAGCCGCTGCTTCGACAGCCATAAGGTAATGAAAGGAACCAGCACAACCGATAGACCCGTTAGAAATCCGGTGTTGGTTGTCGTTGTGTATAACAGTCCAATGGTCTGAAACGCATATGCGGAAAATAACCATAAGCCAAGTATCCCGCCGTGAAGAAGCAGTCGCTTGTTCAGGAAGATAGTCAAGGTTCGTCTTGTAAGAAGTAGAACGACTGTAAACAGCAGTCCAGCGCATGCAAAGCGAATTGCATTAAAGGCAAGAGGGGGCAAAGTATGGACAGCATGCTGAACAACAAGAAACGTACTGCCCCAAATCAATGCAACGAGCAAGAGACATACATCGGCCAACCATGTGCGTTTCATGATGAGTAAACTAGACTCCCTTCCCACTTTCAAATATTTTACTCTTATCATGTAAGAAAGAGCGCATGCTGTAAAGCACAGTTTTCGATGATCTATCCTTTACATCCTTCATTTTCCATGCTAAATTGGAGTAAGAATCCGAAATGTGGTCGAAATATTGGATGATTATTTCTAACCTATGGGAGTTGGAAACGATGAAGGTAGAGGAAACGAACAAAAGAGTAGAGAAGCTTGCTGAACAACTACAAGGAAATTTGATTGTATCGTGTCAGGCGTATCCAGGGGAAGCGTTGTATGGAAGCGATATGATGGTGCGCATGGCTTTAGCAGCCGTGAATGGCGGTGCTTCCGGAATTCGCAGTAATTCGCCGCAAGATGTTGCAGCGATTAAGGAAGCGATTCGCATTCCGGTTATCGGAATATGGAAGAAGGAATATCCGGGTTCTAACGTATATATAACTCCGACTCTTGCGGATGTTGAAGTGATGATTGCTGCCGGCGCTGACATGGTAGCGCTTGATGCCACGATGCAGCCGCGTCCATCGGGTGAAACGCTTGAATACATTGTAAACGTTATCAAAACAAAATATGACATCCCCTTGATGGCGGATATTTCAACTTATGAGGAAGGGATTCGCGCGGCGGAGTTGGGTTTTGATTTTATTTCTACGACATTATCAGGTTATACGCCCTATAGCGTGCAGCAGAAGGAGCCGGATATGGAGCTGATCAAGCGGCTGGCCGCAGCAGTGTCAACGCCGATCATCGCGGAAGGACGCATCCATACACCGGAGCAGGCGGAGGAAGCCTTGAGAAATGGCGCATTCTCCGTAGTAGTGGGCACGGCCATTACACGTCCGCATACGCTTACCAGTTCATTTGTTTCCAAGATAAAAGGGGGGCAAGTCCCCGTCCAAGCGGCGATGTCGGGCTCGGTTATCCCTGTGATTGCTCAGAATCAGGATGGGAATGTTAGTGCCAGCAAGGGAGAGGCGTCATCATGACAGACGTAGTGAACAGTCATGAATCTGTCGTCATCGCTATTGATATTGGTGGAACGAATATAAAGAGCGGCATTGTAGATAAACAGGGAAATGTACTTCATTCCCGTACCATTCCTACAGAGGCTATGCTTGGACGAGACGAACTGCTGAACAAGCTGAAGCAGCTTATTCATTATTATCGGAGTGAGGCGGCACAGAATCAGTGGGCAGTAGAAGGCATTGGTATAGGTTCCGCAGGCTATATTCACCGCGATGGGCATGTGGCTTATGCGACGGATAATTTGCCGGGTTGGAGCGGGACTCCTGTTCAAGAATTGCTTCATGAAGCGACGGGGGTGCCGGTTCGCGTCATTAACGATGTGCATGCAATCGCCCTCGGGGAGAGCTGGAAGGGCGCAGGCAGAGGCATGGATCAATTCGTCTGCGTCGCGCTCGGTACAGGAATTGGAGGTGCGATTATTGAAGAGGGTGCACTCTATGGCGGGGCTGATGGCCATGCGGGTGGATTCGGGCACTTCATCGTGCAGATGGATGGCGAGCCTTGTACTTGTGGATTGATCGGTTGTTGGGAGCAGTATGCTTCTGTAAATGCCTTGAAGCGGATGATGAGAGAGAAGATTACTTCTCTTGAAGGCAGCTCTTCTGCGGCATCAATATTGCCTCAATGTGAGGAGAAGCCAGAGGCTTGGTTCGCAGCGGCACGTAGTGGCAATCTGGTAGCAAATGAGGTCATTACCCAATATATTCGAAACATCGCGGTTGGGCTTGTGACGCTGCAGCATGTGCTCAATAGTCGTCGATTTGTATTAGGCGGAGCTGTTATCGGACAAGGGGCATGGCTGCTTGAAGCAATTAAGGAAGAGATGCGCAAGATGTGCATGCCTGCATATTGGGGAGATGGTGTGGAACTCCATGCTGCTGAAATGGGTGAGCATGCTGGGGTAGTCGGAGCTGCCAACTGTATTTGGACGGAGCTTCATTCGACCCAACCTTCCGACCATTTTTCTGTAATCTAGTCTACTTATAACTTGCATAATAAATCGATCGTAATAAGCGGCAATAGCAGGACGTGAACTGTCTGTTTGCCGCTTTTTTATCGTGTTCTTACCAATGAATCGAAGCAGTTCACGTCGGGGACTGTATGGTATAGTGACCCTGCTTGAGCTATCACTAAGTAAGAGCGCTTTCATTATTTTGTTATCAACATGTTGATTTTTTAATCGTTCCATTAGATGATAAGGTTAGTTCGAATTTCCCTGTGAATGGGTTGTGCATGATGACTTTGGTGTAAGCACCGACCACTGACGTCGTGGATGGCTGTTAATCGGATGGTGAATGAGGCATGTGGAATCTTGCCTAGTACGATCAATACATCGATTGAACCGATGAACTATGAGTGAGGGAAGTCCGAACACTAGGATTGTGTCAGTAGTTGTGAGCTGGCATGGAAATAAACAAATCCGGCACAAGATACGCTATAGAGTGCCGCATCATACGGATTGAAATACATAAAGAAGTTAGGGGGAATCATGAGATGGTCGCAGGTGAACATACCAATACACTGCTGCTGATTAGAAGTCTCTATCCGTCACTGACGAAGACGGAGAAGAAAATAGCAGACTATGTATTGAAAAATGCCGAATCGGTGCTATATGCGACAGTTACGGATTTAGCGGAGCGAGCAAGTGCGGGCGAGACTTCTGTTCTGCGTTTTTGTCGTAATCTGGGCTTTAAAAGCTACCAAGATTTCAAGCTATCCTTGGCTAAAGATCTGGTATCACCACTGAAACATGAAGATAGTGAGATTGATGAGAGTGATGACCTGGCTGTTGTAGCGAAGAAAATGACAATGGAGAATGTCGCGTCGCTTGAGCATACGCTGTCCTTGCTGAATATGGAGGAACTGAATAAGGCTGTCGAAGCCATCGTGAATGCGAAGCGCCTATTCTTCATGGGGGTAGGCTCGTCTGCTATGACAGCGATGGATGCACAGTATCGCTTTATGCGGCTTGGCTACACTGGGGAAGCGATAACAGATCCACACGTGATGGCGATGAATGCGGTACTTATGACTGAACAAGATGTCGTATTCGGCATATCAACATCAGGCAGTACGAAGGATTTGGTGGACACGATTCGATTGGCGAAGGAGAATGGCGTATTTTTCATTTGCTTGACGAGTCATGCAAAGTCCCCTATTACGAAATATGCAGACTCCATTCTGCTGATCAAATCCAAGGAGACACCTCTTGAGGGTGGGGCCTTTTCATCGAAAATTGCACAAATCCATGTCCTCGATATTCTGTCGACGGCTGTTGCCTTACAAGATAAGGAGAAGGCATACAAGGCAATTCAACAAACGGCCAAGTCCGTATTGGACAAGCTATACTAAGCTTATGAGCTTCAGTGCTTTATGACTATGATAAGACATACAAGTAGTCTGAATTGGATCGGGCGACGCCCGGTAAATTTCGCGTTACATAACGAAGAGGCGTTCTCATCAAGAGAGGACGCCTCTATCTGCTTTACGGACTATTCCTGCAGCATAAGCAGCCCGACAAAGTCATCCTTGCTAATGTTGCCGAGGTAATGATTAATGTCCATATCTCCAATTGCCTCGGAGACGGCTTGTTCCTCATAGCGAACACCTTGGAGCCGCTCCTCAATATCACTTACCTCGCCGATTCCGAAGAAGTCCCCGTATATCTTCATTGATTGAATCACACCATCCGCTACATCCAATCGTACATCGACGATTCCGGCAGGGAATTTCTTCGTATGCTCCACATTGAACTTCGGAGAGTGGCCATAGTTCCAATCCCAGTTCTGGTAGCGTTCCTCGGAGATTCGATGAATAATCTCCCAATCCTGCTCAGTCAACACATACTGCGGAACTTGATTCGCTTCGATACCGAAGATGTGGTGCAGAATCGAAGCCTTGAATTCTTCAATGGTCATTGGCTCCTTCAAGTACTCCGCTATATTGGCAACACGGGAGCGCACAGATTTCGTACCCTTGGATTCGATTTTGATTTGGCGCACTTTAAGTGCAGATGCGACATGTTCCATTTCCGAATTGAACAGCAGCGTTCCATGGCTGAACATGCGGCCACGGGTAGCGAACTGGGCATTTCCTGAAATTTTGCGTTCCCCAACTTGGATATCATTGCGTCCAGTTAGCTCGGCATTCACGCCGAGAGCGTGCAAGGTGTCGATAACAGGCTGGGTGAATTTGCGGAAGTTATGGAAGGACTCACCGTCATCCTTAGTAATGAAGCTGAAGTTCAGGTTGCCTGTATCATGATATACAGCTCCACCGCCAGAAAGGCGACGCACAACATGAATGTTGTTATCTTTCACGTACTCGGCATTGATTTCTTCGATTGTATTTTGGTTTCTACCTATAATGATCGATGGCTCATTGATATAGAATAGAAGATAGCTGTCTTCCTCAAGCGGCAAATGCTTCAATACGAATTCCTCGATTGCAAGATTGATCCGCGGGTCTGTTATGCCTTGATTATCAATAAACTTCATAGCTTGTCCGTCTCCTTCATGTAGAAGCTGTTGGTGCATATAGTTCTATTGTATACGATTTGCAAGAGAATACAAAATAGATTTGATATTGATAATCGTTATCACAGGTGATATGATGTGAAGTAACAAAGACGGTTACAATGCAACCTATTGAGGGGGACTTTAGAATGTCAATTGCTTCAATTATTCGAGAACGTAGAAGTATACATGAATTCAACGACAAGCCTGTTGATCGCAGCCTAGTGCTGCAGCTGTTGAATGACGCAGTATGGGCACCGAACCACGGACTGCGTGAGCCTTGGCGCTTCATATATGCGGAAGGAGAAGGAAAGGCGCGTATTATGAACGGACTTCTTACCATTCTAGATAAGACTAAGCTAAGAGATGCAACGCCAGAGCAACGCCAGAAGTTCGAGGAGCATTTGATGCATGTCCCTGCTTATTTGCATGTGGTTATGCCTGAAGACCCTCGTCCGAATATTTGGCAAGAGGATTTGGAAGCGGTGAGCGCTCTGATTCAGAACTTCCAGCTGCTTGGATGGGAACAGGGTCTTGGCATGCTGTGGCATACAGGCGACTATATCTACAACAAGCAATATCGTGAGATGGTTGGCGTACAACCAGGCGAGAAGCTTGTCGGGGTAATCCGCATCGGCTACTTTGACGATGCGCCGAAGGCTCGCCCGCGTAAGAGTGCGGAGCAACTCTTCACTGTAATCGATCAATAAAGGAGGATGGCCAGTGCAACTGGCTCTGTCCTAACAATAAGGAGTGCCTCGCAGCGTATGCTGATCGGGCACTCCTTATCTTTTGTATCACGGATAGTAATATTCACGAAGTAAACGGTTACATGATCAAGGATGATCTAATGGATCCGCCTTGATAAAACGATGGTACAGCATTAATTCCAAGGAGTGCTTGATCACCCACGCAGCCAGCAGCACACAGACAAGCAAATGAGCGCATACGAGCGGAGACAGCAATAGGGTGCGTGTATCCGATACATATATTAAATAGGCCGCACAGCAAGCTACAGCAAGGACGAGAAAGAGTAGGCTGAACTGATTGGCCTGCATAGATACCGAACGAGCAAGCTCCTTGTCCTCGGCCTCATCCTTGGACATAAAATTGATAAAGTGCATAACGACTTGAACGACGACGGCAATTCCGAACACGTTCCGGGCAAGGGCCATCATTTCCGTGCTGTATAATCCAATGTCTCCCTTGAGTCGAAATAGAATTGCAGCGTAATAGATGGTGACAATGATGGCGGCGCTGAGAGTAGCCCATGATGTCTTGTGATGCACCGACATAATCATCCCTCCTCATCCATGACATATCACACCTGTTAAGATGTGTGGTGCAACAAGATTATACAGCAATTAACAGAAGTGTTACAGTGTGCGATTGACCAATGTTTTTTGGCATTTCGTAATAAAACCTTTGCAATTCCACTATAATTGCTTGCGAATCGCACCGCAACGCCCGTAGTGAACGGAAGAACTGCACATATTTACAGGAAAATTCGTTTGACGAACATTGCTCTGTTACGCATAATGGACGAGTAGAAACGATTCCATATTGGAAAGCTCCGGTTCGTGGAGCTAGCAGTACATAGATATTTTCAACCTTTGGACAAATCCAATTGACATCATTGGGAGGCAGACAGCAATGGGCACAATTGAACGATTCGGGCATGGTGGGGATGTGTGGACGGCTGCGGACGCGTTCGGCGTCGATCGTAAGGCACTGCTGGACTTCAGTGCGAATATTAATCCGCTTGGTCCGCCTTCGGCTGTTATAGATCGTCTGAGGAGCGAGATGATGCCGTCAATCGTTCATTATCCGGATCCTGGACATCGGCAGATGAAGAAGCTCTTAGCTGCGAGGTTAGGGGTCGACGAGGCACTGATTAGCATTGGCAACGGGGCTGCAGAATGCATGGCGCTGCTGTTGCTGGCGATTCGGCCTAAACGGGTTGGCGTTATTGCCCCTTGTTTCTCTGAATATGAGATGCTGTCGCGCAAGTTCGGAGCAGAAGTGATGCATAGGGTTGGCGGTGAGGATAACGACTTCCGTGCTACCGAGTCTCAGCTGACAGAGCTTATTGAGCAGGCGGATGTCGTATTTATCGGCCACCCGAACAACCCGAATGGTGCATTATATGATCGTATGCTGCTGGGAAGACTTGCAGCCACAGCAGAAGCTGCTTCTACGATTCTCGTAATCGATGAAGCTTTTATCGACTTTGCGAATGAAGAGGAGCATTCCTTGATTCCATTCGTTCATCGATGTCCGAATCTTATTGTACTTCGTTCACTTACGAAGTTCTATGCGATTCCTGGATTACGTCTCGGGTACGCAATCGCCCAGCCGCAGCATATTGCGGCGATGTCGGCTATGCAGGTGGCATGGAGTGTCAATGGCTTGGCACTAGCGGCAGGGGAGGCCCTCCTGACGGACGAGCAAGCGGATCAATACGCGGCTTCAACACGAGCTCTCATCGTTGAAGAACGGGCTGCTCTACGTCAGCAGCTGCATATGTTAGGCATTCGAACATGGCCAAGCGTAGCGAATTTCCTATTATGCAGAGCTCCAGAAGGGTGGACGGCGAAGTCGCTTCAGGCCGAATTATGCCGATCTGGCATTCTCATTCGCAATTGCGATATGTATGTTGGACTGACGGAGAGAGACTTCCGATTGGCAGTCAAGGATCGCGCTGCGAATGCAATTGTAGCGTCAGCCCTTGCAGCTGTGTTACAGTAGACAAACACAGAATGAAGGAGAAGTGGGATGCAGCCATATCGAGAGGGCAACTGTACCTTTACATCTGGACATATTGCAGGAGTAGATATTCGCTGGGAGGATGCTCTCATCGCTGTTGAGCTGCCACAGGCAGCGCCGATATGGAGCAGTGCTGTATATCATGGAGGGCAATGGACGGGCAATCGCATCTTGAATCAGATGGTTCATTATCAGTTCAATTGTGCAGATCCGATAGAGTACCTTCGTTTGACATGTGTAGAGAAGGGGTACGCTCCGGAGCAGACAGTTGGGCTTATGACCGCTGCTAAGGTGAGCCATGCATCTGTTGCTGAGCAGGATGCGGATGAATGCTCGCTTCTGTGCGTGACGACTGCCGGAACGTCTAATGCGGCTCGCGCAGGGATGCCGCGGCGCGTATTCTCAGCTTATGAACCATTGAAGCCAGGGACGATTAATTCCATTCTTATTATGGATGGCAAATTGTCTGATGCCGCGGTATGGAATGTGTTCATGACGGCAACGGAGGCCAAATGTGCGGCTCTGTCTGATCTGGGCATCTTGGATTCAGAGACGGGGCGCATTGCCACGGGGACGACGACAGATGCAATTGCATTTGCCGTGATAGATACTGGTCGATATGAACCTGTGCATTGCTATGCAGGGACAGCGACCACATTGGGTCATGCGGTCGGACAACTCGTGTATACTACCGTATATGAGTCCGTCAAGACTCAGCATGAAGCATGACCGCTAACAGAGAAGAACAATCTACTAGGGTGGTAGACATATGACAGCAGCGCTCATCATAATAGCAGCATACATATGGGATCGGATTGTAGGCGATCCTCGGGCTATCCCGCATCCAGTCGTTGGGATTGGCAAAGGAATAAGCAGAGTAGAACGTGTTATACGCAGGATAAGTCCTTCCGAGCAGGCACTCAAGCCGCTAGGCATCCTGCTGCCGATGATCATGGTAGGAGGAGCGTATGCGTCGACTTGGCTTATATTAACAGGACTATATCATGTTCATGAATATGTAGGATGGATTGCCGAGGCATTGCTCATTGGAACGACAATTGCGGCAAAAGGACTGAAGGATGCAGGGATGGCTGTGTATCGGAGGCTGAAGGAGCAGGACTTAGAGGGTGCAAGGCGAGAAGTCGGCATGATTGTCGGCCGCGATACAGAGCAATTGGATGAACCGGAAGTCGTGCGAGCTACCGTCGAGACGGTAGCGGAGAACATTGTTGATGCGGTCATTTCGCCGCTATTCTTCGCACTTATCGGAGGCGCTCCGCTGGCTATGGCATATCGTGCGGTGAATACGCTCGATTCTATGGTCGGCTATAAAAACGAGAAATATCAGAATCTGGGCTGGGCATCTGCCCGCCTCGATGATATCGCCAACTGGATACCAGCACGGATCACTGCTGTGCTCATCACGCTGAGCGCTTGGATTCATCGGTATGATGTACGCAGGGCTTGGTCAATGGCGCTTCGAGATGCAAGCAAGCATCCAAGCCCGAATAGCGGGTGGGCAGAGGCAGCAGCAGCAGGTGCGCTTGGCATCAGGCTTGGTGGTTATAATGTGTATAAAGGAATACGTTCGTTCCGCGCTTATATGGGGGATATGAAGCAGCCTCTGCAAGCAGAGCATGTGCCTGCGGTATGCAGGCTGCTCGTAAGCAGCTCGACAGTCTTTGTTATTCTGGCAGGCCTGCTCCTATATGTGCGCGGAGGATGGCTTCTGTAGACGAATGGCGGATGAAGGAGTACAAATGGGATGACACGGACAACTAAATGGAATGCTCCCGTTATTCATCGGAACCGGCGTCGTTCAGGAGCATCGAAAAACAACAGGAAACGATTATTAATGACAAGACATATGTTACGAAAAAAGAGTCAAGCAAGCGGCAAAATTGTGCGCTTCGCACTTGTTCGTCATGGCTTGACGCAAGAGAATACGGAGCGGCGATATATTAGCTATTCAGATGTACCGCTATTGCCGGATTCAACAGAAGAGCTCCGAGCTCTTCGCCGAACATTGGCGCATCCATCACCGCTGCTATACACGAGCGATATGCGCCGCTGTCGCGACACGCTCGCTTATTTGCGTCCGCGTGACAGCATCCAAGCTGTGGAGGACACAAGGCTGCGAGAATATGACTTCGGTATGTGGGAAGGGTTAACCTACAATGACTTGAAGGAAGATCCACAGTATCGAAGATGGCTTGACGATTCATCAGCCATCCAGCCGCCGCGAGGGGAACCGTGGCAGACCTTCTGTACGCGAACGGCGCATGTATGGTGGGAAGTGCTGCGCAATGCGCGTGATTCCTTCATCAGCAGTGAAAATCACATGGAACGGCAAGAGAGCGCTATCCGTCGTCGGCCGTACCATGCTTCGCCGCTGCCACGTGGACGTGTGCTGCGGAGCAAGACAAGCCGGATGCAGAGACAGTCATATGGAAGCGGGCTTAGTCCGCGGCCAGATGTTGTCATCGTTACACACGGTGGTGTCGTTCGTCGCTTATACACGCTGGCTTTCCCAAGGAAGTCATTCTGGGAAGCCGCTGCGCCAATTGGTGGCGGTGTTATGATTACGGCGAAGCGATGTGCCCGCAAATGGAAGTTCTTGCGAGCAGAACGGCTTCCCAGCAGATGATGACGTTTGTGTGTCAAAGCAGGTTCATTGGATGCACGCAATGATGTAATCTATTGCAACGCAGGGGCTTTTCCCCTATAATCAATTATCGAGTTTAGCACTTGGATGACGAAATGTATTCCATATTGAATAATCGTGATACTTCAGGTCCTTGGATATGTATGCGGTACGGATCCATACGCGTTGTTCGGTAAGAGACACCGTTGTATTGTATGGCCGATGCATATTCGAGGTTAATAGGGAAGCCGGTGTGAACCCGGCGCGGTCCCGCCACTGTGAATGGAGTGTTGCGCTCATGATGCCACTGTCGGATTCATTAGTGTGTGCTGTATGTACCGCTATGGATGGGAAGGCGAGCTGCAACGTATTCTCCTAAGTCAGGAAACCTGCCTGAAGATGGACGAGCTGTATCCTTCGCGGAGAGGATCACGTCATTGGCGTAATGCATCAGGCAACATGGCAGCGCAGCTGCTTGCTTCCTGCTTCTAGGTGTCTGTTGAATATTGCGATAGATGACTTTGTGTTCCCCCGGATCGAAGGATCGGGGGTTTTTGCTGTATTTGGAAATGATTTCACATCCCATCAAGCACTTCGTTTGTACAAGGTAAACTGCAGTTCAATGCAATTGCACAGCACGAATGTATATCACAAATTCAGTCACAGTAGGATTTACAGCTCAGGTATATGCAAGTGCTCATTGACAACTGATACCGAATGGGGATGTACATACATTCTTACGGCAAGTACAGCTTGCAGTGCATTATCGTTCGCATGGCGAAGGATGGAACCGCTTTACACCTGCACGGGTAGTACATGGTTAGAGACTAGGAAGAATGACGCGAGGGAGAGATTCTGACATGAACAAATGGCTGAACAAATCGGTAGCGGTGCTATTGGCGCTTATGCTTACAGTAGGACTGGCGGCTTGCGGCAATAAAGATGCGGCTAAGCCTGCTGAGAATAATACTGCACAGCAAGAGTCCAATGGCAATGGGGCTACAGAACAACCGAAGCAGGATGATCTAAAAACGACGTATCCACTGACTGTTAAGGATGCGACGGGTGAGGAGTTCACATTCGACAAAGCGCCAGAACGTATTATATCCGTGTCCCCAGCTGAGACAGAGTCCTTGTTCGCGCTTGGATTGGATGCACAAATCGTTGGGGTGTCTGATTTTGACGACTATCCAGAGGCAGCGAAGTCCAAAGAGAAAATGGGCGGCATTACGAAGCCGAATGAAGAGGCAATCATTAAAGCTAAGCCGGACATCGTATTCACAGGTATCTCCATGAAGGAGCCCGTCGTGAAGAAGTTCCGTGAACTGGGCATTAAAATATTCAAGGTTGAGCCAAAAACGTACGATGATGTGATTAAGAACATTGAATTGTATGGTCAAATTACGGATCAGCAAGCTAAGGCGAAGACGATTGTTGACAACATGAAACAAGTGCGTGAAGATGTGAAGTCGGCCGTTCAAAGTGCGGAGAAGAAAAAGGTGTATATTGAATTCTCCCCAGGCTGGACAGTAGGCAGCGGCGAGTTCATGAACGAACTGATTGAAGTGGCAGGCGGCACGAACGTTGCGGCTGATTCAGCTGGCTGGATTCAAATTAACGAAGAGAATATTATTAAATCCAATCCGGATGTAATCATGTTCACGCAAGGTGTAGTGGACAAAGAGACGAACAAATCCTTGGAAGAAATTATTCGTGGACGCAGCGGTTGGAACAACATTAATGCAATTAAGAACAATCAAGTAATCGGTGTGGATCAGAACCTGATCAGCCGTCCGGGACCTCGTGTAGCTGAAGGATTGAAGGCAGTTGCGAAGGCGATTCATCCGGACTTGGTAAAATAATCGTCGTGGAGAAATCGATGAATAAAATGGGTTGGTATGGAGGAGCGGGTATTGCGCTTCTCCTTTTGTCCGTTGTAGGATGCCTCGCTGTAGGCTCTGTACAAATGCCAATGGGGGAAATTGCTCAAATTCTGCTTCATCATATTCCAGGGCTGGATCAGTTCATACCGGTGACATGGGATGACGCTTCCGCGCAAATTATGATGAAGGTACGCTTCCCACGAGTTCTATTGGCAATGCTCGTAGGGGCGGCGCTTGGGGTCGCAGGTACTGCATTTCAAGGAGTGCTGCGCAACCCGTTGGCAGATCCGTATACATTAGGGGTATCTTCAGGGGCTTCTGTTGGAGCCGCATTCCTTATTTACTTCGGTTTGCAGTATTCGCTGTTCGGCGAATGGACGATTCCTGTCGTTGCATTCGCTACAGGGGTAGCGACCCTAATGTTCGTCATTAAGCTGGCCAGTGAGCAGGGGAAGATTCCAATCGAGACACTGATCTTATCTGGAGTCGTGATGCAAGCTTTTCTCGGCTCCATCGTCTCCTTTCTTGTAGCCATGACAAATCAGACGATCAATGAGATTTTGTTTTGGGTGATGGGCAGTTTGGCGATGCGAGGCTGGTCTTATACAGTGGTGCTCGCTCCTTATTTGGCAATCGGCATTGTTATTCTTATTGCATATGCAAGACCGCTTAATTTGCTTGCATTAGGTGAGCGACAGGCCTCGCATCTCGGACTTCATGTAGAGCGGACGAAATGGGTAGTGCTGCTGACGGCAACGATGATTACTGCAGCTGCCGTATCTGTATCCGGCGTCATCGGCTTTGTCGGATTAGTCGTTCCGCATCTGCTGCGCTTAATTGTGGGCCCTGATTATCGATATTTGATACCGCTCTCAGCAATTGGTGGGGCGATATATGTGATGTGGGCAGATACGATTGCCCGTACGGCATTCGCACCGACGGAAATCCCGCTCGGGGTTGTAACCGCGTTTCTAGGTGCGCCATTCTTCGCCTACTTGCTTATGCGCAATAAGCGAGCGAAACGGGGGAAATGGTCATGACACAGCGAAGAGAACATTTTCCGGAAGCATATCTGGATCATGCAGAGAGCAGCAAGCTTGCCATTCATATCGAGAAGGGCAACATCATTGAGGTTCAAGGACTGAGCAAGCATTATGGGGAGAAGCATGTATTGCAAGATGTGGATTTCGCTGTGAAGTCTGGAGAGTGGGTTGGCATCATTGGTCCGAACGGCAGTGGCAAGTCCACGCTTCTGTCTTTGTTGTCAGGAGTGGATCGACCTGCTTCTGGTTCTATACAGCTTGCTGGTCAAATGCTGGGTACCTATAAGCGCAGAGCACTATCTCAGATGATGGCAGTGCTGCAGCAGGAAGCGCTTCCGCCACTTGGATTTACGGTGCGCGAAGTGGTTGAGATGGGACGTTTCCCATTTCAATCCTGGCTTGGATCAGAATCTGAGGATAGTGGAGAGATTGTAGACCGGATTATGGAGAAGCTGCAACTGACGGAGCTGGCTGACCATCCACTTGATCGGATTAGCGGCGGGCAGCGCCAACGGACGGCATTGGCCAAGCTAATGGTGCAATCCCCTTCTGTTGTACTGCTGGATGAGCCGACGACGTATTTGGACATTCATTATCAGGTGCAATTTATGGATATTGTTCGGGAGTGGCAGCAGGATTGCGGGTTGACGGTCGTATCCGTGCTCCATGATTTGAATTTGGCTTCTTTATATTGCGATAGGCTTGTTGTCATTCATGGCGGCGGCATTGCTGCTCAAGGCACACCTGAGCAGATCATGACTACGGAGCTGCTGTCACGTATTTTTGCCACAGAGACGACGGTTGTTCCGCATCCCGATACGGGCCGCCCTCAGATTCTTATTCGACCGAAGCTAGGGTTATAGACGGCCCTGGACAGCATAAATTGCTGTCATTTTGCAATAACGCAATTTATAGCATTCCGCTTGAAAATCGATAACGATGAATATAGTGAATGCTGCATGGAACAAGAGTAGATATGAGTCATAGTCAGAAAGAACCACAATCTGTGCACGGATCTAAGATCACAACTAAGAACTGAAAACAATCATTTGCACATTTAAGAACAGAACTACGAACTGAATACAACTTTGTGCACATCTATGAACACAGCTTGTACACATGTAAATCAATTTGACAACGGAGATGAGCAGCATGAATGAACGATTGAATCAACTGATCGCACAAATTAAGCCCTTGGATGAGCAGGCAATCCAATCTGCTATCGAACATCAAAATCAATTGACGAAGCCGCCGGGAAGCTTGGGAGTACTCGAGCAGGTTGCGATTCAAGTTGCAGGTATTACAGGAGAAGTTAAACCGCAATTCGAGAAGAAGGCCGTTATTGTCATGGCTGGCGATCATGGGGTATGTGAGGAAGGTGTTAGCGCATTCCCATCCGAAGTGACGCCGCAGATGGTGTATAACTTCCTCCGTGGCGGAGCTGCGGTCAATGTTCTGTCGCGCGAAGCAGGTGCAGACGTGGTATGTGTCGACATCGGTGTCAATGCGGACTTGGACGATCCGAAGCTTGTATCGCGCAAGGTGCGCAAAGGAACGGCGAATATGGCGAAGGGGCCTGCTATGTCGCGAGAGGAAGCAATCTCTGCGATTCTAGTAGGTGTTGATATTGTGGAGCAGTACGTTCGCGAAGGATATCGCCTGTTCTCGACAGGGGAGATGGGCATTGGAAATACAACGGCGAGCGCTGCGATGCTGTGTGCATTTACTGGAATGGAGCCTGAAGAGGCAGTAGGCCATGGGACAGGCATTGGCGACGCGCAGTGGAAGCATAAATGCAATGTGGTACGGCAAGCGCTTGAAATCAATGCACCGAATCGTGAGGATGCATTGGATGTATTGGCGAAGGTAGGAGGGCTGGAAATTGCCGGTCTTACGGGTGTTATTCTAGCAGCGGCGGCGAATCAGGTTCCGGTTGTGATAGACGGGTTTATCTCCAGTGCGGCTGCTCTGGCTGCTGTACGATTAGCTCCGGCGGTACAGCCTTATCTTATTGGATCGCACTTGTCAGAGGAGCGGGGGCATACAGCGCTGTTGTCTGAGCTCAAGCTGAATCCTTGCTTGCATGTGCAGATGCGTCTTGGCGAAGGGACTGGCGGTGTGCTGATGTTCCAGCTTATTGATGCTGCAGTGCGAATTATGCGAGAGATGGCAACATTCGCAGAGGCAGGTGTAACCAATAAGGAGTAATCGCAGATTGGAATGCCAAGATTATGGTTCCAAATGAATAAGAAACGTAAACAAGCATGACGATTGCATGTATGTATGGTGTCACACGAGTGTGATCAGCTTAGGTATGATGTTAACACAAGGATAATCAATGCAAGTATCTTGAAGCAAGGATGAGTGAGCATGGGGAAAATTGTACTCGTAACAGGCGGAGCACGCAGCGGGAAGAGTACGTTCGCTGAGCGACTATTTATGAAGTTGTCCCCGCAGGGCGGTACCTATGTTGCGACCGCTGAAGCTCATGACGAGGAGATGAAGGAGCGCATCCGGCTGCATCAGGCGAGTCGAGAGGCATCTGGATACGCGTGGAGCACAGTGAACCAGTCGCTGGATCTCCCGGGTTGGCTGAGTGGAGAGGAACAGCCGACAGTGCTCGTTGATTGCTTAACGATCTGGCTGTCCAATGAGCTTCTGCGTGCAGAGCAGGAGGATGAGGAACGGATGGAGGCACAGTTGGAGTGCCGTATTCGCGACATTCTGCATGCGCTTCAAGGTATTCAGCAGCGCGATGGTGTCGTCGTCATGGTAACGAATGAGGTTGGCAGTGGCGTTGTACCAGCCTACAAGCTTGGACGAGTATTCCGTGATGCAGCGGGCCGGCTAAATCAGCGAATAGCTGCACTTGCAGACGAAGTGTATTTGGTTACGGCTGGGATTCCGATAGAGCTCAAGAGCAGGATGGTTGAGCTATGAAGCAATATGTACATGCTTGTATTGCTGCCATGCAGTTCCTGACCCGCATTCCAATCCCGAAGGAAGTACCGTTCACGAATGAGGTGCTGAAGCGCAGCACCTTGTTCTTTCCCGTCGCGGGCGGAATAATTGGATTGATTGTGTGGGGAGCAGGAGCTGGGTTGACATTGCTGCTTCCGACAGGGCCAGCAGCGGCAGTAACGTTGGCGCTTATGCTTCTGCTTACAGGTGGACTGCATATGGACGGACTGATGGATACAGCGGACGGCATATTCAGCAGCCGATCCCGTGAGCGTATGCTGGAGATTATGAAGGACAGCCGTGTTGGGGCGATGGGGGTTATTGCATGCGTCCTGATGCTGCTGCTGAAATGGTCGTTGCTAACCGCATTATTTGACGCGAATGCCTGGAATGTCTGGATCGTCATTCCGTTCATCTGGTCGCGTGCCGCTATGGTATGGGCGATGACCAATGAACCGTATGCACGGGCTGAGTCTGGGTTGGGCAGTTATTTTCAAGGGCTCAACCGGAATCATGTGGCTGCAGCATATGGCTGTGCTTGGCTGCTGACCGCAGTGGCTGTTGGAGCTATGGCGCTTCCGATTCGAATCAGCTATCTGATGACGATGCCAGCGGGGATCATCTCGGGTTGGCCTTGGTGGCTGCTCATTGCTTCGCTGCTGTTAGGAGTTGCAGCGGCATGGGGAGTATCTCGATACCTGTCGAAGAAACTCGGCGGCCTGACAGGTGATACCTATGGCGCGTTGAATGAGTGTACAGAAATGGTGTTCATGCTGCTGCTGGTGCTCTTGTGTGGAATGAAAGGGTGAACGTGATATGGATGAACAGTTAAATAACAACGTTCCTGCTCAAGGAGATAAGGTGTCCTTGACAGCGCTGGCCTCTGTTTCGGCTCAAGAAGAAGCCGGACAGAGGGAAGTCGGGAAGGTAGAGCATGAACGAAGCAAGCCCAGACGCGGACGGACAATTATGCTGCAGGGCACGGCTTCTGATGTGGGCAAAAGTGTTGTGACCACGGCGCTGTGCCGTATCTTGAAGCAGGACGGATATAAGGTGGCGCCGTTCAAGTCGCAAAATATGGCGTTGAATTCTTACGTTACGCCTGATGGCAAGGAGATCGGGCGCGCACAAGGTGTGCAAGCCGAAGCATGCGGGGTAATGGCGACGACGGATATGAATCCAGTGCTGCTGAAGCCCATGCAGGAGATGAGCTCCCAAGTCGTCGTTCACGGCAAGCCTTATCAAAATTTGAGTGCTCGCGATTATCGCTCTAGCTTCCTACCCGAGGCGAAGCGCATCGTCGTTGACGCGGTCAATAGGCTTCGCGATGAGTATGATATTGTCGTCATGGAGGGGGCAGGAAGCCCAGCGGAAATTAATCTCAAGCATAATGATATTGTGAACATGAACATGGCTGCCTGGGCAGATGCTCCAGTTATCCTCGTCGCGGATATTGACCGCGGCGGCGTATTCGCGTTCATCGTCGGGACATTGGAGCTGCTGGAGCCGCATGAGCGAGAACGGGTTCACGGCATCATCATTAATAAATTCCGCGGTGATGTGTCGCTTTTGCAGCCGGGAATCGAATGGCTGGAGGAACGGACAGGCATCCCGGTACTTGGTGTGCTTCCTTACGCCAATGATCTCGATATTGAGGCAGAGGACTCTGTTGCTCTCGAACAGTGGAAAGGCAAGGCAGAACCGGAAAATGATCTGGATATTGCCATAATGGCGTTGCCCCATATCTCGAACTTTACCGATATTGATCCATTAATAGCTGAGCCTGATGTTCGCGTTCGATATGTGAGAAAGCCGGAGGAGCTGGGCAATCCCGATGCAATCGTCATTCCGGGAACCAAAAGTACAATGGCTGATCTAGAGTGGCTGCGCAGCACGGGATTGGCGGAAGCTGTTCAGCACTACGCAGCACAACATCTAGGGGCAGTTGCAGGGATCTGCGGCGGTTATCAGATGCTTGGCCAGCATTTATCTGATCCAGCAGGAGCTGAGGCGGAGGCAGGAGCGACCATGGAGGGATTAGGCTTACTCCCACTGGCTACGGAATTTGCCGCCGAGAAGCGAACTGAGCGGGTATCAGGTGTCGTGAGCGCATCGCAGCTCGTTGGAACACCCATGAACCAAGTTCCCGTTGAAGGATATGAGATTCATATGGGGCGTTCTACGATCACGACACATACATGCACCGGCATTGAAGCTGAGCCCCTATTCAGGCTTGATGGCGATGGGGGAACAGATGGCTGTGTAACGGAATCAGGACGTCTATTTGGAACGTATATGCACGGTGTTTTTCATAATGATGCCTTTCGCAGGGGCTGGTTGAACGGGCTGCGTCTCAAGCAAGGGCTCAACCCTATCCCGACGATACTGAATTATAATGCGAAGCGTGAGGATGCATTTGATCGGCTGGCTGACTTGGTGCGGAGCAACTTGCAGATGGATGTGCTGTATCGTATTCTTCAAGTAGATAAACCAGAGGATAGTGTATAGCTGAGGGATTCGAAGGAGCAATCGGACACAGCAGCAGGAGAAGGATGGGAAAGCACGAATTTGAAATGATTTCCCTATCGCCTTCTGCTCTTGCCTCGACGTACTAAAGACATTACAATCAAGGGAGTTCGGGACATGGTTACCGAGGTCCTTCTTTTTTTGCATAAGGCTACGATGGCTGTTGATTTGTTCATACAATGATTCGAGACATTGTACGGAGCAATTCATGGGAAGGGCGTTTCGAAGCTTCCTTGATAGGGTACTGAATTTATTACGATGCGCTTTATAAGTACTGTACAGGTGCTGCATTGCTTGATGCACTGCTGATGGACATCGGAAGCATGATCCATTGCTGCTGTACAACTGCTTAGCAGGCGAGAGAGGATTTGCGTGTATGCTTACGATACTGATTGCCATTTTCACGATCCAAATCGTATATGTCTCCTTTTTTACGCTGCGGATGATTCTGACGTTGAAGGGGCAGCGCTACTTGGCTGCAACGATCAGTACGGTAGAAATTATTATTTACGTGCTCGGCTTGAATATGGTGCTGAAGTACTTGAACGAGCCAATTAGTCTGATTGTGTATGCCGCTGGTTACGGAATTGGTGTCCTCGTTGGGTCATGGATCGAGGATAAAATTGCGCTTGGGTATGTCGTACTGAAGGTAATTGTCAACAACCCGCACAGTGAGCTTCCGAATCATTTGCGCGATCACGGCTATGGAGTAACGACATGGATCGGCAGCGGCCGAGACGGCGAACGCTTAATGCTCGAAGTGCTGTCACGGCGCAAAAATCGGAATAAGCTCCAGGCTTCAATCCTCGATATGGAGCCGAAGGCTTTTATTATTACATCTGAACCATCACAGCTGCATGGCGGCTTCTGGACAAAGGTGACCCGGCGTTAAGTCGCAGTGTGCCTTTGTCTTTTTTTCTTGGGTACGTATTAACAGTGCTGTTTATTGGCTATATTGGGTATATCGCTTAACACTAATGAAGATAATAAAACCGTCCTTTTTGCGAGGGCGGTTTTTTTGTTGTTTTTACTTATGTGGCAGTGGTTAATGTATACTTATAAGTCTAACTTATATATAGATTTTTCATAGGTCTACATAACAGGAAAATGCATGAAAGTTTACATGAAAAAATATATATGTAATAATAAACATAGTTGTTTTCATCGTTTTCATAACCATGAAATATATTATCTAATCTTATAAAAGAGGTGAGCGATGCATGATTCAATTCCAGCATGTGAATAAGGTGTATGAGGATGGCTTTCAGGCGTTGAAGGACATCAATCTTGAGTTCAAGAAGGGAGAGCTAACCGTTCTTATTGGACCGAGTGGCTGCGGGAAGTCGACCACAATGAAGATGATTAATCGTCTCATGACTCCTTCCAGCGGCACCATTCTCATTGACGGCAAAGACGTGTCGTCGCAGAACCCCGTAGAACTCCGCCGCAACATTGGCTATGTTATTCAAAATATCGGTTTATTTCCCCATATGACGATTGGGAACAACATTGCAGTTGTCCCACGGTTGAATAAGTGGGAGAAAGAGAAGATCGACCCTAGAGTCGACGAACTGATGCGTCTTGTTAATCTAGATCCGGAAATTTACCGCAACCGGTATCCTTCTGAGTTGAGCGGCGGCCAGCAGCAGCGTATAGGTGTGGCGCGCGCTTTTGCAGCAGATCCAGATGTTATCCTGATGGATGAACCGTTCAGTGCGCTTGACCCGATCAGTCGTGAGCAATTGCAGGATGAATTGATTCGGTTGCAGCAGGATTTCAACAAGACCATTATTTTCGTTACACATGATATGGATGAAGCGATCAAAATCGCGGATACCATCGTACTCATGAAAGATGGAGTGGTCGTGCAAACAGGCTCTCCGGAAGCGATTCTCCGGCATCCGGCGAATGATTTCGTTCGTACCTTCATTGGACAGAAGCGTCTCGAGAGCGAGTCACCAATTGAGATTCCTACTGTAGATGAGGTAATGGTGACAACACCAGCGACGGCATTCCCGAACCGCGGTCTTGCTGAAGCGATTAAAATGATGGAGCATCGCAAGGTAGACTCCTTGTTCATCGTAGATCGTGCCAAAAAGCTTCAAGGCATCGTGTCGATCTACAACGTACTCGATCAATACGGCGAGGAAGGCAAGACGGTCAAGGATGTCATGAAACCAATTGGCTATTCGGTACCAGCGGGAACGCCGCTGCCAGATGCCTTGAACATCATGAATGATCATCGCTTGACGAATTTAGCGGTGATCGACAATGCGGGAACCCTTGTAGGACTCATTACGCGGGGGAGCGTCGTCAAGCACTTGTCCGAGGTATATCCAGCTGTCGTCGATAAGCTGGCCAAAGCATATGCGGAGGAGGCGTAACGGATGATGAATGAATGGTGGGCATTCTTTCAGGAGCGCGGTGCCGACATCGTTACGGCACTCCGTGAACATTTGACGATTACAGCAGCTTCCGTGCTGCTTGGCTGCTTGGTTGCAATTCCATTAGGAATCCTGCTCGTCTACAATCGCGTGAAATGGGTGAACAGCATCGTGTTCTTCGGCGCGAACTTGTTGCAGACGATTCCGAGCTTGGCATTGCTTGCTATTCTGATCCCGCTGATGGGGATCGGGATGAAGCCTGCGATTATTGCTTTGTTCTTGTACTCCATTATGCCGATTCTGCGCAATACGTACGATGGCTTCGAGTCGGTTGACCGCGGTGTGCTGGAATCTGCTCGAGGTATGGGGTACGACACGATGCAGCGCATTCTTCGCATACAGCTCCCTTTGGCACTTCCTTATATCATGTCGGGGATACGAATTACGACGGTATATATTATCAGTTGGGCCACGCTTGCAGCACTGATCGGTGCAGGTGGTCTTGGACAGCTCATCGTATCCGGTCTTGGCGTAAATAAGCCGGAATTGATCGTTGCGGGAGCTGTTGGGGCCATCGTACTTGCATTCGTCATTGACGCATTGCTGGGCTGGCTTGAACGAGCACTGACACGCCGTTTCGGACGGACGAGCAGCATGGCCGCATAAATTGCCGTACGTGAACGGGGTGGACAGTCGGATAAATGTACTAGGGAAATTGGTTTAATTGTTTGTCTGCTGCTAATCGCGGTCAGACAGATGAGAGTTACCGATAGTTTGGAGTTAGCTGTAAATGGTAGACTGACGACATTCCGGGAGATGGTTGTCAAATTTTCATGTACAGCTGTGCTAACGTCTGAATAAGGGAGGACACGCATATGAAAATGCGATACAAATGGGCTGCTGGCGGTAGTGCACTTATGCTGGTGATGACATTATTGTTGTCCGCGTGCGGAGCCGATAACCGGATAGTCATCGGCACCCAGACATTTTCAGAAACAAAGATTATTGCAGAAATGTATAAGGCGCTTATTGAGGATCGTACAAATATTAAAGTTAAAGTGCTGCCGGATCTGGCGGCAAGTCCCGTTGTCATTAATGCGATGAAGAAGAACGAGGTGCAGATGGCGACCTTGTATTCGGGTGAGATTTTCAACAACCACTTCCCTGTGAAGGAAACGAAAGATCGCGGGGAAGTGTTGAAGCAGGCCCAAGAGGGCTTTGATAAATATTTTGATTTCAAATGGTATGAACCGCTTGGCTTTGAAAATACGTATGCCTTCACGATCCAGAAGAAGCTCGCGGATGAGAAGGGGTATAAGGCGATTTCGGATGTAGCGAAGGATGCTGACAAGCTGCGGCTTGGTGTCGATACGACATGGCTGGAACGCGATGCGGATGGATACAAGGGATTTCAACGAACCTACGGCTTCGCCTTCGGCAAGGAGTTCCCGATGGAAATGAGCCTTGTGTATGAGGCGGTGGCGAACAATCAGGTAGATATCGTGCTTGCGTATTCGACGGATTCGCGGTTGAAAGCATACAACCTGACAACAATTCAGGATGACAAACAGTTCTTCCCGCCTTATGATGCATCGCCAGTGATTCGCAAGGATGTGCTGGAGAAGCATCCGGAGCTGAATGACGTGATCGGACTGCTTCTGGGAACGCTCGATGAGAAGACGATGATTGACCTCAATTATCAGGTGGATATTGAGAAGAAGAGCGAACGGGAAGTTGCGGTTGATTATTTGAAACAAGTCGGCCTATTGCAGGGCGAATGAAAGGGGGATATGGATGAGTAACTACGAATGGTCAATTGCAGATTTACTGTCTTACATGGGAAGGAACAGCGGCATGCTGTGGGAGTATTTTGTGACGCACGTGATGATGGTGATAGGCGGCATTGTTCTGGCGCTCGCGATTGGTATCCCTCTCGGTGTGCTCTGCTCCAAGAATGAGAAGCTGGCCAAGTTCATTCTGGCCGTGACAAGCATGCTGCAGGTCGTACCGAGTCTGGCGCTGCTTGTGCTGTTAATGCTCGTATTTGGACTTGGAACGACGACCGTGGTCGTTGGCTTGTTATTGTATTCCTTGAACCCGATCGTACGCAATACGTATGTCGGCTTGAAGCAGGTGAACGGCAGCTACGTGGAAGCCGGACGAGGGCTCGGGATGAGCTCTTTGCAGTTGCTGTTCAAGGTAAGATTTCCACTTGCGCTGCCCTATGTTATTTCTGGGCTTCGCATCGCGGCTGTCATTGCAATCGGGGTTGCCACCATTGCTCCACTTGTTGGTGGCGACGGACTAGGAAGAGAGATCTATTCCGGCTTGAACGGACAGAACCCGCTCCGACTGTACGCAGGTGCGATCCCTGCGGCGTTGCTCGCTATTGTTGCTGATATCATATTCGGTGTGCTGCAGCGCAAGCTTAATTTCGCTCATCGGACTTCGAATTCAGGATCCAAGCAAGGTGCCGCGTCTTCGAAGTAAGGCACACGCACGAAAAGTAAATTTATACGCTACATGCTGCGAGGCATAATCGAGAAGGAAGCACCGGGAATCGGTGCTTCTTTTTATGGACTGATCCAACTGACAGGACGATGTGGCACGAAGAGTTAGGATGTGAACAAAACATGAATATCTTTATATTATTGTTACATTTTGGAATATTTGCGTTATACTCAAAATGAACAGGGTTGCTTTTACGGGCGAGCTTGTAAGCAGCAGCGAGTCAGATCAACCGGAAGCAAGAACGCCCCATATCAATGACTTGATCGGGGGAAAGCAAAAATGGGACAAGCATTGCTTCAATTGTACTCCAATGTACAGAATGCGAATTTAGAGATGCAGGAAGATGTTTATTATCAATTTCGCAAGCTTGTATATGCAGACATTTATGCCATCGTTCAAGATCACTCTTTAACGGAGGATGTCATTCAAGAAGCCTCGATGAAGGTGCTGGCTAATGTCCATCGTGTGCAGCATCCTGCCGCTATACGATCATGGGTCAAACAAGTCGCGCGCCATGCTGCGTTAGATGTTCTTCGCAAAAATAAAAGCCACTATATCCAACCAACTGAGTCCATGATTCACATGGCGAACCCAACCTCACTTTCTACGGAACCAGATATATCGATTGAAGTAGAGAATAAAATGCGAGATTCCTTGCTGCATCAGGCGATATGGGAATTGAAGTCTCACTACCGAGGCCTGCTTCATATGCACTATTTTGAAAATAAATCGTATAAGGAGATGTCCAAGGAGTTGCACTTATCCGAGCAAGTGATCAGCCAACGTCTGGCCAGAGCGCGGAATAAGCTGCGACAGCAATTTTCAAAGAAATGGTCGTAAGGTTGCATTCGGGATGTCATGATATTTTTCGTTAGAAAAATCATCGTGGATGCGTCTTTAGTAATAAGACCTTCCGTTCCTCCCAATTACAAGGTCTCATACAATGACGAGAAAGGGGTAAGTCCACGATGAAGAAAAAGTTTTCAATCGTAACGGTGCTAAGCCTCGTCCTGCTGCTTGTCTTTCAAATGAGTGTAGTGTCTGCAGCCGAAGACAAACTCTCAGAGACGCTGCCGGCAACCATGCAAGAGAATGAATTATCTCTGCAAGCCACAATGGATCATGCGGAGCCTGTTACACAACTCATGAAAGCCGCTCCTGCGGAAGGCTTAGACGGCACTTTGGAACATACGATTATAACTCCCATAAATTTGAATGATGCCGAGGCAATATTGCCTCAATCAAGCGCCTTGCGCACATTGGCAGAGCCATCCAACACGGTGACGACCGCCACATATAGCGGGGTTATCCCGAAGGAAGGAGAAGCGGTTCATTTATATCCGATATATGTGAAGCCTGGCGACGTACTTCAGGTACAGCTGGATCCACCATTGTCTCCTCAGTTGAACTACGATTTGTATTTATATGAATTCGATATGACGACAGGCAATCTCAATACGACACCAATCGATTACTCGATTTACGGAACATATATGAATAATTACGCCAACGGAACACGCACGTTATCAGAAAACGTCGGCACCAAAAACACGACGTCTGGAGATAAAGCGTATCTCATCGAGGTTCATGCCAAGCAGGGCGGAAGCATTAATGATCCGTTTAACGTCACACTTGCCATCAGCTCAGAATACGACGCCTATGAGACGGATGAAAATGCATTTCACGCCTACGGATTTACGGTAAACACATCTGGGTCATCATTGAACACACGCTCTATCAGCTCACCTATTGATAATGATTGGTTCGCTATCACTGTACCGGAAAATCGCAATTATGACGCTTTGAATCTCACGCTGGATGCCGCCTCAACAAGCAAAGGATATAAGGTTGAGGTGTATGGTGCTTATGAAGGCAATCAGATGAAGCTATTGTCGTCTCCGGCAGATCAAAATGTACGAATCGGAACCGGATCGTTCTATGTTCGCGTCTACACGACTGGCCAATACGACAATAGCAATTATACGTTGACGGTGAGACCGGTGCTGCGTGCAGATAAAATTGTCATTACCGGATTTAATTCGAAGGAAGGCCCGAATGATTATCCTACTTACCGCTACGGCAAGCATTTCCGTGCCAAGGATACGCTCACAGTATACGGCAGGGTGAGCACCTCAGATAATTATGCAGTAGCTAATGCGAAGGTGGATGTTCTGTGGTTGAATGAGAATTGGACAGAGGGAAGCGGCAATCGTACTCGCACTGCTTCCGTGTATACAGATGTGAATGGGAATTTCACGGCTACATTAAGTCTGCCGGCTTCAACAGGCAGCATAAGCGAATTTTTACCGGGAGCTATTAATTTTACGCATTATTATGACTTGAGTGGCATTAACGTACAAGTGTCCGAACGTCCGAGCGTAAGTGCAACGGATATTATCTATCACTTTGCTTATAGCTTGTACGGAGGAAGAGGTTAGTTCTTTACGACGAGGGTAAGCGCAATGATTACCGGTTTGTCTTAATCTTTAATATAAGTAAGCAGCACAAAGCCTCCAATCTCGCCTGCAAGCGTATTGGGGGCTTTGTTGTATGTTTGGGCTTATGGTTTCTTACTGACTTTGGAAGTAGATGTAAATTGTTGCCTGACATAGGTCGATATAGGTTGTAGAATCCTGAAATAACCATCTCTAATTCACGATAAGTCAAACGATGATTCCATCATGCGGGAGGCAGGCCATGAAAATAAACAGTGTACAAATTTCGCCGAAGCTGTATGACAGCAACGGACAAATGAGCAAGCAGACGAGAACAGTTACCGGCATAATGAATGACGTCAAGCACGACTCCGTTGAAATTAGCCCGACCGGACGGCAGCTAGCTGTCGGAGCTATTGAACATCACGTTGGTTCTTACTATGGCAATGCGGATATCCATGATTCCCTGCAGCGCATATTGGAAGGTAAATCCCCTGAAGTCAGGAAAGCCGTCTATACGATTATAGAATCCAATCTTGCTCCTGGGGGATCTGTTCCTGATGAAGTCGATCGCTACGCCTTGCAGGAACTTGGGCTAACCCAAGCCAAGTATGTTGCACGGCATTATTTTGACGAAAAAGAGGGTTCCGAATTGCTGAGTACGCTCAATAACATAGCTGTGCTATCCCGAAATCCGTCAGATGGAACGGGAGTTGGGGCAAATCCATACAGGGAACCCACGCCAAAACCAGTTGGGGCCCCGGACGACTATGTCAATATTACGGATTTGATGAAACGGTTTGCGCCTGAAAGTCATCAGCAGTTGGAGGAAGCTATCATCAATGGTGGCGACTGGTTTGGTGTTCTGATGAAGTTTGCACAGCGAATCCCGCAAAATAAGGACTGGATGAAGAAGTATCGAGAGGAAATGGATGCTGCTAAGAAAGAGGCCTTGCCTATAAAACTAGATAGCCGATTTGATAAAGCGAACCTGATGGATATGCGAACATTTAGTAAGGATATTCATCAAATGCTGCAGCAATTGCCGAGAATCGATCGTGAAACAATGGATCGGAATAACGCCTATTTTGCACATGTAATTGGACATACGGTGGCATCGAAAAATTGAATTATTGACGCAGAGTCGCGCTTTTAGGGGAATATAAGCTGCGGCTCTTTTTTTATATATGCCGAAATAATAACACATTTTTTTCAATTTCATATGTCAATGTTGACACAATGTAGAGTTGAGGATTACACTAGAAAGAGAGCCATGTCGTCTAAAAGCTTTGACATGGATGAACGGGCGTATTAGAAATTGATTATAGAAAGCTGTGATGTATGTCTATGGAAGAACAAGGTCAACCTATGATGACCAACCGTATGTTTTGGAGTATTATTTTCGCTATATTTTTCGGCAACTTCTTGGCTGTATTAAGTACGAATACAGTCAATATTGCGCTGCCTGTCATGATGAATCATTTCAATACCGATCTGACAACCATCCAATGGGTATTGACGGGATTTATGCTGGCAACAGGGATTATTGCTCCTGCTGTTGGATATTTGGGCAACCGATTCAGTACGAAGCGGTTGTATGTATTTGCCCTTAGTGGGTTTGTGATTTGCTCGATATTGTGTGCAATCTCGTGGAGCGAGTGGAGCCTAATCGTCTTCCGAGTCCTGCAAGGGATGTTCAGCGGCATTATTATGCCAACGACGATGTCGGTCGTCTATCAAGTGATTCCCCGTGAACGGCAAGCGATGGCGATAAGCCTGTGGGGCTTGTCTGCTATGCTCGCACCCGCAGTGGGGCCGACACTCGCCGGATTGATTGTCCATGTTGGGGATTGGCATTGGCTGTTCTGGATGAATGTGCCGATTGGATTGATTGCCATTGTGTCAGTGCTGCGCTACATTCCGATGTATCGTATTTCGAGTGGAGAAACGTTCGATAAACTTGGTTTCTTCTCCGTCGCAATGGGCAGTCTGTTACTGCTACTTGCCTTCGGCAATTTGTCGAATTGGGGATGGGGCTCCTGGAAGACAATTGGCTGCATCATTGTCGGCACAGTTATCTTAATTGCATTTGTTCGCCGCTCACTTCGCATTGAGCATCCGTTGCTGAATTTCCGAGTGTTCCGGTATAAACGATTTGCCTTCAGCATGATCCTCGTTACGATCATTACCATTAGCTTGTATGCGGGCGCGTTATTAACGCCGTTATTTCTGCAGCGGGTACAGGGTTCCTCGACGCTTGTATCAGGTTTAGTTCTCCTTCCTGCATCAGCGCTTATGGCTTTCGTGATGCCGTTCACAGGACGCTGGTATGAACGGTTCGGTCCAGTGAAACTGATCACTACCGGTCTGCTGCTGATGGTGATTGGTACGTACGAGCTGGGACGATTGCAGGTAGATACGCCTCACAGCTACATTACGCTGTGGATGGCAGTTCGCAACGTAGGGATTGCTCTTGCCAATACTCCGATTTTGAATGCAGGCATGTCTGCAATTCCGCGGGAGCTGTCTGGGTACGGATCTTCGATCAACAGCTGGCTGCGTCAAGGGATGGCAAGTTTGTCTATCGGCCTGTTTACGTCCTTGCTGGCTGTACGCGCGCTTCATCATGCAGGGGATCTGCATGGCGTGATCGCCGACGCGACATTGCTGAAAAATACAGCATTCACGATGAGTATCAATGAGGTGAACATGATCAGCATGGTCATGACCTTGATCGGCTTGCCATTCGTCTATTGGCTTGGGAAGACGCAGGGGAAAGTTGCTCCGGAAAAACCAGTTTTTGAGGGAAACTAAAATCTATCATAATAATTGAATAATAGAATGATAGCAGAGCCAACTGAAATGAGTAGGCTCTGCTTTTTTATAAAGAAGTACGAAATGATAGTTTACTAAAGCTAAAGAAAGTATTATTATGATGATATAAAAAGGGGTGGATGACGATGGGGAAAATGTCGGAGCATTTGGATTATGAAATAACAGATAGTAAATCTCGCTTAAAATCGGTACAAGAAATCATTTCAAATTATGATGAAGATATCGTGCGTTATTTTGACGAAGTATATAACCCGCATATCGGTCAACATGGGATGTTAAGTGACAGCAGCAGGGTAGCGAAGGACTTAGAATCGTTAGCAAATTATTTGCTTTATACTCAAGATAGTGATGCTGCCTCCGATACAATTACGGCATATCGAAAAAAGCGAAACCAAATTCGTGAGTCTGCCATCGAAAAAATAATTGTGGTCGAGGAGTCAAAAAAAGAATCGAGTCGTTCCATTATCAAAATTCCAAAACTAAAGGTTCTTAAGGAGGATCGATTAGTATATGCAGAGCTAAAAGAAACGGGTAAAACCATTGAGCAGATTGATAAGCTCATAAAAACGAGAACAGATTCGAAGGGGCTGCAAATGCCAGCAACAGAGATCAAAAAACTAAAATGGATTCGGACAGACATTCAAAAGGACGAAATTGCAGTAAAAAATGAACTTAAGCAATACATTAGATTCAATAAAATCAGCAAAATAGAAAAAGATAACAACCAACTTTCCTATATTCGATTTGACGATATTGAGATTGTTCGAACACTGTTTGAATGCTATACGGAGTTGAAAGAGAAGTCATACGAAGATACTCACGGATATTTAAAGCTAGTGATGCTTAATTTTGAAGAATTAATGGATCATACCGTAATGAAGAACTACATGAAGGATGTATTCATGTGGAAAATCGAAGGTTGCACACATGACATCATGATTGAGCGGTTAAATCAAAAATATCAATTAAAAATGACCAAACCTGCACTTAGTAAAATGACAAGGGATACGATTCCATCTATGCTCGTAGAAACATATAAACAAAGTAAAGAAGATTGGCTATATACATATATATTGCGTGGAAAATATAAGACATGCAACTGTTGCAGGCAGAGCTATATTGCGAGTACAAAATACTTCAGTCCTATGAAAAACTCGAAATCAGGACTTCGTTCGATTTGTAAACAATGTCGTAAATCCAAATATAGAGAGTCATGTCATACTACAAAAGCAAAATAAAGTACTATATTATATGAGGAGTATGGTGATTTCTGTGAAGAATTATTTCTTATTAATTATTTTATTGTCTGCGTATATGAATAGGAGCGAGATGAAGAACAATGGAGAGTCTTGATTTAAAACTGAAATTATTAGGAGGAAGGCCGATTTATGCAAAGAATTTTGGTGACATCTATCCGTTGAGAATAAGAGACATTATTGATGTAGGATATTCAGAATACATGAAATATTTAAACATGGTTGCGTTAGATAATAGCAATCTCCTGAAGGAGGCACCGGAACATATGGATACGCTTGAGCTATTGTTATTGGGAGGTGGGGATGAGATTGTTGATCTTCTCTTGCAGTCAGTTTCCTTCTTTCTCAGAGCTGAAGTGTACCCGGATAAGGAAAACGTAGGCTTAATCGTTACAATGACTGATGGAGAGACACGTCAAATTAATAAAATGAATTATAAAGAGATTCAGGAAATAATTAAATGGCAAAATTACATCAATCATTTTGATGAAAAAAAGGGAAAAGAGTTCGATCCGGCAGATGAAGAAACTAAAAATTTAAAAGAACAAATGGATAAGCTGGCAAAACAACGAGATGAACTAAAGCGGCGGAAAAATAGACTAGATGATGAAGATAACGCCGATTTAGATTTCTTTGATATCCTCGCAGCCATTACCTCTAAATCATATAGTATCAATGAAATTAACATGCTGGACTTAACGGTGTTCCAAGTGTATAGGAAGTTCAAGCGGCTTGAGATTATCGATCAGTATGATATTAGTATTCAATCAATGCTGGCAGGGGCCCAGAATGTTCAGCTTCGTCATTGGTCAAGTAGAGATAATTAAGGGGAAAATAGGATTGGAGAATAGAATAACCAAAAAACAATAAATCATTACGTATAAGTGACTATTTAGAATGTAAGCAACTCAAACATAACTTATTTAAGGAGAGGATTTATTATGGCACGATTTGGAGTTAAAGAGGTAGCAGATGTAATGTTCTACAATTTGTTGACGAATAAGGCAGAATTGTACTTGGATACATTGAAGCTATCTAATCTGGAAAATACGGCAGAAAGCAGCTTTGCCACTGGCGGTAAAGGCGGAAGCCGTCTTGTAGGTTGGGATTTCGGTCGTACAGCTACATTTAATATCCAGGACGCACTGTTGAATCCAAAATCCATTGCGATGCAAACAGGCACTGGGCTGGAGAAACGCACGGAGATGATTTATGAGCGTGTGGTAGCAGTGGCAACTGACGGCGGTTCGAATATTTCGAAAATTGTTCTTGAAGAAAAGGCAGATAAAGATTCTGTTCAAATCTACTTCTCTGAAGATGGCTATAGCCAAGGAAAAGAAGTGCCAACGGCATCAATCACAGTAACGGACAAGGAAATTACGGTTCCATCCAGTGACCTGCCAGTTGGTCAAAAGGTTATTGTATACTTTACTTACCAAACAACGAGTGACGCAGAAGTTCTTACGATTAAGTCCGATAAGTTCAGCGGCTACTATCGTGTCGTTGGTAAAACGGTATGGCGTTCTGAAACGACAGGTAAGGATGAGAAAGTTCAAATCGTCATTCCGAAAGCGAAAATCGGTTCCGAGTTTACATTGACTATGCAGCCTGATGGAGATCCATCCGTATTCGATATGAAATTGGATGTATTTAAAGATCCAGCAAGCACAGACATGGTTAAGATTGTTCGTTACTAATATCAAAGACTAAATAAAGTATCTAATCGAAGGCGAGAAGGGTTCTCCTTCTCGCCTTTTTTTTCGAATTTTAATAAAATGAACATTTTATTTATAAATTGACGATTCAGGAGTGAACACAAATGGCAAAGCGAGTAAAAAACTTAAATTATGAACTGATTACACAAATGAACGAGAAGTTCAACGAAACGAAAAAGGTTGTCGTTACGATTGACATTGGGGAAAAGGCTCAGCAGTTTGGCTTAGAAATTTGTAAATATTTTAGTCCCGCCAAAATGGATTCCTGCATTACAGAACTGATCGATAAGCTTGACCAAGCTAAATTGCAAGATAAGGAGAAGTATGAACAAATTATCGTTCCGTATTTGATGTTTTTAACGGTGAAGCATTTTACGACATTAGAGCTTCCTTCTACATTGAGTGAGCAGCTTCAAGCCATTGAAACCATGATTAATACAGGAACATTGTTTCAGATTTATATGAGTTTTGAGGAGAAAGAACTCGAAAGATTGTCAAGCACCCTGCGAAGTGCAATCGATAATTTCAATGCAAATGCGAAAGAATTTGAAGAACTGAAAGAAAAAATGAAAACACAGTTAGTGGATAAAAGCCTAATGGAATAAGAACAGGGGATAGTCAGTTGTCTAGCAGAAAATATATACGGTACGTAACAAAAGAGAAGTTAGAAAAGGTAGCGAATGAAAATAAACATTATGTGAGTTGTTATTTTACATATAAAAGTCTTAGTGAATCCTCCCAATTAAGTTACTTATCTGATTTTAATCAATGGTTGGTTTATCTACATGACAGAGTTGAAAGAGGGATTGTGGCAGAAGAGGATATATTGAAATGTTTGAATGCCGAGAATGGGATCGACAGAATGATATCGCTAATTGAGGATTTTATTTCGTTTTGCATCGTGGAGCTAGGAAATAATGAACGAAGAATTCAACGAAGATTAAGTTCGATGTCGTCCTTCTTCTTGTATTTGTTGAAGGAGCGAAAAATCCGTTCTAATCCGCTTGATTATATTGAACGTCAAACTAAATAAAAGGAGAAATTTCAAATGGAACTAAAAAATGCAGAGGTTGAGCCTTTAATTACCTTTTTGATGAGCTTTGGACTAACAGGACAGAAATCGCGAATGCGAACCAGATTCGTGAAAGTCTTAATGGAGCGCCATAAGCTAATTCAGGAAGAGCATGCGGAATTGATTCGCGAGTTCGCTAAGCTGGACAGCAACGGTGAGCCTGTTATTATCGAATCGAACGGTCAGCAAATGTATGATGTGCCTGATCGAGAAGGCTTCCAGGGTGAGTATTTTCTATTGTTAAATGAGAATTTTATTATAGAGCAAAATACAGAGCGTAAAGAAATGCTGCTCTTTATAAAAGAATTAATTTTAGAGTGCGATAAGACTTTTAAAGGTAGCGAGGCCTTGGAATATGACAGATGGTGCGATATTGCGGAGATGATTACGTATGAGTGATATGGGTGAGGGGTGCGAAGAGCACTCCTTTTTCTTTTATGTACTGAAAAGGGGTGTTAGATGATGACGAATGATCAGACGATTTTAGTAGGCGTAGATATGAAAAATGCTGAAAAAGATATAAAAAAACTGATCGCAAACATTAGCAAAAAGTATAAATTCAAGCTGGAACTTATTATCCAGAACAAAGATAGTGTTATTCGCGAAGTAAATAGCATACAAAAATTAATCGCCTCGATTGGCAAGATTGATATCGACTACGGGCTTGGCAAGGCTGGCGAAGAAATCAATAAGTTAAAAAGATCGATCAAGGAACTGTCTAAAATCGATGTTGCGAAAGTAGGAAAGGAATTTGTAAGACAGCAAAAAGAAGCCAAGCGCCAAACGGATGAGTTAGTGGGGGCATATGCTCAATTGCTGAAAATGCAATCAACAGCTGCTCAAAACCAACCCGCTATGGTAGTTAACGAGAAAAATGAAGCTAGTGTGCAAGGTACGGGGACAAAGGCATCTTCTTCGAAGGATAGTAAAGCAAAAAAGGAAGAATCAATTCCAGATAAGCTAGCTGCTGCAATGAATGGCATTCCGTCATGGCAACGCGCGTCCGAGTCATTTGAATTTTCGTTCAAGTTCGGCGATCAGATGAAGAAGGGATTCGAGCAAGTCGTTGAACTCGATAGGGCCATGATTGACCTGAAGAGCACGTCCGGGGCAAGTTCGCAAGAATTAGATGCGTTTAAAGACCGTGCCTTTGGAATCAGCAAAGAAATGGGTATTGCTTCAGCTTCCGTTGTAAAAGCAACCACAGAGTTCCAAAAGCTGGGCTACACGTTGGAACAGTCAACGGCGCTAAGTGAAAATAGTATGCTGCTGTCCAAGGTAGGCGGCATGGGCATAGGGGACGCGAGCGCGAGCATCATAGCCGTATTGCGCGGCTTCGACATTGAAGTCGATAAATACGGGAACAATGTCCGCAGCGTCGTTGATATGTTTACGGCGGTTAAGAATAATTACTCCATCACGTCAGAAGGCTTGGGCAGCGCGTTGAAAGATTCGTCTTCTGATCTGAAAAAGGCCGGCAATACGGTTCAGCAATCTATTGGAATGATTACGGCAGCGAATATTGATCTGAAAGATCCGGAAAAAGCCGGAGAAGGATTAAAAACCATTGCCATGAGATTGCAGGGGCTCTCTGAGAGCGGCGAAAAAGTAAGGGGCGCCGTTCCGCAAATCGAAAAAACATTTGCATCCCTCAATGAGAAATACAAGTTGATGGGCAGCGGCGCTCTGAATGTAATGAAAGAGGATCAAACGACCTTTAAGTCCACCTATGAAATCTTCCAAAGTCTCTCTCAGGTATGGGATAAATTGTCGAAGGAAGAGAAAGTGGACGTTTCCAGCAAAATTGGCGGGGATCAGAGCGAGATCGTATCCTCCATCATTGAGAATTGGAGCAAGGCCAAAGGAGCAACCGAAACAGCTATGAGCTCAGCCGGATCGGCGGCTCAAGCATTCAATAAACATTCGGATAGCTTCGAGGCGCGTATCGGGAAGTTGCAGACCTCTCTTTCTGAATTTTGGAATACGTTCAGCAATTCAGAAGTCATTAAAGATATTATTTCTGGGCTAACAACATTAGTAGAATTTCTTACAAAAGTAACGGAAATGATAGGTGCTCTTCCTATAGCTACAGTTTTTGCCGGGCTCAGCGGGTTGTCTAAATTTGATGCCTTGAAAAATCTCGTTATGGGCAGCAGCAGCATTGGCACTTTTTTCTCAGTAATAGGAAAAGGTATAGCGAGAATTGTCCCATACGTGGGTGCACTTCTTATGATTGGGGAAGTAATTCAAGGTCTGTTTAACATTATCAACAAACCAGAGAACGATCGAAAAGATAGATTAAAATTCCTCGATGACGATACCAAAAGAATTAAAAAGTTTAAAGAAGACTATGACAGCATTTTTGATGGAAAGAATATGGATGTTGATACCTTTGAGAATTTGCAACTTAAAGGTAAAAGCCGAACAATAGAGGAAGAGGAAAAGTATTTAGGTATTATTGAGCAAATAAAAACGAAGATGCCCGAACTTATATCCCACTATGATGAATATGGGAATGCTGTAGCAAAAAGTGCGGATGAAATAAAGAGGCTTCGAGTAGAAGAAGAGCAAAGGGAACTAAAAAATAATAAAGAAGAGTTGAAGTTAAAGTTAGATGGCGGTTTTGGAGAAGTAGATAAAAATATTAAGGAAATCAGAAACAACAAAAAACAAATCGATTTCCAAGATACGCGGCTTGACTTTGCAAAAAGAGCAAGAATGTTCATTGAAACGGACATTAAAGACATCAAATTTGATGATATAGAGGGTATAAAAGAAGCTTTCACAAATAAAATGAATCCAATTTTTGATGCCTTACCAAAAGATAAAGCTCTAGACGTTGATCCGTTCTATACTATTCTCATAAATAGCTTACAAGGATCACCCGATAGAAGTGCAGCCTTAGCAAATTTTGATAAGTTTATAAATGATATTATCTCTAAAAAAGAAGAATATGAAGTAGAAAATCAAAACTTGAAGGACAGTATCATTCATGGTTCTACCGAATTTAATGAATCTATTAACTTAGCCTTTCAGAATTATATTAACTCAAGCAATATACCTGTAGGTTCAAATAAGTTTTTATTTATAGAATCCATAAAGCAAATATTTATGGAAAATATAGATGATTTCGGTGAAAACACAAAAGATGCTGCTCAAAAGATCCCTTCGTTTATTAATGAAATAATGGGGGCAATTCAAAGTAACAAAATATCTATAGATGATTTAATGAATGTAAAACCAGAACAGGCTAATAATATGCTTGATGTTATAGATAATATAAAAGAGAAATTGAGCAAAAATCCGGTTAATAATCCGTTCCTCAAATTATTCAATGACATAAGAGTTGGACATCAAAAAGCAGCTAACGAAATAAATAACACGAGAATGAAAATAGATCCGAAAAATGCGAAAGAGATTGAAAATCTCCGTTCGGCTTATCATAAATTAGCAGATGGCCAAAAGCTATCTAAAGATTCGATTACTGAATTGCTAAGTACGTATCCTTCCTTAAATGATGCAATATATATTGAAAACGGGAACATTCAACTTACTGCAGATGGTTTAAAAGATTTAATGCAGCAAAGAGAAAAAGAATTTCAAGATGATATCGATAAGAAGAAGAAACAAGGCATTGCTGCTAAGGACAAAGCAGTCGATACAATTGAGGCAATCGAAAACGAAATTGATGCTCTCGAATTGCTTATGGATGCTCGAAATTTATACGATGTTGATGTAGATAAGATTTATGACGACGCAAAAAAGAAAAATGATGAAATAGAGAGCAATCGAAAAAAAGGAATTTACACGACTACTATCGATGAAATAAATGCAGCAAAAGAGCTTACACAAGCTGGTTATAATCGTCATATAAAGCACGAATATTATGGAAATAAAGAAAAACTTAAAGATATAAAGAAAAAAGTAGCTGCTAAAAAAGAACAAGCTTCTAGTGGTAGTTCTTCTGGGGGGAGTTCTCATTCATCTAACCCGAAACCCGAACTTCAAGATGCAATCTATGTGGTAGACAAGTATAAAGAACATATGGATGAACTTACTCAGTCCATAGAAAAACAGCAAAGAATTCAAGAGAAGTACAGTACGTGGTCTAAGCAGCACCGGCAGGCTCTTTCTGAAGAAATCAGATTGTCTGGAGAGAAGAAAAAAACGATTGACAATGAAATTAGCTCTTTAAAAGAACAAATCAAGCAAAAACAAATCAAGAAAACCGGTTATATGACCGTTGATAAAAATAAAAATGCAAACAAAACGAAACAAGCGATTGAGGCAGAAATTGCGCAAGAAATAGCTCAAGCGACAGAACGACTCAATGATTTGCAATCTCAATCATCTGAAATGGAGTCGGTCATTGCAGAGCTTAATAGTAAGAGGGTTGATGCTACTGCTTCTATGTACAGCCATCGAAGAGAAACGTTATCCGAGAAAATAGATTATCAGGATTACGTAATGGATTTATATGACAGCACAACCCAAGGATATCGTGATCATGCGGCTGAAAAAATCCAATTATTAAGTTTGCAAAAGAAAAGTTATCAAGACGAAATAAATTTTTATGAAGAACAATTAAAAAATAAAGATTTGTCGGAACTTAAAAAAGACGAATTAAAGAAGAGTATTGAAGGAAATTATTCTGAAATGCGTCAAAAGGATAGGGCTATTAATTCGGAGAAAACAAAAATAGCAAACTCCGTCATCGACAAACATCTATATCGCATGAATGACGAGAGCAAAAAATATGCCAAAAGCATTCAGCAACTAGAGGATAATATTCGCTATGACGTGGATAAAGAAGATGGGGATTATGCGAAGCATATCGGATATTTGCAACAAATCGCTGGCTTGCGCAAGGGTGAGGCCAATGATATTAAAAACAATATTAAATTCCTTAAGTCGCAGTTGGAGTTAAATAAAAACAACAAAGATATCGTGGAACGTTTGACCGATGAAATCGAGAAACAAGAGGATAAGCTGCAGGATACAGAACGGTCGGTTAAGGATCTGAATGTCAGCGTAAAAGAAATTTATGAAAAGGCAGCCGATCGATATGTCGAGCTGTACAAAGAAAAACTCGAACTCTTAAAAAAAGCGGACGAGGAACATTATCGGTTAAAGCTCGAACAAGAAAAACAAGTTCATGAGAATCGGATGAAGCAAATCGATAAAGAGCTCAAGGCTTTGCAGGATGCCTACGATCAACAAATGAAGATGCTTGATCGCACGGAATCCACGCGGACCTATGAAAATGATTTGTCCAAAAAACAAGACGAAATAACGGATCTCAAAAAACAAATCGACTTGTTATCCATGGATGATTCCTATGAAGCGAAAAGTCAAAAAGCCGACTTAATCAAGCAATTGACCGAGAAAGAACAGGAGTTGTCCGAATATCAGCATAATCGGGAAATCGAGCTCCGCAAGAATAACCTGGAGGACGAACTGGACTCGGAGCAAGAAAAGCTGGACAGCAAAAAAGAAAAGATGGAAGAGGAATACAACAACACGGTCAAATTGTTGGAACAGAAGGCGGAGGAACGGCAAAAGTTCTGGGAAAATGAACTGAACAACGAACAAAAATTTGCCGATATGCGCAAGCAAGTATATGAAGGCAACTTCAATGAAATGCTTGAAACCGTCAACACTTGGTCTGGAGAAGTCGATTCCAAATTCAATGAACTTGGACAAACGGTTACGGAGAATTTCACCGATAAAGTAAAGGAAGCAATTCGTGAACTCAACAAATTAAATGACTCAAAGCTTGGTTCCATGGGTTCAATCGTCAACGATGCGAATCCCCATAACCTCGACGGAAGTAATAAACCTACCGCAGGCCTCCCAGACAACAGCTTACTATCCACGAAAGACAAAATCACTGAAATGATATCCAACAGTAAGAAGTGGAAACTGACCACTGATGAAAAGGAAAGAAAAAGATTAGAGGAAGAGAACAGAAAGCTAGGAAAAGAAATAGGTGCAGTATACAAGTATGGGACATGGTATAAGGACGGAAAGCCTCTGCACCAATTCGATACAGGCGGCTATACGGGGGATTGGAACGGGAATTCAGGTAAATTAGCGCTGTTGGATAAAAAAGAACTCGTATTAAACGCCGAGCAGACAAAGCACATTTTGGACACGGCTCGCATCGTGGAACAAATTCGATCGGCTGTGCCTAGTTTCCCTGTTGCTAATTTCATGCAGGCATCAATTCCGACTGTCATTCCTGCTCCAGCCAATGAGCAGCATGAATATAACATTGAGGTCAATGTGAATGGAAATGCAGATCGAAATACGGCAGATATCGTGGCAACGGAAATCGTAAACAAACTGAAGCGAACTAGAGGGGGGAGATTTTAATGCTGGAAGGCGTTCATTTTTATTATGACAGCATATATTCCGTCGATATGGGATTATTGAATTGCAAACTAGACGGAGGCATGTTCGAGGAGAGCTTGTTGCCGTCAAGAAGCATTGTTGAGAAAAAAGTAAGCGGCAGACATAAACCGTATTTTCAGGCAATCGAATTAAGCCCGCTCGAATTTAATCTCACATTTGCCTTTGAATTTCATTATGACGAACGGCGTATCCGAGAAGTTGCCCGTTGGCTGTCACAGCCTTACTATAAACCTTTCTATACCGTCGATAATCCAAACCGGGTATTTTATTGCATGCCGGATGGAGACGTGAATCTCATTCATAATGGATTGAAGCAAGGCTACATTACCTTGAAGATGAGATGCGATGGTCCATACTCCTATACGCCCAAGACTTTGAAGGAAAAGATGATGTTCGACGGCACAAAACTGACAAAAACGATTCAGGAAAACACTTTTACTAATGGGATGGGTACACAGCAAAATATCGAAATCGTCAACGGAGCTTTGCAGGTAAAGAGCGGAAGCACGACATGGCTACAATATACAGGAATGAAATGGAGTGATCTATGATGATACAGACAAAGAAGATGGGGTTAAAAAAGCCGCAAGTATCGGATCAGGTCGATCAAACTATCGCATGGTTGGCCGATAATTTCCAAGTGATCGATAATCATTTTGAAGAGCTAATATCCGACGCAGCAACTCACCCCGAGATGGGTGAGTTTTTTCATGCAGGGAAGAAGTTTTGGAATAAGAATGCATCGCGCGGCGATTTCGCAGGTTGGGTAAATGTGCGGGAAGGCGTATTTGCGCCCTCATGGCAGAAGCAGTATTCCTATGCGGCAGGCAACAAGGTGAAAGCCTCTCCGGATAATGGCCATTATTATGAATGCATCATTGGCGGTACAAGCGGAATGAAGCAGCCAACATTCCCGACTACATCAGGAAGTCTGGTATATGATCTGTACGGACATACGGCATGGAAGCCATCTTACCATTATAAGCTAGATGAAATTGTCGTTGCTACGAATGGTGATATGAGCTATTACTATAAATGCATTATTGAAGGCGCTTCGGATTCCGTAGAACCTGCCTGGGGCAATATTAGCGGTTCGACCATTGTCGACGGCAGCGTGCACTGGTATGTGTATAAGACCGTTCAATGGAAAGAGATGGGCGCCAGCTGCGAATTCGTGCCGTTCGGTACGATTGGTAATTATAAGGGAGAAGCCACGATTGAGACAGTAGGCACCCTTAAAAAGGGGAAATGGGAAGCAGACACTGTCGAGCTGGCTCATGGAGGAACCGGAGCTACAGACGCTGACGGAGCAAGACGAAACCTCGGGGCAACCGGGAAATATTCCAAAACACTCGGAGATGGTCTTTCCACGACCTATACAATCAAGCATCAACTGAATACGCAAGATGTAGTTGTCATGGTACGGGAGGCGGAATCTCCGTTTGCGGCAGTAGATGGTGCCCAGATTAATATGATGGATGAGAACAACGTCATTCTGACATTCCCGTCCGTACCTGCCGTCAACCAATACCGAGTTACCGTCATTGGCTAAATAAGCTGCCTTCGGGCAGCTTATTTTTTTATATCAAAGGAGGTTAGAGCATGCCCAGCTGGCTTGATTTATATATACCGAAGGGGGTTTATGTTTCGCGAGTGTTCGATGTCGGCGCTCATTTCGAAACGTATATTCAAGATTTGAAGGTTCAATATGAACGTCATGACGGAACGGTCGATGTATTCATAAGGCTGTCCTATGATTCAACGAACTGGACAGAGTGGATCAAAGTGAACGAAGCCGCTTTCGATGCGAAGGATTTGTTCAGAGACAGTTACTATGATATGGAACAATGTTCCCTGCAATATAAAGTTGTGCTGCGGAACGAAGGTGTGAAGAGCCCCGAATTTCGCGGCATTTCGTTCTCCCTGCTTGGGTCATATCTGTTGAATAATACGGGAGACGTCTCCTGCAAACCGGAGTTGTGGATTACGAAGCGGAATGGCGCCGGCACGATTAAGCTTACGAACGAAACGAACGGCCAGACATTACTATTGGCGGATTTGAACGACAATGAGCAGGTGTACATCGATTGCGAGAATGAAGATATTGTGTCAGACTTGCCGCTCGTATACCGCTACGATAAGCATAATAACGTATTTCTCGAGCTGGAGGTCGGGGAAAATCTACTGACCGGCGAAGGCGGATTTGAACTGACGATCAGACATGAATATAAAACCATGCAAGGATAATTTGGGAGGTGAACGACGGATGTTACGTTTAGGAGATATCGATTTTGCCAAAAAGCCTGTTGCGCCCCAACTGTTTCTATGCAAGCCGAATAAAGAGACCATATCCAAATTGGCGGAAGCGCATAATATCGTGTTTAATTTGAAGCTCGGCGCGCTTAATGAGCTTACATTCGATTTCCCTGCTTATTTGGACAAGCACCATATCGTAGCGCGCAACAAGAACTTTGAGCTGATTAAAGGAAGATATCTGATAAAGCTCGTTCTGGGCTCCTACGAAGAATATTTTATTGTGAACCAGATCGGGAAGCGGGCCGGCGACGACGGAGAGAGCGTGTCGGTATCGACCTTATCATTGGGATATGAGTTGAACGATAAAATCATTCGGGATTATAAGGCCGTGTCGAAGACCGCCACGGAGCTGATGAAGGATGTGCTGATCGAATCCATATGGCAAGTTGGTTACGTCGATTCCGAATTCGAGCTGAAGCGAAGAGGGCTTGAAGTATCGTCCAATGCCGTGCTGGAGGTCATATTTGATATTGCCAAGACCTTTAACGCTGTAGTCGTATGGGATACGCTGCATAGAACCGTAAGCTTGAAAAAGCCGGATCTTATTGGGCTTGATAAAGGATTCTCGATTAAATACGGCAAATACTTGGAGTCCATCAACCATGAGGATAATGCCGAAGAGATTGTAACGCGGTTGAAGATGTACGGCAAAGAAGACATGACGATTCGCGAAATCAATCCAACGGGCACGTCCTTTGTGGAAGACTTTCATTATTTTATTTATCCGTATAAGGAAGACAGAAACTACAGCCAACAGTATTATTACGGCCCTGACATGAAAGCGAACTGGAATCATCATGATGCGGAATGGAGCGTCCTTAATGGCAAGCTTGTTTCCGTCTCTAATCTCCAGCAGCTTTCTACGATCGTGAATTCCAGCGCATTCGGAAGCCAAAATTACAAACTATCTGCTACGTTGAAAGCGACCGGCGGTGACAATATCATGGGCTTCGTTGTCAGATACCAGGATGATCGCAATTATTACTGGATCGGTTGGGAGTCCGGTAAAATTAAAGGCGGTGTTGGCTGGGGCAAGGAAAAGCTGCGACTCTATAAACGGGAGAACGGGAATGATATTCTGCTTGCCTTAACGGATGCGATTGATGGCTGGAGCACGGATGTTCACTATCATATGGCAGTAGAGGTCTATAACGAAGCGATTAAAGTTTGGATCGATGACAGACTTGTCCTATCGGGCCATGATTCGGCATATTCGCAAGGTGCCTATGGCTTGATCAGCATGAATCAGCCCTTCGAAGTAGAGTACGTAGAGTTCAAGTCCAAAGAGCATACGGTGTTGTCCCATAGTGATTATATGACGGACGCGCTTTGTCATGGCCTGTTGGAATATGAGGATTTGCTACAGGGGAACCGGGATGCTTTTACCGAACTGGTCGCCAAGCGCGAAGCGAACAATTCCATTCTACACATTAAAAATGAGGAATTGCACCAACTGAACACGCAATTGAAAATGCTGTTAGACGAGCGGGATACATTGAACACGCGGATCGCGAAACTGAGTGATGAAATCGATCATGCGGATAATACGTTCCAAGATTACACCTTGCTGCTGAGCGATCTGGATTCTCTCCAAAATGAATTGGATGCGAAGCTTATTGAAATCAAGGCCAAGGAATCCGAAATCAGCCGCAAAGAAGCGGAAGTAATCCAAATCGAACAACAGCATCAAGAAATCATGAACCATATTAATGCTTTGAAGCTGCGGCTCGATATTCGCAACAACTTTACGAAAGAGCTACTGAACGAACGAAATCAGTATGTCATTGAAAAAGAGTGGCAAAATTCCAATATCGAGGATCCGAACGATTTATTAAAAGAAGGAATGAAGGCTTTTGACGAGCTGAAGCAGCAAAAGATTACGCTAAAGGTTGATCTGGTCAATTTCCTGTCGATGGTGACGGAGCAACGGAATTGGGACAAATTAGGGCTCGGAGATACGATCGGTATCGAGCATGAGCGGATCAGCCTTCGCTACAAAGCGAAGATTACCGAGATTGAATACAATTTCGAAGATAAAGGCATCAATCTTACGATCAGCAACATGAAGGACATGTATGCCAACAAAGATAAATTTATTGAAATGCTGTACAAGTCCTATAATACGTCTACCCAAGTATCGATCGACTCGTGGAAATGGGATTTGTCCATGCAAAATAACGGCGCAATCAACGAGATTATTAACAACAGTTGGGATGCGAACAAAAACGCGATTATCGGGGCCAAAGACCAGGTGGTAGAGCTGTCGGACAGGGGCTTGATTATTCGGGATCCGAAGAACCCGCTTCATTATTTGGTTGGATTGAATTCGATGATCGCTATTACGAATGATGGCGGCAACACGTGGAAGCATGCTCTGACGGCTGATGGTATCGTTGGCGAGCGGATCTACGGGAAAGTGATCATGGGCGTTAACTTGGCCATTGAAGATGAGAGCGGGGTTCTGAAGTTCCAGGGCTCCAAGGGAGAAATATTCGATAGGCATGGCAAGCTGGTCATGAAGCTGGGACTTGTCGAAGAAAATCCGGATGCATTCGGCCTCATGTCTTTCAACGATATTACGCGCGTCAAGGTAACGGACAAGGAAGGCTTCGTCATCGATAAAGCGAACAGCAAGCGGCCTGATGGATGGGAAAAAGTAATGTGGGCTGATCAACGTGACGGCACACTGTACACACATGGTCTGGTCGCCAAGAACATTAAAGTGTTCAATGACATTGGGAAGAAGATCATAGATGCGGAGTCGAACTATTTCAATATCGGTGATTTTAAGACAATCGTCATGGATAATAAGCTGACTTCTCTTGAAAAGATGCAGATCATTACGGAATTGTACAAGCTGGAAGCGGGATATCATCGCATGCTGGAGCAAGCAGAAGAGTATAAGCGCTCTCAGCGTGATGATGATTTTAATATGAATGCCCAATTCTTCACGAAGGTGCCAAGCACTAAGGATCGGTACTCTACGGAGCCGCTGACGCAAGCTTATCGGAAGCTTATAGAATATATGTCCCAGTATATCAAGATTACTTCCGCAGAACCGTTAAACATCGCTATTCACGATCCATTGACCGAAAAGACAAGCGAAATCGCGGATCGTTCGGAATTTATTCTTGCTTTCAAGACGTATTATGACGAGGAAAAAAATCTGAGAAATAAAATTGAAGATGCGCAGTTCTACTCCGGATTGAATATGGGTAAATTCTACAACAATGTTGTGATTGGAGAATATGGATTCATTGCGCTCCGGAATGACGGCAAGTACCGGGCCGTCCTGAATGCGACCAATGGATTGGCCCTGCAAAAATGGGAGAAGAACAAATGGACCAATAAAGTATACGCGGCGGTAGGCAGCTCGGAGTATACGGATGGTACCTTGATCGCGGAGGATTTAGTGGCGAAGCGGCTGCGGATCGAGACGAAGGTCGGCAATGTGCTGCTGGATGCCGATGCCTTGAATCTTGATTTTACCGTACTGGATTCTATTATATTGGATGATGTTATTGTATCGCCCGAGAAAATTACGCTTGCCAACCAGTTCAAAATTGTGACGAAGCAATACAATGAACTAAAATCGCAAATTAATCGGTATGCAATGACTATATATAATGAGAGGGAATCTACCTATGCAGGATTAGATGATGCGCAAAGTAAGCTCGTAACGGCCGGCAACGAGTTGGAGGACAGCTATAATCGATTAAAAAATTATATGCAGCCGATTTTTGCAAACATGAACACGACGACGCATCTCATCCATGATCTCGGTTCAACGCGCACGGAGTTTCATGAAAAGTGGGAGAACTTTTATAAAGAATATGAATATGGCAGAGTCGTGCTGGCCGATTTCTTGGAGAAGAGCTCTTTGCAGTTGGGTAAAAAATACAACACCACGCTCATTGATGCGGAAAACGGTATCGTTGTAACTCGCGGCGATAATATGTATCGAACCGTCTTGAACGCCACGGACGGCATCAAGATTGAGAAGAATATCGGCACGGGATGGGAAAGACGATTCTATGTGGATAAAGAAGGAGAACTTTATGCCGAAGAACTGAATACCAAAGCATTGCATATTTTGGATGGTGATCTCGGCGAAAAGATTAGCTTAAGTGCTACAGAGGGGATCAAGATTATAGGTGCCCACGGGGAAGTGATACGCTTAAATGCTACCGAAGGCATTGCCATTGATGTGAACGATAAGAAGCGATTCTGGGTTAATCCCGATGGCACCTTGCGGGCAAGAAAGCTGATTATCGAACCGGATATGGACAAAGAACTTGTGTTTGATGAGGAGACTAATGGATACATATCTGATCTATTAGTGAATAATTTGAAAACATTAGAGACTCCAGGAACACAGGAAGACTATGTTTATGTAAGACATAATTTCGTGAAACTGCTCACGGGGAACTCAGCAAGGAATGATATAGAGAAATTTGTGCTACAGCTAAATAAAGGAAATGATGGCCATAGTTATCCTGAAATGATCTGGGGACAAGGAACAGGACGAGGCAATCAAGGTATTATTAAGAAAACCTCAGAGGGATTTTACTTTGAAGGCTCTACCGACATCGGGAATAAGAGAATGATTCAACTATTAAATAAGCAGGACGATGCAATCGTCATTGAGGCTCAACAAGGAAGTATTAAGGTAAAGTCGGATACTCGAATTGTGCTGGAGTGTGGCGGAAGCAAGATTACGATGACGCCAAATAAGATTGCATTGAAAGCCGACAGAATAGATTTGAACTAATTACTGCGGAAAAGGAATTTATTCGTATTTTAGTTTGGGGTGAATCAAATGGCAGGAATGGCTTATAAAGGCGCAAGGACGAACCCTTCTGTTGCAAGTAATCACGTAAGAAAATATCGTTATGTGGAAGGTAATACTTGTCTGCGCGAAAGAGAAGATGGCTCATGTGCTAAATACAATGAGGTAAGAGAGACAGATTATACAGACGCACATATAAGCGGAGTGATTAATAATGATGGTGTCTCTAATGTATTTGTAAATGGAAGACCAGTCGCATGTACTGGTGATTCCGTTACAGAAACAGAGTCATATTCACTTGGTGGTTGGGAGTTGGATTACTCCGACCGTGGTGGAACAGGTCATATCACTGGTGGCTCAAGCACCGTTTATGTCAACGGGAGACAAGCAGCTAAAGCAGGATCCTCTGTGACCACGCATGCCCGTACTACAACGGCCATTGCAGAAGGGAGCAGTAATGTGCATATCAACTAAATGTGCATATCAATTAAAGGAGGTGAAAATACATGCCGTATAATCACTATGGATACCTGGATCCGATACATATCGTATGGCGCCAAGGGACGAATGAGGATCCTTATATCGACAGAGCCGAATATTTGAAAGTACTGAATCATAAGGTAATTCTTGCGGAAATACCGGATCGTTTCACGCGAGTGAAAATAGCCGGATTGATGGAAATCAACTACGAAGGAACTCCGAAAAAGGCGATTAAGCCAAATGAATTCAGTGTCAATTATTCAACGGGTGTCGTCGAATTCCATGAATCCCAAGAATCGAATGCCGTCAACGTATCCTATAAGGGAAGAGGATTCATTCAATACCCATCGAGTCGAATTTATCATCAGGATGAGATGAATGATGTTGTCGAGTCCCTTGCGACGATTATTGATCGTGCAAATGTGAAAATTAAAGATGTAAATGCCAAAACAGAGGACTATGAGAAGCTCAGAGACGAATTGCTGCAGACGATCATTAAATCCGATGTCGCCACTACAAATGCTAAAAAAAGTACCGAAGAATCAAAAATAGCGACAGACATGGCTTATGATGCTTATGAAACGACGCGACTCGTCTTCTTGCCATATGTAAAAACGTATCAACAAATTTTTAGTAATTATCCGTATCCGAAAATTGGTTGGACGGTTCAAGTGTACGACTCCGGGATTCGATACCGCTGGGATGGAAAGTCTTGGGTACCTATCGATTTGCTTGGGGGCAACATTCCGTTAGCCAATAAAGGGGTTAATGGTCTCATGTCCAAGGAGGATTGGGCGAAGCTACATTCCTATGACGATCGACTTAAAGAGAGAGTCATTACTTTCGTGATTCCTCAGTTCCCGGATATCGGCGTCCAGCATATTCATGCTAGATTTCCCTTCAAAGGGGAGATTGTCAATGTTCGAGGAATGATAGGCAGTGCAGATTCGAAGGTAAGCACCGAGATTACGCTACAGAAGAGCAGAGACATGCTCAATTGGTCGGATGTACTCTCCAGAAATATTGTATTTCGCAAGGGAGAACACTTCGACGATGGATTGAGGAAAGTTGACGTCGCAAACGTGGCGAAAGACGATATTTTTCGCTTGGAAATTCTCCAGCTAGGCGGAGATGTCCAAGACATTACAATTGAGGTTATTGTAAAAATTACACAATAAGGGAGTTTGATTCAAATGGCAACAGCACCGATTATTAAATGGTATGACGTTAATCATGCAAGTGAAATTGTGGCACCCTTCGACTTTGGAGTGGTTGATGCAGGGGATTGGGGTCCAGCATTTACGTTTAATATTTGGAATAACCGAGGCGGGGCTACAGATGTATCCAAGATGGAAGACTGCCATATCACGACACGGGATATGGATGGCGGTACAGGTGACAAACAAGGGAAAATAGTAGAGGTTGTAAGAGATGATTGGTTCCATGCACAAGTTGATACATTGGCAGAGTCGGATCTCCAAGCAGACACATCCAAAATTGGCCGCTCAGGAAACAAGCCGATCGGTACTACGGAGCCTACCGTTAAGAATAACGCAGGTGCGACAATTACGCCAGTAATACCTAGTGCCAAAGAGATTCTCGGAATAAATAATAACGGCAATCAAGTTGATTCAGGCGGTAACTTTGTAACTGTAACTTTGAGGGCACAGGTTCCGCTGGCTGCAAGTGCAGGCAAACAGAACTTTAAAATCCGCGTTTCCTATCGATTCGTATAAAGATTATTTAGGACGGGCTCGTAAGAGCCTGTCCTTTTTTCTTTATCTGGCAGGCAAATTATTGTGGAGGTATATGTAATGATTTTTACAACTAGTAATGGCACGCATCCGATTTTAAGTCAGGATTTTATCTGGGTGGCGGACTACTATGATGGGACACATTTATGTGAATACGATCTAGAAACGAAAGAATCGGATCCGTATCGCTTCTATAGTATTGATAGAATGAAACTTCTTCGTTTCGGCTTGATTGGCCATAGCTCCAAATTATTCTTCGAAGCGGCAAACGGAGTTTTTAATATTAACGGCGAAGAATTTAGAATTTCCTATGTGGAGAATGACAAAGAGTTTCTCTTGAATGGAAGATCACTGTTCTATAATGACATTATTTCTTATAAGGATGCGGTTAGTGAGGCGAATCCATTTCAAAAACAAACGGATTGTGGAATGTTTACGAACCGGATTACGCAATATAACTTCGGATATAAGAAGAAGTTGGATTTGGATGGGATTATATTTAACTTTCAAGCGATTGTATCCATTCCTTATCAGGATAAAGCGTATATGTCTCTTAAAATTGCTTCTGATCAGGAACTTGACGGCAAGATTGTAATTCAACGCAGAGGCATAGTTGTGGACGAGATTGAATCACCTTTGCAAAAGGGACATAGCACGAATATTACTTGGACATTGAAATAAGGAGATGAAAGGTATGGCAGAGCTCTTATGGGGAACGAAGGACATTAGAGGTGATGTAAAAATCACGAAAGGCGCAAACGACACATTGACCTTCGATGTAGACGGCAACTCTTATTCTGTTACTTTGGACGAGGGGGTATATCATACGCTTCGCGAAAAACATTCTTCGGCGCTTATTCAAGCCTTGAGCGAGAAGGTTGCGCAACAAACCATTCCTATTGATGTGATGCTAGGAGGAGCGTTAAATGACGATGGGAAAGTAAATTATGTGGTGTTTGAACATCAGAGCGGTGGAGTAATTGACAACTTTGGAGGGACGATGAAGAGCTTGATTTTTAATTAATTGAGGTGAATATACATGGCTACTCAAAATGATGGCGCAATCCATTTTAGTGGATTGTCCGGTGAATATGTTGAAATGGGCCCTTCTGGATTACAGGCAGGCGATAAGCCAAGATCGATTGATTTTTGGATGAAACCAGAGGATAGCGGTTCTAAATTGATGATTCCTGTTCGGTATGGTGATGACAGCCCGAACATGAAGAAGGTAGAGATCATTATCAATCCGCTTAATAACGATCCGACTACGAGAGGTAAGATGGCAGTTGGTGTTGGCGGTGAGATGATTGCAACCAAAAATGAAGTCATTCAATCATGGAACGATTGGTATCATATCGCAGTTACGTATAGTGGTGATGGCTTGATGAAAGGAATTACGATTTATGTAAACGGCATCAAACAAGAGCTTGAACCAGTCGCTGGCTATGGAAACACTACTCCCCTTGAAACAACATCTACTCAGTTTAGATTTGGTGTTGACTTCAAAGGGAAAATCGACGAAGTAAGACTATGGAATTTCGCGAGATTAGAGGCCCAAATTCGTGCAGATCGTTTTCAAGTGTTGACAGGTTCTGAAACAGGATTAGTCGGTTACTGGAGATTTGAAAAGAGCAGCATTCAAAATGACGAAGTTAAGGACTACTCAAAATTTAAAAACAATGGGAAGTCAATAGGCAACGTTCGGTTTGTAGATGGTGAGTTTGCTTTGCAATCAGGGCAGAAGGTCGAAGAGATCGGCATGCCTATTGATTTTGACAAAGGTGTGTTTAGGAACACTTTTATTGATGATGGTAAATTACAGCTAAAAAAGCTCTATGAAATTAAAGAGTCAGATGCAGGAGATCATAAGGGGCAAGGAACGGAAGCTGATCCTTTTCTGATCCGAGATGCATATGACTTTTTTAGAATGCGGAAGAATCCGTACGCCTATTATAAGTTAGTAAAAAATATCGACTTTAATGTCGGAGCCTTCAAAGAAGGAAGATATTATGGTTTCGATTTTTATGGTTCTCTAGATGGAAATGGATACAAGTTATTGAATTTCACACAAAAGATAGGTGGAGTACCTACAGGATTATTCATTACTCTTGATGGTAATAGCATTGTGAAGAACTTATACATTGAGAGTGTAGATATTGAAGCTGCTATTGGGGGGCAGGGAGTAATCGCTGCATATTTCAAGAAGGGTACAGTAGATGGAGTAGGAGTAACAGGGAAATTGAAGTCAAAGCAAGTAACTGGTTCTAGTTCGAACTCTTATTGTGGTGTGTTTGGGCAAGTATCAGGAGGAACAGCAACCAACATGTATATAAATGTAGATTTAGATTTTACTGAGACTAATGATACGAGACAAATTGGTATTCTCACTGGTTTTTATCAATCTGGTCATTTCAACAACATCATTATCGAAGGAACGCTAATAGGAAGCAGAAAAGGCGACACAATAGCAGCGGTAGCTGGATACACTTATAAGGGTAAAACAAATGTCTATTACAATACTGATTACAATACATATAATCATCCACTATTTAATGGTTCTAATTTTATTGACGCTGCAAAAACCGGAGAAGAATTAAAAGATGCAAACTTATATAAGAGTTGGGATGAAAACAACTGGATCATTACAAACGGCTCTATTCCAAAGTTGAATGGTTTTGAAAAGCTAACTCATGCACTAGCTCGTTCTGGTGAGTGGGAATCGGAAGTTATTGATTTAGTTGATAACTATACCGCATTTAGAAAGCTAGTAAGTGTTCAAGAGATTGTTGGTGGGGCTAAGGTTACAATTCTCACAAAGACTTCGAGTGACAATCGGATGTGGAGTCCGTATGCAAAGCTCAGTGGGAATAGTACCATTGCTAGTCCAAAGGCTCGATATGTCAGAGTTAAAATCATCATCGAAGCAGACAGCAGTACTCGAAAAGTTACAGAGGTTGAAGGATTTAATGGCATGATTGATTACGACAAATCGGAGTATATCGGAATAGACAAGGGATTTCTAAAAGTAAACTACACAAAAGAACATGACTTAACTTTAGATGATAGTTATAAGGAGCGAGGATATGTAACATCAACAAAGATTTATTCTAAAAATTTGAAAAGGCTAAATCGAATCAGAGTGAATCCAAGGTAAATAAAATTACGATTCAATTGAGAGGTGAAGGTTGATGGCGAAGCCGAATACGGATGGTATAGAACGAGACTTTATTCTAGAGATGGAGGTAGGGGATTACATTCCTATGCTAGTATATGAGAACTCGCAATCTGCATTCGAGTTTGTTGGTGGGGTAAGTCCGTGGGTAGGTGCAGGAAGTAAGTATGTGACGATGCCTGAGATTGATTATAGTGGTGCAGAGATAAATTCTGCGCGAGGGGTTTTCTACTTCATAAAGGTAGATGAAGGGCTTCTCATAGCAGATAGAGTAATTAAATCAATTGTTTCCTACAACGAATTAAAGATGAGTCACTGTAATTATATTCAGGGTAAAGCCATGACTATAAGCGGAGTGTATGGATATATGAGGTGTTTGTCAGGTGGGGTTGGGTATATCAACGAACAAGGAAAGCCAGAATCAGATGCTTCAAAAGCTATTTTGGGTGCGTACCCGCATGATAATGAGTACGACAAGTATATTGTTAATTCCAATTTAAATGGGAAAATCGAGGCTTGTGATGATGGTGTATGGCATCACCTTAAATATAAAACCATTACACAATGTACAGATTATTTAGATCCGGCACTATGTATAACAAGAGGTGGAAATTATAATGGCTTAGGTTTAGAAAAATATGATGTTGCAAGACGGTCTTCATATGGAATTGACAGAATTGGATTCAGACCAGTGTTTGACTTTAGACATCATTACGAGGTGAATTAATATGTCTCTATCGTTAAATAACAATTTGCAGACACTTAAAGTAGGCGACTACTTTTGGAGTAGTTCTTACACAATAGATACAATGCTTGATATCGTTGATGAGATCGATTATACAAACAAAGAAAAATATAGATGGACAATGAACGATCTTGCAACAAAAACAGATCACGAGGTAGAAACACAGCAGATTAATAAAGAGTGGACTGCTAAAGGCGAAGGATATTTTAGATTTATCGTTGTTGATATAAAGAATAATGGAGACATCATCTGTGTAGCAGATAGAAACATTGCATATCGGATACCTTGGAGTTTGTATGATGCAAAAGATGGATTAATGCAAGTTGGTACTTCATTTTACAATCTTAAGTCTGTTTCCTACAAGAATAGATGTGTTGGTGGGACTCCTATTTGGTCATCTTGTCTTAATAATGATGTTAATCAGTATGGTGGTCAAAAAGCTTTTGGCGAAACGGCCGTGAAAGGTACATATTGGGCTACTGGAGTAAATTTAGGGACTGCAAACTTTGATAAAGAGTGGATAGGATATCAATTTAAAGATCCCGTTTCCATTCAAAGAGTAAATATAATCTTTGAAAATAGATACTGGACTGAAATTCATAATATGAAAAAATTATATTTAGAATACTCGGATGATGGTAACGGCTGGATGTTAGCGAAGGAGTTAGATATAAAAATCGGGGCTAATGCCGCTAATATTTGGCATGTGCTGAACTTTAATCACGAACATCCATATAAGCATCTATTTTGGAGAATGAGATTCGGATCTACTAGCGCATCTTCAACAATAGAACCACTCCGATTAAATTACATGGAAATGTGCGAAATTGTAACAGATAAAACAAATGACACACTCAAAGAATTTAATCCTATTATAACTTCAATTACTTCTAATGCAAAAATTGATGAAGGGTTTCTAGAATATAATGAGTGGGACAAATATATAAACTCAGATTTGAATGGTGTGGTGGATAGGATAGGAGACAATTCAGTTTGGAATGTGAACTATCCATCCTTCACGAATACGCCTGCATATGGAACATCGCAAGGTGTGGTTGTGAGAGGTGGAGCTAACGGAGATGCAAGCGCTTTTGGAGTTGTAGACGCAAAAAAAAAATATGATAAGGATATCACAACGGGTGTTGGGTTTAGACCAAAGCTCATTCTCAAACCGAAGAAGAAAATAGCTGGGAAAAGCTATTTCTTCAATATGAATGGACAGTACAAAGCATATAACATGGGGAGTGAACAGGTTCTTGAGTCTACACCACTGATTGATGAGTTCATTGACGATGGCTCTGCGCTTACAAGTACACAGCACCATATAAAAGTCACTGCCAGTAATGGAACAAATGTCTGGAAGCTCTTTAACAGCAGCTCTGATTCTTGGGTATCTTCCGATGGTGAGACAGGAGTAGAAATTACAATTGATTTTGGAGATGGAGTTGAGAAAACTGTTGGCGGGTATGCTATGAAATACAATTTTGGGGCAAACACACTTCCAGCAGCCAATGCAACTGTGAAACAAGACATTTATTCATCTCCAAGGGATTGGAATGTCTACGGCTCGCTAAAGGGGGATGATTGGACATTAATAGAAACACGTAAAGGAGTTTATTGGCAACAAAATGAAGAGAAAGTATTTACATTGGGTAAAGATGTGAAATACAGATTTTATAAATTCGTATTCACTTCAAATAATAGTGATATTAAAAATATCGCCATACAATACGTAAACCTCTATCCAACAAAGTACAAGAAAATTAGTCCATTTTGGAAGCCATTATCTACAACAATGCCTTCGCAAAAGACTATTAAAACTGAGGGCTTATCAGATTTGTCGAAATTAGATAGAAAAAATAAAATCGAAAGAGTTGATACCACTTTTAGCAATAATCTCGGATCTGGAAGTATATATAAATGCGATTTAGATCCTTCGGTATTACAAAGAATGTATAAACTTAAATTGCAATAAGGTAGGTGTTTGTGATTGCTTATAAAAAGAGTTAAATTTAGTGATCTTTATGATTTTAATCAGAGTGTAGTAGTCATAGGCAGGATAAGATTTTATGATGAAAATGGGTCTAAAATTAATATTGGAAAAATGATTTCAAATGTTAGCAACATGCAGTTTGAGGCTGAAAATGCTTATATATTCTCAAACTTAGAACGCTATAGCGAGTTATCTTATGATGCATTCAATGATGGGTATTATAGTATGAAAGGCTCAAATGACGCTAGAAAAAACATTCAAATCATTTTTAAAGAACCTGTGACCATCAGTAAATTCGAATTTGATACAGGAACAAAATACCCTACAAATTCCAACATAAATGTTGAATTTTATAATGTAAACAATGAATTAATAAATACCTACATCGTAAAACAGAATGAATATGAATTCTTCAATAAGAACTCTCTTCGATTAATAACTATACCTACACCAGAACTGGCTGATATCAAAAAACACTTCACTTTCAGCGAAAAGAAAGCGAACGGAGCCACTAAAAATTATACTCTAGAAAAGAAAGAAGTAAGTGCCATTCCATTATTCTTTAATAGTGAATTTGATAGTGAAATAAGTAAGGTTGATGCAAGTAAGGAAAAAGCAATTGATAAAAAGATCGAACATGTATTTAAAAACAATCCAGTAGAGGACTACAAGTTTGCTTATCAATCGGTTGATACGAGTAACATGCAGCTTGTACACCCAAGTATAAAAATTGAATTTAAGAAACCTCGGTTGATTAATGCTGTAGAAATACAGTCGATGATGAGGAAAAATGTGAATATCATATTTGAGGGATATGATGAAATAAATAAAGAGTGGAATCTTTTATCTGAATACAAAGCATCAGTCATTAATCAATTTGGAAAGATTAGAATGCAATTCGACAATTCTCGACGTTATTTTTTATACAAAATAACGTTTATGAATTTAGATGATGTGGTGCTGATCAATGATATCAAGTTTTATGAATATCAATCTTTCCTAAAAGAGATATCCATTTCTTCACCAGAAGACTATAAGGAATATGGCATGAGGAGTGGCGAATACTACTGGACAAGCAATGTACTAAGGAAAGTTGTCCAAAATATTAAAACGAAATATAGTACTGGAAATGTATTTTCGAAGTTGTTTGACAATAAAAATAAAGAAATAAAGAGCATCACAATTTGATTGTGATGCTCTTAAGTGAGGTGTAAATATGTTTGTACCAATACTTCCGTTATTTAATGAAAATTATTCATATAAAAATGGATTCGAGATAAATGCTAGTGACTATTTTACTAAACCAACATATGAATACTATCCTGATAAAATGTGTGATGGTAATTATAATACTGCATGGGCAAATACTACTTTTAAAAAAGCATATGCAAAATTTCAATTCCCAAACGAATATATTCCTCAAAAGATAACGATTACTTCCTCTGTTGATGCATCAAAAGCTCCAAAAAGTTTTAGGCTTTATGGAGTTTCTAACGATACAATAGATCTGCTGAACACTTTCGGATTAAAGCAAAAGGATGAGGAGCCAGCATGGATAGGTTGTTCATTGTTGCTCGATGTAAAAAATGAAGGATGGAAAGAGCTTGAAAAGAAAGAGTGGACATTTAAAAATAATAAGAAATTCAAAGCTCTCATCCTTTATATGTATGAAAAACAAGGCGCTTGGAATGGAAGTTCAGAATATTCAATCTCTGAATTTCAGTGCTATGAACATGTAGAAAAGACATATAGTCTAATCAAAAGGAAATCAGATGGCAAAGCTGTATCTATTACAAAAAGAGTGAAAGAGTTTGGAGGTTTTAGTTTCAACGATATCAATGAGAAGCGAAACCGATTCAAGCTTACATCTTCTAATGGCATTGTGGAAATATATGATATTTTTCGAGCAATCCCACGAAATAATGGCTATCTATTGTTTGGCGACGATTATTATAATGGAAAATTGTATATGGAGTTCACTGTAAATTGGTATAATGAGTTGGCTATTGGATTAGTGTCAAAATACACAGATGGTTTTGGATCAGTGGGAGTAAATAATTTGCTACTCCATTTTAGTAATAATTATTATATATCTTTTCAAGGTGCAGAGGCGATTGGGGAAAGAACGATTATTTCATCAAGTCCATTAGCTAGTTTTCAAAGAGTAGGGATGGCAATGGATCTAGATAATAGAATTTTTGAGTTTTTTGTAGATGGTAAGAGTTATGGGAAAATCAAAGTGAGAGAATTACCAAAACCAGTAATACCAATTATCTATAGTCCTGCTACATCGGCATCAGATATAGGATTACACACAGAAACTAAATTTATGCCTAAAGGTTACAAGAATATCGTATCTAAAAAAGAATATGAGTATATTGTAGCTGAGCTAACTGAAAATGTGTCAATGAACGATTACACGAAATATGGAATGCATAAAGGACAAAAGATAGAATTTGATAAACCTTACAACAAAGAGTTTATTTGGAGTAACAAAGAAGAAGTATTGTCAGAAGGTAAGGTTTTTAGTTATAAGTTTGAAGCAAAAGAGAATGTACAAAAAATAAAGCTAGACGAGGTGTAGTAAATGAAGCAAGAAGTTTATTCGCATGGATTTGATCATCCAGTAAAGGTATACACAACCCTAGCTGAACCAGAGCTGTATTTCCTCCAAACTCCGATAAATAAGTTGTCTTTGTGTAGATTAAAATCAATAAAGTTGAGAGGGATTCAGAATGTTGTGACAAAAGTAAAAATCGCTGTAATGACAGAAACGCATAGATACAGAGAGTATAAGACACTCCTAGTTAGGGAGCTAATTAATGATGGGAAATATGGAGATGATATTTATTATACAGATGGCATTGATGTAACTTGCCCTAAAGATACGTTTTTGGCTCTCATTTTCGATGGAAAAGTTCCACTTCCTGCTGAGTCTGGGCTTTATAAAACATATGTTCCTTGGGTCTATTTAAGACGTAAGAAAGTAAATTATGAAGCCATAAGTGATGGTAGTGTAATAGATATTTACAATTATGTACCTGACAGTGTTACTTGGGATTTGCATTTTCCAATGGAGTTTGAAATCGAAACATATGAGTCAGAAAAGATTTTGTTTATGGATGAATCAGGGGAATATAAAAGGTATTTATCTTCCAGATACATTGATTTAGCAAAGGCGAACGAAAGTAGCAAAAATATATACAGTAGTAATACACATGCCAATCACCCTAATTCATTGTGGAAAGCTTTTAATAACGAAATTGATTCTGGATGGGTGAGCGCTAATGGAAAGGGTCAAAAACGATTCATTACATATGGTTTTGGAGTACCTACAACAATAGATAGGCTTGAACTTGAAGCGTTAAGAATTGCAGGCAGCAACAATTTTGGTATACAGTACTGGACGTTTTTAGGATCAAACGATAACAGTAATTGGACTCAGCTCTATAATATTGATTCTTCCTCAAAAGATGTGAATCGAGATAGCTATAATTCATCAAATGGCAATCATATTAGGTATGTGGATTTTAAAAAAGAAAAGCCAACTTATCAATATTATAAAATTGAATTTGGAGATGGGCATCATACAGGTGCGCCTTATGATTATTCAGTTGGCGTTAAGAGAATAGGGCTAATGAAGTTTTTCGAAGAAGGTTGGGAGATAATTGGCAGAGATGTAACAGATAAAGATTTCGTGAAGTACGGAATGTGTCCAAGCGAATTAGAGGCTTTATCATCGGTAGAGTTAAGTAAGTTAGCAGGTGACTTCGAAGTTAAAATTTTCACTGAGGTTCCTAAAAGTAAGCCAGTCTTAATCAAAGAGATGGAGAAAGGGAAATATCTTTCCAGCCTCGTAGGTGATGAATTTGAAATCATGAAGTATACAGATAGTCCACAAATAGAGGAAGTTGAATATATTATCGAAGATAGAAACAAGAGATCATTATCAGATTATTTTGAAAATAAAGTGGAGGTAAATGTTTATTCTGAGGACGGAAAGCCAGAAATAGAGATGGGAACCGAGTACTCTCCGCTAGATGAACATCAAGGGAACGATATTGAAATACTTGAGTATAGGGATGATGAACCAGTTGCAGAGAAGATAGTAAAAGAGAATTTTGCAAACGAGAGTTCAGAAAAAGTTGAGGGCTTATATGTGGATGCCGTAAGCATAAATCTGAAAGATGTACGAGAATTGTTTAAATAATCGGAAAACAGGATGTGGAAATGATGGGGAATGGGTTATATCAGAGCATTTTTGATGGGGTGAAGGGCAATATTAGTATAGTTATGCCAGAAAAATGTTCTGGTGTTACGAGAATAAATGATGAAGTGTTTATATCCACCAGCAACAAAAAAAATATTGTTTATGTATTGGACTTTCAATCTTTGACCATCAAGAGAACACTCCAACTGGCAAATACAATGTGGTGTTATTGTCTCGGTACAGATGGGAAGAGGCTGTTCGCAAGGTTGTCAGATTACACAATAAAAGAAATTGATATACAAACAGGGGCAACACTAAATGCGATAGTTAAGCCAGAAGTCAATATTCCTGCTACAGCATTAGCTTCATTTTACATTGATGCAAAACGCAATCTATTATACATGCCTGATCATAAAAATAGTGTCTATTGCATTGATGTAACTACAGGAAAGACTTTAGCTGTTGTTGATAATTTTAAAAATGGGATTACTGGTAATCCAACAAGCATTGCAATTACAAATGGGTATTTCCTTATAACTCTAATTAATACTCCAACATCATACGTTTACTATGCTAAAATACCAGACTATGAGAATTTCGGGGCAGATGAGTTTTCTAAATTGAAATTTAATGTTTATAACTATGGATCACCAATTGTAGGATGTTGTTCATTCGGTTCCTATATGTTATTTACAAAAGATGATATTAATATATCGTGGTTAGATCTAGAAAAAGTAATTGGAAAAGATGTAAGTAACGAGAGATTCCTAGTACAGTATGACAATAAATATATAACATTTAATTTGTTCGAAAAAACGAAAAGCCTTACAAGTTTGGTACCTGTCATGACGACAAACAATTCAAATGGTATTGCCGCTTCAAGTCACCATGAGGGTGCATATGAAGCATTTCGCGTATTTGACGGATTAGACAATACAGCATGGGTTACGGCAAAAACTCAGGTAAGGTCATGGTTGTCTTATGAATTTATTAGCCCAACTTTATTTAATACCTACGCATTGAAATCCAGAGAAGAGAACGCAGGCGAGTCACCAAGAGCATGGGATCTGGAGGCTTGGAATGGTTCGAGATGGATAACGCTGGATAAACGCAGAAACGAAGTGAATTGGAATAAAGACGAAGTTCGAACCTATCATTTTCCAAATTCGAACCAATATAAAAAAATCAGATGGAGATTTTATGAGAACAATGGGTCTGTACTGGGAGTCGCTTTAAGGAAAATTGACCTCTTCCATTTAAGTGATAGTGGGTGGCTTGAACTTTCAAAACCAAACAATATTGATTATGTATATAAACATGGGATAAGTGATCTAAACCAAATTAAGAAGGAAGATTGGAGTTTGCTCTCTGCCATTAACCCAAAGGTTAAACTGCTGAGATATACGCACGATTTACTTTCCGATATGTCCGAAGACAACAACAAGCTTTATGTTGCAAAGAATGCGTCAAGAAGTGTTGTGAGATCTCAATTCACACCACTGAGTCAAATTTCTATTCCTTTAGGTAACATATCAATAAACGAAGATGTTGAAAAGTTCTCAATAGAGCTAACTAAAGATTACAAAGACAATATTCGGCTATTTGTTTCTTTTGACAACGGCATGAAGTGGGAATCCTTTAGTCAAGGGAAATGGAAAAATCTAGATATTACAGACGAGGATGATATAAAGAAAAATGGTATGCGAGTATGGGATTTTGAATCTCTAAGAACTGAGGATTTCAAAGCTAAGGCTATTTATGGGTTTATTAAAATTGGGTTCATGTTCGATACTAAGCTTAACGAAAAAGGATCTGTGGATATAGATAGCATTAAAGCCAGCATAAACACTTACATGAAAGGTGCGCGTGTTAGCGACTTAGCCCTGTATATCTTAAATACAACTTCAACCATTAACCTTTCATTTATCGGAAACAAGCTATCAGGCACATTGAGCGACTACGATTTGGGACTTGTTCAATATCGTGTATTCCTCAATGATAAACCCTATTATCCGCTCTCAGGCGAGTTTACGAATCTACATGGTTCTCCAGAGGGAATTGCCCTGAATATTAAAAACACGGAAGTCAAAATTGGTGAAAAGAACACGCTTATTGTAGAGTTTAAGGATTATTGGGGCAGTGTAGACTCATGGACGACTCACTTTATCGGAACCTATGCAGGATTGATGTTTAGCGACAACTTAGGAAAGTACTACACAACAGATATCGGAGAAATCCTGAAATACTGGAATGCGGGCACTCTTGTTGCAGGACAGATCTCGAAAGAGAATAAAATTACGTTAACGAACATGTATGGTCACAAGGTTACGAATATTGAAGTGAAGGGAATTAATGCTGATTTACCTAACGGAGTTAGAATCGAATTATCGAAGGAGCAATTCCCATTCACGCCAGAAGAAGTGCTGAATTGGAATACAATACTAGACTACAATCAATCCGTGGAGTTCTTTGCCAGATTGGCCACTGAGCTGACAGCTAATTCGGTTCCGAGCGGAAAATTTGAAATTAGAGCGCGGGCTCAAAAAATCTAGTCCAATACAATGGAGTGATGGTAGGTGCAGGAGGAAGTTTATGATTTTAATGCGAACCTTTGGGTAGGTTATGCGCATGATGATGTAGAATCAAGCATGTATGTTAGACATTACGATGAACCAATCAATACAATGGCCGGCAAATATGTACTGTATACAGGCAAGAGCTCAGATATAGATTCCTATATGTTTGTATATAAGAAAGCCTATAGTGATTTGAACTCTTCTCTCATAGTCCGCGTACAAAACAAGTCAGAGTTAGATTCATTTGCGATGATCATGTATAAGGGGATCAGTGATAAGGAATCCACAATTGAGGCGATTGCCGGAAGTTTCGTGGAAAGTGTCATCGAAGTAGCGCCCAACAATCGAATGTATGGAGATTATGAACTGTTCGAGGCGCCTAGAATTATTCAAGAGCTTGTACCCGTAAAAGATGCCTTTACGAGAGATAGCGTCAGATATCAATCGCAAAACTGGGGCACTGAAAAACAAATGTTTGTTGGTAGGGACACGAGGGACTATGTAAATATTGAAAACTTCGAGTCCTTTGTCGAATTTGATTTACATGCTTTAGGTAAAGAAAAACTTATTGAAAAGGCTACGTTAAGACTATATTGTGCTGATGATAAGGTTGAAGGCACGGATCTTGAATTTACGACAAATAAAGAGTTCTGGAATGAAATCGGTATCACAGCAGCAAATGCTCCAATGCCCCTAGGTCTGATAACAAATAAGTTCCTTTACAATAAACAAGAGCGATACATTGAAGTAGACATGACTGATATTGTACTAAAATGGTATCGCGACGAACAACCGAATTATGGTATAGGCATCAGATCGCAAGCGAACTCGTATGTAACGTTTTTCACTAGGGAGTTAGGGTATAAGCAGCCAAAACTATTTGTCCAATATATTGATTTATCTAAATCTTATACGGCAACTAGATACCTGCTTGATGCTGAGATGTTTGTCATTGGACGTGGTTTTGCCGACCTGGATGCTAGGATCAACGTAAATAGCAATATCGGTTTTAGTTGGATGGATTCTTCCCTATATGTACACCGGGCGGATGTACCAATGCTTATGGACTATGACGCTGATATCTATGTATCTAGACCGGAGCTCCATTCTTCTATGTTTGTATATAAAACGGCTAAAAGCTATCGAGATGCAAGCTTGACGGTAAGATCGTTACTGCAATCTTCTGACGTAAAGACTCAAATCGATGCGACTAGACCGGAGCTCCATTCTGAAATGATTGTCGATAAAAATGCATTTCTCCAAGCATCATTACAGACTAGGGCTTTTGTCGAGGATGATCCACGGGCAAATATAGAATCGCAAATGGAGTCCAACAAACCTGAACTCGGTGCAGTAATGGAAGTGTTTAGTTACAACGACTCATTTGAAGGAATCATTCAGGCAAAACCTTTAGTATATGATGATGTTTCAGCATTTATAAGTGTACCGACGCCGGAACAATATGACGATAAATCTTCCGTAATGTGGAGCAACAGACCAGAGCTTCATTCAGAGATGCTTATCTATATTAAGGGCGATAGTGATTTAGAGAGCTATATGGAAGTCTATGAGCATGAGGATATCGAGACAAGCATAGCTTCAAGCAGCCCTGAATTGGTTGCAACCGTATTAGCTCAAATCGTGACCAATCTTAATTCCAGCATTGATGTTAGAGGTCATTCCATAATCGATTCAGTTCTTACGGTCAATGTGTGCAAGGATATAAATGCCACAATTGATATCAAAGCAATCCATGAAGTTGAGGCTGAGATGACGAGCAACAGACCAGAGCTGTTCGGGTACCTATTTAGAAGATATCAAGCGGACGAAGATCTTGTGTCTCAGACTACTTGTCGTCAAAGGGATGTTAATGATTTGCATGCAAGGTTTGGCATTAGATCTCAAACAGGTGGGGCCTATTATTTCATTATCTAGAATGAAGAAGTAGTAACTTAAAACGAAAAAGAGGAGGTTTCGTACCTCCTCTTTTTTATGTTCTCTTGATGAATTTCTAGGGTTCTTATCACTTTATAAATTAGAAAGATAAACGATGCATTAAGCAAGAGGGTGGTTATGTGTGGAGGCATTGCAAATACTGATTCCGGTTATTACAGCGTTAGTAACAGCTATATTTACATTCGTTGCAACAAGGAGTACCAATCGCAAGGATGTTACGATTAGCGACCGAAAGGCACTAAGCGAAGATGAGAAAGCATTTAGATTAGAGCTGAAAGAGATTATAAATAGCTATAAAACCGATCTGGAGGAAGCAAGGGAAGAGATTCGAGTACTTAGCGAGGAAGTCGCTCAGCTTCACAAAACAAATCTCGAACTGACTTTAGAAAATAAAAGACTGCAAGTAAAAGTCGATGATTTGCGTGTAGAGCTACAATCTTTTCGAGGTGGTCAACATGAAATGGATTAAAGATGGATTATCGTTGGATGAAACCAAAGTTTCAGCACTTATTATCGGATTTTTTTGCACACTAAGTATGGCTTTGTACCAAGCGTGGCAAATCGGGGACATATCGGACAATATGCTGATGCTGCTCGCTTATGAGCTGGGGGCGTTTACAGGCATTAAATGTGTGGAATCGTTTGCGTTCGCGCCCGGCAAAAAAAAATCAAAAAGTAGCTTCTCTGAAACGGAGACAGAAAACTTGCCATAAGAAGTAGATAGTATTGGGGGAAAGAATGATGTTCAAAATGAAATACGAAATTGTTAAGCAATACCTTACACCTAAGACACAAAGACGGCCAGGATTATCGATGCCCTATGTTGGATTTATCGTAAGCCATGATACCGGAAATGATGGCAGCTCTGCTTCAGCCAATGTAAGATATTATGAAAACTCACATAATGAAATGTCCGCATCGGCCCATACATTCATCGACGATAAACAAATTATCGAATGTATTCCAGCTACAACGGCTAAGCCTGAAAAAGCTTGGCATGTAAGATATAACGTAAAGAAGGACAACGAATTATACGGGGGTGACGCGAACGATATTGCGATAGGAGTTGAATTATGCTATTCGCATAAGCGAGGCGCCGTTAATAATCTAGAAGCTTACAAACGGTATGTATGGTATCACGCCTATTTGTGCCATACATTCAAACTCGATCCTAGTAAACATATAGCAGGACATGATGAACTGGATCCAGAACGCAAAATGGATCCTTTTAAAAATGCTTTAAAGCTCATGGGAATTAGTAAAGAACATTTCATTCAAGATGTTCAAAATGAACTGAAGTCATGCACTCAAATGAATAAATCAGATGAAGAATCGAAAGGTGTGAAGAAATTGGACAAACTTGCAGTAGCAGAAGCACATAAAGCTATTGACCGACTAGCAAAGGAAGGAATTCTTTCTAGTCCTGACTATTGGAAAGCTCGTGTGGAAGAAAGTCTCCCTGTATGGGCGTATATGATTATGGAATATCGCAAAATCAAATAATAGTATAAAGAGGGTGATAAAATGGAGTATATTATAGTTGCATTCTTACTCACAATTGCGTTTATTACAATCATTCTTATAAAACCAAATAAGCTATACAATAGAATCATCGAATTCATTATCATATCAATTGTTAAAACAATTCAAAATAATGAGCCAGAGATTGTATGCACGATATATAATCGGCTCCCGCCATTTTTCAAAGAAAGAACAAATTCCAAAATTGTAGCTGAAATTGTAAGCCTTACGATTCAGTTGTCTGGTGAGCTATATGTGAGCAAAAGGAAATAATACTATCATACTCAATATGAAGTTGTTATCAGTTTGATTTACAAAGTAAGAAGTAATACATGAAAGAGGTTTATGATGATATAATGTTCCTCTAGAAAATGTGATTAGTACAAAGTAATACAGTAGATTTATACTCTATTTTGTATGGTCATCATGCTTCTTATTACTTTGAGCATGTCTAACTCTGAATAGAAGGAGTATAGTTAGGTTATGAATCAAGCTGTTAACAACAATAATAAATTAGGTAAACAACCTCATCAGAATACAGAGCGGTTCTTTAGAAAAACGCGAATTGAAAAATCAACGAGGAATTATACGATCAGAAGTCTCTACAAAGAATGGAGAAGAGATCGGACATGGATCAGTCAGAATCAACAGGATGAGATTGTTCTTCGGTTTGATCTGGCAATCCAAAGGAATGCAACCTGGAATGATCATCAGCGGAGCGACTTAATCCATTCGTTGATTTATGGGTATTATATTCCACCCGTGCTTATTCAGGATTCAGATGACGGGAAAAAGTGGTTTTTGGATGGGAAACAACGGATAACAACGATAATGAGTTTTATTGACGGCGCATGGAAATTGCATAAAAATACAGAGGATGTATATGGACATCAAATTGCAGGATGTAAATTCAAAGATCTGCCTCAAGAGATGCAAGATGAAATATTAGATGAATCCATCACTATCGTCAAAATAGAAAATATGACGGATGAAGAACGCGATAAGATGTTCGTAAAGCAAAATAGTGGCACGCCACTGTCTAGAATAGAATTAACAAGAGCGAAGCATAGCGATTTAATCAAGTCTATTAATGATTTGTCAAACCTACACTTCTTCAAAGAAGATGTGGGCTTATCCAAACGTGCTAGAGTACGGTTTGTAGATCAAGAAATGATACTTCAAATCCTGATGTTGTTTGAAGATGGGATAGATAAAATAAAGGGCTTTGGTGCAAAAAATATTGAAGAATATGTTCTTGACTTAAAGAAAACAGAGAAGGTTTTGGATCAAAACATTGTTGAGAAAATACAGAAAATCTCAATGTATCTTACGGATGCTTTTGCTTCGTTCGATTCAAATGAAAGAAAAAAAGCACTGAAAAAGACTCACATACCGATTATTTTTTGGTGTGCAGAGGCAGCAATGAATCAGCTATTGCAGCCGGAGTTATACGGTGAGTTTATTCGGAGTTTTTTGGTTACATGTTATCGCGTAGAGAGTGAATATGGGAAGTCGTGTCAAGCAGGGGCACCTAAAAAGGAAAACGTACTGAAGAGAATTACGGAAATGTCAGTAGCTTTAGAAAGATTTATATCTATTGTTCAATCTAATTTGGAAGTAGAGGAAGCAATCGTACAATTGGACAGGTCACTTCGCATATGATTATTGACAAAATGTAGAAATGAATTAGAATGTGAGAGATAGATTTAGTTTGATATTTACTGTATAAAAAAGTTGACATGGGAGGGTATTGGGGTGGTGCTCAGTACCCTTTCTTTTTATTGAAGTGTCATATATAATAAAAACATGTAGTACTTTATTTAGTTAAAGCCCATTGCATAAAATGTATAAAGGAGGTTAGAGATGGATTTTTATAACGCAGAAACTAAAATGAAATATCTTGAGCAATTCGATAATTTAGATACAAGAGAAGTTTACTCAAGATTATTTAAAAAAGCAGTGGATACAGAAATAGAGCTCCAACGGGATATATATGATTTTCGTGATGATGAAATTGAAAATTTTATCGCAAATATGCTTAAACCAAAAACAAAAGAGAGTGCTCGGACGTATTGTAATGTTCTATCTTCCTACATACAATGGGCGATGGATCACAGTTACTCAAGAAATTTTACGAATCCATTAAAACGAAGACAAGAATATTTTTATTCCTTCGTAAAGGAATATAAACAATATATAAGTTATGATGAAAAACAGGCAATTATCCACTCTTTAGTGAATAAACAAGATAGTTTTATCATTGAAGCATTATGGAACGGTATTCAAGGCACTCAGGTTAAGGAATTAACAAATTTACAAATTTCAGACTTTGACTTTGATAAGAATAAAATTTATATAAGAGATGAGAAGGGAAATATAGCTCGAATCATTTCTCCAATTGATCCATTTATTTTTAGAATGGCGATACTGACGAATCAGGAGCAGTTATATTATAAATCGAATGGGGGAATTGATTTTTCAAGTAAAGTCAGAGACTCTATCCCACTTCCGAGCTCAACCTATATACTAAAAGGTGCAATAAATAATAATGATGAGAATCGTGATAAAGTCAAGTTCTATACGATTTACAATAGACTGGAAACGATTAAAAAAGTAGATGGATTAGAGGAATACAGTGAGGCTCTTACTACTAAAAATATTGTACGGAGCGGTATGATATACTTGGCATTACAAGTTTTAAAAAGAGATGGAAGACTGGAAAGGAAGCAGCTCGAAGAAATATGCGATTTTTATAATATGAAGTATAAATGGTCTCTTCGAGATTTTTTGAATATAGAAATGATTAGGTCGTTATATCCTCACGAAATAGACGAGATAAAGAACGCAATGGAGTAAGTTATCCCATTGCGTTTTTTAGTGCGTCTATTTCTTAAACATAGATGAAAAACCTGCTAAATGAGAAGCTATAATTTCCTACAAAAATTTGACGGTAAGTATTGAATGGGATATAATTGGAATATAAAAATACAAACATATGTTCTTATTTTGCTGTAAACATCATTGTAATGGGGGAGAAATAGTGGATAACTATGACAGCATTATTTTGCGTGAGTTAGAATTCGGTATGGGATTTAAAGGAAAAATGTTAGACGACCTAAAGTTAGTCATTGTCGATGAAGCAACATTACAGCAATTTTATAATTTTATATTCCTATCCGGTAGTGATATGACAAAACCAATGATTGTTCATAAATTCATTATATATATAAAAGAAAAATTATCCTATAAAGAATATCACGAATTTGAAAAACTATATAAAGAATGTAAGTTAAAAATAGAAAAAATTACATTGATAAACAGATTATTTGCTAATATAGAAAATAATAAGGAAATAGAACAGGTTCTTCACTGGATTGATAACCAGAAAATAAATTTAAAACAACTGTACGATGCAGTTGTTACATATAGAAATGACTTTAATGTAAAAGAGATTGTGACTCTAATTGAGCAATTACATATAAATAAGGATTATAAAGATCAAATGAAAAGAGCGATTATATAAGACTAAAAAAAATTAAATGAGAGGCAAATCGATGATGGATAAAAATACGACGTAAATGTATCGGATCAAAACCGATACAAAAAGCTATTGACGGAAAATCTAGTAGGGAATATAATCTATTTACAATCAAAAACAAAATAAAGTACTAGATTATCTGTGTGTAATTTGAAGGATGGAGGTGACGAACATGATCAAATATGAATTGGAAGAAGGTATAAATAGTTTTAACTTATTCTTGAAGGATGATGATCACAACGTAAAGGTTCTAATTGCGGTCATTTTTAATGATGTACATGCACGAATTATTAAACGACGAATGAATGAGTATGTTACGTCTTCAGCAAAGGCATAAACACTTATTAGGAAAAGGGAGGGCTATGTTATGTTTTATCGACATTATGAAGGTTATGAATGTTATTTGCTCGGTATTGTGAAATCGGGTATTAGCCACAAGCAAGCGGAAAAATACTTTGAGGCCATACATACTGAATCAGGGAAACATGTAAATGTATTTCTTTATAAAGGCGCCTTTCATGTGGATTCGAATGAATTACTTGCCCTTTATGTTGATGCTCAAGGCAGACATTGGGTACAACCTAAAGAGTTATTTTTGGGTTCAGTAATGATAGATGGACAAGAAGAACGACGCTTCTCTCCGTTTAATCAAATAAGAAATGATTACTAATCATCAAAAACCATAAAAAGTACAGAGGTGAATGTTGTGGAGTATGATAAAAAGCGCTATTACAAAATTGGTGAGACTGTGTGGATGAAAAAAGAAAAAAGATTCGGGGTTGTGAAAGAACTTAATATTAATCCTTCTGCAAAGAAATATGAGCTAGTGATTGAAGAAAAAATAAACAATGAATACAAAACAATGTACGTAAACGTATGGGATGTTGATAAGGATAAGCGGACAACTCGTAATAAGAAGCCATGTGATACAGTATTGTTTGCCAAAGTGAGAGAAACGGCAGTCTTGCCCAGTTCCATGAATGCCGATGCGAGCTATGATATTTATGTAGATATTAAAAATGCAGTGTTGAATCCAAAAGGAAAATCAGTTGAAGATCCTGTAAGCATTCAGCCGAACGAAGTCGTATTTTTGCCTACAGGAATCGCATCTTCTTTATTAAATAAGTATAGACTTGTATTGAAAGAAAATAATAATGCCTCGAGTTGTTCCTTATCAGTCCTATCAGGAATCATTGACGCTAATTACCGTGATGAATGGTTTATTGCCATTCTTAATTCGGGATCCAAAAACGTTGTTCTGACATCGAGTGTTAATGAAATTATTGAAACCAATGATAAAATTTATTACCCTGCAACAAAAGCCATTGCTAAGGCGGTTATAGAAATATGTCCTAAAGTAAGAACTAAGGAGATTACATATGAACAACTCCGCAAAATACCTGCTATTGAGATGAATCTAAGCTCAAATTAATAAAGATATTTAATAAGGGATGTTGAATGGTCAAAATGACAAAACGAGAAGTAATGGACTTAATGGCTTATTTATCATTGATTTCGGCTTCTAAGATGGGGAAGAGTGCGATACATCTAGTGAATGAAAATCAAGTTGATAAAATTATTAAAAAAGCTGTGGATTTGTTTGATAATGACAGTAATAAAGCAGAAGCATTTATTGAGGAAAAGACAAAAAAATTAATTCAAAAACTCAATAAACATATCAAAATGTAATAACATACAAAAGCAAAAAACCTTATCTAAGAGAAGAGGTTTTTTGCTTTTGACTGACGAAACTATTTAAGACCAGATGATAGAGAATATCATGCTTTTTATTGAAATACATATTGCGAAAATGCTCCATCGATATGAATTGGGAATGTACATGTCAGCACATTTTATGATGTGATAGGTGATGAACATGGGGGATAAGAACAAGAAGCTGGCGGGTGTCGGCGTTGACTTGCCGAGTGATGTCATTGTCTTTCATTCCGAGCAGCAGATGAAAGCTCATTTGCCCTGCAAAATGTATAAGCTTGATCATACATCGGGGAGTATCTGGGATCATACCCACGACTATATACAGATTTGGTATGTTGTTCGAGGGGAGTTCAAGCATTCCATTAATCATCGGACTTATAACATGGTGAAGGGAAATATATTCGTCATTCCGCCCTATGCCGTACATCGGGTCGATATGATTCCTGATCAAGGAATGGAAGTGATCGGATGTGAGTTCCTGCCTCATTTTATCAACGAACGATTTGAGCAATCGGAATGGAGCGGGGAGTGCTTCGATTTTTCTTATTTGGAGCAGTTTCTGATCGATGAGAAGCACGTGACGCCAAAGGTAGCCTTAACCGGAGAGACTGATATGGAAGTTGGCCGATTGCTTGCGGAAATGTTGGAAGAGTACCGAGGGGCAAAGCGATTTTACGAGTTGGTGCTCAAAGCAAATTTACTGAAGCTTCTCTCTGTCATCATTCGTGAATATTCCAAGCTGGCAGATAAGCCGAGTGAAGAGGACGAGCGTGTTGAGAAGTACCGAGAGTTGATGAAGGCTGTGATGGACTATATTCATGAGCATTTTGCCGAGGAGCTTAGGCTGGAGCGTCTGTGCAGGCAATTCAACATTTCCAAAACATATTTCTGTTACTTGTTCAAACGATTTACAGGCAAAACATTTAACGACTATCTGATCGACTTGCGTGTGAGCAAGGCAGCGCACTGGCTCATCGAGACGGATAAGTCTGTCACTGAAATCTGCTTCGGCACTGGATTCAATGATTTGGCCTATTTCTCACGCATGTTCAAGCGCCATACAGGCATGTCGCCCTCGAAATATAAGAAGCAGGCGCTTGCGAATCCATTGTCGTAAGCCTGCTGCTTGACGATGCATTTGAAGATTTTGTATACTAAGAGATATTATGAAGCAAGGGGAGATTTTAATGTTGGTGAGCGTTCTTAACTAGTCAATTCCATAGTGAGGCAACGGTTTTGCTGCAGGTGTATGTTCGAATTTCGTCATAGGAACATCCCTGAGAACAAACGTCCAGCGAGACGTTTATTTGAGCATGCTGTTATTAGTCCTCCGGAAACGAGTTAAGAACAGCGGATAAGCAAATCTACGCCAGCATTCCATTCTCTTGCTGCCCGGATCCGTGCTGTATGCAGCACGTTTTTTTGTAATTATCGTGAATTGTGTGCACTCCACCACAGGGGCACTCAAACATGGCCTGGGACAGTTACTGATGAGAACAAGGAATATATAGGCAGAGCATGCACATACGCATGCTCTGCCTTTTTTGCGTTATACAGACGATACCCGGCATGAAAGATACATGCTGCTGTTTTCCGTGAACAGAATCCCTCTTTCCGTGAGGTATAATATGCGGCTGCTCTCCTACAACAATCAAAGGAGAATCAAGAGGCATGAACGAAACAATGCTGCGAAGACTGGATTATCATAAGGTTAAAGAAAAAGTATCGGAATATGCGGTTTCTTATGCGGGAAAAAGCCACGTCGAGAAGATGTGTCCGCTCACGAATATCGATGAGGTACGAAGAGCGATGGCAGAAGTGACAGAGGCAAGTGATATGCTGAAGCAGGGGGCGAGTGTACCGCTGCCGACCTTACAAGGGATTGAGCATATTATCTCGCTCGTGAATACAGGTTACGTATTCTCGGAAGATGATTTCACGAATGTGGCTGTCTTTCTGCGCAGCTGCGCCCAATTGAAGAAGTATATGCGCGCGAAGTATGCGGTTGCCCCTACAGTAAGTCAATATGCTGCGTCGATGTATGAACTGGAGAGCATAAGGGAAGAGATTGAGCGCTGCATTCGACATGGTCGAATTACAGATGAGGCGAGCAGGGAGCTAAGCAGAGTCCGGCGGAAGGTTATGCAGGTGGAGAGTCGCATTAAGCAAAGACTTGACAGTCTGATGAATAAGCATAGAACACTAATGCAGGAGCATCTGGTAGGGATGCGCGGGGGCAGATATGTGCTGCCCATTAAGAAGGAGCTGCGCAAGCAGTTCCACGGCACCGTGTTGGATGAATCAGCAAGCGGTCAAACCGTGTATATGGAGCCGACAGAAATTGCCCATCTTCAGCATGATCTCGCCCAGTGGCGGATTGCAGAGTCGCAAGAGGAAATGAAGGTGTTGAGCCATTTAACCGAATTGCTGGAAAGATCGACTCCTGAGATTGAGATAAATGTGGATACCGTCGGGGTATATGACTACCTATTCGCGCGAGCGAAATACAGCCGTGCGATAGATGGTCGACCGGTACAGTTGAATGATTGCGGCATCATTGACATTCGTAATGCGAAGCATCCACTGCTAGGCGCGCATACGGTGCCTCTTACATTTCGAATCGGGCGTGGCTACTCTTGCCTGATTATTACGGGGCCGAATACGGGCGGCAAGACGGTTGCCTTGAAAACAGTGGGACTGCTTACGCTTATGGCGCAATCTGGATTGCTGGTGCCGGCCCAAGAGAACAGTCTGTTCTCCGTATTTCGCAACGTATGTGTAGATATCGGAGACGGCCAGAGCATGGAACAGTCGCTAAGTACATTCTCGGCCCATGTTACGAATGTGATTCATATTCTTGAGGAAGCCGATGCGTCCACGCTTGTATTATTTGACGAAATGGCGTCCGGTACCGATCCTGGTGAAGGGGTTGGTCTGTCGATCGCCATATTGGAGGAACTGCGGAGAAGAGGAGCAATTGTACTTGCCACAACGCACTTCAATGAAATCAAGCATTTCGCAACTGCTACGGCGGGCTTTGAAAATGCAAGGATGGAATTCGATGCAGACACTCTGCAGCCGCGATATCAGCTGCGCATTGGGGAAGCTGGAAGCAGCTATGCCTTCCTCATTGCTTCAAAGCTGGGTCTGTCAGCCGATATTATTAGCCGTTCACAGCATGTTACACAATCACTTAGTGCAGGAACCTTCCGAGCTGAGAATGCTGCTGCTGCATCAGATGGGAAGTCTGCAATTTCTGAGGCTGAAGCTCCCAACGGAGATATCTCCATTTCCAGAGGAGAACAGGGTTCAGACCGAGATGATGCTGGAGATGAGGATGAAGCTAGGGCTGTTGAGACAGCAAACCTCGTCAAGAGGGATGGCTGTGCAAATCTTCCTGTGGGCAGGGAAGAGGAAAGACATGTAACACCCACAAAGTGTGCTAAGGAGTCTATGAGATCTAAGGAATCTAAGGATTTCGATAACAGCAAGAACCCTCCCGCTAAGCTGCAAAAAGGGGACTGCGTCCACATTGCATATTTGAAGCGTACGGGCATCGTGTATGAAGAAGAAGACTCATGCGGCAATGTAGGGGTACTTATTCAGCGCCAGAAGGTGAAAATCAACAAGAAACGCCTAACGCTGTACATTGAGAAGCAGGATTTGTACCCGGAGGACTATGACATGGACATTGTGTTCGAGTCGAAGGAGAATCGCAAGAAAAAGAAGATCATGTCCCGCAAGCATGTCGAGGGCATCTCGATTGAGTATCCATCTGAATAATGTGATAACGCCATGTGAATAGGCCTTCTATTTTATTAGAGGGCCTCTGTTCGTGGTGGATCCGACATAAACAAAAATATTCTGTAAAATGAGACAAACGTCCTGGGCAGAAGCAATTGCTAGCCAAAGCGGATTCCGCATCTTTGTCTCCTTTTCCCTGTATATTCCTGTATTAGAGAAACAAATGGGAGTATCTCACATCCTCAACTGCATCTGTGAAAGAAAGTCCAATATTTGTGGACTATAGTGCAATGTGCGGCGTACAAACTTTTTTATAATGTAGTGGAGACAGTTAGTATTCGTTGTAACCGCTTGCAAATAAGTGGAGAATTGAAAATTTAACCGAACACAACGACGAAATGGAGTGGGCTGCTGTGAAATTAGGAGTTAGCATTTATAGTTTGTATGCTGCATTGCAGGACAAACGTCTAAGTATATCCGGAGCATTGGAATGGATGAAGGAGAATGGCGCAGATCACGCAGAAATCGTGGATTTGGATTTGGATCTGGTCAACCATCCAGAGCGTGTAGAAGAGATTCGTACAACAGCAGAACGGATTGGGCTTGAATTGTCCAATTATTGCATTGGCGCGAACTTTGCAGGTCATGACGAAGAGGGATTGAAGCGTGAAATCGAGCGTGTAAAGTCGCATGTTGATGTTGCGAATCGCCTTGGTGTGAAGTTCATGCGTCATGATGTGGCATCGCGTCCGCTTGAACAGACAGGTGCTGCTTATTTCGAGCAGGATTTCCCTCAGCTTGTCGAAGCATGCCGGGAAATTGCAGATTATGCCGCCCAGTATGACATTGTCACAAGCGTGGAGAATCACGGATTCTATACGCAAGCTAGCGAGCGTGTGAAGCGTCTCGTGCTTGCCGTAGATCGCGACAACTACAGAACGACCATTGATGTAGGCAACTTTGTATGTGTAGACGAGAATCCACTCATTGCCGTGAAGAACAACCTTGAATTGGCGTCGATGGTGCACTTCAAGGACTTCTATATACGTCCAGCCGATCGCAATCCTGGCCAAGGCTGGTTCCGCTCTCTGCATGGCAATTATTTGCGCGGTGCAATCGTGGGTCAAGGAGACTTGCCAATCTACGATATCGTTCGCGCGGTGAAGGCATCTGGATTTGACGGCTATGTCAGCATTGAATTCGAAGGGATGGAAGACTGCCTCAAAGGCACGAAAATTGCGATGGACAATGCCCGCCGCATTTGGGAAGAAGTATAATTTCCACAGATCATTCAGCTTTGAACATATCGATCACAATTAGGAGGACTAACGATGAGCAAAGTAAAAGTTGCGGTTATTGGTACAGGTTCGATCTCGGAAATGCACTTTAACGGATACAAGAACAATAGCGAAGCAGAAATTATTGCTGTGTGCGATTTGAATGCGGAACGTGCGAAGGAGAAGGCAGTCAAGTACGAAGCTCCAGATGCGATCGTATATACGGATTATCATGAATTGCTTCAAAATCCTGATATTGATGCAGTAAGCATCTGTACATGGAATAATTCCCACGCACCAATTGCGATTGCAGCGCTCGAAGCAGGCAAGCATGTACTTGTAGAGAAGCCGCTTTGCATGACAGTTGAGGAAGCGCTTGCGGTACAAGAAGCACAGAAGAAGAGCGGCAAGACGCTGCAAATCGGTTATGTGCGCCGTTATGGCACGAATACACGTGTATTGAAAAAATTCATTGACGAAGGCGAGCTTGGCGAGATTTATTATGCGAAGGCATCCTGCATTCGCCGTCTTGGCAACCCAGGCGGCTGGTTCAGCGATAAGGAACGTTCCGGCGGCGGCCCATTGATCGATATCGGCGTTCACGTAATCGACCTGTGCTGGTACTTGATGGGCAAGCCGAAGGTGAAATCAGTTAGCGGCAATGCGTATTATAAGCTTGGCAATCGCAACCACATCGAGCACTTGGACTTCTATAAGGCAGCGGATTATGATGGTGGCAAAGTGAATACGGTTGAGGATATGGCGAATGCGCTTATCCGCTTCGAGAACGGCGCATCGCTCGCGGTTGATTGCAGCTTCTCGCTTCATGTGCAGAAGGATGATATGTATGTGAAATTATTTGGCGACAAGGGTGGCGCTGAAGTAGAGCCTGAGCTGAAGATCATTGGCGAGAAGCATAACACGATCTTGAACATGACGCCGCAAATTGATCATCTGACTTTTGATTTCAACAATGGATTCCAAGGCGAAGTCGATCATTTCATCGACTGCGTGCAAGGTCGCACAGAGACGATCTGCCCTGCAGAAGATGGCGTAGAAATGATGAAGATTTTGTGCGGCATTTACGAGTCTAGCACAAAAGGGACAGAAGTTGTTTATTCCTAATTGAAGCTTCTATCGATGCATGAATGGATCCAGAGCTTGGTGTTGCGTTAGTTCTCAGTTGAGGCTATCCGTGTTAGGCAATACATGATCTATGTCTGAACCAAGCTCAAGTATGAACCTGAATCATAGATGTCACGGAAAGACAATATCACTACCACTATAATTGAAGGAGTGAAATTTCATGACGATAATTACGAACCCTATCGGAGTCATTACAGACAGCTTCCGCATTCCTGTGCGGGAAGCGTTGGTGAAAGCTAAGGAAGTGGGCGCAGACGGTGTCCAAATCTATGCGGTTAGCGGAGAAATGGATCCGGCAAACCTATCGCCTCAAGCGCGCAAAGAAATGCGCAGTTATATCGAATCACTCGGTCTGCACGTATCTGCACTGTGTGGTGACTTGGGTGGACACGGATTCCAAGATAAAGAGGCGAATCCGGCTAAGGTGGAGAAGTCCAAGCGCATTCTGGACTTGGCACTTGATCTGGGGACGAATGTGGTAACGACGCATATCGGTATCGTGCCGCATGAGCAGAATTATATTTTCGAAGCGATGCAGCAGTCTTGCGAGGAGTTGAGCCAATACGCGAACAGCCTTGGCGCGCACTTCGCTATTGAGACGGGGCCAGAGCCTGCGGCACATTTGAAGTCTTTCCTCGATACATTGTCCGGCAAAGGAGTAGCTGTCAACTTCGACCCTGCGAATATGGTCATGGTTACAGGGGATGATCCGGTTCAAGGCGTACATACGCTGAAGGATTACATCGTCCACACACACGTGAAGGATGGCGTGAGATTGCGTGAGGTTGACCCGCGTACCGTATACGGCATGCTGGGTTTCGAGCCAATGTCGCATGAGAAGATTGCGGAAATGGCAACGAGCGGTCCATTTGAAGAGCTGCCGCTTGGCGAAGGCAAGGTTGACTTCGACGCTTACTTCCAAGCACTCGTTGATATCGGCTACAAAGGCTATTTGACGATTGAGCGTGAAGCAGGCGAAACACCTGAAGTAGACATCCGCAAGGCTGTGGATTTCATTAAGCGTTATAGATAATAGTTTGAGTTTCAGAAGGGACAGATGTCGCAAGTTATGCGGCTTCTGTCTCTTTTTCTTCTGTCTATCATGGGTCGATCTTTCGTTTATAGGGAAGGTAGTCTGTAAAAATATGAAATGAAAGCGATGTCATAAAAATAGACTGACATATTTCATGTGTGCTTTTACATAAGGTAAGAAGGGTAGTTCGATATTTTGTACAGAGAATAGGAGTGGTAATGTGCACGCGATCGACAAGTTGGCACGCATGGTGGGCGAAGTGAAGGAAGATGCTTCTTGGGAGATAAAGCTTACTCCTGAGACGAACCTGATCGATGAGGTTGGCCTTGATTCACTGCAACTGATTCAGCTTATGTTGAAGGTGGAGGAGCAGTTCAACGTGCAAATGGATTTTGAGAGGTTCGATTACGAGCATTTGCAGACGACTCGAGCGTTCTTAGGGTTTCTCGAATCACTCGGCGCCGAGGTGCAGCTGCATGCGTAGTCCTCTGCCGGAGGAACTGCTGCTAAGATCTATGCCACTCTATGATGGGCCGCGTCTTGTCATGGGCATGTTCGATGCGGAAGCCTATTGGCGCCCTTCCGAGCTGGCGAACCTGCCATCGCTTCGGCCAGTACAAGAGCACGCTGCTGCCGATTATATGGACGAGCTGCTGTTCCCATTGTGCGGAGAGGATGGCCTCGCCGTGACCCGTCATCCACGGAATGCGGCGCAAGCTGCCTATTTGCATGATGCAGGATTCCACTTCCGTTCGTTGACATGCAATAGCGATCAGCCGAACGGGAACGAGCAGAGGAATAAGGATGTATTCCAACTCGTATCGGAGCAATGCACAGAGCCGAAATGGAAGCGATTGATGCGGGAACTCCCGCTTGCTGCTTACGCGGTTATTCCCTCTGCGGAGGCGTTTGTACAAAAGTATGGCCTGGACGGCGCAATTCCTGATGCGGAAGCCGTTAAACAGGTGAATTCGAAGGCATATTCGCTTCGTCTTGCACAGCAGTTAGATTTGAACCCTCCAGGCAGACTTGCAGAGGGAGCGGATACCGTGCAGCAAATCGGCGCTGAATTGCTTAACCGTCACGGCAAGCTCATCTTGAAGGATCCCTACGGGGTATCAGGCAGCGGGAATCTAGTCGTCGACGCTTCGGCACTTCTTACTCGCCTTACTGATTATCTACGTGTTCAAGAGCGGGCAGGCAAGCAGGTACAGTTGATCGTTGAGCCTTGGCTGAATAAGCAGGCGGACTTCTCCTGCCAATTGTATATCGCATCGAACGGATGGGCGGAACTGCTCGGGGTACAGCGAATGGTGAATAGACAGCTGAATTATGGCGGTTCATATGCAGCGGATACTCATCTAATGAATCGATTGGCAGAGGCGGGTTACTTCGAACATATGGAACGTTTGGCCGCTCAGATGTATATTGACGGCTATTACGGGCCCGTATGCATTGACTCTATGCTGCTGGAAAACGGTGAAGTGTATCCAGTAGTGGAGATTAACGCTCGACATTCCATGGGAATGCTGAACCATTGCCTAGACGCCCACTTGGAACGCTGGGGGAAGCGCAGCTTCTTGACATGTCTCCAGCTTGGGCTCCCTGAACGGGAGCAGCAATCGACAATGCGGCCTGCAAGCATGGTAGAAGAAACCGCAAGAACCGCAGGAACCGCCGATCAAGATTTGTCTAGCTCCAGCACTCAATTCGAGCAATTGTTGATGCAATTGGATGAAATTGAACTGTTATACACACCGGAACGTCGCGCGGGCGTGATGCCGTTGTCTGCGAACACTCTCTTCTCACCAACTGTTCATAACCGCTCAGGACGCTGGTATGTGTCACTTGTTGCGGTTAACGCTGCCAGGAGTGAGGCGTTAGGCAATCAGCTTCATCAAGCGCTTTTGGCATTCGGCTACCGGATTTATTCATAGATAAGATGGAACAGCATCGATCACAAAGTAGGTGTTCACACTGCTAAATGCTTCACCCATTACCATTCTTACCTCGGGAAATTCACTCGGTGCTTATGTACCGGGGATTCGACTTGTAGAGCAACTTAGACGGCGCGGGATTCCAGCAGAAGCTGAAGTGCTGGAGCGCCTCTTCCCTGAGGAGACACGCCGCAATATGATTCGCACGAAGCAGCTTTTTCACAATAGCTTCGAGGCAGCTAAGATGGGAACCCGAATGGCGCGAGATATTGGTCTGACGCTGGATGAAGCGGTCGTAGCCAATCTGCTTCAGCGATGGAGAGATGAAGGAAGGTCGGTCTTCCTTGCTGTTACAGGGTTCTGGATACCTGTTCTGCAGCGATATGAGAAGATGATGCATCCTGAGCCAATACGCGCAGAGTTCTTACGACTGGATGCAGTCGATACGCCGTCCTACCGTCCATATGAAGATGTATACCCCCGCTATCGCCATCATTGGCTGTACAGACTGGGGAGAGAGGGTACAAGCGAACTTTATGCCAAGTTGACCATGTCGGATGCAGATTTCGTTCCCTATCCAGAGCGCGAGAGACGGATTGTCGTTCACGGAGGTGGCTGGGGGATCGGTACTTATCGGAGCAAGATTGCGAATATCCAGCGCCATTACTCACTTGCCATCGTGGCATACCATTCAGAGGAAGTGCTAGATGCGCTGCCGTGCGACCGAATCTATATGACCGATCCGAATTGGCACCCGTGGCTGGAGGAATCACTGTCGTATGATCGGACTATGCAGGCTGCTCGAGCCACTCAAACTGCTCAAACCACTCTAACCAATCTATCCAATCAAATTGATACAGCTTATCCGCCAATGGCTGAATGGAAACGGAATGAACCGCTCACCTACGAACGGGGCACGAACGGGCCGCTGCTGTATGAGGTGATTCGAAACAGCTTGGCCATCGTCAGCAAGCCTGGTGGCGGAACACTCATTGATTCGCTGTCATCCGCCACCCCGCTGATTTACCTTGAGCCATTTGGCGAACACGAACGGGCAAATGCAGAGCTATGGGAACAGCTCGGCTTCGGCATTTCCTATGACCGCTGGCTAGAGGCGGATTGTTCTTGGGAAATGCTGTATGAGCTGCACTGTAATTTAAAAAGCCAAACGCTTTCACTATCTGATTTCGGAGGGATGTATACATGACGCAACCGAAGACAAGTGCGACGTTAACGCGGACAGAGTTCCGTTCCTTGAAGCAGACGCTTCATAATATGAGCACGGGAAGCCGAGGTCTGAAGGAGGATCCATCCTTTGCCTTCGATCTGCCAAGGGATATCGGCATTAAATTGAACAATGGCTGCAACTTGCGCTGCAAGCACTGCTTCGAGTGGAATCCCGACGGTTACCATCATGAATTCGAGCGTCAGGAAGCACGGAGAGAAATCGAATTCTCGTTAGTCGAGAAAATATTTGAAGAAACGAGACCTTACCGCTCGCGCATGTTCCTGTGGGGCGGCGAGCCGCTCATGTACTCGAAGCTGGATGAACTGTGCGAGCTGCTGGCGGCAGATCCTCGAATTGCGACGATCTGCACGAATGCGGTGCTGGTCGAGCAGAAGTTGGATTCGCTGCTCAAGCTGCCGGAGGGTGTCACACTGCTGGCTAGTCTGGAAGGATTCGAGGAGGAGAATGATGCGATTCGCGGACGAGGGATCTTCCAGAAGGTAACGGCGGCTATACAGCTGTTGCTGGATAAGAAGCGCTCGGGTGAGTTCAAGGGGGATGTATCGATCAGCCTGACGATCAATGACGCGATGGTAACTCGACTATATGAGTTCATGGAATATTTCGAAGAAGTGGGGGTCAATTCTGTCTATTTTGTTTTCCCATGGTATATTCCAGAGGCTGTTGCAGAGCGAATGGATACGTACTTTGCCGAGCATTTCGGTTGGCTGGAAGCGGCCCACGATCCGATGAAGAAGAGCTGGCATTCGTTCACGTATCATTTGTCGCCGGAGAACTTAGAGCCGCTGCTTGCGGAGATGGAGAAATTGCGTTCACGCGTCTGGAATAATCGCATTCGTTTTCAACCTGCATTAGAAGCGGACGAGGTGCGAGAGTTCATTCTCGGCACCGAGCGTCCGGGCATGCGCCGGAAGGAATGTCTGGCTTTATCTACGCGCATGGATGTGCTGCCTAACGGCAAGGTGAATCCATGCAAGTTCTTCCCGGAATTCACAATTGCGGACTTGCGGGATTCCAGTTTGAAAGAAGTCTTCCACGGAGAAAGCTACAACAAGCAGCGCGAAGTATTGTCCTGTGGATTAACGCCGGTATGTTCGAAGTGCGTGCTCTTGTATAATAATGGCGCTTAAACGCTGACGGGAAGGGGAAGGACTCCCATGAGTGCGATTACGGTCAGAGGACTAAGCAAGACATTCGCCTATTACCGCAAGCAGAGTGGCCTAACACATTCCATTCGGAATTTATTTCATCGGGAACAGTTGTACCGTCATGCCGTTTCTTCTATCTCGTTTGAGATTGAGCAAGGGGAAGCGGTCGGATTCATTGGTCCGAATGGGGCGGGCAAGACCACTACGTTGAAGATGTTGTCTGGTATCTTGCACCCAACGGATGGGGAAGCACGTGTACTCGGCTACGTGCCGTGGGAGCGCCAGCAAGCGTTTAAGCGCCGCTTCGCGATTGTCATGGGGCAGAAGAGTCAGCTATGGTGGGATTTGCCGGCGAATGAATCGATTTATTTGAACAAATGCATCTATGGCGTGGACGATCTGGAGTACCGCAAAACGCTGGATGAGCTTGCTGAAATGCTAGACGTTGCGCATTTGCTGGGTGTGCAGGTGCGGCGATTATCGCTAGGTGAACGGATGAAAATGGAGATGATTGCAGCGCTAATTCATCGCCCCCAATTGCTGTTTCTTGACGAACCTACGCTCGGCCTCGATTTTGCCGCACAACAAAATGTTCGCCAGTTCCTAAAGGCCTACAAGGAGGAGAAGAAAGCGACAATCCTTTTAACAAGTCATTACATGCGTGACATCGAGCATGTATGCAGCAGGGCGCTCGTGATTCATAGCGGAGAAATTGCCTATGACGGGGCGCTTGCGCGGATGAGCGGATCATTCGGACGGCGCAAGCGAATGAAAGTACGATTTACTGCATTCGTTCCGCCTGAGCAGCTGCAAGACCTTGTTCGTCTTCTTGCCGAGGTGCGGGAGCATCAAGGAATGTCGGCTGAATTGGAAGTGGCAGCGGATGAGGTGAAGCCGCTGGCAAGATTGCTGCTGGATCATGATCTCGTTGAGGATTGGACGGTCGAGGATGTTCCAATCGAGGAAGTCATCGAACAACTATATGAAGCAAAATGTGCAGAACGAGAAGGGGAAGAGACAGATGGGGAAGCTTCCGGAGCAGAACGACATGCAGCAGAAGGATAGCCGTAATCAGGATGAACATAGGCAGGATACACCTAATGAGGGTGGCCCTAATCAACGGGGAGACGATAGAACGGAATCAACATCCAATCGGCGAAAAGGCGGCAAGTATGCTGCCGCCTTCGGGATCGGGTTTCAATCATCGCTCGAATATAGGTTCCAATTCGTCATTGGACTTATCAGTCTCTTCTTTCCGATCGGCATTCAATCCCTGATATGGAGCGCGGTGTACCGCAATTCAGAGCAGCACACACTTTACGGATATGACTACGGACAAATGATCATGTACACGATTCTATCCGGTCTTATTTCGAAGTTCGTCATGACACAGCTGGAGCACACGATCGCTGAAGACATTAAGAGCGGCGGGCTGAACGCTTATTTAATTCGCCCCATTAGTTACTTCTGGTATCGGGTATCAGCTTATGCCGGGAGCCGCGTCGTGACGGACAGTATCCTGCTCGGCTTAGTTGCAGCCGTACTGTTCGCCGCTTCCCGTTATGGTCATGCTGTGCTGTCTTCAAGCCGCATCGCCTTATTTGCTGCTGCGCTTTTGCTTGCGGCAGCTGTACAGTTTCTACTCTCCTACGCCATATGCGCCTTAGCGTTTCGTCTTGCAGAGATCTCGTACTTCTTCGTGATCACAGGTCTACTTGTACAAATTCTAAGCGGCGGCATCGTACCGCTTGAGGTATTCGGCGATACGCTCAATGGATGGTTCAATTTGCTCCCGTTCAAGTACACCATTTACTTCCCGGTCAATGTGCTGAACGGTCGATTGAGCGAGGGAGAAGCGTTAACGGGACTGCTTATCCAGTGCGGCTGGATCGCTTTGCTTGCAGGAGCAGCACATGTCGCTTGGCGAGCCGGGCTTAAGCGGTACATCGGGCTGGGAGGTTGAAGATGGGATGAGAACAAGCTGGTACTCGTTATCTTGGTGTCGTTCTTGGACTGACGGTGTGAGAAGTTACTTGCGTTTATACGGCGTGTTCGTGAAAAATTGCCTCGCTGCAAGCATGGAATATCGGTTCAACTTCTGGATGGGCATCGCTGTGGAGATTGCCTTCCTCTGTGCCAAGGCGTTATATATCCTAATTGTGTATCAGACCGATCTGCATATCGGAAGCTTGACGCCAGATCATATTCTGCTGTTCATTGGCACTTATACGATGATGACAGGGCTCTACATGGGACTGTTCTATGTGAATTTCATTCGACTGCAGCAATATGTGCGCGACGGGACGCTTGATCTGATGTTGACGAAGCCGATATCGCTGCAATTTCTTGTGTCGCTGCGCTATGTCGATATTGGTCTGCCTATCCCGAATGTCATCGCCGGTGCGGTTATGATCGGCATCGGCTGGCATCGAGCGAATCTGCCGCTGGATGGCAATATCTTCGGCTTCTTCGCCTTGTTGTTATCTGCGCTGCTTGTCACGTATGGCATCATGCTGCTGCCTGCGCTGCTTGCGTTTCGTTTCGTTCAGACTGGTGCAGTGACCGAGATTGCCCATTCGATTTGGGACGCGAACAATATGCCTTTAGATATTTTCCCACGTTGGCTGCAGCGTATCGGCGTGTACGTGATTCCGATTTTTCTAATTAGCAACTATGCTCCGAAGTTTGTGCTTCATGAGCTGGCCGCATGGGATATTGTGTGGGCTATTGCAGCACCGCTCCTGCTGCTTCTCATAACGAGATGGTGCTGGAAGCGGGCTGTAGTTGGATATAGCAGCGCTGGAAGCTAGATGAGGAAAGGAATTATATGGAGGGTAGGGAGGACATAAGGGACGGAAGTACTGAAGGATGGTGAATTCGAATGGCTGAACAAGAACAAGAACAAGAACGGGCACAGGCACAGATGCAAGTGAAAGAAAGACAGCGCTATGAACAAGGCTTTCTCGATTGTCGGAATGTTCAAGTATCGATTGCGCTTCAGGAGTGGGGAGTTCCTGTTGAGCTGTTGTATTACAATGCGTGGGAGAGCACGTGCTCGGTTTATGAGCACTTATATGTAAATAAGAAGCTTCCATGGCTGTATGAATCCCCGTGCCTTGTTCCGTCCGAACTGGGGCTAATCGGAGTCGCCTATGATGAAGTGCAGTATGCGACATATGAAGATGCTGATACCATTTTGCAAGACGTCGACTATTCAGAACAAGCGGCCTTTCTCTGGATCGTATGCGGTGAGTCGCCATATGTGAAGCCAGGATTCTACGGGCATCCAGAATCGGTGCATTCGGTGTGGGTTCAGGGTCTATCCAGCACGTCTAGCCTAGACTCTGAGCTGGCCGATTGCACAGCCGGGGCAGGTTACTGGGTGCGTGATACTTATCCCGAATTCGAAGGATTCGTATCTGAGACTGATTTCCGTCGAATGGTAGATAGTCCGTATGTACATCTAGAAGATAGACAGGTATTCCTTGTACGTCGGCCCGAGCGGAATGACCCAGCGGGTAAGGGGCAGATCATGGAGCGTTTCCTAGAGCGGCAGCGAGGGCTTCATGACGATGCAACGTTCTATGACATGATCTGCCGGACGGTGAATCAGCCGGAGCCGGAATTCTTCCCAGAATGGACGGAGCTGTACGACTGTCATTCTCATGCGTTCAAATTTCTAGCAGGTTCCCGTTATGCTTACTCCTGCTTCGCAGAGACCTTGGTGTCAAGTGAACATTCTTGGGTACGACAGCTCCGAGACATTGCTCGCAGGGCGGATAAGTTGAAGAATGTGTTCTTAATGGCTGCTCAAAGCGGACGTGTGGATGGTCAGGTCATTCATCGGATGTGCACGGAATTGTACAGACTTGAGCAAGAGTGGCTCGCAAGCGGTCATGTAGAGCTTGGACGAGAGGCCCAGCTTCGGAGATAGAACAAAATATCCGCTTATGAATGCAGGATGACGGAGGGGCAATCCAAGCAGTTGAGTCCAAATCCCAGACGACCAATAAGCATGCAAAAGGGGCAGCAAATGCTGCCCCTTAATTCATTGATAGGATAAGGATGATTTCAGAGTGTTCTACCATCATTCTTCGATAAACACTTACGCAAGCGGCTTCGGATTTGTCATCGACAGCAGTTCCTGCATGTTTGACTTTCTTGCATCTCCAAGTGTGCTGCCAATCAGATTCGTAAATCCGTCTATGGTAGCCATCCGTCCGTTGTAGCGTTGGAAATATTTGTGCCAGACGATGTCCAGCGCCTCGGTGCCTGCCTTCTGTACCCATTGCACCATCAGGGCAGCGCCCTTGACGCGGTAGAGCAGCTCAGAATATTGGCCAACATGGAATGCGGGAGTCGTTACCTGCTTCTGGAACAGTACGGCTGGCCATTGCTCGGATGGGATGACAAGGGCTCCAGCATCTGGATCCTTCCATGTATCCAGCGATAAATTTGGATACTGTCCGTTCCATATCGACATCGCCCAAGGTGCTCCCTCCTGTTCGTGACGATAGTATTGAGCTGCGAATTCAGATAATCCTTCTTCCAAAAATCCTTCAGTAAGCGCATTATGTCCGATCGCAAGTGAGAACCATTGCTTGGCAATCGATCGCAGCACATCCTGTGACAGCACACCTTGCTCATTACCCGCTGCGCCGAGACGATTGAACAAGATTACTTCGTTCAAGCTGTCCGTCATTTCGGGGAATGGGGCTTCGGCGAATTTCCAATGCTTAATTGGCAGCATTCCAATCTTATCGGAATAGAATCCAATTGCATCCTGCAGCGCTGCTGTATATTTCTTCATCTGTTCCTCGTCCGGCTGCTCGAAGGTGAATACAGACAGTTGTCCGCCACTAGGCAGATCGACCTTCGTCTCTATATATTTCGGGCTTGCATAGAAGCCGAAATGACGGACATTCTGCACGTTTGAATGAACAATCTTCCTCTCATTCTCCACACGCTGGTCAATCAAGCTGCCCGTCATCGCCACATTCCATGAGGCAGGCATATTCAAGCTTACATCGTAATCCGCAGCATAGAAGAAATCACTCTTATATTTCGGATTGTTCGGAACCCGGTTCCAACCTCCTTGAATCGAATCGAAGACGGCTAGCTGCGGCGTCCAGTAAGTACCGCCAACATAATCATCTGTATAGGATAACCGCTGTGCGCCATACGGGACTTGGACTTCATATTGAATGCGAATCGATACGGTCTCATTAGGAGCAAGCCCCTTGTTAAGCGTGACCGTCATCGATTGGTTTGCATGCTTAAATTGCAGTGCTTTGCCCTCTAGAGTCGTTACTTTCTTCGTCGTTATTCCCCCGAAGAACCGATCATCGATGCTATGGCTGTTCTGGGCATCATCCTGAGGGGATTGATTGCGAATTTGTTCGTTGCGCTGCTTGAACTGAACAGGCATCGTCTCTGGCTTGCGGTAGCTGTCGGCGAACCAATGGAAGACTAGCTCTTTAAGGTTGCGATTGAATACGTTGCGAATCGTAACGACGGCCTGCGATTGTATCGTTCGAGTCTGCTCATTCCAATTGGCATTTATCTGATACTGAATCGGTGAAGTGGAGGCATTCTCCTTCTTCGCCTTGCCCTCACTCTTGCCGCCCAACGCACACCCAGCTAGCAGCTGCGCCATCAGGCAGATGACAAGCAAGGTAACAGCTAGTTTCCATCGTGTTGGACGCGGTTGGAATCGCGATGTGTTGCTCATAGGTGGCCCTCCTTCCGCCGATAAATAGGTAAGGTTGTTCATAATTGTATGTTAACTCCATTGTAGTAGATTTATAGGGAGCATATCTATTGATTTGACTTACGTTAGCTTACAGTTTTGTCATGATCAATGATATGGTACTATTACTTAGGGGGATATGCATTCTATTAATTATGGAAACATCAACAACCACTAGAGAGAGAAAGGGATGAATTCGGTGATTCTCCGAAAACCGATGTTACCTCACTCGATAACCGAATCCGATAATGTTGTATTGGATTCCCTACGAACAAAGATGAATTTCTTACAAATTACATCGAAAGATGCCGAATGTCTGCGTCGTTTGGCTCCCTACATGGAAAAGTACGCAGAAGCGATCACAGACCGCCACTATGATTTACTGTTCGGATTGCCAGAAATGAAGCGAATGATTGATCAGCACAGTACTAGGGCAAGGCTCAAGGGAACGTTTATCGCCTATTTGCAATCGATCCCTCAGGTTGCATTCGATGCAGAATACGTGCGAATGAGAGAGCGAATTGGGCAGGTGCACAGCCGCATACAATTAGAGCCGGAATGGTTCATTGCCTCGTTCTTGCGCGTATATGAGTACTTGGTTCCCATCATCGTGAATGATTTCCGTTCAAATGATGCATCTGCGATCTTAATGGCGCTTCACCGGATTGTGATGCTGGATGCCCAAATTGTATTGGAATCCTATCAGTCTGCAACGGAATATCGCCTGATGGACAACAATAGCGACATTATGGAAATGTTAATTCAGTCTGATGGACTGCACACACTGTTGATCGCTGCTGAGCGATCCCTTCAAGATGTTTTGGACATTCAGGCTGCTACCGAGCAATTGACAGCTTCCATCGAAGAGGTGTCCGTGCAGACGGCAGATTCTGCTACGAATACGGTGAATATGATAGCGGCGCTTCAGGAGAATCGGAAGATTGTTGAAGAGACGATCGAAGGCTTCGAGAAGATGAATGATTTGTTCTTAGATACACGCACTCGCTTTGACCAATTACAGCGTTCCATGCATAAGTTAACGGACGTCGTGCAGTTAATCGACACGGTCGCTGGAGAGACACAACTGCTCGCGTTGAACGCTTCGATCGAAGCAGCACGTGCTGGGGAAGAAGGACGCGGCTTCGCTGTCGTGGCTGGGGAAGTTCGCAAACTATCTGATCAAACGAAGCAGGCCGTTCATGATGTGTATGATGTCATTGAGAGCATTCAAGGCATGGCTACAGCGGTGCAAGCGCGGACTCGGGATATGTCGGAGCAAATGGATATCCAGCATCATAAAAATAAAAGCGCTTTCGAGCAGTTGGATCGTATGATGCAGTCGGTCGAAGAGGTAGGTTCTTCGGAGGATGCAATCGCTTCCATTGTCGAACAACAAGCGGATGCTACACAAGAAATTACCGCCAGCATGACTGGCATTGTGAAGAATACAGAAGAAATGATGTCTATGGCCAAGGCTACCGGTCAGCATCTCTATACAACAAGTCAATCGGTTGAGACATTGCGCAAGCAATCGCTTGGATGGTTCCGTCATATCGATGATGCACAATGGATTCGAATTATGAAGACCGATCATCTACTATGGAAATGGTGCACGTATAATCGGCTTCTCGGCTTCGATGAGAGTGATCCTGCTGTCATGGAGGACTTCCATCAATGCCGGCTTGGCAAATGGATTGCAACAGAGCAGCAGCGAAGCGATTCGCCGGTGGCCCATCTTCCGCTGTTCAAGGATATGGTGGGGCAGCATGAGATGCTTCATCGCTTGGCAGGTGAAGCTGCTCGTCAGATGGATAATGGCAACCGCGATGCAGCGACAGTATCCTATCGGCGAATGAATGAGATCTCGCAGCAGCTGTTGGCACAGTTGGATGAGCTGAGAACTCAGCTGGAGCGTCGCCCTGCAAAACAGCATGCCTAATCGCAAGGGTGAGATGTAAGCGGATTTCGGTTTGGATTGTCTCGTAAGTATAAGATGAAGAGGTACTGAACGGGGATGCGGCTGGATTCTCGCTGTTGCATTACGTTGTATATAATTAATGAATAAATGAACATATATTGTAATTGTAAATGTAAAATCGGGTTAGGCAACACCATGCGTTACTGCCTGACCCGATTTTTTTATGCTTGAAGATATTGAATGAAAAAGTAGATTGGATTGGAAAATTATATAATTTGTTCGACCCTCTAGAGATTACGGCTTAAATTTGGCAGCTTCATCGACCAATTGATGTTTTGGTACCTCATATCTGTCGCCGTACGGGTAATTGTCAATTTCTTAGGAATATGATTCAGCCCGCCAACTACCACTTCGCCAGAATATTTTCGGTAAGATCTTCCGATTCTCCAAAGCCTCCATGCAGGGATACTGAATATTCATGACTATGTTCATCACGAGCAGTCCACTGATCACCAGATGTTTCATTGGAGTACCGTCCCGCTGCCTTCAGCCATAGTGAGGGCTTTATTCCTTCTGCCTTACTGACAAATGCATCACGAATTCCATTTACACCGCCTATGCGAATTTCATCCCCCCTTGCTGTAAAGACCGCTGGGGTAGATTGCAAATCCTTGACTTCGAACGATATCGTATCATTCGTATAAGTAGGGTAATGATAATTGTCGATTACGAGTTCAGCTTGCTCGGGCAGCTCCGAGAGCTGACCAAATGTGTAGATACAGGTTACGACTTTTTTACTTTCCTCGATATTGCAGCTGGTACGCAGCGGGAATGCTGCTGGCTTGCTTGAAGATTTGTCTCTATAGTAATCACTACTCGCAATTTTCCGACCACTAGGTTCTCGCAAATAGAATCCTATTTCATGATAATAATTTCCGCCTAATCCTTCATTAGGTGGAGCAGCATTAGAAGGTAGTTGGCTCCTAAATTCAATTTGGAAGGCACTCGCATGATGAATCATTCGCGTAGGCTTAATTCGAGTACCATCTGGCGCAACGTACTCCCCTTCTAACGGAATCATTTTCATTTGTTCTCTTGCCGACCTCATATCCATGCCTGCATCTTCATGAGTCGCTCCCATCCCTCGTAGCAGGCCGTACATTCGCTGTTTGTACTTGTTGACTAGAATCGCGTATAAGTCCTGCCTGCCTGCAAGAATTTGCTCGATGATGTCTTTGTCTGACTCGGTGCAGCCCATGGCTCTCCTCCTTCGTCGTTGTCTGTTCATAGATATAGACGAGCCTATCACTTGCAACTTCTCATCGTAGCAAGAAAGATTTTTTGCGAATTTCACGAAAAAAAGGAGAACCGGAGTCCTCCCTCATCAATTTTATTTTCTTCTGACACGTTGCGTTCATGAACAACAATCGCCCCGGCACAGTAGTGCTGCGCGGGGCGATTGCGTCATAGCAGCAGATTATCTGCCTCTATGCTTTTCTTTCCGCTTGTGAATGCGAATGCTCCGTTTTTTCTCCTGCAAGGCTTCGCGTTCTTCCCGAGAGCGGCATACGCGCTCCTTCTTCCTGCTCTCGTAGTCAAGACGCAGTGCTTCCTGGGATTGCGTCGATATGCCACGCTGCTTCATTTCCATTGCGGCACGTCTTGCCAGGCGCTTCGGATTGATACGGCGCAGCGGCTCTTGGGCGCTCACAGCAGTTTGCGTGATCCGTTCCATTAGTGGCATCATGAATACTTCCACGAATTCAAGCACTTCTGCATCCTTTGGCTCTGCTCCAAATACATGGCGGCAAGCCTTCAGACGCCCATGGACAGTGTCCTCGACGACGCCGATCCAGAACGGACCTTCAAAAAATACGGTTAACTTCACACTCGATTCCCCCTTTGTCATAAAGAGTGAGGGACATCCCAAGGGGGGAAGGTTACTGATCCCGAACATTTTCATGCCGGAACGTTCGGACTACCAACCGAAAACCGTGTTTTTACACTCTTACCTGAGTATAACGCAAATGAATGGAGTTCCCAAGATGAAGATGTCATTGAAATAAGCAGGTAGGAATGAAATTTAGATGGGAAAGGAGGAAGTTAGAAAGTTAGAAAGTTAGAAGTTAGAAGAAATGAGTAAAAATAGAGAAATAAAAATAATGAAAGTTAGGTTGGAGTGATTGGGCGGATAGGCGGATACAGTAATTAGTTGACTTCGAGCATGCATCAGGAAGAAAACGGGGGAACCACATCCGATCTGTGGAGGAGCTCGCGTTGGAGCTTCCACAGATGAACATGGATGATGAGTTGTACGAGTTGATGCGTTACCTATTTTTCGCGTATATCATGTTAGACAAGGTTGAAAAGTCAGAAGCTATTTATCGGATTCAGAATCTAGCTGGCTCCATTTGTTGCCGAATACCGGCGGTGTATATTGAAGCAGCTTCTCAACGAGCTCTGCAGGGTCAGCAGAAGCAAGGATGAGCAATTCATGCTCTTGCTTCACAAATCCTGCTTGGATGGAGTGCCGAACCATTTCCAGCATAGGTGTGAAATAGCCTTCCACATTCAGTACGCCAATTGGCTTCTGATGAATGCCGATTTGCGCCCAGCTAATGACCTCGAACAGCTCTTCAAATGTTCCGAATCCGCCTGGCAGCGAGATAAATCCGTCAGACAGATCGATCATCGTTTTTTTGCGTTCATGCATATCTTTTACTTCAATGAGCTCAGTCAAGTTGGTATGTACAACTTCACCTCGGAACAATCCGCGCGGCATAACGCCTGTTACCTTGCCGCCAAGGCGCAGCACTTCATTGGCTACTTCGCCCATGAGACCGACTTTGGAGCCGCCGTATACAAGTTCAATGTTCTTCTCAGCAAGTACACGGCCTAGAGCTTGCGCGCTAGAGGCGAAGTTGGGGTGCGTCCCCAAGTTGGATCCGGAATACACACATAATCTTTTCACGAGTAATGCCTCCTCATCTGGTATACTTCATTAAGTATAGACATCATTGGTTAGGAAAGGAAGTTAATTTACAATGGAGATGAAACCATTTCAACAGTGGGTGCAGCAATTTTATCAGAAGCGGGAATGGTCGCAATATAATTCCTTTATACGCGTCGGCTTCCTCATGGAGGAAGTGGGAGAGGTTGCACGTGTTGTTCGGGCGCTGGAAATTGGCCGTGACCGTCCAGATGAAGGGGAGCGCAGCCGCGAAGAACTGCGTCAAGAACTGGTGGAAGAGCTTGGTGATGTGCTGGCGAATGTCATTGTGCTGTCGGAGAAGTATGACATCGACTTGAGTGAGATTGCACAAGCCCATATGGACAAGCTAACGAAGCGATTCGGCGGTTGATTCGGTAAGGAAACACCAGGGAGAACTATCGGCAAGGTAAGAGCAAGAACGAGCAAGAGCAGAGCAAAGTGCTAAGTGCTGAGTGCGAAAAGCAAAGCTAAGAGTCTAAAGTGTAAATTGCTAAGATCCATCCCGTTGCGGCGAGCTGCGAATCGGATAGATAACAAAGCAAATGATGGCGAATACGAGTGCAACGATTGGGATGCCTGCCAGCATCAGTCTAATCCCCAATATGGCTGCGTCAGGCTGCTGCGCGCTATTGGCAACATAGCCGCTGGATTCGAGTACGGTGCTCATAATAATGGCTTGCAGGGAGACGCCGAACCGAATAATAAATCCATTCATGCCGAAATACATACCTTCGCGTCGTGCCCCTGTCGTGCGCTCGTCCTCGTCAATGACCTCAGAGAGGAGAATATCGAGTAGGATGATAAGTCCAGCAAGGCTGAATCCGATGAATGCGCCTGCTATATAGGCACCGAGTTCCGATGAGACGAACAGAAGTGGAGCTAAGGCAAACATATAGCATACGATGGCAGCAATCATCGTTTTGCGCGGTCCGTAGCGTTTCGTCCAATGCGCCCATACGTACACGAACGGGATCGCAGTTACGAAGACCAGCCCAAGCATAATTGTGTTGGCGCTTTCATTTGCGTGCAGTGCATATTTGGTGAAGAACGGAATCGCCGCGGTCAGAAGAGCAAAGGTCAATTGCACGAAGAAACCGCCCAGTACATAGGCGACAAAAGAACGGTTAGAGAACGTATAAACAATAGCCTTCCATAACCCGATTGAGCGAGCAGATGCCTGCTCATTCTCCTTCGAGCCCCAGATCATCACAGCCAGAAAAATAGCGGATATGATTCCGAAGGTAAGCCCCATTGCCCCCCACCCGTATTTGGTAAAGACTAGCGGCGGTGCTGCTACTCCTCCAATCATCCCCAGTATGCCGAACATTTGCTTCCACGAAGAGGCAGATGCTCGCTCCTTCATCGTAACGAACATTTCCGGGAACAACGCTGAATAATTGAGAATGACGAGTACATACAGAATATCGTACAGCAGCACGAGCACAAGGAAGTACCAGAACAGCCCGTTACCGGAAGCGAGCGGGAACCAGATGAGTGTAAATACAGCCGCAAGCGGTATCGTTCCAAATGCCATGTAGGGAATGCGCCGGCCCCACCTTGTACGAAACCGATCGGACATATAGCCGAATAATGGATTGAGAAAGGCGCCGACGAGTCCGTGGATCACCATCGCAATGCCGATGAGTCCTGGACGGACGCCAAGGATGTCAACGTAATAATAGACAATATAGGCTGCGAACATTTGGGCCAATAAGTTGGCAGATATATTTCCTGAAGCGAAGGCAGCTTTGCGTGCAGGGGATATCGCAATGCTCATCGTAAGGGCTCCTCCTTTACTCCTATATAAGTGGTGGGAGCTGGCCTCGTTGCACATCCCGCAAGTCTCGCCAGCGAATGAGCTGAATCCCTTCTTCTGCTATGATACGCTTGATGTCAGGATCGCGGAATAATCTCCATTCCATGCCGCGCTTCTCCCAATGCGGAGTAATGGCCTTTAATTCATCAGATACGATGGAGGGGTGGAGGTACATCTCGGTAATACCGGGAAGAAGACCGCGTAGGAGTGCTTCCGCCTTGGCTTTGACCTGAGCATATGTCTCTCCTGGAATCCGTTCATAAGGGAGCCCGAGCAGTGTATCCAGAATGACAACCCCTTTGGCATCTGCCAGATCGATCCGCCTCTTCGCCATCTTCTCGAGTTCTGGATTCAGCTTCATGCCGCCAATACGTCTTGGCATGCGGAACGGCAGTCCATACGCTGCACATACATCAAATACTACGTCAAGGAAATCCCGTCCCGACGCGAGTCCGTACAAGCTGCCCATGTGGTTATCCGCATGCGTAATATTGATGCCAATACGTCTTGCCGCTTCAATTTGACTAATCATCTCACAGCGAATTTGCTCAGGATCGGCGAGATGCTCGACGGTCAGACAATCCTCAGGGAAGTAGCCCTCCTCGGTGAGCAGGGTGGAGATGTCTCGTGATCGGTTCATCGCCGACCATTTATACCCTTCCCACTCGCTCGTGAAGGTGAGGTGTACTCCGATGTCCAGCTCCGGATGAGCTGCACTCCACTTCGCTGCTTCCTTGGCCCAGCCGCATGGCATCATGATGGAGGTAGAACAAATCGATCCCTCCTCAAGCAGCTGCATAATCCCCATGTTCGTTGCATGACACATACCGAAGTCGTCGGCATTAATGATGAGCAGACGATCGGTTTCCTCATACCCTAATGCTCTCATGACGTTCATGGCCTTCGCCTCCATGTGTGATTGATCGATCCGCATGAATCGATTCGTGTTTATGCAACTAAATATATTCGAGAGTCGGCGGCAACTTGCACTTGCGCTCAGATATAATGATGGTTTACTCACGGGAGTATCGAATTCTCATGCGCGATGGAAAGTGGGAAGTACAATAGGGTATCTGTTATCGCTTAGGGGCATCCTTCGATTACGCAGATATGCTTCTGATTCGGAGGCATCTCTAATATGTTAATCATAGAAGAGATGGCATCCTAGAAGGAGGGCTGAACGATGACATGGGATATCATTCGCATACCTTGGACGACATATCGGGGGGCAGAAGCAGCGGAACGGCTGCCTGAGGCTCTCCTTCAGTTGAAGGATGCTTCGACAACAGCAGAAGCGGAGCTGGCCAGTGAATCAATAGAAGCAATTGTGGTTGTGCAGGGCGCCTTGTATGAAGTGGCTGTACCGACATCCATTTGCTTGCTAAGCATGATTCAGAATACGACGGATACGGCGCGTCCTTACATGCTGGAGCTGCTTGTTCTCATTGCGTCCGGCGAGCCGGCAGATCTTGAGTTGGAGTACGGAAATCCGCGTCTGGCAGATGCTTGCAAGCGGGAAGTTGCCCGAGGAACTGCTGTATATGCCCACCTGCTTGAGAATGGGCGCGCGGCCGAGCGGCTGCATTGTATTGATCTTCTAGGATTGTGTGCGAAGCGGGATAGGACGGTAAGAGAGCGGGTACGCTGGATGTTCCGTCGAGTGCTGCAGTCTGAGAGGGATGAACGTATTCGGGAGTTCTTGTCTTATTGGCTGAGGGAGCTGGTGTAGTTATCGACAGGTTTACTTATAAAAAAAGCAATGGTACTTACGTTAAGGAAAAATGTAATCTATAATGAACATGAAAATAATGGCTATAACACAAACGCGTTCAACTGAACGTTAAGGCATGCATTGTACCTGATGTTATGCCTTTTTTTTCTTGTTTGAAAGGGGGACTTATTACTGAACCCAAATAGATTAGGATTATTACTAATCGAGTCGTAATAACACATCTACTAGGAAATAAACAATTGTATTTGAGGAGAGATATCAATGGGGAAAAAATGTATCGTAATCATTATGGGGATAATGTTACTTTCACAATTATTGAGTGTTGACGGGATAGCCGTATTTGCAATGGATTCTACAAGAACTGTTCCAGAGCTGCGCCAGAAGAATGGACAAGCAAATTACATTTATGATTCAAATAACCGAATTATTGAAATGCCTTTTCGAAAATGGGGCATGGATCTCATACAAAGATTTTTTTACGATGCAAATGGAAATATGGTAAACAAGCATATCGAACTTAATGATATTGAAAGATTTGAACACGGCTCCTATCAGAACACAGATTACACAGGACAGAAGCTTACCAACAATTCAAATTATGTTATTGAAGGAGCGTACTCTGCATACGGAACCGCGGAGGGCTCTGTGGATTGGAATGAATTCCTGCATTCTGATCGAAGTAAAATTAAATTTGAACCTAATACAACGTACTCTATTACTTTTAAATATAAAATATTGTCCAAGCCTGAGAAGGATGGATATTTTTATTTTCTAGTGAGAAGCGCCAATATGGACTATATCAATGATAAGGCTTTCACTAAGTTGCAAGATTATGATGACGGAACCATCAATACGACAACCATTACGTTTACTACTGCCTCTGTTGATAATTATTATTTAATATGGGGTCAAAGATATGGTGGGGCAATAACGATAGATAATATAAGAATTAAAAAAGAAACAGAATCATTTGAAGGCGATAAACTAGAAGATACAGCTTATAAAACTGGAGGACCTCTAGGAGCAACAGTAACAACAGATCCTAATCAAGTGATATCAGGTGGTAAATCGATTCTCGGCAGAGCCCCTAGAAGCGAAGAGTGGAATGAATTCTTGCATTCAGATTTTAAAAAAGCATATTTTGAGCCGAATACGACCTATTCCGTTACATTCAAATATAAAATTATTGATTTGCCGGATAAGGAAGGATATTTTTATTTTTTAGCTCGAGCCTTCGGTCAAGATTATGCGAATGATAAATCTTTTACCACATGGAAAGGACAAGTAGGAGATGTGGAAGAAACAACAATCACCTTTACTACAGGGCCTTTCGAACAATATTATCTGATATGGGGACAACGCTTCGGTGGAGCCATTGCGATTGATGATATCACAATAACTAAGCTTAACAACTCTTTTGAAAGCGGGACTTTTTTAGCTTCTGATTTTGTTGCTGGATATAGAAATATTGGGAGAATAACCAACGATCCATCTAAAGTAATAACAGGAAAATATTCAGCGCTAGGCATTTCCTCACCAAATGAAGAGTGGAACGAGTACTTACATACAGATTTAAACAAAATAGCGTTTCAACCTAATACGACCTACTCAATTTCATTCTCATACAAGATAATAAATAAGATTGACAATAAGGATGGGTATTTTTATTTTCTGGCGAGGGCTGCGTACAAGTCTTTTACAGATGACAAGGCATTTACGACATGGAACGAAGAATCTGGTAATGTCAGAACCAAGACCATTACGTTTACTACAGGCTCCCATAGTGATTATTATTTAATTTGGGGGATTCGACATGGTGGAGAGATTTCAATAGATGATATAAAAATATCCAAAAAATAATCTGGTTGTTCGAGAACATAAAGGAGATCAGTTAAAATGCGAGTGACACGGTTACCTGAATTATTTATTTTTATAAGTATTTTGTATAACAGTGCATTTTATCCCGTAGCATACGGAATGCCCATAGGGAGTAGAGATGCATCTCTCGGTATGTCTTTTTTTGCTGATGTGAATGGGGACAAAAAGGAGGACTCTATCGTTTATAATGGCAACGGGGAGTGGATAGTGTCGCTGTCAACCGGGAATAAGTTCGAAGCTTATTCGAACTGGAAAGAAGGCCATGGAATTGGTTCTACTAAACAGCTGGTAGGAGATGTGAACGGAGATGGCAAAGCCGATTCCATTGTGTACTTCGACAACGGGGAATGGTGGGTGGCACTCTCAAATGGGAGTGGATTTGGAGCCTACACAAGATGGATAGAAGGCCATGGAGTAGGATCAAGCGAACAGTTGGTAGGAGATGTGAACGGAGATGGCAAAGCCGATTCCATTGTGTACTTCGACAACGGAGAATGGTGGGTGTCACTCTCAAACGGAAGTGGATTTGAAGCCTACACAAGATGGATAGAAGGCCATGGAGTAGGATCAAGCGAACAGTTGGTAGGAGATGTGAACGGAGATGGAAAAGCCGATACTATTGTGTACTTTGACAACGGAGAATGGTGGGTGGCACTCTCAAACGGAAGTGGTTTTGGAGCCTATACAAGATGGATAGAAAGCCATGGGGTAGGATCAAGCCAGCAATTTGTAGGAGATGTGAATGGAGATGGCAAAGCCGATTCTATTGTGTACTTCGACAACGGAGAATGGTGGGTGTCGCTGTCAAACAGAAGTGGATTTGAAGCTTATACTAGATGGATAGCAGGTCATGGAGTAGGATCAAGCCAGCAATTTGTAGGAGATGTGAACGGAGACGGGAAGGCTGATTCTATCGTATACTTCGACAACGGAGAATGTTGGGTGTCACTCTCAAGGGGCGACCGGTTTGGTGCTTTTCAAAAGTGGAGAGGCAATGTTCAATATCAGTATGGTTCTTCTGGTAAATTGCAACGATTAACACTTGTGGATGGTAAGCAATTGCATTTTCAGTATGATGGGAATGGGAATCTAATTAGGAAGTGGATGGAGTAAAATCAAAAGAGAAGTCCGACCATTTAGGCTAGACTTCTCTTATTTAAATAAAGAATATCGCTAGTTGTATTTGAATACTAGCTTTTTAATGTCTATACTGCTAGAAGCCTGATTATCGGTTCCTCTTATAATTACGTATACAAGAGCACGTACAGCCCCTTGAGGGACTTGCCCGTTATTTCTCAACGTTACAAAATCTGTAGTTGGTTGAGATTGTTCGGTAATGTTTGCCCTGATAAATTGGTTATTAACATCCATAAAATCGATATATAATTGAACTTTAGCGCGTTCCAATTGTTTTATATGAATAGCTCCGCTTACTTCAAAACTCCTCGCTGGATCAACCTTTACATTTTGAATAATACTCAGTATACCGGTCGCTTGAATCCCGGAACCTACAATACTTTGAACATGTTGTTGATTCATACGCTTAATTTGAAAATTGTTATTCTCAACTAGCCATGATCCTCTATTCCAAGCATCGCCGACTTCATCTTGATCGGGAAAGATCAAAAATTCAGGATTTGATAATAAATTTCGTTCACTTGAATATTGGAAGTGAATGGAGTCGACATACATGCTGCCTGATGACTGATTTGTCAAACTTCGTATGATTGCATAAACGACTACCTTCTCTGCATTTGCAGGGGTTGTCCCTGAATTGGAAAGAACGATAAATTGTCCATGTGTTGGGTATTCATACTCAGTAATATTGGCGCCTATAAATTGGTCTTTATCATCTTTAAAGTCCAAATATAATTGAACCTTGCTGCCTTTTAATTGCTCAACTTGAAATAATCCGCTAATCGTAAAGTCACGGTTTTTCTCCACTTTTATCGTTTGACTAACAGCAACCATGTCATTGACTCCCATTTCTGATGCAGAAATCTTTTGGACAGGGTTGTTCTCAAATCGAGCGGTTTCGAAAAGTGATTTGCCTGTACTCCATACCGTCTTTCTCCAATCATCTGCTATCTCAGGGCCAAGATTAGAATGGAATGAAGGATTAGATACTTGATTGTGATCAGAGCTGTATGCAAATCGGATGGAATCTACATTGATGATTCCTGAACCTTGGTCATTGGTTGCACGAAGAATGGTGTATACGACTGCTTTTTTTGCTGAAGCTGGAACTCGACCATGATTCGTCAGAGTGATGAATCCACCATTTGTAAGCTGATCCCACTCCGTAACGTTGGCCCCAACATAGGATCCATCCGCTCCAATGAAGTCTATGTACAATTGAACCTTCGCTTGATTTAACTGTTCTACTGTTAACGTAGCGTTCGTGACGAAATCTCTGTCTGCGGTGACGTTGATGATTTGGCTAATGGCAACAATACCGTTGTTTACTATACCTTCACCGGTTATTTTTTGTAAATTTTTATTTTCGAACTTTACAATAGAGAAGCTGCTGCTTGCTGCACCCCAAGTTTCTGTTCTCCAATCTTTCGCCTCGCCGGTTTCCAGCGTTTCCTTGAAATAAGGGTTGCGTACTAGATTCTTAGGAATCGTTACTGCATTTTTCATTATTTTCTTGCCAATCATATTTCCATTCTTATCGTATTCGTACTTTGTTTGAGTTTCGTTAGCAGTCGTTTTCACTAAGTTGTTATTAGCATCATATTCATAATCTGTCATTCCTACAGAAAAAGCTGAAGTGATTGTCACAGGAGCCAATCCAAACAGTAAAAGAAATAAGCAAAACAGTTTTTTCATTCACTATGAACCTCCACCAATGAGTATATGAGCATAGTATACATATAAATACTTCGGAATAGTGATAAAAAGAAACACGATGTTATAAAATACTCCAAAATAATACCCCCTATTTGATAATTGTGTAAATTAATGTCTGTAATACTGTGTAGGTCAGCAGATATAGTAAATACAGAATATATCAAAGATAAGGTAGGGGTATAAGTGAAGGATGCCAAGAAAATACTCTTCTGCATCACCGTAATGTTTGTTCTTATGGTTGGGGCAAATATTATTAGAGGTGAGAAAGCGCTTGCGCAAGAAGGGAAACAGGAATCACAGCAGGTGTTTATTAATTTGCCTACGGATACGAAGAAGAACGATTACATATATGATACTGACGGGAAATTGATCGCTGCTTTTCTATCAGACGGAACTTATATGTCTTACATTTATGATTCTAACGGAAACCAAACGAATCGGGAAAAAGTGAACCAGTCGATACAACCGACAATCAATTTATCGTCTCATTCCTATGAGATCTATATAAGAGGGATACGAAGTAACGCTGAACAGATCTATTTCCCTACTTGGACAGAGCATAATGGCCAGGATGATACGGAGTGGATCAAGGGAACGAAAGTGTCAGATGGAGTATGGAAGGCGACTGTATTTTTCAAAAATCACGGTATGGAAACAGGCTCTTATATTACTCATATTTATGATGGGGATCGTATGGTTGCATCGACAATTGCTAATGTGGGCATTAACGTGAAAGTGCGCAGTCCACAAAAAGCATCACTGAAGGACGAGTCCTACGATATTTACATAGATGGCGTAGGTGAAAATGTGAATGAAGTTAGGTTTCCAACTTGGACAGAGGCAAATGGCCAAGACGATCTGGAGCAACCTTGGATTAGAGGAATCAATCAAGGCAACGGCACATGGAAAATAACGATACCATTCAAGAAGCATAATTATGAGACAGGAAAGTATATCACACATATTTATAGCTTTGACAAATACAGAAACAACATGATGCTTGGCGGAGCAGAGGTGAATGTGACGGGCGGAACTCAGTATCCGACCGAGACGAATCTATCAAGTGTGTCCTACGATATCACCATCTATGGTTTGGATCATAATACTCAGAAGGTTCAGTTCCCAACGTGGACAGATCACAACGGTCAGGATGATTTGAAGTGGATTGAGGGAAGTAAAGTAGCGAATGGAGTATGGAAAGCAACTGTACTTTATAGTGAGCATAATCAGGAGGCTGGAAGCTATATTACCCATGTCTATGCGGATGGGAAGTTTGTAGATGGTTTTATCGTTACGGTTCGCGGTAACAACGTTCAACTTAGAGCTCCGCAAGAGGTGAAGAAAAGCGATGGTTCATATGAAATTTTTGTAGAAGGAGTTCCTAATAGCATCAATGAAGTCAGATTTCCAACATGGACGGATCACAATGGACAAGATGATCTTGAAAGTCCGTGGGTGAAAGGAGAAAAAGTAAAGCCGGGTGTATGGAAAATCCGAATTCCCTTCGGCAAGCATAATAATGAATCAGGTACATACATAACGCATGTCTACACGGTTGATCAATACGGGAATATGATGGCTGTGGCATGGGTGCATGTTCAGGTAATAGATTGAGTACTCATAAGTATTTTTATATATGATTTCGATCAAAACGGTAATCGTATACGCAGTACTAAACAATGAGATTCGGATGAGGAAGGAATCATATGAAAAAGATACTATCATCACTACTAATATTTCTTGTAACAATGCTGTCAGCGGGTACGAGTTATGCAGGGAACAATGTCATTTATGAATATGACGCAAATGGGAACTTGATTCGAAAATCTGCTGTAAATGTTGCAGAAAGTGGCTATATTCCCACCGAGAAAAAGACGTTTACAGGAAAAGAAAAAGTTGCAATCAATGCCAAGGGAGTTAGCAGTGCTAATAATGCGAAGACAACCGTTCAATTTTGGATGAAGTGGAACGGGAACCAAATCGAGATGCCCTTTAGCTGGGCAAACAGCATGTACGATTTGTACTTTAATGATCGATTATTTGGCTTCAATACAGGCAATGGAGATTTGTATGGAACCTCATCGGATTCAGTAGTTAATAAGTGGGTTCACGTATCTGCAATATTCACGAATGGAGATACATACAAAAACGAGTTGTATATCAATGGCGTTCGACAAACTCTTGTGAAGATAGGGACTGCCTCTAATAGAAATGTTGCAGATAGTGCTTACTTCTCTGGTTGGAATAATGATACCCAATATCAATTTCACGGAAATATAGCAGAGTTGAAAGTCTGGAATCGGGCATTAAATCCAATCGAAATTGAAAGTGAAATGTACAAAACGCCAGCCATCGGCTCCAATTTAATCTATGTGTATTAACGATATGAGATAGGGAGGTGAATTTATGAGGAGTAAAATCATATTCTCGCTTTTTTATGTGCTAGGCGTTTGTATACTGATGTCTCCATGTAGTGCATTTTCACTTAATGGAACAAGGAGGCAATGGAAGCGGAGAGGTATATGTTGCTAATACTCGATTGAAACGAATGAATTAGAATTGATAAGGAGAGATACATTTTGAAAAAATGGTTGTCAATTATTCTCGCATTTGCTTTATTGTTCACCAGCATACCATTGATATCGGCAGAAGATAGGTTATCGATTGATATTCCAAACAAGGAAAATCATCCATCGGTAACTACAAGTGTGTATGATAGCGTATATGGTCCGCACGCAACATTCACGGATTTAAACCCAAACGAGCTTATTACGATTACCTCCTTAACTGAAACCTTTGGCGTGACTAGGGATTGGGTGACAGAGGAACTGTTCAAGGGCTATGAGCTTCATCAAATCTATCAAGGGTTAAAAGCAAAGCAGCAGGGAAAAGACTACGAGCAATTCATGACCAGCACCTATCCGAAGCCTGCTCCAGATCCGATAATCGAGCATCAAGAACAAATGAAGAGTGTATCAGAGGCTGTATACCAAGCCAGCGTAACGGAACAGGTCTATGGGAAAGGGAGTCCGTCGGTGACGGATCAAGTGTATGGATTACGGGAGAAGCGATCGTTAGCCTTCCTTAGCAATAATCTATACGATGAGAAAGCGCTCCGCAATCGACCAATCCGGCTGGATCAAGCACCTTACTCCGTCGGATCCGTTAGCGACCATATCTCGCCTGTAGACGGCTCTTTGCGTGTGGAAGTAACGGATATGGTTATGCCTGGACCGAACGGCATGGATTTTGCGCTGCGGAGAATTTACGACAGTTCCTTGGCGAAAGACGATATCTATGTGAATGAAAACGGTAGAAACAGAACGCGGGAGACCAAGGAGGAAGAAATTTTTCATCTCGGTAAGGGGTGGATTTGGGATATCTCGTATCTAAAGTGGGTTAACAATTATGGCTACATTTATATTTCGGGCGTCGGTACATATGGGCTGGAAGGTGACCGTTTGGTAGGGTATCCGCTCGGCGATTTGGTCTTTATGGAGTCAAATAAGTTATTGCAGTCCGATGAGCGAGCCTCTTATGAGCTCCTCAATAAGACGACGGGAGTCAGCCAATATTTTAATCATATAGGCAATCTCATCTTCATCGAAGACACAGATGGAAACTACATTCAATTCTCATATAAGTATCAGCCGGACATAGGGTGGGTTCTGCATCAGATCAAAAGCTCGACCAGAGACTATCAAGGCAAGAATGAAATGAATATTTCCTACAACGGAAATCATACGGTTACTATTCAAAGCGGAGATCGAAGGGTGATCTATAAGAAAGAAAGAGTCAAAAAAATAAAGAACGATTATCTGTACCGGGAGCAGGATATTTTAACAGAAGTGATCGATCCAATGGGCCGCTCGACCAAGTATGATTATGGCGTATGGAAGCCCTTATTTTTTAATTTAGTCAGCTCGTATTCAGAAATACCTGAAGGATCTGAAGCATACAGGGTAAATTGGGGAGAGAACGAGGTTATCGCACTTGGCGTAATAGAGCATCCGACCAAAGCCATTACGGAATACGGATTTGATGGCGCGATTAAACGGAAAATCGGAGATTTCGCGGAGGAACGTGTGGTGCGATATAAATCTCGCCGCAGTTACTATAGTTCATCCCAATATACACAAAAGAATGAATTGACCCTTAAATATACAATGGATCATAGTAACGTGAAAGATAGAGCGGGGATTGGTGATGGAGGAAAGTACATCGAGCAGGATTTTAGGTTTTCTGTGGATGTGTACGATAAATACAAAACGACGACCTATACGTACGAGAAGCAGTTTGTTGCGTACGATAAACCTTCGGCAATCTATAACACGAAAACGGAAGTTAAGGATCTACAGACAAATGATAGACAGGTGTTCAATTATGCATATGACAGATTCCGAAGGAATCCGAATCCGACCCGGATTGAAGAGACGCATTATCAAGAGGGATATGCATCTGCGCCTCGTATTACTACGCGTGAGTATGATTATTGGGGACAACTGACTTCGGAAACGAATCCGATCGGCATAACAAGCCGTTATGAGTACAGAGACGTAGTAGAGAATAAGCTGTTCCGCATGAAGAGTAGTAGTGTGCCGATGGATCAGGGAATGACGCTGAGCTCTGAATATGAATACGATCGATATCGCGGGGGATTGAAGCAGGCCATTTCCAAAAATGATCGAGGCGAAATTGTCCAACAATTGAACTATGAGTATGACTATGCCGGCAACCCGATTAAGATTCGGATTAAGGGAGATGTCGGGGAAACAACCATTTATCAAGACTTCAGCCCTAAATTCAAGAGCATGTATCTGAGCGGACAAGCCGTAGAGGTAAAGAACGTAGAGGGCAAGAATGAACTCGTCAAAAGTCAGATGGAATATATTCCGGAGAGTGGGCTGCCAACGAAATATACAGACGGTAACGGAAACCAGACCTCCTATACGTATGACAAGCTGGGACGAATTACCGCCGAAATTCATCCCGACGGAACGAAGACGACCGTCGTATATGATGATCAGAACAATAAGATGTTCATTACCAATCCGAACGGGCTGCAAATCGAGAAACATTTCGATCCGCTCGGCAACCTGATTGCTGAAACGAATGGGCGAGGCATGGCTCAGCACACGTATGATGAGAACGGCCGGTTGATTCGCAAAGGGGACTTTAACGGATCCGTGATTCAATACGAGTATGACGCCTGGGATCGGATTATTAAGGAGAAATTTGGTTCCAGATCGAACCGCGTTGTCTATAACGATGCGGCAAACACCAAGACAACCTTCGACGGGGAAAATAATGGAATGCGTGAAACGTACGACATTATGGGCAGAGTCATCAAGAAGGAAGAAATCAAGTCGTCGGGTCAAGAAGTTTTGTTAGCTCGTTATGAATATGACTATGCGGGGAACGTTAAGGTAGCTTACGACGGAAACCATAATGTGACGAAATACGAGTATGATGTACTCGGGCGCCTGATCGCCGTTACAGATGCTGAAGGGAAGACGACGCGGTATCGGTATAATCTGTCGGGCGATATGGTCGAAGTCAAGTATGCGGACGGAAATACCGTGCAGAAGCGGTATGACGGCATCGGCCGTCTGCTGGAGCAAACTGATCCGAACAAGCAAGGCAAACGCTTCTATTATGACGGCAACGGCAGCGTGATCAAGAGCATTGATCGGAAGGGACAGATTCAACAGTTCGATTACAATAGCCGGGGCTTCCTGACGGCCGTCGTTGCGCCGGACGAAAGAGTTTCGTATAGCTATGACGCGACAGGCAAACGGACGACAATGACGGATCAGACAGGGACAACAAGCTATACGTATTATCCGTCGGGTGAACTCGCATCCATTACGTATCCGGACAAGACGGTGTTGTCATTGAATTACGAGAAGCGGGGATTGCGCGAAGAGCAAGCTATAGCGTCGGGCGCCTACCGTCTGGCAAGTCAAACGGAGCGACTCTTCTCGATTTCAGTGCCAAGGAGCATGAGAGTAATGGATGGCACCGTAGGAGAGCTGGCTCGATTTGAATATTCGTATGATGACTCCTATCGGATTGCTGATTTGAAGTCTTCGAGCGGACTGAATGAAGTCTATTCCTATGATGGAATGAACAGGACGGGCATCCAGCAGAAGCAAGGAGATGCGTTGTTTGGAAACTACAGCTATACCTATGATAACAATCGCAACATCATAGCGAAGAATGATAACGGAGCGTTCTTCCAGTTCAGCTACGATCAACTGAATCGAATCAAGACCTCAAGCCAATTCAATGAGGCCTATACGTACGATCAACGAGATAACCGCAGCACTTTGCAAAGCGATCAGGCACCGAACATCAAGGGAGCAAGCTACGCATACGACAGCCGTAACCGCCTGACCCAAGTAACGACGGAGGACGGCAAAGCCGTCAGCTACCGCTATAATGGGGATAACCTTATGGTAGAACGAACCGAAGGGGGCGTAACGACCCGCTATTACTATGATGATCGGGCAAAGATTGTAGCAGAAGGTAAGGTAGAAGCGAATGGCAGCGTCACGATTACCGCATCCTATGTCCATGACGACTACGGCAAGCTGCTGGCTCGTCAGATTCCGGGACAAGGCATGCAATACTACGTATCCAACGGACACGGCGACATTACCGAAATTCGGGATGCGCAAGGAAATGTACTAAACCGCTATACGTACGATATCTGGGGCAATCCAGTGGTACAGGAGGAACAGGTTCCAAACATTTTCCGCTACTCGGGCGAATATTGGGACGCAGCAACGAATCTGCAATATTTGCGCGCAAGATGGTATGATCCAAGTGTAGGGCGGTTTATTAATGAGGATACGTATGAAGGGGATATCAAGAACCCGCTGAGTTTGAATTTGTATGCGTATGTGGCAAATAATCCTCTTATCTATAGTGATCCAACAGGTCATGAGTATGGTAAAGTTGCTGATTTTGTTAATGATTTTGGGGGAACTATTGTTCATGGAAAGGAAACCATAGGATATAATGTGACCTTTAAATTTGCCAATGGTATTTCGAAAAATGAAACAGTCATCGGTAATACAATGCCACAATATCTTGTATCAAAAGATACTCAAGTTATTTATAAACCTATATTAAGAAAATATGCTGATATAAGTATTACTGGAAGCACGCAAAGATTTTACTATGATGAAAATAAAATAGTAAATGGAAACATGTATGCCGAGCGTGCTGATTTTTATGAGAAGATGGGGGCTTCATTTAGAGCGGTTAGGTACTCATTTGAGAAGTCAGAATCACAAGCTACGGTTGAAAACTTTATTTCAGGATTTTATGTTAACTATGTTTTAGGTATCACTACGGGTGGGGTAAAAGCGGGTATTTGGGTGGCTACTACTCTGGCTGCAACAGAACATTCGGGGCTAACTGGATTCACACCAAAGACAGAGTCGGGCACATTTAATAGAGAAGTATACTGGCTTTACAATAAAAAGGGAGGTGTATTCTCTATGTTCCAGATTGATATTGCCCCGTCAGGTAAAGTAGAGCACAAGCACTACTTCAAGTAAACATCAATAACATCATAAAACTAAATGTCACTACAATTGAATCTAAATTACAAAAGGATAAATGAGAGGAGGATAGATTATCTATTGCGAAAATTAAGATGCTCTCAATGTAATAATCCGATTCCATTGAAATGGCTAATTTTTGGTGGACAATGGAAGGCGTATAAATGTAAATGTTCACAGTTGTATGTATGGCCTTGGAAAAGAGAAGTTTATTTTTATACTAGTTTTATTACTGGTATATTGTTGAGTTATTATCTGGATGCTTTCTACGGTGATAAACTAAAAAAATACATTATGGATGAAGTAAAAAATATCGTTGTTACTAGATTTCTATTGTTCATAATCACAGTAATGTTTATTTTGTTATTTGTATTTTTATCTTATTTTGTTACCCCAAAGGTATATAAATTAAAAGAAGGTACAGATGGCGATAAACAGTTATAGTGATGAATAAGGCTGTTAATAAATCTTTAACTTAGTCTCCAATAGTAATAATTATGTAAAACCACAATGCGACTAACCATCGTATTGTGGTTCTTTTCTTTGGTAGATGCCCCCACCCAGTGCCGAATGAATCGGTCGGCATGTCCCGAAAGAACCTAACCCTTATCAACCCCGTATGATATTTTTCTTATACGGTTGTGCGCACATATAAGTGTTGAATAATATCCCCCTTCATCACAAACCTCTTTCATTGTCATAACTCCGTAATTATCAGATACCACCGTGTTTTGATGCAACTACCTTACCTTCGCTTTCTCATGGTTTTTCCGAAATAAAATGAGATTGTAAATAAAATCGAAACGAACAGTCCTTCCAAGTGGATAGGAGGGCGAGAAAGAGAATATCGCAACTTAAGGGGTACATAGTCCGACTACTATAGTGAACAGACAATCTGGTAATGGTTGTTGCCCGGAATCAATCCATTACTAATTAAACTCCAAAGAGAGAGCGCGAATTCGATTGTTGAAAGTTCAGGAGGCTTTGTATATACGTTTGAAATAACATATATTAACTGGTGCAATATAGGAATACGTAATAGAGTAGCAATAAATATCTTGCGAGGTTGAATTAGAAAGGTGAGAAAAAGAATGAATTGGCTAGCACGCCAGAAAAAACGCATCATTTTGTTGATGTGTGTAAACTTATGTACCTGCTATATGGTATTACAGAGTGGAGTCATCCAAGCCTCTGCTGCAAATGTTGAAAGTAAGTATTCCTATGATGAGGCTGGACGGTTAAATGATGCTCAATCCACTGCTGGTCAAAGTATAGACTACGTATACGATAACAACGGGAACATAACGCATAAGCTTTCTACTCTCCATTTTAGTGGGGGTGATCAGAGCTTGATGCAAAATTTGGCGGTAAATCAAACATCGGAGGCTAAAAATACGGTAGAGTTCTGGATGAAATGGGATGGTACTAATTCCGTCATGCCGTTCTCATGGAATACCCATTATGCACTTTGGTTTGCGGACGGATATTTTGGATTTAATACGGGCGAAAGCAATATTACTGGTATACCATCGGATCAGTTAAAAGACAAGTGGGTGCATGTTGCAGCAATCTTCTATAACGGTGTACCTAATACGACAGATAATGAATTATATATTAATGGCGTAAAGCAGAACATAGCAGCTGTTAAGGGAATGACAACGTATCCAGTTTCGGCAACCCCGAAAGCCTTTATATCAGGTAACAGCGATAAGAACCTATACCGATTTGGCGGTAAAATAGGTGAGGTACGAATATGGAATTATCCATTGTCTCAAGAGGAAGTACAGGCAAATAGAGATCAAGTATTGCTGTTGAGAGAGCCTGGATTGGTGGAGTATAGGAAGCTAGGACGTGTTCCTGCTAGTAAAGATTTCAAGAGAAAAGAACAATTAATGTTGAATAATATTTCAGCTAATAACAAAGCTGGTGCTAAGAATACTGTTGAATTTTGGATGTATTGGGACGGAACTAATTCTGTCATGCCGTTTTCATGGAATACCCATTATGCACTTTGGTTTGCAGACGGATATTTTGGATTTAACACTGGTGAAAGCAACATTATAGGCATATCTTCGGCCACATTACGTAATCGTTAGGTGCACGTAGCTGCAACTTTCTATAACGGTTTACCTATCGCGGTTGATAATGAATTATACATTAACGGTGTAAAGCAAAATTTAGCCGCAGTTAAAGGAAATACGTCCTATTCTGTTGCAGCGACGACGTCAGCGTTCATATCAGGAAACAGCGATAGAGCCTATACCGATTTGCGGGTAAGCTTGGTGAGATGAGAATTTGGAATTACAGGCTTTCACCATCTGAAGTGCAGGCTAACATATATAAGGTGATTTCAGGCAAGGAATCTGGGTTGGTTGAGCATTGGAAAGCTCATTCTTAATCCTAAAATACATGACAGCATCTTCAGGGAATAGCGCGCCCCAAAACTTGATTACATATTAATGGTTGGGGCATGTATTCTTTGTATGCTGTTTTTACGAATTCTTCCGCTTCTTACGTAGACAGCTATTCCGATAATCTAGCAGGAAGATGGCTCTTTTACTTTCTTGGCTGTCCTGTAGAGTTGAGAGTAGAAGTTTAATTAAATCACAAATAAGGATGGTTGCTATTAATGCTGCGTCATATTCATATGATCGTAAAATGTATTGTTTGTACTTGTTTGTTGGTCGCGCTGGCTTCGCTAATACAGCATTCAGCAGATGCTAAAGAGTCTTCTAAACTAAATATTGAGTTAGGTTCAACGAGTGATAAAGTTAGAAAATGGGGAATGCTTTCTCCGAATATCGGACATCGTACTGGTAAAGTACAAGGAGATGATTGGATAGCTATAGCTCCAGAAGATAAGCAAGAATTTTTAGTTTTTGGACCTTATGTAGATGATCTAGATATAGGAGAATGGACTGCAACGTGGTCTATGAAGGTGTCCAGTAGTATAAATGCTTCCTCTAAAATTGCTCGGTTGGAAGTTTATGATCCTGATTCTAATGAGGTATTGGCTTTTCAAGAGCTTACAGGCTATCAATTATCTAAATCTCAGAGCTATCAGGATTTTTACTTGAAGTTTATGAAAACAAAACCAAAACAACGATTGGAATTTAGGGTTTTCTGGTATGGAGAAACCACACTTCAAGTGAATCATGTGGCTGTCCATCAAGCAGCAAAATTGGATTTTATAAAATCATGGAAGATGTCCGATCCTGCACTCGGTCACAGAATTGGCAGAGCAGATGGAGAGGGTTGGTCAGCCAATATGCAGCAGGATAAGGAAGGTTTTTTAAGCTTTGGACCTTATGTGAAGAATCTCCCGCTAGGAGCATGGAAGGTAAGCTTCCCATTGATAATCGATAACAACTCTGCGGATAATGCGAAAATAGTTCGCTTGGAAGTCTATGATCCCGATGCAGATGAGATTTTATCGTCACGGGAAGTGACGAGGCAGCAATTCCTCTATTCTAATGTAACGCAGTATTTCGAGCTTCCATTTGACAATATATCAACGGATTGCCGATTAGAGTTCCGGATTTACTGGTACGGGGTAGCCAAGGTTACGGCCAAAGATATATCCATAGGCAAATCTACAAATATAGTCTATAAGAAAACATGGAGTTTATCAGAGCCTGTGATTGGGCACGGAACTGGTAGATTAGATGAAGAGGGCTGGTCAGCGAATACGCAGCAAGATAGCGAAGGATTTCTGACTTTTGGACCCTACGTAAAGGATGTACCTGTAGGAACATGGGAAATCAATTGGCCATTAATGATCGACAATCATTCGGCAGATAACGCAATAGTAGTTCGTTTAGAGGTGTTTGATGTTGATGCCGATGAGATCCTATCCTTCCGTGAGATCGGACGGCAAGAATTTGAGCGTCCGTATGAATATAAAAGTTTTAATTTGAGATTCGTCCAAGTAAACCCGAGTCACCGATTGGAGTTCCGGACCTATTGGTATGGCAATGCATTTATCAAAATGAGGAACCTTCAAATGAAGGGAACGTATCCAAGTTCATTCGGGAAAGCGTGGAATATGTCTGATCCGGCAATGGGGCATAGAACAGGAAAGCTTATTGAGAATGCATGGGTTGTGGAGCCTCAACAGGATCAATCAGGATATATGAGTTTCGGGCCATATGAAAAAGGTATGGAAATCGGGACATGGATAAGCACTTGGTCGATGAAATTAAAGAATAGCAGTGATAGCAAAGATCCTGTCGTAAGGCTTGACATATACGATACTGATACAGGAGAGATTATTCAGCAGAAGGATGTATATCAAGAGCAGTTTATTATCAATCATTTTCAAGATTTAAATGTTCAATTCAGAAATGAACATCCGGGGCACGCACTGGAATTCAGAGTTTACTGGTATGGAAAACATCCTGTTGAATTGAAAAGCATTAAAGTAAACAAAACAAGGGTTTTGGATGAATACGTGTATGATAAAAATGGTCGCTTGATGCAGTGGATCGGGGCTGATGGCAGGAACAAATACTATCGTTACGATAAGAACGGAAATATATTAAGGGTTATAGATATGGAATAATGGGATATGGACTCCAGTGTACTTGATGAACAGAACAACTAACTTATAGAAACAAAGAAGGCTCATGGACTCGTGGGCCTCTTTGCTATAGGTAACTTTTAAATTGGTTGTTTCTACTTCTTGAATCTTTAATAACTGAGAGAGAGACTACCGAAACAGCCAAGTCATACAAGGGGAAATTAACAAAGGCTTGCCCGGTAATACCATTGGAACATAATTATTTCAATTGAACACTAAACATAATATGGTTCTCAGCTATACAAATAGAGGATATAATGAAAGCCATTGAAATTGACAATTTTTTTAGGTGTATTGTAATTAAACAGTGAGAAGAGTTTGGGTTTTACAAATAGGGAAAAGGGGAATGTAGAATATGATTCGTTTTAGACCATCGAAATTCATGCTCGTGCTAGTTCTAATAAGTCTTACATTGCTAACATTCAGTCAAACTAAAGGATTTGCCGCAGAGAAAATGGCGGTAAATGTTTATGATAGTTCCGGGCGGCTAGTAAATTCGAAGCTAGCGGATGGAACCGTTGTAGAATATCAATATGACGTGAATGGAAATCTACTACAGAAAAACTTCAATATGTTAATGAACTCCGGATTTGAAATCTATACGGGAAAGAATGGAGTCGCAGATAACTGGGGAGATTGGAAATCTGCAGGAGTAAAAGCCAATTACCAAGTTGTTACTGCTCCCGTATCTAGTGGTAAGCATGCTCAACAAATGAAAATTTCCAACATGCAGAAAGATGGAGGGGCTAATTTTTTTCAAGACATATCAGTAAGCGATGGTCAACTCTATACATTAAGCAGTCAAATCGCAATAACCAATCTAAACAAAGCAAAATTAATAGTAAACATGCATTATTTTGATAATAATAATAGTTTTATCGGAAGCGAGACGGTGTTTGAATATGGAGGAAACGTAAGTTGGCTGAGTATAAATGAGAAGGTACAACCCGTAGCCAAGACAGTGCGAGCCAGACTTCATTTTACTATTATAGCCTTAGACAGCGATGCCTCTGGAATCGTAACGGTAGACTCTGTGGCATTCCAAAAAGGGGAGCGGAGCAATTTACTCATCAATCCCGGATTTGAGACAAATACAAGAACGAGTGGGGTTGCAGATGGCTGGGGCAATTGGGAATCTGCAGGGGTACCAGCCAATTACCGAGTAGTTACCTCCCCGGTGTCCAGTGGTAAGCATGCACAGCAAATGGCTATATCTAATATACCTAAAGATGGAATGCATACGTTTTTCCAAGACGTAGCCGTAACAGGTGGTCAGCCTTATACATTAAGTGGTCAAATTGCGACAGAAAATCTAAGCAAAGCCAAAGTTCAGGTCATTATGCATTATTTTGACGTTAACAATAATTTTATCGGATATGAAACACCTTTTGAATATAGCGGGAACACGGTGTGGTTAAGCATTAATGAACAAGTGCGTCCCGTAGCCAAGGCAGTACGAGCCAGAGTTCATTTTAATGTTCTAGCGGTTGACAACAATGCATCAGGAATCGTAAAGGTGGACTCCGTGACATTCCAAAAAGGGGAGCAGAGCAATTTGCTCATCAATCCCGGATTTGAGACAAATACAAGAACGAGTGGGGTTGCAGATGGCTGGGGCAATTGGGAATCTGCAGGGGTACCAGCCAATTACCGAGTAGTTACCTCCCCGGTGTCCAGTGGTAAGCATGCACAGCAAATGGCTATATCTAATATACCTAAAGATGGAATGCACACGTTTTTCCAAGACGTAGCCGTAACAGGTGGTCAGCCTTATACATTAGGCAGTCAAATTGCAATTACAAATCTAAGTAAGGCTAAGTTTCAGGTCATCATGCACTATTTTGACGTTAATAATAATTTTTTAGGAAATGAAACGCCATTCGAGTACAGTGGTAACACGAGCTGGAAGAGTGTTCAGGTACAAGTAAAGCCACCAGCTCATACGGTGCGAGCTAGAGTCCATTTTAATCTCTTAGCACTAGAAGACAAGGCCTCCGGGACAGTAACCGTAGATTCCGTCATCTTTCAACGGAAAAAGTAAAACATGAGACATATTGAAAATAAGCCTCGCAATAAATCAAGAAAAAGAAGGATGGTCGCGAACCATCCTTCTTCAAGTTTCTGTAACCAGACTGTTGTTTGGCATTACTTCTTTACAAGTGAAATTGCATCGGCATAAGCCTCTCCGACAGCATCCGAATCGGCTACTACCCTTACAATAATCTTCGTCGTATTCGGCTTTGTGCGTATCTTAACAGAAGCTTGTCCCCACTGTCCTTTCTGAGAAACCAATACTGCATCCCCATCAAATACACCGATATTTTGATTGTCGAATTCATAGGTGTCCACGTAGAAGCTTCCTTGCTTCAAGTTGTTGTAAATGTTAGCTCGCAGCTCATACTCAGTATTTGGTTTAACCGGTATGAAGTAGCTGTCACTGGAAGTACCAAGTATGGGAATATCCGAATAAAAGCGAATGCTATGTGAGCCTTCATGCGACAAATGTGCTGAGATGGCCATAGTCGGGCTGAAATTCCAGAAATAAGTTCCCTGCTCGAAGCTTGCGTTCGGAAGCAAGTTATTTGTTTTCATTTTTTTAAGCAGGTTCCCATTGGTGTCATAGGCGTATTCGATTCGGTAATCTGTATGCAGTACATCAAACAACTGATTTGCCGAGTTATATGTATAATAATGATTTGCAATAGAGGGCTTAGGGATATGAGCTACTTTGACTTCCTTTTTAATCATATCGCCAAACCATGCAACACCATCCTGAACCATTCGCCAGTCGGTAACCATTACTCCTTCATGGGCGGGAGCAACCATGTTGAAAGTAAATGTCACGGTATCGCCGTATTTTACAGTGCCACCGTTAGAAATGACGTGTCTGCCAATGGCAAATGGATCACTATCGTCAACGGCTCCGAGGCGAACGGCGGTTGCTTCCGACCATTCTCTTTTCCCTGTATTTTTGACCGTAACCGATACCTCATGCGTAGAGCCTGGTAGCATCGAATCTGGAATGGTATTCGAGACGATCTGGGCGCTTAAATCTTGGGAAGGTGCGATGCTGAGATCGTCAAAGTAGCTTCTGAAATACCCGGTCTCCGAAGCCTCGTGGTCGTCATAGGCGACAAGTACTTCCTTAATTGTTTTTCCTGTGTGTGGAGATAAATCGACCTCGACTTGAACCCACTGATTTAATGGATCATTCCGATATGCAGGGTGCATTCGCTGCCCTCTTGTATCTGTAATGCCGCTATCTCGCAAAGTAGAACCATCCTCGAACACGAGATCAATCGCCATTCTTTTACTTTGTGTATACTGGTAGTGATAGACCCAATAGGATAATTTCATTCCTTCGTGGATACTTAAGTTCAAATTCGTATATAGCTTGAAGTAAATGAAGCTGTTCTCCGAATTGCTCTTGTCTTGACCAGCGACGCGGTAATATCCAACTCCACTATGAGGCTGGATCCCCAGTTCGCCATTCACAGTAGAGGCCTCAGGAGGAATTGTTGAATAATAACCTCCGACATTGGCACTATATGCTGTTACCATTCCAAGGCTATCATTATCGTGGCTTTCGAACGTATTACTCAACAAACGCCTCTGTCCATTGTCCGCCATCGCATTTGGAATAAGACAAGCAAATAATAAGAGAAAAGCGATAGCCATTTTAGACACTTTAATCATCAGAACATTAGAACCCCCTATATAGTTAGTAAGTAAATTCATTGTAAATTTTAATATGATTATTGGAAAGAGTCGAGTCGAATGCGTTCCATTTTCTTTTTCTATTGTGGGAAATAATAACTGTTAAATAAGTCTTATGGGAAATATACTAAATACTTAGGCCAGATAAGGGGATGGATGTTGTGAAGCTACCTTTCAAAAGTTATTTAATGGGTATAGTGACGATAATGTTAAGTTTCTTTCTGATTTCAAGCGCCGCTAATGCTAGTCCCACAGAAAAAGTGTTCTTGAATCAAGAAAGCTTTAAACGAGGTGCGTATGGAAATACAAAAGTTGCAACGGCTTTGGGGACTGTTGCTAATCAGGTAAACAGTAGCTCATATTCCAATATGGTTGACATAAATGGTGGTTTCGAGAAGGACTCCAACCATAATCAGTTACCTGATTTTTGGGAAGTTGTTTGGAGAAATGGGGTGAGTTCGAATTCGTACGCAATCTTAGCTCCATACGAACCAGTAGAGGGGAAACTTCATTATCGATTATACAATGGTGACAACGATGCACAATCTTATCAGTATGTGCTATCTGATCAGATTCCTGTTACGGGTGGATCAGCTTATACAACTAAAGCATTTCTAAGATATTATTTGCCTGTGGGACGAGCTGAGATGAGCATTATCCAAGCAGACGCTCAAGGGAATAACAATGGGGAAATTCATTACACCTACAATAACGGCGGATGGAAATGGAATGAAAAAAACAATAGTTTTGTTCTAAATCCAGACACCAAGTTTATCCGCATCCGATTTGGAGTTGGTGGCGAAGTCGGTGCTTATTTTGGATGTTGATAAGGTGGAGTTAACTCAGATTGATATGAACGAGGGATTTGAGAAAGACGAGAATTCTAACAATTTACCTGATTTTTGGGAGACAGTATGGAGGAACGGTACCAGCACAAACCCATTTGCTACAATTGCCCCATATGAACCTGTAGATGGGAAATATCATTATCGATTATTCAATGGATTAGATGATAAGGACTCTTTTATGTATGCTTTATCAGATCCTATTCCCGTCCTTGGGGGAGCTGCGTATGAATTTAGTTCCTACTTGAGATATTATTTGCCTGAAGGACAAGCTGTAGTCAGTATTATACAAATAGATGACAAGGGGAATAACGTAGGAGAAATTCATAACGGATATAGAAATGGAGCTTGGAGCTGGAAAGCACATTATACTCGGTTTGTTGTTCAGCCGAATGTTGCATCCATTCGCATCCGGTTTGCGGTGGGTGGGGAAGTTGGGGCTTATTTGGACATGGATCAAGTAAGGCTACGACTACTTAACACTCAAGGAAATCTTAATATAGTTCATTACGAATATAATCAAAGTAATGAAGTAAAGCGAATCATCTATCCAAATGGAAAGATTGTTGAAATAGAGTATGATGCCAATGGCAATCAGGTACAGAGAAAGATAGTTAAAGAATAGTTACATCATAATACTGCTAAAATATATCGTGAGTTGTTGATATAAGATTATAGAGTCATCAAACCTCCATTATTTACAAATAAATGCTAACAAATAATAAGTGTGCAGTAGGGAAAATAATGCTACTATATGAATCCATGAGCATATGAAAATTAGTATTATAGTTCTTTTAGATTCCTTTAGAATCAAGTATTAATTATATAAAAAAGGAGGGTTCAGGATTATTTTGCGATCAAAAGGAGCATTTATCAAAATTACGGTAATACTTGCATTCTTCATTCTTATTTTTATTTATAGCGAGAATAGCATATTTGCTCAACAAGACAAAAATACATATGTATCTAGTAAAGACTACAGTTCCATTCAAGGGGAGAATCAATGGTTTTATCAGGAATGGAATGGGAAACAGTATGTTGATTTGAAGTGGAATGAATCTGAACGACTATGGAGGGGGAGTCATCCTTTTACGATGATTGCAGCAAATGTTAATCATCCAGATGAAACAGATGTTGTAAGGAAATGGGTAGCGCCCAAAAGTGGGTTGATACGCATAAATGGACGCGTTGCTAAGAGTAATCCCGGATGTGGGGACGGCGTAAGAGTAGAGATTCGGAAAAATACGAGATTACTTTGGACGACCCATATCGAGTATAACGACATCGACGGGGTAACGTCGAACTACGAGACGCACATTAACTCTGGTGAAGCACTTTACTTTATCATAAACAAGGGAGAACAGAACAATTATTGTGACAGTACATATTGGGATCCAAGCATCACGTATCTAGACGCGAACACTTCATTAGCCTATTCTGCCTCTGAAGGATTTAGTGGCGTTCAAGGACAGAACAATTGGTATTATGAAGAAGGCAAGGATGGGGCTTTTTCCTTTCTAAATTGGGATGAGAAGGAAGAGGTGTGGAAGGGGGGGAATCAATATTCGCTCATAGGTCGTTCTTTTCAACATCCAACCGATCTAAGCTCTGTACGAACTTGGATCGCACCGGAATCCGGACTGATCCGAATTTCGGGAAGGGTGGCCAAAGCGAACACGAAGTGCGGAAATGGAATCATTGCATCCATCCAGAAAAACAACAAAGTCGTATGGTCGGCGCCTGTTCGATTTGATGATGCAGAAGGCCTCCAAGTCCAACATGATATGACCGTTCATGTAGATGATAAGTTGCGTTTTCTAGTAGCTTCGAATGACAATGCGGATTGTGACGGTACATCATGGGATCCGCATATCACTTATATGGCACCAATAGCTGATCTAACTTACTCATCCGTTTCTGGATTTAGTCCGGCACAAGGGCAGTCTAATTGGTATTATCAAGAATTGGAAGGCTCCAAATATGAGGATATGGAATGGGACTCTAGCGAAAAACTGTGGAGAGGAAAATATCCGTTTTCGATCATTACACATAATATGCAGCATCCCGATAAGTCTGATTCCGTCCGAAAATGGGTGGCTCCAAAGTCAGGCTCGGTGCGTGTGAGCGGACATGCAGCCAAAAGTAATACAGCATGTGGGGATGGTGTCAAAGCAACCATTTTAAACGGCTTCACTCCCATTTGGCAGGCGAAGCTGGATTATAACAATGATGCTGGAGTGGATCATGATATCGTACTGCCGATAAGCGAAGGCGGGGTTTTATATTTTGTAATTAATACGAACGGTACTAATCAATGCGATAGTACGAATTGGACGATATCCATCCATTATGATACTGAAGCACGTGCGACGATATATTCATACGATGCCGGCAACAAGATGGAAACGATAACATATCCAGACGGTAGAATCATTTATCATTACTATGATGCAAATGGCAACTTAATTAGGCGTGAAAAGAGAAAGTGAATGATGTAATCTCTATTCATCTAATTGAGGTGTTTTTTGATACATATAAGCAAAATACTTAATTGAACAGGAGAAAAAGCGTGAAAAAGTACATATCACTGATTTTAACATTTATTTTAGCGTTTACGAGCGTACCAATTACTTCTGCACAAGAAGTGATGTCATCCGATGCTGAGCTGTCTAATCTTTCAGTTACGGATGCAGTGTACAGCCAACAGCCTAAGGATCTAGATCCGCAAGATATTATTACAATTTCCTCAGTAGCTGAGAAATTTCAAGTTGATGGTGACTGGGTTTACGGTGAAATGTCCAAAGGATACCTGCTGCACCATATCTATGAGGGGCTGCTGGAGAAGCAGCGCGGAGGATCGTACGAGCAGTATATGAACCGCTTGTATCCTGGTGTTGCGCAACAGATTGCAGTAACGACAAGCGTGTATAATACGGCTACGGTAACGACAAGTGTGTATGATCATTTGTCGAAAGTGGAGAGTGACGGGAATGTTAAGAAACCAAGCGTTACAGACTCTGTGTATGAGATTCCCAAATTTCGTCGCTCCAAGCGATCCCTGTCTTCTTCTTCGAACTATGATAGCTTTGCATTGAAGCAAAAAGAGCTGAAGTTCGATCACGCACCGTATTCAGTCGGGAGCGTTGGCGAGAACATTTCGACAGTCGACGGTTCTCTGCATGTAGAGCAAACTGATCTTATTCTTCCAGGACCGAATGGTTTGAACTTCGAATTGCGTCGTGTGTACGATAGTTCGCGCGGTAAAGATGATATTTATTATAATGAGAGAGAAAATAAACAAATGTCCCGCAAGTCGGAAGAAGATTATCGTTCTTCGCTGGGGAAGGGGTGGATGTGGGATATTCCTTATCTTAAAGTAGCTGAGGATCAAAAATTCCTTTATCTGCCCCAGCGTGGAACATTTGCGATAGACGGATATGATCTGGTGGGGTATCCCTTTAGAGATTTGAGTTTTGGCCCGCATTACGGCGAATCGAAAGGGTCTGACGAGCCGAAAGATGCTAGATATGTTCTTACCGATTACAAGCAGGGATTGGATTACTATTTTGACGAAGGCGGCCTGCTTCTGCAGATAAAAGACGAATATGATAACATTCTCGACTTTTACCATAGAGGCATGAAACTAATTATGGTTGTTGCTTCTACCAAAGAGGGGAAGAAAAGTTCAAAATACAATGTTCTCTCCATTCGAGACAACGGTAATGATGTAGAAGCAAGGGTATATTATACAGATCCTGCGACGAATCAAACAAAGGATCAAGTTGTTAAATATATCAAAGAAAAGATATCTTTTAATTTTAATGACGAATATGTATTAAAAAAGGTTATCGATCCGGTTGGGCGAGAAACAACTTATTATTACGATATTCGTCAATATATGCCATCCAACATTGATCCGACATACAGTGTGTATAATAAAGAGGAAAATTTCAACGAACAAATGTTCTATTGGGGAAAAACCGATTGGGTAACGCTGGGGATGATTGAGCATCCGACCAAAGCACAGTCTAAGTTCACTAGTTCAACCGTACTCCGTAAACTAGGTTTTTACGCGATAGAATACCAGGTCATATATAATGAACGCAAACTACTGTATAGCACGAATAACGCTACCGTCGTCTCTGATCGGCAAACCGTTACTTTTCCAAAAGATTTTGGAAAGATATTCGGAAATGTTACCTATGATGTTAGCGTGGATGATGGCCGTACCGTAACGAAGCATAACTATTCTGTTAGTTACAGAGAAGAATATGAAAAAATGAATGAGGGGGATCGCCATACGTTTCCGCTAGATCCGCCGATTCTTTATCATAATAGAAGCGAAACGACAGCAAAAGGAAGCAACGAACGCAAGACTGTTACCTACGAATATAATAAAAATTCGAAAAGGGAATTGATGCATTCCAAGCCCCTTAGCATTTCGGAAACCAATTACGGAGCTTCGGGATCTTCTACGAGAACGACAAGTTATAAATATGATGAATACGGAAATGTCATTGAGGAGACTAAACCGCTTCAAGGAACCAGTTACTATGAATATGAGTATATCCCTCAAGCCGAGGCTCGAAAATTAACGAAAATGACTACGCCTGTTGGGCCTCAGTCCAACCTGATCGCTAAGTATGAATATGAAACCGAGCATGGTGGTCTTCAGCAGGCTACGCTGCAAGACGGTCAGGGACGGTTATTGAATCAAGTTCGCTATGAGCGCGACGTGCATGGCAATCCGACGACAATTCGAATCAAAGGCGATAACGCGAAGGATACCGTCATTCGGCAGGAATTCAATGAAACCCATAACTATATGTTCCCGAATAAGCAATCGGTAACGGTGACGGATGCGGATGGCGCGTCCGGAGAGCTGACGAGTCAGGCCATATATATTCCCGAGACTGGCATGCTGTATCAATATGTGGATGGAAAAGAGGATATAACCTATACGTATGATGATTTGAATCGTGTAACTGCGGTAACTTATGCTGACAAGTCGCAAACTAAGATTAAATATGACGACGAGAACAACCATATTGTTGTCACGGATGCGGCCGGACAACAAACGGAGCGATTCTTTGATCCTTTCGGGCGATTGATCAAGGAAACGAATGGGCGAGGGACGGCAGAGCATCGTTACAACGAATATGGCGATTTGATTTCCAAGGGAGACTTCAACGGTTCTGCTACGCAATATGAGTATGATGCTTGGGGACGTGTCATAGCCGAACAACCGGGGTATTTTGCTGCTACGCGTTATCAGTATGATGATGGCGCCAATACCAAGATTACGATGGATGGCACAAATAACCCGATTAAAGAAACGTATGATATTCTAGGCAGAGTGACAGTGAAGGAAGAGATCAAGCCATCTGGAAATGTGGTGTTGGCGCGTTACGTTTATGATTATGCAGGAAATGTAACGAGCTCAACGGACGCGAATCAGAATGATGAGACCAAGTATGAGTATGATGTCCTAGGAAGATTGCTTGCTGTAACGGATAGCGAAGGCATGACAACCCGTTATCAATATGATCTGTCCGGAAATATGGTCGAAGTCAAATATCCAGACGGCAACACGGTGCAAAAACGATATGACGAGATCGGCCGATTAATTAAACAAACGGATCCGAACAAGCAAAGCAAGAAAGTGTACTATGATGCGAATAGTAACATCTCCCGCATCATCGATAAGAAAGGCCAGTCTCAAGCCTTTGTATATAATCATCTTGATTTGCTGACAGAAGCCAAAGCTGCTGACGAAACGATATCGTACAGCTACGATGCCTCAGGCAAACGATTGTCGATGACCGATGGAACAGGGACGACAACGTATGATTATTATCCAACAGGTGAACTAGCAGGGATTCGATACCCGGATCAAACGGGGCTGAGTTTTGATTACGACACTCGCCAGTTGAGAACGAAGCAAACCATTAGCGCATCGAGCGGTACCATGACATCGAATATAGATTACCTCTATGAGGCAGGGGTTCCGACAAATCTGCAAACACTTGATGGGAATGGCGCTACTCTATTCAAGTTTACGTATGATTATGACCAACAATCCAAGAAGCTTGCTAAATTGAGTTCGTCAAATGGACTCAATGAAGTATACAATTACGATGGTTATAATCTGGCAAGTATCCAACAGAAGCAAGGAGAAGCGCTGTTTGGAAACTACAGCTATACCTATGATAACAACCGAAATATCACGGCTAAAAACGATAATGGAGCAGCTTATCAATTTAGCTACGATAAACTGAACCGAATCAAGACCTCAAGCCAGTTCAATGAGGCATATACGTACGACCAACGAGATAACCGCAGCACCTTGCAAAGCGATCAGGTACCGGATATCAAGGGAGCCAGCTACGCGTACGACAGCCGCAATCGTCTGACCCAAGTGACGACGGAGGACGGTAAGGCTGTCAGCTACCGTTATAATGGGGATAACCTGATGGTAGAACGCACCGAAGGCGGTGTAACGACCCGATATTACTATGACGACAGAGCAAAGATTGTAGCAGAAGGTAAGGTAGAAGCGAACGGCAGCGTCACAATTACAGCTGCGTACGTTCATGACTCGAACGGCAAGCTGCTGGCTCGTCAAGTTCCGGGACAGAATGGTCTTCAGTATTATGTATCCAACGGACACGGCGATATAACGGAAATCCGAGATGCGCAAGGAAATGTATTGAATCGCTATACGTACGATATCTGGGGCAATCCGTTGGTTCAAGAGGAGACGGTTCCAAACATTTTCCGCTACTCGGGAGAGTACTGGGATGCATCAACGAATCTGCAATATTTGCGCGCAAGATGGTATGATCCAAGTGTAGGTCGGTTTATTAATGAGGATACGTATGAAGGGGATATTAAAAGTCCACTTAGTTTGAATTTGTATGCGTATGTGGAAAATAATCCACTCATCTACACCGATCCCAGTGGTTATTGCAAAGCAGGTAAAGATACAGGTTGTTACGTTGATTCTTTTAGTGGCGTTGACCAGTTTATAAATGAAATATGGTACGATAATCTTGAAATGCTAAAGAGTGCGTGGAAAAATTATCAATCTGATAAATCGAACTGTAACTCGCAAAAATGCATCAATAATATCTCTGCTAATCAAAAAAGGGTCGAATCATTGGCTGATGAGATTAGGAATAATCCATGTAACTACTCCATTGCAGGAGGTTGTATTGATGGTCAAGCCTCTTTTGCAATTCAAAAGGGTAAAGCTATTGGTATAGTTGTTAAACCTATTGAACAACCAAGTTTATCTGATCTATTATTTGGCACGAAAGCTAGTGCTAGTGGGTTGCCTGATAGTACAATAGGTGAAAATAGCTACGGAAAGATAGTGCATTATTATCATGGAATTGAACATGCCCCCCCACATGTACATGTATATGATAAGAATGGTAAGATGACAAGGGTTGGCCAAAATGGAAAGCCATTAGCTGGAAATCCAGAGTTAAATAGAATGCAACAAAAATTAGTTGATCAGTTTAGACCGCAAATTAGAAGTTCTGTCAGCCAGATAATGAAGTGGTATAGGACTAACAATAGAAGGTGATATGGTGAATTATCAAAATGCAATATCGAAAATTAATGGGATATTTGAGAGGAGGGAGGAAGAAAGTCTAACGCCTCAAACGGTAGATTCTATTCTAGCAACATTATCAACTTTTGAATTGGCGCAATTGCATGGGGATTTGAACAATCAGGCCCTCAACGGTATTTATAATATGATAAACTGCTTAGAGATTCCTACAGAAGCGAAGGAGCATGTAACATATAGATATTTTCTAGTACTAACTGAACAACATGAACAACTGAACAATGCATTGTTCCTTCAAATTATTAATGAATATAAAAAGACAAAATACTTGGCACTTGAAAGTCTCATAGTATATTTACTTAAGGAAGATAAGGTCAATGAAAATGATCTAATTCTTTTAAAGGATATTGGTACCCCAGTAATTATCAAAGAAATATATGCAAAAATGATGAGAAGCAAAATCGAAAAAAATCAGATGTTAACCGATGAGGATGTTAAACAATTGTTGAGGTATGAGAAATACAAAATTTTAGAATGTGCATTAGATAAGAATTTAGTGGAGTATCTTGCGTTACGCTTATTTCATTTCCCTGAAGAAGGTGAGCGTAATAAAAAACATAAGAAAGTCTTGTTTTTAAAGGCAACACAATTGCTTAATAATTGATATTTTATCTACATGATTGTTTTTCACTAGACCACATGCGAGTGTAACAGCTCCATGTGGTTTTTTTTGTTGTTGACATACTTGGTATGCAATAATATAATATTCCTGTAAGACATACTTAGTATGGCGGTGATGAGATGGTTGGACTACAATTTATATCAGATACATGGCAAATGGAGTATAAGACAGTTGCCGAGAAAGTTGGAGTATCTAAGCAGACGTTTCAAGATTGGATTAAGGGCAGAAGGAAGATACCGCAGCAGCGTTTAGCGCGGTTATCTGATCTCTTTGGAATCAAGGAGTTTGATCTGTTTCAGAAGGAGCTTACTGAATCCGAAAAGATCGATATTCAGATTCAATACTTCCGAAGAATGGATGTATTTGATGAGGTTAAGGTATCTCGCATTGATGAAAATGGTGAAGAGTTCACCACATCAGAGGTTGTATCTCAGAACAAGGGAATTATTGACTATCTTGAGGAAAGCAAAGAAACCAAGTTAATAGACAGCATTCGAAAAGCTATTAATGAAGAGTATGGTGAAAATTCTGAAGTCTTCCAAGATGTCGTTAAGCTTCTGTGTCAAGGAAAGCAAGAAGCAGAGATGATGAAAGCCTTGGTGTATCACTTAGCTCAACGAAACAGTATGTTTGGAGGTTACAAGCCTAAGTACAAGCAATTGAGCGAGAATGGCTTCTTGGACGATGTAGAATTGTTCTATCAGAAGCATAAAAACAAGTTTCAGCCGAAAGAGGACTAATGTCGCCCATTCTTATAACATATCTAATTACATCCAAGATTCTAGATTATCTTAAAAATAGAAAGAAGGTTACATATGTTTGACACCGTAAGATTGAAAGTAAGACCCGTTGCCATTGATTCAGGCACATTGAATCAGCTCACTGGTAAGGCTGTTACATTTTTAAGCAAGGAAACAGGTGCGTTAAATACAAGTTATACGATTTATGATGAACAAATTCCATATATGAAATATATCGAGAGTAGTCAAACCCTACATATCCAAGTCTCTATTCCCAAGTTCTTATATGGAGACAATGTAACAATATTAGAAGAAGAAGATATACCACTATTCTTCGATAGGTTGCAAGAAAGAATACAGCAGTTATTTTATATTCATATTCCACATTCCGAATGGACGGTCAGTCGATGTGATGTTTGCTGGAATTTTCAAGTTGGTAAGAATGTTGGTGATTACGTGAGGTTACTAAGCAAACAACAGTTAGCCTATAAGAACACGACTATGTACAACCAAGATCAGACTGTAAAATATTGGAATAAAAGTAGTGGAATCATGTTCTATGACAAGCATAAGCAAGTCACGAAAGCTAAGGAGTCAAGTGACATTATCGAGCGTGCCAAAGGAATATTGCGACTTGAAGTCAATCCGAGCGATAGCGATATGAAAAAGTATGCACCTACAAGGAAAGCCATTGAATTAATTGCCAAGCCATTCTTTAACTACATGACAGACAAGGTGCTTGGTCAGATCGAATATCCAGCAGAAGCTAGTAACATAGGTTTATCTTGGTTGATGGAAAACAAAGAGAACATATCCAAGATCGAAACCATGCTTGGCTTCCAAATGCTGCAACACATGTTTGATGAATCAACGCTAAGGCAGATATATAAACCGTCAACCTATGCCATCCGCAAGAGCACGGCAAAAAAAATGACAATTCCCAAAGGGAACTGCCTAAGTCCATTAGCTATAAACAGCTAGGAAACACATCCTCTCAGACAGGGACACGTTATTTTGCCGATAACGATAAAAAGTCCATGATGATGGATGAAATAAAAATAACATAATTATAATTGTACGTGAAAACTAAGAGAAATCAATCCACTACATAAAAAATGTTTACCATCACGATAACTGTTATCGGGGGGATGGTTTATACCCAAAGGCTTGAAATGAATTGGAGTAAAGGGCATAGCACATCCAGCGACCGACTATGGTTGCTTTTTCAAATGTCTATGCTTCCTGATCTTCAACAATTAGTTCATGAATCGAAATGTCTAAAGCTTCACAAACGGCTTCTAACGTTCGGATATAAACCCGATCAACAGAGTCGGAACATAGATGGTTAATCGTTGCATGTCGAATATTCATCTGTAAAGAGAGTTGCCGCTGGGAAATCCCTTTTTCGGCTAGTATTTCTTTCAATCTAATTTTTAATTTCATGGGAAAGTAATCCTCCACTAAATACATCATACTGTTAACCGTACTATATCATATTCTATCCATCCTAGCATTGATATATACGCTTAAAGGTAATACAATAGTTATATACTTTTAAGAGTATAACTCTTTAGCGTAACATTAATTCTAATTCGTGTAACGCTAGGGTTAACAGGGAGGTAATCCAATGAATGTCATAGGTTATGTTCGGGTTAGTACACAAGGACAAGCGAAGGATGGCTACAGCCTGTCTTACCAGCAAGATGAGATCAAAGCCTATTGTGAGCGGCAAGGATGGCATCTGGTTCATGTCTTTACCGATGAAGGCATAAGCGGTGCGAAGGTGGATGAAGAAGCCTTAGAAGTCGAACGTGAGGGTTTTCAAGATATGATGTCGTTCATAGCTAGCAATAAGGTTGATTACGTGGTTGTTCTAAACACTAGCCGATTGTGGCGAAGTGATCTAGTTAAAGTGCTTGTTCATCGTGAATTGAAAAGGCACAACATTGACATCCAAAGCATCGAGCAGCCAACATACAGCATATTTAAGAAAGACCCATCAGACTTTTTGATTAACGGTCTTATGGAGTTGTTGGATGCATACCAGCGATTAGAAATCTCAATGAAATTAGGTAGAGGGCGAAATAAGAAAGCATCTGAAGGCAAGTTTGCAGGTGGCGGCATTCCTTTTGGTTATAAGGGGAAACGAGGTTCAAAGAAAATCGTTATTGACGAGAAGCAAGCAGCCATTGTTCAACGATTATTCTGTCTTAAAGAGCAGTATCCTACATGGTCATTATCGGCATTAGCTGAGAAATTGAATGAAGAAGGGTTCTCTACGGAGCAAGGAAGGATGTTCACCAAGGTACAGGTGAAGCGAATCCTAGACCGTAAAGCATTCTATCAGGGCAAGTATCGTTACGGACAGATCGAAGCAGATGGAGTGCATCAAGCAATTATTTAGTCAAGGAACGCATTGAAGATAAATGAGATATTGCTAACGTGTCTTTGCGGCATTGACCGCTCGAACTGAGGATGCAAACTTATTTAACCATTGTTGTTCTAGCCACTCGTTTGAGTGGTTACTAATGGGCTGATACATACGGAGCAAGTGTCTGAGTAGCAACGATTCTTATTTGAAATGGAAATCAAACTCATTAGTAACAATTCAAATACAGAGGGAGCGGAGAAAAGTGATTGAACAGCAGAATCTTGTTTATGTAGGAGTTGACCTACATAAACAGCATCATACAGCCGTCATTATTGACTGTTGGAGCAAAAAGTTAGGGGAAATTAAATTCGATAATAAGCCGTCTGCATTTCCCTTGCTCGTTAAGGAAGTTAGGAAGTATGCCAAAAAAGGATTGTCGGTTGTCTATGGGCTTGAGGATGTAGGAGGTTACGGCAGAGGGTTGGCTGTCTATCTTAAAGAAAATCAATGCTGGGTGAAAGAGGTCAATGCCAAACTAGCAAATGCTAGAAGACAGAGCCATGTGACGGTTCAGAAGTCTGACAGTTGGGACGCTGAATGTGTTGCAAAGGTATTGAGAGATGAACTGGAGCGATTACCTGATGCTAAGCCGATCGATTTGTACTGGGCGATTAGTCAACTTGTCACGCAGCGGAAATGGCTTGCCAAAAGCCTAACTGCAACGGTAAAGAAACTACATCAACAGATTAGTTACCCATATCCAAGCTATAAGAAGTTCTTCTCTGAAGTTGATGGTAAAACGGCGTTAGCCTTCTGGGAAGCATATCCTTCACCGCACAAATTGAAAGACTTGCCAGAGGAAAAATTAGCTGAGTTTCTGCGAAGCCATAGCAATAATGGGCTTTCCCATAAGAAGGCTGGTCAAATATTATCCCTTGTTTCCGTTGATGGTGATACGTATCGTGACTTTCAAGATTCACGTGATTCGGTTGTGGTCAGTCAGGTAAGGTCGGCTGGCTTTTTCAAGAAAGAGATTGCTAGGGTTGAAGTTGATATCGAGCAGTTGATGGGACATCTTGGCTTCCAACTTGAATCCATGACAGGGATAGATATTGTGACAGCAGCGGAACTTGTGGCAGAGATAGGTGATATTCATCGTTTTCCAACAGCGGATAAGCTGGCTCGTTTTGCTGGTATTGCTCCAGTAATGGTTGGTTCAGGAAATAAGTCACGCAACCACAAAAGTAAGCAGGGAAACCGAGAGTTGCATGACATCATCAAAAGCCTTGCTATCCGTCAGATCGCCGTTACTCGTACTAAAAGAGTGCCGAGGAATCCCTATTTTCATGCTTACTATTTACAGCGGGTGTCCGAGGGGAAAACAAAGCAGCAAGCCATTATATGTATCATGAGGAAGTTGATTAATATCATCTACGCAATGATGAAGAAGAAATCAGCTTATGAGATGCCAACGATTCGGAGAGTGCAAGTAGGATGATATAATTGGTGGTAATTGGTTGAGAGAGCCAGTTGCCACCTTCTTTATTCTAAGTTCCGTTTTATAAACTAGGATACGTATGAAGGGGACATCAAGAATCCGCTGAGCTTGAATTTGTATACGTATGTTTACAATAATCCGTTAATTCACTTAGACCCTACAGGTAATGTTGTTTACCCAATTTCTCCGTCTTTAACTTGTGCGGTTGATATGGGAAATTGTAAATCAAATTTGGATGCACAAGTTAAGGCAGGTAAGGCGATAGCAGTTGAAGGGGCTAATTTCTTAATACTTGATGATGTAAATACGCTTATGAATCCTGATGGCTCTTTGAATGAAAAAGCCTTGACTCTAGCTTCTTTTCTGCCTTGGGGAAAACTATTAAAAGCAGAAAAAGTTGTATCTAAGGGTAGTAAAGCTGCGAAATCACTTGCAAAGTGTAATTGTTTTACAGCAGGGACAAAGGTATTAACAGACGAAGGGGAAAAGGATATCGAAGACATTGAAGTCGGAGATAAGGTTCTTTCCAAGAATGAAGAAACTGGCGAACAGGCTTACAAGGAAGTTACTGCCCTCCATCGCAACGAGAAAGATACTACTTATAAGTTGACGGTGGGTAACCAAGTTATTGAAACCACCGATAATCATCCATTCTGGGTTGAAAGTAAAGGATGGGTACTCGCTGTTGATCTTAAGGCGGGCGATGAACTAGTACAAAGCAACGGAAATTATCTAGAAATTGACAATATCGAAATTGTACATCACGATACAAAAGTAAAGGTTTATAATTTTACTGTAGCTGACTTCCACACATACTTTGTAAGCAGTTTAGGCATTTGGGTGCATAACATTGGTGGTTGCTTAGACTGGAGTAAGGCAGAAGCCCATGTTAGAAAACATGAAATTAACGACTTAACAAAACCATCGCATGGAATTTTTTCTGGTGATGCTGTAGAGATTGTTGAAGGCGCATGGGCAAAAATAAAAGACAAAAAAATTCGTGCCCAATATGACTCTAATCAAAAGAATTGGTATTATGAAGTTGTTTATAATAATTCAGGAATTGCGGGCGGGAAATTTGGCGATGGAAGTACTTTGAACAAAGTCAGAATTGTTGTAAATAATGCTTCTGAGAATCGAATAATTACTGCGTTTCCAAAATGAAATATTGTCACATTTAATTATTTTAAGGAGTTGCATGTTAGCTAGTGGATAATTATAAACATAAGGTTGACTGGTGTGATACATGTAATCAAGGATGGATTGAGGTTAAAAGAAATAGTGTTAGCAATAATATTCATTTTAGATGTTCAGAGTGCCTCAATGAGTACGAAAAGTACGAGGATATTAATACCGAAAAAGTCTTAAAAATTGAAGTGGATAGGCATGCGATAGATTTATCTGTAGAGGAAATTCTTCAACATAATCTTTGGAAGTATATTATCAAAGAATGGGAGAACTATCAGTTAGTTAGGAATGATGGGGTTATTATTAAAGTCTGGTCTAAAGAAAAGATGAGATTCATCAAACCCTAGTAATGTTGACCTTGAGGGTGGCAATCCTCAAGGTCTTTCTTTTACCCACCCACCCAGTGTGGATCGGCTACACTTAGTTGGACAGAAAAATTAAGGGCTAGTAGAATTAACACATCATAACAAGGAGCGGATCTACTATGCCAAGAATAAGACGAACATTTACAGATGATTTCAAGAAACAGATGGTTCAGCTATACGAGAATGGGAAATCAAGAGCAGACATTGTAAGTGAGAATGAGTTGAGTGCATCTGCATTGGATCGCTGGATTAAACAAGCCCACCAAACAGGTTCCTTCTCAGAGGAGGACAACCGCTCTCCAGAAGAAAATGAACTTATTGCATTACGGAAAGAAAACCAACGACTCAAAATGGAGAATGACATCCTAAAGCAAGCAGCGCTGATCATGGGACGAAAGTAAGTGTCATCCATCAAAATCGCGACAAATACTCGGTATCAGCAATGTGCGACGTCCTGCAAATAACTAGAAGTACGTACTATTATGAAGCAAAAAACTCCAGCAATGAAGATGGTATTACGAAGCTTATCGTTGAAATCTTCCAGAAGAACCGAAATGCATATGGTACAAGAAAGATTAAAGCAAAGCTTCACGAACGTGGACTTATCGTATCAAGACGTCGAATTGGCCGCATTATGAAGAAACAAGGCCTTGTTTCTTCATACACCGTGGCTCAATACAAACATCACAAAGCAACATGCAACGAATTGCAACAGGTAAATGAACTGAACCGCAAGTTCCAGCAATCCGAAGCTGAGCGCGTCGTTGTAAGCGATCTAACGTATGTCAAAATCAAAAACAGATGGCACTACATCTGTGTGTATTAGTTGACATCTTTAATCGAGAGATCATTGGCTCAAGTGCAGGGTCGAAAAAGGACGCAGCTTTAGTCACACGAGCCTTTGCTTCTGTGCAAGGAAATCTAAGTCAAATTCAATTATTCCATACCGATCGCGGTAGTGAATTTAAGAACAAGTTGATTGATGAGACACTTGCTACGTTCAAGATCGGTCGTTCCTTAAGCATGAAAGGGTGCCCTTATGATAACGCAGTTGCAGAAGCTACGTTTAAAATTATGAAGACGGAATTCATTAATCAGATGAACTTCCACAGTTTACATCACCTAGAATTGGAGCTATATGATTACGTAAATTGGTTCAACAAACATCGCATCCATGGAACCTTAGGCTATATGAGTCCAGTAGATTACAGAAGATTATCCCTTAAAAAAGCTGTCTGATTTAGTGTTGACAATCCAGAATTATATTAACGTAGCTCTAGATGGAACTATTTCGCATTAAATTAAGGAGGTACACATGTTTCAACTTAGCTTGTTTATAGAATGCAAATCTAATACTGAGGCATTAAACGTTCTAAATGTAGTGATACGTAGATTGAGTGATGAAGTAACATCATTTGATCTGATTGAAAATGAACCTTATTGGAAGGTGGATGGTTGGTTCAAAACTACGTGTAATTTTGAAACGATAGGCCCGCTCGATTATCAAAGAGCAGAAAAAATATTGAGAGTGATTTCGGATAAGTGGTCGTGGGATAAGGGGAAAACATCCGCCCATTCTAGCGTTAAAGAAATGCTAGCTGTTTTTTGTGATCCTATGATACAATTTTCAACTTGTTGGTTTGAGGATTTCGAGTAATCCTTTCACCTTTTTCGTCCTAATTGGCTATATGCCATTCAGAGCTTCTCTTTTGGAAGGGGGACGAATAACTCATTATTTAACCAACAACACATAACTTAAACAAAATATAAACCGGGTTTTACAACATAACGACAGGATCGTTCAATAGAACCAACAAACCAAACACTTGATCAACTTTCAAAAGCCCTTTCCCACTTGAACCATTAGTTAGGAAAGGGCTTTTTTACGTGCTCACAATCAAAGGAGGACGAAATGAATAGCAGAAGAAGTACAGGCAGCAGTTTAATGAGGATACGTATGAAGGGGACATCAAGAATCCACTGAGCTTGAATTTATATACGTATGTGAAAAACAATACGGATCGTACTGGGCACAATCCTGTAGCACTGACATTAATATTATTACAGCTATTGACTAATGGTGGTAAGGCTGCAACTGCAACTGTAGGAGCAGGAATTGCATTTGGAGATACGGCCATTTCTAAAGAAAAAGCTAAGTCTATTCCTTATACGGATGCAACAACAAAATAGGAATAATGATAGAATATTGTTGTATCATGGAACCACGACTAAAGATGCACAATCTATTATTAAAAACGGTGTTGATGTAACTTATGGTAGGGATAATTTGGACTTTGGGGCCGGATTCTACGTAACAAGAGATCCAAAACAAGCTTTGGAATGGGTAATGGATAGAAAAAAAGGTGTGGGACAGTATTGGTCTACTCTGTAAGTGAGAAAGAGTTCAATAATTTTTATGGCCTCAAACTTAATGGAGCAAGTAATGGATGGGAGAAGTTTGTTATTGCAAATCGCAAAGGGAGAACACATCCATATGATTTTGTTGAGGGGCCACACTGGGCCAATCCCAGTGCTAAAGGCAAGATAATTGGGAAAGTAATCAAATTTATTTATTATGGTAGTTAATCCCATTAATGGAAAAGGCTTGATGACCCGACGTTAAAGCCGTTATCTCTTAATGAGTAGTCATTTGTTTCCTATTCCTAACTTAATAGTTAAATAAATTTTCTGCCACATGTGAGTTCATACTTCATATGGCTTCTTTTCTTGGAAAACTCTCGAAAATTGATGTCTTACCACATCATATATTGAACTAAAATAACCTTATTATCTCGATTATATGAAAGTGTGGGTAACAAGCTCAGCAAATGATAGGCCCCAGCATACCCAAGGGAGGAAGGCATACATTCTTACAAGATGTATCGGCAAAAGGAGAAACGCTCTATACATTGAGCAGTCAAATTGCAATCTGGAACCTAAACAATGCCAAGGTGCAAGTCATTCTGCATTATTTTGATGTGAACAATAAGTTAATCGGAAGTGATACGCCATTCGGAAATGGTGGAAAACGGATTGGCTACGTGTAAATGTAAAAGCACAACCTCCGGTAAATACGGTACGGGCAAGGGTTTCATTTTATTATCCTGGCGATAGAAGATAAAGCGTCAGGGAGAGTAACCGTAGATTCCGTAACGATTCAAAGTAAAAAGTAGCACGAAATAACGATTGTAATGTCATAAAGAAAAGAAAGGGAATCGCAAAATGAATGCATAAAAAGAGTGGCTTATCTTTTTCTTATAAGCATGTTCTGCTTCACGATTTCATGTGATAGTTATGTGATGGCTGACATGTTTCGTGAATTAAACGATTTTAGCTACGTTATAGAGTCGTTCGAAAGAGGAGACCTGAGCCAAACAAATTACGTAGCAAGAGCTGGCAGAATAACAAGCGACCCACAGCAAATCATCACGGGAAAGTATTCTGTGTATGTGGAATCCTCACCAAAAGAAGAGTGGAAAGATGCAATTTATACTAACGCGAATAAAGTATATTTTGAAAAAAATACAACCTATGCGGTGACGTTTTCTTATAAAAGCATTGTAGATCCTGTACAAGGAAATAATGGTTACTTATATTTTACGGCCAGGGGAGTAGGTTCGGATTATAGAAGCGATAAAGGGTGGACGGAATAGACAGGACAAGCAGGCAAGACGGGCATGAGAACGATCACCTCTAAAACAGGCGAAGAAGAGGACTATTTTCTAATATGGGGAATCCATAACGGAGGGGCGTTATCCCTAGATGATATTATAATAAAAAAAGATGAGTATCAGTATGATGCAAATGGACGATTAAGCCGATTCTATTTACCGGGTAATGTTGAAATTAAATATTTTTATGATGCCAATGGAAATTTGATGCGGCGTGAGCGTGATTTTAGAAAGGATGCGTAATTATTATGAAGACGAATAAGGCAATAGTCTCCTTTTTGATTGTAATTATATTAACCATGGTTCAGTCAGGACTCGTATATGCAGAAAATAGAGATTATACATATGATGAATCAAACCGATTGACGCAAACTGACAAGATTCAATTTATATATGATAACAACGGTAATTTAGTAGAAAAGAAGAAAATCTCTCATGATAATGAGATACACTATGTTTCATCCAATGATTTCTCGCCGAATCAGGGGGAGAATTGCTGGTACTATCAAGAATGGGATGGAAAAGAGTACAAAAGTTTAGAATGGGACGATGCATTAAAACAATGGAAAGGAAGTCAGTATTGGCTAAGGGTGGCTCGTGAGTTTCAACATCCGGATGGTAATGATTCGGTTCGAAAATGGGTAGCCCCGAAACGTGGAGAAATAAAAATAACGGGGAAGGTAGCAAAAATGGTAGGGCAAATACTTGGAGATGGCGTTCAAGTAAAAGTAATGAAAAATGAAGTCCAAATATGGCCTTCTTCCAGTTGGCAAGAGATAGCATTTGATGATACTCGGGGTATAGATGTTAATATAACGACAGAGGTAGATAAAGGGGATTCTATCTATTTCATAGTAAATCAAAAGCAAACAATTAATTATGATGGAACATATTGGGATCCGAAAATAACTTATATTACGCCGAAATCTTCTGCAATAAAGGAATTCTCTCCAAAACAAGGAAGTGGTAACTGGTATTATCAGGAGTGGGATGGAAAAGAGTACATAGACCTAACTTGGAATGCTGATTTGAAGCAATGGTTAGGTAGTACTTTCTGGCTCAGAATAGCTAGAGAGTTTCAACATCCGGATGGTAATGATTCGGTACGAAAATGGGTGGCCTCGAAGGATGGGAAAATTAATATCACTGGGAAAGTTGCGAAATTAGAAGGACAAATATATGGGGATGGGGTACGTGTAAAAATAATAAAAAACCATACTCAGATATGGCCTTTATCAGGGTGGAAACATATAGAACACAATGATACAACAGGCGTGAATATTTCTTTAGTGACGGAGGTAGAAAAAGGGGACTCCATTTATTTCATTGTCAATCAGAATGGAACAATTGACTATGATACTACTTATTGGGATCCTACGATTATGTATATCCCTTCTGTTTATAATGGTTCAAAGGAATTCTCGACGATTCAAGGCAAAGATAACTGGTACTATCAAGAATGGAATGGGAAAGAATATAAAAACTTAACGTGGAATGATGAGCTTAAACAGTGGCAGGGGAGTACTTATTGGTTAAGAATTGCTCAAGATTTCATGCATCCAGATGGAAACGATGTTGTACGGACCTGGGTTTCCCCGAGAAATGGGAGTCTTCAAATTACGGGGGACGTAGCAAAATTAAAAGGGCAAGTTCTTGGTGATGGGGTTCATGTAAAAATTATGAAAAATAATAGTCAAATTTGGCCTGTTACCGGATGGCAGACAATTTCAAGTGATGATATCAAAGGGAGCAATATAAATACCTTAGTAGAAGTGGAAAAAGGTGATTCTATTCATTTTATTGTTAATCAAAATCAGACAATGAATTTTGATGGGACTTCATGGAATATTGCGTTGTCCTTATTCCCATAAATTGATTTAACATCTGCAGTCTATGCTTTCATAAGGTAGCAGTATCACATCCATGTGAGTATGAGTATTGTTTGAATACAGAGAAGGCTGATCTCTTAGAAAGAGGATTCTCCTTCTCTGTGTTCTTGTCTCGAAGAGAATTGTTAATTCTTTGGTAATGTTCCCTTTGCATAATTTAGGTTCATATCATCTATAATTACTGAAGCGGTACCCTTGCCATTCGAGCCAATGATGTTGACTTGAACGGCAGCTCTAACGGCTCCCTGAGGAACGACACCGTTCGTAGATAGAACGAAGAACTCGCCTTTCGTATCATGGGTAATACTGCCGCTAGCGGGCCACCCAACGACTTTACCATTGGCATCGTAAAACCCAAGAGTTAGATTCACTTTAGCATTGGAAATCTTTTCAACTTTAATATGGCTATGGAGAACGTAATTTTTGCCTTGCTCGACAGCTACCGTCTGCATGAGGCTCATGCTTTTGCCGTTTAAAGAGGAGGCACCCATCCTTTGAGCACGCTTACCAGCCATTACTTTGTTCTCATCAATCCCGTAGGTTCCGATAACACCGTCTTCCGCAAAATTCCACCAGCCATCTGCCAATCCAGTTGAACCTGTGTAGCTCTCAAATCCGCTATTGGCCAAGAGATTAGGTTCAGTTGAATATGTAAAATGCATGCCGTCGACAACGACCGAAGCTGAGCCTGTGCCATTCGAGCCAATGATGTTGACTTGAACGGCAGCCCTAACGGCTCCCAGGGGAACGACTCCGTTCGTAGACAGAACGAAGAACTCGCCTTTCGTATCATCGCTAATACTGCCGCTAGCGGGCCATCCAACGACTTTACCATTGGCATCGTAAAACCCAAGAGTTAGATTCACTTTAGCATTAGAAATCTTTTCGACTTTAATATGGCTATGGAGAACGTAATTTTTACCTTGCTCGACAGCTACTGTCTGCATGAGGCTCATGCTTTTGCCGTTTAAAGAGGAGGCATCCATCCTTTGAGCGCGCATGCCAGCCATTACGTTGATCTCCTCAATCCCGTAGGTTCCGATAACACCGTCTTCCGCAAAATTCCACCAGCCATCTGCCAAACCAGTTGAACCTGTGTAGCTCTCAAATCCGCTATTGGCCAAGAGATTAGGTTCGGTTGAATATGTAAAATGCATGCCGTCGACAACGACCGAAGCTGAGCCTGTGCCATTCGAGCCAATGATGTTGACTTGAACGGCAGCTCTAACGGCTCGCTGAGGAACGACACCGTTCGTAGATAGAACGAAGAACTCGCCTTTCGTATCATCGCTAATACTGCCGCTAGCGGGCCACCCAACGACTTTACCATTGGCATCGTAAAACCCAAGAGTTAGATTCACTTTAGCATTAGAAATCTTTTCGACTTTAATATGGCTATGAAGAACGTAATTTTTACCTTGCTCGACAGCTACCGTCTGCATGAGGCTCATGCTTTTGCCGTTTAAAGAGGAGGCATCCATCCTTTGAGCACGCTTGCCAGCCATTACTTTGTTCTCCTCAATCCCGTAGGTTCCGATAACTCCGTCTTGCTCATAATTTCCCCAACTATCCGCTAGCCCCAAGCTACCTGAGTAATATTCAAAATCTCCATTTTCCAACAAATTAACTGCTGTTTGCTTTGTTTTTTTTAACAAATTTCCGTTGCCGTCGTAATGATACTCATACTGGTGATCTCCTTGTTTAACCAGTTTTACTTTCCCCGTTGAATCATATTTGTATTTTACTTCTCCAGCCAATGCTAGTTGATGGCTACAGAAAACGAACATAAGTAAAAGTGATAGAAAAGCACTTCCATATTTTAAAGTATGTTTCATGTGCGACTCCTTTTAGTTGAAATAGTTGTTATTATTCTATGAATAGCTCCATTGTAGATAAAATCTAAAGCATTAAACAGAAAAGATTTGTATTAATTTCTATTGTGTTACAACCTGCAATCCATCGTCCCAATATTGTAGATACAAAACCTCATTAATTTAGGCGTTATTGTCTAGGGCAAAAATCCTGCTGTATTACACTGGTAAGATACAATTGACAGCTCATTTTCTGTGGTCTAAAATGACAATATGAAACTAAATTTGTATCAAAAGTTTCAAAACAGGGAGGGATTTGCATGGTTTGGATTCAGAAAAAAGACTTCGTAGTCGCTACATTTCTGTCTGCTATCCTGTTTGTGCTCTTCTGCTATCTAAGTTCAGGGTATGAGCTAATCGTCACATTTGCCCTGGGGATCGTATTTGCATACTCGATTTTTATTACGTTATACAAGAGGAAGATTATAGCCATTGAACCCTTGCAAATACTGCCGCTCTACTTCGGCGTATTGGCTTGGCAGTTCATCCATTTTTCCGAAGAATTCTCTACCGGATTTTCAACCCGCTTTCCTCTTATTTATGGTGGAGAGCCCTATACCGCACAATTTTTTGTTCTGTTGAACATGATCTCCTATTCCTGCTTCGCTCTTGCCGCTATCTTTGCCTTTGTCCGGCGTAAGCCCGTTCTTCTTATTCCCGTTTTGTTCTTTACAGCTTATGGAGCGCTCGGCAATGCCATCGCACACACCACTTGGAGCCTTTATTTCGGCGAATATTTTCCGGGCTTGTACACAGCTCAGTTGTATTGGTTACTTGCACCACTCCTGCTGCGAAGATTGACAGGGAGCTGGAAGGTAACTCTGCTCCTTATCATTCCTTATGTCGTCCTGCTTCCGATTGCGTTAATTGCTGCCCTTGTTTAGAATGAAATTAATTCATATCATTTGATCATAATTTTTCAGAAGAGGAACCTGACATGAGCAAGAAGACGGAAGCGAGACTATTAACGCATGCTTCATCCCAGTTCTTTCGGCACGGATACTCCAATCTATCCGTGGACGATCTCGTGCAGGGGATTGGGATGAGCAAGGCTACGCTGTACCGCTACTTCGATTCGAAATACGATTTGCTGGAAATCGTGATCGAGAAGCTATTTCAAGAAATTGAGGCAGACATTCATGAGTTGCTTGCGAGCAAGCAGGAACCCGAAGAGAAGCTGCGTACCTTTATGACCTTGATGGTTGAACGATTGAACGGTATTGAGCGAACCGCGATCGAGGATATAAAGCACAGCGTGCCCGTTTTATATGAGAAATTTCAGAATTTGCGCAAGCACGTCATCATTAATCATTTGGTGAAGGTATTAGAGGACGGTGCTGAGCAAGGCTATTTTCGAAAGAATATCGATCAAGGGGTTGTGGCACATATCATCTTTGCAGCAATCGAATCGCTGACCGATACAGATTACCTGGCAGAAAGCCGCTACCGGTTTTCCGAAGTTTTCGATATGGTGCTGACCATTGTGATGTACGGAAATGTAGTAGATAAGGCAGAGCGCACATAATCTTTCTGCACCGATAACTACTTGCTTCAACGCTGTGGTTGTGTTAGGATGAGGATAACTTTGACAGAACGGAGGGTTCACAGTGGTAAATAAGGCAGCTAACTTCCGCTTCGGAAGAATCCGATTGAACGCATGTGTCACTAACTGAATAGTGCTCATTAGCTCTGCCTGTGTGCAGAGTAATCGGGATTGGTCTGCCTTGTTGCTACGGAACCTAATATGATGGTTAGCGACAGAAGAGGGAGGGATCGTGCCTACCCTCTTTTGTTGTGCCTATTGTACGTGTCTGCCGCTATTTAAGGAGAGAAGTAAGTCTCTTTGAGCATTGTCATCGCATGTATTTGCTTGTTCCTGCTCGTGTCATCAGGTTCGGGGCAATTGGGGTACATGTGTCTGATAATGCGTATACAGCTGTGCGCACCAGTGTATGCTGGCAGTGTTAACTGCGAACAGCGGTAATAGCTTCAGACTGTACAGTTGGCCATTGGGTTGTTCCAATTGGATTGAATCGCCCCTATCTAAGAGGGAGTTCGATCTAATTAGCCGCAGGGATCCTATGTAATAGGATGAAGAAGGTTGCGATCCAATATTAAGACGATTACTCCAAGCACAGGCGGGATGCCTGTGCTTTTTTTTGTGCATCAAGTTTTATGAGAACCAAGCATGATAGGAACAAAATAAACAGAAACATGGAGGAATAACTTTATGGAACAACTAACAATCGAAGCGCAAAAGGCCGTACTGGTCGGCGTGAATATGAATCATCAGCCAGACTTTGCATATTCGATGGAGGAACTGGCGAACTTGGCGAGCGCATGTGATGTGGACGTAGTCGGGACAGTGACGCAGAATCTGAGCCGCATCAATACGTCGCATTACATCGGCACAGGCAAGATACAGGAAATTACGATCATGCTGAAGCAGCAAGAAGCCAATCTTGTTATTTTCAATGATGAGCTGTCGCCTTCGCAGCTTCGCAATCTCGAAGCGGATCTGGATTGCAAGGTCGTGGATCGGACGCTGCTCATTCTGGACATCTTCGGACAGCGCGCGAAGACGCGCGAAGCGCAGCTTCAGGTCGAGGTGGCAGAGCTGCAGTATATGCTACCGCGTCTTGTTGGCTTGCGTGAATCACTTGGCCGTCAAAGCGGCGGTATCGGCACGAAGAACAAGGGCGTGGGTGAAACAAAGCTTGAGCTGGATCGCCGTCGGATTGAAGAGAAAATTACAGCCATGAGCAGGGAACTGGAGACGCTCGTAGCGCATCGCCAAATTCAACGCAAGAAGCGGAAGAAGACTGAGATCCCTGTCGTATCGCTAGTCGGCTACACGAATGCGGGCAAGTCCACAGTCATGAATGCACTGGTAGAGAAGTTTACGGGATCGAAGGACAAATTCGTATTTGAAAAGGATATGCTGTTCGCAACGTTGGAAACGTCTGTCCGCAACATTGAGCTGGAGGATAAGAAAGAGTTTCTGCTTACGGACACGGTTGGCTTCGTCAGCAGACTGCCGCATCATCTTGTGAAGGCATTCCGTTCTACGCTGGAGGAAGTGAGAGAAGCCGACCTGCTCGTGCATGTTGTGGACTTCTCCAATCCGGAGTATGAGCAGCACATTCACATTACGAATGAGACGCTGAAGGCAATTGGGATCGAGGAGATTCCGATGATTTATGCTTATAACAAGATCGACATGAAGGAAGGAGAAATACCGGAATCGCAGGACAATTCCTTGTATATTTCGGCCAAGGGCAAGCAGGGGCTAGATGAGCTTGTCACGGCGATTCGCGGCAAGGTGTTCCGCAATTACGTGAAGTGTGAAATGCTTATTCCCTACCACGAAGGACAGTATGTCTCTTACTTGAATGAGCATGCGCATGTACTTGCTACTGAATATGAGGAGCAGGGCACGAAGCTTGTTCTGGAATGCAAGCAGAGCGATTATCAGAAGTTCGCTCAATATGTGCAGCAGTCTTAACAAGTTCATATAAGCACACAGTGAGCCGTCTTGCAGACATCTGTCTGGAGGCGGCTCTTCTTGTTGCATTTCTTCTTATGGCACTTTTGCTGCGTCTGCTGTTTTACCGTCGTTGGTTGCTAATGGATAATTGTTATCCCATTAAAATATTGGAAAGAGAGCACAAATTGTCAAGAAGACAGGGGACGGATTCAGTATGATTAGCACAAGATGAGAATTGAATTCATGGGGATAGGAAGGAGCTGAAGACTCTTGAAAAGACACGAATATAACTTGGGGCGGCGACGCTTCTTCGGTTTGCTGATCATCTTGACGGTGCTTTCGTCTGCATATGCTCCGGTAGTGATGGCAGAGGAGCCTGTAAATGGAGAAGCGGAGATACATACTTCCCTATCGATAAAAGGGACTGCGGTGGAGACGGTGCATAAACAGCAAGAAGAGACGGCAAGAACTTATCAAGCCGCACTATCTGAATGGAAGCGCTGGGCAGCAGATCATGCTTATGCTTGGAACCACATACAACCTGAACAATGGTCTCCGAACGGTGGAGCGATTGTACAAGACAACATGAGTGATCTTGATATGCTAATTCCACTGCTGGCTGACAAGCGCATCGTATACTTGGGCGAAAATTCGCATGGGGTTGCTGAGTTCAGTTTGGCCAAAACGCGCATGATTCAATATTTGCATCAGACGCTTGGATATAACGTCGTTGCCTTTGAGAGTGGATTGGGCGATGCTGCGATTGCTCAGGGACAAGTGAACAAGAATGCGGCACAGCAGACGATGAAGCGATCTATATTTGGCGTATGGTGGACGGAAGAGACGAAGCCGCTGTTCGACTATATGAAGGCAACACACGCGAGCGATGCTCCGCTGCGCCTTGCGGGCTTCGATATTCAGGTGCAGTCTTCGTTATTCCAGGATGCAGATTGGATATCGAACAAATCGTTGAAGAATAGAGCGATACAAGCGGAGCAAGAGGTTCAGAAATGGAGAAAGAGTACGGATCTGAACGGGTATCGCAAGGCGAAGCCGGTGTTAATGAAGGTGTACGAAGAACTGCTGCAAGCTGTAGCGAACAATGCTGACGCCTTGAAGCGGGAGTATCCCAATGAGCCGCATATCGTCAAGCTGATGCAGCGCGCACTGCAGGATCGCATCCGGGTGATTCAGGAGTTCAATGAACTGAGCATCGAGTCTAATCGATTAACGGAACAAGGCGATTATAGCGGAACACAGGCCATTATGGAATGGCGGGATCGGGCCATGGCCAGCAATTTGGCATGGTTGGCTACTGACATATATCCGGAAGAAAAAATCATCGTATGGGGACATAACGGTCATATCAGCAAAGCCCAGTCTCTTATCTATTCGATGCCGAAGAGTATGGGTGAGCTTATGCCTGAAGCACTGCGGCGGGAAAGCTACGTCATCGCTCTCTTCATGGGTGAAGGTCAAGCGGCAGAGAATACGAGGGAGCCTATTCACTTGGCACCGATTATTCCTGGATCGATGGAGGATATTCTTACAGCTGCCGAACAGCCCTATGTGTTCATGGATTTGCGATATCGGGAAAATGAGCGGGGAAATTCATGGATGTTCGAGAGGTCGATTGCATCTTATCAGGTGATGATGCCGATGCCATTGGAACTTAGACGGCATTTCGATGGCGTGCTGATGATCAAGCAAGTGAAGATGCCCACCTATTTGCCGAGCACAGCTCAACCCTAGAACGGTTATGTAATCAAATGAAAACGCCCATTGAACGGGCGTTTTGTCATCGTACCGCATTGTTACAATCCGGAAGTGTCATGCTGTATTTGTCATAATACCGCTTCAATTTGTTTCTTATGATGGTTGTCGTGATCGTTGAATTCATGAATGACATACAGCAAAGAGTAAGGGATGCCTGTATATGGGCAGGTTGCTGCGCCGTTCGCGGCAACCTGCTTGGCAGTCAGGTCAGGATCAGCTAATAGAGCTTCAACAAGCTGATGGCGAGTTTGCTTGAATTCGTCGAGAAGCTGCTCTTGGGAAACTCCCGAATTGGCATAATCATAAGCAATCTTATTAAATGGGTCAAAATCAGGAAATTCCATTCCTTCTCCATTCTGGATCGCAGGGATGACGGTAAAGAGCAAGTGCTTATCCCAATTTATGAGATGCGAAATGATTTCTGCAACGGATGCTTTCCCCTCTGCAATTGGTTGTGACCAGATGTGCTCGTTGATGTGATGTAGGGTATCTGTCCAATCTGTAAATTGCTTATATCGTAGAAGTGTTTGTTCATTTAACGTGATCATAATCAAAGCCTCCAGTTATTGAATTGATAGGTAAACAGTCGAAGTATGTAGTGACACTTTTGAGTAAAGTAACCAATTACGAGCAGGGGCCCGTAAGAGGTCGCCCTGCTGCGAACTGAATTTTGCCGAACTTTAACGAATCGCAATATAGATATCAACCTGTGCATCCTCTGGATTAGCGCTTCGCTCATCGTAGCGCTCGAAATCTCCAGTAAAGGTGCGCTCCTCGCCAGAGGTAAGTGACCATTTCCAGATAGACTGCCATGCACGGGCAACAACCTCAGTAACAGGGCCGCGTTCTGTCGTGAATACGGCATATTTGGCTGCTGGTACTTCAACAACTTCCAATCCGCTAGGAGCCTCTGCATCCCGATCGATTGCAGCACCGATCAGCGTCGTATACTCGCCCATAGCCCCATTCTCATAGTCACTGTAACAGCCGTATATTGTTCCAGGATCTGTAGAATTCGGAATTCGTGCAGCAATCTGCTCTGACCAGAACTGTCCCCACAGTGGGCCCAGCTTGCCATTACCGCTCATTTCATTGGCATTCGTCGTGCGCGTTGCAATGCCAGCAAGCTTCATCGCATCCAGCTCTACGATTCGGATCGGCTGGTAAGAAGCTGCTTCATCCCCGTTCGCGATGCTCCAGCGCTTCAAGTTCGGCAGGAATTGCTGCATCATATTGCGGGCAGCGGCTTCTTCCATTCCATCCTGTACCATAAATGGTACGCAGATGTCGATCATCTCTTCGAGGGTGAGATCTGGATTCGTGAACGCCCCGTCCTTATAGCAATGAATACAATACTCCTGTACAAGCTTATTATCCTTCTCTGTTCCGAACTGGTTCTCTTGCGCCAGCAGCATCCCGCAGCTTTGGCATATCAATTGACTCATAATCGATCACTCCTGTATCGTTGATAGCCTCATTATAAAGAGGAGAACCTGACAACTCTCTGTCAGGTTCCCAGTTTACTTTTTATATTTTTCAACAATACGAGATGCAATCTGTTCAATCTGGTTACGAATGTGAAGCGGTTCAAGCACTTCGACATGCTGCCCAAAGCTTAAAATAAAGCCATTCAACCAATTATCTACGGGAAATGGAACGGATGCGACAAGCGCCCCTGCTTCATCCTCTTGCAGATCCTCTACGCCAAACCATTCTTCTGCCAAATGGCGTACCTCTGGATCGAAGCGCAGGACGATTCTCTCGGTTCGTTCCGGCGCATGCCATTCCTGCTCCCATGGGAGATCGTGAATCGAGACCTCTTGGCGGACGAAAAACTTGTCTTCAACCAGCAAATCCTTCATTCGGAACAGCTTGAACAAGCGAAATTGGGCACGCAGCGTACAGTACGCATACAGGTACCAACGCTTGTGCTTCAGCACCAGCGTATAGGGCTCTACCGTTCGGCAGGATACCTTCCCGCCTGCATTGCAATACGTGAAGGTAACCGCCTGCTGCTGCTCAATAGCATCCTTCAGCACCATCAGCTTCTGCTCCTGAACACCGTTGCTGCCCCAATTGGAGAAGTCGACGATGAATTGCTGCGTCCTCAATTGGAACTGTGCCGAATCGGCAGGCGGTACGATACTGCTCAGCTTCTCCACCAGCAGCTCATTGTCGCTGCTTGGATGGGTGGAGGAGATGCTCTGGAGCGCAGTAACAATGGCGACAAGCTCATCGTTGGTCAACAGGTTCCGATCGAGGCGGTAGCCTTCTGCTAGACCGATGCCTCCTCCTGCTCCCTGATAGGTGACGACTGGAATGCCGGCCTGATTGATGGTATCGATGTCTCGATAGATCGTCCTCACCGATACCTCGAAGCGGTCAGCCAAATCCTTGGCCTGTACCATCTTGCGGTTGATGAGGAGAATGACAATAGATAGTAAGCGGTCGATCTTCATGTTGCGCTGCTTGGCTCGAACTGAATGTCGTATTCCATAACTTTTGCAGTTGTTCGGGCGACTTCTACTCCAAGAAGCTGCTGGACAAGGTAGAACGCCATATGGATGCCAGCGGAAATCCCGCCGGATGACACGATGGAGCCATCTGCAACATACTTCACGTCTCGCACGACTTCAACCGCTGGATACTGATCCGCTAACCAATCATAACTGGCCCAGTGCGTCGTAGCTCGCTTGCCATCCAGAAGACCTGCCTCTGCAAGCAGCAGCGCTCCTGTGCATACCGAGGTCATAAAATCGACAGCCTGCATTCGATCCTGAATCCATTTGATCATATGGGGATTATGGAGTTCCCGTTTTCTTGCTCCCAACCCTCCGGGGACGATGACAATATCAAAATGCGGCGCATTGGAGAAGCTGAAGTCAGGAATGACCTTCAGTCCGTTGCGTGCGGTAATCATAGTGCCATCCTCCGATACCGTGCGTACTTGAAATGGCTTCAACGCAGTCGTATCAGGATCTTGATCAGGATAGGTTGTAACTGACAGCACCTCGAAAGGGCCTGCGAAGTCCAGCACCTCAACATCATCAAATAACACAATTCCTACATTCCAATGCTGCTTCATTTGGGTTCATCTCCTTCTTCTATAGAAGAACATGCCCGCACCGGGACAACCCAGTGGGGCATGATTGCGATTCGTACAGCAAGCGAATCCTGAAGCGGTTTATGCCTGAACGAGCTGCAGCTTCCATTCACGCAAATCCAGCTTGCGTACGCCTTCTTGCACATAGGGATCATTTTCAGCCAATTGCTTAGCTTCTTCCACATTGTCAGCAATATAAATGACCATACCTCCTGAGCCATCTCCGAACGGTCCCTTGGCGAATACCTTTCCCTCTTTGCCGAGTTGTTCCAAGTACTCCAAGTGATGTGGACGATACGTCAAGTTTTTACTCTCATCCTGCATTTCCAAGATTGCTGCAAAATAAGCCATATTGGATACTCCTCTCCTATTCCCTTAGTCGTTCTTGAATTCATTATATCAAATGGACGAGCATGCGGAAGGGGTTCTATATTTCGACGAAAAAATCATTCAACTGACGTCATTGAATACAAATCGACAGCATGTGATGAAAAAGGCGGTTGCAGTGCGGAAAAGGGCGATTACTTTTCTTGTGAGAGCAGTTGAAATCTATGTTCTCTATGATATAAATTATAGTAATAGTACCTGTATTCTAAGAGATCCTAATTTAAATGACAACTCTTCTTAGGGACTGCATCGAGTTCAATGAACGGCAGATGATAGACATCTTGATTTTTATCCATGGGAGGGTTTTCAATGCGAACTGAAATAGCAGAAGAAGTACAAAAGTACAAAGACTTTATAGAAGAAGAGCTGACACAGACTATATCAATGGATAAGTTAGTAGCTCTGTTTAAGGAAATGTCGGGTGCGGCAAGGCGAGAAATGGCGGTAGATTTGCATTTACCCTCCGTTCGCACCTCAAAAAGCATGCCCACTATTTTATTTATTAAAGAGATACGCAAATACGTAAAATCCAGACAAGATCATTTTAATCGTAAATATACACTGATTACCTCGTTGATAAAGCAGCTTATGATCGTTCTAGAAGAGGAAGATGAGAATACTCTTGAATCGTTCCTTGCACGTCGTGAAGCAATTATTGCTGAACATGGATTTTGGCATTATTATTGGTCGCTTTATTTCCATCCAGGCCGAACCGAGCAGGAAGCATTGTGGAAGCAGTCCATGGAGGAACTGGAGAGTGAGGGTGGAAGCTCGGAAGGCTCCAGCAATACCGTCCTGCATTTGACGGATGAGTCCTCCTCGTTGCCTGCGGAAGCGGAGCCGTCTATGGAATCCACAGAACCCTCACTTGAATTGGAGCAGCGAATCATTGAATTGAAGAAGAAATTGAACCACGAGACGCATTTGCGCAAGCAGGCTGAACTGTCGCTAGGGAAGACGGAGAAGCAGATTCATCGGCTGAATCGCCAATTGACTGATATCGATGCTCAGCTTCAGCTTGTTCAGCAGGAGAGCGGACAAGTGCAGCAGGATAAGGACTTACATATTCAAGAGCTGGAATCACAGCTTGCGCAGCGCAACGAAGAGCTGCGAGTGATTCGTCAGGAGCGCAGCAAGCTGCAGAAGGAATCCGAGCTGATGCAGCAGGAGCTAGCCGCGAGAGAAGAACAGACGCAGTCCGTACGCAGTGAGCTGCTTGGACATGAGGAGAAGCTGAACCAACTGCGTAGACAGGTGAACGCGCTAAGGGCGGACAACGACGAATTGAACAGGCAGGTTGTACAAGCCAAGAAATCCGCTGCTGCTGCGACAGTTGAGGTACTTCGTCCCAAGTCGTTAACTTCCTCTATTCAGGATATTATTCAATTGCTGTATACCGATGTGGAAGACACCGTTCATGCGGCTCGCAATACGGTCGTCCAATCCGGTAAGGATGGAAGACAGAAGATACGAGAGTCTCTTGCGCTCATTGATGAGCTTGAGCAATTCATCGAGAGACGGAATGAGCATCCTGCTGAACGAAGCGGTTCCATTCGTGAACATTCGGAATTGGCTCAACAGGAAGAATGCGAGGAGCGTTCTGCAAGTGTACATGCACGGCAGCGCCATGATTCAATGCCGTACGCAGAATCGGCTTGCGCATTAGAAAGCAGCGGCACTGCGGTTCTGGAGCGAAGTGAAGGCAGCGGGTATGCAGAACCCTTTGCGGCATTGGAAGGAGGCTCCTACCCTGATGGCTTGTCTGTAACTGACGAGAGCGGGCTGAATGGGACGTTCTTCCGCCGTGATCATGGCGGGTATATTGTATTGGAGACGGGACAGACGTTTAATATTACCGAAAGTCTTGTCCTGCAGCATCAATTGCAGCACGAAGCAGGAGTATTGTGCCGTCCGAAGCAGCATGATCCAACGCAATACGAGATTGAACTGCTGCTTCAAGGGGATGACAGTAACAGCTCCATTGTTCAATATGATGGCTATGTGCACCTTGGAGAGCATTTTACCTGGTATTGCGTCGATCTGAATGACCCGCAGCACCGCTTCCCGCTGCATGAACGGGATGTGGCCATTCGTACACCGAAGGATGGGGATCCTTGCTCATTTAACGTAGAGATTGGGAAGCAAGTAGCGCGCCTGTCCCGCTTATATCGGGCGCAGCCCATCTCCGAACTGGAAGCGAAGCGTACAGCGAGCAGCGGCGCAGCAGTTCAGAGTGTCGCACGTGCTGCGAAGGCACAAGCGAAGAAGGAATATGAGAAGCCAGAGCCATTCCTAGAAGGCCACCAAATTACGATTGTCGGTGGATTGAAGAAATGGTTTGAAGAGGTAGTGGCGGAGACGGGGGCTACTCTCGTACATGAGAATGGGAAAAATCCAAAGCGGATATTCCATGATCTGAAGCGTTCGTCCGCACTGTTCTTATTGCTTACGGCAACATCGCATCAAGCATACTGGGACTGTGTGGAGATCGCGAAGCAGAACCAGATTCCGTTCTATTTCATCGAGGGATCCAAATCCAATTTGCGTCATCTCTTGTGGAATAATCAAGATCAAATCATTGCACATGCCAAGGCGAATTGATTTATGTAGCTTATAATAAGGTCAGCCAGATATTTCTGGTTGACCTTTTTTATCTGTTTTTTTATATCTAGCATCCGGGGTAGAACGTATCTGCTCGGACTATATTTTATTGCTGAGGTAAGTAAATATTGAAAGAAAACGCAGCAAGATGAAGATAGAAGAAGAGAAGGATACACTGTAACTTTTTAAATGAGGTGATGACAGTGTATAGCAGTGTACTGAAGAATCGAATGATTTTGTTTTATTTGGCGGGAGCAGGGATTTCCCAATTAGGCAATGTGATTACAGGACTTGCTTTCCTTTTTTTATCTTATGAACGAACACAATCCAGCATTCTGACCACAGTTATGGCTATTACACAAGCTGCTCCATACCTTTTATTCGGACTAGCTGGCGGAGTAATTGCTGACTCCGTAAACAAAAAACGTTTATTACTGTGGATAGACATTATACGAGTACCTATTATTCTTTCATTGGTCTTTATTTATCAAATGAATCTCTTAGGTTTTTGGCATTTAATCGTTGTGAGTTTCCTAATTCAAAGTCTAGGATGCTTTTATAATCCAGCTTACAGAGCTGTGTTGCCTCTCATTACTTCTGTAGAAGATCAAACAGCTACAAATAGCTTATTTGATATTGTGACAAGAGGTGTACAAATGCTTGGACCAATATTTAGTATTGGTCTGTTACATTCAGGACAAATCATTCATTTCTTCACAATTGATGCCTTAACGTATTTAATCAGTGCATTTTTCATCTTAAAACTTCATTGGAAAGAAAATAACGATGCTACGGATAACCTGTTGAAAACAACTGACAGTATTTTTAACTCTATAAAAGATTTCTTTAACTGGGTAAAAGGTGAATATACGATCAGAACATTGTTGTTTGTAACTTTTTTGATTGTGTTTTTTAACACTTGGGTATGGCAAGTCGGATTATTGTTACAACTACTGGAAACCCAAAATAATGGTGAGCAGCTTTACAGTCTTCTAATGGGGTGGCATGGTGCTGGTGTGATTACAGTCAATATCGTCATCCCTTTTCTTTGGAAAAAGCTGACCCTCACGACTTATCTAATCGGTTCTATTGTATGGGGTGTTGGTATACTTGTATTAGGATTTGCAACTCATCTGTCAACCTATTTTATTGGTATACTAATCGCAGCTATTGGGCTTCCTATTTCTGGTTTAGCACGGGTTTATCTTATTCAAACATGGATACCAGTCAATAAATTAGGCAGAGCGTTTAGTTTCAATGCAGTTCTCTTATATGGTTCTAATGTGCTCTCGTTGAGCTTGTTTGGCGCACTATCCTCTCTTGTGGAAATTCGGTATATTTTTGTTTTTTGTGGAAGTATGATGGTTATTGGCTCGTTTGTCTATTTATTTCGCATATTTCTTTCGAAAAACACTAGGCGTGATTCCGTAGAGACGTTTAAATAGCTGATTATAAACAGAGATGGAAGAAAATCCACAACTATATGAAATATCTACGATCGATTTCTTGGTATGGATAAGCATGTCTTGACTTCTGATCATGCGATATAGTTGAAGCCACGAAAAGGGCGAAATTCCAATGTACTCCTTAAAAAGATGGGCAAACTGAAATTTGCTTATATTTAAAACCCCTGCCATTTCATCTAGGCTCCAGGCATGTTGGAAGTCTTCTTTTATAACGTTCATTGTTTTGTATAGTGCAGGGTGAATTTCTTTAAATGGCTGTATGTTAATGTCAGACGAATGTGTACCAACCATAACTTTACATATCATTAATGCTAACTGAGTGAAGCTATGGTCTAAAAATAACTCTACTGAATGACTTTCGTTACCTTCTTCTATTTGTACATAATCATTTATAAAATGGACCCATTGCTGGATTAATGGATGTTTTTGAACAGTAAGAGCAAAAGAAATATTATCTTTAATACATGAAATATCAGCCGTCAGTTGATTTAAAAATGTTGGATCAAGTTCTATTAAAAATTTATGATTATCCACTGAAATTTGTCTATGCAACTCATTCGGGTTAAAAAGAATAAATTCATTGTTAGATAAGAAAATGTCGCTTCTCTCGGTCTGGTAATACATAGATCCTTTTATAGAATAGATAAGCTTATAAGAACAGTCATTTCGCCATTTGCTTTCGCATTTTTTTTGATTTGTGGACAGTAACAAACCCTGTGTAGCTTGTAAAATGATAGACAATTACATCACCATCACTATACTGAAATTTACATTATAGTTTACCATGTCAAATACGATTATTGTTTCAAATAGCGAACCTTCTACGATTATTATTCGTAGAGGGTTTTGTTCTTTCTTGAGTAAGATATGCTGACTTTAGTCTTAGATTCATTTATTAAATTAGGTAAGCACTTCCTATTCTCTTCTTCCTTATAGGCCAATGCCATCCAATATTTGCATTGTCACGACTTCGTGACGATGGTATTATTTTCTTAATATTGAACCATAACTTGGAACATTCGTGGAGGAATGTATGGGGCAACTAACATGTTTTCAGGTCATTTTGCCGAATGGAGAAAGACTGTGGCCTGCATCCATATTTCCTGCTGGAGATCAGCACACAGCATTAACGGAATTGCACATGGTTCGCAGATGCTTAGAACATGATGGGGAAGTAGTCATTTCCGTAACGGCATATGATGATCATGGGGAATGCCTGCATAGGCATAAGCAGCGTTTTGATGCAGCCGGACTTGCGATGATTCAAGGGCCTCTTTCTTCTTACTCGCCGAATGGGATCAGTGTCAATGAAGTATTCGGATTATCGGAAGCAGCTCGGCTGTGGGGCATTGATGGCGGGGGAGCGACCATTCGCAAAGCCTTGGAGCGCGGCGAGTTCTATCCACACGAGATTCGCAAATCGGATGGCATTTTGCTTGTTACTTTTTCTGGAATGCAACGTAGATACAATGCAGTGATGAAAAACCAGTGGATGGAAATCCATACGTATTTCGTTCAAGAAGGAATCATTCTAGAACAATCTGATGACATTCATGACACACATCACAACTCCTTATCGACTATTGCACGGCGCCATCGTAAGGCATTTGAAATCTAATACACCAGCGTACACGTAACTTGTTCCTATACGATTTGCAGAGGAGGATGGAATGTTGTCCAACACAAATGTGATCAAGCTACTAGGTCTAATGCTAGTGGTAGCTGCTGTAAATATCCTCGTACTCTCACCAGGCTTTTTAGGCGTGCAGATCGGAGCGAGCGCTCTCTCCACAGCAACGGGGATTACCTTGCTTGTAGCCAGTGCATGGATTCTCATTAATGGAATCTATCAGTTCTTGTTCAAGAAGCCTGTTGTCATACCTGTGAAAGAAATTAGAACGCATGAAGAGTATGTAGAACGCCTGTCCCAATATCGAGAAACCAAGGGTATTGAAGAAGAGATCCGCATTGGGCTGGAACAGATGGAACGGATGCAGAAGCGGAAGAGTACGTTTTTCCAAGTACTGAAGCAGAGATTTAACGAGTCAGAAATAAGCTTCTCTAAGTTCGCGTCCGTTGCACTTGATGTGGAGAACTTATTCTACCAAAATATTCGAAATATCCTGAACATCCTTAGTGTATTTGACGAGACTGAATTCGATCGGGTCGCCAATCACAAGATGTCAGGCCTATCTATTGAACTATCCCAGAAGAAAGCAAAAGTATATAACGATTACCTCACATCTATGAAAAACGCTCTTACGAACAATGAAGAAATCTTAGTCAAGTTGGATCGCCTTCTGCTTGAGATATCCAGCTTGGACAATGTGGAGCCTGAGGATATTGAACAATTAGCATGCATGCAGGAATTGGACGCATTAATCAAGCAAACCAAATACTATAAAGCGTGAGAGGTGCAGCGAATGGCGGGAAAGAAGAAGTTAGTGATATCTGTCTTTGCTTTAATTTTTGTATTTATTCTCATTTATGTAGGGGTGACATTGACCTCCAATCTAGGGAAGAGCAAATCACAGGTTACAACAGAAGATGCGGCCAAGCAGTTGAATAAACTCTATGCGAACGTATCGGTGTCGACCGAAGCTCCGGTAAAAGGTCAGATCGATATTAGTCCAGCCGATGTGGGCGATACCCTGCCGGATATATCGAAGTTCCCGATTACGGTAAAGAATACGACGAATCAATTTGTTGAGATCTTCACGTCAACGGAAAAAGGCGGCACAGGCATGGACAGCTGGCTCGCGGATGTGGCAACCGAGTTCAATAATGCGAAGATCCAAGTGAACGGGAAGCCTGTCTCTGTGAAGATTCGCAATATTGCTTCCGGTACAGCTGCGGACTATATCCGTTCCGGCAAATATATGCCTGATGCCTATACACCTTCGAATGAGCTGTTTGGCGAGATGATCAAAGCAAGCGGCGTAAAGACGGAGCTTATCAGCAAGCGACTCGCGGGCAATGTTCCAGGCATTGTGATCTCAAAATCCAAGCATGATGCACTCATCTCTTCATATGGAGCGGTAAATGTCAAAACGGTGACGGAAGCCATCTCGAACAATGAGTTCAGTATGGGATATACGGATCCATTCTCCAGTTCTACAGGAATTAATTTTCTAGTAACGGCACTCAGTACATTCGACAAGTCGAATTTGTTGAGTGATAAAGCAGTTCAAGGATTTGAGAAATTCCAAGAAAATATCCCGTTTCTCGCTTCGACAACGACGCAAATGCGTGATGCAGCGAAGTCGGGTGTGCTGGATGGGTTTGTATTGGAGTATCAAACGTACATCAATACAGATGAACTGAAAAATGAGTATGTGTTCACACCTTTCGGAATTAGACATGACAACCCGTTGTATGCAATTGGGAACCTGCCGAAAGGGAAATTGGACATCGTCAAGAAGTTCGCAGAATTCGCGTTGCAGGAGAAATATCAGAAAAAGGCGCAAGCAAAAGGTTTCAATGAGCTCGATAATTATAAATCGGAAATGCCCGTTGTGAAAGGCAGCTTGCTGGCCTCCGCACAGAAATTGTGGAAAGACAAGAAAAATGGCGGCAAGCCAATCGCGGCTGTCTTTGTTACTGACGTATCGGGAAGCATGGCGGGAGAACCGTTGAATCGACTGAAGGAATCGCTGCTTAAAGGACAAAAGAATTTAGGGAAAGACAACAGTATCGGTCTCGTATCCTATTCGAATGATGTCACGATTAATTTGCCTATCAAGAAGTATGACACCACACAGCGCTCCTTGTTCGTTGGTGCGGTCAACAGCCTTCAAGCAGATGGCGGCACGGCTACCTTCGATGGAATTATTGTTGCCTTGAAGATGCTGCAAGAAGAGAAGGCCGTCAATCCGAACATCAAGCCGATGATCTTCGTGCTGAGTGATGGCGAGACGAATCGCGGCCACTCGCTTAAGGACATTAAGGAGCTTATCGAAACGTTTAAAGTTCCGATTTACACTATCGGCTATAATGCGGATATTCAAGCACTGCAGAGCATCTCCAGCATTAACGAGGCAGCGAGCATTAATGCAGATACCGATGATGTAGTCTATAAAATCGCAAACCTGTTCAACGTGCAAATGTAGCATGAGTCTAAAGGGGGATTCCGATGTCATTTACGATGGAAGTTGCAAGTCCGGAAGAAATTCAAAAGGAAATTGAGCAAGAGGTAAAACCAGTTCCTGAGGAAGTTGCGAAGCTTCAAGCGCAAGCGGATTCGAATGTGGCAGCAATTATGAATTTAGATCTGGATTCCTTAGAGAGTCGAAAGGATATTCTGCAATCGATAGACAGCTTCGGCATGAACACTATGCGTTCCTCTTCGACGAAGAACAATGCCTTGCAGGTTTCCGTAGGCGATTTATCGAAAAAAGGGGACGAAGGAGGCCCTGTTGCGAAGGGATTGGTCGAGCTGCATCAGCAGCTGAAGGATCTCGATCCGAGCGTCATTGACTTTACGAAAACTGGGTTTCTAGGGAAGCTGTTCAATCCGCTTCGTACGTATTTCTTGAAGTACCAGAAGGCAGATACCATGATTGCGGAAATCGTAACTTCATTGGATAAAGGGAAAGTTACCTTGAAAAATGACAACACGACCCTCGAAATTGAACAGCTTGCCTTGCGTGACTTGACTAAGAAGCTGAAGAAAGAAATCGAGCTGGGCTCCTTGATGGATGACTCGATTCAATCACAGATTGAAGCAGCGCAATCCCGCAATGAAGATCCGGAGAAAATTCGGTTCATTACGGAAGAAGTGCTGTTCCCGCTTCGTCAGCGTGTCATGGATATGCAGCAGATGATGGTCGTCAACCAACAGGGGATTATGGCGATGGAGGTTGTCATTCGCAACAATAAAGAGCTGATTCGCGGTGTCGACCGTGCGAAGAACGTTACGATCTCTGCCCTGAAGATTGCGGTAACCGTAGCCAGTGCCTTATATAATCAGAAGATTGTGCTTCAAAAAATTGAAATGCTAAATCAAACGACGAATGAGCTGATTGCGGGTACTTCGCGGATGCTTAAAGACCAAGGTGTTCAAATTCATAAGCAGTCCCTGCAAACGAATGTTTCTGCGGAAACCTTGAAGCAGGCGTTTACGGATGTCCTATCTGCTTTGGATTCGATTAGCTCCTACAAGCAGGAAGCCCTGCCTAAGATGCGGGATACAATCGACCAGTTCCGGGAGCTTGCGGACAACGGCGAGAAGCAGATTCAGCGCTGGGAACGCGGACAGAAGCTCGGCCTGTAATGATAAATAATTCATATATATTGAGTTGGGAAGGAACAAAGTGAAGACTGCCTGCGGGCAGTCTTTTTCTCGTCCATATACAACATAGTCCGTGCAATATCGATCCAGGGGCGTATGAAATCGAAATGGCAGGAATGCCGCAACGAAGAACATCAACTGACATAATGCCTTACGCAGACAGCTGTTGCTGCCTCCCCACGTATAGCGCTCTTGTCATCAACCCCATGGAAGCAACGATAAGCGCAGCCGGAATCCAGAAGATTTGCGGCGTGACACCATCTATGAAGAGCGGCAGAAAGTAGCCAATTAAGGATGCTGTTTGCGAAATGAACACGTACAAACTAGCGCCGAAGCCTGCTTTATGTATAAACATGCGCTGTACGTAGCCCATTGCTACGCCGTATAGAACCGAAACGAAGAAAGAGTATAAAGGCTGCATGAGGAAAAACACCGTCAAGGAATCGCTCGTGCTGTAAGCAATATAGGTAATGAGTGCAAATAAGCCCCCGAGCATGATAATGGGTTTGCTGCCATACTTGGCTGCCCAATAGCCTGCCATGGTCATGAACAGGAGCTCGAATACAGCTTGTATGCTCCAAATAAAGGACATTAACCGCGGATCGCCGAATTGCTCGTTCACCACAAGCGGCAAGTACAAACCACGTATCGCATCCGCGCACGATAAGAGCAGAATGGCAAAGAGCATGATGAGGGAGAAGGGCTCGCCTGCTTTGGCGGATGCAATTGACGAATCGAGCGTAATCTCCTTATAGAACAAGAGCAGCAGGAACAAGGAGGCGTATCCTGCAAGATTGCCCCACAGTACGCCGTGGAAGGTCGCCAGCAAGTACAGGTTGGCTCCGACGAGCAGCCCGGTAAAGAATCCGACGCTGTACGTGGCGCGCATCCAGATTTGCGCCATTTCTACAATATCAGGAGCAAGCCGTGTGACATGATTCCGCGCCATCGCGAACAGCTGTCCCATAATCATGCCGGAAGGAGCGGTGGCGAGAGCCATCCCGATCAGCGCCTGTGTATAGCTGTCTGCATTCATATAGATGACGAGGCCGATCATACAGACGACGGACGCGAGCAGTGGAATCGTCTTCTTGCGTTTCATGGAGTCGCTAATAATGCCGACACCAATCGTAAGCACCATGTTCAGAAATAGGGAAATTGCAAAAATAGACGCAATCTCTACCTTGCCAAGCCCTAATGATTCCCGCAAATAAATCGCGTTCATGGGGGCTAGAATCCCCATGCCGATGCCGTACAGGAACAAGGTAAGGACGAGATGCAGAGCGCCTTTTATTCGCAGGAATAGCTTAAAATCGTGCCATATGCGCATGGAGGAGGACACCTCGGATTCTGAAATTGATTCAGAGCGAGAGAGGAGGAGTCTTGCGAGATTCCGCTCTTGCTTCTGTCTTATTCTACCATTATGCGGCAGTAGAACGGGGAGAGCAATACGTTATTGCTATAAAAAAAGCAGTAGAAGCGGGATGCTTCTACTGCTCTGTGTATATTGGATATACATTTTGTTTCACGTATCGTTGCACGGCTGCCTAAGCAGACATTTAGATTGCCCAGTTGCCCTTGCGGAAGATTGGCTCTGTTGTGCCATCCTTAAGAATGCCGTCGATGTCCATGTCCGCAGAGCCGATCATGAAGTCCACGTGCGTAATACTGCGGTTCACGCCGCTCTCTTCCAGCTCTTCCTGAGACATCTTCGTACCGCCTTCTACGTTGAATGCATAGCCGCTTCCAATTGCCAAGTGGTTGGATGCATTCTCATCGAACAACGTGTTGTAGAACAAGATGTTCGATTCCGAGATTGGGGATTGATGAGGCACAAGTGCCACTTCACCCAAGAAGTGCGAGCCTTCGTCTGTGTCGACGAGCTGCTGCAGGATCTCTTGGCCTTGTTCAGCTTCTACCTTCACGATACGGCCATTTTCGAACGTGATCTTGAAGTTGTCGATCAGGTTGCCGCCATAGCTAAGCGGCTTCGTGCTTGATACATAGCCGTTTACACCCAGCTTATGAGGCACCGTGAATACTTCTTCTGTTGGCATGTTCGCCATGAATGGCACGTCTTTCTCGTTGACGCTGCCTGCGCCTACCCACAGATGCTTCTCAGGCAATTCGATCGTCAAGTCCGTTCCAGGAGCTGTATAGTGCAGCTTGTGGAAGTGCTTACTGTTCAATACTTCAACTTTTTTATGCAATGTTTCGTTATGTTCCGTCCAAGCTTGGACCGGGTTGTCGGAATTAAGGCGAATGGATTGGAAGATCGCTTCCCACAGCTTCTCAACCGCTTCTTCTACAGCTACGCCAGGGAATACTTTGGCTGCCCAATCGCGGGAAGAAGCTGCAACAACTGTCCAGCTTACTTTGTTCGCTTGAACGCAGCGGCGGAAGTGCTCCAGTGCTTGTCCAGATGCCTTTTGGTTATTGCCGATCCGCTGTGGATCCACACCCTTAAGCAAGTCTGGGCTGGAGGAGACGATAGAGATGAATGCAGCACCTTTATCCACGAAGGTATTGCGCTTCAATGCTTCCCATTCCGGGAATTGAGTGAACACGTCGTCTGATGCTTTCTCGAATTTCAAGCGAGTTGTAGCCTCATCCGACCAATCGATATGTACGTTGCGTGCGCCTGCTTCATATGCCTTGCTGGCAACGAGGCGGGCAAGTGGAGCGACTTCGATAGAACTGTTAACGAATACATCTTGATCCTTCTGTACGTTGACGCCGACCTTTACGATAAGTTCAGCATACTTTTCTAATTGTTGCTCGAAATTTACCATGGGTAGCCACCTCTGTTCCTTGAATTCATAAATCTGAAGTCATTTCTCAGTATGTTCTCAATATACCATTATTGGAGGGGTTGCAGCAAAGTTTCTGATGCAATAGTCTGTAGGCTGTAACATGAAAAAGGGGCTGAACCTCAGAACATGAATTCTGAGATCCCACCCCTCTACAGGCTTACACACCCATACGCTTGCGTTGATTGTTAATCTTCTTCGTATTCTGGCTCTTCATTGTTGGTTGGCCAGATTCCTGATGCTTGTGCACGCCTTGCGATTTCCCTTGGGCCTGCTTCTTCTGCTGCAGCATGCGCTTCGCGGCATCCGCCAAGCTTACTTTCTTGCTCTCCGTTGCTTCAGCATTACCCTGGTTCTCCATGTGCTCAGTCATCGTATCACCCCCGTGCGGCAAATAGATCGGTAAGATGTTGACTCCATCTCATCCCCATTATGAATGATTCTAACTGAAATGAATAGTAGGAGTTGTCGAAACTTACTTCTCAATTGTACTTTATCGGATTTTACCGTAACGGGACTTGGAATTCAAGCTCCTTATAAAAGGTCGCTTTGCGCAGCTTGCTTGAATACAGCTTAATGGGCATGTCTTTTTGGAACGGATATTCGCCAACGTACGAATATACGCCGTTGTTCACACGCAGCAGCTTGGAATTGTCGCTAAATACTCGTTTTCCGTCTTGGATGAACTCCATGGCAAGTTTCTGGCCTACAGGGTCGTTGCCGTTCACATCATATTGAATAATGACTCTGTCCTCTTCGAATGCCATGCTGTTCACTGTAACGGAGCCAACCTCTCCCTGCTGCAGCGTCAGTGGAAGCGCATTTGGATTCAGTGTGATCGCTGCATCGCCATACCGGCTTCCGGACTTATAGGGCTTGAAAATGAGCGTCTTGGAGCGCTCGGGTATTGGATCATACTTTTTCGTATGTATCATCTCTGCAATATTCGATTGCATTTGATTGCCTTGCCCGCCTTGACCGCCTGCAGATGAAATAATATATCCGTTCTCATCCACAACCATATAGTCGCTGTTGAATCCGCTCCAGCTAGAAGAAGTCGATGGGTAGGCTTCTGCGGTCGTGAATCGAATCTCGGTTCCTAGCAGCGAAGTAACGACGGACTGAAGCGTGATAGAGCCAATGCCGTCAGGCGCCTTATTGGTCTTATTAATAGGAATTTTTTTCGTCAGGGACGCATTCCATTTGACGGGAACTTGGAACTTCCAGTTTCCTTCCACATTTCCGACCTTCTTAATCGTGATCGGCAGCGGGAATTCTTTCGATATTTTGGCGTCTCGATCCGGTTCCGTGCCGAGCATCGATTCGAACGATAATATTCCGATGTTTTGCGTAGAGGTTTCCGAGCGCACATTTGTCCAAGCATGGTGCCAAATATCCATCGTATGTGCTGGATCCTCCTGAGTCTGGCTCTTCACAATTTCATATCTGTCCGACCGATCCAAAATAATAGGAAGTTTGTTCGTCGAGCTTTCCTGTATGCCAAGCTTAATTTCCATGCCGTCATACAACACCTCGGTAATGGTCAGCGTAATGCCTTGATCCGTTGCGCTCAGATTGACGGGAAGGGACAATCCTTTCCGATTCGCATTCTGTAAGGCGTTATCGCCGAGTGCCTCAAAGATTTGCCCGATGAACGGCACCTTTCTGAGCGTTTCAGCCATAGCGGGTGAAATGAATCCGGAAGCTAATGTTCCCCCGATTGCGAGCACGACTGCGGCCGTAATGAACCAAGCTTTCCGATGGCGGGAATGAGTCCGATGCTGCATCGGCATGGATTCTGTCTCAAGCAATTGCAGCGTTTGCTCCAAACGTGATTTTACGAGCTCTGGGATTTCGGAGCCGAGATTTCCGGTTAGGTGCGTACGGATTTGTTCGTCGATATTCGAATTCATTAAATCATTAGCTCCTTTCCATTCTCACGTGAGATATGAAGCATGTCCGCGAGCTTGTTTCTGGCGCGGAACAGGCGAGACTTCACGGTGCCGACAGGCTGATCCAGCATATCGGCTACCTCCTTAAGCGGCAAATCCTCAATATAGAACAGTGTTACAACGATTCGAAGGTCTTCTTCTAGCGCATTGACGATTTCCAGTGTTTCGATATGTTCATACTCGCTAGCTTCGGCTTTCGAATGCTGGAGCTCAACGAAGGGTATGGTTTGTTTTTTCTTTCGCAGCAATGTTCGGCATTCATTCACAAGGATGCGAACGAGCCAGGTTTTAAAATATTTCGGCTCGCGCAGCGAATGGATGGATCGATATGCTTTGAGCACGGCTTCTTGTATGGCATCTGCACAATCTTCATCGGAATGTACAATTGACTTGGCCACTCTGTATAGGGGGGCTTCATAGGCGCGAATGAGTGTGCCAAATGCTTCCTTGTCCCCCTTGCAAGCTCGTGCTGCGAGTTGTTCTGTCTGCTGCACAGTGGTGATCTCCTTTATTTATAATGAGCGCCAAGGCCCGTATCATGGTGTGCGATAGAGGCCCGAGACGCAATCCCTATATGCTTTATTCAATGGGTTCAGGATGTCGCTGGAGCAGTAAGGGACATGCTCCAGAACTTTCCTTTCTCATTGATCTTACCATAGACGCTCGGCTTTCCTTGTTTCGTGAAGGTATACTGCTCTTGCTTAACGTGAACCTGGTAGCCTTTCAAGTCTAGGCCGAAATATTGCTTGACCGTTGGAGCAGCCGCAGCAATGGCTTTGTCACTCGTATAAAAAGGCTTGGCGAATGCCTTCTTGCGTGCTTCTTCTGATGCATAATGGGTAAATTCCTCATAGTTGACAAAGGACGTCAGCTTGCCTGTAGCAGCATTGACTTTGACCAGATAACGGCCGCTTTCATCGGAGAATGAGGCTGTTTTTTGGTTTTCTGCTTGCATGTCTATGTACATTTGGACGAAATTGCGAAGCTGCTTGTTTTTGTCTGCTGACAGGGATTGAATTGTTTTCTTGGCTAGCGCGCTCCACTTTGAATCGATTTTCGCCAAGGCGTAATCTGTTGACACGTATGTTGCTTTGCCTGTGACTGCATCAACCATGCCTGAAATATTGCTGCCGTCGTTGAAGGTCCAATGGTTCATGCCTTTATCGGCTTTGACACGAGTAATTTGCCTAATCTTGAAATTCTGTTGTGCATCCAAACTTTTCATTGCTTTTTGGATCACGGACTGAAGCGAAGTATCGAGCTCTTGCCATGTGAAGTTGATTTCGCATGCTAAAATATCGCCCTTTGCCTTGCCGATCATGACGCGCGCCCGATTGTCTTTGTCTTCGATTAACAGCCGATCCTCTCCGAGATATTCATAGCCTGCCTCGGCACCACTGTGCACAGCAGTTAGTTCCATCGTTCTTTTAGGAGCTAGCTCCTGCAGGGCCTTCTTTGCTTTTTCGATCATTGCGGGATCAAGGCTGTCCAATGCCGTTGCTTCGGTAGCAGCTTTTTTTGCAGCTTCGTTTGTCGGCTGTTCCGCAGCATATGCGGTATGAAGCGTGAAGTTAGCTGGCAGGCTTGTGGTGAGCAAGCTTACAGTGATAGCAGCAGCAAGCATGAATTTATAAGATTTCATATTGAATCCTCCTGAATCGATTGGTTTTGGTTGATGTACCCATTAGATGGCTTGAAGTGGAGAGGAGGTTCACGAGAAAATAAAAAAATGATTTTATAATAGAATAGGTGAATGATTGGTTTCGTTTATTTTTGGTAGACTTGTAATGGAAGGAGTCTGGAATATCATGCATATACGATCATTTGAAAGAGAAGATATCGCGCAGATTGTCGCCTTATTCTTTGATACGGTACATACCGTGAACGCAAAAGATTATACCGTTGCACAGTTACAAGCCTGGGCGCCTGATGATGAACAGGAAGAGAAGCTGGCTCGCTGGGCAGAGTCGTTAAGCCAGCATATGACGTATGTAGCGATTCGGGGCGGTGAATTGGTCGGATTTAGCGATTTGGATACTGATGGGTATTTGGATCGGCTCTATGTTCATAAGGATGTACAGAAGCAAGGTGTTGCAACGGCATTGTTGTCCAAGCTGGAGCAGGAAGCGAGGAAGCTGGGGCTGTCTGAAATGAGAACAGATGCAAGTATTACGGCCGTTCCCTTCTTCGAGCGGCACGGGTTCTGCATCCTTCAAGCTCAGACGGTGCAGCGCAGAGGAGTAGACTTGGTGAATTACAAGATGAGCAAGCGGTTGTAAATCAGGTCAACAGAAGAGAAGGAGGCCCGATACCCAATCTTCTGACTGGTCTTATGTCGCTCATAAGTGTTATGGAAGAGGCAGCTAAGGGCAGGCAAAAGGCATGGTGAGGTATGAGACGCGCTGCTGATGGGTTAGAGATTGGGGGCTCCAACTAAATAGGTGAAAAAATAGCCGATCCCTTATATGTAAGGAGATCGGCTATTTGTATTTGTTTCGTCTACGATATCGTTTCGTAAACTAATTTGAGAAAATTAGCGGCGATCTTTTCTGATTGGAGCAGATCCGTCTTGCTGCAATAAGCGGGTAAATGGCTTCGGAATGCCTGTATCGAATCGCATTGGCTTGCCTGAAGTTGGATGAGTGAATGCCAGGATGCGCGCATGCAGACCTAGTCGTCCCAATCCTCTTGATTTGGCGCCGTACTTCTTGTCACCTACGATCGGATGACCGAGATCCTCCATGTGAACGCGAATCTGATTTTTGCGCCCCGTTTCGAGATGAACCTCCAGCAGGGAGTAAGCGCTGTTGGCTTCCAGTGTTTTATAGTGCGTAACCGCATGCTGGCCATCGTTCTGATACGGACTGGAATACATTTTTAATGTTTTCATTTCCTTCAGCCAGGAGGAAATTGTACCTTCCGGCTGGCGAACCTTGCCTTCAACTAGCGCAACATAGGATCGTTCCTGTACGATTTCTTTCCAATTATTTTGCAGTTGCTGCTTGATGTCTTCCTTCTTAGCGAACATCATGACCCCGGACGTATCCCGATCGAGACGATGCACGACAAATATCCGGTTGCTCGGATGCTGCAAGCGAACATGCGTCGTTAGCTGGTGGTAGGCAGTCAACTCCTTCTCCTGCTCGGAGGCAATAGACAGCAGACCGGCTTCCTTGTTGATGACGATGATATCGTCGTCCTCATGCAGTATCGACAAACCTACAAATGGAGGAGCTTCAATGATTTTCTCCTTCGACAAGCTTACAACTTGTCCAGGCTGGAGTGGATGATTATAGGCAGTTACGGCTTGTCCGTTGACAGAGATTTGACCGCGGGCAAGTGTGGATTTGATGGAGTTTCGCCCCATATTTTCCACCGTATTTAATAAGAAGCTGAGCAATTCGGCCGGTTCCTGAACCGTATATTCGCGAGCCTTCGGCGGTGTATGATGGGTCGGTTTAGTTGGCTTAGTTGGTTTGACTGGTTTGGCGGATTGGTAAGCTTTCGCCGGCTGATTCTTCTGCGGGCCTTTTCTCGGTTTATGGTTCTCTCGCTTACGCATTCGTAAGACCTCCTTGATTGAGTGACAACTCTATACAGAACAGTGCGCTTCATAGATGGCGCTGATGGCGCGCTGTAGGACATGTTCTATGGAATGCTATCACTATAGCAGAAAGTTCGGGCAGATTCTATTCAGAATAGGCGAAACGGCGTACATATGGGCAGGTAACCGTGAAGTGGAAGCTATTACCTCATAGGAAAAGCTCATGTTATAATGAAGGACAGGAACAACGGGTTGCCGCAAGGGAACGGGGAAAAGGAGTCTACGCACATGTTTACAATGGACCAAGCGCGAAGCGCATTGCAGCGAGTATACGGCTACGATGGCTTCCGCGATGGACAACGGAAAATTATTGAACATCTTGCCGAAGGCAAAGACACGGTGGGGATTATGCCTACCGGCGGGGGAAAGTCAATTTGTTATCAGATTCCAGCGATGCTGCTGCCTGGGGTAACGCTGGTGATCTCGCCGCTTATTTCATTAATGAAGGATCAGGTGGATGCGCTGCACAGCTTGGGGGTTAAGGCTGGATTCATCAATAGCACGCTTGAGATGGGGGAAGCGGGCCGTCTCATGTGGCAGGCGCAGGAAGGACGCATTAAGCTGCTTTATGTAGCGCCGGAGCGGTTAGAGACAGAATGGTTCCGGGAACGCGCGAAATCCATTCCGATATCGATGGTAGCAGTAGACGAAGCCCACTGCGTCTCGCAATGGGGACATGATTTTCGTCCAAGCTATCGGACAATAGCGCCTTTCATTCAGGAACTTGTGCAGAGTGGCCGCGAGCGTCCGATTGTGGCGGCATTTACCGCAACCGCGACGCCGGAAGTAACGGAGGATCTTATTCATTCCTTAGAACTGCTGGAACCCGAACTTGTCGTTACGGGATTCAAGCGGGATAACTTGTCGTTTACGGTGCTTCGCGGCGAGGAGCGGAAGGCGTTCACGCTTGATTATGTCCGGCAGCGGTCGAGCGAATCAGGCATTATTTATGCGTCGACGCGGAAGGAAGTCGAGGACATCTATGACATGCTGAGACGTGCAGGAATAGCTGCTGGCCGCTATCATGCTGGACTCGAAGATGAGGAGCGGGCGAAGATGCAGGAAGCCTTCCTCTATGATGATGTGCGTGTCATTGCAGCGACGAACGCGTTCGGCATGGGCATCGACAAGTCCAACGTGCGGTACGTGCTGCATTACAACATGCCGAAGCATATGGAAGCCTACGTGCAGGAGGCAGGACGCGCGGGACGCGATGGGGAGCCGAGCGAATGCGTGCTATTGTTCCATCCGCAGGATATACTGACACAGAAGTTCTTCATCGAACAAAGCGAGGCGGCTCCAGAGCGGAAGGCGCATGAATATAAGAAGCTGCAAGTCATGATCGATTATTGCTACACGACCGGCTGCCTGCAGAATTATATGGTTCGCTATTTTGGAGAAGATGGAGAGCAGCCATGCGGCGTATGCGGAAACTGCAAGGACGAGCGTGAGTCGATTGATATCACGATTGAAGCGCAGAAGATCTTCTCCTGCATTTACCGGATGCGTGAGCGGTTCGGCGTATCTATGGTTGCTTCCGTACTGAAGGGATCGCGCAACAAGAAGGTCATGCAGTACGGATTTGAGAAGTTGTCTACGCATGGCGAAATGCGGCATTTGGCGGAGAAGGAAATTTCGGATCTCATCTATGTTCTTATAGCCGAGGGGTACTTGCAGCTTAGCGAAGGGCAGTATCCAGTCGTGCGGCTGCTGCCGCTGGCAGCGGATGTATTGAAGGGCAAGCGAACCGTTGAACAGCGGGTTGCGAAGTCGTTGAAACCGAAGGCTGGTACTGCCATTGATGAAACGATATTTGAGCAGCTGCGTCTCATTCGGCGCGAATTGGCAAGCCAGGCTGGAGTACCGCCTTACATTGTGTTTAATGACAGCACGCTGCGGGAATTGGCGGAGTTGCAGCCGACGACCGAAGCGGGCATGCTCCGTATTAAAGGGGTCGGGGAAGCGAAGCTGAAGCAGTTCGGCATGCCGTTCCTTGAATTTTTCCAGCAGCGGGAAGAAGAAGCAGGTCGCTACGATATGGAATAGATCTTGGGGCTAATGAAGATGAATGGTAAGAAGCGATGTAACGAGTGGCGTATATGGACATGCGAGGACAAATACAAGAGCAGATATGAAGATAGATTAGGAAGATAGGAAGTCTTGAAGAACGGACACAAACATTGATGCGATGAATAGCGTGTATAAGGAGCTGAGGCATGATGCACGAATTGAATCTGGAACGAATCAAAGATGAAGCAAGCATTCAGGACTTTATGAAACTCGATATACGTGTTGGAACGATTGTGGAGGCAGAACCGTTCGAGAAGGCACGCAAGCCCGCGATTAAGCTGTCAATCGATTTCGGGCCGCTCGGCACGAAGCGATCAAGTGCACAGATCACAGCTCGGTATACGCCGGACAAGCTGGTAGGAAGACAGGTTGTTGCTATCGTGAATTTCCCGCCGCGCCGTATCGCTGGCTTCGACTCTGAAGTGCTTGTATTGGGTGGTGTGCCTGGAGAAGGCGATGTTGTTTTACTAAATACTGACGAAATCATTCCGAACGGTACACCGATTGCATAAATGGATAGATCCGTATCACTACGATAAGGAGTATCTCTTGTAATGTAGCGGAGCCTTAATCTTGCTTAGGTTGATTTGAAAAACAGAGAAGAGGTACACGATGTTGGGTGATGATCAAGAGCTTGCGCACTTTTTAGTAGACGCGAAGCAGCGTACGTATGCTGCAGCGGACAATAACACATCTGTCCAACCGATATTACCTGGCTCCGTGCAGTTGGAATACCGCAGTGGAGACTACGTATATCGGGATATTTACTTTGGCTCTGCCTTTTTCGCAGGGCAAGAGATCGTCGAATACAAGAATCGTCCGATATGGTCGATGGTATATTCAGGTGGTACTGTCGTTTCTGATGCAGATACAGATGATACTCGATCGATTTATGGGTTTCTGCGGGAGGCGTTACGATTGGTGGATGCTGCATCGTTATTCCGTGGCCCTAGTCTATATAAGCGTGAACCTTATCAATACCAGAATGAGTTTGCAGGATCACTGCGTGAGTTTTCTGGCAAGGAGCTTATCTTCAAGGGAGATCATAGAGTTTACGAGTTGCACTATAGTGGCGGCATGATTCGATAATCCATTTTCGATTGCATTGACACAGAATAAAGCAAGCTGCCTGCAGCTTGCTTTTCTGTTCAAGGTGGTTTCTTGGATGCATGTCGAGATCTGCCTTTACTTTGGTTATAATGGTAGAGGCTGATCGAGCAGCTTGGTCACTTTAAGGTAGTGTCTGATGAGAGGAAGGTTTAGATGAAAGTCGTACTTGCAACATTAAATGCTAAATATATTCATACTTCGCTGGCAATACGCTGCTTGAAGGCGCATTGCGAAGGTGAGTTCGATGTCGACATTGCCGAATATACAATTAAGGATCCGGTGATGAATATCGTCTCGGATCTGTATCAGCGAGAGCCGGATGTGATCGGATTCTCCTGTTATATATGGAACATTGAGGAAACGATTAAGGTCGTCAACATGCTGCGCAAGGTGCGGCCGGAGATCCGCATCGTACTTGGCGGCCCCGAGGTGTCCTATGACACGAAGGAATGGATGGAGCGGCTGTCGGATGTTGACTTCATCGTTATGGGTGAGGGAGAAGAGACGCTGCTTCATTTGCTGCGGGAGATCGAAAGCGAAGGGAAGTATCATTTCGTATTCGGGGTGGCGTATCGTAACAAGCAGGGCGAGGTCGTTATCAATCCGCCACGGCCGAAGCTGGACTTGAATGAAATTCCATCCCCCCACCGCTTTGCGGAGGATATTCCGAGCCTCGGCAAGCGTGTTGTCTATTTCGAGACAAGCCGCGGCTGTCCGTTCAGCTGCCAATTTTGCTTATCCAGTATCGAGGTTGGCGTTCGCTATTTCGATATTGAACGCACGAAGGCGGACATCTTGTACTTGATCGACAATGGGGCGAAGCTCATTAAGTTCGTCGATCGGACGTTCAACATCAAGCGTGATTACGCAATGGAGATGTTCCAGTTCCTCATTGAGAACCATCGCGGCTGTGTATTCCAATTTGAGATCACGGCGGACATTATGCGCCCAGAGGTGCTTGATTACTTGGCTGAGCATGCACCACCCGGGGTATTCCGCTTTGAGATCGGCGTCCAATCGACGAACGATCCAACGAATGAGCTTGTGAAGCGGCGCCAGAACTTCACGAAGCTGACCCGAACCGTAATGAAGGTGAAGGACAGCGGCAAGATCGATCAGCACTTGGATCTGATTGCAGGGCTGCCGCTTGAGGATTACGATACATTCCGCAAGACATTCAACGATGTATTTGCACTGCGTCCGGAGGAATTGCAGCTCGGATTCTTGAAGATGCTGCGTGGTACAGGACTTCGTCTGGATGCTGAGAAGTACGGCTATGTCTTCATGGATCATGCACCATACGAAATGCTGTCGAATGATGCGCTTCCGTTCCGTGATGTCGTGCGATTGAAACGTTTGGAAGACGTACTGGAAAAGTACTGGAACGCACATCGCATGGATCGGACGATGGAGTATTTGATGCATATCGAATTCGACTCACCGTTTGATTTCTTCCAAGCATTCGGCGACTTCTGGGAAGCAAATGGCTGGCAGAAGATTGGACATCAATTAGAGGATTTGTTCGTAAGATTGCATGCCTTTTTAACCGCGCACGGACTCAAAAAGCCGCATGTGGCATTGGGGTTAATGAAGCTCGACTACTTCATGAACCATAAGTATAAGCCGCGCAAAGTATGGTGGAACAGACAGCTTCAGAAAGAGGAGGCTTCGCGCGTTCTGCAATGGGCGGCAGTACAGGCTGAGCTTGTGTCTGAGCAATTCGCAGCTCTAGGTCTTTCGGAGAAGGAGCTGCATAAGCACGCTGTTGTAGAGATGATCCCGCTAGAGGCAGTTGTTCGCAGCCGTTCACTCGGAATGTCCCAACATACGGAACATGGTTTCGAGACAACCGACGAGGGGTTAACAGATGAAGTGTACGGCATTTTCTTGTATCAGCAGACAGATGATGAAAAACCGTTGCTGTTTACGGTGAACCAATCCATGATGGTTATTGTTGAATAGGACTTTAGTAGCAATCTTAGGTATTAGGCCTAAGATTGCTTTTTTTATCTCTTCTCGTCTAGTCCTATCAGCAAAAATAAATAGGATGGGGTAGGATTTGGAAATGAAAAACATACCAAAAGTCTCAAGGAAATTACGGTTTGTCACTTTGTATAATCAAAATGTGGGCATATGTACTTATTTTCATACATTCCTTCTTCCGGTATAGTTTGTCGAGAGAAAAATAGAGAGATATTCTAGGAGGTAAAAGATTGTGATGAAATGGTTCAAAAAAACAGCCGTCATAATGGGGTGTGCTGCACTTCTTATGACAGGATCGATGCCTGCACATGCTGAGGGTACTGCGAACTACACTGTCGGGGCGGGACAGGCGGTAGAGCTTGATCAAGGCATTGCGACAGTGACCTTGAAAAAAGGAATGGAATACATAAATGGTACACAAACAAAAGTCTTGATTACGAAAAATGGAGGCAAGCCTTCCGGCTCCGAAATCGGTACGGTCATGCCAGAAGACGGCCGCTGGGTTTTGTATTTTAAGTATTCCGATTCGGGACATATCAAAGATAGCGATAAAAATGAGATCGATGCAGATGAACTGCTGCAGAGTTACAAAGACGGACAAGAAGAAGCAAATAAAGAAATGACCCCTGAAAATCATCTATTCGTGGATGGTTGGGACGTAGCACCTAAATATGATGAAACAGCACGTAGAGTTGTATGGTCGCTATTATTGCATGACAAAGACAATGCCTCAATGGTCAATTATAACGAGCGTATATTGACGCGAGAGGGTTATGTGTCGGCGATCTTGGTTTGTGATCCCAAAAAAGTAGAAGCATCGCGCAAGGAAATGAATGATCTGGTCTTGTCTACACTGAAAATCAAAGAAGGCAAGCGCTATGAGGATTTCAATGAATCGACGGATAAGGTCGCGGAGTATGGCTTGGCTGGACTTATCCTTGGCGGAGCGGGTGTTGCCGTTGCCAAAAAAGTTGGATTAATCGCATTGGCGCTCGGCTTGTTCAAAAAGTTCTGGATCGTTATCGTGGCTGTCATTGCTGGCTTGTGGAAGCTCTTAACAGGCAAGAAGCGCAACAAGGAGCAGGAAGAAGAGGACGTGCAATCTGCTGCAGGTGATGAACAATCAGCTTCTCAGCAATCCTCGCAGCAGCCTCCATCTCAACAGCCGCCAATGTCATAAATTCAAAATGAACAGGATCGTATCCTATATGGAAAGAGGCAGACTAGACAATGATGTCTATCTGCCTCTTTTTTCTACGTCTTTACAAGAAGCAGGATATCCTCATAAAGCTACATGTCTCTGCGGTTGAAATAAATAAGACCACTAAGTAGAAAGAGCAGGAATCCACCGACAATGACGAACAAAAGAGTGCCGAGCGAGACATTGAATGCCCCGTATTTCTCCACGCCGTTCATCGCGAGTGCAGGCTGTGCCCAAGGATACCAGGGGCCGTACTTTTCCGAATTGACGATGAGCATATTCGGCAGTGTCAGCATCACGTTAATAGCAAGCGGAGCCGCGAAGCTTGACCATGATACGGACACGAACAGCTGAAGCGCGGCAACAGGCAATGTAGCCAGCCAGCCATTGGAGAAGGCTCTCAGAAGTTCAGTCCAAGGGATAGGTGCTGTATATCCTTTTAATAAGCCGACAGCAATTGCACCTAGCAGGAACAGTACTTGTGTTAGTCCCAGCAGCAGTGTAACATGGGCGAATTTCGCCAAGTATAGGCTGGAGCGGGACACAGGCAAGGAAAGCATTTGTTTCCAACCGCCTCCCGCGTGCTCGTACCGGCATATAAATGCAGAGAACACGCCAGCCAACAGCGGTAAGAACAACATCGCGTGCGCGATTGACATCGTCGACCATAAATAGAGCCACTGGATTTCGGGCGGCTGCTGCTCAGAAATGAATAGGCCGACGAGCATGGCCAGCAGAGGACTGATCAGAGTAAGCAGTCCAATATGGGACTTGCCCAACTTTAAACGTTCAGATTGAAATAATCGCAGCCATGTTGCCACATCAATCCACATCCCTTCTAATGAAGTGAACAAGGCTGAACAGAAAGACGACGAAGCCGATCAAGATACCTGCGATGACGGAGTACTCTGGAATATTGGCTTCATTTACAAGCAGCGGCCACTTGTACGGCATCCAATCCGGCATTCTAATCGAATACACGGATACGATCGTGCCTAGAATTCCGCAAGTAAGTGGAATGGCTTGGTTGCTGATAACGGTAGATAACCATAGCTGCAGTGCGAGTATGGGCATAGCCGCTAAGAATGGATAGAAGCTGTTCTTGAGCAGCAGAGACCAAGGGATGTCCGCACCGAAGCCGAGAAGCAGACCGAGCAGAACTGATCCGACAGCAAGCAGCAGCGATGCAGTGAACATCATGAACAAGCTCAGAATATATTTGGATGAGAATACACTGAATCGAGACACGGGAAGGGCAAGCAGCTGCTTCCATGATCGCTGGCGATGCTCGATACTTGCGATCAAGGATGTCACGAGTGTAATGCCAAATAATAGGGCGAGAACCGCCAGTATTTTAATGTCGCTGAGTAGGCCGATCCATACTTGATCCTTCAGCTTCGATACGAGGTAGTCGTAGCGCAAGCTGTAATTGATCGCTTGAAGGCTGATGACGCCGACAGGACCTAGGACAATGAGCAGCCATATCCATGTATGGCGTATTTTCACAAAGTCAGATGACAGCAGCTTCCCGATCATCGATTGTTCCCCTCTCCAGTCATTGAGAGGAAGATCTCTTCCAGCGACTGCCGCTGTTCTTCTACTCGATACACGGACAGTTGGTTATGGACGAGCAGATCAACGAGGGAGGCGACCTGACTGTCTGGCATGTAGTTCATCAAGACGCATCCTTCCTGCTGCTCTACAGCATATCCAGATGCAGCGAGCAGATTCGCTGCCTTGACAGGATTCGAGACCGCGAATCGAATACGATGCTGCGCCTGATCCTGCAATACGCTGATGGAATCCTGAAAGACCATACGTCCATGCTGAATAATGCCTACGCGCGTAGCCATCTGTTCAATCTCACTCAATAGATGGCTGGATACAAGAACCGTAATGCCGTGCTGATGGGGAAGGCTCTTAATCAGCTCTCTAATTTCCAGAATACCAGAAGGATCAAGGCCATTGGTCGGCTCATCCAAGATGAGCAGCTCTGGACTGCCCAGCATAGCTGCGGCGATGCCAAGCCGCTGCTTCATGCCAAGCGAATACCCCTTAACTGGGCGATTGGCATCGTTTGTGAGACGAACGATGGCAAGCACTTCATCGATCCGCGACTTCGGCACATCGATAATTCTGCGTATGGCCTCTAGGTTGTCCCGTCCAGTCAGATGAGCATAGTACGATGGATATTCAACCAGAGATCCGACCTTGCGCAAGATTTCCAGCCGATGGGAGTGCAAGTTCTTGTTGAATATTTGAATGTTGCCCTTCGTAGGGCGAATGAGTCCAAGCAGCATGCGGATCGTCGTTGTCTTGCCTGCGCCGTTCGGGCCAAGGAAGCCGTATATATCGCCGCGTTTAATCGTAAGCCGAAGCTGATCGACTGCTCGGCGGTCGCTATATGTTTTCGTCAACCCTTCGGTTTGAATGATTGTTTCACTCAATGTATATCACCTCGTCAGTTAACGATACAGGTCGAAGGTTAAAACAAAGGCGGCTGCTTGTTTAAATTCTGTTTAAGAAAGGATCTGTTTAAAAAAGGAGAAGAAGAAGCCCATGAACATGATCGCGTCCATGGGTGTAATGGGGGGCGCTTATTCATACGGATACTTTAGACTTTCGGTAGTTCGGTTTTTCGAGTGGAAGTGATTAATTTCATTGAGTTCCCTTTAGTTTGTCCTTTAGTTTGTCCTTTAGTTTGATACGCTCATTGCCTTCATAGGCGATATGCTCATCCTTGTCCCTTCTGGGCTGCTCGTTACTTGCCATTGCAGCTGCATTTCTGCGGTCATCAACTCGACAATCGTCAGCCCAAGGCCAACGCCTCTACTTGCGGACGCAGCGCTCATACCAGGTCCGTGATCCTCAATCACAATTGCGGTCTTCTCTCCATGCGCATGAATCGCAATTCCAATATACCGGCCTTCTGCGGCATGGCGCACAATATTTTGAAATAAATTATCGAGGATGCGCGTCATCCACTGTGAATCGATCCTCCAAGTAACGGGCTGCTCCGCGAGCTCAATATGAATCTCAAAGCCTTCTTTCTCCCAAATCGGGTACCAGCTCGCCGCAGAAGTTCGGACAAGCCGCAGCATATCCGTTGCTTCCATCTTCAGCGAATACTTGTGAGCAGACAGCAGCGTGTACGCCAATAAATTATCAACAAGCTGTCCCAAATCATTGACTTTCTTATCGATAAGAACAAGCGACTGTTGACCTTGCTCAGACAATGGCTCTCGTTGGAGCGAGTGGGCATGTCCCCGAATCGTAGTTAGCGGTGTTCGAAGATCATGGGACAAATTAGCGATCAGTTCCTTGCGCAGCGTTTCTTCCTCTTGTTCCCGTTGCCGGCTAGAGGTGAGCTGCTTGATCATTTGGTTGAAGGTATGCTCCAATTGACCAATTTCATCCCACTTTGTTATCTCAATTGGCGAAGGCAAGCCATTGGCGTTATCGGGAACCATCGCCTTGCCTAACCGCACAAGCCGGCCCCGAAGTCTATAGAAGAACCACCAAGAGGCAACTGTAAACAGAACAAACACGAGGGCGATGATGATAAGAGCGTGTGTTGTGCTGTATCCCTGTCTATCCGATACCATCAAATTTCGAGCGATTTGCATAACCATGAATCCTTGCTTCGGATCCTGCCCGATAAAAGCTACGACGGTGAACGGATCTCCATCGTAGCTCTTCTTCATAAAGGTGATGGCGTCCCCAGCATTCCATTGTGCTGGCAGGCTGGGCTGTACAGGAAGCTGAAGGCGAGTAGTACCGCTGTTATCTACCCAGAATAATTTGGCCTCCGGGTACTCCTTCTTCAGCTCATGCAGTCTCTGATCAATCGCAGCCCGATCGGCTTGCTTGAATTGAACAGCTTCTTGGTGCCACCTCTCTTCCAACTTAGCCGCTACCGCATAACGATTCTCGACGGGTTCCTCTCCATTCTGCAAGAGAGATACATAATAGAGAATCGTAGAGGTTAATGGAAAAATAATCGGCCATATCATGAGCGCGACAAATACAAGCGTCAAATACCGGATCAGCAGTGATTTGCGCAGTGGAATACGGGAATTCATAGCTTCACCCGATATCCGATGCCGCGAATCGTTTCAATAATTTCCGGCTGGCCTGGATCGTTCTCGATTTTCTCCCGCAGATGCCGAATATGAACCATGAGTGTCTTGTCGCCCTCCATGTAGGGTTCGCCCCAGACGCTCTCATAAATTTGTTCTTTCGTTAAGATCTGATTGGCATGACGCAGCATGAAGGCAAATATATGGTGCTGTTTGCCGGTAAGTGTGATTTCTTCTCCGGTCAAGGTATGCACAATGTGATTGTCATGCAAGGATATGCGCAGATGCTTCAACTCGATGGAAGCAGGGGACTGCTTCTCGAAGCGCCGCAGCAGTACTTCCACTCTTGCAGCGAGTTCATCCGGATGGAAGGGCTTCGTTACATAGTCATCGGCAAATTGCAGCCCCTGAAGCTTGTCGTCAATAGACGTGCGGGCTGACAGCAGCAAGATGGGCGTGCTCGGATATTCGCGTTTCAGACGCTGTCCCACCGTAAATCCGTCCAATCCGGGAAGCATCACATCAAGTATGATCAGATCGCTATCAGGTGCATGCACCAGTGCATGCTCGCCGGACAGCAGCCACATTACCTGATAGCCTTTATCTTGCAAATAACTGCTGGTCCATGTTCCGATTTCTTTGTCATCTTCTATGTATAATAGCCGTTGACTCATTATGAACGATCTCTCCCTATCGTGTCTTCGTGTCATTGAACATTATAGCTCAAATGAAACCAGAGATAGAGAAAGAATGCAATAGTTGTACGATAGCCGTGTAGTACATCCTAGATTACATCAGCCCTCGCTACTAGTACCGAATAGGAGACAGGCCGAATCTACTTCTGCTGCATGGCCGCTTGACTATTGATCGCTTGCGGGCTGTGAAGCAGGCTGCGGAAGATGAACATTGATGCTGTATAGCACAGCATCGTAACAACTACGATGGAAGCAAACCCCGCGATGCGTGCATAGAGAACACCAGCCAGAACGGATCCAAGCATCGTTGCGAAATACATCGTGCTGTTCGCCAGCGCGGATACGGTTCCACGTGCATTCGGCTGATCCTTCTGAAGAGTTCCCATTAAGAGAGGGAACAGCATGCCGCCGCACAAGGCGATCAGCGCATAAGCGATACTAATGAATGCAATAAGATGGCTGGTCATGACGATCACATACATCGCAATCATGCCAAGGAGTGAATATGTAACAGTTCGCCGAATGCCGAGCGTGCGTTCCACCCTCGAGACGAGAAGACTGCCGAATAAATTTCCGATCCCAAAGCCAAGGATGAATAGTCCCGTTTGCTGTACAGTAAGAGAAAAGTCATCAGCGAGCCAATTCCCCAGATAGGAGAAGGTAGAAAAAGTACCTAGCTGATATAAAAAATATCCGAGAAAAGCAAAGGTGGTGCTGCGGCGCGAGAAAAGAGCGCGATATTGTCGTCCAAGAGAGCTCAGCGAACTTCGTTGTTTCGTCGCTGGTGGGATAGAAGGGAGCTTTAGCGCCAATATGATGGTAATGAGCAGCGCAGTTACTCCGATGGCATAGAAGGGCAGTCTATAACTGCTCGCGGCAAGCAGGCTGCCAAGAGGTACGCCGAGACATTGCGAGACGGCTAAGCCAGCAGTTGCGGCGCCCATCGCTTTGACGATCTTGTGCGGTGCTACTAATTGAGGGATGGATGCCCATATTTGCGGCGAGGCGATTGCCGCGCTTATTCCCGCCAAGGCGCGGTAGGCGAATAAGAGGGTGAAGCTTGTTGTTGAACCGCACAGTGCTGTGAACAGGGAGAATCCCAGCATCCCTCCGAGGAGACAAGACTTGCGATCCAGTCTGTCGGATAGCGGTCCGGCGATTAGGGCGAAAAGGGCGTATCCGAGTGCATAAGCAGAAATAAGCCATCCTGATTGTTCGACAGAGATATGCAGAACTTCTCGTAGTGTTGGCAGCATAGGAGATACGATAAAGGTATCTGTACCGATGATGAACATCGTGGCAAAGAATAAAGACATAATAGGACGGAATGATGATGCGGCATGCGGTTGATTCATCGTGTTGCTCATTGTAACTGGCCTCCTGTAATAAATACACGATCTCATGCGGCAATGATGGACACAAGGGATCGTTCTTAATCGAGATGATTCATAGGTTACAAATGATAGTGAATATAGGTAAGATTCACTGAATATGAAGGTGCGCACCTTTGTTCAATAGTTCGAGTGTAATCGAACTATTGAATGATGTCAATCATTTCGGTACAATAATGACATGAGAACATTATTTCATCCCGATATCGAACATATTGAACTTTCGCAAGTGTTCTATGCGCTCAGCGAGCCGATTCGAATGAGTATCGTGCTGCAATTGATGAGCATTCCGGAGCAAACTTGCGGGGGATTCGATTTATCACTGTCCAAGTCTACCATGTCCCATCATTTCAAAGTACTGCGCGAAGCAGGCATTATTCGAACTAGAATGGAGGGAACACAGCGATTCATCTGTTTGCGCAAGGATGAGCTCGAAGCACGCTTTCCTGGTTTAATGCAAGTAATCCTGACCCAAGCCAAGGATATGACGTCGTAGTTCGGCAGACAGAGGAAAGGTCTCGTAAAGGCCAAAGTTGAAGAACGGAGCTCGTCATGGGTATGAACATGCATGAACAAAGACGCTTCCAACCCACAAGTACAGTGGTTTTGGAGGCGTCTTTATTTATCTGTCAGACGAACTCTCTTGTTACTACTCTCTTGGAACATCAATGTTCAGTTTATTATGTGTTTATGGATCGAACATCGGCATCTTGGTGGCTCAATCGCTTCATGCCCCATACCGTAAGCAGCATATAACAGAGAATGACAACGATGCTGTTGTCACCTGCTACATATAGAGCAATGCCTGAAGTCGGAACTGCCATGCCGCGCAGAACACTCCACATTACGTTATGTGCCGAGTGGAAGATAGAAGCTGTCCATACGCTGGATGAACGTAATCGAATATATCCGATGACAGGGCCTAAGAACAGGCAGGATACGACGATGAATAAGCATGCGAGAAACGGATTTTGATCTTGGTGGTAGATGGGAGATAGCAATATAATTGGGATATGCCATAGTCCGTGAATCAGGCCGGTGGCGAATAACGCCTTTCTCTCTCCCAAGCTGTTTACAAGAAGCGGAAGCAAATAACCTCTCCAGCCAAGTTCTTCACCAAGTGAGCTCGTAAGTACGGCGCTGACAAATTGTATCGCGACAACGATCGGGAAGGCCGTCCAATCATAGCCTGCATAGGTGGGGGGGACATCAATGACTAGGGCACCAACTCCCCAGGCGAATCCATAGCTTAGGGCTACAATAACAGCTGGAACCATGGTGCATAGGAGCCACCATTTGAACCCGCATTTTCGTAATCCAAGCGCGGCCCAACCGGAACGCGATCGCCCATCCCTCGTAACTATTAGGAGCATAATTAAGGCAGCCGCTGTTGGAGTCAGCATATACAGTAAGGAATTGGTGTTCGGAACGATACTGACGCCTATAGCCAGAATGAAGACAATTGCTGTGTAAATCAGTGCTTTTGTTTGGTTGTGTAAATTAGAAAACATGCTGCTTTCCTCCGGTTTCGCTTTTTTTCACGGGCCTATCATATTACAATAAGGATGGTGCTCCCAGTGAGGAACATCTGAAATGCTGTCATATGAATATCCTATTTTGGAAGTTAGGATGTCGTAAATATAACTGGCTGAGTGATATAGAGAAGAATGTACTTACATAGAAAGAGGCAAGTGAATGGAGCAACGACAATGGCATTGGATCGACACAGCACTAATGGGCTTATACATTCTCTGGATTTTATCAGGGGCAGTTTATATTGCCATATCACCGGACTTTAGTACGGTTCATACCGGACGTACAATCGTACCGTTTATATTGTGTTCTGCGCTGCCTTTGTGGGTCTGGAGACCTGGCAGCATTCACCCGTCGAAATTTATTGCCTCGGAAATAATTTTGTCGGGAGGCATTAACATTTCCATGCATTTGTCGATGCCTGTGTATCTCGACAATATGGTGCTGCCCGCACTTCTCATTGGATTTATGACGTCAAGGAAGAATGTATGGTGGGGAGGTTCGATTGTAGGACTTTTTCCTTTCATTGGTTTATGGAGTGGCAAGTTATCTTGGCTTCAGGTTTTGGACTCGTCTGTTAATCATTTCATATTGTTCGGGATCGGTGTTGGCTTTCATGTGTTTCTGCATTCGCAACGAAGAATGAAGCAGCTGCTTCAAGAGAATGAGCATCAATTCAATATTATTCGTCAATATGCGGAGCAAGTGGAGCGGCTTACCGTTCAGGAGGAGCGCAATCGCGTAGCTGGCGAATTGCATGATACATTAGGTCATTCACATGCATCGATTGTTATGGGGTTGGAATCGGTCAAGGTTCTTATGGGGGACGACCCTGAACAAGCAAAAAGTAGGCTTGAGAGTGTGATTGTACACGCACGGAGCAGCTTTGAAAAAATCCGACATCACATTCATGATATCGCTCCTTCTGAAGAAGGGGAGCGAACATTGGATGAGGTATTGAAGCACTTGCTGGACACGCTTGGCAATCAAACTGGTATTGCATGTAATCTCAAAACAGAAGGCATCATCTATTCTATTCCTTATGCACACCGTATGGTATTAGAGCGTTGTGTGCAGGAAGCCGCTACAAATGCAGTGCGTCATGGTAGAGCATCATCGATCGAGGTTAACCTTGTCTATGACGAGACAGAAGTATGCTTATCGATTCGGGACAATGGGCTAGGCAATGAGAAGCTAACCTTTGGCTATGGTCTGTCATCCATGCAGGATCGCCTGCATGCTTATGGTGGGAACTTAATGATGCGTACTTCATTAGGGAACGGCATGGAGATTGTATGCAAGCTTCCGCGCAAGTTGCATATAGAGGGCGATCAGCCGATCCGCTTGCTCATTGCTGATGATGAGCAGCTCTTTTGTGAGAGTTTGTGCTATTTATTCAGCCAAGAAGATGATGTCTATGTCATAGGTGCAGCGGTGGATGGGAAGGAAGCGATTGAATATATGGAGTGCGAGCATCCTGATGTCGTGCTCATGGATATTCGAATGCCGCGAATGGATGGCTTGGCTGCTGTTCGTGTGATGAAGGAGCGATGGCCGGATGTGAAGATCATTCTGCTGACAACGATTGAGGAATCAGATTATGCCGTACAAGCGATTGATGCGGGAGCGGAAGCGTATCTGCTAAAGTCCATGCATCCGAAGGAGCTGCTTGCCAGCGTCCGTCTTGTACATCAAGGGGGAACGCTCCTATCGCAGCCGATCGCACGATTGATGACCGATCAATTATTGCAAATGGATCACGCTGAGGATCGAAGTGAAGCGGCAGGGAGTGTGGGGCCATGCATAGAAAGCAGTGAAGATCCATTCGGCTTAACTGAACGTGAGAAGCAGGTGCTCTATTATTTGGCGCAAGGAAAGAAATACCGTGAAATTGCTCAGATTCTCTATTTGTCCGAAGGAACGATCCGCAATCATATCTCAAGCCTATATGCCAAGATGGGAGTAAACGATCGGATGTCCGCCGCGAATGCAGCACGGCAAGCACGTCTTGTATAAAATGAGAGAAAGCGCTTAGTGAAGTCACTAGGCGCTTATTTGTATATTTGGACAGTTATTTTCGTACTCGTGCTACAATAGCTTGATTGACACGCACCATTTCTTGAACGGAGATTCGCGTCAGTGAATAGGGGGAGCCCCCGCCTGTATATACGAATTCCTGTTCCAGAACTTTCGGATCGATAAGAAATGTGGCTGTGAAGCCAAAGGAAGGAATCCCGCCGGCAGGATATCCGGCTAGCTGAAGCATTTCTTGCTCGAGCGCCAAGCGTGGAGGGGGAATAAGCAGTGCCTTGCCAACTCTGCTGGTGCTTGCGCGGTCTTCGCCCTTGACGATGGCTACAAGTAAGTGACCTTCACCATCGATCATGCAGACATTTTTAACAAAATCAGCTTTATCGGCTTGCACCGCTTGAGCAGCATCCTCAACGGAATGGCACAGTGTATGTAGACGCAGATGTTCCGCAGCCATTTGATTCGCGCGGAGATAGGAAATAAGCTTGTTATCATATTCATCTGTTGACTGTGGTGGTTCCGGATTTTCTAGATATTCCTTATTCGCATTCATCTATGTTCCTCCATTCAAAAGAAAAAGAGCTCGTGTAAATGCAAGTGAACGTGTAAGTGCAAGTGTAAGTGCAAGTGTAGGCCGCTTGCTAATAAAATGGCACCCGGTCTCCCCGTAAGGAATCGGATGCCGAGTCAATTATGCGTGCATTAAGGAGCAACAGAGCGCAATACAGTGCAGTTGCCATCAAGCGTATATTCACCAAGGTTGGCAGGAAGCAGGAAGCATTCGCCTGCTTTGAAAGCGATTTGCTCGTTAGCAGTTGTAAGTGTGCCTGTTCCTTCGCATACAACAAGAATGACGAAGCTCTCTTCTGTTGTTGCGAGTGCCCATGGCTTCTCAACGATGCCTTTTTCTACACGGAAGTACGGAGACTCCGCAAGCACCAGCCACTCGTTAGCGACAGCGCCATTTGTAGACATGCGAGTTGCGCCAGCGCCTTCGTATGCGATGACATTCAAGGAATCCTCAATATGCAGCTCGCGCGGCTTGCCGTCGAGACCTGGACGATTGTAGTCGTACAGGCGGTAAGTCGTATCGGAGTTCTGTTGGATCTCAGCGACTACGACGCCCGCACATAGTGCGTGAACCGTACCAGCTGGAATGTAGAAGGTATCTCCGGCCTGTACGGATACTTCTTGGAGAACCTCCATAATGCGGCCATCTTCGATCGCCTCTGCCATTGCTGCGCGATCAATGCCTTCCTTCAAGCCGTAAATGATTTTCGCGCCTGGCTTCGCGTCCAGCACATACCACATCTCTGTCTTGCCAAGTTCGCCTTGCGGCAGACCTTCATACGTGTCAGTAGGGTGTACCTGAACTGAGAGATCATCATTGCAGTCCAACAGCTTGATAAGCAGTGGGAATCGGCCGTTCTTCTCAGAGAAGCCCTTGGAGCCGAACCATTCCTTGCCGTATTGTTCACGTACTTCGTCCAAGCCAAGTCCAGCCAGTTCACCGTTAACGACCTTCGTCGTACCATTCGGATGATCGCCGATCATCCAACCTTCACCAATATGTCCTTCTGGCAAATCCAATCCGAATTGCGTCAGAGCACGGCCGCCCCATACGCGTTCTTTAAATTCTGGTTGAAACTTCAATGGATAAGGTCTTGTCATGTTCTCTCACTCCCGAGTTGTCTAGTATCTAGTTGATTGGAAAAACTCAAGTCTCTCGCCGTCCGGACCCTTAAAGAAAAAATAGCGGCTGCCGTTCGGCAAGGTAACCAGTTCTTCATCAATAAGCTCAACATGAGGCAGGCTCTTCATTCGAGCCAACTCAGCCTCTATATCGTCAACAGTGAAGGCGATATGGTGAACCCTGCCTTCTTCCGTTAAGCTTCCAGGATAACCTTCTACAAGTTCAACTTCCGTTTCGTCAGCACCGTCCCATCCGAGAAAGGCGAGGCGAATGACACCATTCGTATGAAGAAGGGTTCCTTTCAGCTTCAAGCCGATGACTTCCTCATAGAATCGAATGGATTGTTCTATATTGCGAACCATGATCCCAACGTGCTCCATTTTGCGAACTGCCATTTGACAACAACTCCTTCAACATGGTGAACAGGATGGTGGGACAGATATCGAAGCGGAAGCTGCAATTGCCAATCCAAGTGGGAAAGGCTCTACACGCGATCAGATGTTATTTTCGTTTCTCTACCGCAATGACATAAGGTGCATCTGGACGCTGCAGCATTCGATAAATAACAGCTTGCCCAAGACGCGCCGGAAGAGACTCCGCCCAAGCTCGCACTTGTTCGGCCTCATCATCGCCGCCACTGTGTCCGGGATAGAGTACAATACTAAGCACTCCGCCAGGACGCAGCATGGATAAACCGTTGTCGAGTGCTGTAAGTGTCGTCTCAGGGACAGTCATAATGCGCTTATCTGCTTCATTCGTAGGCAAATACCCAAGATTGAACATAATGGCAGCGGTCGTACCGAACCATTCTTCGCCCAGCAATTCATTCATGGCATGATGGCTGGCATGAAGCAGGCTGACATTTGCGTATTCGTCTTCGCCTAGCTCACGATGAAGCCGCTTGCGAGTCAACTCAAGCGCTTCATCCTGGACATCGAAGGCGGCTACTGAGCCGCGCGATCCAGTAAGGCGGGCGAGGAATAGGGTATCTACTCCTGTTCCCATCGTTGCATCAATTACGCGTTCACCGGGCTGCACGCGCTCCTTCACCACTTGCTGAGCATAGCCAAGTACAGATAGAAATCCCATCTTATGACTCCCTCCAATACTTGCCCTGCCACGTATTGCGCCGTTTCAGCTCCGCATCGATGCCATTGAGCACTTCCCATTTTCTCATGCTCCACATCGGTCCAATAATTAAGTCCCGCGGTGCGTCACCTGTAACGCGGTGGATGATCATCTCCGGAGGAAGCATTTCAAGCGAATCGACGATAAGCTTGATATACTCATCCATCTCCAGGAAGCGCAGCAATCCAGCTTCATATTGCTTCACCATCGGGGTCTTGCGCATGAGATGAAGCAGATGAAGCTTAATGCCTTGCACATCCATCTGAGCGACAGCTTGGGCCGTCTCGAGCATCATACTATGCGTCTCTTGCGGTAGTCCGTAGATGATGTGAGTGCAGACGCGAATATTATGCTTGCGCAGCTTCTCTACGGCTTCGATGTAGCATGCCGTGTCATGCGCGCGGTTAATAAGCTGAGATGTCGATTCATGAATTGTTTGCAGTCCCATCTCGATCCATAAATACGTGCGCTTATTAAGCTCTGCCAAGTATTCGACAACATCATCCGGCAAACAGTCAGGCCGTGTGGCAATGGACAAGCCGACGACACCAGGCTGCTCAAGAATGACTTCGAAGTAATCTCGCAATACGTCCACTGGTGCATACGTATTCGTATAAGCTTGAAAATAGCCAATATATTTGGCGTTTGGCCATTTCGCATGTTGTCTGTCTCGAATGGTGTTGAATTGAGTGACCAGATCGTCGCGCCGACGACCGGCGAAATCTCCGGAACCACGAGAACTGCAGAACGTACAGCCGCCAATTGCGATGCTTCCGTCCCGATTCGGACAGGTAAACCCAGCGTCGAGCATCACTTTGAATACCTTTTCTCCGAATTGCTCGCGCATCTCATAATTCCATGTATGAAACCGCTTGTCTCCCCACAAGAGGGGGGAAGTCGATTGTGTGTGTATGAAGCCGTCCAATGGCATACAAGCCCTTTCAATTGCAGTGTAAGTTGATTGTTATGCGAAACGTGCGCTGTCAATAAACGAAAGCTTATCGATAACAATCCCATTGTATTATTGTAGCAGATTTAGCCGTAAAAGCGAAGACAGCGGGCAAGCTCTGTTGTTCTTATTTGCCTGCATCGCCGTCTTTACTTTTTATCGCTTGTCATGCACAATAAGGGCTTGGAGCATAATCAGTATGGAGGAAAGCACACATGCGCTTACGTGGCAAAAGAGGAGCAAAAGAGCTGCTTGCAGAGCAAACCGACTTGGTCGTGCTTGAGCCGGAGCAGTTGAAGGGCAAATGGAGTGAGGCGTTCGGAAATGACCGCCCCATATATGTTGAGCTGGGAATGGGAAAAGGGCAGTTCATCAGTAAGATGAGCTTGAAGTACCCAGACATCAACTTCATCGGCGTGGATATGTACGATGAGTTGATCGCTCGCGGATGTGAGAAGGCTCGATTATTTCGAGAAGAAGCAGGAATGCAGGAAGCGTCCAACCTGAGGCTGGTGCGCGCGAATGTCGAATTTTTGGAGCAAATTTTTGCAGAAGGCGAACTTGAGCGCGTATACTTGAACTTCAGTGATCCGTGGCCGAAGAAGAAGCACGCACGCCGTCGCTTGACCCATTCGCGTCTTGTTGAGAAGTATCGTTATGCATTGAGCAATACAGGTGAGATTCATTTCAAAACGGATTCAGAGACCTTGTTCGAGTTTTCCTTGAACTCCTTCGCAGAGATGGGGCTTCAAATGCGGAATATCTCCTTGAACCTGCATCGTGATGGTATCAATGAAGAGCATGTTATGACAGAGTACGAAGAGAAATTTATGGGCAAAGGCATGAATATTCATCGTGTCGAGGTGCTCGTTGGGGATCAGGCGTACAAGCAGTACCGCTCTTCCTTGCCTCACAATGAGCCTTACGCATCCCGTTAATTCCGGGTCGAAATCATATATGGATGATCAAAAAAGCCGCTATTCCGCATGAATGATAGATGACAGTGCTTCATCGTTCGCATGCTTGATAGCGGCTTTACTGTTATTCGATTGAAGTAAATGGCACATTCATCATTTGTAGGATTGCTTCCGCACATACCTTAGGATGATAACGAGATGCCTTCTGCTCATGCTCTAAGCGGCGTGCGGAGACCTCATCATAATGATGTACAAGAAGATTCATCCACTTCGTAATCGTATGTGCAGACTCGATCGACTCGCCATATCCCTTCTCCGTGAAGTAGTGGGCATTCTCTTCCTCTTGGCCGGGAAGCGGCTGATAGAAGAGCATCGGAATTCCCTTGGCCAGCGCCTCGGTACAAGTCATCCCGCCTGGCTTGGTAACGAGCAGGTCGGACACATCCATCAATTGGTCAACTTCCTTGGTGTAACCCATCAGATGAATATTCTCATACTGGAAGCGAGGATTCTCCAGCATACGACGGCGAAGTTTCTCATTATTCCCGATACAAAAAATAAACTGTACATCTTTGCGCCAGCGGGTGAGCAGCTCTGTGGATTGTGTCGAATCCATCATTCCCCAGCCGCCGCCCATGACGAGCACAGTCGGCATGTCTTTCAGCCCGAAGCGGGCGCGGATGGATGATTTGCCCATTCCATCATGCGGCTCCCAGAAATTCGGATGGACAGGAATCCCTGTCACTTGTATGGAATCGCTGCTTACGCCATGCAGTTCTAGCTTCTCCTTCACCTCTGGCGTTGAGACGAAATAGCGATTCACAGCCGGACTCACCCAGGCTGCATGCGCGTCATAATCGGTAATGACCGTACAGAGCGGGACATTAAGTCCAAGCCTGCGCAATCGGGAAATGACAGCGCTTGGGATCGGATGAGTGCATACGATCATATCAGGCTTAAGCTGACGCATAACGGACATAGCATGAGTGTAGAATACCCGGTGCAGCGCCATTGTAGTCAGTCGATTTAGCGATCTATTGTACTGTGTCTTATACATAAAGCCTACCAGCTTCGGCTGTACAAGCACAGTCTTGCGATATGCTTCTATAATGAGCGGAGCTGTCTTTGGGTTAAGGAAGCTCCCAAGCTCCATCACACGAGTTTGCACATGCGGAGACAGCTTGCGAAGGCTGACAGCAAGTGCATGGGCAGCTTGGGTGTGACCAGCTCCGAAACGCTCTGACAGCAGCAGTATACGCTTCTTTCCTTCGTGCTCGGCACCAAGTGTGATGGTACCGGAGGGAAGTGTAAATGTCATTGCTTGATGCACGGTATTTCACCCTTTTATTCGATCTTCTAGGTATATAATGGTTCTCATAATTTCTATACCCTACTATACCTGATGTCCGTAATTACACAATAGGCCATAAAGCGACAGTACTTACGGCAGCGCCTGTACCGATGAATGCGCCAGCAAGACAGTCGGATGGATAGTGAAGTCCTAAGTACATACGGGACAGTGCGACGATACATGCAATCGGCAGAAGTCCCCATGACAGAGTCGGGTTAGCTATTATGAGCGGGACAACGACTGAGAATATGGCTGTCGTATGTCCAGAAGGAAATGAATGGTCAACAAGCGGCTTGCGGAATGTGCGTATATTAGGCAATGCTAAGTGTGGACGCACACGCGGATACCACTTCTTAATTAAGGCGACAGGCAGGTGGCTTACGGCAAGCGCAGCAACACATTGCCAGCCAACGATATTCCATGGATTAGGCGCCAGCCAGGCAAGCAGCAAGGTAAAGGCAATCGTAAAGGTTGCCCCGCCCAGATGGGTCAATGTATACAATATAATATTCATGCTCCGGTGATGCAGCCGGTGATTAATCCAAAAGAATAATTGACGCTCACGATTACCCAGCCACGCGATAACACGGGTCATGTCGGTTCCTCCGTTATCCGGTATTTAATAATATGATCGTAACAGCGTAACATTAACAGAAGATGATGGGTTTGTGAATTTTATCTGAAGTCGCTACAAGTTCAAAGAGCATCTTTAATCATATTTTCAAATGCCGAGCATTTCAACAAGTTATTCCTATTTTACCTTGAAGTGATACTGCCTGCAAAATCGCGAATTACGCACGTAGAATGCCTATTTCTCCGATTATCTTGCTGTAGTGCCCTGTAATGAAAGGTGTAGCATGTACGGTAGGATTATGTGGTGAATCCGCTATGACAGAGGTTATGAATGGTAAGGGTTCTATTCATCAGCATCTTTGGCAATGCTGTATGAAGATAATGCCAGAGACATGTTTTCCATATATTCCAAACGGGTAATAAACATTACCTGAAACTTTCTTCCGTTGTAATACGTCCATAATAAAGAGAGGGCGGCATATCCCTAACACAAAAAAAGTAAATTGTTCCATTCTCATTGTCTTTCGGATCCTGGATCAGCTTTGAAAGAACAGCAAATTTTGACGAAAAGGGGGTCAAAAGCCATAATTTCTTAGCATTTGGATGAAAATATAACATAACCTTGCGGGAAAGCATGATTCGATGCGACTTCGCACAGTAACTTCGGCGATAATGTTCATATTCAAGCGTTGAAAGCCAATAAAAGGTTTTGACAAATGAAAGCAAACATTAGAAAATCGTGATCGACCGTTTTCAGCGGGGTAAACCATATATAGAGTTGATGAGCATGCGTTCATACATAAAAAGAGAGCGCCATGTTCGTTGACGCAACAATGAAATTGAAGTAGGGGTTATTTAAAAGGGGGACACCAAGCATGGTGGATACGTTATTTATCGTCTTGCAGGTTCTGCTGGCCGCGATTGGGGTGTACCAGTTTACCTTGTCGCTGTTCGGTATTTACCGCAAAAAAGAGAAAAAAGTATACGAACCGCAAAAATCCTTCGCTGTGCTCGTAGCAGCGCACAATGAAGAAGCCGTTATTGGAGCATTGGTTGAAAATCTGAAGGCGCTGGATTATCCGAGAGAAATGTACGACGTGTTTGTCATCTGTGACAACTGCACGGACGGTACAGCTGATATCGTAAGAGAACATGGCGTTTACGCTTGCGAGCGTCATAATCCGCATCAACGAGGCAAGGGTCATGCCATCGAATGGATGTTGAAGAATCTGTGGGAAATGCCGCGTCAATACGATGCAGTTGTTATGCTCGACGCTGACAACTTGGTAAGCAAAGACTTTTTGACTGAAATGAACAACGATCTGTGCTCAGGGGCACGCGTTATTCAAGGATACATCGATACGAAGAATCCAGAGGATTCTTGGATTACAGCCGCTTATGGCGTAACATACTGGTACTGCAACCGTCTATGGCAGTTGTCCCGTAAGAACTTGAACATGGCTAACTTCCTCGGCGGTACAGGAATGTGCTTCGAGAGCAAGCTGCTGAAGGAAATGGGCTGGGGTGCAACGAGCTTGGTTGAGGACCTGGAGTTCACTGCCCGCTGTGTTAAAAACGGCATCAACCCAGTGCTGAACTACAATGCACGCGTGTTTGATGAAAAGCCGCTTACGTTCAAGGCATCGGCTCGTCAGCGTCTGCGCTGGATGCAAGGTCACTTTACCGTAGCGCGTCGTTATTTCTTCCCGCTGCTGTGGCAGAGCATCAAGGAGCGCAACTTGGCGAAGTTCGATATGGCGCTATACACAATTACGGTGTATACAGTCTTGGTTACTTTCCTCATGACGGCGTTCATGTGGGTAGATGCAGCATTCTTCAATGGGCCGAACGTGGCAACGTTCTTCCAGTACCTGCCTGAGTGGGTTCCGGTTGTGTCACTTGTGCTGTCCTGTGCTGTATTCGTACTGGCGTTGATTTTGGAAGGTGTCAAGTCTTGGCGCATCTATGCATCTCTGATTACATTCCCAGTATTCTTGCTGTCCTGGTGGCCGATTACGTTCTACGCATTCTTCACTCAGAACAACAAGGTATGGAGCCACACTGAGCATACACGAGTTGTGCGCTTGGAAGAGATGCAAGGCAAGCAAGTGTAAGGCGTAAAAAAATAATAATAGTGGCTTGACTTGATCCAGTTCACTGTGATATATTATTCAAGTATTTGAAACACATATTGCAATTGGAAAGAAGAAGCCCACGCTTCTCACCTGACCGACATGTTGTTGGCTGGTTATGACTCGCACTGCCTAGGCAGTGCTCACTAGATTAGAATGTCTATGTGAGGGATGTGGGCTCGATGAGCTTGCATCCCTTTTTTATGCGATAACCAGTTAGATGCATGAAATTCGATTATGGAGGTGGCACACCATTAGCAAGGATCATTTGATTAACGAGGACATTCGTGCAAGAGAGGTTCGCTTAGTTGGTGCAGCTGGGGAGCAGATTGGCATTACGCCGTTCCGCGAAGCACTGCAAATGGCTTACGACGCTAACTTGGACTTGGTAAACGTGGCTCCGCAGGCAAAACCGCCTGTATGTCGTATTATGGACTACGGTAAGTTCCGTTATGAGCAACAGAAGAAAGAGAAGGAAGCGCGCAAGAACCAGAAGATCGTCGATGTAAAAGAAGTATGGTTCCGCGCCAATATCGAGGAGCACGACTTCAATACGAAGCTCCGCAATGTCTTGAAGTTTTTGCGTGACGGAGATAAAGTAAAATGCTCTGTTCGTTTCCGCGGACGTGAAATCACGCATGCTGATATCGGGAAGAAAGTGTTGGAGCGCGTTCTGAAAGAAGCAACTGAGCTTTGCATCGTTGAACGTACACCGAAGCTGGAAGGCCGCAGCATGATTATGATTTTGGCGCCGAAGACGAACAGCTAATTCGGCCCGCCGCGCAGAAGAAGGCGGCGGATAAGAATACCGAACTTGAGGAGGAAACGATAATGCCTAAAATGAAAACGCACAGCAGCTTGAAAGGCCGCTTCAAAATTACGGGAACAGGTAAAGTGCGCCGCTACAAAGCGTACCGCAATCACTTGCTTTCCCACAAATCGAACCGCACGAAGCGCGTTCTTGCTACTAGCCCAGTAATGGCAGCAGGCGACGTTCGTCGTATGAAGCAACAATTGGCTAACTTGAAATAAGCAATTATACGGAAACATCGAATCGATTGGGAGGTTAATACGAAATGGCTCGAGTAAAAGGCGGATTTACGACACGTCGTCGTCATAAAAAAGTATTAAAATTGGCAAAAGGGTACTTCGGTTCCAAACACAGATTGTTCAAAACAGCTAACGAGCAAGTGATGAAATCCTTGCTGTACGCTTACCGCGATCGTCGCGTTAAGAAGCGTGACTTCCGCAAATTGTGGATCGCTCGTATCAACGCAGCGGCTCGCATGAACGGCTTGTCCTACAGCAAATTCATGCACGGCCTGAAATTGGCTGGTGTTGAAGTGAACCGCAAAATGTTGGCTGACTTGGCAGTGAACGATATCAACGCGTTCAACTCCTTGGCTACAGTTGCAAAAGAAAAAGTTAACGCGTAAGAGTGCGTTGATATAAGAAAAGCAGCGATTTCGAAACTAATTCGAAACGCTGCTTTTTTTCATATAGGGATAAGAAAGCATCATTTGCAGATCGTATGCTTCCTTTTCTCGTTATTGAAAGGAGTAAAGTGTTGTGTTGTTTACTCCCAGTACTTGCTCGTTGTTAGCTTATCCGCTAACTGTTTACTCGCTATGCGTCTTACTTTGCGAAGCTCTGCTCGCTCTGTGGCCGATTCATGAAGCAGCTTCTCTTCCTCTGTATCAGGGATAACAGGGGGCACAAACGCAGCTGAGCCATCCTCATGACGTGCTACGAAGGTCAGGAAGGAGGTAGCGGCAACAACACGCTCGCCGGTATATAGTTGCTCTGCAATGACCTTGACGAATACTTCAATGCTAGTCTTGCCTGTCCAAGTGACGAAGGACTCTAGGCAGACGGAATCTGTGGGACGAATCGGCCGTAGAAAATCTACGGAATCCGTGGATGCAGTCACGACATTATGACGGCAGTGACGCATCGCGGAGATGGATGCTGTCTCGTCAATCAGACTCATCAGTTTACCGCCGAACAGCGTCTGATGGTTGTTGACATCGTTAGGGAATACACGACCGGTCTTGAAGACGCGGGATTCCTTGCAGTGTTTGGGTGCAGGAAGTGAAGAAGTTGTTGATTGTTGTTCTGACATAGCCTTCATTACGCCCTTTCTAAGAAGTCATAGGTATATTATAAAGGGTTCAGTCTCATTCATGCGGAAGAAAAAAATGACATTCGAGGTCGAGAATAGACAATAGCCTGTAAGCAATCAGGTACGTATGCCGTATACAAAGAAAAGGACTGACACAATGAATGCCAGTCCAACAAAATTTGCGGTTAGAGTATGCTTATTGCTGCTTGTTCGTGTGCTCGATTGGTTGCGGCGTTATGCCTTCTTAAACTCTCATTAAGCCTTCAGTGCCTGCTTGAAAGAGTCAGAAAGCTTCGATTGAATCGCAGCAAGCTGGATTTTGAAGCTTTGCGATCCATCTGCTCCAGGAGCAATTTCATAACGGTCAAACGTCAGCACGAGGTACCCGTTCGATACATAGAAGTTTTGTGTTTCTTTAATTTGATCGAAATTAAAATCGTCTTTGTTTTTCTTCAGAGCAATTTGATTGCGAACGACATTGCCAAGCAGGGCTTTATAATCGGTATCCTTGTTGAACAGATCGCCAAGCTGCAGGGCGTGCGCATTCTCTTCATTCAGGAAGGTATATGTGTCCGTACGGCTGGTGCCGTTAGCCTCTGCGCTCGTGATTTTGTACGTGTCGGCAATCAGGGACATGACATTGCCGCTCTTTACGAAGCGGAAATCAGAATTCAACACAGCCGGTTCGAAGGAAGCCTTTTGTTTTTTCGCAGTTTCAGCGGCTTTTTTGGAAGCTTCATAGACTTCAGCTTTTTCCTTCATCGCATGACGCATCAAAATATCATTTAGCTGCTCCTCGTATTTGCTGTCTTTCAAGCCCGATAGAACAGGTACACTCATATTGACATGCACAAATTTATTTGTGGCTTTAATCGGTTGCTTCGCTGCCTTTGGTGTTGGAATTGCGGATATGTACATTTCGGACAATTTGCCAAAGCCTTGCAGATCAAAGAGTACGCTGTTCGTTTTCCAATTTGCCGCATAATCGGAAGGTGCCGATTTATCCAAAACTGGCTCAGATGCTTTGCCCAGCTCTTTGGAAATTTGCGGAGTCAATTGTTTTGCCATCTCATTGTCAAATACGAGCGTAACTTGGAACACTTTTTGGTTATCGTCCAGCATGTACTGAGCAGTAATCGGCTGTTTCAAGTTGAACCATTTTTCTTTGTACTCGATCATCGTAGCTTTTTTGCCTGTATATTCGATTTTCCCTTTGCCTTTGCTTTGCTGCAATTGTTTCAAGGTAAGACCAAGACCAACTTTGTTTGTTGTATATGTATTGTTCAATGGAGTCGCTGTTGTTTGAGTAGGAGTGACTGCTTTGCTTGCAACGGGGGCCGCGTAAGCTGCTGTGCCCATGTTTGCGATCATTGTGCAGGAGAGTGCAAGTGTAACAACTGTCTTTTTTGTGTTCATTGATGTTTCAATCCCTTCGTGTGTACGATCTTCTGTGATGACTGCTCTATTAGTATAGACCTTTGTGAGATCGAAGACTTTACAGCAGAATAACAATTACGTGGGAAAAAGAAACAAACTATTCATTGAAAGCGCCTTATGTATGACGATGTATTCATGATTGATGAACAACGTAGGGAATAGGGGGATTGTGTATAGATGTGTATAAACGCATCCATAGTTGAGAATAATTATCACTGTGAGTGATTCGTGCGTAAGCAAGGGCGGCGTGTCGGCCGCCCCATTCTCCTTACAGCTTTGGTTCGAATGTTTTGCAGTCCGTGTCACCGGAATCGCCAGCTTGCTTGCCACGATTGTTCACCACATAAATAGAAGTTGCAGCGCATTTGTTGCCTGCTGCCCAGTACTTGCAGGAGTTTACTTCACATAGTACGTCCTTAGCCATCGTTATTCACCTCCTCTCCTTACTAACTTCGCCAGCGGGCACCTCTTTTTATACATCTAGGAGAAGTTTCTATCATTTTGTAGTTTCCGAATCCTATCCTTTTTCGTTACAATAGAGGAATGTGACTTCGAGAAGAGGAGTGGGAATTACATGATCGATCTATCCAAGGTAGACATTCACCAGATGGTGATTCATAAGGTGGGCAACCAATCCAAAGATGAAGGAGTTCGTGTATCGAACGAACTGTACCATATACCGAATGACGACGTACGCGAGACGTTGCTTAAATATTTTATCTCCAGCTTTAAGTTTGACATGCATTATACGTTCCATCATGAAGCTGAGTTACCTTTAAATGAAATGTATACCTATGCGAGCCGCACATTCCAGCAGGCGGGCTCGTTCCATGAACAGTCGGTTCATATGCTGAATCATTTGTATGAGCAATCCTCGCATCCGCAAATTAAGGCTGGCGAGCTGTACGTTGTGCACCTGAACAATATTTTGTACAACAATTTCAGTATTGATGCGATCGGGATCTTTAAGTCCGAAAATAAGGATGTATATATGCGAATTGATGAGCTAGCATCCGATGACTTGGGACTCCAGGTGGAGCAGGGCATTAATATTCGCAAACTCGACAAGGGCTGCATTATTTTGAACGTGTATGCGGACTCTGGTTACGTATTGGGCATCGTTGACACGTCAGCGGGCAAAGGCGGAGAGGCAGCACAATATTGGATGGAGGACTTCCTCAATGTGAAGCTGCTTGAGGATGAGCATTATTTAACGGACAAGGCAATCGATATGTGCACGCAATTCTATGAAGATGTCATCGTTCCGGCTGCGGAAGAGCGCCCTGAGAAGAAGGACAAGCTGATGTTCATTAATAGTACGATGGAGTACTTTGCGAAGCATGAGCAATTCGAAGAGGAAGCATTCGCGGAAGAGGTTATCGGGCAACCTGAGCTTGTACCGTTGTTCAAGGCATATAAGGAAACATTTGAGGAGGCCAATGAGCTGCCTCCGATTACGGAAATTCCAATTTCGCAGCCTGCATTGAAGAAGGCCAAGCGCTCTCATAAGAACAATATCCGTACAGACACGGGGATCGATATGAAGCTCAAGCCAGAGAGCTTTCCTTTCATTGAAAAGGGTTATGATGAAGAGCGTGGCATGCACTATTACAAAGTATTCTTTAACGAAGAAGAATAGAGTGAGTATGATTCATTCCACTACATCCATACCAGAATTGGTATGGATTTTTGTTTGATTGCATGGATATTTGTAGTTTTAGAACAAAAAGCCGAATTTATTGCAATATATTTAAAATGTTAATTTCACAGATTGAATATAATGTAACTCTAGGAAGCAGCAGAAATCGCAATTCAAAACAATAGGTACGAATGTAGTATCAAGTCATGTCATCGATGATTTTTTTCGTGAAGTGGAGCAGACAGGAAGAGAATCAGAATGAGAAGGAGGGCTTGAGATTATGAGAAAATTGAAAACGCTGTCAATAATGCTGATCACGCTATCGATGCTGCTCTTATCTGCGTGCGGCGGAGCGGGAGGAACAACAGAAGGAGCGAAGCAGCCGGAGAAGCAGGAAGCGCAGAGCCAAGGGAATGAGGAGAAGAAAGAGCTCCCTGCATTTGATATGGGCGGTGAACCCGTCAAGTTTATGGCTTGGGGAGGATTGCCGAAGGAAGGCGAATCCAATGCGGGCGATGAGCGTCTGAAGCGAATGAAGGAGATTGAGCAGAAATACAACACGAAGATTGAGTGGATCGTTGTCCCTTGGGGCGAGGGTCAGAGCAAAATTGCTGCTGGCGCATTGTCTGGTGAGGCTCCGGCAGACTTCGTGCTGATGAACATGTACTTGGCCTTCCCAAGCTTAGCGGAAAAAGGGTACTTGCGTACAGTCGATGATGTATTCAACTTCGATGATCCGAAGTGGCCGTCCTCGCTGCGCAGCTCTGGCGCTTATAAGGATAAAGTATATGGAGTTGTCGAGAACATTGATTCCGGTGCCGGGATGTATTATAACCGAACGATGCTGAAAAAGCTTGGTCTGACCGATCCTCATGAACTCGTGAAGAAGGATGAATGGAACTGGGATCATTTTAAGGAAATGGCCAAAAAGGCGACACAGGATTTAAATGGCGACGGAAAAATCGATCAATGGGGAATCGTATCATATGCACCAATTTTCGCCCGTCAGGCCATCTATTCGAATAACGGCAGCATCGTGGAGACGAAGGACGACAAGCTTACTTTTACAATGGGTGAGCCAAATGCGATGGAAGCGCTGCGTTTCGTTTATGATTTATTTGCAACAGACAAGGTTATTATGCCCAACAAAAACGGCAGCATGGCAGACTATGAGGATACCCAAGCGATGTTCAATACAGGCAAGGCGCTATTCGTGACCGGAGAAATTTGGGAGGCATGGGGCCGCAAAGAAATGGCCGATGAATTTGGCTATGTATATTTCCCGAAAGGTCCAAAAGGAACTGATTACACAAGTCCAAACCCGGGCATGGCGATGTGGTTCATGCCGGCGAATGTGAAGAAGGCGAAGGAGAAAGCGCAAATTTATGAGGATTGGATTTTGTGGGATAAATTGAAGGACAACCAAAGAGAAAGTAACGAGTCGGTGTTCCAGACACCTGAGGATGTGGATGTTGCTATGGATATCCCTACGAAAAATATTACACTCTATCATGATGGCATTGGTGATGTAGGGAAAATGTACAATGAAGCCATCGTGTCATTTACGAAAGGGAAGGATACGCCTGAATCGGCAGTGGAGAAAATGAAAAAGCCCGCGCAAAATATTATTGATTCCGTGGTAAATACGAAGTGAAGTGACACAGATTCATAGATTCAAGGCCAACATCCAATCCGTATGTTCGTAACGGACATACCATGTAGGGTACACCGGTGAAGGAGGGAGTATTATGCGTGGTGTGACGAAAGAACAGGCTAGAAGCTTAATCGGCCAGAAAATCTATGTGAAGCATAAAGACGGGAGCGTCGTAAGCGGCAAGCTGCTTGAGGTGAAGGGCAACCGGCTTGTGCTGGAACAAGGCAAAGGGAAAAAAGTAAAGACGAAAGCGATTATCCCGCTTGTTTTATTTGACTTGCTGGCAATCGGCACGGCGCCTTTTGCATTTGGCGGCTATGGTGGCTATGGAGGCGGATATCCGTATAGTGGCGGCTACGGATATTCCGGGTACGGAGGACCAGGGTCATATGGCGGATTTTATGGAGGATATGGATACTATAGATAACATGCGGACATAAGGAAGATCTGCAAATAGAAGAGCGTAGTTACCTGCTAAGCAGAGAAGAGTCGACAGTGAGCCCGGGCAAATGCCCGGGCTACTCGCTCTTACAATTTCTTTCCCATCTCATGGCACACCACGGCGGGAACAAAGCGAATGAACCGATACCCTCTGCGTTCATAGAATCGTTCTGCCTGCACATTACCGTAATCGACCATCATGCGTGCTTGGGCACAGCGCTTGTATTTCCCGTATTGCTCAGCCTTTCTCATTAGTTGCCTTCCGATGCCTCGATGCTGCGAATCTTGAGCAACGGCCAGCATATCGATAATGAGCGTACCTTCTCTTACATATACATGAACAAATCCTATCGCTCGATTGTGACGATCAACGGCGACATACGTTGGCCCTACCTTCAACCGTTCAGGAATTTCCTTCAATAATTGCTCATGGCTCGCAACCAGATGGGAGTGTGGGAGCAGCTCCCGCTTCACTAGCTGTATAATTGCTTCATCGTCCAGTGCAGGCCGTCGAAGTCGGATCATAGGCATTCCCTCTGTTCCGTTTGTTTTTCTTAGTTTATGACTTTCATGATCGAGCGGTGATCATCGATTATTTTTTCATGAGATTTCGGAAAAAAAGCCGACTACTGTGAACTATAGTCAAAATGCTTCCAGAGATAAAAGCATATAATGTGAATAACCTTAAGGGGGATACATCCAAAATTTATAGACATTATGGATGATCATTCTAAATAGAGAGAAGCTGTTGGGGATGAATCGAGGCTAGCGGTTATTGTCTATCGCTATCTAGCAGATGAATAGGGTTCATAATAAGCAGGGGGGATACCAATGAAACCTAAAATGAAAGCGTTCGCAATTATGCTTGTTGCACTAACGATGCTACTCGTCACCGCTTGCTCGGGCTCTGGGGGGAATACAGCTCAGTCGCTGCAGGAACAGCCCAAAACAGAGGCTCCGAAGGAAGAACCAAAAAAAGAGGAACCTAAGGAAGAACCCAAGTTAGAGAAAAAGGAGCTGCCCGCGTTTGATATGGGTGGAGAGCCAGTACGATTCCTGACATGGGGCAAAGGGCTAGAGGAAGGCAAATCAAATGCTGAAGATATTCGCTATAAGCGGATGAAAGAAATAGAGAAGAAATACAATACGAAAATTGAATGGATTACCGTGCCGTGGGGCGAAGGAGCAGAGAAGATTGCACAAGGCGCACTATCGGGAGAAGCGCCGGCGGACTTTGTTATCCTCGATTTATATTTGGCATTTCCTAACTTGCCGAACAAAGGCTATTTGCTGCCGGTAGACGATTTATTCGACTATAACGATCCGAAATGGCCGAAGCGAATTAAGGAGTTCTCTTCGTTTGCAGGAAAATCCTACGGGATCTTAGAAGATTCGGGAGCAGGAGCAGGCATATTCTTCAATCGCTCCATGCTGAAGCGCGAAGGTCTGGAAGATCCGCAAGAGCTTGCGAAGAAGGGCGAGTGGACATGGGATAAATATTTGGAAATGGCCAAGAAAGCAACGAAGGATACGAATGGAGACGGTGCAACCGATCAATGGGGAATTGTATCCTACGCGCCGGTGCAAGCTCGTCAAGCGGTGTACTCGAATGCGGGAAGCATTATTGATTACAAGGACGGCAAGCTGCAATTTACACTTGGTGAGCCGAATGCAATGGAAGCGCTCCGATTCCTAGGTGATTTATACACGACACACAAGGTGGCAATGCCGAACCGCAATGGCAACTTCGAGGATTACAACGAATCGCAGAAAGTGTTCAACAGCGGGAAAGCGCTATTCGTGCCGGGAGAGATCTGGGAAGGTTCTACACGCCAAGATATGACGGATGAATATGGATTTGTATATTATCCGAAAGGGCCGAAGGCAACCGATTATGCAAACCCGATTACAAACTTCACGATGTGGTTCATGCCGGCTAACGTGAAGAAGGCCAAAGAGAAGGCGCAAATCTTTGAAGACATGGTGCCATGGGATCAATTAGAAGAATTCCGGATGGAGGGCTTTGAGAGTTCGCTGCAAAGCCCAGAGGATGTGGAGATTGCTCAGGCGCTGGCAGAGAAGGTTCAACCACTCTATTACGACAATATCGGCGACCTTGGCAAGAAATACACCGAAGCGGTTCTAGCTTTTGTCAAAGGAAAGGATACACCGGAATCCGCTATTGAGAAGATAAAGAAATCGTCCCAAGAGCAGATTGATACCATAATGAACAAAAAATAGTTGTGCGGTTATTCATCCCCCGCTGCCTCACAGCGGGGGTTTTATGTTGGTAGCGTTAGAAGATTGGAGAGAGAAAGGAGAGACCGTCGTGGGCAAACACATGGACTCAACATGGAAGCGGCGAATCAGCATGATGTTGGGAGTCGCAGTTGCCGCAGGGGCCATTTGGACAGGAGCAGCCCTGTTCTCGAATGACTCGCGGAGCTCAACAATTGAACCAGCGTTAGCAAGCGGTGCAGTAAAGCGGCTAAGTGCTTCTTCGGACTCCAATCCGAAAGGGCTGCTTCGTTATGAGTCGTACCAGAAGAAAGTGGGGAATCCATCTGCAATCGCATCGCAGCCGATTCAACTCTTAGCGAGCGAATTGGATCATTCGCTAAGCGAGGGAAGTCCAATAGAGTCGTCGTACGAGGGCTCAACAGGACAAGTGATTCGTAGTGGGGAGATGGGGACGTTCGGCTGGACGTTTCATGTGGAGGAAGAAGGATGGTACGATGTGAAGCTTCGTTATTTTCCTGAGAGTGGAACAGGTTCCCCAATCGAGAGAGAGCTGCGGGTGGACGGAAATATTCCATTTGCAGAAGCGGAACGGATGCTGTATCCGCGAATTTGGGGCAATGAGAGAGAGGACGTCGAACGTGACAGCAACGATAACGATATAAGACCGCGTCAAGTCGAACAGCCTGGTTGGACGGAACGAAGCTTGAATGATGCAGAGGGATACTATGCCGACACACTTGCCATTTATTTGGCGAAGGGGGAGCATTCGCTCCAATTTATTGGGATAAGAGAACCGATGATGGTAGAGCGCGTGACATTGGAACCGCGTGTAACCAAGTCTTATGCAGACATAGAGAAGGAGTATGCAGAGAAAGGATATCAACCGGCAGACGATGCACTGATTAAAATACAAGCAGAGTCGGCTTACCATAAGTCAAGCCCATCGCTATATCCGATTAACGATCGCTCTGGCCCGGATGTGGAGCCCTATGATGCATCCCGCATTCGCATGAATGCCATTGGAGGCGACCATTGGAAGGCACCTGGGCAATGGATCGAATGGAAGGTAGAGGTGCCTACGGATGGACTATATGAGATTGGATTCAAATACAAGCAGGATTTAGCTCGCGGCCTTAAGGTGACACGCAAGCTGATGGTTGATGGCGAGCTTCCATTTGCCGAAGCGGCTAAGATTACGTTTCCACCGAGCACTTCATGGGATGTGAAGGCAGCTGCTGATGAGCGCACAGGGAAGCCCTATTTGTTCTATCTGACGAAGGGTAAGCATGAGCTGCGGCTGGAAGTAACGATGGGCGATCTCGCAGATATGGTTCGCATCGTGAAGGACAGCATTCAAGAGCTGAACGGATTGTATCGCAAAATTATTATGATTACGGGCACTGCTCCAGATCAATTCCGCGATTACCCGCTTGAGGATTTGATCCCGACGATGGCGGACACGTTCCTAGCGCAGAGCAAGCAATTGTCGCTTGTTGCAGATGAGATGGATCGTCTAGCAGGGGGAGCTAGTGTAAATGCAACAGTACTTCGAACGACAAGCTATCGCTTGCAGGATCTCGGTGAGCATCCAGATACGATTACATCCCGGCTGACCAGCTTCAAAGATGGCATCATGTCGCTAGGAACGTGGATGCTTAGTGTGAACACGCAGCCGCTAACGCTTGATTATCTGTTTGTAAGCTCGCCGAAGGCGGCATTGCCTGAAGCGGGAGCTGGATTGTGGGCATCCGTGAAGCATGAATTATCGTCGTTCTGGTATTCCTTCACCGATGATTACAATCTGGGAGGCGGCGGGAAGAAGACGGACATTACGGTATGGGTAGCTGGCGGACGCGATCAGGCACAGTTGATCCGGACCTTAATTGACAGTTATTTCACGCCGGAGACCGGCATTCAAGTTGACCTGCAGCTTGTCGGGGAGAATGTGCTGCTTCCTGCAACACTTGCAGGCAAAGGGCCGGACGTGGCGATTGCAACGGCCAACGTGATTGACTTTGCGATGCGAAATGCGCTAGAGGATTTGAGCCAATATCCGAATTTCCAAGAGGTATATGGACGATTCCATGACAGTGCATTTGCGAGCTTCAAGTTCAAGGACGGTGTATTTGCCATTCCTGAAACGCAGTTGTTCCCGATGCTGTTCTATCGCAAGGATGTACTTAGCGAGCTGGGCATGAAGGTGCCGGATACTTGGGAAGAAATGATGTCGCTCGTGCCGGAGTTGCAGAAGCGAAATATGCAAATCGGACTAATGCCGAATCCGACCTTCGATACACTCCTCTATCAATTGGGCGGCAGCTATTACGAAGGTGATGGCATTGCAACTGCGATTGGCAAGCCGGAAGGAATGGAGGCATTCCGTCATTGGACAGAGCTGTATACCCATTACAAGCTGCCGCGCGAATTCGAGTTTGTGAATCGCTTCCGAACGGGGGAAATACCGCTTGGTATTGCAGACTACACGACATTCAATACCTTAGCTGTATTTGCTCCCGAGATTCGTGGGGAATGGGGGTTCGCTCCAATTCCGGGTGTTAAGGGAACAGACGGTGTTGTACATCGGGAAAGTCTGTCGTCAGCAACGGGCTCTGTCATGTTCAAGAAGGCCAAGAATAAAGAAGCGGCTTGGAAGTTCATGAGCTGGTGGACGAATGCGGATACGCAATCATCCTTCGGAAGAGAGATGGAGTCTATACTCGGCGAATCTGGCAGATATACGGCAGCTAATGTTGAGGCGTTGAAGCGGCTGCCATGGTCTGCGAAGGAAGTGGCGACACTGAATGAACAGTGGAAATGGATTGTTGGGAAGCCTGCGGTTCCGGGTTCTTACTCCTTCGATCGCCACTTGCAGAATGCATTCTTCGAGGTATTCAATAACGGAACGGATGTACGGGAAACGCTAGAAGAATATGTACGCATTATTAATCAGGAATTGACCATTAAGCGCAAAGAATTCAATTTGCCAATCCGAGAGGGGGAGCAATAGCCGATGGAAGTGAATCGACCTGTTCCAGCATCTGCGAAGTCGGTGCAGCCTGCCTCTAAGCTGCGAATGCGCCTGAATCAGAAATTGGCAGAGGTGCGGCGCAATCGAACATTATATGCAATGATCGCGCCGTATTTCCTCATTTTCTTTACTTTTACGGTCTTGCCGGTAGTGTTGTCGCTCATTATTAGCTTTACAAATTTCAACATGCTGGAACTTCCGAAATGGGTAGGCTGGCAAAACTATGCTCGGTTGTTCGTACAGGATGATGTGTTCCTCATTGCCCTGAAAAATACGCTGATGTTCGCAGTAATCACTGGCCCAGTCAGTTATATTGCCTGCTTTGTACTGGCTTGGATTATCAATGAATTGTCGCCGAAGGTGCGAACATTCGCGACCCTCGTGTTCTATGCTCCAGCGCTATCCGGCAATGCGTTCATCGTCTGGACACTGTTGTTCAGCGGCGATGCTTACGGGTATATCAACGCTTTCCTCATGAAGTGGCGCATCATTCTGGAGCCGATTCTCTGGCTGAAGGATACGAAGTATATTATGCCGATCATTATTATCGTACAGCTATGGTTAAGCTTAGGCACCAGCTTCCTAGCCTTCATTGCAGGCTTGCAGGGTATGGATAAGAGCTTATATGAAGCGGGAGCTATCGATGGGGTGAAGAATCGATGGCAGGAGCTATGGTACATTACACTGCCTTCCATGAGACCTCAGCTGCTGTTCGGTGCAGTCATCCAGATTACTTCATCATTCGCTGTGGCAGAAGTGGCGACGACGCTCGCCGGATTCCCAAGCGTGCAGTATGCAGGGCATACGATTGTAACTCACTTAATGGACTTCGGATCGCTGCGCTATGAGATGGGCTATGCCTCCTCCATTGCCACGGTGCTGTTCGGGATTATGCTTGGCTCGAACTTGATTGTGCAGAAGCTGCTGCGGAAGGTGGGGGATTAAGATGGGACGTATATTTCGATGGAGACTGCGTATCGGACGCAAGGTGAATCGTTCTCGTACCGGTGATGTGTTTCTGTTCTTATTCTTGAGCTGCATCGGTGTTTTTATGGCGATGCCGCTTGTGTTCGTCATCAATAATGCGTTCAAGCCAATCAATGAAATTTTGCAATTTCCACCTAACTTCTTTGTTCGCAACCCTACGTTCAATAACTTCGCGGATTTATTTCATCTCATGTCGGGCACATGGGTGCCCTTTTCCAGATACATTTTCAATACGCTGTTCATCGCATTTGTCGGTACTGCGCTTCATGTCATTATTGCCTCACTGGCGGCATACCCGCTTGCGAAGAAGAAGTTCCCCGGAAAGGGGATTCTGTTCACGGTTGTCGTCTTGTCCTTGATGTTCTCTGCGACCGTAACGCAAATTACGAACTACATGACGATGTCATGGCTTGGTTTGGTTGATACGTATTGGGCCATTATTTTGCCGGCGGTTGGCTCCTCGCTCGGCTTGTACTTAATGAAGCAGTTCATGGAGCAGGTGCCGGATGCGCTGCTGGAAGCAGCTCAGCTGGACGGATGCTCGGAGTGGAGAATCTTCTGGAGCATTGTCATGCCAATCGTGAAGCCGGCATGGCTGACTTTGATTATTTTCTCATTCCAAGGATTGTGGAATGTAGGGGGAGCCGGCGGGGCCGGTTCACTGTTCCTGTACAGTGAGACGCTCAAGACATTGGATTATGCATTCAGCCAAATCTTAGCGGGAGGCATTATCCGTACAGGGCCATCAATGGCAGCAACGCTCATTCTCATCTCTGTTCCAATCTCGATCTTCATCATTACACAGAGCAATGTACTGCAGACGATGTCGACGTCCGGCATGAAAGAGTAAGCCAAGGAGGGAGCGTATGTTATTATATCAACCCAACCAAACATTGCCGTTCCGCCTTGCTCAGGCGGGATATCGAATCGTGCTTGCCTTCGTCATCTGCGCCATGCTGGGAATTTCTCTGTTCGATGCCATAGCATCTGCGGCTCCCTATGAAGGCTATAACTATGGATATGACGGCAAGCCGATCAAGGCGCCGCTTCCATATGAACCGTCGCGGAGCTGGACGGGTGAAGCGCTTGGCGTTGGCGCATTGAATTCGCCGGAGGATATGACTATTGGCCCTGATGGGACGATGTATGTTCTCGATACAGGGAATAACCGATTGATCGCGTTGAGCGATAAGCTGAAGCCCAAGTGGGTTGTAAGCAAGTTTACAAACCAGGGGACAACGGATACGTTCGAACGCCCGCAAGGCCTATTCGTGACGGAAGACAATCGCATCTATGTGGCGGATACCGGCAAGGCGAGAATCGTGGAGCTGACACCAGAGGGGAATTTCGTACGTGCGCTGGGAACGCCGAAGTCGGACATGATACGGGCGGATCTGCAATATGTTCCGATTAAGCTGGTCGTTGACCGAACGAAACGATTTTATGTCGTGAGCAAGGGCGTATTTGACGGCATTATGGAGTTGTCGCCTGAAGGGGAATTCAATGGATTTATTGGCGTGAACCCTGTTCTGTATAACCCGATTGAGCTGTTCTGGAAGCAGTTTGCGACGAAGGAGCAGCGCAAGCAGATGGCACTGTTCATCCCAGTCGAGTTCAATAATATATCACTGGATGATGAAGGCTTCATGTACGTAACCACTGCCGATGAGATGTCTACCGAGCCCGTTCGCCGCCTGAACCCTTCTGGGGTGGATGTATTGAAGCGCAAGGGCTACGAAAAGCCGATGGGGGATCTGTACTTCAGCAACAGCGCCACAATGGGCGGATTCTCCACTTTAATTGCGGTTACTGCTGATAAGTTTGGCATGTATAGTGTGCTCGATAATAAGCGCGGCCGCATTTTTACGTATGACAAGGAAGGCAAGCTGCTGTACATCTTCGGGCAGAATGGCGATAAGTTTGGCCAGTTCAAGGCTCCAATTGACTTGGAGATGTCGGGGGATAAGGTGCTTATTCTTGATAAAGGATCGAATCAGATTATTGTGTTCGAGCCAACTCGTTATGGACGCGTACTGCGCAAGGCGGTTGAATTGACGGAGGTTGGCAATGAGGCAGAAGCCGAGGCCGCGTGGGAAGAAGCATTGAAGCTGAACAATAACTTGGATATGGCGCATGTTGGCCTTGGCAAGGCGAAGCTGCGGGCTGGCGAATCTGAGGAGGCCATCCATGAATTTCGCCAGGGGATGCGCCCAGACTATTACTCGCGTGCATTCAAGAGTTATCGCAAGCAGTTGATCTGGGATCAATTCGGACTCATCGCCACCTTGTGCATTGTGCTCGTTGTTGGCCTGATTATCGGAAATCGGATGTTGAAGGGTAGACTTGCTTCTGAACCAGGTAAGATTCGATTTGCTTGGAAGCTGATGTTCAGGCCATTCAAGTCCTTCTGGGAATTGAAATATGAACAGGCAGGTCATTGGGGCTTTTCCCTGCCCTTGCTTCTCATCTTCATCATTTTATCGGTTATTAAGCGGCAATTTACCGGGTTTATTATTTTTCAGAGCTTGGAGACACAGTTCAGTATATGGATGGAAGTCCAGGTTGCCGTTATTCCATTCTTCCTCTGGTGTATTGCGAATTGGTCATTGACTACGTTAATGGATGGGGAGGGCAAGTTTAAGGAGATTGTAACTGCAACGGGTTACGCGCTTATGCCGTTAATTGTCATGCAAATTCCACTATTGATTCTATCCAACATCATGACGCAAGAGGAAACCTCGTTCTACTACTTGCTGGAATCGATCAGCTATATATGGTGCGCCCTGCTCTTGTTCGTCGGTATGTTGACAGTGCATCAATATACGGCATCAAAGACGGTTGTTACGATGGGGCTGACCTTCGTCGTTATCGGGATCATCCTGTTCCTCGGTCTGTTAGCATTTAGCTTGGGGCAGCAAATGATAATGTTCGTATCCACCGTATATCAAGAAATCTCATTCCGGATCGGGGAGGGGTGACGACGACATGAAAATCTCATTACGCAAGTCTCGTGATTCTGGAACTGTCGCACCCACACGGCGACGGAAGTGGAAATGGAGAACCATAGGCATAGCTGGGGCGATTATGGCTGTGCTGCTGCTCCTGTTCGTTCTGTTCCAACCAAGAAGCCTGCCGCGCACGGGAGATGCAGCGATGCCGGACTTCAGTGTATCCACATCGCCAGGAGCGATCAAGGGAACGGTTGCGCTGGCATCGAATGCCCAGTTGTCTGCAGCCCGGCAACAGGTAGCTGGCCTGGAACGAGTGGCAGCAACAGATGTCCTGGAATTGTACGTAAACAAAAGCACGGCAGAAGCTGCCGTCGTCGATCTGCGAAGCGCTGCGGTGTGGTGGACGAATCCACAGGATCGAGACTTGGACGGTATGGCCAGCCCGTTAATCAAGGGCAAGCTTGGCGCCCAACTGTCGCTTACCTACTTAATGCCGAATGGACAGACGAAGGATTATGACAGCTTCAATGACAGTGTTGTCCATAAGACCTTCACCATCCAATCGGAGTCGGACGGCATGACCGTCGTCTATGAATTTGGTAATCCGGAACGCGGCGCAGAAGCGATTCCACTCAAGATTAGCAAGCAGCGGCTGGAAGAGAAAATATTGAATAAGCTCGACCAGAAGGATCGGAATCAGATGTTGACCCGCTTCCGTCTAAATGAGGATACGGGGATCTATGAACGTAGAGAGATTCCGAAGTCAGCGCTCAAGAAAGTGCTTGATCTGATTGAGAAGGCTGGATATACCGAAGAGGATCTGAAGTCCGACAATGAGCAGAACGGTGTTATTGAAGGAGAGGGCGGCGGCAGTGCATCCTTTACGGTGCCGCTTCGCTACAAGCTTGATGGGGAGCACCTGCTGGTGAGTGTGGATGCCTCGGCAATCAAGGCGCAGCCCCCATACCGGCTGCATACCCTCGATGTTCTATCCTTCTTCGGTGCGGCAGGTAAGAAGGAGAATGGCTATTTGTTCGTGCCGGATGGTTCGGGCTCACTTATTCATTTCAATAATGGCAAGAACTACGCGCAAGGATTAGTCCTTCCTGTATATGGCGAGGATCCAAGCTTCTTCAAGACAGAGCAGTTGAATACGTATGAGACGGTTCGTATGCCTATTTACGGCATGAAGCGGGACATGAGCTCTTTTCTAGCGGTCATCGAGGACGGAGATGCGATGTCGACCCTTTATGCAGATGTCAGTGGAAGGCAGCATGAATATAACTGGATTGGCCCCCAGTTCACCGTATTGCCGAAGGACAAAGTGATGCTGAATGCCAGGGAGGAGCTTATTAAGACGCCTGCAGAGCCATACGCAGGACAGCTGCAAATTCGCTACATGTTCCAGAATCGCGAAGAGGCAGGATATTCGGGGATGGCGAATGCATACCGGGATTATTTAATGCTCAAATACCAGCTGAAGCCGCTGCGCGAACAGGCTGATAAGCCAGCGGATGCGCCATTTTACGTAGAGGCGATCGGTTCAATTTCTAAAGTAAAGACCTTCTTGGGCGTTTCTTATGATTCGCCAGTGCCGCTCACCACATTCGATGAAGCCGGTCAGATGGTGGAGGAGCTTGCAGCTAGGGGAGTCTCCAATATTCAGATGAATTATGCCGGATGGATGAACGGAGGCATTCAGCATAAGCTGCCGAACAACGTGAAGGCGGTTCGTGAGCTGGGTGGAAGAGATGGACTGAACCGGCTACGAGAACAGCTGCAGGCCCGAGGGGGAACCCTGTATCCGGAGTTCTCGCTTGGACGCGTATACAATGATGATGGGTGGAACGCAACCAAGGACAGCGTACAATCGCTTGGTCGAATCTCGCTGAAGTTTTTCCGATTCAATGCAGCTAATTTCAAGAAAAATTACGAAGCATTCTCCCATTCATTATTGTCGCCAGCGTTGTATCCAACCGTCATGAGCCGTTACTTGGAGCATGCAGAGCTGCCAGCGGATGATGGTGTCTCTATTCAGGATTCAGGAAGCGAGATCTATTCCAACTTCAATCTGAATGAACCCATATTGCGTCAGAAGTCGATTGCCTTCGTCAGCAAGGCGCTGAAGCAAGCGGCGGATCGGGGCAAGGTCATGCTGCAAGGCGGCAATGCGTATGTGCTTCCTTATGCGAGCCAGATTATCCGCGCACCGATGCAGAGCAACAGGTTTCAAATAACGGACGAGATGATTCCTTTCTTTTCGATGGTTATGCATGGCTTGATTCCTTATGCAGGTGAAGCATTTAACGGGGTGGAGAATCAGGATGTGAACAGGCGGATGCTGCAAGCGGTAGAGACAGGTTCTAACGTATTCTTCAGCTGGCTTGCGGCGAGTACAGAACAGCTCCGCGATACGATGTGGGATGACTTCTTCGCCGCAGAGTATTCGCAATGGCTCGACGAAGCAGCTTCTGCGTACCAGCAGCTGAATGAGCTGCACCATAAGGTTGGAGATGCATTCATGATCAAGCATGAGCGCCTGGCGGATGAGGTAGTGCAGACAACTTACAGCAATGGTGTGCGCGTCATCGTCAACTACGGCAATGCGCCTGTTCAGGTAGGCGGAGTGGTGGTGGAAGCGGCCAACTATCGCATAGAGGAGGGGAGCAAGTGAAGCTGTCGATTGGAAAACGAAGGAGACCCTCGCTTGAACGAAAGAAGGCGATGTTTGGCTGGCTTTTTATCGCACCATGGTTGATCGGATTTTTGCTTCTCATGGCTGTCCCGCTCGTACGATCGCTGCTCTTCAGCATAAGCCATTTGAGTCTGACAGAGACGGGCTACAAGCTGTCATCTGTTGGATTTGAAAATTATACAAAAGCATTCACCGTTGATCCCAACTTCAATCGGCTCTTGATTGAAGCGACAATGAACATGCTTGCGAATGTGCCGCTTATTATCTTTTTCAGCTTATTTTCAGCAGTACTGCTCTCTCAGAAGTTCCGTGGGAGAATGCTTGCCCGTGCAATTTTCTTCCTGCCGGTAGTGCTTGCATCCGGTGTTATTCAGGGCATAGACAGCTCGAACTATCTTGCCCAGATGCTAGGGGATGTTGCATCAAGCGTAGAGGGGAATTTCTCAGGACTTCGCAGCATGGGACTGCGTTCTTTGCTGATAGAGATGGGGATGAGCGGCGATATCATATTTTATCTGACTAGCGCTGTTGATCGCATCTATTACATTGTAGCGGCGTCGGGTGTGCAGATATTGATATTTTTAGCTGGGCTGCAGTCCATATCGCCTTCCTTGTATGAGGCTTCCAAGATTGAAGGAGCAACGGGCTATGAAGCATTTTGGAAGATTACATTCCCGATGATGTCGCCGCTTATTTTGACAAATACGGTCTATACGGTCGTAGATTCGTTCACGAATAATGGAGTTACAGGTTATATTCATCGGATGGCGTTTAGGGAGAATAACTTTGGCTTAAGCTCAGCGATGTCTTGGGCATATTTCCTTATCGTATCCATTATGCTCGGAGCGTGTGTCTACTTTATTTCCAAACGGGTCTTCTATTATGACTGAGAAAGGGGAGAGAAGCATGTCATCTACCGCAAGACAAAAGGCAGACGCAATAGGTCGACGTATGGAACGATGGAATGCGGAAGTTCGTCCCCTTGACCAGCTGAAGAAGTGGCTGTGGATTTGTGCGCGAACCTTGCTTATCGTTGGGATCTGCTACATCATCCTGTACCCGCTCATTACGAAGCTGTCCATGGCGATACGGGATCGGATGGATTTGTTTGATACGACGATCGTATGGATTCCGCGTCATTTTACATGGGACAATTTCAAGACGGCATTTGATATGCTGGAATATCCCGCCGCGTTCTGGAATTCTGCGATGCTGAGTTTAGGGACTTCCGTTCTGCAAATGGTCTCCTGCGCTTTAGCCGGGTACGGCTTCGCGCGGCTGAAATTTAGGGGAAGGGGCATTCTGTTCACGTTAGTAGTGTTCACGATTGTCATCCCGCCGCAGACCATTATGATCCCGACGTATTTGAATTATCGATTCTTCGATATATTTGGTCTCTATGAGCTGTTCACAGGCAAGCAAGGGGTTAATTTGCTGGAAAGCTATTGGCCGTTCTTTATTTCCTCTACATTAGCAATGGGGATGAAAAACGGGTTGTTCATTTTTATTTTCCGTCAATTTTTCCGAGGCCTGCCGAAGGAGTTAGAGGAAGCCGCTTATGTGGATGGAACAGGGGTTCTCGGTACGTTCTGGAGAGTCATTATTCCGAATACCGTGCCGGCAATCGTAACGGTGCTGCTGTTCTCTATCGTCTGGCAGTGGAATGACAACTACTATGTCTCTCTATATATGAATTATACGCAGGTGCTGTCTTCGACGCTTGCCAGCATGCCAGGGGCATTAGGACGGATTACGACGGATCCTTCTTATATTTCACAGCTTATGAATACAGGAGCACTGCTTGTCATGATGCCGATGATCATTTTGTATTTGTTCGCTCAGAAGTATTTTGTTGAGAGTGTTGAGCGTACTGGACTTGTCGGATAGTATCACAAACCATACCTTTTCCGCAGCACGAGTAATGTGCATGCACGAGAAATGATGGGGTGTTTACTATATAATGGGATTACTGCCTTAGAAGAAGAGGAGATGGAGTTATGTGCAAAGGGAATATGCATATGCAGGCTGAGGAAATCCAGCACAATTGGGCGCATGGAAGCTGGAGCGAGCTGCTGCAGGCGGAATGGAAGCAGATGATCGAAGAAGGCAAGGAGACACAGGGCATTGCGGAAGCCTTAGAGGACTGGATCCATCATCATTCGCATGATGAGGAGGCTGCCGCAAAGCTGTATTGCGACATGTCCAATCGCCGCATTCGCAGCGATTTCCCCTTTACTGAGCCATCTGACTTGGAGAGCATCCAGGAGCTGAGACCTACGAACGCTCCATTTCGCTCAGAAGAGGAGCTCAAACGGGAATCGGCACTGCGGGATGACGAGTTCTGGCATGATCGTTTCCATGGGGCATGGGTTGGGCGCGCAATCGGCTGTGCGCTCGGCAAACCGTTAGAGGTGCCTCCATTTGTCGACGGAGCGGGTGGAATTCCGGGTTGGAAGTGGATTCGAACATGGCTTCAAGATGCCGATGCTTGGCCATTTCGGAATTACGTGCCGGGACATTCGCGCGCATCATCTATTGAGTTTCGTCCAGGTGAGAAACTGAGGATTTTCTTTCCAGACAGCCAGCTCGAGCAGATTCGCTTCATGGAGACGGATGACGATATGCGTTACGCGGTTCTTAGTCAGCTCTTAATGGAACGCCATGGATTGAAACTGAAGACGGAGCATGTCGCAGCGGTATGGCTGGAACGGCTCAGTCTAAAGCAGGTATTCACTGCTGAATGCATGACCTTCGTGAATTTAGAGCAGGAGCTGGCCGCCGTGCAGGACTGCAAGATGTCAGCTTCCAATAATAAGCGGGAAGTAGACTGGGAACGAGTGCGTATGCACCTGAATCCCTACCGGGAATGGATTGGCGCCCAGATACGCGCGGATGTATACGGCTATTCTGCTCCTGGGCGACCGGAGTTAGCAGCAGAGCTGGCTTGGCACGATGCCTCCCTATCTCATGTGAAGAATGGTATTTATGGTTCCATGTTCGTAGCAGCAATGATCGCTGCGGCTTTCTATGAACCGGATCCTGAACGCATCGTTCAGGCGGGACTTGCTCAGATTCCAGACACGTCACGCCTGGCTGCTGATATCGCCCAAGCCATTGAGATTGGCAAGACGTCGAGGAGTGAAGAGGAAGTAGCAGAGCGAGTTTGGAATTCGTTCGGTCATTACTCGTGGGTACACACCAATAATAATGCTGCGCTCGTTGCCGCTTCGTTGATTTTTTCTAAAGGGGATTTCGCGCGCGGTGTAACAACGTCCGTGCTGGGTGGATTCGATACGGATTGCAATGGAGCGACAGTAGGTTCCATTTTAGGAGCTTCTATGGGACATCAGCAACTTCCCGCACATTTCGTGCAGCCATTGAACGATACTTTATATGCGGATGTCGAAGGGTTCCATCCTATTGATTTTACTGCGTTAGCGCATCGTTCCGTTGTATTGTTCCGGGGTATTGAAAACGCTTTAGCAGGTAAGTGAAAAGGCGTATATTACTATTGTTTTGTAAGTATAAGGTTCGGATATTAATTGTCCACTGAGCGAAAACAGGAACATTCATGCAAAAATAAGCAGTAATCCATAATGATTCACAAAACAAAAAAATAAAGAATGCCCTATTGACTCCTGGTAGGTGGAGGCATATAATGTTTCTAAACATTTGAAACATGTCACATAATACCAACGGCAATGAAGAGGACGAAGTAGTAAGGGCTCTTATGAACAGAGAGCGGTCGGAGGTTCTGCTGAAACCGACGCCTTAACCCCTTATATGCGAGCTCACCTCGGAGCTGTTCTCCTGAACAGATGATTAGGACGCTATATCGTTCTATCATGTGAGTAGGGAGAATCGTAGGGCGCGCGTTAGACGCTATAAGTATTCGTATATCTTATTTGCATGCGGATACTTGCTGAGATTTCATATCGCGAGATATGAAATGAATGCGGGTGGTACCACGGAAGCACAACCTTTCGTCCCTAATGCAGCAGTTTGCTGCGTGGGGATGGAAGGTTTTTTTGTATTTGCCGACTCTCTCATTTCTCATCTGCATGTGATGAGTTGGCATAGTATGTGCCTGGCCAGGCAAGACATATCTTCACAAATGTAACCTAGAGCCCGAGTATGGAAATGAGTAAATATGCGTAAGGAGGATGTCGAATGAGCTCACATCGTACGGCAATGAGGTCAAAAGAAGAATTAAGACAGAAATGGATGCAGCCTGAAGTCATTACAGGCTCGGATATTTTGCTTCGCAGCTTGTTGTTGGAAGGTGTGGAGTGTGTGTTCGGATATCCAGGCGGCGCGGTGCTCTATATTTATGACGCCATGCACGGCTGTGAGGATTTCCACCACGTTCTGACCCGGCACGAGCAAGGAGCGATTCATGCAGCGGACGGATATGCCCGTGCAAGCGGCAAGGTCGGTGTATGTATCGCAACATCGGGACCAGGCGCGACAAACCTGGTTACAGGAATTGCTACTGCCTATATGGATTCGGTTCCGCTCGTTGTTATTACAGGCAACGTAGCGACGACCTTGATTGGCACCGATGCATTCCAGGAAGCAGACATTACAGGCATCACCATGCCGATTACGAAGCATAGCTATCTGGTACGCGATGTGAAGGATCTGCCGCGTGTCATTCACGAGGCATTCCACATTGCGAACACAGGACGCAAGGGGCCGGTTCTCATCGATATTCCGAAGGATGTATCGGCGGCGAAGACGCTGTTCGAACCGGTATCAACTGTAAATATTCGCGGCTATAACCCTAACGTTCAGCCGAACAAATATCAAGTCGATAAAATGCTGAAAGCGATCGAAGAGTCGAAGTCACCTGTGATTCTCGCGGGAGCTGGAGTTATCCATTCTGGAGCGCATGAAGAACTGTATGAATTCGTGAGCAAGACACAAATTCCAGTAACGACAACGCTGCTCGGACTTGGCGGATTCCCAAGCGGTCATGATCTGTGGATGGGCATGCCTGGCATGCATGGAACCTATACAGCGAACAATGCGATTCAGCAGGCGGATTTGCTCATTAACATCGGGGCTCGCTTCGATGACCGAGTGACGATGAAGCTTGAAGGTTTCGCGCCACATGCGAAAATCGTCCATATCGATATCGATCCGGCAGAAATCGGCAAAAATGTCCCAACGGACATTCCGATTGTAGGCGATATTCGTACTACATTGGAACTAGCCAATAAGACAGCAGCACGTGCAAACCATGCGGATGAATGGCGCGCTCGCATCATGCAGATGAAGGCGGATAAACCGCTTCAATTCATCGATTCGGATGAGGAACTGAAGCCGCAATGGGTCATCCAGCTGATCAATGATACGACCAAAGGGGAAGCCATCGTTACGACAGATGTCGGACAACACCAGATGTGGTCAGCGCAATATTATCGCTTCAATCATCCGCGCTCCTGGATTACTTCTGGCGGCCTTGGAACGATGGGATTCGGATTCCCATCCGCAATCGGAGCACAAATGGCCTTCCCGGATCGTACCGTTGTATCGATCAATGGCGATGGCGGCATGCAAATGTGTGCGCAGGAACTTGCAATCTGTGCGATTAACAATATACCGGTCAAGGTAGCGATCATCAATAACCGCGTGCTGGGGATGGTTCGCCAGTGGCAAGAAATTATTTATGACAATCGCTACAGCCATATTGACCTTGCTGGAAGCCCAGACTTCGTGAAGCTCGCGGAAGCTTACGGGGTAAGAGGATTCCGCGCGACGAACAAAGAGGAAGCAGAACAGGCATGGCAGGAAGCACTGAATACACCGGGGCCAGCGGTTGTGGAATTCGTTGTTCGCAAGCACGAGAATGTGTACCCGATGGTAACGCAGGGCTGCACGATTGACCAAATGATAATGGGGGATTGTGAATGATGAACATAACCAAACATACCATTGCCGTCATCGTGAACGATCAGCCAGGTGTTCTGCAGCGTGTCTCCGGTCTATTTGGCCGCAGAGGATTCAACATTGAGAGTATTACTGTAGGTGCTTCTGAGGAGCAAGGTCTCTCCCGCATGGTCATTGTGACCACGGGAGATGACCATATGCTGGAGCAGATCGAGAAGCAGCTGTACAAGATCGTTGACGTGATCAAGGTACTCAACTTAAGCTCCCAGCCAATGGTTGCTCGTGAACTTGCACTCATTAAGGTGAAGGCTGAGCCACACGTACGTCCAGAGATTCTTGGCGTCGTGGAGACGTTCCGCGCTTCCATCGTCGACATTGGGCCAAGCACGCTTATGGTGCAGGTTGTCGGCGAATCGCAGAAGATCGAAGCGATGGTTCAATTGCTGGAGCCATACGGAATTCGTGAGGTTAGCCGCACAGGTGTTACAGCCTTGATTCGCGGTCAAGTAACAGATAAGTAAGGAATCGTTTGGAATTTTTGCTACACGTATGGATTGAATCGAATAACGGCCTTCGAATGAGGGGGTATCTCAGGGGACAAGCGGAAGCTGTAAGAGGCCCATGATTGTCACTTGATATACCCGCCTCATTCGGGGGAGATTACTACACACTATTTATATAGGAAGAAAGAGGAGGACTCATACTTATGCCAGTTACAATGTACTATGAAAATGACGCTGAATTTAACGTACTGCAAGGAAAAACGATCGCCGTTATCGGTTATGGAAGCCAAGGACATGCTCAAGCGCAAAACCTGCGTGACAGCGGTCTTCAAGTGGTAATCGGTCTTCGTGAAGGCAAATCTGCAGACAAAGCTCGTCAAGACGGCTTCGAAGTGTTGTCCGTTGGCGAAGCTACTTCCCGTGCTGATGTGGTTCAAATCTTGATGCCGGACGAAACGCAAGCATCTGTATACAAAAATGAAATCGAGCCGAACTTGAAAAAAGGCGCAGCCTTGATGTTCTCTCACGGCTTCAACGTACATTTCGGTCAAATCGTAGCACCGAAAGACAACGATGTATTGCTCGTAGCTCCTAAATCTCCAGGACATCTTGTACGCCGTACGTATGCAGAAGGCTTCGGCGTTCCAGGTCTTATCGCAATCGAGCAAGATGCAACTGGCAATGCAAAGGCAATCGGTCTTGCATACGCGAAGGGCATCGGCTGTACACGTGCAGGCGTTATCGAGACTTCCTTCAAGGAAGAAACAGAGACAGACTTGTTCGGTGAGCAGGCAGTATTGTGCGGCGGTGTAAGCGCACTGATCAAAGCAGGCTTCGAAACATTGGTAGAAGCAGGCTACGCTCCTGAAATGGCTTACTTCGAGTGCTTGCATGAGCTGAAGCTGATCGTTGACCTCATCTATGAAGGAGGCCTGGCTACAATGCGCGACTCCATCAGCAACACGGCTGAATACGGCGACTATGTTACAGGTCCTCGCATCGTAACCGAAGAGACGAAGAAGGCGATGAAGGAAGTATTGTCCGACATCCAACAAGGCAAGTTCGCACGCGACTTCATCTTGGAGAACCAAGCGAACCGTGCGTTCCTGACAGCAACTCGCCGCAACGAAGCAAACCATCCGATCGAAGTGGTTGGCGGTCAATTGCGTGAATTGATGCACTGGATCAAAAAATAAGAAGTAAAAAGTAAGCTTTAATCTCATATATATAGTTCAAAAAGTCCATACTGCAGCCTTTTCGGTGCTATTCATGGGCTTTTTGAACATAAACTGATACTTGTAAAGCTCCACAGACTACAGAAGGAGGTGCAGCCGGTGCGCAAAATTTATATTTTTGACACGACGCTTCGGGATGGAGAGCAGTCCCCTGGCGTGAACCTGAATACGAAGGAGAAGCTTGAAATCGCGCTTCAATTGGAGCGCCTAGGCGTCGACCGCATCGAAGCGGGATTCCCTGCGGCATCTCCTGGTGACTTGGCGGCCGTGAATGCAGTGGCGAAAGCGGTGAAGCAATCTACGATTGTCGGCCTGTCCCGTTCCCGTATTCCGGATATTGATGCAGCTTATGAAGCGCTGAAGGGTGCAGAGGATGCTTGCTTGCATCTCTTCCTTGCTTCTTCGCCAATTCATCGCAAGCATAAGCTCCGCATGGAGAAGGAGCAGGTACTTGAGACAGCTGAAGCAGCTATTCGCTATGCGAAGAAGTACTTCAGCAAAGTTGAGTTCTCTCCAGAGGACGCGGGCCGTACGGAGATCGACTTCTTATGCCAAATGACAGAGATGGCGATTAAAGCAGGCGCTACCGTTGTGAACATTCCGGATACGGTTGGATACTTGTCGCCGTATGAGTACGGAAATATATTCAAGACGCTGAAGGAGAATGTACCGGGAATTGAGACGATTCAGCTTAGTGCACATTGCCATGACGATTTGGGAATGGCGACTGCCAATGCGCTCGCTGCAATCTTGAACGGTGCAGATCAGATCGAAGGGACGATCAACGGTATTGGGGAGCGTGCAGGCAATACTGCAATTGAAGAGGTTGCGATGGCGCTTGATACGAGATCGAGCTTCTATGAGGCTAAGACTTCGCTCGTCTTGTCTGAGATTGCGCGTACGAGCCGACTCGTCAGCAAGCTGACAGGCATGCCGATCCCAGGCAACAAGGCGATCGTGGGCGCCAATGCCTTCGCGCATGAATCCGGCATTCATCAAGACGGCATGCTGAAGGAACGGTCAACGTATGAGATTATTACGCCAGAGACGATCGGACTTAAGGAAAGCAAACTCGTGCTTGGCAAGCATTCCGGCCGTCATGCCTTCCGTGAGAAGTTGATTGATCTTGGCTATGACTTGGATGAAGAACAGCTGAACGGAGCTTTCGCCAAGTTCAAGGAATTGGCAGATAAGAAGAAAGAAGTATCGGATGAGGACATCCGGGCCATTCTCGAGGAGAAACTGATCGATACGCCTGAGGTGTACTCGCTCGAGACGATATACGTCGCTTACGGGAACCAAGCAATTCCGGCTGCGAAAGTGCGTATCGTAACATGGGAAGGCAGTGTGCTTGAGGAAGAGTCGGAAGGCAATGGCTCTGTTGATGCGATTTATAAGGCAATCGACAAGGCTACGCAGGAAGATGTTGAGCTCGTTGACTATTCCATTAAGTCGGTCACGCACGGCAAGGATGCACTCGGTGAAGTGCATGTCGTTCTCGCACAAAATGAAATATCTGTGCTTGGCCGTGGTGTAAGTACAGATATACTCGAAGCGAGCGCACGTGCTTATGTCGATGCGCTCAATCGACTGATTGAGAAGCGCAAGCAAGGTACAGCCAGTCGTCGCGACAAGATCGGCCTCGTATAATGGACGACAGCTAATAAGCAAAGCTTCCACGACGGTTAAAACAAGTGGTATAAAGTATGCGATTAGTTAGCTATACTTTCCCGTGAAGCGACAAAAGACAAAAGTGTTTTTGTTATTGTAGAACAGAGAGAGTGCCTGATTGAAGGGCGCTCTCTTTTATTTTCGTAAAAATAGATTTTATCGTAGATTACTTGATGTAAATATGTTACATTAATAACAACATCATGTATATTACATAAGAATAATCCAAATATGAAGGGAGTTTCTAAAACATGAAACAAATTCGTACATGGAAAATTGTTCTTGCTTGTGCTATGGTATTTAATGTATTTGCACTTTCGGCAGGTGCAGAAGCAGCTCCTAATGCTGCCATTTCTTTGTCGTCACAAGTGTCTGTGCATGATGTTGTGCCGTCTGAGTATTTTGCTAAATACGCTGGAAAGTACAAGTCTTACGAAGAAGCAGCAAACGCAGCAGGATTTGCGGTAAGCCAGGTATCGCAGACAAGGCAAGGAGTGCTTTCTGACACAGTCGCAAATTATGTCAAAATCAATACGGTCGATGAATATGCTGCTCTGTTAAATTATTACAATGAATTCTCTTCTGCAAAAAATACTGCCACAACAAGTATTTCAAGCGAATTTGCTACCATGGCTGACGGCGATTACACAATTAAACATGAGAAAACGTGGAATGACAACAAGATTTCATGGATGAAAGCATATGTTATTGCAACATATAATAAAGACAGAAAAATTATTGGCACTCCAACTACTGATAGTGGTTTGTACGGATTCCATCCTGGAAATTCATGGGAGCATAAAAGTTCGAGATCAAGTGTTAACGTCAACAGTCAGCGAACTGGTGGAAGTGCTACAATTGTCGGAGAGTTATCTTTGTACATCATTATTGACGGCATTGGAAGAGTGGCAACCAAAGAGCTTGAGTGCTACATGAGCTTCTAAATCTAAAATATCTTGAATATCTGGTTATTACTGTAAATTAAATAACGGGCAACTCATAATGTTGTCCGTTATTTAATATATTTAATATATTTAATGTAGGAGGTGTCCTTATGAATGAGCAGAACGATAACAAAAAAAAATCAAGGAAGAAAGTTATCATCGGTGCCATAATAGCTATTGTTGTCATTTCGGTTGTTATTGGTATAGTTACATATGTCAACAGTACAAGTTCATTTTCTTCGTAAGCAGTCGATAGATAACACAAGGTAATTTAAATGACCATGGAATTATAGCTTTGGCGCTTAACAGGCCAAAGTTATTTTTATTATAATCAAGCCAATATTTTATAGGTGATATCCAATGCTGTTGCCAATGGTTCTAAAGTTGAGAACTCGGGTCGTTTTATTTCACTGCTTACTATTCTCGATATCGTACTTTTGTTAATGTCTGATAATTTCGAGAATGACGTAATTATTATAATCGATGCACATCTAGTGTCTTGGATGAGTTCTCCGATTATTTTTATGATCGCTGCTGCCTGTAATATCAGCGCTCCTCCCAACAAATTAATATATTTTGGTTGCACATCTCATTCATCATTGGCCAAATGGACAGCTTTTGCTTTGCTAGCGAATGGACGAATTTACAGAACCAGCTTTTGCGTCCGTATGGACGATCGCATTGTGCGGATATGTTACAATAAAAGAGTTATGTATGATACGCACGAATGGAAGAAATTCGCCTTATGCGATGGGAGGATAAAGTGATGGATCAACAACAACCAACGGTTCGATTGACAACCTTGTCAAGCAAAGGAGGATGCGGCTGCAAAATAGGGCCGTCCGATCTGTCTCAAGTATTGCGCATGTTACCGCAGACAGAGAAGCATCCGGATTTACTCGTAGGATTGGATACAAGCGATGATGCGGGTGTGTATCGGTTGAATGACGACATGGCATTAGTGCAAACGGTTGATTTCTTTACGCCGATTGTCGATGATGCTTATTCGTTCGGTCAAGTTGCCGCTGCGAATGCACTTAGCGATATTTACGCAATGGGAGGCAAGCCGCTCACGGCATTGAATATTGTGGCCTTCCCAATTTCGAAGCTGGACAAGTCCATCTTGGCAGACATTTTGCGCGGAGCGGGAGATAAAGTGAAGGAAGCGGGAGCAACACTCGTTGGCGGTCATTCCATTGATGACGCGGAACCGAAGTTCGGCATGGCCGTAACGGGCATCATTCATCCGGACAAGGTTCTGACGAATGCGGGGGCTAAACCTGGCGACAAGCTGGTGTTGACGAAGCCGATTGGTGTCGGCATCATGACAACTTCCTTGAAGCGTGAGCTGCTTCAGCCAGAAGAAATTGAGCTGGTAACACGGACGATGACGACACTCAATAAGACGGCAGCTGAAGTAATGGCCGGATACGAGATCCACGCATGTACCGATGTTACGGGATTCGGCTTGCTCGGCCATAGTACAGAGATGGCAGCAGGCAGCGAGGCAGGACTTGTTATTCACGCGGAGAACGTACCATTCTTGCCACGCGTTCGTGAACTGGCTGAGAACGGTGCTGTACCGGGCGGAACGAAGAATAACTATAATCATGTGAAGGATCAAGTTGTATTCGACGAGCGACTTGATGAGATTGCACAGTGGATGCTGTGTGATGCAGTCACATCAGGTGGACTGCTCTTGTCTGTTGCAGCTAGCGATGCGGAAGCGATGATTCATGAGATGCAAGCTCGTGGTGTAGAAGCGGTGTGCATCGGTGAAGTGGTGGCCGAGCATCCAGGTAAGATTCATGTAGTGGGCAGCTTCGTCGGTAGATAACAACAATCAGAGTTAAATAGAGAATACGTGTACCAAATACCGCCAGGAGAAGAGGAGAGGTTATCCTCCATTCCTGGCGGTATTTTGATGTAAGCAAGTGAATTCGGCAAGGCGCCAACGGAAATGGCAACTTACTTTAGAGCGAAGGATTCTGCTGTAGAAAGTGCTGTGCAAGCTGTGACAGCTGTACAGAGTTAATCTGCTGATGAGACGAATTCCATACGACTTTCTGCTTGTAAACAAGCAGAATTTGCGGGGATTTATGAGGAGTCTGCAATAATTCGGCTACTTTGCCTGAGAGAGCCTTCTCTTCGAGGACACGAACGACAGCATAGGAGAAGCGGGAAGATAAATGCGGATAACGGTTCATAAATTGGTTCAGCGCGAGGTGAGCTACTCTGCTCGAGCCGCAGTTTGTATTGTGTTTATAGAGCCACAACGGTCGTTCATCTGTCTGTTGAATCAAGCTGATAAGATGATCCTCGGTAGCGATGATGGGGAGTGCCTGCATATATCTTCTTCCTCCTTCTGATTTTTGTTCCCGCTGCAAGGAAGGGTGGCGCTATGTAATGTCCAAGGCAGTAGTAGGGAACAGTTCTATCCTTGTCAAGAAGTCCATACAATGAAACTGATCGAATGAGTGATACGAGCTGCTAAGGGGGACTGCTATGCATAACATAACCTGGTTGTCATTGACGTTGCTTATTTTGGCGAGCTATCGCCTAACTAGACTCATCGTATTCGATGAAATTACTTCTTTCATTCGCAAACCTTTTGTAGAGGAGCGGTATCATACGGATGAGAATGGAGCTATATTTGCAGTGATCGAAGAAAAAGGCGGCCGTTTTCATGCCTTTATGCGCAAACTGCTCACCTGTTATTGGTGCACGGGAGTATGGTCTGCCGCATTTATCACGGCTTGTTACCTTCTCATCCCCACCTATGCATTTCCGGTTATCCTTCTGCTTGCTATTGCAGGTGCGGCCGGGATTATGGAGTCATTTGTCAAAGGGTAATCGCACCCTCTTCTATATGCTAGGTTTCTATCCACGGGCTTGTTGCACATTTCCTCGTCTATCAGGCTGTTGTCTCTCAAGATTTCGGAAGACGCATCATAAGATATAGCAGAGCTGATAGGAAGTTCAGAACTTGCGAATCGAAGTGGAGAACTAGTTATCTATAGCTCCCGCACTCTACTCAACAAATGCTCTAGACGCTTCGCAAACGTATGCTCTGCCCGAGTTCGTTCATAGCCTTGAGAGGCGATGGAGCTCCGCTTGGCATCTTCGTAGAGGTACGTGTGAATAAGCTCAGCACATTCCTTCGGCGACTCGAAGCATAGCAATTCCTCGCCTGGTTCATAGAACATATGAAGATCTGGGCGATAATCAATGATCTGTGCACGCCGGCATGCCGCAATATCGAAGGTGCGATTGTTAATGGTGTGACCGGGAGCACCTGTCTTATTTTTATCAATTAACGTATCATCCTCACTGCGGTGAATATTCAGCACAAGCTTGGCACCGTTGTAATAACGAGGCGTCTCAGAGAAGTTGACCCACTTGGTTCGCAGGTGAGGGATACAACCACCCGACCAATTGACGGTGTCCCAGAAATGTCCGACAAGCTTCACATGTAAGCCAGGATCAAGCTCCTTCAGCATTTGCTGCATCATACGCAGTCGGTTATCGTACCCAGTGCCGATGAAACAGACGTCGCTCTCATAAGAAGGATGAGCGTTGAAGGGACGGAAGATATCAATGTCTGTTCCGAGCGGCAAGTGGTGAACTCGCTTGCAGCCGTGGCGCTCATAGTAAGGGACACAACCAGAATCAATGGTAAAGATGATATCGTATTCGGCCGCTACTTGCAGCGCATTGTCGATGGCATAGGGATCATCAACGAACCATACGCCAATCGGAATGCCCATCCTCCGTATGCTGCGAACCAGATCAACAGGCAGAAAAGAGCGCGGACCGCAAATGGTCAAGACGAAATCAGGCCTGAATTCGCGGATATCGGGAAGAAGCTGCTGAATTGGTGCACGATTCAACAGAAATATTTTGCTCTCATGACACTGGCCGTACAGAGCCTTCATGAGCGCATTATCGAGGATATCAATTGGCCTCCGATAACCGGAAGCGATATAGTATAGCCGCATTAGCCCCTCCTCGTTCCTGTCATCGAGAGAATAAAAAAGGGGATGGTTTTAGCCACCACCCCAAGCCGATCAGCATTTTGATTATGATGGGAACGGATAAGGTGCACCAGGGAAGATAGTAGGACATTGTTTCGGGAATGTGACAACACAAGCGTTTTCAGGGACTGGAATCACTGCACGCGGTTGGCACAGCTCAGCTTCAACAACTAACTTGACATTCGCTTTTACCTGAATGCTTTGGCAAATCACGATGTCCACGTTGACACAAGAGTTGTCGACAATATCGAGAACTTCAATCGTTGATGTGTTCGGAACGATTTCGCAATCAATTGTAGTTCCCGGAGGCGCACACAACAGAACTTTCTCGAAGCGTACAAAGGTTTTTGTAAATGTGCAATGTACTACGTTAGGGACGACTGTAGTATCAATGATCGTGACTTCAAACGTTCCTGTTTTCTTAATGACAACACGTTGTAGAGTAACTGGTGTGCCACCAACAGTAACCACTACATTTTCTCTAATAGAACCGACTTTCTCTCCGCAGCTTACTGTCAGTAACGTTGCTTGAGCGCTGAATGTAGCCGGCAATGGCAAGCACAGAGCTGGATCAATGCATGCTTCATCAACAATTTGCGTCGTTAACAACACCCAATCGAATACTTTAGGAACCTCTATACATTCCAAAGAGGGTAGTGGCAAATATTCGGGGGGCGTTGTTTGCCCTTGAACTAACTTGCTCTCCATGAATGTTTCCTGCCTCCTTTATAGAATCTGAATTCAAATTCAATACAGTCTATGGGGGCGATCTAGAAAAGGTGACACCCCCATAAAATAATTTGGAGGGGATCGCAGTGAGGCAAGAAGTTTGCTTATATTCCTCAGAAGGCGTGCATTGGGTAGAACTTCAATCCGATGGGTCGCTGCTTCATTCCTTATACCGCGGAGTTGAACAGGTGAAGCAGCACCTATGGAGGTTCAGCAGTACCGTGAAGCAGTTCAGCGCCATTCTGCTTCATGGCCATTTACATATGTTGATGGCCTATGAATCGGGTATCTATTATGCACGTTGCAGCGTGAATGCGCGTGTAGATGAAAAGCAAGAATTGCGAATAAGCAGGCATCCCAGCTCATCGAATCCGTATCTCTTTAACCTTGGCAGAACCCTCTATTTCGGCTTCACTACAATACTGAACAAGAAGTTTACGTATGTGCTTCGACAGGTTGAGCAGGGGAGGTGGCGAGAGAGGGCTTTTTCCTATGTTCACGAAGATTATGGCGTCAATGTACATATTGAACAAGCAAGCTGCGATATAAGTGAATCAGGGACTCTTTATGGGCTGTTCCTGATTCGACATGGAGATACGAATCGACAGCAGCTGATGCTGCTCGAGCTCGATATGGAATCAGAGGAGGCAAAATGGCAACACGTCTTCTCTTCTGCGCAAGCAGGGCAGAATTGGAGCATTACAATATCCGCGGCGAGGGAAGGAGATCCATATCTCGCGTGGGTCGTACACAACGGAGTCACAGCTACGGTATATTGTGCGCGAGGCATACAAGTTACGAATTCCTGTATCCCATTGAAAGTTTTTTTTCAGAATCAATTCTCCGTTCCTCGACTTACGATTGCAGGAGAACATGGTCTGTTTCTCTCGATTACAGGTTCCTCATGGTTAGCCTGTGCATATTCAAGCAACGGAGGCAGGGACTGGGGATCCTTTATGGAAGTACCGTTCGTCCGTGAATCGAGGCTTCGCATCATCCAAGGGGTTCGTTGTTCTGAACAGGCTCATGTGCCTGTCCCGCTTCTTGGCATCGGGTACCCATGTTTCCGTCCGATCGAACTCATTGATTTGTTCCATCCATTCTTGACCATGAATACAATGGGTCCTTCTATACAGGATGATGTATTGCTGCATTATGCCAAGTTGCAGTTAGGCGTACTGCATGAATTTGCATCTGGGCGAATTGCTGCATGGCAAGAAGAGATGATGCTGCTTGAAGAACGTCTGCTGCAAGAGGAGCATGAGATGCAGCGATTGGAATCATTTATCGAAGAGATGGAGCGGGAGCAGGTTCGCGTATTGGAGCAGTTGCATGCCGTTGGTTCCAATTTGGCACCATTCGGAATTCGCCTCATACAATGACGTTAGTCAGTACATACAGGAGGGAGGGGCATGGAATGCACATTCGATTGAATGGCAAGCCATTATGCAAGATTGCGGAGACGCGGTTAGTTGATGTATACCAGCTGCTGGGCAAGTACTCGTTCACATTTCATCTGGACAAACGACAAGGCATGCTCGATATTATGAACCCGCTTGAAGGGTGCCGAGTTGTACTAGAGAGCAAGATGACGGAGATTGTGGATCGGTTGTGGTACCCGATACAGTCCACGCTGTCCCAAGCCGGATTGAGAGTCACGATTGTGGATTCAGAGGATACGCGCAAGCAGCTGTTAAGCGAATCGAATCATCAGCGGCAGGGGATATGGATATCAGCAGTACCGGATGATGCAATGGAGGTAAGTGTTCATTATTATTTCCATCATCGCAAACAGAGCAAACAGTTGGCCCAATTACTTATTATGAATATGTTGAAGCACGGTGAGCTGCCTATCCGTGGAGCGAGCTTGAATTGGAAGGATCGGTCGAATTATCAGTTATCGCTGACAGGGCAATCTTGGACTTCAGTGGCGCTCACATACGGCGGATTCCTGCGATTGTCTACGGAACAGCTCGTGCAGCTCGGCAATGGAATCACTCGTGCAGCTGCCTCCTACTTCTCGTATCTTCCGATTCTAGATGTCATTGAGAAGCTTCGAGCGATGGATAATGGCGAAGGAGCTGAATTGGATAGGAAGAAGGAAATAAGTCCCGTTACTACTGAGGTGCGGCACGCTGAAGACGTTGCATCGCGGGAGGAAGAGGCGACGGCTCCGCATGTGCAGACTTCATTCATGGATGCCTCCAATTTGCATCAGTCTGTAGAAACTTCACGCAGGGATGAACTGGAACCGCACGAACATTCGCAGCAGCGGGGGGATAAAGAGTCGCGGCTTGCTCAAGAAGTGCGTTCCGCTTATGAGGGTTCAGGGACAGATACCATTGAGCACAGTGAAGAACGAGTAAGTGTGCATGAGCTTGAGCATGGGGATGAGTTGAATGAGCAAGTGTATTGGCAAAAGTATAAGGATAATGAGGAACCCGCAGGAGACGATTGGCAGGAAGAGGATGTTGAAGAAGCTGTAGATATCGTTGAGGAGAGCCTTAATGACACCGGTTATGATGACGATATGTTCGTGAACAGAAGCGTGTTGGTCGCGGAATATGAATGGGAGGATAAAGAGAAAAGTCACGACTCTCCTACGGTGGATGAAGCCGATGAACTGCATAAGGGAGAGCAATCAGATAGCAGGTCGATCGGGGGTAAGGAGCAAGGGTCAGGGATATCACTAGGTGGCAGATGGAGACACAATCAGAAGGCTGGCGAGATGTCCAATCCTCTCCATGAGAAAGGGGCAAACCGTGAACTGCAAACTGAGTCGGAGGAGTTGAATGTCGGAGAGCAGGAACAGGTGGAGGACAGGAAGCGGCAAGCTCCCGCATATTCGATGTTTACATGGCTTCATGCCAATACGGTTAAACGTGCAGACGGAGCAAGCAAGCAGTCTGGCTCACTGCTTAGTTATTTGAATCAACAATCATTAACGAGCCAGCCTCGCATACCGAAAGATCCAGCTCAAGATCTATTGCTCATGCAGAGGGAGCGGGCAAAACGTGAACAATCATCTACCGACAAATCATAATGCTGTGGGACTACAGCTAACGGAGAACACGTATCGAGAGATGGTAGGGCATTGTCTGCGTGAGAAGCCATTGGAAGCTTGTGGACTGTTATCAGGAAACGACGGGCTCGCCAATCGCTGCTGGATTATCGATAATATTGACCGAAGTCCGGTATCATTTACGATGGATATGGAGCAACTGGATCATGCATTGAAGCAAATGGGGCGTAGTGGAGAACAGCTCATCGCCGTATTTCACTCTCATCCGGCCTCTGTTCCATATCCGTCTATCTTCGACATTGAGCATGCTGTATATCCGTGTTCGTACATCATTGTATCTTTGTCACGGCTTCGTCCCCGCGTACGCAGTTATCGGATTGAGGGGCGTCAAGCACAGCCAGAATCAATAAGAATCGTAACACAAGGCACGAAGCATGATGCGCTCTAAGGAATCGCATCATGCTTCATGTTGTTTCATTCGTTTCAGCTATTCAACTAGTTTGCGGGAGACAAGAACCAGCAATTACAGCAAGGACTGATAAATGTCAGCAATGAAAGATAAGCCAGCTGTGTTGACAGCGCCAGTTGTGAAGTAGTTTGTCACTTGGAATTGGAATACAAACCGTACGCTAAGCGCAAGTGAGATGAGTCCAAGTGATGCTGGAATCGTATAGAAGCGCACATTTTGCCAGTTATATGGATTCGCAACATCTGTAGTTAAGCCAGTAGTTGGATCCAAGGAGCCTCCAATCAATGGTACATTCAGTCCAGGAACTGGGAACAAGCTGATTTGCAATGGGCTGAAAGCTTGAATCGTTGCAACCACAGCATTGTCGGCAAATACAGCCATCGCAATGACAAAGTCAGCGGCAACTCCAATAGTAAGTGGAATTGCTACTGAAGCAGTAGCAAAACCGTGCGTTTCACCCGGAACGAATGTGGGTTGTGACCAGATGAATTCCGGATTCGGAACTGCTGCAAATGGACCGTTATCATTGTCGAATTTTGTTATCTGAGGCCAAATACGCGGTGCATTCCCTACGTTCACTACATTCGGTGCTGCACCTGCGAGTGCTAGAGTCGCAGCAGTTGCGCTTGTAGGAGCAGTAACTACGTTAGTTGTGCTGCTTACGATCCGTTGAATGGGAATAAGAACCATATTAGTAAACCTCCCCTTCATCATATGAGCGAAAGAACCTGCTAGAATTCTTTCTACACTGTTAATGTATGAAAGGGACTCGTCATAAGATTGGATGAATTACTAGATTCATTCGTACAAACTTATGTCAAGATACTCGTCATTCATGTAGTTTAGAATAGACCAATTATGGATGAACAGCAGCTCGGAAGCTGATACTGCTTGGATTCGCGGCAGGGAACTGCTTGCCTCCTGCACATACATAAGCGTGTATGTGGAGCGGGGTGATGAGGTGATCGATATCGCATTCTATATGAATATCTCTTATGTCTGACCAGATTCGTGGGGGGAGCAGAAGAGGCTGGACAGGCTCAATCCGGTACTCCCCGTTTTTGCGTCCGTTCGAGAACCAATCATCCCGATCGAATTTCCAGCCCGTTTGCTGATTGCCTTTCTTATGGAGACCAAACACCAGAGCATGCTGCGGGGGTACAATTTTCCCGCTCACCACTGAGAATCGGCTTGGAGATAGCGTTAGCAAAATATGAGACAACGACACAGGCTGAGCTGAAATATTGCGAAATTTGATATGGGTAATCAAGCAGATTCTGCGCGTCTCCAGATCAACATCGGCTGCAGTTTGCAGGATCACATCAATGGAAGTTTCCGGATTATTCATCATCACAAGCTCCTCCTTAGCGGGGGTTCGATAGTTTGAATACAATGCGTGATAATTGTTCTTTCATGCCGCTTCGAGCGACTATCTTATCTTCTTTCTTCATTAATAATGTATTCTTCTCACTAAGCTCTTGAATGGCAAGGCGCACTTGAACTTCCTCCTGCAAGGCAGCGATTCGTTCTGTCAGTCGGTCCGCTGTGGCTTGACGCTCCTTCTGGATTTGCTTCAATTGGACAAGTTGCCTCTTTCTTGTTCTGCAACCTTCTCTCATGTGTGCGATAGAAGCGATGACTGCTTCGGCTGAATCGATACTGTGAGTGAGGTCGCATGTTGCTCGGTATCCCTGCATGACTGCGGGTGCTGCAAATCCGGTGAAGTCGGACGTTGTTTGCTGGTCAGAAGCAATCCATACGGTAGGGCCATCGCGACCTGGCTGCTTGTCATAGATACATGTCCAGATTGCAGGACACGGAATTGCTGTTGTATATAAGTCGCTCCATTCTTCTTGATGGATGCTGTAATGAATGCGGAACAGCAAGTCTTCTGTTACCCAGCTTAAGCGGTACAAACCATGATCGTATGCACATATGACTTGTGCTGCTAGAGTGGGAGGGATGATTGTTTGGCTATGAGCCGTCATTGTCCATTCCTTTTGCTTATTCCATTCATATGCTGCAAATAAGAGCTTGTTCCCAATGCGCTGAAACTGGAACATTCCAAGTCGCCCTTGTACAGAGTAGAGATCATAGGCTAAGAAATCTTCCCTCGATTCCAGTGGGACAACAGGCAATGAAGTCGAAGGCAGCCATCGACTGGATGCTGTATGGAACGATTGCAAGAGCAGACGTAGTTGCTGATGGGGAGGCGCCGCCGTTATTAATGCAGTGCACAGCCAGATATGATCTTGATGTGCGAAAAGACGGAGGGAATGGATCTCTTCGCCATCATATAGGACGTCTGCGGTTGACCAATGAATGCCAGATAACGATACATACTCAATACGGGAACGGTATTGAATCACAGCATGAAGCTGATTGTGGCAATTCGTCAGTTGAATATGCAGGACGTGCTTGAACAGGCCTGCTATTTCGCGCTTGTGCGTCTGAAGTGAATAGGGATTGATTGAGACATGAATGAGCTGGTCATCCCTATTCACATACACGAGATGAACATAATGTGCGTCATCCTGACACACGCCAAACGGACCGGCCGCATCGTGGTATATCACCGGCTTAGGGCATTCAAGGAGACAATGCTCCTGTGGTTCGAATAATAAGCTGCCGTCTCTCATCTGCAACGAGGAGAAATGATATCGGTTCGATAACAACATACGCGTCATCGGATTACACCCCCTAGGTTCGCACAAGCTCTTCATTTCAATGTATTCAATCATCTTCACATCTAGGATTGAAATTCTCGCTCGAACATAGCGAGTCCCATTTTGATCGTGTAGGGAAGAATGTTTATACCAAGTTCGTTGAATCGCATATAGTGATATACGGAGGTGAGTAAGGTGCTTGCATTTTGGGAAAAAATTATACTTCCACTTTTGCAATCATTTGGTGTGAAGAGAATCGTAGAGATTGGTGCGGAGCATGGTTTGAATACGAGCAACTTATTGCAGTATTGTCGTGCGGTGAATGGTGAATTATTTGTTATAGATCCAGCACCGAGATTTGATATTCAGCAGTTTAAGATGCATTTCCACAAGGAATTTCATATGCTGCTGGACTATAGTTTAGAAATTCTTCCGCACCTGAAGCAATTTGATTGTATCCTGATCGATGGGGATCATAATTGGTATACCGTATATCATGAACTGAAGTTAGTTGAGATAATGGCTCAGCAGCAGGAACGGTTCCCGCTAGTTTTTCTGCATGACACACAATGGCCGTATGGTAGAAGAGATATGTATTATTTCCCGGAATCGATTCCCGCAGGTTTTGTGCACCCTTATGCGAAGATGGGGATGGTATCAGGTCAATCGCAGCTCGTTCATGGCGCAGGGGCAAACAATTTACTGAATAATGCACTCTATGAAGGAGGAGCTCGCAATGGCGTGTTGACTGCTGTTGAGGACTTCCTGCAGCAGACGCCTTGGTACGTCAGCTATCATCAAGCCTTGTCCAATAGCGGGCTAGGTATTATTGCACCGAAGCACCCATCGATCGATATACATGTCCAAACGATTCTGGCAGCTTCGGGATTATAATAGCATAGGGTGTATTCTAGCCGCAGATAAAAGGAGAATCTGTGGCTAGAGATACATAGAACGGTTGCATTACAGACCGGATTGTTCAATTATTCGGCGTATTTCGCGATTGAAGTAATGATGTGTTTCTGTAATGTCTGGCACAATGATGCCTAGTCCGAACTGGCTGCGTACGCGATGCAGCTGGAGCGGGATTTGGGCTTCCTTCATAAAATCTTCTACTGCAGTCAATACTCCGTTACGATCTCCATTTTCATATGCCGCGTTGTGGACAGAATCATTATGTCCATTGTCTACAAGCTCATTGATTCCTGGCAAGATCCCCTTCTTAGCGCTCGGCTTGCGGAACTCCGCCGGAATTGATTCAGGGAAATAATACATATCTCGCCTGCCATAAGGCCATTCCAGATCATGAAGGAAGATGATCGGGAACTTCTTGATGCGCTCGAATTGCTTCAGTTCGTTGTACACGGTATACCAATTATGATCCCCGTCAATAAACGCGGCATCGCATGTGTGAATGTGCGGTAGGACTTTCAGGCTGTAATCTTGCACGAGAAGGAATTTATGGCCATATAACTGCTTCATTCGTTCAATATCGAACAGGGGAGAGGGATCGATTGCCACTAGCTGACCGTTCTCCATCGGCTTTACATATTCGAGCAAATTAACGGTGTTATATCCTTGGGCACATCCTATTTCTACGATCACTTTCGGCCTTGTCAGCTGAAGAATAGGATGTACGACCTGATTCCAGAAATAAATCACTTCTGTTGCCTCCCATGATCACCACGTTTTGTACGTGCGAATGAAATCCTCGATTCTATTGGAGAGAAGGAGGGGCCAAGCGACTGTGATGTACTCTAGTGGCCAATCCCACCATGCGATACGCTGCAAATCGTCAATGATGGAAGGTGGGAAGCGATAACGAATCACACGAGCCGGGTTGCCGCCGGCAATCGCATAAGCAGGAATGTTCTTCGTAACGATGCTCCTTGCTGCAATGACTGCACCATTTCCAATCGATACTCCAGAAAGAATTAGCGAGTCGAAGCCAATCCATACATCGTGGCCAATCGTAACATCACCCTTTGTTTTGGGATGTCCAAGGAAGCCTGCTGCATTGGGGAATATTGGGTTGAAAGGGTAGGTAGTAACCCAGTCCACGTTATGTTCTCCGCCCAGCATGATCGTCGTATTCGAAGCGAATGAACAGAATTTTCCGATCGTTAATGTTGCTTTCTCACCCCATGTGAGTACGTTAGGGTAGCCGTAGGACCAATCACCGATTTGGTATTGTTGATAAGCTGGATTTTGGTTCAAAAAGTAGCTCATTGAACTTCCCCTCCCCCGAGCTGTTAATGCTGGTGATAGCTTGCAGCTCTCCACATGTCCAAGTATTGCTGGAGCGAGTTAATCGTCTCGGCAGGTACGGCATTGCCCTTAATGCCGATACCGATGACAGTGTGAGGGAATAGTTCTTCCCCGGCATAGTCGGTTACTACCGTATCGAATGGCTTCAAGATGCTGGCGAATGCTTGGGGTGTGAAGCGCCAATAATCGGCTGGATAATCATGGATTGGGAAATTCATGACCGAGGTAATAATGGCAATGCCATTTGGTTTTAAGATGCGATGAACCTCTTGCATGGCAAGACGGGGATCTTCCACATGCTCAAGCGTATCCAAGGAGATTACAAGCCCTGCCGTCTCCGCAGGGAGGTCGATATGATGAAGATCCAAAATCGCATCTACACCCACACCTGGCCGCATATCACAGCCGACATAAGGTTTGTCAGGGAAGAAGGGGCGCAAATCAGCGAATCCTTCCTGACCTTGCACTTGATACGCTCCAAATTCATATACTGGCACTTCATATGGAAGAATGTCCGAACATATTTTCACCAAATTTTTAACGATTTGTCTCATTTCTTCACTCCTTATTCATGTACCATCACCTAAATCTAGTACTCACTGTATTCAGCGATGATGGAGATGTTGATTAGGCGTACATCCAATTGTTATTTCGCGCCCGTTTCTGTCAAATACACAGGCAAATTGGAACCTGTGCTAATACACTAATGTAAATGACCGTATCATCCGTAATGTGTATGGAGGGATCGAGTTTGAATATCATCCAGACGTTACACCAGATGTTCCGCTTGGAAGAGGAAGCATTTGTGTCGGAGCTATATAGACAGGTGTTAAATAGAGAGCCGGATTATCCAGGGTTAAGCCATTTTACTGCACTGCTTCGCGCAGGGCACACGAAGATGACCATTGTTACCCATTTCCTGAAAAGCAAAGAGCTGAAACAGACATTCGCTGGTGAAGTTGCCGTCGATATGGTCGGCACTCCATTTCGTATCTTTCATCGGATTTACACCTTATTGACAATCGATCCAAACGAATTTCCGCATGAGCTGTACCGAGAGATGCTGTGTAGAGAGGTGGAGGACGGTGCATTCCGGCACTATTACTTCATGCTGAGACAGGGGAAGCCGCGAATGTCAATCTTAATGGGGATTCTGGTATCGCCGGAATGCCAGATGCTGCTCCATGCCCCACAGGCCCCAAGACATAATGGTCCGGTTGACTTTGAACGATTCGAAATTATGGAATACCCTCCTGCCAAGACGATCGGCAATCGTGCTCCGGCTCCGCCGCTGCGGCGCAAAGTATCAATTGTCATCCTGACATGGAATGGACTAGAACATACGAAGCAATGCATCGCATCGCTTTCCCCATTGGCTGCGCATGAATTGGTAGATGTTGTGGTGCTGGACAATGGAAGCACGGATGGAAGTGTGGACTATCTTCGAGGTTTGAAGTGGGTTACGTTAATTGAGAGTCCACAGAATATAGGGTTTACGGCTGGAAACAATTTGGCAATTGCTCATTGTGATCTAGACAGTGATATTCTGCTGCTGAATAACGACATTCTGATTACACAGGCAGATTGGCTGGAGCGCTTGCAGGAGACGGCCTTTCAAGCTCCCAATATCGGTGTTGTAGGCTGCAGATTGCGTGGTGAAGACGGGAAGCTTCAGCATGCAGGGACATATATTTTCGAGGATACATGTTGGGGACAACAGATTGGTGGACAACAGACAGATATTCGTCAATATGAAGGTGTACGTGATGTGCAAGGGGTTGTATTTGCGTGTGCCTATATAAAGCGTGAGCTGATTAATCTAATTGGTTCATTGGATACCGATTATTTTGCATATTTCGAGGACACCGATTATTGCTTGCGGGCATTAGCCGCTGGTTTCCGGGTTGTCTATGATGGAAGAGTAACGCTCGTTCATGCGCAGAACACCTCTACGAAGGTAAACAACATCGATTTCAACCAATTATTCTTGCAGTCGCAAGGCATCTTCCATGGCAAGTGGGGCCACCAGCTTGCAGGAGAGTATCATACACAGCTGAATTGGCATTCGATTGTGAACCTGCCAAGCGGTTATGCGAATTCTTCCCGCAACCTCATGATTGCTCTCGACGAACAGCGTGTGAAGATGCATTATCGCTATGTATACGGCCCTGGAACACCGTTCCATACGAAGGAACCGAATATGAGCGATGATTATCGTGTGAATCTATTTAGCATGCGAAAGAGGAATGAATCAGCACCTGAAGTAGTGTACGGACAGGGCGATGTGTTCTTCAAAAATGAAGGCAGGTACAAGATCGGCTATACGATGCTGGAAGTGGACGGCCTGCCTGAAGAGTGGGTGCGTCAGTGCAACCGCATGAATGAAGTGTGGGTTCCATCCAGCTTCAATGTAGAAACCTTCCGCAACAGCGGCGTGCATGTTCCGATTCATGTTATCCCATTAGGGGTTGATCCTAACTATTTCAACCCGGATATTCGTGCTTTCCGGTTCTCTGAGAAGTTTACATTCTTAAGTGTATTCGAGTGGGGGGAACGCAAAGCACCGGAAGAAATGCTGCGAACGTTCGCCAATGAATTCGCCTTCGATGATGTGGTGCTTGTCTGCAAAATTACGAACAAAGACCCGGAAGTAAACGTGCGTGCCGAGATTCGCAAGCTGAATCTAAAGCATGCAGAGTCCAAAATCATTATTATCGAAAATCAGACCATTCCTTCTTATTTGCTTGGCAGCTTGTATCGTTCAGCGGATTGCTTCGTGCTGCCTACAAGGGGAGAAGGCTGGGGAATGCCAATACTGGAATCGATGGCTTGCGGCATTCCTGTTATCGCGACGGATTGGAGTGCGCAGCGGGACTTTTTGAACATCCAAACGGGCTTCCCCATTCAAGTGAAGCGATTGATTCCGGCCGTGGCGAAATGTCCGTATTATACAGGATTTCAATGGGCGGAGCCGGATTTTGAGCATCTAGCTCATGTCATGCGTTTTGTGTACGAGAATCAAGAAGTGGTGAAAGAGCGAAGTCTGGCCGTATCCCAGCTTGTGCTGTCGCACTGGACGTGGGAGAACTCGGCGAAGAAAATAGCGGAGCGGATTCGCTATCTATAAAGGTATAAGGAAAGCTTAATGAATTTGTATATGAGGAGTGATCAGCATTGCGTTACGTTGTGGGAATTCCGTACGTGAACCGTAAGGATCTGCTGTATCGGGCTTTGGACAGTATCGAACTGTATTGGAAGCATACTTACGTATTGGATAACTCTCCCGCGCACGATTTGAGATATGATTCTGAATTATCTCGGCGCGTAACCGTATATGAGCCCCCTGTATCGCTGACGTTTACCCAATCTATGAATTGGTTTCAGAGGGTGGCTCTCGATCAGGGGGCCGATTCTGTGTTCTATATGCATAACGATGCGGAGGCTCATTCGGGTACGCCAGAAGCATTTCTAGGAGTGCTTGAGGAGTTGAAGAACAGTGGGCGGAAGTGGGGGCTTGCCTTAACGAACTTCGATGCGCTTGCTGCTTACAATATGGAGGCAGTTAGAGCAGCGGGATCATGGGACACGGTATTCAGCAGTTATTTCGCCGATATAGACTATCATCGCAGGCTTAGGTTGGCAGGATATGATGAAGTGTTCACGGGCTTGCCTGTCGATCATCATGGAAGCTCAACGAGGAAATCGGATGCTCATTACAATTTTATCATTGATACGACTTGGCCCTTGTACGAGCGGTATTATGAGTTGAAGTGGGGCGGCAAAATGGCCGAGGAAACCTATAGGACACCGTTCAACCTTACGTAGTGGAGGAGATTGCCTTGCGATTGTATGATGTAAAAGGCGTATACGATGCCGTGTACAGTTTGGGGTCGAACTGCTATACGGCTCAACGGCTGGAACGCTATGGCTTGCGGCCGTACAGTGGTGTCGTGGATTGGATGTACTCCAATTGGACACCTGGTGTAAGCTTATTGCTTCGAAATCGCTTTGCCAAGTTCATGCATCCGGATCATTTAGTGGTGGAGAGCATCATTTTTAAACGTCATAATTATTGTATATTAGACCGGGTGTATGGTGTACAATCAGTTCATGATTTTTTGTACACAGAACGTCGGAGAGGGATCGCGTTGAAATATCCGAAATTTATTGAGACGATTCAGCGGAGAATTCATCGATTTCTAGATAAGGCGGAGCATAGCAAGCGTATCTTCTACTTCCGATTTAATGCATCATATGACGAGGCAGCGGAACTGGAAGCAGCATTGGCATCTCTTGTGAAGCATCAATTCAGATTGCTGGTTGTCAATCCCGGAAATGAGCATCGGATCATCGACAAGGAATGGCCGCTTGCGAATACATGCGGATTAGAGCTGCCCATCGGATGGGATGCTGCTTGTGATCAAGTATGGAATGAGGTATTTGCCGGCATTCACTATCAAGTGGGAATAAGGAATTAGGATATGCTGCACATAAAGTAAGCCCCGCTCCGAGGTTCGGAGGGGGCTTATTTCATATGCATTCACTGCTGCAATTGAGGTGTCACGGCGTGAAATACCGTAAGCAGATTATGCATCACACGCGGCCAATTATAGTGTTGTACCGTTGTCATGGCATTCGTTGTGAGATGTGCGGCGAATTGTGGATCGGTTAATATGCGCAGGATCCCTTGTGCAACCCCGGCAACATCTCCTTTGTCTACAAGGATGCAATTCCATTCATTATGGCAGAATTCTTCATTTCCTTCCGCCTTCGTGGTCACGACAGGGGCGCCACAAGCCATAGCCTCCAATATTGGAAGCCCGAAGCCTTCGTGATAGGAGGTTTGGACAAATACTCCGCAGTTGGCATATAAGTAGGCAACATGGTGGTCATCCGGATGAGAGAAATGGCCATGAGGAATGCCGTGCAGATGGGGAGGTTCTACGCCAAAGGTGACCATAGATGCTTGTGGCAGTCTGGAGCACACATCCTTCGCAGCTTGAACCGTAATGTCGAATCCCTTCAAGTGTTGGCTGCGGCGGCTGCAGGCAAGAATACGGAATGGATCATAGTCATGAGTGCGATTCGGCTTATACAGGTCGAAATCAACTGCAATGGAAATGTTGTTTGCATGCTTCTGGAACCGCTCCAGCAATTGTCTGGTCGTCCAATCCGCTATCGTCAGCATATGCACGGGCACACGGTACGTATTGCGAACTCGCTCCTGCATATCATTCCAGTTCGGGTAATAACTCTCCTCAATATCTTGCACCAGATATACCGGAACGCCGTTGCCGCCGCGCTTGCGATCGCAGCTATGCCATACGGCAGCAAGCGTCTTCCACCAGGTGGCTACCTTAATACAATTCATTGGCGTCAGCGCACGCATCATGGATGGATAATTGCCGAAGCGCCGTACGGGCACCTTGAGCGGGAACCAAGTAGGCTGCTTATCGAGTGCGAATAATTGTACGTTGACCCCCATATCATGCAGGCGGTTGACCTGCTCGAATACGTTGCGGATGCCGCCAGACAATCCGGTCAGTTCAAGCACATATACGACTTCCAGAGGAGCTGTCATCGGATGATTTTCCCTCCCCATTTCATCCAGAATTTTTTTCGAGCTTCCATTTCTTTTTGTCTCCAATATAGATTCTTGTTCGCTTTTGTCGTACCGCGGGTATACCCTTCCGCATGGATGGCACTAGCCGTTCCGCAATACACGACACGGGAGCCGTGCACCTTAGCGCGATAACAGAGGTCAACATCCTCGAAGGCGATGAAGAATTCCTCGGACAATAGCCCAATCTGGTCGAGGAGCTGCTTGCGTATTAGCATTAATGCACCGGTTACGGCATTCATATCTTCTACGGCTAATGCAGGCTCATAATCAGCTGACTGTCGGCGGTAGCGGTGGTCAAAATGCCCCTTCGCTGTCGGGATAACACCGCCATGCTGTATGGTCATATCAGGATAGAGGAGCCTCGCTCCTACGATGCCGATTGCTGCATCACTGTTCATGGTTGCAACCATATGATGGAGCCACCCGGGCTCGTGGAAGAACACGTCATTGTTGACGAGCAGAATATATTGTCCCTTGGCATGCTGGATGCCAGCGTTGACAGTATGGCTGAATCCATGATTATGAGGCTTTGCAATGAATTGCACCTGGAGCGGAGCAGCCCATCGTGCCAGTTCTTCTTGAATCGCGGCAGGACTGCCATCATCGACAACGATGATCTCGTAGGGCAGCTCATGTACGGTATGGATGAAGCTGTGCACACAATGTTTAACGAGATCGGTGTGATGGATCGTAGGAACAATGACGCTGATCATAGCGTTGCCATCTCCCTTTTTAACGCGCGGCTATTTCCGCCAAGCGATGAAGCATGCGGGCTGCGCTTGCTTGCCATGTGAATTGCTCCTTTACCGTATTTCGGCCGAGGGCAGCCTTAGCTGCTGCTTCTTCCCGGTTCATATATACATGCCTCATCAGCTGTCTTAGATGCATAGCATCTGGAACTGCCCACAGCATTCTGGAATTCGTAGGGTGGGCGGGAGCGAACTTCTGTACGGAGATGAGGTATCCGTTCGCATCGTTGACGAAATCAAGATGAGCTGACCAACGCGTTGTAATGACAGGGAGACCCGAGGCCATTGCCTCCATTACGGTTAAGCTCCATCCTTCTCCACGTGTAGGAAGCACATAGCTGTCTGCACTGTTATAGAGCATAGCTAACTGCTGCTCGCTCCAACTGTGAATCGCTGAGATGAGAATGACCGATGAACGGGACTTTCCGGCTGTCTTGAAGGCGATAGCGTCAATATAGGCTTGCTGTCTGCCGATCTCCTCTTCAGTGGTTGCACGCGTTTTGATAATGAGACATACATCCTCGGACTCCGCGAACTCTTCAAGGAAGGCGGTAAGTAAGATATCAATGCCTTTGCGGTCATCGAAGGAACAGACGGATAAGAAGGTATAGCTTCGTTGGCCCGGAATAGGTAATGGGGGGTGACCGGGAGCAAACAAGTTCGAATCGATTCCGTAAGGCATGACGTGAATCTTGTGCAGCGGGACTCCAGACCGGTGGAAGGTATCTCGATTGAAGGTGGACGGTACCCATACTTCATCCATATTGCTGCATCTTCGAGACCACATGAACGGCAGACGGCTGCATTCGTACATCGTCATTCCGATTGAGTAATGGCGAATGTCCTTCACAAATTGGATCGCAGGGTAATGCGTAAATACGATATGGGGCTCTGGCAATGGAGTGTGCGATATCGCCTGCAAGGCCGCCTCGATATCGGGGGTCATAGGGACCCTGACTGTTTCGGAATGAACTGGTGTATAGTGAAACTGCACCCCCAGCTTCATCAATTCAAGCACGACATGCCGATTGGCCTTTGCATATCCTGTTGGTTCGTAGATGGTACCGATATTATGAAGAAACATCGAGTCGTATCCACCTTTCTATAAGAACGTGTCGTATCCGCGCTGCTTCAAGTGCTTCACCATCTTTTTTATATCCTGTGTTCGTTCTTTCGGACAGACGAGAACCACATCATCCGTGGCAACGATCACGATGTCTTCAATGCCTACCGTCGCGATTAACTGCTTTGTTGCACCGTAGATAATGCTTCGCTCCGTATCGATCCCCTCATGACGCCCATGAACAATATTCAGGAGCTCATCGGTCTGGTGTATGCGCTCAAGTGCATTCCAATTGCCGAGATCGTCCCAGCCGTAATGGACAGGAATCATGTAGATGGATTCACATTTTTCGATAACGCCATAATCAATGGATTGCTTCTTGAGACTACTGTATGCTGCTGCGAGCTGTTGTTGACCGTTATGTGGATCGTTTAAGAGTGTCTTCATATCAAACAAGGAACGATACAGGTCAGGTAGGTGCAGATGGATCAGATGCATGATGGTTGAAGCTTTCCAAATGAACGTCCCTGTATTCCAATAGTGGCAGCCATCAGCAAAAATATTGTTTGCAACAGACAGTTCTGGCTTCTCGATGAATTTCTCAACTGGGGTAAGTGGAGTGGATATATCGGTTGCTTCATTTCCGTTAGTAGGGGTAGGGCTGTTCTGTTGGATACGGATATATCCGTATCCCGTCTCAGGGCGTGTTGGCTTCACCCCCAAAGTAACGACACATCGTTCCTGATCTGCACGATAGACGGCGGTGCGCAGTGCTTCGTGAAAAGCATCAGGATCCGAAATATAATGATCGGAAGGTAAGGTAATCAGAATGGGATCTTCGTCGTCTGCACTTAATTGAAGCGCAGAAAGACCGATGCATGCGGCGGTATCTCTCGCCATAGGCTCCACAATAATGTTCTGCAGCGGGAAGGCAGGAAGCTGCTTTCGGATAATAGGGATGTATTCTTCAAGGGATACGATATATATATGTTCCAGCGGTAAATATTGAAGCATTCGCTGCACCGTGTCAGCAAGCATCGATTGTTGATGAAGAATCGGCAAAAATTGCTTTGGGTAATCTGCGCGGCTGAAAGGCCAGAAACGAGTTCCAGTTCCGCCAGCTAATATAACTGCCTTAACGGTCGTGATGTGAAACACCTCCTGGGAAACAGACAATGATGGCAATCATGGGTTATTACTACATATGTACCTAACGTAAAAAAGGGCACGGCGATTGTCAGAGTGGATTTCTTGGGCGGAATGCTATAGTCTTAACAATAGTTCGATATCACGAGATTGTAAGAGACAACAAGAGGTGAGAGATATGCACGATATTTCATTAGAGCAGTGTATGGCATTGCGGGACAAGGAGGCAACGCTTGTTGATGTGCGTTCGCCAGGAGAATTCGAGGAATTCCGAATACCGGGAAGCATCAATATTCCTTTGTTCACGAATGAAGAACGGGCGGAGATCGGAACGATATACAAGCAAGTAAGTGTAGAAGCGGCCAAGGAACGTGGGTTAGAGATCGCGTCAGCCAAGCTTCCATCATTATATAAGCAGTTCAAGGAGCTTCGAGGGACGACCATCATCTACTGCTGGCGGGGCGGCATGCGAAGCCGTACGATGGCTACTGTGATGTCTCTAATGGGATTGAAGCCATACCGATTGTCAGGGGGAATACGCACCTACCGACAATGGATACAAGAGTCGCTGGTGAACTATGACTGGCGAATACCGTGCATTGTCCTGTCCGGACATACGGGGACAGGGAAGACAGATATGCTTCGGCAGCTTCAAGCGGAAGGGTATCCCGTCCTTGATCTTGAGGAGATGGCAGGACATCGAGGCTCTGTATTTGGGCATATTGGACAAGTCCCGAACAATCAGAAGATGTTTGATGCGATGCTATTTGAGAAGCTGGAGGAGTTAAAGTCAGCAAGAGTACCTTGCCTCCTATTGGAGGCGGAGAGTCGTCGAATCGGGAAGGTCATACTGCCAGAATTTCTGATGGATGCGAAGAAGGCGGGAACGGTGCTTGATATCCAACTGCCGATACAGGTACGGGTTAGAAATATTGTGAAGGAATATGAGCCCTCCAAGCACCCGACTGCAATCCGTGAGGCATTCGCCCGCATTCAGCGGCGCATGCATACCCCGCATGCTAACGCAATTGCAGAAGCACTTCGCCTGGAGAACTATGGAGAAGCGGTGTCGCTCATGCTGGAGCATTACTATGATTCCAGGTATGATCATGCTTCGATGGGCTATGAAGGGCAGATCTACTCCATTAAGGCTGAACATCTGGAAGACGCATTGAAGCAGATTAGGGCACATCTCGGAAGACCGGAGTAATAAAGGCAATAAATACGGGCTTCACCTTCTAGGTAAAGGTGAAGCCCGTTGTACGTGATAGGGCAGTAATGAGATCCTGAGCTGCCTTATCAGGTGAAAAATGAGTGAGCGTATGGTGCATAGCAATTTGGCCCTTGGTAGACGCTTCCGCATAATTGGTAACGACATGCCGCATCTGGCTGCGCAGGGCGTCTACAGAAGCCTCAGCCCACAGCTGATCACTCTGGTATCCTTGGTAATAAGGCTGAGGCCTTACGGGTACGAGGTGGTAGGGGATTAAGTAACTGTTATATTCATTCAAGAAATCAAGATGACCACCCCAGCCGGTTACAATGATAGGCACTCCCCTCATAGCGGCTTCCAATACGGGATAGCCGACACCTTCTCCACGGCTCGGCAGCACAAATGCATGACTGCTTCGATATAAGGCATCCATCTCCATCTCGCTGCGCAGTTCTAAATCGATATAGACCTGAGCAGGATGATGTGTCAGCTGCAGTTCTCTCTTCCAATGCTCCATCATGTGATATACCTCTGCGGTACCTGCTGTCTTAATAATGAGACATACCGGATCAGCCGCCGTAAATTCACTCCAGAAGGCTTTGAGCAAGATGTCTATTCCTTTGCGATCAATCCAAGAACATACGGACAAAAATCGGAATGGCGGTAAATGATTCACGTACTGCGGTGTATGCTCAGGAGAAGGTGGATGATAGGGTTCGGAGAGACAGGGCCGAACGTAATGCAGCGGTACATTAACGCCGGATTGGCGAAAAACATTGATATTATGAATGCTAGGCAGCAGGATGCCGCTCATTTGATTTGCTTGTTTAATCCAATTATCTGGTATCTTCGACGTTTCCCAGTAGGTAAATCCGAATGAAGCCCGAAGCTTTCTCCGCCAGAGATCCGGAATATAATGATATACACTAACGCGGCGACCAGCGCTGCATCGCTTTCTCAGCAAGTGCTCCAGTACAGAACGTTGATCTGGGGGAAGTCCTACTTGCGGTAGTCCTTGATAGGTTTCAAGGCTCACATCTACGCCGGCAGCATGCAATGCGAGTACATATTCTCTGGTTGCCTTAGCATATCCAGTGGAATCGAATACTGTGCCATGCCATATAACTTGCGCCATCCTAATATTCCCTCCAATCTAGCTATCGTTATTGTACTCGGAAGCATGCTTCATGCGTCACGGCTACTCCCACGAATCTTAGTGCAGAATGCAGCATAAGGATTAACTGATTGCTGCGTTCAACAAGATATCGCTTCCGAGGGAGTGTGGATAATGAGAATTATGATATGGTGCGCGAATATGATATCGGCAGGCGGCGGAGCAAGATTGCTATCGAATATGCTGCCTGCGATGGCTCGGCAGGTTGATATTGATCTCGTACGATTAGTCATTGCACCTGACACGAAGTTCAAAGAGAGAACCGATACGGTCAGCTACCCGAATATCGACATTGTGTATTTTAACGGAAGCATTCAATCGCCAGAAGCGAGGGTGCTGTTAGCAGATTGCCATGTTGTGTATTTCTTCTGGCCGCATGGGCCTGCTTATGTGAAGGTAGATCTTCCGACGATATGCACCTTTCATGATGCAACTGTCTTTGACTTTGTACCACCCTATGTGTCAGGCGCCGTTATTGAGCAGGCTTGGCGGGAAGCGAAGGAATGGCTTAGTAACATGACCTCAATTGTCGTATCCTCACGCCATGTACAGACTAGGCTGCTCCATCATTTCGGAGAGGTAGGCAACAGCGCGACCATTATTCCGCACGCCATACTGCCAGCAGATCCGATAAGTCATCTCGTCAGCGATAACGTGAGCCCTGATGTGGCCGTCCGTCTCCCGCCGCAATATGTGGTCTACCCAAGTAATATATCTCCGCACAAAAATCACTATAATCTGCTGTTGGGATATTCCAGGTGCACCGCAGTTAACAAAGTCCCGCTCGTACTGTTTGGACATCATACAGAATTGCTGCGAGTTGTCCCTCCACAATGGCCGGAACAAATGTATGTGCCTACGCTGATTTCTTTATTATCAAGGACAGGGCTTCGCTTGGATGCAGACATCTATCCGCTGGGGTTCATTCATGACTCTAACGTGATTCCTCTAGTTCGCAACGCGCAAGCACTTATTATGCCGAGCATGTCGGAGGGGGGAGGAAGCTACCCCGTAGAAGAAGCGCTGCGTCTTGGTGTACCGGTGCTGTGCTCGGATATTCCTGTGATGAGAGAGCATATGGCAAGACATAGCGCGGAGATCATCTGGTTCGATCCGGAATCCCCTGATTCCATCGCACAAGCACTGAATTTATTTTTTGAACATTCCAGTCATTACAAATCGTCTGCTGTGCAAGGCATGAATGATCCAACAGACACGTGGGATTATATTGCAAGCCAATATATTCATGTCTTCCGTGTTGCCTATTTGAAATATTACGGCATGATTTAGACCGGGTTCGATATAACATGTTGGAGAAGGGCGTAGTATTCGTTCGCAACATCCGACCAGCTTCGCTGCATTGCTCCTTGAATCACTGCCTGTTGTCCTGGCACTAAGGTATGGCGATATACCCATAGAGCGCGAAGACTGGCTTCGATCTCGTCTACGGAGTATGGATTGAAGGCCAGGAAGGCGCTCATATTGGGAATAATTTCGTTCGTCACCTCTAGATTGGCCGCAGCGACAGGTGTTCCTACTGTTAAGGATTCAAGAATAGGGAAAGGACAGCTGCCTTCAAACAAGGTAGGCACGATTGTGCCGATTGCATATTTGTAGAGAGAAGGCATGTCGGAGGTCGGAATTCTGCCGATGAACATGAGACTATTTAAAATTTCAGGATCTTGAACATGATGCAGCATGCGCATGACATCGGCTTCTTTTGGACTGCTGGACAATTGATCAGTGAAGACGAGTCGCAGACGCGAATGGTATCCGTCTATCGTTAAACGGAATTGAATAAATGCAGCAAGAAGCCGCTCGAAATTTTTGTGAAGGCGAAGTACGGTTGGAAAAACGATATATTCATGATGAAGCTGATATTTCACTCTAAAATGCTGCTGATCCATAAATGAAAAGGTTTGATACTCGTCACTAGGTGGAGCAAGTCGGATGACATGCGTTTTGTGTGCAGGCAGCCCAGCAATGCCAATTGCATGGTGAGTTCGTACATAATTCGAGTTCGATACAACCGCCGCGGCTTTATGCAAAATATAATAGCCATTTCGATCCACACGGTGACAAAATTCTGGGTAGGTAGAGAAATAAAGCTCTTTAAACTGATGATGAACGAGATCATGCAGACATAAAATATACGGCTTTTTTAAAAACATGGCCAAATCGAGCGAGATAATGGGGACGATCCATATCTCAGCGGGTACATTCGTATTGAAATGCTCTACATTATTGGAATGGTGGATATGAACTCTGCCCGGAAACATTGGTCTTAACGGTGAGAAAGACTGTTCTGCATCGGCGTAATTATAGCCAGTAGCAGCAATATGAATGTGCACGTGTGGAAAGTTGGACAACATTCCTCTCGTAAGCCGATAGAGGAAGCGGCCAATTCCTTCACCATCCATGGCTAGCGGGTGCGGATAAGCTAAGAAAATCCCAACATGCTGAACAGTTCGCGGGAATGCTGTTAGACTAGAAGAAGCGTTGGGATCCGATTTCAACGGTGGATGCGGATGTGCAAGCAATTGTTGAAATTCTGTGGTATTCAAAAATTGCCGGAGCATTAGTTTCTTACTATGTTTGGCCATTAATCCCTTCAAATGGCCTCGCAAGCCCTGTGAGTCTGGATTGCGGCATAACAGTTCATCATATAAGGAATGGATGAAGAAAAAAGGCTCCGCGGCGTAAAAACGCCGAATGAGACTAGCAGCGGAAGTAGCTTCAGTAGGAATAAAACTTGTAGGGGGCCTAAGGTAGTTCTGCTCTGCCTCCTCACTGCACATGACTTGCTCAATAATACTTAGTTTGGTCTGCCGAGAAGTCAACAGTCTCATATAGTGCTGACTCTCTACCGCTCCTGGTTCGCGGTTAAGGAGCTGTCGAAACAGCTCGGTGATGAAATGTTGACCATCCTGCCTCCAGATTGCTTGTATGAAATGGATGAGTCGAAATTGCAGATCCAATAATGTCTCCTCCTAACAGCTCATTTGTTCGTCACAGTATATCTTGCAAGGATTGGCAGATATACTGAATATCCTGTTTGGTTAATTCGCCGTGGCTGGGAAGATTCATACCTTGCGATGCAATTCGGTTGGCGATCGGATATTCTTCATATAGCTGACCATCGCGATAGGGAGGAAGGATGTGCATCGGATAGAAGAATGGCCGGGTTTCAATTCCTTTGTCCTTCAGTTGCTGCATGACATGATCTCGCTGCTGCTCGGAACGGCCGTTCAACACAATACTGAACATCCAGAATACATTTTTGGCCCATATTCGTTGTACAGGCAGTGTTAGTCTGCTGTCATGCTGCAAGTAATCATAATAATGCATTGCTACCCGAATTCGCTCTCGTATATGCCACTCAACCTTCTCCAGTTGGGCGCATCCGATAGCGGCTTGAATATTCGTCATCCGATAGTTGTAACCGATGACCGGATGCCAATACTTTTTGTTCTTATCTATCCCTTGGCCTCGCAGCAATCTTATTTTCTCCGCAATGGCTTCGTTATCTGTGGTGACAACACCGCCTTCCCCAGTTGTAATGACTTTATTGCCGAATAGGCTGAATGTCGCTGTATGTCCCAGCGCTCCTGCCATTCTCCCTTTGTACTGCGCCCCAATCGCTTCAGCAGCATCTTCAATGACAAACAGATCATATTTGTGAGCAAGCTCCATGATTGGATCCATGTCGGCGGGATGTCCATATAGATGTACCGCGATAATGCCCTTCGTACGGGAAGTGATTTTTTGCTCGATTGCTCGAATGTCCATGTTCCACGTATCGGCTTCAACGTCAACGAATACAGGTAGTGCGCCGCAATACGTCACCGCATTTGCTGTCGCAACGAACGTAAGTGTAGGTACGATGACTTCGTCACCTGGCCCGACATCATGAGCAAGCAGGGCAAGATGCAGTGCTGTTGTTCCATTGCTGCAGGCGATTGCATGCTTCGATTGGCAGAAGGCAGCGAATTGCTGCTCGAATTGATCCAGATATGGGCCGTTGGAAGAGATCCAGGTCGTATTCAAACAATCCAGCACATATTTCGTTTCATTTCCATTCAAGACAGGGGTTGCTATAGGGTAGTATTTGTTCATGTTATTTCCCTCCAACATTCATGTCTGCAATTAGCTCGATTTAAATGTGAATCTGCTTAATGACGCGAGCTGGAACCCCAACAGCAACACAGGATTCTGGAATATTGCGAATGGCAACAGAACCAGCCCCCAAAATAGACCATGCTCCAATGGTAACCCCGTCGATTACTTTGGAGCCTGTGCCGAGAAAGCTTCCTTCTTTAACATGTACATTCCCAGAGAGTGTGGTGCCAGGAGCAATATGACACGCTCGCTCTATCACGGATTCATGATCGATTGTGGCACCTGTGTTAATGACTGCGTAGTGATGGACTTGAGCTTCTGAATTTATGACCGCGTTGTGCATGATCGCAATTCCTGATCCTAACTGTGAAGAGGGGGCAACATAAGCGAACGGGCTGATGGCATTGATCAGGGTAAAGCCCAGCTTCTCTACTTGAACTGCTATTTTGTAACGCAACTTGTTGTCTCCGATTGCTACAAAGGCATGGCGTATGTCATCCGCGAATAAAGTAGGCAAGATAGAATCATCGCCTAATAAGGGAATTCCCATAATCTGCGGCTTCTCCGATTTGTCCGTACATCCAATGATCTCTATCGATGAATCATGCTGCAAAATATCGATAATCACTTTTGCATGTCCGCCTGCACCAATAATTACAGTCTTTTGCTTGCTTGACACGAAGCATTTCCTCCTGACCACAGAGTCTGTACTGATACATTATGATGATTGTGAGGGGGACGACTTAGGCATAACAAATGATTGCGTCTAAAATGGGTGAAATGCAGACGTTCGTGCCAAAAGAGAGGTTGGAGAGTCTGGCCGCATTCGATAGAAGGCTATCCTTGCAAAATAAAGAAAGCCGGGGGTTTATATCCCGGCTAATTCAAGAGTCTGTTTAAGCTGGCTCATATTAACATCTCCTATTCGATTCCAGCCAGATGAAGCACGTGCCGCAGCTTATTCACATCCACATACAAGTTATCGGCACCTCCGACCGGCTTTGCAGGGTACTCAATGTCGCAGATGATTTCATAGTAGTCAAGCCCTGCATGATTGCTTATTTTCCAAAAGTAATCGTCCGTAACAGTATGCGGCGTCAGTTCAATGACCTTCGTTCCGGGATTGCAGAAGGCAAAGTTAATATTCCCGCTCCCGAAGGGGGCGACGACTGCTTGAGCAGAAGAGTATATCGCGATCTTCTCAGCAGTTGTTAGCGGAGTAAGCACAATTTTGGTAAATCCTTTGGAATGCAACAGTTCCAGCACCTCATCTTCATTGATCACGTAGCGAGCGAAAGCATCCTGTCTACTGACGTAAATTCGTTCATACCCGCTGATAGGCTGAACCGGATGGTTGTCTTTCAGTTGTCTCCGTATATACTCATATGCCCAGCGAGGACCTTTGCCTGTCATCCACGGTACTGCAGGGACAAGAAGTCTCTCGGCCATGATATGGAATTCATTTCGATCGGCCTGAATAAGCCGCTCAAGCGGGATACCCAGCATGTCCAACGATTCATATTGGAAGGAATGCGTTAGTTTGCCGATGACATATTTGTCAATTGGTATTCCGCTCTGCTGGAGCAAGTGAAATCGCGGCAATATGTCAAAAAACCAATGTCCGAAAATGGCTTGTGTGAACACCAGCTCAGGAATATTCCACCCCCATACGACAGTGCCCACCGTACCTGATTGGTAGACGGGTGGTGAAAGTGACAACATGTCATAGGGGTAAAAATATTCGACATCGAGCAAGCGTTTGTTATCCGGTGTGATGACATAGCAGTTCCCCGTAGCAAGACGGCCGTACGGCACGGTAGCTACGAAGGCTTCCTCATAGTTGCATGTTATCGGCCATCTCATAGGATCGAATCCCTTTGTTGGTCGTAGTGCGAGCGTCTCTTGCGGGTGAATCACTTTGTAAATCCCTTCGATTGGAATTCGGTGTTCATTCGCATAGGAAATCGCCCACTCTTTGGTTCGGCCATAGTACTGATCGGGGATGGTGTACATCTCATCTTCCCTCCCTATGAAAGACTTGTTTCTTGCTAGTTATTTCATTCTATGGCTCTCTCGAATGAGAAGAGACGGCAGATCATGACATGGAAAAGTACAATTCTGCGGAGTTTATATAAGAATCCTAGATTAGATTCGTATTCCTATCACATTTCCTTTTCCGTATTCATATATTGAAATCGTACATCTACATGGCTGCACATAAGGAGATGATGATTTGAACTCTACCGTTGCTGATTTTACCTCTCATTATTATGATAGTCTTGTATGGATGAACACATATTGGATGGGACAACACATTTATAAATGCCCGTTGGATTTATTTCTATATCAAGAAATATTATTTCGGGTTAAGCCAGATGTTATCGTTGAATGTGGAACCAACCTTGGCGGAAGTGCTCTGTTTTTAGCACATATGTGTGATTTGCTAGGATCGGGAAAGGTAATTACGATTGATATTGTGGAAATAGCACGCCCGCAACATGAGAGAATTACGTATCTATTAGGGGATACGATCTCGCCAGAGATCATCAATCAAGTGAAACAACAAATTTCTCCTGAAGATGTAGTGTTAGTCATACTAGATTCGGAGCATACGGAAGAGCATGTATTTCAAGAACTCTCTTTATATAACCAGTTAGTAACCAAAGGCAGTTATCTAATCGTCGAGGATACTCTGGTTAACGGCCATCCGATAATGCCTGCATTCGGGCCAGGGCCGATGGAGGCGGTTCAAAAATTCCTGTTGGAAAATGATCAATTTATCATTGATAGCAACCAGCATAAATTTTTCCTGACCTTCAATCCGAAGGGCTATTTGCTTAAAGTCAAATAATGCGAAGATTGACATGGAAGATTCTTTAATAGTTTTTACCTATAAAAACAATAGCTTTTATATCTTAGCCAACCTCGTTCATTTGTGATACAACAGGAATAACATTACTTGAACGAGGAGTGGCAGACATGGCAGAAGTGAAGAAGATAGCGATTGTTGCTGGCGATGGAATCGGACCGGAAGTCGTAAGAGAAGCGGAGAAGGTATTGAAGCGTACGGAGGAACTTTTCGGATATTCGTTCGAGACGAGTCATGGACTGTTCGGGGGAGTCGCGATAGACGAGAAGGGAACGCCGCTGCCTGAGGAGACGCTGGCTCTATGCAAGGATGCAGATGCGGTTCTATTAGGAGCAGTTGGAGGACCGAAGTGGGACAACAATCCGAAGGAGCTTCGTCCTGAGACTGGACTGCTTGGCATTCGCAAGGCGCTTGGTTTATTCTCTAATATTCGTCCTGCAGTCGTATTTGACTGTTTGAAGGATGCATCCACATTGAAGCCTGAAGTGCTTGAAGGTACGGATCTAATTGTCGTACGTGAACTGACAGGCGGGATTTACTTCGGAGAGAAGTTCCGCCGCGAGAGCGAACATGGACAGGAAGCCGTTGATACTTGTGTCTACAATGTACAGGAAGTCGAGCGCATTGTACGCCAAGCATTCGAGGTTGCTCAGAAGCGCCGCAAGAAGCTGGCTTCGGTAGATAAGGCGAACGTGCTTGAGACTTCGCGCTTGTGGAGAGAGACGGTGAACCGCGTTGCACCTGAATATCCAGATGTGGAGCTGGAGCATGTATTGGTGGATAACTGCGCGATGCAGCTGCTGCGTCGTCCGGCTAGCTTCGACGTTATCGTCACCGAGAATATGTTCGGTGATATCTTAAGTGATGAAGCAGCCATGCTCACTGGTTCTATTGGCATGCTATCCTCTGCTTCCTTAGGGGAAGGCAGCTTCGGTCTGTATGAGCCCGTACATGGTTCGGCGCCGGATATTGCAGGGCAAGGAATTGCGAATCCAATTGCGACCATTCTATCGGTTGCTCTCATGTTCCGATTGACATTCGGCTATGAAGATGCGGCACAATCCATTGAAGATGCAGTGAAGGAAGTGCTGGATAGCGGACATCGGACAGGCGATATCGCTACAGATAAGTCTAAGGCGATCGGAACGGAAGCAATGGGCGATCTGATTGTGGCAGCTATGACAAAATAATGGGATGATGATAAGGCCAACTCTTAGAAGGATGAGTTGGCCTTTGCTTTGTTGCCAGTCATTTAGGACAGACATTCATGGGAATGATCAGCTCTATATGATGACAATAGCTCCAGTAAGCCGTTGATTGCATGCAGGTTGGTTTGGGGCGTGTCATTTTTGAATCGAACGGGTAGAATGATATAATAAATGACAATTCAGTTAGTACTTAGGAGGAATTTAGCTTGGCAGAACGTTTGGTAGGCAGACCTGCTCCAGAATTCAATATGGAAACTGCAAAAGGTGACGGACAAGGATTTGGAGCAGCATCTTTGTCGGATTACCGGGAGAAATGGCTCGTATTTTTCTTTTACCCGCTCGATTTCACATTTGTATGCCCGACCGAGATAACGGCATTGAGCGAAGCTGCGGAAGAGTTCAAAGCATTGAACACGGAAATCTTAGGGGTATCCGTTGATTCCATCCACAGCCACAAAGCATGGATCAATACACCAAGAGAGCTGAATGGTCTTGGCAAAATCAACTTCCCGCTCGCCTCCGATATTACGAAGAATGTTGCACGCGACTATGGCGTCTTAATAGAAGAGGATGGCATTGCACTGCGTGGCTTGTTCATTATTGACCCAGAGGGCGAACTGAAATATCAAGTCGTGAACCATAACAATGTAGGGCGCAGCGTAGAGGAGACGCTTCGTGTGCTGCAGGCGTTGCAGTCCGGCGGATTGTGCCCAATCAATTGGAAGCCTGGAGATAAGAACTTGAACGCCTAGACGGTCTGCCAATTGGTATATAGCAAGGCAACTGAAAGGAAAGCCCCGCAGAAATCTGCGGGGCTTATTCAATTTCAAGATAAACAGGCTGCCTCCAATTGCTTGTATTTCTCAATATACTTCAGAACGGTATGAATGTATGTTGCATGTGACCAAGTTAAGGGTGCAACGGACAGTGGAGAACCATCAAATGGATCCAACTGCTCAGGAAGCAATCCGCTTGCCAGACTGTGTGCTTCCACCCAGCGCAAGGTATCATGTGCGGCTTGCAGTTCCTTCAGGTTGGAGGCGGTATCGATGTCATGGGCTGCGAACCAGAGGGTACATATGATCCACGGATTGCCGGGAGCAAGGCTCGGATCATTGCTGCGCTGGAAGTAGTAGTCTCGCCAGTAGCGCGCAACCCCCCCAGTCTGGCTGCGAATGGACAGCTTGCTCTTCAATACGCGAACGGTTGACAGTACCCGCACATCGTCAGCAGGAAGTACACCGAACATATAAATGGCTAGAATGCTGCTCTCGGGCGTACAATCCTGAGCCCATTTCCCTTCCTTCCGGTACAGTCCGCGTACGAAGCATCCGGCTTCTTCATTCCATAGATGGGCCAGCATCGCTGCCTTGATTTCCTCTGCGGCGCTGCGGAAGCGGTCAGCTCGTTCCTCATCCCCGAACAGAGATGCGAAGTTGGAAGCAGCCACTAAGCCGCTGTAAACAGCTGAAGCGGTGAAAGTGAATATTCCATACCGCTCCTCCCATAGATCATAGCTGGGCAGAGGGAGCTTCAATTCGGGATCGCGGTAGTGAATCATGAACTTGGCAGCCTTGCGAATTAAGGACTGATAGAGTGATTGAGGGAGCTCAATGTCCCGGTGATGTTCGTAATATCTCCACAGTGCCCACAGCACAAGTCCGGTCTCGTCCTCTTGGATCGGCAGTTGCGATTTGCCGTCGCGCAGATAGGGATGCCAGCTGGAACCGACGGTTCCGTCAGGATTATACTTGTGCAGCAAGTATCCTTCCGCAGTCAGCGCATCCGCACAGAAGCGGAAGAAGGGGGCTGTCATCCCATGGTATCCCGCAGCGGACATCGCTTCCGCGACAAGTGCGCCATCCCGAGGCCACATGTAGCTGTAATGATCCCGATTGAATTGCATAATGTCCGTATCATTTGCTGCAATGATTGCCCCGTTCACGTCTGTCTGCGTGCGAATGATAAGCAGGCTGAGCTTAAATAGGCGTATCAGCTCGGGCTCCAGATCGGCGAAATCAAGCTGGCGCTGATTCGACCAACGCTTCCAGTAGGTGCTGACACGCTGGATCAGTTGTGCAGGGCCGCTGTCTCGTACATATCGATCAAGTTGTTTCACCTCATCAAGTCGATTACCAACACTGAGCCAATAATAGCTCTCCCGGCTGTCTGAGCCGGGGACGATCGTGCGCAAGCAGATCGTGCTGTCAACAGAGCCTTGGGCGATAGGATTTCCCATAAGATGCCCATCCTCTGCGTCCTTCCACGTTCCCTCTGCCTGATGAAATCGCTTGATGCCTGTCGTGTATTGGTGTATGCCTGCTATTTCACCATGATGCTGGGTGATGCAGCCATTGAACATGAAGTAGCGATCTTTTTTGTAATGAAATAACGTGCCATTGTCAGGGTAATATCCTGCTGTATCGCCAACTTCCGTTTCATTGATGGACAGATCCTGGTGGAAAAATAAGCGTACTTCACGTGGGTTTGGATTACCATTCGAGATGACAATCCGCTTCAAGTAGATCGAATCCCGCTGGTGAACGGCATCATTCATATGAAGTACAATACCAAGCCCTTCGTGTTCGGCGGTTACATCGGTAACAAGCGAATCTTCTTGATAAGCCAGGCGAATGTTCCACTCTGGATCGCCTAGCCAGCTGAATTGACCTTCCACCCATACCCCGAGACGGCTGGGATAGCCTGCTGTATGATTCAGTTGACCAACATACGGATAATAGACATCCCTTACATAGGCGTGCTCGTCAAGGTTCACGAGAAATTTGCCATTTCCGACGACTAGATGGCGCGGCACGTCATCACTTCCTTAACGGGGACTGCGTCTGGATTAACCGTCCTGCATATTCATGAGCTAGAATTCGCGCTTTGGTCATACTGTCTGCTTGTGAAATAACGCGGAACAAAGGCTCTTCTTGATCCGGCTGAATAAGAATGGAGCCCTCAGGCGTCTCAATCTTAATTCCATCCAGAAATTCCGCGCGATAGGAGGACTGGCGAACCCACTCGGTCATCTCGCGCATGACACTGCCTTTGTCAGAACGGGGGCAGGTCACTTCTTCAATGGCGGTATGCAGGGTTGGAATATCCGCAACAAGTTCGTGCAGCGGCTGTCCGGTGTCTGCCATGAGCTGCAAAATCAGACTAATCGCATATAAGCGATGTGCCGCAGGTAACAAGGCGATGCCGCTCGTGGCTTCCATCTGGGAGCGAAGCGGCTCCTGCGTCCGTACGATCCTTACCCCGCTGCGACTGACAATCTGCTCTGCTGTAACAGGAGCGCTGATCGGCACCCCGATGCTCGCGTTAACGCCCGTTTGGACAAGCGCCTGCAGCAGCAGCGGAAGCAGATGATTATGATGCATGCTTGTGCCGTCACTCATATAGATGCGGAACCCTTCATCTTCGGTCAGCATGATGCCCATGTCAGCCTGAACATTTCGAATATGCTCAATAACGGCAGCTGGGGACGGCACATCAGATTGGGTATGCAACAGGATGCCTCCGGTCAGGGAAGACCATTGTTGAACGAGTGCTGCTTCTGCACCTGAGCTCTGAACGATGAGCTTGAAGCTTGCAGATTGAATCAGATTGAAGTCAATGGCCTTGGATAGTGTTGTAAAATAGGAGGTTATCGCGTGTTCTTCGCTTCTTCTGCGCCCCATATATTCGATTGGTGTTCGCGCAAAGTCTTCTTGGAAGTAGGCATTTTCGATCTTACGCTCCAAACTTTTCGCGAATGGCATTCCTCTTGCATCCATCCAGCTCATTACCATTTGTTCGAACTTGGCATCCTCGCTAGCGGACAGTACCTTGAAATGAATGCCGCCATCGGCCTTCATTGTGGTAACAGCATGCCGCAAGCATTCCAGCGGAGCGTCTCCGATATCAATGATATGAATGCCCTGTGATTGAAGTCCTGCTGCACAGGCATTCTTCATTATGGTGTCAAAAGGATGCGAAGATGCAGCCAGAACAATAGATGATTCCCGATTGAGGATCGATCCATAAGCACAGGCCAGCTTGCCGATAAATTCTGGGGTCAGCTCGCTATTCGGACTTCCGCATATTTTGCTGCCCTTGAACAGCGAGGCAGCTGCATTGCCCCAGATGAGCGTAGCATTTACGATGCTATGCGCTTCTACCTCTTTGTTCGGCCACAGTTTAACTTGAGAACGGATATGGGATTTATCGCCGATCGTACAGCCGCTTCCAATAACAGCGCCTTCTTGAATGTGTACATCACTGCCGATGTTCGTGCGGTGGAGCAGGATCGCATCTTCAATGTCGCAGTGCTTGGCAACGCGGTTTCCGTTCCACAAGATGGAGCGTGTAAGTGAGCTGTGCGGGAACACAATATTGCCGGAGCCGAGAATGGTATATGGTCCGATCGAGCAGGATGGGTGGAGGATCGAATCTGATCCGATATAGGCAGGTCCGCTTAGCCTAATACGGGAAGGGAGCCTCACGCCTGACTCTACGAATAGACCTGGCATCGGTTCTGCTGCTTGAATGTGCACATCTACGCGGCGATCGAGCATATCGAATTGAGTCTGCCGATATTGCTGTAAGTTTCCAATATCTGACCAGTATCCGGAAGCAGTATATCCGTATAGTCGCTGCTGTTCTTGAAGCAGTCTTGGGAAGAGATGCAGACTGAAGTCATAGCTTTCCCGCTCCGGAATCCAATCTAATATTTCTGGCTCCAATATATAGATGCCAGTATTGACGGTGTCGCTGAATATTTCTCCGTAACTAGGCTTCTCAAGGAAGCGGGAGACCCGGCCCTCTTCATCGGTCATGACCACCCCATATTCGAGAGGCAAGCTTACTTGCGTCAGTACCATCGTAGCGATTGCATGCTTCTCCTTATGATAGTGGATGGCCTGGCGCAGATTGAAGTCGGTCAAGGCATCGCCGCTGATGACGATGAACGATTCGTTAAGGAAGGACTCAGCATTCTTAATGCTGCCTGCCGTACCGAGAGGAGCGTCCTCCTCGAAATAATGCAGCTGCACGCCATATTTGGAGCCGTCACCGAAATGGTTGCGAATCACATCGGGCAAATATTGTACGGTAACGGCGATTTGATGAATGTCGTACCTCTTCAACAATTCAATAATGTATTCCATGCACGGACGATTCAATAGGGGAACCATTGGCTTTGGTGTGCCTAGTGTCAACGGTCGAAGCCGTGTACCTTTGCCGCCTGCCATAATCACTGCCTTCATCGAGCGATCACTCCTTCATATACTTGTCTCGTTGACACAGCTATCGTATTCCAGTCGTAGTGCGCTCGAACCTTCTGTTGTGCTTTTACAGCCATTTGAGCAGCTCGCTCAGGATGGAGGAGGAGATCCGTTACATGCCATGCTAATGATTCAATATGACCTGGGAGTGCTTTGTATCCATCTACAGCATGATCAATGATTTCAGCGAGTCCACCCGTGTCTGATACGACAACAGGTGTTCCGAACCGCATTGCTTCAAGCGCAACGATTCCGAAGGGTTCATATAGACTGGGGAATACACATACCGATGAGGCTGCAATCCACGCATCCCGTGCCTCATCCTGTACAAATCCAGCGAAAAGGATATGTTCTTGCAGTCCTAACTGTGCGGCCTGAGCCTCTAATTGCTGTCTCATGGGTCCAGTACCGGCGATAATCAGCTTCGCTTGTGGAATAGACTGTATAATAAGTGGCATTGCCTCAATGAGAATATGGATGCCCTTCTCATAGACAAGGCGGCCAACATAGAAGAGAAGTTGGGAATCTACTAGATCAGTGCGATGTTCTAGGTTGTTGATCGAACCAGCTGGTATAGCTGTGTCAATCGCGTCAACCCCATTTGGTATCATGGTAACGCGCTGCCGTGTAAGATCGAACAGAGATGCGACCTCCTGAATCATGGCATGGCTGCACACAATGGTATGGTCGGCCTCTGCTGTCAAGCTTGCTTCCATGTCATGGATTCGCTGCTGAAGCTCGCCGTGCAGCCGGCCATGATTGCGTCCATGCTCGGTGGCATGAATGGTAGCAACCAGCGGCCAATGGTAAGTCTGCTTCAAGTCTGCTGCGGCAGGGTAGACAAGCCAATCATGGGCGTGCATGAGGTCGAAGGTCAGACCGGCATCTACGAGATCATCAACGAGTGATGAAATGGCATCATTCATATGGAACACCCAATCCATGAACTCTAGTGGAGCGGCTGTCTGTATAAGTGGGACACGATAGACGTGAACCCCATCCATTAGCTCATAGTCAGGTGCGCCTGGCACTTCGCGAGTGACCACATGAATTTCGCATTGCTTCTTGCTTAAATGGCGGGAGAGATCATATACGGCTCGTGACAGCCCGCCTACAACGAGCGGCGGGAACTCCCAAGCTATCATTAAGATGCGTTTGCTGGAATGATATTGTGGATGATGTGCCAAGATAGGTTGGGGACAGCTGAATGGTATAGTTCGTTTGGTAGGGGGATAGGCTGCATTGAAATGGTACATTCGCTCGTTTGAATGCCTAGCTCTGCTGGATAAAAGCCGATAATCAACTGTAGGGAAGCAAGGGTATTCTCCCTCCATTCGCTCAACAAGTACTTGGTCGTATACGCCCCGCTCAATCATGTCCAGCAGGTTGTGGCATCGCTCCAGATGCTGGGTCGTTCGCTTCCCAGCATACTCGGTCACCGTCCCTGCATCTACGATGAAAGCCCAATCGCTGCTCGCTGCGAGCATCCATTCGGTGATAGCTTGATTGATAATGCGCTCTTGCATGTCATGGAAGCTTGAAGCTGCCTCCTTATCGATATGGGATACAGTGTGCAGGATTCGATCTTCTGTCTCATGAAGACGTGGATACATCCAGTCATTTCCCTGCTGCAGCCAGACATCCGCATATCCGCCGCGTCCCCAACTACAGAACGATAATTGAGCCTTTTCCTGCTTGGGGTATCGCGATAGGTAATCACTTGGTGATACGAATTCAATGCGCTGTATATGATGGCGGGTTCGTTCCGACTGCTCTCGGAATAATGCTTCTATCCATAGCGGGCCTTCGAACCACCAATGTCCGAATAGTTCCGCATCATAGGGGCTGATGGCGATCGGAAGGCGATCCCCATCTACCTGAGCCGCTTCAAGTTGAAGTTCTCTGTTGTTCAAGAAGTGACGTGCGTGTTCCCTAGCTTTGTGCAGGGCCCATTCTGGTCGGTATGGTTCTTTAGGAACGTCATGTACTCCGGTAATTCGATAATATTTGAGTCCTGTATTGATTCGTGCTTCATTATCCAGCAGGTGAGGACGAATATAATCCCATTCATCTGCACTGTTCCAGCCAAGATCGTAGCCGATGTCGCGATAGTATTCTCGATAATCATGGTCACCCGGATACCCTTCGTGCGTGCTCCATACTTGTCTTGAGGAATCTGGATCGCGTGCGAAGGCGAATACCCCTCCTCCTGTATCGATAGGAGCATAATGCATGGCTGTTGGCTGCGGCATTGCATTGACGAATCCATGGTGATCAACAATAAAATATTGAATCCCGCATTCCTGAAGAAGCGGGCTAAGTTCTGGTGCGTAGGCGCACTCTGGCAGCCAGATTCCGTTAGGCCGTCTGCCGAGCAGCCGCTCGTGTTCCCGCATCCCCACCTCAATTTGCAGGTAAGCTAGGGATGGCTGCTTAATTAGAGGGAGGAAGGCATGAGTTGCAGCACATGTCATGCATTCCAAGTTCCCTTTTTGGACATAATGCCGATATCCATTAATGACATTGCCTTCGAGCCGAGCGTAGATGGACTTCAACTGATGCCACCGCTCCACATACATTGCAGCGACGTCCTGCAGGCCATTGTGGCCTGCCAATCTCTTTACTTCGGATTCAGCCAAGTCAATCGAACGCTGCAAGTGGGATTCAAACCGCACTTTCATCTCCGCATCGTCCATCATGGACAGCAAAGTCGGGGTTAACGTCATCGTCAGGCGAAACGGGATGTTGTCTCGCTCAAGCTGGCCGAAGGTATGAAGCAGTGGGAGGTACGTCTCCAACATGGCTTCGAAAAACCAGCGTTCTTCCAATGTGCGCTGTACATGCGGGTGGCGCACATAAGGCAAATGTGCATGCAGAACGAGGGATACTAATCCTTGCGTGTGCATGCTGGGATGAGAGCTTACTGGGACAAATGCGTTCATTCACAAACTCCTTCTCGATTTTCATATAACGTATAAGATGAGAATGATGGAAATGGCGATCCAGCTTCTGTTTGCTCCAAATGTATGGCTTGTAAGGCACCCATCTGCTCAGGGAATTCGCCATATGATTGCAAGTAGGGGGTATGAACGAATGTTGAACGTGCAAGTGGTACAAAGGATTGCGATGCCGGAATGATCCCATAATCAGCTATGTATGAACGATTCGGCTTAACAGGATGCAGATATACGGAGCTCTCATGCGATTCCACGGGATGCAGTAATACTTGGTTAGATGCGCCTAGCTTGCAGTGAGGAAAATCGGCACGCGGTACTTCATACAGCTGTATCGCTTTGGTCATTTCGTTCCAGCCCATTCGATAGTGTCGCTCTACGGCTACTTGTGTGCGTGCTGTGATGAACCAATAGGCGAATAGGGTAAAGGGGTCTTTAAGTAACAATTGCAAGGCAGAATGTTGACGATAGGATGATGGCGTCCGTGCATCGGCAGCAGGAATAAGCGCTCCTCCTTTCCTGGAAATCACTTCATGCTTCAACCTATACTATCCATGCAATCGGTGTTTCATGTCTGTTCCTTTTATGAATATTTGAAAAAAGGATTGGAACCTTTGAAAATGAAAATGCTTTTACATTTGATTTCAAACTTGGCAATATTGACGCTCACACATGTTCATGACGCTTCTTCAAGCTTGAATGTAACAGACCTTCCGAAAGTTTCATGACATCGTCGTATTGATTGTCAGAATGCATTAACTGCTCGAACCAGCTTGACGATATGGATGAAAATGCGTCTTGCTTCCCATCTGCATAGTGCACAACTAATTTGAGATTTGATTCGTCATAATGTACGTATTGAATTTGCTTCGAGGCGATGAACAGTACATTTGATTTCATAAGTATGCCTCCCGCTTCTTTGTATTATTTACATCTATATGCCCATGGGCACACAGTTATACGCGGGGAGCTTAAGGTAGGACGTTTGAAGGAAGTTTTATCAGAATTAAAGGAATTATTAGAGGGGCTATCGAATACACTACAATAATCTTAGCTTACCGCAGAGCGAGGAGGGAGAACATGAGCTTTTGTTGTGGAGCAAGCATGATCGGGACAACGGGTACCCTGCAGCATTATCGAACACGCATTCATAATGTTCCCCTGCTGCTGTGTCCGGTCTGTCATCGCATTGAAGTCCATTACTTAGTTGAAAGCGAATACGAAATACTGGCGGAATATTCATCAGATGACGGTGCGGAAGAAATTGACTTCCGTGACTATGTACACACAGATGATGAAGGTATGTTCGAGAACTGTATTAATCAAGAGCATGATGATCCGCTAGAGCTAGTGAAGACACAAATCGATAATGCGCTTGATTTACTTGCATTGGCCAAGCAGTGGAAAGATACACAATGGGAAGCGGAGCTGAAGCGTCGATTGGCCCTAATGAGTCGTCGCAGAGCGAAGCTGCTGAAGCAAAAATAGAAGCTGTCTGTCATATAGGATAAGAGGAAGAGGCGGCAGCCGATCGTCAAACAGCGTGCTCCGAGGCGCGTTCATCGTAGGGCGATAGGCGCATGGCGCCTCTTTGTCGTGCAATGAGATGGGCTTTTAGCTTACTTTTAAGGGAAATGAGCTTATTTGTCCATTTTCGACATTATCTAGTGTTGACGATTTTGCCAAAAGTTTACTATGATGAAGCTGTTGGGACGAACCTGGATACGGTTACCGTACAAATGAGGTGAGCCACATTGACCACGGACTGCAAGCATCAAGTGCGAAGTGAGAATGAGTGGATTCAAAGATATTGTAGAGGGCTGTGGAATTATATCATGAACGGGGACGAGAAGGAACTGCATGTGGCGAGGGAATTAGCCATGGAGCTACATTCACTGGAGCTGCAGCAGGATCTCCTTAGCTTGCACGAGGATGCAATGTTTACTGTTCTGGCCCATGTTGACTGGAATGATGGGGTTAAGGCATTTCATCGTTCGTTCCTATATTTCTTAGAGTGGATGATAGCTATAAAGACAGAAGAGAGAGGCAAGGAGGGGATTGCAGTGGCGCTGAACCCGATACGTGAGCCTTGGATTCAGTCCGCACAAGCTTTATTTTCCACCAAGAGCGTTCGTGACAAATACGAGAACGTGCTTCAGCATATGGATAGCGGAATCGTATTATTTGACTGCAGCGGCGTACTGTCTTTCATTAATGTGGAGACCGCCAAGCTGTTGGATGTACCACGCAAAGCACTTGTAGGTTGTTCCTTGCGTGAAATGCTTTTTCATCCTTTACTCAAAAGGGACAAGCGCAAAATGCTCCTCCGTCTCTATAAAGATACTATCCTCCAAAGAAAGCGCTATCACGAATTCTCCGATCGTCTGGACCGACATTATCTTGTCACCGTCACCTACGGGGATCAGATGGATGGCGATTATTTATTTAGCATTAAAGATGTATCTGACTTCAAGCGCATCGAACAAACGGCATATCAAAATGACAAGCTCGCTATTCTTGGTAAAATCGCCGCAGCTATTGCGCATGAAATACGCAACCCATTAACCTCGATTCGCGGCTTCATTCAATTGCTCAGGCCGCATCTGATGCAGCTTGGCAAGGAAGAGTACGCGAAGATTATTCTCGCAGAAATTGATCGTGCCAATGATATCATCTTTGAATTTCTGAATTCCTCCAAACCATCAGCTCCTATGACCTCAGAAGTTCCTGTCTCATCCCTTCTACGAGAGGTTGTTCTCCTGACCGAAAGCGATGCTGTTATGAAAGGCTGCGAGATTGAATTAGTCGACAACTCCGCTTCGGGCTCATTATTTGTATCCATTGATGTGAAGCAGATTAAGCAGGTTATATTGAATATGATACGCAATGCGATTGACGCGATTGATGATGTGGCCGCTGTACGGAAAGGGCATATCCGCATCGTGACGGAGCGGGACGATCGGTTCGCGAAGATACATATTCGGGACAACGGAAGAGGGATGTCCCTGAAGACGATGGAGCGCTTATTCGATCCATTCTTCACAACGAAGGCCGATGGTACTGGACTCGGGTTGTCTGTCAGTTATCGAATTATTAAAAATCACGGCGGGTTAATTGAGGTAGACAGCCAAGAGGGAGAATGGACGCTGTTTACGATTCAATTGCCGCTCGCATAAATACTTGTAAGGGCAAGAAGCCTCACCAACGCAGCCGATGTCTGCCGTTATGAAGCCACAACGATCAGGGTTGTGGTACAATAAGGGAGACATTGGCATTCATCATTTTTTAATACAAAGGAATGATCACATTATGAAACTAGCAAATGCAACATGGATGAATGATGTACAAATTCAAGCTCAAGCACTTGCATCTGCTCAGATTGAGGCAGACGCTGTTGTAGTCATTGGTACAAAAGCTGAATTCGAGAATGCATCTGGATTCCCAGGGGCCGAAGCCTGTGCGGCAGCGGTTCGTAGCGGATTGTTCGAGGCAGATTGCTGCAAGACTTATGTAGTAGCTACAGGAGAAGAGAAGACTCCTGTTCTGATTGCAGTAGGACGCAAGGAAGAAGCGCTGACAGAGAAGCAAGTACGTCTTAGCCTTGCTGAGGCTGCTCGTGTAGCGGTGAAGCATCGCCTGAGCCGTGTAGCGGTTATCGTACCGGAACAGCTTGTACAGGCTGATGCGGCAGCAGCGCAATCGTTCGCACATATGATGGTGGAAGGCTTCCTCTTGGGAGCTTATCAGCGCGTTACCTATAAGAAAGATGCGAAGCCAGCTCATACCTTTGCATCCCTGAACCTGTACGCAGCGGAACTGGCGACAGAAGCATGGAACGAAGGCATTAAGACGGGACAAGCTTATGCGCTCGGTACAACGTATGCGCGTGACCTGACGAACTTGCCAGGGAACGTGCTTGTTCCTAGCACACTCGCAGAACAAGCGTTAGAACTGGCTGAACAGTTCGGCTTCGAAGCACACGTGCTCGATGAGAAGCAGATCGAAGAGAAGGGCATGGGAGGTCTGCTCGGCGTTGGCAAGGGCAGCGTGAATCCTCCACGCATGATTGTTCTGAAATACCAAGGCACGGACGAGTGGACAGATGTATATGGCATCGTCGGCAAGGGAATTACGTTCGATACAGGCGGTATTTCCTTGAAGCCTTCTGCGAAAATGGATGAAATGATCTGTGATATGGGCGGCGCAGCTGCAATGCTCGGCACGATGTCCGTAATTGGACGCCTTCGTCCACAGAAGAACGTGATCTGCGTGATTGCTTCGGCAGAAAATATGCCTGCTGGCAATGCGTTGAAGCCAGGTGATGTGATTACATCCTACAGCGGACGTACCATTGAAGTGCTCAACACAGATGCGGAAGGACGCCTTGTATTGGCTGACGGCATGACGTATGCGAAGGAGCTTGGCGCAAGCAGGCTGATCGATGCAGCAACGTTGACTGGTGCTGTCGGGGTCGCGCTCGGTTCGATTACAACAGGTGTTGTAACGAATGATGATGCCTTCTACGATACGTTCAAAGCGGCTGCATCCCGTACAAATGAACTCGTATGGCAGCTTCCTTCCAATCAAGAGTATTGGGATATGCTGAAGAGCGACGTTGCGGATCTGCGCAATGCTATTCCAGGTGGAGCAGGAACGATTACAGCTGGCTTGTTCGTCGGAACATTCGCTGACGAATTGCCTTGGATTCACTTGGATATTGCAGGGACTGCATTCCTCGCATCCAGCCGTGGCGTTGATCCGAAGGGCGGAACTGGAGTTATGGTTCGGACAATTGCAGAGACAATTCTGTCGTAATTTACAATTACTGTTATTTGAAGGTGTACCGCTTGCGCGGTACACCTTTTTATTCGTTCGGGGCCTACGTTAGTTCGTGCAAATGAATGGATTAACCAGTTGGTGCATGGGAACGCTTCTTCGGAAGACGGCTTCGCACTTCGGCTGTTGATTTGGCTGTCTTAGTCTCCGCCTCTTCCGATGCACGGCGGCTCAACAGATTATTCACGATTAGAGCGCTGACGATAAGCAGTGTGCCGAACCACTCTGCAGAAGATACCTCATAACCCTGTATGACGGAGATAATGAACGTCGTTGCAGGCACGAAGTTAATGAACAGCATGCCATTAATCGGCTTCAACAATTGAACCCCTTGAATCCAGCTCAGCAAGGCGAGCAGTCCGGCTACGAGAATCATGAAGCTCATCTCCGGAGCAATCGATACAACCGTGCTCACAGATGGAGCATCGACGATGCCTAGAGCAGTCATGATGAGAACGATGGCCAGTGTTGTAAATCCGCCGTACAGCGAGCTCAAGGTAGAGAAACGAAGTGCAGACCATCCAGCGAACTGTCCGCTGCTAACGGTGTAAATAACCCACCCTGTAATCCCTGCAAATACAGACAAGAGTGGAAGCAGCTTCAGTCCTCCATTTGCAAGGGAGTGAAGATCGCCTTTCGTCACGACGAAGACAACTCCAATAAATGCGGTGATCACACAAGCAAGTGTTGACATCTTTGGCATTTTGCGCGTTACGAGCCATACGAACAGTACAGCCAGCATCGGCATGAACGATTCCATGATGGAGGCGAGCAGAACTCCTGATTTGCCGAGCTGCTGTTGTCCCCAGAATACGCCGAAGTTATAAATAGTGAACCCGAACAGACCAAGCAGCCATATTTTGAAGGTTTGTCCCTTTGTATTGAATGCTGCCTTGCCTTCCTTGAACAATAACAGTGCAGCTAGTAATAGGCCGACGATACAGTATCGAGTTCCGGAGAACCAGAACGGATCGATATGATGCAGCGCGCTCTCGGCAATCGGGAACATTGCTCCCCATGCTACTGCTGCAAAGAGGCAAAACATAGCTCCCTGCCAAAAATGTTTCTTACTCATGATGCCACTCACTCCCACTCCACACGATGCCAAGCGTTATCTGTATCTGTAATAGAGATTGCTTAACAATTCCGTTTATAGTAACGTTCGATAACAACTGAAATTCATATTATGACTTTTCTGATATCTTGTAAAATAATTGAAAGTGATTTAAGATATCACTAATAATGATATCTAACATAGAGTGTGAAGGAGTAATTAGGATGGACTTGAGTGACATTCATATTTTCATGTCCGTCGTTGAGCATGGAAGTGTCAGCCGTGCGGCTGAAGAGATGGGGTATGTGCAGTCGAACGTAACGGCTCGCATCCGTGCATTGGAGCAGGAGGTTGGGCATCCGCTGTTTCATCGCCATCGAAGGGGTATGACCTTGAATGCGGAAGGCCGCAAGCTGCTCTATTATGCAGAGCGGATGTCAATGCTCATGAGTGAAATGAGGAAGGCGTTCCAGGACAGTGAAGATCCTGTTGGCAGCCTGCTGATCGGTTCAGTAGAGACGGTCGTCGGACTGCCTGATATATTAAGTCTGTTCTATCAGAAATATTCGAAGGTTGACCTGTCGCTTATGGCGGGGGTAACGGACAAGCTGACGGAAGAAGTGCTGGAATACAAGCTGGATGGGGCATTCGTATCCGGTCCGGTAACGGTATCGAACGTAGAACAGTACCCAGTGTTCGATGAGGAATTGGTGCTCGTATGCGGCAAATGTGCCGTAGACGGGAAGCAGCCGTTATTCCATGTGCGGGAATTGCTGCACCGCCCGCTGCTTGTCTTCCGCAAAGGCTGCGGATATCGAGCGAAGCTGGAGCAGTGGATGCAGCTCGAGGGAATTTCGCCAACGAAGGTGATGGAATTCGGGACACTAGAGACGATTATCGGAACGGTTGTAGCTGGGCTCGGCATAACAGTTGTCCCTCGGGCCGCAGTAAGACGTCTAGAGAAAGAAGGCGAGCTGCAAGTATTCACCATACCGAAACCGTTCAATATGGTATCCGTTGTCTATATTCGCCGCAGTGATACGTATATGGGGGAAGCGGAGCGCCGCTTTATGGAGACGATGGAGGAAGTACGCGAGAAGCGTCGGATACAGGAGCATATGCCTGTATAAGAGTAGCTGGAAACTTGAAATTAGTAGTTTATTTCATTGATTAGTGGCGGCAATCAGGTATAATATGTAATAAGAGCGATACAATAAATAAGGAACGGACTGCCATCCGTTCCCAGTACAAACATCTTGAGTGGATTTTCCCCTCCATGAATTTCATAAAGCTATAGAGAAGTAACCCACGGCGGCTAACCATGAGTGGTTACTTCTTTTTTCTATCCATGTACGTCAGTAGCGCGACGAGAAACGTAGCGAACATGATAACATCGGAGAAGGAGAAGTTCATAGACTCACCTCCTTTCCGGAGGGAGCCAACCACTCAAGGTGTGTTGTACATTTCTATTATACAAGCTAGAGGAATAAATTGTAATCTATGATAGCGATGAATATGATGATTACGATGAAAATAAGAGAAAGGATTGTGCGGAGGCACAATCCTTTTTTTGATATGCATGATCATTTCGCAACGGCTGCTGCTCCAATCGTCACTCTGAATTAGCCTCGCAGATTTTTATCGGTACTGCTGCTTGTACGCAGTCGTCCTGCGATAAGAAATGGAAGATACAAGACAATGAACATTCCCAGCGCAACGCCCTCGAGTGATAGAAGATACCACGGGTAAGGCCCCAGCACATCCATTAAGGAAGCAGTTTCCGGCTTGTGAGCCAAGAACATGTAGTTCCCGCCTGTTATATAGTTGACACCCCCAACTACAACGAGCAGAACGTTAAGGAACAGCATCGCATAACCGATTGATTTCCACGTAGGCCGCACATTTTCTACCCAGACCATATACAGCACCGCAAGGATGATTGCGATATGGGCGATGAAGAACTGGACGAATCGGAAATGCGGGAACGGATAGTCCAGAGCTGGTGTTAGCAGAGCCTGGAGTGCTCCCCCGATACCGGTAAAATAAACAATATGGAATATCTTCTTGCTTCGGAACAGGAGCATGAGCACACACATGTATAAGGAGATGCTGCATAGCTCGAACGGGAGTGTATCCGCCGCACGGAATATCCCTGTTGCCACATACCATATATTCAAGGTTACTTCAGATAGGACGAGCAAACTTATTAGGATGCATCTGCCGTATCGGTTATGTTTCTCCTGTCGAAACCAATGACGCCATCGATATAAGAGGAGCACTGTCACGATAAATAGAAACAGTGCCCCCATATGTGCTGAAGAGAATGCCTTGAACGTGTCTGCTGCCTGTGGAGAGAACCAAGACATGGAGATGCCATCCTCCTTTTCACATGGGATTCTTGCTAGGTTTCTTTATGCAGATGAAGCATGAGTTGTGGTAGAGCCATTAGTAAGCACTACGTAGTAAGTTGTAACTAATGATCAATCCACTAGGAACTGATCAGTTCCTCCTTCGGCACTTCCTCCTTAGAGGACTGCTCGCCTTGCCAGAGCAGCTGCATTTCTGCACATGTTGCGAGCAACTCATGCAGTGTCCCTTCTGCCTCGATGCGGCCATCCTTCATTACGATAATATGATCAGCCCTGCTTAAGGCAGCGCGGCGGTGCGACACGGCAATGCAGGTGACGTCACGCTCGGTGAATAATCGCTCCCAGAGCAGCTGCTCGGTCTCCACATCAAGGGCGCTGGACAGATCGTCGAACAAATACAGATCAGATTGTGTCATCATCATCCTTGCAGTTGCCGCCCGTTGAATTTGTCCGCCGGAGAGCATTACCCCGCGAGGCCCTACATACGTATCAAGACCATTTTCAAGCTGTTCCATATCCCGCTCCATGACTGCTAGACGAATGGCGTGCTCCAATGCATCTTTCTCTCGATCATGACTGCCCATAATGATATTTTCCCGCAGCGGGTCGCTGAATAAGCGAGGCACCTGCGGCGTATAGGCTGCTTTGGGCGGGGTGAGAAATGATGCAGGATCAATCTCCTTCCCGTTCCAGCGTATCGTTCCTTCTGATTTTTTCAGCAGACCAAGCAATGTACGCATCAGCGTGGATTTCCCCGAACCGATCCTACCGGTAATGACGAGGAACTCGCCTCGATTCACGCGAAATTGAATATCGTGAATGCCATGTTCAGAATCCGGATAGGTGAATGATACCTGATCAACCTCCAAGGATTGCAGCCGTTCTGAATCATTAAGGGTGCGAACGGGTGGTGCCGGAGGATCTTCATCCAGATAAATCTGGCTGTGCTCCGCGACACGATCCTCTTCTCCCGGCTGGAACAAGATGCGCATTCGATCGAGAGATACTTGCAGGCGCTTATGTTGAAAAACCATAAAGCCGAACAAGGATATGCTAAAGGCAAAGTTCGTCAGGTAGGAGGTAAATAGGGCGAAGTCTCCTACAGAGAACCGTCCTGCCTGCATTTCTGTTGCGCACATCAACAGAATTCCGCCCGTGCTGATGGTAAGTACATGCTGATTCAACGACTTCATCCATTGCGTGAATAGCGTATCCTTAAGGGCAGCTTGACGACGATCCTCGTTCAACTTGACGAAGCGCTGGTGCACATGACGTTCAGCCTGCCCAAGCTTCAGTGCTTGCACTGCCCCGAATATCTCCGCGATGAAGCCCGTAATCTTCGATGTTGCTTCTCGATTCTGCTGACTATAGCGCCGTGCACGATTGCCCGACAGGTTGTTCAGCACGGTAACAGCAAGCAGTGGCAGGATTGCCACTACGGTAATTTGCCAATTGATGTTGGCCATAATGATGATGGATACGATGGTGAAGGCCAATCGCCCCCAGAAGTCGACCCATGATTCCACGTAATCCACGACTTCATTCACATCGTCGCGGAAGCGGCTGGCAGCATCTCCGGGGGAAGCCGGAAGATGGCGTCCCGGCCAACGCATAATACCTGCCAGCATGTTGGTGCGCAGTACTGCTTGGATATGGTAGATATAAGTGACCCACTGGTAGAATGCTGCAAAAAACACGCCAACCCGCAGTATGCGTACAAGTGCGATAACAATTAACGGAACCGCAAGCCACATATAATCATGAGATTGTGAAGTGGCGCGATCAAAAAACCACTGCATGCCGAGCCCGACGAGCAGGGGGATTGCGTGAAACATGCCCCACATGATTCCGTTTACAAGAAAGAGCATCGGTCGGAACTGGAACAAGCGAGTGATAAAGCGCGTTACGGTCATGCCAATTCCTCCTCCATTCCCGTTCGAAGCAGTCTCGCATAGTGCGAGGATGGAGTGCTCGCAAGCTCCTCGCGTGAGCCGAACTCGACAATTCGTCCATGCTGTAACACCATGATTGTATCGACCTGTTCGAGCGTTGCCAAGCGATGGGCGATTACAATGCCCGTACACTGTTCCATCAGCTGATCGACTGCAACTTGCAGCATTGCTTCTGTTGCGGCATCCAGCCGTGATGAAGGCTCATCAAGCACAATAATACTTGGATTCGTCAGAAATACACGGGTCAAGGCGAACAATTGAGCCTCACCTGCGGATAGCGAAGTACCCCCCGAGGACAAATGGGTATCGAGTCCATTAGACAGTCCATCAATCCATTGCCGCAGACTGAGCCTCGCGGTTGTCTCCAAGATGCTCTCGTCCGATACATTCGGATCGAATAAGGTTAGATTGTCGCGCAGCGTTCCGTCAAAGAGCTGCACGTCTTGCGTCACCATTCCTACGCGGCGGTACAGCGTCTCCAGCTTCAAGCTGCGAATATCCTCGCCGCCAATTCGAATGGTTCCGCTGTTGATGTTGTATAGACGAAGCAGCAGACGGCTAATGCTGGACTTGCCGCTTCCCGTACGGCCAATGATGCCCAGTCGCTGGCCTGGCTGAACGTTGAAAGTGATGTCGTGAAGCACGACCTTATCTTCGTTATAGCCGAAGGTAACCTGCTTGAATTCCAGACCGAGAGCTCCATCTGGCAGCTGCGTCTTCGTTCCATCTTCAATCTCACTGCGAAGGGAGAGGAGCTCGCGAGCGCGAAGCATGCCGGATTTGGCTTTTTGGAATTCCTGAATTTGATCTCCCAGCTGCTCAATAGGCGTATTCAACATTTGCGTATATTGGAATATGAGAAACAGCATTCCGAGCGATATTTGACCGATCAAATAGTAATGGACGCCCAATAACAGTACAACCGTCACAGCGATCGAAAAGAGTACGACTGTGCTATTCCATGGAATAACCCGCAGCATCCAAGCTTTGCGGCCGGATAAGAACACCTTCCGCATCGCACCATGGAATCGATTCATGACATAGGGCACAGCCCCATTCGCTTGCACATCCTCAATACCCGCGATTCGTTCCTCAATCAAGCCGAATAAGGCGGCGCTTGCAGAACGTTCGTCCTTGGAGCTATTCACGCCCATGTTGCGAATAAATACCATAGAGCCGATGGAGAGAAGCGTAAATACAGTCATGACAGCTGCAATCGGCCAATTAACGGTGAACATGTACCCAAGAATACCGATGAGCAGGATGAAGCTGCCGATGACTTGCGCAATGAACATGGCAAAGAAGTTGGACATGCCGGTTACATCGCCGTCTATTCGCTCGATCATCTCGCCAGGCGTCTTGCGGTTATGGAAATGCATATCCAATCCGAGGCAATGCCGCAAGAGATCACCGCGCAATGTATTGGTTGCGCGCCATGAGATATCATTGCCAACATAGCTTATCGCAACCGTAATAAACTGGGTGAAAACAGCAATGAGCAGATAAATGCCTGCAAGTGTGAGAAGGGTGGATATTGCACCTTGAGCTGCGGCTGTATCGATGAATTGCTGCACAAGCTGAGGATTAATGAGCTGACATGCAGTGGATACGAGCAGCATAATCAGCAGCAGCAGCAGCCGGCCCCTTACCGGATATAGATACCGAAGCAGCCAAGTCATTGATATGGATGTGTTCTGTGACATAAGATGACCTCCAATCTGTGAACGACATGAGGCTTCTACGTCATGCGAAGGAAGAAGCGTCGAATGAAATAATTTCTATCATACACTAAATAATGGCAGCTGCAAGATAAAAAATGAATTAAGAAGTTTATTCTCTGACTATTCCGTAGGGGCGTTCGGGATTCGCATCGAGTAGAAGGTTTCAAATATAGGAAGACTACAAAAATGAACATGATTTTACCAGAAAAGGTAATGCGAAACCGCTTATGATGTAAGCGTTTTACCACTACAATGTGGAGGCAATCATTACTGTAACGAGAAGGTCAAAAGGGGGTGAACATACACACGTGATTGCTATGCGTGTATCAGCGCATAGATCCTAAATTGTTCTCCTGAAAGGTGGTAATCGTAATGAGATACATCTTGCTGAGACCGTTGTCCATCTGGCTTGTTGCCATTCTCCTTTTCTCCACGCTGCTGCAGGCCGTGCCTAATTATGCGCAGGCTGAGGCGGATCTGCCCCCAATCGAACAACTGCTTCTTCCATCGGGTGAGGCAGACCCTGTCACCATCGTCTCGCAGGATGCAACGCAGTCGCTTGTAATTAGCGATATTAATTCCCCCGGGGATTCATTAGCGAACAAAACCGATTACTTGGCCTTATATACGAGTGGAGCCGGTGTGACGAATACGGTGTACGGCAATGAAGTGTTCGTCAAAAAATATGATGTGGCCCTCGTGGTCAATCGTCACAGTGTTGTAGAAGCTGTATATGGCCCTGATGCTGATCCTCCGGTGTCATGGGATGACGACATAAGTATTGCTATTCCAGAGGAGGGCTATATCGTGCTCTCTGGTGGAACCACTTGGGACTCTTCGATTTATCAAAAACCACTATTCCATCATTACGGCGTTGGAGATCACATTCGATTAATGAGAGGCGGCAAGGAATTGACGGCAGCTGATTTCCGCAATCAGAAGCCTGAGCCTGAACTGAAGCCTGAACTGCATCTCGTTACCCCTTCGGATTCAACGGTAACGGTACCCATGATTGCGGTCAAAGGCTATGTTGCGAATTATCGAGAGAACCAGAATATTCAGGTTGTCATCGGTGGGAAGCAGGCGAGTATTACCGCGAACGGTAGCTTTCTGCAGCAAGTGTATCTGACCTTAGGTGCTAACCTTATCACGGTGCGCTTGTTGCAAGGCGATACAGAGCTGGCAGTGTCCAACATCACCGCAACCTATGAACGCTCCGGGCAGGGCTCAGACTATATCGAGGTTGAGGCTGCTCCAATCGATGTCACAATCGAAATTCAAGGGCCTCGGCATAAAATTGATGCTGTAGACGAAGACATCGCCGCACACGGAAATGTAGTTGCCTTATTTACACGTGATTATGGCTCCTCGCTTGTCGTTCCTCAATACAATGTTGCTGTTCAAGTAGACGAACATAATCGTGTGCTTCGTGTCGTCAATCCTTCTATTAATGGCAAGCCTCCTGTCTGGACGGGGCCAACTACTCTGGAAATCCCAGATGGCGGTTATGTATTAATGGCACAGGACGACAGCTATACGACGAACTTCATCAAACGGTATCTAGCGGTTCATTTCAAGGCGGGGGATCAGATTAAGCTTCGCAAAAACGGAGAGGTAGTCTCTGTTAAGGATGTGAGAAGCGGCAATGGAGCGATTGCAAGACTGATGCTGGATAATGAGCTGATGTATACCGTAACAGACAACCAGACGGTGGTTACTGGGCGGATTGTAAATATCGATCATCCGGAGTCAACGGCATTATTGATCCATGGGAAGCAGGAGACTTTCGCTGCGGATGGTACCTTCTCAGTTCCCGTTACGCTGGGCAGGGGTACGAACTATGTGGATATTGTGGTTATGAAAAACGGAAAGGAACAGGATAAGCGAAATATGGTCGTGTTCAGCAGACCGGGATTTGCACCTGAGAAGGACATCATTCTATGGGTCGATCAGGCAGCGAATGCTCGGAAGTTCCAATCCAGCGAGCAAGTGCTGGCCTTCCTGAAGAAGGCAAAGGACTTAGGCGTGACGACAGTCGTCTTCGATGTGAAAGGGGTAGAGGGGTTCGTATCCTATAAGAAGAACGATCTGACCGGAAGACCGTACGTAAGCGAGATACAAGCGCCGGAGAAGGCAGGCTCGAATCCGAATCTCGACCTGCTGCAGGAATTTATTACGCATGGCCATGCGCTTGGCTTAAAGGTGCACGCATCTCTAAATGTATTTGCAGAAGGTTCGATCGCCCATAACGAATACGCAGTGCTCGATCAGCACTTGAATTGGGAGGAGCGTATCTACGTTCCAGAAAACAACGGGGAGATCAAACGTCTTCGGGAAAGCGCAAAAAAAGGGCTCGTTGCATTCGTTAATCCTTCGGATGATGAGGTAAGAGCGTATCAATTAAAAACGTTCGAAGAAGTGATCAAAAACTACGATGTCGATGGAGTCGTCCATGATCGAGGGAGATATGATAACGAAACGGCTGATTTCAGTGACGTCACTCGGATCAAATTCGAGCAGTTCCTGCAAGCAAGGGGCAAGCAGTTGCAGAACTGGCCGGCCGATATTTACCGATATGAGCAGAACGTCCGGGTATACGGGTCATTGATTCAAGACTGGTGGGAATTCCGTTCCGGGACGATCAAGAGCTTCTTTGCCGAAGTGAAGGCACTCGTTGATTCCTATGAAGTCTCAACGGGACGGACGATCCAAGTGTCCTCCTATGTAGGCTCTTGGTATGAAACGTATTATTTGAACGGTGTCAATTGGGGGAGCCGTAATTTCCGCTATGACGCACGCTTAGGGCTGCCTGATCAATCCGTCTATACACCGGAATATTATGATACGGGCTATATTGAATACTTAGACTTCTTAATGATCGGCGCCTACCAGACGACCAGTAAGGAAGTGAAGAAATACATCACGCTTGGCAATATCGTGACCAATGGAGAGATTCCGCTGTATGCGGGGATATCCCTTGTCAATGTGCAGACTCCGTCTGTGCAGCGGGAGGTATTTCAGGCAGGATTGGCTACAACGAATGGCCTAATGTTGTTCGATGCCTCCCAGATCAACTGGCCCATTGCTTCGGCGGCCCTCCGGGATGAGGAATATGTGAAGAATTATCAGCTCGGCATCAGCTTGCCAGGCAGCCCGGATTCATTCATGGAAGGGAGCTATTATAATGTGAACCGAGTCGAGGGCAATGTGAATGTGCTGACTGACGCGTTCGGTTATTCAACGGGCACGAATCAATTCGGGGTCGAGGTTGTTGTAGATGCCGGCGGTAAAGTGACGAATGTAGTTAATCGTAAACAAGCGATCCAATGGAACTGGGCTGTACCGGAGCAGAACAACAGTGTCATTCCGCAGGGAGGATTCGTCATTACAACCGTCGATCCTTCTGGGACGCGAACGCTGCGCCAGCTTGTGGCGAACGCGTACGACGTGGGTAACTCGATACGGGCAGCTGTACTTAGTGGATGGCAAGACGATGAAGGGCGGCAGACTTCGAACCGCGAGATAGTGGTGGAGGGTCAGGTTGAGGTGCTGGGCACAGGGAAGGCTGAGGTGTTTTTGAATGGTAAGCCCGCGATTATTGACGCAAGCGGCGGCTTCAAATCCAACATCCCGCTATCAGTTGGCCGGAACAGCGTAACGATTACTGTGTTTGTAGATAAATATAAGACGAACAGTCGGACGATTGACATCATCCGCACCGATTCAGGCGGCACGGGTTCGAATCCATCTAGCGGTTCGGGAGCTGTCTCGCAGCAGCCTGCGACACCGAACAAACTAGAGAGGCTGTCCATTGCTTATCGACAAGATCGGGATGGTCGTCAAGTGACCGCAGCGAAGGTAAATCTTGCTCCGATGCAGGAAGAGATCGAACAGTTCAAGAAACAAGCTTCTTCATTGTCTGACCCTATTCTGAAATATTCGATTGCGAATGTGCAGGATGTGCTTGAAATTAGCATTCCCGTGCTAGGCGTGGTGCAAGCGGCGGAGGAGCTTCCACAATCCAGCTTGCTCATCGAATCGCCGCGAGGTGTCCTGAAGCTGCCGCTTCCCGCGATGAAGTCCGCGCTGACAGGCATCAGTAATCAGAAATCTGGGGAGATTCAGATTCGTATCGGGACGTTATTGCAAGAACAGGATAGAGCACTCCAGCAACGATTAATGCAGGATGGTTCCAAGAAGATAGGGACTGCGATCGAAATTGGATTAGTCTTGAAGGAAGGGGAAGAAGTGCAGGCGATTGCGTTCAAGGGGGAACGGGCGGAATATCGATTCAAGCTTCCAGCGACTGCAGTTGATCGAAATCGAATGACGGCAATTGATTATGATGGGAAATCACGAAGTTACGCGTTCGTCCCTTCCTTATTTGAATCTCGTGAAGGGGATTTGGAAGTGCTGCTTAAGCTATCGGGGACGGGGATATACGGCACTGCAGAAGTGCAGCCGCCAATGTTCACGGACATACAGGGACACTGGGCTGAGCAAGATATCTTATTGCTGGCATCCAAGCTGGTCGTGAAGGGAACGAGTGATACCCGCTTCTCGCCGGGAGAGCCGTTGACGCGTGCCCAATTTACAGCGATGCTTGTGCGAGCGCTCGGCATGAAGGAGAAGGCAGGTGTGATGCCATTCGTTGATGTCCAGTCGCAAGATTGGTATGCAGGTGCAATAGGAGCAGCGGTAGAGCAGGGACTGATTCAAGGCACGGACAGCAACCACTTCAGCCCGAATGCGCTGCTCACGCGTGAGCAGATGAGTGTGCTCATACTACGAGCTGCTGAGATTGCTGGGGTAAAGGATACCGATGTGAATACGGAGGCAATTCTCCAATCCTTTAAGGATCAGAATGAGATTGCCGCATGGTCTAAGGATGCTGTAGCTGCGGTCGTGAGCAAAGGATTTATGGAAGGGCGCAATACAAACTTTTTTGTCCCGAATGAAACTGCTACGCGCGCGGAAGGCATCGTAGTGCTGAAGAGACTGCTGCAGCAATCCGCATATATCAATCGTTAGTAATAGGGAATGAGTTAGGATCGATTCCTTCCCGAACCGTTTCATGATGTGGAATTGAAAAGGAGCCCTTCACCCTAGGGTGCAAATTAGCTGGTGTGGAGGGCTTTCAATGGAGGGAATTCGAACCTCCAACAGGCGGCCTTTATAATCAATCTCGATTCGCAAGGAGGGAGGAATCGTAGTAGAATACCAATATGCACAACTACCACTTTTGGGAAAAGGAGCGATGGACGAATGGCGACGCAAGCAACGCGTATGAAACGATCAGAAGTCCCTCTGGAAGCGACATGGAGATTGGAGGATTTATTCGAATCCGAAGCAAAATGGCTTGAGGAATTGCAAGCGATTACAGCTGATTTGAGTTCAGTCACCCGCTTCACAGGCAAATTGCATGAGGGTGCTGGTACATTGCTGGCTTGTCTGGAAGCAATGGATGTCATTTGGAGCCGTGCACAGTTATGCGGCAGTTATGCACATTTGCGGTTGACGGAAGACAGCACGAATCCAGTGAATCAGGGAAATAACAGCCGTGCGCAGGATATGATGGCTGAAGTGTCCGTTGCTCTATCCTTCTTCGAGTCTGAATTTAGTGACATGAGCGACGATGCATTGCCTGCATATTATGAAGAAGAGCCTAAGCTTCTGGAATTCAAGCCCTATTTGGATCAGATTGCAAGCAAGAAGCCATATCGGCTGAGCAGCGAGACGGAATTGACGCTCGCAGCGCTTGACAACGTCTTAGGAGCTCCGTACAAAATTTATAATCAGATCAAGCTTTCGGACATGTCGTTCGAATCAATTACCGATCAGGAGGGTACGACGTACCCGCTATCTTTTGCATTATTTGAGAATCGATATGTGGAGTCTCCGAATACATACTTGCGCAGAGAAGCATTCCGGTCATTTTCCGAAACGCTGCATTCATATCGCAACGGGGTTGCAGCTTCATATGCAACAGAAGTGAAGAAGCAAGTCGTGCTGGCGAAGCTTCGCGGCTATGATCATGTAACCGATATGCTGTTGCATAAACAACAAGTGACACAGCAGATGTATCACGCTATTTTAGATACGATTCAAGCCGAGCTGGCTCCGCACATGCGGAAATGGGCAAAGCTCAAGAAACGTGTTCTCGGTCTTGAGGAACTCCGCTTTAGTGATCTGAAGGCGCCATTCGACCCTGAATACGATCCGGAAGTTTCGTTCGAGACAGCAGCGCAGCAGGTAGTAGAGGCGCTGCAGGTCATGGGGCCGGAGTACATGGCAATTATGCAGGATGCCATCCAAAATCGCTGGATTGACTATGCGGATAATGTAGGCAAGTCAACAGGGGCATTCTGCTCATCAATTTATGATTCCCATTCCTACATATTGATGACATGGACAGGAAGCATGCGAGGAGCATTCACTCTGGCTCATGAGTTGGGCCATGCGGGGCACTTCATGCTGGCACATAAACATCAGCGGATATCCAATACACGTCCATCGCTTTATTTTATCGAGGCTCCGTCCACCATGAACGAGATGCTGCTGGCTGACTACTTGTTCCGTCAGTCGTCGAATGATCCTCGGATGAGACGCTGGATTATTACGCAGCTGCTGAATACGTATTATCATAATTTTGTAACGCATTTGCTCGAAGGTGAGATGCAGCGCAGGGTATATGAGCTTGCTTCACAGGGAGAGCCGCTTACGGCTGATCTGCTGTCGCAGCTGAAGGGGCAGGTCCAGAGCGATTTCTGGGGCGATGCCGTTATGATGGATCCAGGTTCGGAACTGACTTGGATGCGTCAGCCGCATTATTACATGTCTTTATATCCATATACGTATTCAGCAGGTTTAACAGCATCGACGGCAGCAGCCAAGCGCATCCGCGAGGAAGGACAGCCGGCAGTAGAACGTTGGCTGACGGCGCTGAAGGCAGGCGGTTCCTTGCCTCCATTGGAGCTGATGAAGCTGGCCGGTGTGGATATGTCCGATACGAATACGATCCGAGAAGCTGTATCGTATGTAGGCGAGCTTGTTGATGAATTGATAAGCTTGTACGAGTAATGGAGTTTTTGTTGTGGTAGAGAGTAAGGAATGGTAACAGCTATCTTCGCATGAGGTGTATGCTGCCTAATTAGGGACTGGGCATGGAGCGAGGAGCATGCAGCAATTATAGAGGTAAACAACAAAGAACAGTAGCACGAGGTTCATCTCGGCTACTGTTCTTGTCATTACAGCTATTAGTCAGCGTCAGCTGCATTTGGATGTGGTTGTGTGGAGCATCCGGATGAGCAGGAGCGGTTCAATGCGCATGAAGCACAAGCTCCTTGCTTCGATTTACGCACGTGGCGTACAACCATCCACAGTGCATACGCAAATATGATCATCACAATGCCAATTTCCGGCCACGACATGCGATTCACCACCTGTTCTATGAAAATCCGAGAAGTCTACCGACTCCCGTAATGATGAGTGCGACAACATAGGCGATAAGTAGGGCATAGCCGATGGAGAACCATGTCCAGCGCCATGATGCGGTTTCTTTCTTAATAATGCCCACTGTTGCAAGACAAGGAACATACAGCAGCACGAAGGCACAAAAGGCATACGCGGACAACGGGGTGAATGCCCCTGCGATCTGGGATTCAAGCATAGCCGTGTCTGGTGCGTGATAAATGATATTCATCGTGGACACAACGACTTCCTTGGCAAGAAACCCGGTAATTAAAGAAGCCCCCGCTTGCCATGTGGCGAAGCCGAGCGGAGCGAACAATGGGGCAAGCACGCCGCCAATCATCGCCAGGAAGGAGTCGTCCATCTCAACTCCGAATCCGCCTGGTCCTGCATATGTCATGAGCCAGATGAGCACGGAGCCTCCAAGAATGAAGGTACCTGCTTTGCGTACGAATCCTTTCCCTTTCTCCCATGTGCTGCGGAACAAAGTCTGCCATTGTGGCAGCCGATAAGGTGGCAGCTCAATAACGAAAATGCTCTGCTCCTCCTTCATCATCCGCTTGGTGAACAGCTTGGCCAGCAGCAGGGAGAGTGCAATTCCCATCACATAGAGGGACAGCACGACAAGTGCTTGATGACTCTTAAAAAAGACACCGGCAAACAAGGCATAAACGGACAAGCGGGCAGAGCATGACATCAGTGGAACGAGCAAAGTAGTGACAAGCCGTTCGCGCGGCTGCTCAATCGTACGAGCGGCCATGATGCCAGGAACGTTGCACCCGAAGCCGATGACAAATGGAATGAATGCCTTGCCGTTCAGACCAACGGCTTCCATAAGCCGGTCCATGACGATGGTCACACGAGCCATATATCCCGAATCCTCAATAAAGGAAATGAATAAGAACAGGATGAAGATTTGCGGGACGAATACGAGTACGCCGCCAACACCAGCAATAATCCCTTCTTCGATCAGCGCATGGGTAAATGGTGACACGCCAATCGCATTCAATATGGATGCTGCGCTGTCCGTTACGGGTCCGGAGAAGAAGGCATCCAATGCATCCGACGTTGGAGTTCCAATCCATTCGAATGTCGCCTTGAACATGAGGAACATAATGCCGAGAAAGATCGGAATGCCTAGCCAGCGATTTGTAACAATGGCATCGATGCGCTCCGTCAAGGTTACGGATTTCTCCTTCGTACTGTCAATCGCTTCTGCACAGACCTCACGAATAAAGGCAGTGCGCACCGCACGAATATGCTGTGCCATGTGCAGCGCGATGCCCTGCTGTTGTAGCTGCTGTTCTGCTGCATTGCATATATGCAGGAGCTTATCATTCATCTCCTGATTTAATCCGCTGTGAACCCATTCACGAACGGTATTGTTCTGTTCCAGATACTGCAGCGCAATCCATCTTGAAGGTACCCCATCTTTAGGTGGTAAGTACTCCGACATACGCTGAATAGCGAGTTCCGTAATTTCCCCATAGTCGAGTTGGAACGGATCTCCGTCTTCCCTCGCTGTATCTTGGGCGGGGTGATTGATATGCTGCAAAATATCGTGAATTCCTTGCTTTCGTCTAGCGTTGACGGGAATCAAGGGGGCATGAAGTGCCTTGGACAGCTTCTGCGTATGAATGTGAATGCCGCGGCCCTGTGCCACGTCGTTCATATTCAGCGCAATGTGCACGGGAAGTCCATATTCCAGTAGTTGTATGGTTAAATATAAGTTGCGTTCGAGCTGTGAAGCATCGACAACATTCAAGATCGTATCTGGCCGTTCGTGGAGCAGGTAGCTTACAGCGACGCTCTCGTCACGCGACATCGGCTGCAGCGAGTAGATGCCGGGAAGGTCGATGAGCGTGCCTGAATTGCGATGCAGGTGGCCGACCTTCTTCTCTACCGTTACGCCAGTCCAGTTGCCTACATATTCGTAAGAGCGGGTGAGAGCATTGAATAAGGAAGTCTTACCTGTATTCGGATTGCCTACGAGTGCGGTGGTACAAGTACTCATGCGCCATTCACCCCGATAGAGCGAGCCTCGTTTTGGCGAATGCCGAACAATTGGCCGTTAGCTTCTAGGGTAAGCGGGCCGCCGAACAAGCTGGTACGCTTCAGCTCTACATGGGTTCCTTCTGTAATGCCCAGATCACGCAGGCGATGGCAGACCGATGCATGGACTTTGGACAAATCACAAATACATGCACGCTGGCCAGGCTTCAATTCGCATAAGGAGGCATTTTGTCCGAGCATCTCACAATTAGTTGGGCGCATGTTAATCCTTCTTTCTTCAACATATCAATATCAATCTATGATTAACTCGTTATGTTCTTATTTATAATGATAATCGGTATCAATTGGATTTACATTGAATGTAGCACAATGGAAGAAAAATTACATGTGATTTTTTTCATAGAAAAAGGATTAAATTGTAGATAATTTATCGAAATCTATGAAAACGACACGAAAATGAAGCTTTTTTGCTTTGCTTTATGAGTTTGTTTCCATTAGAATGGAGAGAAAACATTTGGCAAAGGAGATAGCGGAATGAAAACGAATCACTGCAAAATTGTCGACTGCACAATTCGCGATGGTGGTCTAGTAAACAATTGGGACTTCAGCGTCGAGTTCGTGCAAAGCTTATACGCATCATTGAATGATGCTGGCGTCGACTATATGGAAATCGGCTACAAAAATTCGCCTAAACTGCTCAAAGGCGCTGACGAAGCAGGCCCTTGGCGATTTTTGAATGACGATTTTTTACGTACTGTCATTCCGCAGAAGGGTACTACGAAGCTATCCGCACTTGTAGATATCGGCCGTGTGGATGAGAACGACATTCTACCGCGCAATGAGAGTATGTTGGACTTGATCCGGGTTGCTTGCTACATCAAGGATGTGGACAAGGCGCTGGATTTGGTACGTACGTTCCATGATCGCGGATATGAAACAACGATCAATATTATGGCGCTGTCAAATGTGATGGAGAATGATCTTATCGAAGCATTTTCGATGATCAAAGAGAGTGTCGTTGATGTGGTATACGTCGTAGATTCCTACGGCAGCCTTGATCATAATGATATTCATTTCCTCGTGAATAAATTTAAAGAGCATTTGCCGAACAAGCGAATCGGTGTTCATACCCATAATAATATGCAGCTTGCTTTCTCGAATACGCTTGTTGCTGCAGAGCTTGGGGTTGAAATGCTGGATGCTTCCATATACGGGATGGGGCGTGGAGCGGGCAACTGTCCGACAGAAGCTCTACTGACTCATTTGAAGAACAGCAAATACCAGCTTCGATCTGTGCTTGGCTTCCTTGAGAAATACATGATTCCGATGCGTGATAAGTGGGAATGGGGTTACCTGATTCCATACTTGATTACAGGTACGCTTGATGAACATCCTCGTTCCGCCATGGCGCTGCTTGCTTCTGATGATCGGGACAAATACTTGGACTTCTATGATCAAATGACGACACCTGAAGTATCGATTCATAAGAAAAATTCGTAAAGGAATGTGAAAGCTCCTTCACGATAAGAACATACAAAGACCGCTCCAGCTATGGCTGAGCGGTCTTTCTTAGGTTAGAAATAAAATATGAATAGGCTACTACTGCATGCGAACGTACTTGCGTTCGCCTGTCTTCGGGTTGTAATACACTTGATATTTTAAGCCATCCCTCGGATCGATAAAGATCTCTTTCGTCGGCGTAAAATCGCCTGAGACCCCAATGGCATCCAATGGATTATCGTACTGCTTATAGCGTTTGTCGAAATATTTCTTGCCGATCACGATCAGGATGACAAGGCCGATCAAGGGCAGGCCGTACACCACAAGAGCGATTTTGAAGAAATGTACAACCTCATCCATTAGGAATGCACCGCTCTCAACTTAACAACCGTTCCGTAAGCTACAATTTCACTCATATTCTGGCCGACATCGCCGCTATCGAAGCGCATCATGATGATTCCGTCTCCACCCATTGCGTGCGCATTCTCGATCATGCGATCCATTGCTTGTCGGCGAGCATCCTCGATCATTTGAGTGTACTGCTTGACTTCACCGCCCACGAGACCTTTCAAAGATGCCATAATGTCCCCGCCGATACCGCGTGCTCGAACAACAACGCCAAATGCCGTTCCCAGTACTTCGGATACCTCATAATTTGCAATGCGTTCGGTCGTTACTACGATCATGAATGCCAGCTCCTTTTGAACACTTATCTAGAGTTGAAGGGGATTATCAATCCCTTTTAGTATTATTCATACGGGGATTTTCTTTATTCGTTTCATAAAGAAGTTCAATCCGTAAGAAGAAGGGCCGTTCCTAGCTAAAGATTTACTAAAAAAGGCGTGAAATGGCGGATATCACAGGAGTTTTAATGGAATAACGCTTTAAAGTTAGTTATGATGGTTACATAGAGATTTGTGCCTTTCCATATCTAATGATCGATCATGAGGGGAGAAGGATATGAAGGTCAGTATATTTGATGTGGCTAAGAAATCAGGTTTATCTGTAGTGACGGTATCCCGTGTCCTAAATAACGCGAAGACGGTTCGAGAGAAGAATCGGGTCAAGGTTCTTCAAGCGATGAAGGAGCTGGATTACCACCCGAACGCAGCAGCTCGAAGCCTTGCGAAGGGGAAAACAGGTGTCATAGGGATGATTGTCACTACCTTGCAGGATTCATTTCTGGATAGTATCGTGCAATCGGTGTACTCACTGTTAAAGGATCATGGTTATTACTTAGCACTATCGGTTGCATCAGAGCCGATGGAACAAGGGGTGGGTACGGACTTAATCCAAGAGGATCGCGTGGATGGAATGCTGATTCTATCTGCGGTACATGAGGAACCTTACGTGGTAGAACTAAAAAAACGTAAAATCCCGTTCGTACTTATTGACAATCAGACAATCCAGCCTTCTGTGACCAACGTGAATGTGGATAATTATAAAGGTGGATATGATGCAACGAAGCATCTTATTAATTTGGGCCATCGATCAATCGCTCATATTCGTGGGCCGCGGTTCTTCTTAAGTGCACTTGAACGTGAAAGGGGTTTCAGGGATGCAATGAGTGACGCAGGCCTCGAACCTTTTGCAATTGAGGATGGCAAGTTCTGCATTCAATCCGGCTATGATGCTGTACAGCGATGGCTGCATGCAGGTTGTATGCCGACGGCGCTGTTCGCGGCTGATGATTTCACGGCGATTGGCGCCATCAATGCACTCTGGCAGGCTGGTTACAAGGTGCCAGATGATATGTCTGTAATCGGCTATGATGATCAAGTCATCGCCTCCCAACTGCGTCCGCAGTTGACAACGATGCGACAGCCAGCTCACCAAATCGGCAAAGTTGCTGTTGATTTGCTTATAAAGCAGATTAATGGAACGAATAAGCGCAGTATCAGTGCTCGTCTAGAGTCGGAGATCGTGATTCGAGAATCAACGAGCGCACCGAAATTATTGCAATCGTAATATGATGAATAGGTAAGACAGATAGGCGTGCGGTTATGAACTGGTGACCGCATGCTTTTTTCATTACAATAGGAATAGATGCGCATGGATGATACCGAACATAGAATGGAGCGAAAACTATCTTGAAGGACCGTACGATTAAACATCTGATTCTATGGATTCCTACGATTACAATTGGACTATGGGAATATATGCGCCACTCGTTCCTGCTCCCTTACGTTTCCATGGAGGTTGGGAATTGGCTCGCCCCTGCCATTGTTTTTATCGTGTCGGCCACACTGCTGACTCGCTTATTCAAGCTGCTGGATGATACGAATAAGAAGCTGCAGCGTGAGCAGCAGACGAAGGCGGCCTTGGAGGAGCGGAGCAAATTGGCACAAGAGCTGCATGATGGAATTTCACAATCATTGTTCATGCTATCGGTAAAGATTGATCGGCTGGAGACAGCTTCGACTGAACAGCAGCCAGAGCAGCTGGACAAGCTCCGACAGACGGTTCGTCATGTATATGATGATGTGCGCCTGTCCATCGCTAATTTGCAAACTGTCCCTGAAGAGATGAATGTATGCTGGTCGGATCAACTCGTTACGATGATCGAGGATATTCGAAAGGATACGGATTGGACACTGGACGTGAAGTGGGAGCTGCCTGAAGATCAATTGTCATTGAAAGAGAAAATCGCGCTGTTGTCGGCTGTACGCGAGGCGCTGCTGAATGTGCGCAAGCATGCAGAGGCGAAACGAGTATGGATCATAGCGCAGCCTGTGGCTGAAGGATTCGTCTGCGACATTCGGGACGATGGGATCGGATTCGCAGGAGAGCCTTTTGCACAGAAGGGGAAGTATGGATTGAAGATGGTACGCGACCGCACGACCAATATGGGATGGAGCTTGTCTTTGGAACGAGATGGCGACGAGACGGTAGTGCGTATTGCAAGTTAATGAAGTTGGCGGAAGGAGAGGAAACTAGCGTGAATGCGGAACAGAGGATGGAGAAGCAGCATTGTTTTCGGGTGTTAATCGCCGACGATAATGCCCATGCGCGTGAGGGAATGCGGGATATTTTAGCCATTGATCCTGCATTCGTCGTTGTAGGTGAGGCTGTGAATGGAGAAGATGCACTTCGTATGACGGATCAAGTCATGCCGGACTTGATCTTGATGGATATTTCCATGCCTGTTATGGACGGATTGGAAGCTACCAAGCGGATCAAAGAGCAGTTCCCCTATGTGAAAATCGTGATGGTGACGGTGTCGGATGATATTACTCACTTGTTTGAGGCATTGAAAAAAGGGGCACAGGGCTATTTGCTCAAAAATTTGCAGCCTTCCGCATGGCATGAGTATTTGCGTGCGATTGCCATTGATGAGGCGCCGATGTCGAAGGAACTGGCGTTTCGCTTATTGCAGGAGTTTTCCGTGAAGGGCGAGAGCAAGATTCCACCGTCAACTCCGTTGACGACTCGTGAACGTGAAATTTTGGAGCGTGTAGCGAAGGGGGAATCGAACCGGGCCATTGCGGGACAGTTGTCCCTATCTGAGCATACCGTGAAGAATCATCTAAAAAACATTATGCAGAAGCTGCATTTGGAGAATCGTGTGCAGCTTACGCGATATGCATTAAAGCACGGCATTGTAGATAACTAGAACCCTATGATGGTGGATCATTGATCGAAAATAATTATGATTCCGAAGGTGAAAAACGTATTGCGCAACAGAGTGGGCTGTGCTATATTAATTCTTGTCACTTGATGTGACGTGCAATATATGTCGGGACGTAGCTCAGCTTGGTAGAGCACCTGGTTTGGGACCAGGAGGTCGCATGTTCAAATCGTGTCGTCCCGACCATCTTATTACACTCCTATCAGGTATTCTGGAACGAGTGTTTTTTATATGCGGGTGTAGTTCAATGGTAGAACAGCGGCTTCCCAAGCCGCCGGCGTGGGTTCGATTCCCATCACCCGCTCCAAATGAAAAAAGTGCGCCGCAAGGCGCTTTTTTTATTTGGAACGGAAAGTTGGATGGGGAGCGAACCCAAGGGTTCGACCGTCCGTAAAGACATCGAGGAAATACAGGAGTAGGACGAGCGTCCGGCATAACGAGAGCCACCACAGAAGTGTGGCAGAAGTGGCCGGAGTATTCCCATCACCCGCTCCATAACAAATGAAATGCGCCGAAGGGCGCTTTTTTTGTTATGGAGCGTAGAAAGGCTGGGAAGAGAACCCCAAGGGTTCGACCGTCCGTAAAGACATCGAGGAAATACAGGAGTAGGACGAGCGTCAACATGAACAATAAACCACTGGAGCCGGAAGGCTCCACTTTTCAATCAGACATGTTGAGTACCGCGCTGCAATGCTACTGTGAAATACGAATCAGCGCGAGCGTCCGGCATAACGAGAGCCACCACGGAAGTGTGGCAGAAGTAGCCGGAGTATTCCCATCACCCGCTCCAAATTAAAAAAAGTGCGCCGAGAGACGCTTTTTTATTTGGAACAGAAAGTTGGATGGGAAGAGAACCCCAGGGTTCGATCGTCCGTGAAGACATCGAGGAAATGCATGAGTAGGACGCGCGTCAACATGAACAATAAACCATTGGAGCCGGAAGGCTCCACTTTTCAATCAGACATGTTGAGTACCGCGCTGCAATGTTTTTAATAGTTTACGAAAGTGAGAAAAATAGGATATACTTGCCATACAATAGAATGGCTTTATGGGCGGTCGGCTAATCTCCCTGAAGGGAGGTGAAGCCTGTGAGTGTATATGAAGCACTATCCGTTATGTTTCAGTTCGGACTGTGGATATTGGCGTTGCTAACATTGATTGTAACGCTGCTAATATACTTGCACCAAAAGAAATAGACCGCCCTCAGCAAAAGGTATGCGGTCTATTTTAACGTAAACCTATAGCCACCGCCTTTGAAGCGGCTATTGTACAGAGTCGTGTTCCAGCACGACTCTTATTATTTATATGATATCATAGCGTTTTTTAAACGTCTATTTTAAGTTTAAAGGCGTTTATTCTTCAGCTTCTTCTTCGAATTGCAATATTAGGGATATATCTTTGATGTCCAAAGCATAAGCGATCTTTTCTAACATCTCCAAATTTACCTCTTGTCTTTTTGTACTACATAGCTTTGAAATTCTAGCTTGCGCAACACCTGATAGTTGAGCTAGTTCTGTCTGCGTGATTCCCTTTTCTTTCATAACTTCTTTGAGTTTGATTTTAATTCGTAACATTTTCTAAATCCCCCTTGACATATTATGACCATAAGCGTATATTAAATATGACTACAAGAGTATAATTGTCTAAAAGTAAATGATTCGATTCCCAAAAAGTATAACTTTTTACTCGTTTCTCTTCGACAAAAAGAGGTGGATTATATATGCTATGCATGGAGTAATGGTTGGTCAATTAACTTTATAGTTATAATGAAGCGAATCAGCAACCTTACACAGGTTTAAACCGAATGCATTCAGTATTATTGAGTATTATTGATATGACTAAGGGAGACCTATCTAAAGCAAAATTTAAGTGATGTCACTCGTACTCAATCGTCAATAGATACCGTGAATCAACGATACCAAACAAGTACGTGAATTATCAACCGTATAAGTAGCCTGATTGTGAAAATGGCCATTGCTGATGTTATAGGCAAAAGCCCTAAGAACAATGGAATTTCTGTACGAGATTTTCATAAGTAAACATCAAGAATCGTAAATGTGGATACTCGCAAGCTCTGATTTCTAGCATGAACACCATGTATGTTATCACACATTGCCTGAAACGTTGGGAAGCATCATGAAATTGTGCTAGTTCTCTATGTTGACCGTATTTAGTGACAGCGGATCATGAGTGTATGATATCAGCTATTATTGCAACTCCCATAGAGTAATAACTAAGGTATCGTGAAAAATGTTTCTTCTGTTCCAGGTCTTACACCTTTCATCATGCCAAAGACAATATTGACTTATTAGGTTTCGAAGTTATTACGGTTACACACAAGCAAATGGTGCTCAGATTCATGATAGAGAAGGTGAGTTTGGTATGAAACAGGCAGTTATTGAACTCGTACTCGATCTCGGATACGAAATCGTTTATCTGAATGGATATCTTATCGCGGAAGATTATCTAGTTGTTATCGAGCACGGCATTATGTGGCTATACCATGTGCGCCAGAAGGACGACGGAGGATTTTATGTAAGCAATAAGGCTGGAATTTGGCTCGGGCAGTTGAAAGGAAAAGAAGCAGCCGATGAGCCAGAACTCATAACGCGGGTCATTGACTTCATGCGAGATATGTCCTTTTACGACTTTTTGATTAAGCATCACGATTGGACAATGGACTATGATTTTCATTTCGTCGAAGCCGTGAGTTAATCTTATAAAAGAATTGTGACAAAAGGCACTTTATTTGCTCTGGAGTGAAAGGAGCATCATAAGAGCGCTTGAGGAATAAATTGTAATATGCTAATATAACAGGGGATCGTGCTGGAACACGATCCCCGTGACAACTACCGCTATAAGAGCGGGGGCGTTTAGGTAGGAAGTAACCTGCGGCTTGGAAAGAGGCGGACGGGTTACTTCTTTTTATGGAAGGACAGCATCAGGATAACAAATGTTCCGAATGACAGCATTAATGTCAATGCTTCATACATTGTCATGGCACTCACCTCCTCGAAAGAAAATGATGGACCTTCTTTCTCTGAAGATGGCGCCTCCTGCCCTTAAACCGTTTTCGTTGTCCTAGTGATTATACCATATTTTACTATATGAAAAGAGTCTGTTAGAGGCTCTTTTTCTTTTTTTACTAATTGTAATTGCTACCCAAAAGCGGCGATCTCGGCAAAAAAGAGGCTCGCCGCAATTTCAACGCTCTATGTACGTATTTCTTGCATTTATATTTCTTTGAAATGAAGGACGAAACCGGGTCTTCCGGCATTCTCGACCTGGCATTTATACACGACATCATCAATGGAAACAACGGCTGGTCGATCATATTCAATAAACTTGTAGTTTACCTTCTCTTGAACGCAATAACGCTCAATTTCATCTAAAAACTGCTGCTTGCTTTGTGGAAGTTGATCGAGCTCAACCGAAAAGCCTTTCTTCATCAGCTTCTTCCAAACATTCTTCATGATGCTTGTCCTCCTCTGCATAAATAAATAGATGATTCCTTTCCTTATCATCCATTCTACCATATTCATCCGTTCCATATGGATCGAAGAGAAAGAATATGCGACCGGCCTCAGTGGACGGAAGAAGCGGTCGCATCGGCTTATGGCGGGGGATTGCAACTAGTCTATACGCGCTCGCGCCAGTAGTTCAGCAAGTCTTTGAGGGTATGATCGAGAGGAATTTCTGGCTTCCAGCCTGTATGTTCTGTAAATTTCGAATGATCGCCAAGCAGAATTTCGACGTCGGATGGACGCATGCGGCTCGGATCTGGCACTATGTCGATCGTAATATCCGATTTAGCCAGCAGCATATCGAGCATTTCTCGAATCGTGACGCAAGAGCCGGATGCAATATTATAGCAGTCTCCAGCTTCTGCACGCTCCAGCGCGAGCCAATAAGCGCGGACAATATCGCGTACGTCGGTAAAATCGCGCTTCGCTTCCAAATTGCCCACATGGACAGTAGGTGGGCGAACGCCCTTCTCAATTTCGGCAATCTGCTTCGCGAAGTTGGACGTAACGAACTGTTCACCACGGCGAGGCCCCGTATGGTTGAAGGTTCTCGTCCGGATGACATGGAGACCGTAGCTCTTATGATATTGATAGCCAAGGTAGTCTTGAGCTGCTTTGCTCACCGCATATGGACTTAACGGACGGAGGGGGTTTTCTTCACGTATCGGAGTTTCGTGTGGTTCTACATGACCATATTCCTCACTGGAGCAGGCAATTTGAATTTTACAATCGAGATTAATGCGTCTTACCGCTTCGAAAATGTTCAATTGACCCGCAACGTTGTTGTAGATTGTATCTGCTGGCGAGTTCCAGGAGGTAGGGACGAAGCTCTGAGCGGCCAAATGAAAAATAAGATCCGGCTTCTCATTTGTAATGAGCGTTTCTACAGAGAATGCATCGCGGAGCTCACATTCTGCCAGATGAATATCGGGCAGAATGTGGCGAATGTGTTCTAGGCGGCTGCGATTGCGAATCGTGCCGATTACCTCTACATTTTTGTCCAGCAAAAATTCCGCCATATGACTTCCTACGAATCCGGAGATCCCGGTAACAAGTGCCTTCATATAACTGATCTCACCTCTCAGGTTGATAACATACACCCATAGTTCGGCATTACCCTATACTATGTGGAGTAGGCTGAAATTGGTGACGGCATTCGTACCGATTTATTCTTGCTCCGAATCTGTAGGAAGGAACCTAGCTAGTTCAGCTGGAATATCATTGCGCGCACAGTACATTTCCCGGGTTTCCCCAAGTAAGCACTCTTGATCGTGCAGCAGCAGAAGCAGAGCGAACTGATTGGCTTGGCGCTCGAACTTGCCAACATGGAACAACGTATGCTGTTCGGTAAAGAAATGCCCGATGCCTTTATGTAGTCTGTCATGGGCGAGCTCGTGAGCGCACACGAATCGCTGCCATTCGAACGGCAATTCCGAATTAATGACAATATAGCGGCGTCGGAGCTTATGGAAATAGAGGCCGCGCGTTGATTTCCCGAGATCAGCTGTTCGTACTTGAATGTTCAAATATTGTGCAAGCTGAAAAGGACAGTTCGTTTTATATTTTCGAATTAATGATCGTACAATCTTCTCTACATCCATGAGATGCACCTCGCGGATAGGTTAGTCATTGAGCCATGTTCAGCTCCGGGGCTTGCGCTTATTGCGCTTTTTCGCATCCCAGAACAAGGCCTCCAACACTTGAAGCACCCGTTCACGGTCTTCCTCCTCGATGGGAACGCCATCGAACATAATTTCTGAATCTTCCTCCAGCAACTGCCGGAAATCCTTCTTGTCTTTCCATGTGGCCCACTCAGGAATAGAATCAGATGAAGAAGTTAAGGCCAGCGGCATCGGATTGTCGATACGACCTAGCAAGTAATCGCTTGATGTATGCAGCAGATCGGCTAGTCTGCCAATGATATCGCTCGGCGGCGTCGTGCGTCCCGCTTCATAATTGGCTACATTGGCACGCTTCATATCGAGCGCGTAGGCAACATCGTCTTGCGATAAGCCTTGCTTGAGCCGCAGCTCCTTAATACGGGAACCTACAAGTTCTTTGTTCGTTACGGACATGGCTACCACCCTTATTTTACATATGTTCATAAATTCAAGATTGACGTTCATTTTATGAGCATGGTATGCTTGCAGTGTATCACACAGGAACAGGTGTTCGCAATAATTATCGGTGAGTTGTTTAGAATGAACAGCATCATTCTATAATGTTGTTTTACACAACACAAGGCCAAGTTTATCAGGACATTTCTTTTTTTATTTTACGTTATTTTAAACAACTATATTTCATAATTGTGTTATTACTAATAACTTTCACATGAGGAGCGATGAGGATGTTGGCAACGGTGAATCGGTCGGCTACGCGAAAAATGGTGGAGCAGTATTTATCTATGGCTCGTTTATACAAAAGAACAGGCATCGTACGAAGAGAGATGAAAATGACGACTTCCTATGAACCAAGATTCCACGGTGCGACGAATCAGGTAGGCAAGCCAGTAGAAGAGATTGCCCTGCACAATGTGGATAAGGAAGCATATATGAAAATGGTTCACGACAATGTCATGAAGGCGGTCGCACATCTAGGCGACATGGAGCGCGAACTAATAGAGAACTGTTATCTCAATCCACATGTACAGAAGCCAGATTATCTGCTCTGCTTTGACTTGAATGTAAGTGAGCGTACATTCCGCAGAATCAAAGCACGGGCAATTACCGAGCTGGCCTTTATGCTAGGGATAGAAGTATTCGAGGATTGATGCATGATGACGTGGAGCGTGCCTCTATCCTCTACACATCAATCAACAATTACTGAACAAGTCAGAATCAGAATGTCGTGTCTAGCAAGGCAAAGACATAGACAATGACAAGGCTAGGATGTATTGCAATTACAGGAAAGCAGTGACCGCCCGCTGGCCGGATGCTGGCACACAGGTGGACGGGACAAGGTGCTAAGATGATAGTGTGAGGTTGTGGGCATGGGGGCAGGACAACCTTGCAGGGAGGAAGGGAGAACCGTTTGCGGCGAAGCTGTATAACGGTTCTTTTGTACCGCAGGACAGGAGGTGAAGGCTTGCGAAGCAGCGAGATTCGGCAGGGGGTGCTGAGTCGGGTGCGGGAACGTTACCCAGACATCCCGGTGTTGGAGTCAGAAGAACGAATGAATGAGTTAGCGCCCTGCTTGGTCGTGAAGCTCGTTCGAGGGGAACGGACTCGTGCAGGTGAAGGCCGCTATCAAGCGCGAGCAGCCATCGAGGTCGAGTATTATCCCGAGGCAAAGGCTGCTTCCGTTCATGATGTTGCGGATGCGCTGTATGATGCGCTGGAACTGATTGAAGCAGGCGGCAGCTTATGCAGGGGGACAGGCTGGAAGCATGAGATCGTGGAACGCAAGCTGCGGTTCCAAGTGCAGTATGAGTACATGCTGACACGTTCTCGAGAGGAAATGAGCAAGATGAATGCCATGAAGCAGGAGGGACGCATTCGAGATGTCTAATGCAAACAAGCAGGACAAGCGTAATGTGGAACATGCCGAGGCTGCGGGCGAATTCGCGTTTGCGAAGGAGCAGTGGCTGGAAGCGAAATGCTGGAGTGCAGGCGAGCGAGATATGCTGCATGCGCTTCTGACAAGCAATGAGCAGTACACGAAGGCGCAGATCGATGCGATGCTACACCAATTTCAAATTCAGGAGGTAAAGTAATGGCTGGAGGAACATGGACGACGCAGAACAAGGTAAGACCAGGCGTATATGTACGCTTTCAAGGAGAGGCTGCTCCATCGGGAGCGGTTGGCGAGCGTGGGATTGTGGCACTGCCGCTGAAGCTGAGCTGGGGGCCAGCAAAAAAGGTGCTGGAATTGAACGCAGGGGAGCCGGTATTCGAGCAGCTAGGCTACGAGTTGACGGATGAGGCTCTGCTGCTGGTACGCGAGGCGTTCAAGCGCGCGAAGAAGGTGCTGTTGTATCGATTGAACGAAGGTGCTAAGGCGGCTGCAACTCACAAACAATTAAAGGTGAAAGCACGTTTTGGTGGTGTTCGCGGAAATGATATTCAGCTCGTCGTACAGGCGAATGTGAATGACAATACGAAGGTAGATGTAATCACGAAGGTTGGCGGACGTACCGTGGACAACCAAACGGTGAACCTGGCTGAACAGTTGATTGCAAATGCGTGGGTTGAATTTGAAGGTACAGGTGCGATTGAAGCAAATGCAGGTCTGCCGCTCACAGGTGGAGATGACGGCAATGTGGTGAATGCGGATCATGTATCTTTCCACGAAGCAATTGCCGTTCATGATTTTCATACGGTTGCGCTTCCTTCCTCTGATGCTGCGCTATGCTCTGTCTATGCGGTATTTGTAAAGCGTATGCGCGAAGAAGAAGGCAAGAAGATTCAGGCTGTTATGGCTCAATATCCAACTGCGAATAACGAAGGCATCATTAGTGTCAAAAATGGCGTGAAGCTGGCAGACGGCACAGTGTTGAATGCTGCTCAAGCAACAGTATGGGTGGCTGCGGCAACAGCATCGGCAGCGATGAATGAGTCATTGACGTACTCCGCTTATGAAGATGCGGTCGATGCTGATATTCGCATGACAAATTCGCAGGTGGAAGAAGCTCTGCGCAAGGGTGAATTCGTATTTGTTCATCATCTTGGTCATGCTGTGGTGGAGCAGGATATCAATACATTGACGGCCTATACGCCGGACAAAGGGCAGCCGTTCTCCAAAAACCGCGTTATTCGAGTGCTGGACGGCATCGCCAACGATATGAAGCGTATTTTCGAAACGACGTATGTCGGCAAAACGAACAACAATGAGGAAGGACGTCAACTGTTCCGTGCAGAGTGCATCGCGTATTTGGATCAGCTTGAGCGCTTGAATGCAATTCAGCCGTTTGACGCCCAGACGGATGTGCTTGTTGTGAAGGGTGAGGCTTCCGACAGTATCGTCATTCAATTGAACGTGCAGCCGGTTGACGCAGTAGAGAAAATTTACATGAAAGTGAAGGTGAAGTAAGATGGGTTTCTTACAAGCGAAGGATACGATTTCGGGACGTGAAGGCACGGCTTTTGCACAAATTAATGGTCAAAATGAAGAGATGTTCTATATTAAAACGCTGGAAGCGAAAATAGAAAAACAAAAAGCAGAAATTAAAACACTCGGCAGCCGCGCCACACAGCATAAAACCTCCGGCTGGTCGGGAACTGGCAGCATGACGATTTACTATATGACGCCATTATTCCGCAAGATGATGCTTGATTATATTAAGACCGGCAAGGATACGAACTTTACGATTAATGTGACTAACGCGGATCCTACTTCTTCGGTGGGCACGCAGACGATCATGTTGAAGAACGTGAACCTGAACAGTGTCGTTATGGCGAAGCTGGATACAGAGAGCGACGTTTTGGAGGAAGAATTGGAGTTTACGTTTGACGATGTTGATATTTTAAGCAACTTTAATGCGCCTATAGTGTAATTTAAAATAACCTAACTACCATTCAAGATGAGGAGAGCGATTGAAGATGACTACATTAAGCTATTTCTTTGCCCAAAATGCGGAACCAAATACGGAGATGCCATTCATTGTGTCCCCACGCTTCAAAGATGACAAGGGGGAGCCGGTTGCTTGGACGCTTCGCAGTATGAGCGAAGTGGAAAACGAACAGTGCCGCAAGTCTGCAACGAAGCAGGTGAAGGGCAAGGGCGGAGTTGTTACGCCGGAAATCGACTTCAATGAATATACGGCAAAGCTGATTGTGGCAAGCGTTGTGTATCCAGACTTGAAAAATGCAGAGCTTCAGCAATCTTATGGCGTTATGGGGGCGGAGGCGCTCTTGCGGAAGATGCTCCTGCCTGGCGAATATACCGGGCTGCTGCAGCAGGTGCAGACGCTGAACGGCTTCAATCAGGATATGAACGAGCTTGTCAATGACGTAAAAAACTAATTCGCGAGGGCGATGGCGAAGCGAACTATGCCTATTACGCCCTCCATAAGCTTCGCATCCTGCCGCATGAGCTGCTTGCGCTCCCGGTTCGCGAACGCGCAGCCGTCTACGCGATGATCGACATTCGTGTGGAGGAGGAGCGCAAGGCACAGCGCAGTATGCGCAAGAAGCGGTAATGTAGGCTTTGGAACAACCGCGGACATTAGAGCAGCGATTTCACAGTCGGCATGGCAATGGCAGCTCCGCTGGGGCAGCTTGGGTGCAGATGGGGAATCGCTCTCTTCATCTTGCGGACAGGGGGAGGGAAGAGTCGATGGATGAAAAGTCGTTGCAGGCTTTAAAGATAGCGGCAAAGTCAGTTCAGACTTTTGCTAGTGCTTTTGCCAAAGTGAGTACAACGATGAATCAAGCTATGAAGAAATCGGTGGAAGCCATCACTAAGACGTGGCAGAAAACTGCAACTGCGATTAATCAGTCTTGGCAAAAAGCGATGAATGCCATAAATCAGTCTTTAAAAAAGGCATCAAATACGATTGTACAGGCATGGCAAAAAGCAGCTAATGGGATATCTCAAGCATGGCAAAAGACGGCGAATCAAATCTCACAATCATGGCAGCGAACCAGTAACGGCATCAATAAGTCATGGCAGAAAACGGGTTCCAGCATGAATCAGATATGGCAGCGTGCAAATTCAGGTATAAACCGCGGATGGAAGCAGGCAGGGAACAACATCAATAGAGCGTGGCAGCAAGCTAACAATGGCATCCATAAAGGATGGAATCGTGCTACCTCTGGATACAATCGAATTCAGCAGCAGAAAACAAGGCAAGGATCTTCTAATGGAGCATCTCCAACTGAATCATCTACGGAAGATGCTCGTGAGGATAATAAACCCACAAAAGAAAGTAAAAAGGCTGACAGAATTAAAAAGGGAGCGGCCGTTCACGCTGCTGTCCGTGAGAATATTGGGAAATGGTTTGGTGGCCTAGGTTCCAAGATGCTGGGCTTCGGTCAGAATATGGGCGTGGATGCGATTAAGGGGGCAACTGAATCAGAAGATATCAGATCCCGATATAATGCTAAGTACGGAAACCGCCAGGAAGGAACGCAAGTATACGAGGCTCTCAGAGCTCAGGCACTGTTGAGTGGCAAGGATGTATCAAAATCTTTAGAGTCGGGTCTTACACTAACTTCTGTTTCCAAAAACACACAGGACTTAACTCGTATGAATGAAATGGTACAGCGTTTATCAGCTTTTCAAGCAAATGGTGACCCTACAGAAACAGCCAAGTTAATGCAAGAGGCATATTTTGGAAAGAGTGAAGGTTTGATAGAACAATTGAAAATTCCTGTGAGCGAAACAGAACAAGAAAAATTACAGTCTTTTTCAAAAAGCGGGGATTTAAATGGATTTCTGCAAACCTTTGATGCGCTAATGGCAAAAGCCAACATGAGCAAGGCTTCTCTTGAAATGTTGATGGATAGTCCTGCTCGTAAGTGGGAAGAAACAGTTAATCGGTTCAATGGATTGTTGGGCGCAGCTGGAGAGAATGCTGTGCAAATGTTTACCCCAATGCTGGATCTGTTGAATCAAGCATTCCAGACAGGGCAATTTGATAACTTCTTTGCCGTACTGAGCGGAGGGTTAGCTATTATTGCACAATTGGCCTCTTGGGTAGTTGAGGGATTCTTATGGTTGGTCGATGTATTTAATAATAATTTGCCGTTAATCTTACCGATACTGGGTGCCATTATTGGCGCTTTGATGATGTACTATACGATAATGACGATTATTGTAGTGGTGACACAAATATCTGCAGCAATGCAGACTCTGTGGAACGCCATTATGGCACTAAATCCGGTTACGATCGTTATCTTGGCTTTAGTTGCTTTGATCGGAGCTTTTCTAGCATTAATTGCTGTTATGGAACCAGTACGCGAAGGGTTTGCTAATGCACTTCGGTCTATGGGCCAAATGGTAGCTGGATTTGTTGCTGGAGCAATACAAGCCTTTACTTGGCTTGTAAATAAGGCATTTGACATGATTAATTTCCTCTTAGAAGGCGTTAACAGGGTCGCTAATGCCATCGGCAGCATTCTTGGAATTAAAGAAAAGCTGGATATAAAGCTGGAGCACATTAAAACTGATGAGTTTCAATCAGACATTAGTGCCACGATTGAAGGGGGCTTTAATGCTGCTGCTGATGGTGTTGAAAATTTCTCTGTCGATAACTTCAAAAAGAAATTCGGAATTGACAACTTAACTAAACTTACGAAGTCGAATAACTCTTACAAACCTGAAAAACTGCCTGAATTGCCGAAGGCACCGGAAACAATGCCTGGCACCACCGGAGGAGTCATGCCGGGATTAAATCCTGGCGCTACAATGAACATCCCGAAAGTAGGCGAAGTCGGCAAAGTAGGCGCTATCGATAATAAAGTCGAAATTACGGACGAAAGCATTGAAATGATGCGCGACTTGGCGGAAATGGATGCCATCCAGAACTTCGTATCTTTGACCCCGACGGTTCAGGTGAACACTGGTGACATCCATCAAGGCTTCGATATGGACACATTAATCAATCGCATCGAGAAAAAGTTGGAGGAAGAATTCGTGTCGACGGCGGAAGGGGTGTACGGATGAGCGGATACCATATCTATTTGAGTTTTAACAATCAAGAGAAGGTTATCGAGCTGCCTGTAAATCCGTCTCAGCTGGAAATCAGCGAAGCGGGGAACTTGCAGTCCTTCGATATTGTCGGTATCGGGGAAGTTGTGAGCATCCATACGCCGAAGCTGGCTGATATTCAATTCAGCAGCATTTTTCCGCTTCATCATGGGCCCTACGTCCATATTTCGCCAGAGAAGCTGCTGCCGCCTAGTGATTATATCATTCAACTGCGTGAATGGATGGAGACGAAGCGTCCGATTCGTTTCGTGCTTACGACGCCGACCTTCCATATGAATCTAGCTATGGCCATTGATAAATTCACTTGGCGTGAAGTTGCTGGCAGTGTTGGGGATTTGGAGTACGACATTTCCTTGAAGCTGTATAAATTTTATGCAGCCAAAAAGGTGAAGCTGGATGGGAAGCTGACAAGTGCGACTAATGTGCCAAAAACGTCGCAGCCGCGTCCGGATGAGCGTAAAGGAACAAGCGAGTATATGACGCAGCCGGGGGATAAGCTGAGTTTGCTTGCCCAAAAGTTTTTCAACGATACCAGAAAGGCAATCGACATTCAAAGACTGAACGGCATCTCAGCAGATGAGGCTCTGCATGAACTGGAACCGAATCGTATTCTGCGACTTCCTCGAAAGCAATGAGACACAGCGACGTAGGAGGTGAATATTTGAAATGAACAGGTTGGAAGTGTTGGTCGATAATCGTAATGGCAATGCGTGGGACATGTCACAGCTTATCTCGAGCATGACGTGGTCGACCTCCCGTGTTGGCAAGCCTGCCAGCATATCGATTTCCTTTAGTAAGGGAGCCATATTTCAGGATCGCAGCTTTACCATCAATAATGGTGATATTATCCGAGTGCAAGAAGATGGGGTGCCTGTATTTTACGGCTATGTGTTCAGCATAGAAACGGATGAGAGCAATACTGTAAAGCTGACTGCTTATGATCAGATGCGCTATTTGATGGTGAACGACTGGTGCATGCTTAAAAACGTGACCGCTACTGAAATCATTCGATATATTGCCAAAAAATTCGATATCAAGCTTGGAGAGTTAGCAGATACGAAGTATAAGATCCCAACTTTTATGGAGGACAACAAGAAGCTCTTGGATATGATGTTCCGTGCGCTTGATTTCACCCTAAACTCTACCAAAATCATCTATGTGCTGTATGACGACTTCGGCAAACTTACGCTGCGGGAAGCGAAAAGTTGGATGCCGGATTACGGGATTGGCGAAGAGAGTCAGATGACGAGCATATCCTATAAGGCCAGCATAGATGATGGGACGTATAACTATATCAAAATGTATCGGGACAATCCGGAAAAAGGTGTACGTGAAACTTTTATATCAAAAGATAGTAACAATATGGCGAAATGGGGACATCTGCAGCTGTACAAAAAGATAGATGACAAGATGAATCAGGCTCAAATCCAACAGCTTGGAGATAACTTGCTGAAGCTCCATAACCATGAGAAGAAAACATTAAAAGTGAACGCTGTAGGGGATGTGCGCATTCGAGCCGGAATGAACATCCCTATTTTTGCGCCTGAACAGAATGTGGATCTGCGAAACAAGCTCATTGAAGAGTGCTCCCAGGAGTGGAGCGGTTCAGGGCATACGATGTCATTAACGTTGAAGGAGATTTAGCAATGAGGATGATGCTGGACATTATTAAAAAAGCGGGTGTCGGAGCGGTAGAGGCATCTAGTCCGGTTGCACTGTTGTATGGTGTGGTGCTCAGTGTGTCACCCTTGGAGGTGCAGGTAGAACAGCGCTTCACCTTGCCGGAGTCCGCTCTCGTCATTACGGAACAGCTTACCGAGCACAAGGTGCGTGTCGGTGGGGAAGAGATTACGATTCGTGAGGGATTGTACGTAGGAGACAAACTGCTGTTAGTCCGTATGCAGGGAGGACAAAGCTATGTTGCCCTTGATAGGGTGGTGGGGGCATGATCCCGAAGTCAAGGTTCGAGTTGGAGAATGAAGATATACCCGTAATGTTGGAGTATACGGAACAGCCTACGCGCACCTATCGGCTGGATATGGAAGCAGGGCGCATTTTGGGAATGACAGATGGCTTGGAAGCGATGCGTCAAGCCGTGCTTAAGATATTGTTGACCGAACGATTTGAATATTTGATATATAGCCCAGATTATGGCTCTGAGCTTCGCGCGCAGATTGGTTACAGTTTGGGCTTCATAAAGTCGGAGCTGGAGCGCACGATATCCGAAGCACTGCTTCAGGATGATCGAATTTTGCGCGTAGGCGAGTTTGCCTTTGAACAAACGGGAGACGCTTTACAAGTTCATTTTAAGGTAGAGACGGTTCTAGGGCAGTTAGCAATGACGAAGGAGGTGAAGTTGGATGGCTGAATGGGAACAAGGTGCTTGGAACGTGCCTCGATTGGAGGACATTATGGAGCGGATGCTGGAACGCGTTCCGTATGACGTGGACAAGCGGGAAGGCAGTATCATTTACGATGCGCTTGCCCCGATTGCTCTGGAATTGGTACAGGCTTATACGGACTTGCATTTTCAAAATGAGCTGTCGTATGCAGATACATCAAGCGGCGAATATTTGGAGCGGCGCACGGCTGAATATGGCGTGAAGCGCAAGCCGGCTACAACAGCCAAACGCAAGGGGCTGTTTTATGATGCGGCAGGCAAGCCATTCGATGTGCCATTGCGGTCTCGTTTTGCAACGATTGAGCTTCATTATGTAGTCATCGAACGATTATCGGCAGGTGTGTTCGTGCTCAAATGTGAAGAGAAGGGCGCCAAAGGTAATGAATACTACGGCTCCTTGATGCCGGTGGATTACGTGGATGGTCTTGCCCGAGCCGAATTAGCGGAGGTGATTGCGCCAGGCGCGGATTCGGAGTCGGATGAATCACTGCGCCGTCGTTTCTTCGAGGCCGTGAATGAACAGCCATTCGGGGGCAATGCAGCCGACTACAAGAAGAAGGTGACCTCTCTTTTAGGCGTTGGCGGCGTGAAAATATTCCCGGTATGGAAAGGCGGGGGCACGGTAAAGTGCACCATCATTTCGAGCAGCTTCGAATCTCCATCTGCTGAGCTGGTGAAGGATGTGCAGACGATCATCGACCCAGAGGTGAATCAAGGGAAGGGGATGGGCTTCGCGCCTATCGGCCATACCGTCACCATTAAGGGCGCAGAGTCCGTAAGCATTCATGTATCGACGACGCTTACACTTGAAGCGGGAATATCCGTGTCACAGGTGAAGGAGGATGTTGAAAAAGTGATCGCCGATTACCTGCGGACGTTGCGCATGAGTTGGAAAGAGGAAGACCGAACCGTCGTGCGTGTAAGTCAGCTGGAAGCGCGTATTCTGAATGTAAAGGGTATCGCGGATATTGCGGATACGAAGCTGAACGGCAAGGGAGCCAATGTGGAGCTGGACACGGAAGAGCTTCCGGTCATGGGGACGGTGACCTTGAATGGCTGAACCGTTACTGAAGCGTTTGCCAGACTTTTACCATGACGTGAAGGAAATGGTTCTGCTTATGGAGACGCAGGATGGAGAGAAGGAGAAGCTGCTGGCCGCCATGCAAAGGCTGTTTGACGATCAATTCGTCATGACAGCTAGTGAGGATGCGATTGCAAGGCGGGAGAGGATGCTGAATATTCTCCCGGATCGCGATGCGGAATCGATCGATTTCCGGCGCAGACGGATCATTAACCGCTACACGACGAAGCCGCCGTTTACGATTCGATATTTGCAGGAGAAGCTGGACTTTTTGCTTGGCAAGGACAAGGCTCGGGCTGTTATAGATGCGGACGCCTTCCTGCTGCGCATCGTTGCCAACATTACAGATGCCGCTGTATTCAAGGAGGTCGGGTACACGGTATACGCAGTGAAGCCTGCCAACTTGGTCTATCAACAGGAGACGGCACTGCTATCCAATGTAGGAGTGAATGAGAACATATACCGCTTGGATTTGAAGCGGACGACAAGGCTTTCAACCACGTGGAAGCTGGGGCGTTCGCCATTTGCCGAGCGCGGGCCGGAGGTGCAGATCAAATGATTGAATCAACGTTGCTGGCAGAACTGGCGACCCATGTCAACACGCGAATTGCCAAGGTTGTGCTGAATAAAAAGTATGAGATTACAGAGTTTACGGTGAAGCAAGTATCGAAGAGCGTCGTCAATCTGGAATATATGATTCCGTTTGGATCTGTGGACAGCGTAGCGCTGATCGAGCTTCGGGCTGCGGACGGCACGGTGCTGACGTCGAATGACGTCTACATCCCGCTTACGTCCGATACAATCATTAAGCAGCCGATTACAGTGAAGGAGGTGGCCTAATGCCATACGAGGCGAAGACAAACTGGAAGTACGATGACACTGTCACGGAAAAGGATCTAAACCGCATCGAGCAAGGTCTGAAGGACGCCCATGTGGCGGAGTATAAGGATATTACGCTGAAGCCAGGCGTGCAGATCGTGGATGTCCCTGAGGATACGCCTTTCCGTATGGGGGAGATTCGCGGGCGGACGCTGATCAATTTGCTTGGACGAGCTGGTAGATGTGACGATAAGAAACTATGGGGTATGTGGCAGGCGTCACTTGACAAAGGTAGTGCATTCAAAGGGATATGCGTTGACGTAATGGATGGTTTCAACGACGGCGCGGCATTTTTTCTAATTAACAACGTAAAGCATGGACGATCCTTCATTATTGTTGGAAATGCCGAACATAACGTAAATGCACAAGGCGCAAGATTTGGAGCTACGTTTTACACGGGAGATAAGGTAGTTGACAACACAGTCGTGTCAAAAAAAACGTCTGAAACATCTGTCCGCCAGCCGATTCATCTCGTATTTTCTATTCCTTCAGGAGTAGATAGTTTCACCGTAAACATGGGTGTAGTTGCGAATGAAGCCAAAGCACGAGGGTGTTTTGATTCTGTTCGAGTTTACGAAATTCCTTCGTCAGAAGTGGTGAGACTGACCAGCATGAAATCCGAAGATGTCGCAGAACTGTATCCATATACGGAGTCGATCACAAACGTCACGAATCCGTATGCTATTGCGACGAGCGGCAATCTACTACCACCGTTTACGGAATGGGAACATGGGATAGCTCCTGGTGACAATTATGCCATTTCGGAGCCTTACGCTGTGACGATAGATGCGTTAAAGGTCGGGGGATCATTCATGAGATATTATGTTCCGGTGTCTAAATCGTCCGTTTATACCTTTACAGTTGAATCTCAAGGCACTAACTCCCTTGCATATGTGTACCTATGTAAGTCGGACAAATCCCGTATAGATAACGTGAAACTAAAGGGAACAGTTACAACGACGGATGGATCCGCTTGGCTTGAAGTAGTGTTAAATACTCTCGATAGTACGGGCACATCTCCCGTTATTGGTACAGCTAAATACCGAAATCCGATGCTCGTACCCGGTGATAAACCGCAGCCATTCGCGCCACAATCACGTAGCATGTGGGCAGCCGAATGCCAACTCGCCGCTAATCCGGTTGATGGAACGAATGCGGACGTGTTGTACGTGGGTGACGATGGGCTTCCATATGTAATGGAAAAGTGGAAGAAGGTAACGCTGGATGGCTCACAAGGATGGAATGCAGATAAAGATTTCGACGGATTCAAACGTACTCGTATTCCGGATTTTACGGGTGCGAACAACGCCACGTACTCGCAATACCTAACCAAGTATGACGGAAGTGTATTGTTGAAAGACGGAAGAGTCGATACTGTCGATACTTTTGAATTACAACCAGGCACAGGTTATTTATATCTAACCATCTCAAACAAAGATAGCGGATGGGGGGACAAATACACGCCGACAGCCGACGAAATCAAAGCGTATTTCTTAGGCTGGCGAATGTATGATAAATCACAGGGTGCTACTAGTGTGTACAATCGTACAGACGGTTTAAATAAGAGTTGGGCTTATCGTCATCCACTCGGAGCAGACGGACTCACCGGGGGAACAGAAACGCTACCAACGACACAAGCGCCAATTACAGCAACATGGCAGCCATACCGTCTCCAATTTCTAAAAGCGAAGCCAACGATTGAACCCGTTTGCAATTACGAAACTGGTCTGACGCTAGGAAAAGGCTGGAACATGGTTGAAGTCGGCAGCGGCGTTGTGATTCGAGAGAAGGCGAATCCTAAAGGCGACGACACGAACATGTATTTACATTCTAGGGGGCACGGTAACAGGTTAAAATACTTAGTTGGGGGTATCAATGGTATTTACCGAAATGGACGTATAGACACAGCATGGGCTTATTATGACAGCTCAATGTCTATCGATTACGGAGTAAAAAATGCGCAGTGTCCATTAAATAGCTACGACCCTACCGCAGTCTACCACGTAACATACACGATGCTAGACCCTACGCTATCAGCGTCATTCAGTGGTAGCATAGCGACGAATTTATGCGGCGCGGTAACGGACGTAGTACAGTGGGCGAACGATGTAGAACGTAGGCTCAGCGTGGTGGAGACGAAAAAGGACGAGAAGGACACACCACCTCAGTGGATTAAGGCAACACTTATCAATGGAGCTATATCTTATTCGCCAGAGTTTACACCTTACTACTGCAAAGACAGTTTCGGCGTAGTCCGATTCAAAGGAGCCATAAAATCAATAGCCGCACTTACTGTATTTTTAAAGCTCCCAAGTACGTTTCGCCCTAATTACTTTAGAAACATCCCGTCTGACTCATGGAACAACAACGGAACCCGTGGCAATTGTTCTTTTAATGTAAATCCAGATGGAGATTGTGTACTTACAGGAACTCCCGGCGAAAGTGGAGTATCACTGGACGGTATTTCATTTTTAGCCGAACACTAAGGAGGACACAAAATGAAAGAGGCAATCATAACCGACCTGAACGGTCGATACATTGAACCAACGCTCGTTGCGGACTCCGTGACGGGCGTTTTTGATAGAATGGAGCCGGTTCAGGCTGGCGCCAATGATGTAGAATTACTAGCTTCACAGAAAAATGACGACAATCTACCAAATGAACCAAAAACGAAACTAGTTGGCTACACAGTAGCCATTCCACTGCCTGACGGACTCTACGAACCGACCTTTGACGTACATGGCTATCGCAAAGCGAAATCCAACTACGATCTCGCATACGTCGAATATCTCGGGGCTCTTGCGAAGCATAATCCGGCAAGCGGAAAGCCTGCGCCGAAGCGTCCTACACCAGTAGACTCTTCATCCTATTGGAGTAACGGCCTGACGGAGGAAGAAATCGAAGCCTTGCAGCCGAAGCCAGTTCCTACTGAACTGGATCAGCTCCGGATTGAAAATGCGAAGCTATTGCTTCATGTAGCCGAATTGGAAGCGAAGAGCGATAAGCACATAGAATCTACAAATGAGCTGCAATCTCATAACGCAGCGCTTACGCAGGATCATGCAACACTACTATTACAATTAGCCGAAAAAGGAGTGATCTAAGATGGATTGGTATACTACGGTGAAGCGTTACTACGATATGGGGATATATAAGAAAGATTCAAATGATCCGTTATACGTGGGTAAGTTTTGTGAGTTTGGCAAAATTACGCCTGAACAGTTCAAAGAAATTACGGGTGAGACTTATTCCGCGTAATATCCTCTGCGCAACCTATTCCTCGCACTCAATTGAAAAGGGCCAACATTTTGTCGGCCCTTTCACACACTTCTTGTTTTTTCTATTTCATCGTAAAGGATAACGGGATAACTATTTACAGAGTTATTATTCTGCTCCGACTAACTTCAAAGGTTGAAGGATGTCGAGTAATCCTTGAACTCAGGCTACTACTTAATTCCCCTTAGTTACCTTATTAACTCTACAACGTCTGCAGCACAAAGTGCAGAACGAACAACAGTGAGATCCCATAGAACAACGGCTTCACTTCGCGTCCCTTGCCCACGGCAAGATGGAACAACGCATAGCTGATGAACCCAACTGCAATCCCGTCGACGATGCTGTGCATGAGCGGGATGAACGCGATAATGAAGAACGCGGGAAGCCCCTTGTGCATTGCATCGAATTCGATCTTCTTCACGCTTGGCATCATCAAGCCGCCGATAAAGATCAATATCGGAGCTACGGCCTGATCAGGAACCAATGTCAGTACCGGTAATGCAACCAATGTACATGCAAACAGGATTCCTGTCACGATAGACGTGAGTCCCGTGCGACCACCAGCAGAAATGCCCGCAGCCGTTTCAACCGTCGCGACATTCGGGCTTGTGCCGAACAATCCGCATGTAATTACGGAAAGTGCATTGGCCTGCAAGGATCGGTTGAACCGTTCCGGATTTCCGCTCATTTGCAGGTGCGCATTTACAAGTCCTACATTTTCGAACACAATGACGAGCGTCAGCGAGAACGTTGCTACAGCAAGCGTAGCAGCCGACACGCCTTGAAACGTGAAATGACCGAATACATCACCGTATGCAGCCCATGAAAAAGTCCCGCCAGTTGCTGCGCCAGCGTTAGGCACTGCGCCAACTACATAAGCGAGAGCCGTTCCTGCAATAATGGCGATAAGCAAGTTGCCGGGAACGTTGCGCATGAACAGAATGCATGTAATCGCCAATGTAGCGAGCGTAACAAGTACTCCCGGATCAGCAAATGACTGCAGTGCAATCATCGTAGATTGATCGGGAACGATTACGCCGCCCTTTTGCAGGCCAATCAAGACGAGCATAAGCCCGATCCCTACAGAAATGGCTTCCTGCAATGATTCTGGGATTGCTGCCCGTAGCTGCCCCGCGAGTGATGTGAAGCTAATTACCGTAAAGCAAACGCCGGACAACACAACAACTCCCAGCGCCTGCTGCCACGTCATGCCCATGCCGTGAACGAGCGTGTAGGTAAACATCGCATTGATGCCCATACCGGGCACAAGAATAATGGGGGATTTGCCCCATATCCCCATTAACAAGCAGCCAACAGACGAAGCAAGCACGGTTGCGATAATGCCAGCTTCTTGCGGTATGCCTGCATCTGCGAGTATCGAAGAATTAACGATTACAATATAGACGATAGCGAAGAAGGACACGACTCCGGCCAGCAGTTCTTGCCGCCACTGAATTCGTGCAGTTGCTGAAGCGTCATCTAAGGACGGTGCTTCTGTCTTCGATTGTATATGTTTCTTTTGGCGGACCAATCGTATACCTGCTTTCCATCGTAGCCCCTCACCCATCCCTTTGCATAAATAGAGGAAATTCAACCCCTAATAAAATTATGTCCGGAACCAAATCCGAGCATAAGTAGCAGTTATTATATCACATGATCTATTTAAATAATCAAGTGATGTTCATCCATCCTGTATTTTGTACCCTGATCTACCTTGCATGAACCCGCAAAATTACATATAATAAATAACTAATTGATTGTTCATAACTATGGTCAACACATGCTTAGATGGAGACAAGTACACAGTACCACTTGCCAGGGAGGCGGCGCCGCGGATTGAGAGCGCTGCTGAAGAAAGGGCTGTCGAAATTCACTCCGGAGCAGGTACCTTGAACAAGCACTTCACGCACAGTGAGGCTGCACAGTAGAGGTTCCCGGATTTGCGGCACGTTATCGCTGCAACAAGTGAGATACGGTCTGGTTCGCGGCCTCCTAGCAGGAGAGTGTTCCGATCGGATCTAATTAGGGTGGTACCACGGTCTTCTCGTCCCTTGTGACGAGAGGGCCTTTTTTTATTTCGAGTGGAAATGAAGGGGGCTTACACAATGAAGGAGCGTTTACAGGCACTGCGCGCCGAAGCGCTGGAGAAGCTGCAGCAAGTAAAGGATGCAGGTCATCTAAATGATCTGCGTGTTAAATTCCTCGGTAAAAAAGGTGAGCTGACAGAGGTGCTGCGCGGCATGGGCGGCTTGTCGGCAGAGGAGCGTCCGCTCATTGGTCAAGTGGCGAATGAAGTACGCGGAGCCATTGAGACATTCATCGAGGAGAAGCAGGCGGCATTTCTCCGTGAAGAGACGGAGCGTCGTCTTCAGGAAGAGACAATTGACGTGACACTGCCAGGGCGTCCAATGACAGTCGGTGCGGTTCACCCGTTGAACAAGGTGATTCAACAAATCGAAGATATTTTCATCGGCATGGGATATACGGTAGCAGAAGGTCCAGAAGTGGAGCAGGACTACTATAACTTCGAAGCACTGAATCTGCCGAAGGATCACCCTGCGCGCGATATGCAGGATTCGTTCTACATTACAGAAGATATCCTGATGCGTACGCAAACATCGCCAGTACAAGTTCGTACCATGGAAGCGATGAAAGGGAAAGGCCCTGTTAAGGTAATCTGCCCAGGCCGCGTATATCGCCGCGATGATGATGACGCAACACATTCCTTCATGTTCCATCAGATTGAAGGACTTGTTATTGACAAGAACATCCGCATGAGTGACTTGAAGGGAACGCTTCTTCAATTCGCACAGGAAATGTTCGGTTCGAAAACACAAATTCGCTTGCGTCCAAGCTTCTTCCCATTCACAGAGCCAAGCGTTGAGGTTGACTTGACTTGCATGAAGTGCGGCGGCACCGGCTGCCGGATCTGTAAGCAAACAGGCTGGATCGAGATTCTTGGAGCAGGTATGGTTCATCCGCGCGTGCTTGAAATGGGCGGCTATGATCCGAAGGAGTACTCTGGATTCGCATTCGGTATGGGTGTAGAGCGTATTGCGATGTTGAAATATGGCGTGGACGACATTCGCCATTTCTATACGAACGATATGAAATTCGTGCAGCAGTTCGCACGGATGTAATGCAATAAATGAATGCTTAAAAAGTCTCTTTTCAGCATCAAGAAGGTTGCGGGAACTCGAAGCATATGCTTCCGATGCGAGTTTTGCTGCGCAAAACTTGTAAGGAGCAGCGGAGTGTAGGCAAACTACATGAGCAACTAAAATGTTTCCATAGGAAACATACTTCGAAAGCATTCGCTGTCCGAGGCTAAATGCAAGATTCGACGCCGATTTACATCTTGGAATGCTGCGTGATCAAAAGAGAATTTTTAAGCTACCTCTAAAAGAAGAAAGGAAGAGAGCGAGAAATGAACGTATCCTACCAATGGCTATCGCAATACATCGACTTGACCGGCGTATCCGCTGAAGAAATCGCGGAACGCATGACGCGTGCTGGTATCGAGATCGACTCGGTGGAGAACCGCAATCAAGGACTTGACCACATCGTAGTGGGCTATGTCGTATCGAAGGAGAAGCATCCGGATGCGGATAAGCTGAATGTCTGCCAAGTAGACGTAGGCGCAGAAGAGAAGCTTCAAATCGTATGCGGCGCGAAAAACGTAGATGCAGGACAAAAGGTTCCTGTCGCAACGATCGGAGCAGTTATGCCAGGCGGCATGAAGATTAAGCGTGCGAAGCTGCGCGGCGTAGAATCGCAAGGCATGATCTGCTCAGCGAAGGAACTTGGCATGAATGACAAGCTGCTTCCGAAGGAAATGCAGGAAGGGATTCTTGTACTGCCAGCAGAGACAGAACTCGGAACTCCGATTGCAGACGTGCTCGGCCTGAACGATCATGTGCTGGAATTGGATCTTACACCGAACCGCTCAGACTGCCTGAGCATGTTAGGCGTTGCGCATGAAGTGAGTGCATTGCTGGAGCGTCCTGCACACTTGCCTGAGCAGGAAGTGAAGGAAAGTGCGGAAGCTGCTTCAGGCAAAGTGAAGATTAGCATTAGCGCGGCAGAAGGCTGCACGCACTATGCAGCGCGTTATATCGCTGGTGTAACGATTAAGCCATCTCCATTGTGGCTGCAAAATCGCTTGCTTGCAGCAGGCGTTCGCCCCATTAACAACATCGTGGACGTAACGAACTTCGTCATGTTGGAATACGGACAGCCGCTGCACGCGTTTGACGCGGATAAGCTGAATGGCGGCGGAACGATCGACGTTCGCTTTGCGAATGAAGGCGAAGAACTGGTTTATCTTGACGGCCAAGAACGCAAGCTGGAGCCGCATATGCTGCTCATTACAGACGGCGTGAAGCCAGTTGCACTTGCAGGGGTTATGGGCGGAGAGAATTCGGAAGTATCTTCGGATACGGTGAACATTCTTCTTGAATCCGCGCACTTTGCAGGCAGTGTCGTACGCAAGACATCCCGTCAATTGGGACTGCGTTCGGAAGCATCACTTCGCTTCGAGAAGGAAGTGAACCCAGAATCGGTTATCCCAGCATTGAACCGTGCGGCTGAATTGATTCGCACGCTTGCGGACGGCGAAGTATATGCAGGTATCGTGGAACAACAAACTGCATCAACGGAGCGCAAAGTTATCGAACTGACTTTAAATAGAACGAACCGCCTGCTCGGCACGTCGTTGACAGCTGAAGAAGTTTGCAAGATTATGAGCCGTCTTGGTTTCGAGCTTGTTGAGAAATCCGAAGGAATCTTCGACATCACCGTGCCTACTCGTCGTGGCGACATTACGCGCGATGTAGACTTGATCGAGGAAGTTGCACGTATTTTCGGATATGACAACATCCCAGTAACTGCTATTGAAGGAGCAACAACGCCAGGCCATCTGACGAAGGGGCAGCACATTCGCCGTGCGATTCGCCGCGTCCTGACAGACAACGGTGTGAATGAGGTTGTGACATATTCCTTTACGAATCCGGCCGACACTTCGGTATTCCCTTCCTTCATGGAAGGTGCAGTACCTGTACGTCTGGCTATGCCAATGAGTGAAGAGCGCAGCGTGCTCCGTACGAACCTGGTTCCTGGTCTTATTGATGTAGCGGTGTACAATCGCAACCGCAAGCATGAGGATGTAAGCATCTTCGAACTGGGTACACTCCATCTGACGAAGGAAGAGCAGCTTTCAGCACAACCTGAAGAGGTTCTTGTTGCTTCCCTATTGATGACTGGCAAGCGAAGTGCTGCACAATGGAATGTGAAGGCAGAACCGGTTGATTTCTATGATTTGAAAGGGGTGCTCGACAGCCTCGTAGCGCACTTCGGCTTGGATGGACGTGTACGCTATGCAGCAGATCGTCCGCAAGGCTTGCACCCGGGACGTTCCGCTTCGCTTTATTTAACAGGCGAGAACGGAGAGCAGTACATCGGCTTCATCGGTCAATTGCACCCTGAGGTACAGCATGCGAAGGATGTAGCTGACACGTATGTTGCTGAGTTCTTGGTGCAGCCGTTGATCGATGCAGCAGACTTCGATATTGAGTATCGCAGCCTTCCGCGCTACCCAGCTGTAGACCGCGATATTGCGGTTGTATTGGATCGCGGTACAGAAGTAGGGCAAGTGGTTGCTCTTGCTAAAGAAACGGCAGGCGAGCTTCTTGAATCGGTAAATGTATTCGACGTATACACAGGAGATCATGTTGCGGCAGATAAGAAGAGCGTCGCGATCTCGCTCGTATACCGTCATCCAGAGCATACATTCACGGATGAAGAAATTACAGAGCTGCATGGCAAGGTTGTGACGGCAATCGAAACGAGCTTCAACGCAGAGCTGCGGAAGTAAGGTTGCTCCAGAGCAGACACTCTTATTACGGAGACTGCTTCTATAATAGAAGTTCATTGAAGTTGGGACGGATATTTCCGCTCCCAACTTTTTTTATGGGTTGGAACGAAGTGAACATCCTTATATATGGAAATAAATGTGATAGATAGAATTCTTGCAAGACCTATATTTGCAATTGCTTTACTACTACCCCTATAATAGGGAAACCCTGTAATAGAAGGGTATATCAGATCTTTTTCCCCTAAATATTCTATGAAATGAAACTTGACTTTCCTCTATGCGTAGGAGGAGAAGGGCACTAATATATCGAATTACTAATAGAGTTTGCGTATGACATGCAAACATGGATTAATTTGTTGCTACATGTAGGCTGCAAGCCCAAGCATGCGGCACGTTAAGTAAGGAGGACCAAAGAATGACTAGTCCGGATAACAAGCATCGTGTAGCGGTTGAAATATACGGAACACAATATAAATTGGTAGGATCAACAAGCAAGGATTATATGCGCAACGTAGCTGCAATGGTCGATGAGCATATGCGGAGTATTGCAACTGCGAACTCGCGGCTGGATACAACGCGAATTGCGGTGTTGTCGGCTGTACATATTGCTGAGCAAGTGCAGAAGGTGAAGGATGAGCAGTTGCAATTAAGCTCATCGTTGAAGGAAATAGAAGCGACGAATCATAGCTTGTCGAGACAGCTTACTCAGGTACAGACGGAGTCGGAGCAGTCACTAGAGAAGCTGCGCAATGAGTCTGCACAGAAGCTGGAGCAGCTTCAGAAGGAACTCAGCAACGAGAAGTCGAAGGCCGAGAAGCAAGCGGCTGATCTTCGTGCTGAGACGGCTAAGTTGAAGGAAGCGAATCAGCAATTGGCCGATAAGCATAAGGCATCGGAAGAGCGTGTGCATAAGCTGACTGAGCAGGTGAAGGAGACAGAGCGACGGATTCAATCGTTGACAGCTCGTGAGAATGAACAGAAGAAGAAGCTGCAGCAAGTAGAAGAACGATTGAAGGCAGTTTTGGAAGAAAAGCAGAAGGCAGAGCAGCTTCATGCCCGCACCCTTAAGCAGAAGCTGGAGGAAACAGAGCGTCTGTGGAGCACGAAGCTGAATGAGCAGAATCAAACCTGGGAGGCGCAGCTACAAGAATCCGAGCAGAGCTGGCAAAAGCGTCTAACGGAATCCGAGCAAAGCTTGCAGGAGCAGTTGACGGAATCCGAGCAAGGGTGGCAGACGAAGTATTCGGAGAACGAACAATTGTGGCAGAGCAAGCTAAGTGATACAGAGCAAAGCTGGCAGAAGCAGTTCGATGAAGCAGAGCAGAGCTGGTCCAGCAAGCTCGCGAACAAGGAACAGACCTGGGAAGAAGAGCGGGCTCTCCAGGAGCTGGAATGGACAGAGAAGCTGGACGCCAAGGAACAGCAGTGGAGAGAGCAGCTCGCTGCTGAGAAACAGAGGGCTGAGCAGTTATCTGTAGAATGGGAAGAACAACTTGCTGAACAGACGGCTGCATGGGAAGGGCAATTGACAGCTCAGGCTATAGAATGGGAAGCGCGCTTGTCGAAGAGAGAAGCAGAGCTCGTTCAAGATCGAGACAAGCAGTTGACGCTGCTCAAGCAGCAGCATGAGGCGAATACCAAGCAGTTGCAGCAGAAGCATGAGCAGGCTGCCGAGCAGATGAAGTCTGCCCAGGACAATCAGCGCAAGCAGGCTGAAGAACGTCATGCTGCCAAAGTCAAAGAGCTGTCCGACCAGCATGCGAAGGAGATCGAGCAAGTTAAGGCGGAGCAACGCTCGATTTTGGCGAAGTCGCAAGCGGAGCAGAAGCAGGCGCTGAATGAAGCACAGGCACTGCATCAGAAGGCATTGAATGATGTGAAAGCGAAGTGTGAGAGCGACATAGCTCAACTGCTAGCTGATCAGAAACAAGCGATGGACAACATGCAGGTGCTTCATCAAGAGGCCTTAAATGAAGCGAAGACGAAGTATGAAGAAGAACTCGCTCAACTGGTTGCGAATCAAGAGTTTGCGCTAGGTGAAGCGCAAGCGCAGAACCAGAAAGCATTGCACGAAGCTAAGACCAAATATGAGAGCGACATTGCCCAATTGCGTACAGAGCTGGCAGATGCCAAGTCTCGACATGATCAAGAGCTGGATCAACTGATCATCGAGCATCTGGAGCAGTTGGAGCAAGCAGAAGCAGATAAGCAATCTTCGATGGCTGCACTTGAGGATAAATGGAAGCAGGAGTTAGCCCAAGCTGAATCTGAACGGAGCAAGGCTGTTCAACAGGTTGAGGCTGTCTACCAAGAGCAACTCCAGCAATCTGAGCAAGAGCGTGAACTTGCACTGAAGCAAGCGACGGAGCTGTATGAGGAGCAGCTGCTAGAACTGCTTACTCAGCATGAGCAACAGCAGCAGGAATTGATTGTTCGGTATGAGCGGCAGCTGGATGAGCTGCGTGCACAATCCGAGCTGCAGCAGCTAGAGCAGGGATCTCTGCATGAGGAGAAGTTGCAGGCAGAACGCGCTCTGTATGAAGAACAGTTGCAAGCGGAGCGTGCTCAGCGTGAAGAGCAGTTGAAAGCAGAACGTGCTAAGCATGAAGAGCGGCTGGAAGCTGAACGTGCTCAGTATGAAGAGCAATTGGAAGTAGAACGTGCACAGTATGAGGAGCAGTTAGAAGCAGAACGTGCTGAGCATGGGCAGCAGTTGGAGGCAGAACGTGCTCAACATGTAGAGCAGCTGCAAGATGAGCTTGCCCAGTATGAAGAGCAGCTGCAAGAAGAACGTGTTCAGCGCGAGAAGCAACTGCAAGAAGAACGCGCTCAGTATGAGAAGCGGCATGAAGAGCAGCAAGTCCAGCATGAACGGCAATTGCAGGAATTGCGCACCCAATATGAGGGGGATGTGGATGCTTGGACTGCACTGCAGGAGGAAGCATCGGCTGTACATGCCAAGGAACTGACGGATCTTGAGCAGTCTCTGCGTGCAGAAGCTGAGCAGAACGTGCAGAAGAAGGATGCGCGCATCCATCAGCTCGAAGGACATCTGGGACGCGCAGAGGAGCTTGATCGAGCGCGTCAGGTGGAGATGGAGCGGCTCATACGCGTGCGAGATCATGTGCAGGCTGAGGCTGCTGAGCTGCAGCAGCAGCTTGAAGCGATCGAACAGAGCAAGGAAGAAGAGCTCGAAGCGCTTCGTGCTCAATTCGAGCGTCAGCTGAATGAGCGACTTGACCAAGAACGAGCGGCTTGGATGCGTGAAGCCGAACAAGCACGAAACGCACTGCAAGAACAATGGGAAGCAGAACGCCATGCTTGGAAAGAACAGGGTGAACAAGAGCAGGATGCCTTGTACGATCAGCTCGCGGAATATGAAGATAAATGCCGTCAGCTTGAATCTGAGAAGGAAGAGCTGCAAGCAGCTTTCACAAGCATCCAGCAGGCGCAGCATGAAGCTGCTGCCACTATTGCAGAGGCGAGACAGCAGGCGGAGGAAGTTCAGTCCCGTTATGACCAGTTGGAGGAAGAACAGCAGCTATACATCACGGAGCTTGAACAATATGAAGAAGCCAAGTCTCTCTTGAAGCAGCGTGAGCAAGAATGGGTACAGCAAGAGCAGCAATGGACAGAGACAGCGGCTACGTGGAGTGAAGAGCGTGAGCAGCTGCAGCAACAGCTCGAGAGATTGAAGGCTGAAGTTGAGGAAGCGAAGAAGCATACAGAAGAGCAGGTTCGGTCTCATGCTGAGATGGAGGTTATTCAGGAGCAATTCGAGGTTCTCTCCCATCAATTCCGCTTATCCCAACTGGAGCGGGAGAAAGAACGCAGACAAGCGGATGAGACACAAGGGGCTTATTCGAAGCTTACTGATGAATATACCAAGCTTACTGATGAGCTCACGAAGCTCAAGGATGAGTACGCGAAGCTCCAAAGTGAATTCAACGAATGGCTGGAAATGATCGAGTAGATATACATGAGGAGCGAACAAAGGAATAGCAAATAAATGATGCAAGATATAGGGAAGTTTATTAATAACGTATGGATGGAAATCGCGGCGGTATTCGCGTCATGGAACGGCTTGGATTATGCCATAGTGGGAGCAGCAATCGCATGTATTGTTCTGGGAGCAGTGCGGGGATTCAAGTCTATCGCACTCTCCCTCTTTGGCTATATTGTCGCCTTTATCGTCGCGGCTCGGTTTTATGCAGATTTTGTACCATGGGTAAGGAAGAGAGTATTTACAACAACAGTTAGCAGCGGATCAGGGGCGAAAGCCAGCGGCGGTACGCCCTTAGCGGGAACATTTATGGATACCGTACACGCTGTGGTGGCCTTTTTGCTTCTGTTCACTTTTATACTGGCAGGCCTCTGGCTAATCCGGTTCGCCTTGAAGAAATTCACGGATGTACCGCCGGTACGAACCGTAGATCGGGTAATAGGGGCAGTTCTCGGATTGGTGCAATTTGTCTTTTTGTGGTGTATGATTTACGTACTATTGCGGGCATGGCCGGCTGGTGTATTTCGCGACTGGGTTGATGCTTCGATATGGGTAGATAGAACGGGGAAGTGGATGCCAGATGTTATGGTTGAAGCTGTAAAATGGGCTCAGTGGCTGTAATGGAATCACTGATAAATGCGTGGCATGCATGAATCATCATATACATGAATGAGCAGACCGCCGTCCTCCCAGCAATAGGCAGGGATCAACGGCGGCCGCTCATTTTTCGACAATAAATTTGGCTGTCATTTCATTGTGTCCCGGACCGCACAGAATTGTGCATGACATGTCATATGTACCGGGTTGTTCTGGAGTGATAACTTGCTTCGGATGAGTTGGATCAAGGGACAAATTCAATGCCTTAATAGCAACCCCGTGATTGCCGACGGCATCTAATACGATGCGGATGGGTTCACCGGATTTGACACGGTATTCAGACTGATCGAATTTGAAATTCGTGGCCTTGATGATAAGCTCTTTGTCTGTTTTTACATCGTCATCTTGCTTTTGTCCAGATTGTCCCCCGCATCCGGATACTATGACCGCTGCGAGCAATAGGGATGAGATGAGCGACCTTAGGCTACCCCGAGTCAACATTCGTATTTCCTCCTCTCCTCGTCCATATAGTGTAACGGAAATTTTATCCTTTTTCCATTACTTATATGGAGCGAAGAGAAGGAAGCTATACAAGGGGCTCACTCATGGAAATGAGCACAGCAGCCCTGGATGATGATCACGCCGTTATCTGGACTCGTGGCCAGCTTCGAACGGCGTTGCGACTGGAATGAACAAGTCGATCAATCCAATGACAAGCGCTGCAAGAATAGCGCCGAGTACAGTGACGGATACACCGCCAACAAAGAACTGGGCGATGTAGATGACAACCGCACTGGCGATGAAGCCGACGATCCCGCGTCCGAACGGCGTAACTCGTTTTCCAAATATGCCTTCGACAATCCAGCCGAATAAGGCTATGACTAAGGCGAGGATTAAGGCACTCCAGAAACCGCCTACGGTGAACATCGGCACAATCCAGCCCGTAACCATCAATACGATGGCTGCCACAATGAATCGAACCACATGACCGAGAAAACTCATGGACTTTTCCTCCTTACTCGTTTGAAGGGTATAGGTTTGTGCAACAATTATTGTAACCTTATCCGCGATATTCATGAGTGGCATGTTCAGACATTGGATAGCCATTATTTCGGTATACCGCTATAATGAACAGCGAGAGGAGTCGTGACTTGTTTTGGACTCGAAAATTTTAAAAACAATGGATTACCATAAAATACTGCAATCGCTCGCGCGACATGCGGCTACCCCGTTAGGGGAACATGCTTCCTTGTCTCTGCTGCCAAGCACGGATCTAGAGGAAGTGAAACGACGCCTACAGGCGACGGATGAGGCGATGACGATAGATCGGTTGAAGGGTGGAGCTCCATTCTCCGGTGTTACCGATATACGTCCTGCCGTGAAGCGTGCACGTATTAATGCAATGCTGAGTGCCAATGAATTGTGGGATATTTCAGCGCTTATCTTCGCAGGTCGTCGCGTGAGACGTCATATTGAGAGTGTACATGAAGATAATCCTGTACCGCTTCTGATGGCGCTGGCGGATTCGCTGAGCTGGCAGAAAGAATTGGAAGAAGAGATTAGACGCTGCATCGATGAGCAGGGTGAGGTGCTGGATCAGGCAAGTGCTGAACTGGCAACGGCACGTCGTGAACTGCGCATCGGGGAGACACGCATCCGTGAGAAGCTGGAGTCCATGATTCGTTCATCCAGCGCGTCCAAGATGCTGCAGGAGCAGCTGATCACAATTCGCAATGATCGATACGTAATCCCGGTGAAGGCAGAGTACCGCGGCCATTACGGCGGGATTGTTCATGATCAATCCAGTTCAGGGGCAACGCTCTTCATTGAGCCTGAGGCGATTGTGACACTTAATAATAAGCTGCGGGAAATTAAGCTCAAGGAAGAGCGTGAGATTGAGCGTATTTTGTCCCGCTTGACCGAGCACGTTGGCTTGCAAGTTGATCTGCTATTAAGCGATACGGATTGCATGGAACAGTTGGACTTCATCTTCGCGAAGGCTCGTCTAGCGCATGAGATGAAGGCAACGCTGCCGCGCATGAATGATCGCGGGTATATGAAGCTCATTAAGGGCCGCCATCCGCTTATTGATCGGGAACAAGTGGTGCCGATCGATGTGGAGCTTGGCAATGATTATACGACTATTATCGTTACCGGTCCGAACACAGGCGGTAAGACGGTATCCTTGAAAACGATGGGACTGCTAAGTCTCATGTCCATGTCTGGTTTGTTCATACCGGCTCAGGATGGCAGCCAACTATGTGTATACGATGCCATTTATGCTGATATCGGCGATGAGCAGAGCATTGAACAGAGTTTGAGTACGTTCTCCAGCCATCTGACGAACATTATTCGCATATTGGGAGAAATGACTCCGAAGAGCCTCGTGCTGTTAGATGAGCTTGGGGCAGGAACGGATCCTGCAGAAGGATCTGCACTCGCGATCGCGATTCTGGAGCATATTCATCGTCTTGGCTGCAGACTCGTTGCGACGACGCACTATAGTGAACTGAAGGCATATGCATATGAACGCAAGGGCGTCATTAATGCAAGCATGGAATTTGACGTGCAGACATTGCGCCCAACGTATAGACTTCTTGTTGGTGTTCCTGGCCGAAGCAACGCATTTGCGATTGCAGAACGTCTTGGCCTTCCGACTTCAATCATTGAGCACGCTCGTGGCGAAGTAACAGAAGAAGACATGCGTATCGAGACGATGATCGCATCGCTCGAGGAGAACCGTCTTCGCGCAGAAGCAGAGCGTGTGGAAGCAGAGAAGATTCGCAAGGAAACAGAGCTCCTTCGTGCTTCGATTGTTGAAGAAGAAGCGAAGCTTCAGGCGGAGCGGGACAAGCGAATTGAGCGTGCTTCTGAGGAAGCGCGTGAAATTGTTCGGAAGGCGCGTTATGAAGCAGATGATATCATTACAGAACTGAAGCTGCTCGCTCAGGAAGGCGTGAGTGTGAAGGAGCATTTGTTGACCGAGGCTCGCAAGAAGCTCGATGAAGCTGCTCCGGCTAGCAAACTAGCCTCCAAGTCGAAGACTGTGAAGAAGCAAGCACGCAAGATTGAAGCTGGGGATGACGTTATGGTATACAGCTTGAATCAGAAGGGCAGCGTGGTTGAACTGGCGGGCAACGAAGCTGTTGTTCAGCTGGGTATTATGAAGATGAAGGTTCGAATGGATGATTTGGAGCTTGTCACTTCATCCGCTTCGAAGCAGAGCAGTAAGTCCGTGAAGACAGGCACAAATGTGAAGCGAACACGAGCAGACAATGTACGTTCCGAGCTTGACTTGCGTGGAGCGAATTTAGAAGAGGCAATTATTGAGGTCGATCGCTTCCTTGATGAAGCTCTGCTCGCGAACTTGGGTCAAGTATATATCATTCACGGCAAAGGGACTGGGATTCTGAGAACGGGAATTCAGGAGTTCTTGCGAAGACACAGACATGTGAAGACGTTCCGTCTCGGCAACTACGGTGAAGGCGGTACAGGGATTACGGTTGCTGAACTTTCGTAACAGCGAACGAACCGGGGAGGATGAATGTGGAACGATTTATTGAGCAATGGCTTAGTAACCCATACGTATCCATGTGTGCTTACTTTTCTGTAACCGTACTGGCGCTTGTCGTGTTCTTGTCCATCTTTGAATTAGTGACAAGATACAGATGCTGGGAGGAGATCCGCAAAGGCAATATTAGTGTCGCGATGGCTACCTCTGGCAAAATCTTCGGAATTTGCAACATATTCCGCTTCGGGATCGAAGCACGGGATACGTTGTATGCGTCATTGACATGGGCAGCACTAGGATATGTACTGCTATTAATGGCATATTTTTTGTTTGGATTTCTGATGCCCTATTTCAAATTGGACGATGAAATTCAGAAGGATAACCGTGCAGTTGGTTTGCTGTCTATGGTTATCTCCGTATCCATGTCCTACATTATCGGAGCTAGCATTAAGTAGCTTTACGTAGGAACAGCAGGTTCGTTACTATGGCAGCGGAGGTCTTGCATGAAGTATTTATGGGGAACACTGTTTGCATTGGCAGCGATATTTATTATTATTGGAATCGTGTATTGGGCGAATCTGTAATGGAAGCTCTATAATAGAGATACCAGCACGAACAAGTGCAGATCATTATGAATTGACATTAGATAGGGGAGAATGTGCTCTGTAATCGACTTGCAGAGCCTTCTGATAAGAAAGGCAGGTTGAACGGACATGAGTCAGATTTGTCCTTGGTGTGATACGGAAATTGTGTGGGATGAGGTGCTAGGTCCAGAAGAAGAGTGTCCGCATTGCCACAATGAGCTGAATGCTTATCGGACATTGAATGTGGATATTGAGCACGATCCTGATAAGCAGCATGATGATCATGATCATGAGGAAGAATCCGAGGAGAAGGGCTGGTCCAACTTCGGCTGGACAGAAGATGCTGCCTTGTTCGGCGATGAGAGTTCATTGCAGTACCAAGAAGGCGTGGATAAGGTGCTTCATGGGCAATCCGAAGTGCCAGAATGTCCTCAGTGCAGAGAATATATGTTACTAGCTGGCACAGAGACGATAGGTTCCAATCACTTCGAGCCACATGTATCGGAAGCCTTGAAGGCGCCGGTTGTAACAGCGCCATTCCGCTTGGATGTATATGTATGCACTTCTTGCTTCCAAGTATCCAAAGTACTGGCTGAGCCGCACCGCGAGCCACTTATGGAAGTCGTCCGCCGTGCGCAGTCTGAATAAATTATCATAAGACGGCTGCTTTAGGGCAACTTATAAGCTGTAACGAAGAGGGCTATATGCCCGATTAAGCAGGGAGGGGTTCCCTTCGTGACAGCGCGTCTTGACGCTCAATCGCTATTGCTGTTGATCGTTTTTGGTCTCTTTTCGTTGGCGAATGCTCTTTCGGGAGCATTCGTCAATGTTTTTCTATGGAAGGCTGCATCAGATTACAGCTTGATTGGCTGGTTTGCCTTCAGTCAGCAAATATCCAGCGGGTTGACCTTCTACTGTGCAGGCAAATGGGTGAAGGAAGGTAACAAAATGAATTGCCTGCGGCTCGGCATTGGATTGGCGGGGGCATTTTATGCAGTAGTACTCTGGCTTGGTAAAGGTGCGGTCGATTACATATGGCTGCTCGGATTTATATTGGGTGCTGCGTTCGGTGCCTTTTGGCTCGCCTTTAATGTGGTGTATTTCGAAGTGACTGATCCGGACAATCGTGATTTATTTAATGGCTGGGTTGGGCTTATCGGCTCATGCTGCGGGATGGCCGCGCCGTGGGCATCCGGATATTTGATCACCAAGCTTGGCGATGGAACGGGCTACCGCATCATCTTTACCGTATCATTTTGCGTGTTTATTGGGGCAATCGTATTCAGCTTTTGGCTGCACAAGCGTCCCCCTGAGGGTCACTATAATTGGGCATTGCCATTTACCGCATGGAAGAAGGCGGGCAGTCCTTGGCGGCATGCTTTGCCAGCGCTTGCTGCACAAGGCGCCAAGGATGGGGTCTTTACCTTCCTGATCGGACTTGTGGTCTACATTGCAACGACCAATGAGATGAAGCTGGGCAATTACACCCTAATCACATCTGCTGTAGCATTAGGCAGCTTCTATGTGATAGGCAGGATTATGCGTCCTTCCTTCCGGGCACCGGGCTTGTTCATCGGGACGATTGCAATGGCGCTTGCAGTCATTCCTCTATTTTTCGGTGTTGACTATGGAAGTCTGCTTCTTTTCGGGATTATCACCTCGCTATTCTCGCCACTGTTTGTGATCCCGATGACAACCGCTACTTTCGACATTATGGGGGTAGATGAGCGTTCAGCAGCCCAACGCGTGGAGCTGACGGTTCTGCGCGAATTTGGTTTGTTGATCGGGCGAATGGCAGGGGTTGCAGCGTATTTGCTAGTTGTGCAATGGAGAACGACAGAGCCGGTTGTCGTTGCTTTCTTGGCTGTTTTGGGGGCTCTTCCTATTATCAGTGCAGTAAGTATCCGGACGTTAGTATCGAATCAGCGAATAGGAAAATAAGAAAGGCCCTGCTGCTCGGATGAGTCATCAGGGCCTTTTATATTCCTGTCTTTTTACGAATAGAACGTATAGGTTTAACTAAACGTCCGGGTTCACCGTTATCTCCTCGTGTAGCTGAACAGTTCAGCATCCGGATGGAAGCCGAATTCAATTAAATCTCCAACAATTTGAGACGCAATGGTGCTGTATACAGTGCCATTTCCGCCAAAGGCCTCAATGAAGAAGCATCCTGGACGGTGAGGAGCCTCGCCAAAATAGGGATATCCATCCTGCGTGACACCGAATGCGCCCGCCCAAGCATTTTCAGCTATGAGCGGAGCCAACTGTGGGAATAGGGCCTCCACTTCCTTGATAAGCTGTGCGGTTTTGCTTGGGAGCAGCTTATTCCGCTCTTCAGTACTTATATCTCCTTCATCAAATCCGCCCGCCAAGATCCGATTATCTGTCGAGGTACGCAAATATAAATAAGGACGCCTTGTCTCCCAAATGAGGAAGCGTTCATGCCATACATCAAGCAGATTAGGGATAGTTTGCGTTTTAATCGCGAAGGAGCTAGTAATTCTTGTGTTTGGATTCGACTTCATTTCATTCGTTTCATACCCGAGTGCGAATACGGCATGCTTGGCTGTTGCTACAAATCCGCCATCCGTTTGTATCTGAATGAAACCACCCTCGTGCCTCACTTGGGTGCCCTTGGTATGCTCGAATACTCGCAGTTTATATTTGTTTTTCGCAGTATGTAATAGTGCATGTGTGAACCGGTATGGATTCACCTCAGCATCACCATGAGTAACAATCGCCGCCGGCTTATCGAATCCAAACCGATGACGAATTTGTTCGCTGTCCCACCATTCTGTATGGAAGCCATAGCGATGCAAGGTATCGTATTCGACTCGCAGACTTCTTACGTCTTCTTCGCTGCTGGCATAATAGAGGCTGCTGCGAGGGAACATCTCAGAATCCTTATCGAGCTCGGAAGCGATCGTAAGCAGACGTTCTGCTGCCTGCTTGCACAATGTATAGAAACGAAGTCCCCTTCGCTCACCAAATAATCCGATGCATGAGGTCAATGAACGATCATTCATGTATTGAAGCAATCCTGTATTGGAGCTTGTACTGCCGCCCCCGACATGCCTCTTTTCCAGCACAACGACATCGAATCCGCGCTTGCACAGCTCATAGGCGCAAAGTGCACCACTAATGCCTGATCCGACTACTAGCACGTCGCAGCGAATGGATTCAGATAATGGGGGATGCACATGCCTAGATGGCAGCGTACTTTTCCATGGAAGCGACCCAAATTGTAGATCCACGCGACATCTCCTTTCGTCCAGATTTCCGGTTACATATTTCCCTAATGTTGGGTTCATAATACATAGAGAACGACAACTTCCAGACAGGATGAAAGGAGTATGCTCAGATGCAATATGCTCAGCATAACCAACAGTCACATCAAGGCAATATGAAGCCGTTATCGGCGAAGGAATTGGAGTACATCGTGGATTCGATCTCCAATGAGGATTTGCTTATTAAGCAGTGTGCGGCAACCGCAGCAATGGCGACAACTCCAGGTGTTCAGCAAGCGCTGACGCACATGATCGGTGTTCATCAGCAGCACATGAATGTATTGCTACATACTCTGCAGCAGCACACACATATGGCACCAACTAGTCCACAACAATCTCAATAATCGAAGTAATGAAGGAGGAACGACAACATGAATGGTTCACAACAAAATCAATTCATGCAAGAGGAAGACTTGTTGTACACGATCTTGGCTGATTTGAAGCGAACTTCTCGCGAGTATACAACAGGTGTAACAGAAGCGGCTTGTCCGGTAGTTCGGCAGATGTTTACGGACTTGACACACAGTACGTTAACGATGCAAGGACAGCTGTTCACGCTCATGGAGAAGAACAATATGTATTCCGTCGCATCACCAGCATTGCGCCAGGAGTTGGACAAGCAACTGAAGGACAATCAACAGCTTCAAATGAAATCCAACCAGTTCGTGCAGCAGAAGCTGGGCCAAGCGGGATATGGTCACTATCAGCAGCATGCGCATCAACAACAAGAGCATCATCAAGGCAACTATAATCAGTACATGTAATACAGGGAAAGGCTGCTGAGTACTTCAGCAGCCTTTTTACTTGCGGCTGTAGTACGGAGATGACCTACCAACCAGCAAAGCTGCAATTTCGCATGGTCGTGGACCTTCAATTCCATTACGGCAACAGGTATCATAGCAGTAGGAAATGCACTAGGAAATTATGAAATGCGCAGTAAAGCCTGTTGATATTGGCGTGCTCATATGAAAAGGTGTATCATATGTAGCATATTTACACTAAGTCGGCTTGCCACTGCAGGTCGAGGGAGGATCGAATATGAAGGATTTGAGCGATTTTAATATTAGCATACTTAAATTGTTAAAAGAGGACGCGCGTCGTTCCCCGGCGCTCATCGCCACGATGCTTGGTGTTGACGAAGAGAAAGTTCGCACCGCGATTGCCGAGATGGAAGAAGAGCACGTCATTGTTAAATATGCAACGGTAGTGAATTGGAGCAAAGTTGATGATGAGACTGTAACCGCCCTTATTGAAGTGCAAATAACTCCAGAGCGTGGTCGTGGCTTTGAGGGTATTGCAGAGCGAATATACTTATTCCCACAGGTGAAGTCCGTATACTTGATGTCTGGCGCCTATGATTTGCTAGTTGAGGTAGAAGGAAAGAACTTGCGTGAAGTAGCTTCCTTCGTATCCGACAAGCTGTCTCCGATTGAATCGGTATTGTCGACGAAGACACACTTCATCCTGAAGAAGTATAAGCAGGACGGCATTATTTATGAAGAGCGCGAGGATGATCATCGTCTCGTAATTACCCCGTGAAAGGTGAAGTGCTATGATTAAGGAAGAAGAGAAGCAAGCTGGCGTACGCTCCATGAGCGACTATATTAACCCATTGGTACGTGACATTGCGCCATCCGGTATTCGTAAGTTTTTCGACTTGGCTAACGCCAGCAAGGACATCATCACACTCGGTGTCGGGGAACCGGATTTCTGCACGCCTTGGCATGTTCGTGAAGCGTGTGTATATTCGTTAGAGCGTGGTCGTACGAAGTACACTTCCAATGCAGGGATGCTGGAACTGCGCGAAGCGATTGCAGAATATTTGAACAATTCATTCCAAGTAAAATATGAACCGTCAGATGAAGTGCTTGTTACCGTTGGCGGATCGGAAGCCATTGATCTGGCACTGCGGACGCTGGTTGCCCCAGGCGATGAAATCCTTATTCCGGAACCGTGTTATATCTCATATTCGCCGATCGTGTCGATTGGTGGTGGGGTAGCGGTAGGAGTTGAGACGGATGCTGCTAATCAGTTCAAGCTGACTGCGGAGGCGTTGAAGGCTAAGCTTACACCGAAATCCAAGGTACTGATTTTATGCTATCCGAGTAATCCAACAGGCGGTATTATGACCTATGAGGATTGGCTCCCGATCGCGAAGATTGTTGAAGAACACGATTTGATCGTCATTTCAGACGAGATTTATGCTGAATTGACATATGATCAGAAGCATGTCAGCTTCGCATCCATTCCAGGCATGAAGGACAGAACGGTGCTTGTCAGCGGATTCTCCAAGGCATTTGCCATGACTGGCTGGCGGATGGGGTATGCATGCGGTCATCCGGAGATCATTGCCGCGATGATGAAGATTCATCAATATACGGTCATGTGTGCACCGATAATGGGACAGATTGCCGCCCTTGAAGCATTGCGCAATGGGATGAGCGAGAAGGATCATATGATGGAGTCGTACAATCAGCGCAGACGTCTTGTTGTGAACGGATTCCGCGAAATTGGTCTGGAATGCCATGAGCCGCAAGGGGCTTTTTATGCATTCCCATCCATTAAGTCAACTGGACTTACTTCAGAGCAATTTGCCCATCAGTTGTTGTTCGAAGCGAAGGTTGCGGCTGTTCCGGGTGATGTGTTCGGCCTAGGAGGAGAAGGTCATATTCGCTGCTCTTATGCGACATCCGTTGCGCAATTGAATGAAGCTCTTGATCGAATGGGTCGTTTCCTCGACAAGATGAAGCAAGAAATGTGATAATTATTCATAATCAACGAAAATGAACTAGTTTTCTTTCTTCCCCTCTGGTATAATATAACATGTCTCGCAGAACTGTCCCATGTTATGGAACATCTGGAGAAACCTAGGATATTCTAGAATCGCCATGAAGGGAGGAAAGGTCGATTGTTTTGTTCGAACTATACCTTGACGTCGTATCCGCATAGTTCAGTGAGAGAAGATAGATCTCATGTAAGATGGTCGGGCAGAACAAGAAACATTTCGTCCAAGCTATTGGCGCTTGAGTATGAAATCCTTGTCCTTCGCAAGCAAATGGAGCAGATGTTCCAAGAGGAGCAGTCCTTTACTGCAGAGACAGTAATCGAGATTAGCAGCATGTTGGACTTGAAGATTAATGAATATATGAAGTCACAATCGATGAAATAGATGGTGCGTGAGGAAGACTCCTATGAGGAGTCTTCTTTTTTTGCCTATGTTGTTTATGATATAGTGAAGGTTGGGATTTATTAAACGGACAATACATTTATATGGGCAACGTGGAGAGGGGACAGGCTATCATGCGCAATTGGAGATGGATCGGTGTTCTAGCGGTATTGCTTGTGCTTGTAAGTGGTTGTGGAGGGCCTAAAGCCGATGCTACAGTATTCATCATGACATCATCGTCATTACCTCCCGAAATGACAAGTGCACTGCAGGATGATCTGAATAAGACGTTTGAAAATAAATTCACAGTCCAAGTCGTCGCTTCACCGTTGTACAGCATCGAGAAGTTGTTTGTGGAATATGCGGCTGGAGAGAATAGTGTAATGGTCATTCCAGAGGAGGACGCGAAGAGAATGGCTCCTCAGGGTGGACACGTAGCTCTCGATAAGTATTTTGATGCCAAAAAATATAACGAAGGCGTGTACGACGGTGCTGTATATGAAGGCAAGGAAGAGCATAAAGGAACTTTCTTATTCTCGTTGTCTGCAGAGAAGCTGCCTGTCTTGAAGAAACATGGTATTCAGGAAAAGGGGCTGTCTGTTACGATTCCTTCGCGCACACCTGACGAAGCCAGATCCGTTGAGATACTCAAGGCTCTTGCTGAAGAGAAGTAATGTGGCTTGATTCAGACAGATCGTACAGATCGATAAGCAATCAATGGACATCACGGTAAGACATCATAAGTGAAAGGGGGGGAGCGCTCGTGATCATTGGTGTAACAGGAAGCACCGGGAGCGGGAAAACATCATTTGCAATGCATTATGCTGCAACGTTCGGGCGTGAAGGGTTCTACATGACTACCCGTCTTACGCCGCTTCCGGATGAATTGCCTGCGCCACCCCATTTCACATGGCAGACGATTGATACGGAGTGTGCTTTGCCAGAAGTTCTGCATCGAATCAATGAGCAATCCAATATGTACCGGGCCGACCGGCGTGTACTTGTCATTGATAGCGTTACCTCGTATTTGCATGGCGCACACGAACGAATTATGGAGGAAATGGACAATAAGCAGGATCTTGCTGAATACGCTGGGCGCTTGACAGCTGCGCGGATGGAGTTGCAAGAGGCATTGTTCATCTTTCAAGGCAAGCTGTTCATTATTACGAACGAGCCTCCAGGCTACACACCTTTCACGAATCCGCTTGAAGTTGAGTATATTGTGCAGCACGCCGCTCTGAATCGCGAGCTTGTAAAGCGGAGTACACAATGGTTCCGGATGACTTCAGGAATTCCAGAGGACATTAGCGCGAAGCGGAAACGAAAGTAAACTAGCAATGTGCACGTGGAGAGGACATTAAGCCCAGGATAGAACGGTAATGAGGGGGCATAGCAAATGAAGTTATATACGCGTACAGGTGATGAAGGAACGACATCGTTGATAGGTGGTCGGGTACCGAAGGATCATTTGCGGGTAGCAGCTTATGGGGAGCTTGATGAGCTGAATTCATTCGTCGGCTGGGCGATTACTTGCTGCCATGGAGATGAAATGAAAGCACTTCGGGAGCAGTTATCCGTGATTCAGCATGAATTGTTCGATTGCGGAGCCGATACCGCTTATGCGGAGCAGAAGCAGGGGAAATTCATTTATAAAATTCGTCCAGAACAGGTGGAGCAGCTTGAGAAATGGATGGACGAGCATGAGACAGCGAATGAGCCGATCACAAAGTTCATTTTGCCAGGAGGATCCGAGGCGGCAGCAGCCCTGCATATATGTCGAACTGTGTGTCGAAGAGCGGAGCGTCAGCTCGTTACGCTCTCGCATCAGGAGACCGTACATGTCGAAGTAATGAAATATGTGAATCGATTGTCAGACTATTTCTTTGCAGTGGCGCGCCGGGCAAATGGTCTTGTTGGCGTTCAGGATCAGGAATATGTGAGAAGTGCTGACGTGTTCAGGAAGAAGGAGCAGCATGATTGAAGAAGAAGGGAAGCAAGAAGCGGACGGCTTGTCTGGGGAGATTGCGGCTGAGCTGTCCTATGTAGTGCCTGAGAGTGAAGAAGGGATTCAACTCCGAACCGTTCTCCGTTCCAGATTGAATTTGTCGAGGCGTTTATTGAAGCGGCTGAAGACGTTGGAACAAGCGATAACGGTGAATGGAGGTACAGAATACAATGGAAGAATTCTTACGGTGCGCGACAAGCTTCGTGCGGGTGATCTGATTCGGGTGGAGATTGCAGAGGATCATGTGGATACAATCGAACCAGAGCCAATCCCGATTCAGATTGTGTACGAGGATGAGGATATTCTCGTGCTCAATAAGCAGGCAGGCATAGTGGTTCATCCAACCAAGGGATATCCGAATGGGACATTGGCTAATGGAGTTGTCCATCATTGGCGGATGCGTGGCGAGCGAACCCGATTTCGACCAGCGAATCGACTCGACCAAGAGACCTCTGGGCTGCTTATTGTTGCGAAGCACGGCCACGCTCATCATCAATTATCGGATCAGATGCAGAAGAATGAGGTGTGGAAGCAGTATGAGGCATTTGTATTTGGGATTCCTCGTGAGGAGGAAGGGACGGTACATGCTCCAATCGATAGAGACAAGGAGCAGCCTCATCTTCGTGTCGTGACACCGGATGGATACGATTCTATCACGCATTATCGTGTGCTGGAGTCCTACCATGGACAAGCTGCAAGAGTAAGCTGCCGACTGGAGACAGGACGTACTCATCAAATCCGGGTGCATATGAAGCATATCGGAAGTCCGCTGCTGGGCGATAAGTTCTATGCTGATCCTGATCTGGTGAATACTCCGCTGCTTCAGGCTGCAGTGGAGCCATTAACGCGGCATGCGCTTCATGCCTCTGAGCTGCGATTTACACACCCGATGAGTGGGGTTAAGCTTCACTTTAAGGCCGAGCTTCCTCAGGAACTAGTAGAACTGCGTGACCGGCTTGTTGGCTGGAGGAGCAATAATGAATGATGTTATGAGAGGAGTTACATGACATATGAACGTTACTGTATATCAATATGCCAAATGCGGCACTTGCCGTAAAGCAGTGCAGTGGCTCAAGGGACAAGGCTATGATGTTGCACTGATCCCGATCGTAGAGGAGCCGCCAAGCAGCGAGGAATTGCGCGCACTAGTTGCCCAAAGCGGATTGGAGTTGAAGAAATTCTTCAATACGTCTGGCGAAGTATACAAGGCGATGCAGCTTAAGGACAAGCTGCCAACGATGAGCGAGCAGGAACAGTTGAATCTGCTGGCATCGAATGGCAAGCTGATCAAGCGTCCTATTGTTACAGATGGGTATCGAGCAACAGTCGGCTTCAAGGAAGAGATGTTTGCAGAAGCGTGGGGCACGGCCTCCAAGCATTAAGAAGGAATTGCAACTGTTGATGACAAGCAGCACATTGGTACGATGTTGTTCAGGTTAACAGGAACCGTGTTAATAGATCATGCAAGATGAGGAAGATGATGGTTGACATCACGTGAACGAACAAGTAAGATTCCTCATGGAAGTATTTAACTAGCGATGAAAGGGGAGGGTAATGGTGGAAGGCAGTCCGAGTCATTTGCGACAACTGATGTACACTCGTAGAGAGGATGTGTCCTATACAAGCGGCCCTCCCATGTCTTGCTGTGCCCTGAATCGTCTTGCATCCTGTATGCACGAAAAGAATCAGTAGGCTTATTTGACGTGTGAGGAATCGACTTGCTGGATGAAATCAAGCTCTCTCTTTGCGAGGGGGCTTTTTTGCGTGTAGATGTTTTTTTTGTAGTAGATGTTGAATTTGAGTAAGTTGAATTTGGGTAAGAAGGTGATCGACATGATATTTTTGACATTGGAAATGATGATGAAGCTCGGTTTGGCGCTATTATTCGGTTTGCTGATTGGGCTTGACAGACAAATTAAGCAAAAACAGCTTGGTTTGAGACCGAGTATGGTCATATGTATTGCCAGCTGCCTGGTTACGATTGTGTCAATTGAGGCATTCGGGAAGTTCGGCGGCACTAACCATCCGAATATGGATCCAATGCGCTTGGCAGCTCAGATCATAAGCGGGGTCGGTTTTATTGGAGCGGGTGTTATCTTGCGAAGAAGCAATGAGGTTATTTCCGGTCTCACTTCTGCAGCATTAATCTGGTCGGCGTCTGCTCTCGGTGTAGCGATTGGGGCTGGATTCTATTTAGAAGCAACTTGCGGTGCGGCGCTGCTGATTACGGCTGTCAACCTCATTCCGGGTTTAATTAAGATGATTGCCCCTGCCAAGTTGAACCGGCATGATGTGGCGTTGAAGATCGTCGTAGAATCGAACCACCGGATGACGGATCTCATAAAGAAGATTCAGCGCAAGGATCGAACGGATGCAGATGAGTTCCATATCCGCCACTTTAAACTCAAGGATCTGGATAAGGATCGCCAGCGAATTGACCTAGTGCTATCTGTGCCAAGTAATCAATACTTGACGGAAATCTATTATTCCATCAAGAAGATTGAGCATGTTGTGAGCGTAGAGATCGAGCAATTGTAAGTAGAGCTCAAGAAGATGGATTGAAGTCGGCTGCATGAGAGGAGAGGAAGACCGTGATTACATTAAACCATTATCAATTCAGAGAAGAATACACCTACTGTATGCTGCAAGCATTGAAAGGCTCAAAAAAAGATACGTTTCGGACTGATTTTCTGGAACTGCACCCCACCGATCAGGCAGAAATTTTTACGGAGATGGATCGTACCTGCCGAATGCGTATCTATGAGTACTTGAACCCTGCCGAATTTGGCGCAATCTTCTGTGAACTGGCTCCGAGGAAGCAGAAGGAGTGTATGCTGGAGCTGGCCAGACCGTATGCGATTCAGATGCTAAACGGACTTCCTTCCGATGATGCAGCTGATTTTATTGGATTGCTGTCTTATCAAGAAGCGGACTTCTATCTTGATCATATGGAGAAGGAAGAGGCGGAGGACATTAAGCAATTACTCGCTTACCCAGAAGGTACAGCAGGATCACTTATGACAACGGAGGTCATCCGAATCCGTACGACAGATACAATTGCTGAGGTTCTTGATTGGATGCGCCGTTGCTTGACGAATGTGGAGACTATTTATTATCTTTATGTGACCGATGAGCAGGATACGCTGCTAGGCGTTGTGTCGCTACGTGATTTCCTTATCTCTTCGCCCGAGCGGTCTGTGCATGAAATGATGAATCCGCATCTCGTTACGATCGAACCAGATGCACCGCAAGCGGATGTCTTGGACATTATTAAGAAGTATGGCCTTCTGGCTGTTCCGGTAGTAACGGAGGACAGTCGGTTAGTCGGGATCGTGACTTTTGATGATGTAATGTCTCATTTGTAGCATAAATAGAAAGAATGAGTATGGGTTCCTTGCTTGGCAGAAACCGTTATCTAGTGATTGTAGGAATTATGATATACTTGACGATAGGCATTGAAGCGAAAGGGGTAATCCATACCGATGGAAGTACAATTGAATGATAATAAGGAGCAGCGCTTACTGCTCGTTGATGGAATGGCGCTCTTATTTCGCGCCTATTTCGCTACTGCGTACGGCGGTTCTATTCGTCGAATGAAGGATGGAACACCAACGAATGCGGTGTATGGCTTTATGAGATATTTCTGGGATGCGGTAGAACGGTTCGAGCCGACGCATATTGCATGCTGCTGGGATCTCGGGAGCAAGACATTTCGCTCAGAACAGTTCACAGCGTACAAAGCAAATCGTCCCGATTGTCCAGAGGATCTGGTACCACAATTTCAACTCATTCGGGATGTAATGGATGGATTCGGCATCCCTAATATATCGGCTGAAGGATTCGAGGCAGATGACTGTATCGGAACCTTGTCGCGCTTATTCCGTGATGATATGCATGTCTTTGTCCTGACAGGCGACCACGATATGCTGCAGCTTGTTCATGATCGGACGACTGTGATCATTATGAAGAAGGGGCATGGCAATTATGCAGTCTATTCTCCATTGTCACTTATGGAGGAGCGTCAGCTGACTCCAGAGCAGGTGGTTGATGTGAAGGGGCTTATGGGAGATACTGCGGACAACTATCCAGGCGTGAAAGGGATAGGTGAGAAAACAGCACATAAGCTGATCCATCAATATCAGAGCATTGAGGGAATATTGGAGAATTTGCCGGAGCTTGCGAAGGGTGTACGGACGAAGATTGAGTCCGACCTTGAGATGCTCCATTTGTCACGACAGCTTGCGCGCATCAACTGCGATGTGCCGGTAGAATGCCAGATGGATGTCTGTGTATTTGCGCCAGAGCGCGAGTCCGTCAGTGCAATATTTGAGCGTCTGGAAATGAAAAGTATGATATCGTACGTCGGAATGTAACGAACATGAGCGGTAGAATGAAGGGGGGGAGCAGAAGCTCCTCCCTTTTTTGATCATAAGTGCTGTATGAAGGTTGGGTTCGTGCATCCGAGTCATCAGCTTAATCGGTGAAATGCGCCTCGCCTATGACCATGTACAGGAAGCCGCGAAGCTCTTCTCCCTCTTCCTCCGACAAGCGATAAAAGGATTCTAAATAACCTTCTTCCTTGAGATCGTCCTGTCCGAGAATGGCGGTCAGCCCGCTCTGCAAGTCGGTAACGAGCTTCTTACCGTAAAAACGGCCTGTAGATGTAATCGCCAAATCAAAGCGCCGATAGCTGTGCCCTACAAAGGTGACGAAGCGTGTTGTTGTTGTCTCTGTGCTGTCCGATAGAAAATCAAGATCATGATTGCTCATTGTTAGCCTCCCTTATCTGCTGCTCCAATAAGATGATATTATTATATAGTAGCGTCCAACATTTAGAAATAGAAATACAGGAATTGACACTGGAGAAGAGCATGTTATAATGGTAATAAATTCATAACTAGGACGAGGAAGCACCTCATTGCGATGCGTATATACGTACCGTGATGAGGTGCTTTCTTTTTTGTCCGATAGAAGTGAATAGAAGGTCGCAGCAATCGGAGAGGTTGTATCATTATCAAGTCTATCGAATAGGGAGGGCATAGTTGATGCAAATTGTATGGATGGCCAGATTAGAGCGAATGGTGCTGGACGATGGGGAGATGGTGTCTTCTCGTAAGCGGAAGAGGGGAGTAGATTCTTCTCGTGAAACCGCATATGGATTAGTTACGGCTGGAGTAGATGAGGGGAAGTGGATCTTACTCTGGGAACCAGATGGACAGCCTGCCGAAGTATGGTTCGAGGGGGCGGTATGGGCCGAGATGCGGGCGGCTATGCGGCGTGGCATGGCGCGTTTGCTGCACGCTGGGTACCGTCTGACTATTGGGTTTGTGCCGGAGGCCGATATACACGAGCGCAGAATGAAGGAACGCAATGAATGGGTTGCCTGCTATGCGGATTTATATGCCCGATCCGAGGTATATGAACAGCTTGCGAAGTGGCGTAGGGAGACGGCGAGCAAGCTGCGCCGGGCCCCTTATTGGATTGCAACGAATCGTATGCTTCGTATGGTCAGTGCCTTGCTTCCGCACACCTTGGAAGAGCTGAAGCAGCTTCCTGGATTCGGAGAAGCAAAGCTGGCATCCTATGGAGCAGATATCATTGCAATTGCGAAGGGGTTTGAAAGGACATCAACTTTCCCGCTGGATTGGATATCCTCCGTTGTATCCGAAGAGGAGTTCGCGAAGTGGGTCTATTCCGAATGGGAATCGAAGCAGAATCAAGAGCTCTCCAAGCTGACAGACCACCGTGTATTGCTGGAAGGCTTGCAGCAGCAGTTATCGATTGCGCAATTGATAGAGCTTCTTCAGGTAGATCGGCGTGAACTCATTATGCGCATTGAGACGGTAGAACGTGAAGGCTATAATGTGTGCATGCTGGTTGAATCGGAGCTTCAATCTATGCCGGAAGAGCAGCGGGCAACGATAGAGCTGGCATTCGATGAACTGGGCGATGAATACTTGAAGCCAATCTATGTGAAGGCATTTGGAGAATCGGCATTGGACGAATCTTATGCCGAGGTACAAGCGAACTATGAGCGGATTCGATTGCTGCGGCTTCTGCATCGAAGCAGAGCGAGAAGCAGCAGCGTTGCACAGGCGGCTAGCTGACGGATGCCATATTCGAAGGACGTATGCCCGAGCTCGTTAATGAATTTATTCTGCTGTTTAGGCTAGTTTAGGGGCGTCTTGCTATTTTGTTTGGAAAGCAGCGAAAAACAATTCGCAGTGGTTGGCTTCGTTTTTCGTCATCGGCGAACAAGGTGAGCAAATGGGGATAATCGGGAATATGGTAATGCAAAGAAAACAAAGCGGGGGTGTCCAAGGTCATTATCAAATGACTTTAGAACACCCCCGCTGATTATTAAATCCAATCTTTCTTGCGGAATAAGTAGAACATAAAGATACCAAGCGCAAGCATGAATCCGATCATATACAAGGAGCCGTACTCCCAGTCCATAATTGGAATATATCCGAAGTTCATGCCGTAGATCCCTGTTATTAAGGTTAGCGGCATGAATATAGTTGTAATGGCTGTGAACACTCTCATAATATCGTTTGCGCGATTCGCGATGCTAAGCTGATAAGATTCACGTAAGTTGCCCATAAGGTCGCGGAACGTTTCGAATGTCTCCGATACTTTGACGGCATTCTCGTAAATATCCTGGAAGTACTTCTGCAGGTCATCGCCGATCAGCCGCAATTCCTTACGATAGAGGACAAGCAGTACCTCTTTTTGAGGGCCAAGACCCTTCTTGAGCCATAGAATCTCACTTCGCAAGCTGATGATTTCATTGAGATGTTCTTTCTTCGTGCTCATAATGAGCTCTTCCTCAAGCTTGTCGATCTTCGCTTCAATTCGATCTCCTACTGTGAAGTAGTTGTCGACAACCAAGTCAATGAGCAGGTAGAGCATAAGGTCAGGCGTACTCGCTTGCTGCTCCCACAATACAGGCTTCACCATACGCAGTTCGTTAATCTTCTGCTTTGTTACGGTAATAATGAAGTGCTTGCCGAGGAAAATGTTCAATGAGCGTAAAAAGATCTCTTCATCGTCAAAGCGAATGCTGTTGAACACGATAAAATAATGACCTTCATAAATTTCGATTTTGGGACGCTGCTCTTCTTCACTCATACAGTCCTCAACTGCCAAATCATGCATGTTGAATAATGGCTGCAGAACGACCAAATCCTCAATGTCAGCATCGATCCAGTAGAAGCCATTCTCTGGCGGTGTTAATGTGACATTGATATCTTCCTCAGTCGTGAAGACGCCCTCGTTGACCAGACGGATTTTCATTGCACTCACTCCTTGACGCTGTCGCCATTGCGACATGCGCATCGTCTAAATGTTACCAGACGACTCGAAACAAGGCTGGGCATGCGCAGTCCGTCGTTCGCGCACGTGATATAAGCCTAGGCACAATTAGTGAACTAGGTTCTCTGCAGAGGCACGAATCCCGACATTGGACTGCGAACTTGCCGCTGCCTGTCGAATCGTAATATTCGGTTGTACGTACGTACTACGGAACGACCTCGGGTCGCCATCCATCCGAACTCACCTCAGCTTGAATAATTGTACGTGACTTTATATATCATGCGTCCAGTGAAGGAACGATTGTTGCCTTCGATTTTAATAATTAAGTAAGGCTTCGACGCACCTTGTTAAGTATAACGCTCGTACTTCAACCTTTCAAGACAAAATCCATTGCCGGAATTCGTCAATAATGTATCGTATGCGAAGGGGGTGGAATCGTGATTTTTTGTTGTGTTCCCCTCTTGACGAACAGCTTCTCTTTGCCGTACATTATTACCAAGGCCAAATCAAATGAATATTCATATAAGCAATCTTATCAAGAGTAGGTGGAGGGACAAGCCCGATGAAGCCCGGCAACCGGCGATGCGCAGTATGAAGCGCGACGCACGGTGCTAATTCTTGCAGGGACGATGGAAGTCGTTACTGACAGATGAGAGAGGCTCATGAGCATGTATAACATGACCTTTCTCGTAGTCGAGGAAGGTCTTTTTTGTATGTCTCTAGCCATTTGTGCCGTTTCAAGTCAGGCTTGTTTGCGGTTGCGCCAAATTGATTTCATGTGCCGACACCATCCAATTACCATTTTCGAGGGGGAGAGCGTCAATGCCGATTAAAATTCCGGATCATTTGCCGGCCAAAGAAATTTTGACCCAGGAGAATATCTTCGTCATGGACGAAACGAGAGCCTATCATCAAGATATTCGTCCGCTGCGAATCATCATTCTCAACTTGATGCCGACGAAAGAGACTACGGAAACCCAGCTCCTGCGCTTAGTGGGCAACACGCCGCTGCAAGTTGAGGTGACGCTCCTTCATCCAGCAAGCCATACATCAAAAAATACGTCCGCACAGCACTTATCTTCGTTCTACAAAACATTTGAAGATATTGAAGGAGAGCAGTTTGATGGCATGATCATTACGGGTGCTCCTGTCGAACAGATGAAGTTTGAAAATGTAGACTATTGGGATGAGTTGTGCCGCATTATGGAATGGTCTAAGGAGAATGTAACTTCCACGTTCCATATTTGCTGGGCATCACAAGCGGGCCTCTATCATCACTATGGAATTGCGAAATATGCACTGGATCAGAAAATTTTCGGTGTATACGAGCATGTACTAACTAAGGAAAATGTGAATCTGACACGCGGCTTCGACGAGATGTTTCTTGTACCGCAATCCCGTCATACGGAATTTCGGAGAGAGGATGTCGCGAAGATTGCCGAGTTAGAAATATTAGCGGAGTCGGAAGAAGCAGGAGTGTATTTGGTAGCGACACATGATGGGAAGCAAATATTCGTGACCGGTCATTCGGAATACGATCCCTGTACACTGAAGTGGGAGTATGACCGCGATATTGCAAAGGGGATGGAGATGGACATTCCGATAAATTATTTCCCGAATAACGATCCTTCCCGCAAGCCTTACTCCACTTGGCGTGCGCATGCCAGCCTCCTCTTCTCAAATTGGCTGAACTACTACGTATATCAAGAAACACCTTACGAATTGGGCAAAGCCGTACCGCGCAAGGAAGGGGCTCATCAACTATGATCGAACGCAACGAAGAGAACTACCGCATCGAAAGTCGATTAGCTCAAATTGGATCGGTTCATGAACCAAAAACGGGAGCTATTAATTATCCGATTTACCAAGCAACTGCATTCAGGCATCCGAAGCTTGGACAGAGCACGGGGTTTGATTATATTCGGACGAAGAGCCCGACTCGTACTGTTCTAGAGGAAGCGGCGGCTGCTTTGGAATGTGGGGATGCCGGATTTGCCTGTAGTTCGGGGATGGCTGCATTACAGACATTGTTCGCGATGTTCAGTTCAGGCGATCATCTGATTGTTTCCCTCGATTTGTACGGCGGCACTTATCGTCTGCTGGAACGGATTATGTCTCGTTTCGGCGTGACGGCCTCTTATGTAGATACGAATGATTTTGATGCGCTTGAGTCTGTAAGAACACCGCAGACGAAGGCTGTCTTTATAGAGACGCCTACGAACCCCTTGATGATGATTACGGATATCGAGAAGGTAGCGGCGTGGGCGAAGGTGCATGGAATTCTCACTATCGTTGATAATACGCTGCTAACGCCATTTTTCCAACGCCCGATTGAACTTGGGGCAGATATGGTAGTCCACAGCGCAACGAAGTACTTGGGCGGACATAATGATGTGCTTGCTGGTCTGATCGTAACGAAAGGGAAGCAATTATCGGAAGAAATCGCCTTCCTGCATAATTCGATCGGTGCTGTCCTGAGCCCATCAGACTCCTATCAATTGATGCGCGGCATGAAGACACTTGCCCTTCGTATGGAGCGGCATCAGTACAACGCAACCCGCATTGCCGAATGGCTGCTAGAGCATCCCGCCATCGACAATGTGTATTATCCTGCACTCGAGCAGCATCCGGGATATGAGATTCAACAGCGCCAATCGTCGGGCAACACAGGCATCTTCTCCTTCCGCTTGAAGAATGCAGCTTATGTAGAGCCGATCCTGCGCCACTTGAAATTGATCGCGTTCGCGGAGAGCTTGGGTGGGGTAGAGTCGCTGATGACTTATCCGGCGGTTCAGACCCATGCGGATATTCCGCAGGAGATTCGGGATCAGATTGGTGTAGACGATCGCTTGCTAAGATTCTCGGTTGGAATTGAACATGTTGATGACCTAATCGCTGACTTGGAGCAAGCGATAGAAGCGGCTAGAGTAGAAGTGGAGGGATAACGGAGATGAGAGAGCAGAATTCGAATCAAGCATCAGACGGTCAGTTAGGCAAGCAATCACGTCGGTTTGCGACGAAGCTGATCCATTTTGGCGGTGAGATCGATGCCGGTACGGGAGCTTCCAGTGTCCCGATTTACCAAGCTACGACATTCCATCATGAGGACATTTACAATCCGCCTCAGTACGATTACTCTCGCTCTGGCAATCCAACACGTGAGGCATTGGAGCAATATATTGCACTGCTCGAGGGCGGAACGAATGGATTTGCCTTCGCATCAGGGATGGCAGCGATCTCTTCGACATTCTTGCTGTTATCGGCAGGGGATCATGTTATCGTAACGGAAGATGTGTATGGTGGAACGTACCGTCTCTTGACTTCCATTTTAAACCGGTTGAACATTGAGTCTACTTTAGTGGATATGACCGACATTGAGCAGGTGAAGGCTGCGCTTCGTCCAAATACGAAGGCTGTCTATATGGAGACACCGTCCAACCCGACGCTCAAAATTACGGATATTGCAGAAGTGACCGCATGGGCCAAGGAAAAGGGTCTGCTCACCATGCTGGATAATACGTTCATGACCCCTTATCATCAGCGTCCAATTGAGCTTGGTGTTGATCTAGTCTTACATAGTGCCACCAAGTTCTTGGGCGGACACAGTGATGTGCTCGCAGGTCTGGCAGTTACAGCCAACGAGAGTCTTGGACGCCGTGTGAAGCAATTGCAGAATGGCCTTGGCACTGTGCTTGGGGTTCAGGACAGCTGGCTGCTGATGAGAGGCATGAAGACATTGGAAGCTCGGATGAATCAGAGTGAGCAGAGCGCCCGCCGCCTTGCACTGTGGCTGAGTGAACGGTCGGACATTGCTGACGTCTATTACCCTGGTCTAGCCGATCATCCTGGCCGTGAGGTGCATGAGAAGCAATCACTGGGATATGGAGCAGTGGTATCATTCGATGTGGGTTCTGGCGAACGGGCGAAGCAAGTGCTGAACAACGTGACAATCCCGCTTGTGGCAGTCAGCCTTGGCGCTGTTGAGAGCATCTTGTCTTATCCTGCCATGATGTCTCACGCAGCAATGCCGCATGAAGTTCGTCTGCAGCGTGGAATTACGGATGGATTGCTCCGCTTCTCTGTTGGGCTTGAACATGTCGAGGATTTGATTGCGGATTTGGATCAGGCGTTATCCAAATAACCGATTCTATCCAGCATCCTTCTCATGGAAGGGTGCTGTTTTTTATGGGCGATGTATGTTACGATTATTTAGTGAAGCTGCTTCTTGAGCGATACAATGCACAACTAGATGATGAAGCAGCATGTGCAATAATCCGTACAATTTAACCCCGCCGTGAGCGGGGTCTACTTCGCTTTATATACGAGAGTGTAAGGCAACATATGAGAGGGGAAGTGACTGTGACGATGTCACCGATAGACCGCATTTTGGACAAAGCGCTTCGTGGTGAACGATTGAATACAGACGATTGCGTGACCTTGTTCGAATCTGATCAGATCGAGAAAATGGGGGCAGCTGCCGACCAAATTATGAAGAAATGGCATCCAGATCCGATTGCTACATTTGTAATTGGGCGCAATGTCAACTATACAAATATTTGTGATACGTACTGCAGATTCTGTGCCTTCTACCGTGCTCCGGGTTCGAAGGAAGGTTACGTGCTTCCTGATGAAGTCATCTTCCAGAAGATTCAGGAAACGATCGATGTAGACGGAACTGAGATTCTGATGCAGGGCGGAACAAACCCAGAGCTTCCATTCAGCTATTATACGAACCTGCTTCGCGAAATTAAGAAACGGTTCCCAAGTATTACAATGCACTCCTTCTCTCCTGCGGAGATTATGAAGATGAAGGAAGTCTCGAATGGACTATCTCTAGAAGAGGTAATCCGTCAAATTCATGAAGCGGGTCTTGACTCGCTGCCGGGCGGCGGCGCTGAAATTTTGGACGACCGTACTCGCCGGAAGATCAGTCGCTTGAAGGGTTCATGGCGTGATTGGATGGACGTCATGCAAACTGCCCATAAGGTCGGCATGAATACAACGGGCACGATGGTTATCGGCTTCGGCGAGCTGCTGGAAGAGCGTGCACTTCACTTGGAGCGCATTCGTACAGCACAAGATGAATGCATGCAGAACGGCCATCCTTCCAAGGGCTTCCTTGCGTTCATTCCATGGACATTCCAACCGGACAACACGAACATGAAGGCAGAGCGCGTATCGCCTGAAGAGTATTTGAAGACACTCGCGATCAGCCGCTTGTTCCTGGATAATATTCCGAACTTCCAAGCTTCATGGGTAACGATGGGGCCGGAAATTGGCAAGAAGACGCTCAGCTTCGGCTGCAATGACTTCGGCAGTACGATGATTGAGGAGAATGTCGTATCGGCAGCTGGTGCTACACATAAAGTAAACATCGGGAGCACGCTGCAGCTTATCCGCGAAGCGGGCAAGATTCCTGCGCAGCGTGATACGAAATATAATATTTTGCGTGTGTTCGACGATGAACATGCAACGGTTGCCAAAGATTTTGTTATGCAGAATTAGGCGTCAATTGAAAATGAAGCAGTACACCTGCTGGACTTTCCGTGTGGATAGCCAGCAGGTGTTTTTTTATTTTTGGCAATAATGCCAGAAGGAATGCGAGCGTCCTCTGTTTTCCAGATTCGTCTTCGTATATCTCCATTCATGACCCCATATACTTAAGAAGGAACAGAAAGGAGTGGGCTCATGGAGTTGTTCACGATCTCGTTGCCGCTGCGATCCGAATGTGACGCAGTAACGCTGACTGATTTGCTGCAGCAGGAGCTGAGCGATTTACATAAACAGCCGAATGGCGTGGAATTCCAGCAATGGTCTGAAGGGCAGACGGCTTGGATTACATGCCGGGGCATCTTGCCAGGTTTTCAACTGTCTACACAAGGACAAGATGTATGGAATAGAGCGGCCAAGGCAGTTGCTGAATTTATTCTGTCCCAAAAAGAAAGGCTGCTTCTTGCTTCCTTAATTGCAAAGGATTCGAAATACAGTGAAGAGGAACGCCGTAAAATTGAGGAATACTGCCAGCAGCTGCTCAACGGTGGAGATGAAACCGGTTCTAGTGAGTCCAGACGCAGACGCAAAGGGAAGCTTACACGTGCACTGCGGCGATATTTAGAAGATCATACAGCCCTTAATGTTGAAGGGTTCATTCAGTTCCGCTTGCGGCACTATTTAACAGAGCTTCGTGAAGTGGTTGACTATGCGATTGATGAATATGTACTTGAACGGCAGTATCAAGAGTTCATCGGTCTATTGAAATACTTCGTGTTCATTCAGGAGACGAAGATCCCTCTTGCGCACTTAATGCACAAGGGCGGTCATGAATTTACGCTCCTAGATGAGGATCTTCAGCCGCTTGAGCCGAAGCATGTGATGAATGGCATGGTTGTGGAGATGATTGATTATGATATGGAGATGGAGGATATGATTGTGAGCACACTCATCAACGTATCCCCGCAAAATATTATCATTCACACGCGCGAGCCAGAATCTCAGGTGATTAAGACGATTCAGCAAATCTTCGAATCGAGGGTGCATGTATGTGTACTGTGTAGTTCCTGTCATGCTGTGCTTGGTGGAGATGGCTGGCCTCACGAGACTCTTGTACGTAACAACGTGCAGGACGGTTCGATGCTGCGGCCATAGCATTCCACGATTCATGAATAGGAGCTTGACCACCCTGCGAAGATCGCATATAATATGCGGTATTGAGTAATCAATAGCATACGATATGCGATGACAAAGACATGAATAACGGACGGAACCGTTCAGAGAGAGGGATCGAGGCTGCAAGTCCCTTCGGCAACGCTGTTTATTTACCACTTTAGAGCTTTGGATGGGAACAACGAGCTAATCTCGGTTAGTATCATCCAACGAATCATTCCCGTTACCGAATGCTCAAGGACTGATCTGAGGAAAGTGAGCGACAGAGCATTGCGGCATATGTTGCTGTAATTGTGATCGCGTAAGCATCATCAGCAGTTGAATGAGGGTGGAACCACGGGTTACTAATTGTCTATAACACTCGTCCCTTTTACAGGGCGGGTGTTTTTTATTTTTTCAGACAAGTTCAATAGGCTGTGTTGTGTACGGAGAAATTGGGAAGAACACGTAGTTGTTCGTTTCCTAGCCGGCATAAGCAGATTGACAGCAGATTGAATGATGCCATATAAATTGGGAGGAATCGCAAATGTCTAACGTAAAAGTAACATTTCCAGACGGTGCTGTTCGTGAATATGAGCAAGGCACTACTATCGAAGATGTAGCGGGTTCGATTAGCAGCGGATTGAAGAAGGCTGCACTAGCGGGGAAGCTGGATGGCAAGGTTGTTGACCTGTATACGCCGATTCAAGAAGACGCCAAGATTGAAATTGTAACGGCAGACTCAGAAGACGGGCTTGAAGTGCTTCGCCATAGTTCAGCTCACTTGACAGCGCAAGCAATCAAGCGCTTGTACAAGGACGCAAACGTGAAACTTGGTATCGGTCCCGTTATCGAAGATGGCTACTACTATGATATTGACCTTGATATCTCCTTGACGCCTGAGGATCTGCCGAAGATCGAGAAGGAAATGCAGCGTATCGTGAACGAGAACCTGCCAATTCAACGCCGTGAAGTATCTCGTGAAGAAGCTCTACGCATCTTCACAGAAATCGGTGATGAATTGAAGCTGGAGCTTATCAACGACTTGCCAGAGGATTCTGTGATCACTATTTATGACCAAGGTGAATTTTTCGACTTGTGCCGTGGACCTCACGTCCCATCTACAGGCAAGTTGAAGGTATTCAAGCTCTTGAACTTGGCGGGTGCTTACTGGCGCGGCAACTCGGACAACAAAATGCTGCAGCGTATTTATGGAACAGCATTCTCGAAGAAAGCACAGCTTGATGAGTACTTGCACTTCTTGGAAGAAGCGAAGAAGCGCGATCACCGTAAATTAGGCAAAGAGCTGAAGATCTTCTCCTTCTCCCAAAAAGTTGGACAAGGCTTGCCGCTCTGGCTGCCAAATGGTGCGACATTGCGCCGTACGATGGAGCGCTACATCGTGGATATCGAAGAGCGCTTGGGATACAGCCACGTGTATACACCGGTACTTGCGAATGTGGAATTGTACAAGACATCCGGCCATTGGGAACACTACCAAGAGGATATGTTCCCAACAATGGTTATGGACAACGAAGAGCTTGTTCTGCGTCCAATGAACTGCCCGCACCATATGATGGTGTACAAGTCTGACATGCGCAGCTATCGTGAATTGCCAATTCGTATCGCGGAGCTTGGTACAATGCACCGCTATGAAATGTCCGGGGCGCTCACTGGTTTGCACCGTGTTCGTGCTATGACATTGAACGATGCGCATATCTTCTGCCGTCCGGATCAGATCAAGGAAGAATTCGCGCGTGTTATTAATTTGATTCGCCGCGTATATGACGATTTCGGAATTAAGGATTATCGTTTCCGCTTGTCTTATCGCGATCCGCAGGATACAGAGAAGTACTTCCCAGACGACCATATGTGGGAAATGTCTCAACGCATGCTGCGTGAGGTTGTTGAAGAATTGGGTCTTCCATTCTACGAAGCAGAAGGCGAAGCTGCATTCTACGGACCGAAGCTGGATGTACAAATTAAAACAGCGCTTGGCAAGGAAGAGACACTGTCGACTGCACAGCTGGACTTCTTGCTTCCTGAACGCTTCGAGCTGGAATATGTCGGCGATGACGGACAGAAGCATCGTCCTGTCGTTATCCACCGTGGTATCATCAGTACGATGGAGCGCATGACTGCATTCTTGCTGGAGAACTTCGCAGGAGCGCTTCCGCTCTGGCTCTCTCCGGTTCAAGCGAAGGTCATTCCAGTATCACCGAACTACGAAGAGTATGCGAAGGAAGTAACGGAATCTCTGCGTGATGCAGGTATCCGTGCTGAAGCAGATGTGCGCAACGAGAAGCTTGGCTACAAGATTCGCGAGGCACAGCTGGAGAAAACACCTTACATGCTCGTCGTCGGTGAAAATGAGAAGAACAATGGTGCTGTATCCGTGCGTAAGCGTGGAGAAGGCGACCTTGGCATGAAGCCGGTAGCAGAAGTGGTTGCACTGCTGCAAGAGGAAATCCGTACGCGCCATATTGCGCAGGCTGCTCCACAAGAAGATTCACAGAAATAAAGGGCGAGCTAAGAGCACCCTTGTCATAGAGAAGCTCTCGTCTTAGACGGGTGCTTCTTTTTTTTTTTTTTTTTTTGATTCGCGGCATTCATTACTAAAGTTCCTTAAAATCTTACGTGACAATATTGTAAGCTCCGCATAAGGTTAATCGCACGATATCATTTGTATCTTGCTCTATAATTGAATATATCATCATGAGATGAAACACAAACGGAAAGAAGTGATTGGACGAATGAAACTCACAGGAAGACAATTGCTACATACGACAATAGCATGTGCAATGGCATTTACCCTGCTTGCAGCTCCGCTAACATCTGGTGGCACAGCTTATGCACAGGAGGCCGCGGCGGATCAAGTCAAGACGATTAGCACAGCAGGAATGCAGTCTCAACAACAAGCAACTTCACATATCCAATACAATATCCAAGCGAAGCTGAATACGGACGACATGACCATTACAGGCAAGCAGACGGTGAAATACCGCAATACGTCTGAGGATAAGCTGAATGATGTTGTATTCCGTCTGTTCGCAGATGCCAATCGTTCGAAGGATACGCAATCGAGCATGTTCGTGCGAGCAAATGGGGAGATTGCGAAGGAATACCCAGATAAGAAACCAGAGGATTTCCTTGGCGGTATTGATATCATTCGTGTGAAGGATGCTTCGACCGGTGCGACCCTAGCTACCACAAATGAGAAGCAGGCGCTTACGGTTCAGTTGGCAAAAGCGTTGGGCAAGGATGAAGAAGTAACGTTAGAGCTTGAATATAAAACGAAAATTCCATTTGGTTCACAGCGCTTGTCCTACTATAAGGACATCATTAATGGGGCGCATTGGTTCCCGGTTATGTCTGTGTACGATGAAGCAGCACATAAGTGGAATAAGACCCCATATAGTAAGACATTCGAAACGGATTACTATGAGGTTGCCGACTATACGGTTGCAATGGATGTTCCAGACAAGCTGCAAATCGCGATGCCTGGACAAATGTCGGAGAAGTCTGGTGAAGCTGGCCGCAAAATCGTAACGACGAAATCGGACAAGACGCGCGAGCTCGTGTTCTTCTCCAGTGAGAAGTTCCATAAAGCCAGCAAAACCAAGAATGGCTTAACGATTGAATATGTATATTACAACGACAACAATGATCCGGCGAAGACAGCGGTTATCAATAAATATATTGATGAGGCATTTAAAGCGATTGAATTTTTTGGCGATAAATTCGGCAAGTACGAGTACCCCGATTTTCGGATCGTGGAATCCCATGTAGAAAATGTTGCTGTTGAATTTGCTCGCCTTATTCAAATGGGGCGGGTAAGTCCAAATGCTGTTCCTGAAAAGGATTCCGTCTTTGTTCATGAGATTGCGCACCAGTGGTTCCATTCCATCATCGGCAACGATTCTGAAACCGAGTCGTTCTTGGATGAAGGGTTTGCTGATTTTTCCAGGGTGTATTACTATGATGCCCAGGGCGACAAAATGAATGGATTTGATAGTGCCCGCATCGAAACGTTCTCATTGGATCGGGCTATCAATTCTCCGAATGACAAGGCTGGAGATTCCCCGGATGCGCTGTACTATAAAAAAGGTCGCCTTGCGATCTATGAATTGTATCGTACTGTTGGGCAAGAGAAGTTCGATGCCTTTATGAAGGAATATTTCAATCGCTATGCGTATCGAAACGCAACCGTAGCGGGACTGCTTCAAACGATTGAGGATCAGTTTGGCAAGGCTGTTCGTGATCGAATGGATGATAACTTAAACAAGCCTAATTATGAGCTCAAGCCGGAATACCAGATGACGGAAGCTGAAATGGCGGAGTATATGCGATTGTCGCTTGTGGGGATATATGATGGGATCGATCAGTCCTATCCTAAGTTGCCGAAAGAGACAATGTACAAGGTGCTTAACAAGGCGATGCATGGAGAACCGCTAGCGATCATATACAGTAGTCCTGTGAGCGCAGAAGCGAAAAAGCAGCAAGAGCAATTTTTCGAGAATATTTCCAATGTGTTGGACATGGGCGGCGTTAAGCCTGTGATCTTGAGTGAGAAGCAGGCTGTGAAAAAACAGTTGGAGACTTCTCTGGCAAAGAGCAATGTCATTGTAATCGGTAATCCGAAGTCCAATTCATTTATCCAAGCATTGAAGCCAGCGATTATTGCAAAGGCTGAACAAGCGGGCTTCCCTTGGAAGGAAGTAATGAACACAAAAGGGCTGCTGGGTGGCTACGGAATTATGCATCCGTACAATAAAGATCGTCTAGTGGTGCATTATTTCTGGACAGATGATCATTTGACGCAGAAGTCAGCAGAGCAGTTGTTAGCGGGAATTGGCATGCAGAGCTTGTCGGTTATGAGCAATTTCCAACAGCATATTGTGAAAAAGGCCGACGGCTCTATTTATAAAGATAAGCATGTTGAAAATCCGATTGCCAAGTTTTTTGAACAAGCCGAGTAATCAACAGTAAGGAATAGCATATTGGATTAATCAATCCAAGACAAATGAAGCAAGAATGTAAGACTTGGGCTGCAGAATAATTCTGCAGTCTTTTTTTATTTATCACTATCTTCATGAATATTATGTTAGGTTATATTACATGTAATTTGTATAACTTGACGCATTTCATGCATTTTATAACATAACCCATTGATTTTCACAATTTACCTTTATATAATTCCTCTAACAACAAGATTTTGTGTAATAAAATATAACATATAAATAGCGAGGAGTGTAGAGAAAATGAGGATGAACAGAGACAAGAGCCTTAATCGGAGTAGGAGCAGACGTTTTGCTTCGGCGACTGGTGTGCTTGGTGCTGGATTTGCATGTTTTAGCCTATTTCCGGATGCTGTCAGTGCCGCGGGGGAGGCTTCTGTGCAATCACTGGAATCTGGTCTGAACGCACTGTGGGTAATGCTGTCGGCTATACTGGTGCTGCTTATGCAAGCGGGATTCATCCTGCTGGAAGCAGGGTCTGCACGAATGAAGAACGCAGGTCATATTGCCGCAAAAACGGTCATTACGGTTGGGCTTGGCTCTCTTGTATTTTGGGCAGTCGGCTATGGCTTGATTTTTGGTATGAATGGCAATTCGTTTATTGGTTGGGGTGATTTCTTCTTTACTCCAGCTTCCTCTACAGGGTTACCACCTTCCGTATTTTTTACCTTCCAATTAGCCTTTGCTGCTGTGTCACTCTCGATTGTGTGGGGTGGATTTGCCGAGCGCGCGCGATTGTCCGCTTACATTTGGTTTGCGATTCTGTTCACGGCATTGATTTACCCAGTGGTTGCTCACTGGATATGGGGAGGTGGCTGGCTTGCGATGCATGGGAAGCAGGATTTTGCCGGTTCTACGGTTGTGCATTTAACAGGGGCTATGGCTGCGCTGGCTGCGACATTGCTTTTGAAGCCGCGCATGAACAAATACGATTCAGACGGTTCGTCCAAGAAAATAAAAGGTCATAACCAAGTATATATAACGCTCGGTGTGCTTCTGCTGTGGGTGGGGTGGTTCGGTTTTAATGCAGGAAGTACGTTGTCGATCGGTGATGGATTTTTTGGATATGTCGCCATGAACACACAGCTTGGAGCTGCAGCGGGGGCTGTTGCGGCGCTTGCTATTAGTTGGCTGCGCAGTGGCAAGGCAGATGTGCCTACCCTCTTGAATGGAATGCTGGCGGGCTTGGTTGCGATCACAGCTTCGTGTGCATTCGTGGAGCCTTGGGCGGCCATCGTAATTGGTTTGGCGGCTGGTATTCTAGTGTACTACAGTGCGCTCTGGTTCGATCGTCTGCGAGTTGATGACCCAGTCTCAGCCTTGTCGGTACATGGGGTAGCAGGGGTATGGGGCACGCTGTCCAATGGGATATTCGCCACTTCAGCATTGGCGGAGAAGGTTGGTGTAGGCCAGGGAGGCTGGCTGGATACAGGCAGTCTGCATCAGTTATGGGTGCAAGCCTATGGGATTCTAGCGGCGGGCGGATTTGCATTTGTCTCTTCTTACGTGCTGTTGTATGCAGGGAAACGGTTGTTTGGCTTGCGTGTCAATGCGGAGCAAGAGCGTATCGGCTTGGATGTAAGTGAACATGGCGAGTATGGCTATCCTGAACATTTTGAACATGTTGATCAAGACATGCAAGAATCGCTCAGAACGGAGTCAGAAGAGGAAAGCGGGAAGCAGTATTCCGAAGGGTTGAATGAAAGAATCTCTTGATCTAAAGGGGACTTAGTGCGAATAAAACTCTGTTGAACGTGGGGAGAAAGCTTAAAGAATCTCCCCTGAAGGGGGCTATCCTTACGACAGGTGTTTGCCCACAAAAAACAGCGACCAGGCTCATTTTGAGAACCCGGTCGCTAATCCTGCTGTGTTCAGCGTTCTTTCTGCTTCTATTTCGTTGCTTTTTCACCTTTGGAAGCATTATTGCGCAAATGTAGATAAACCGTATGTTTTGTGATTTTCAGCGCATTTGCCACAAGGGTGACCGCATCCCTTAGGTTGAATACGCCCCGTTCATGCAGCAGTCCGATAATATGCTTGTTCCGGTTCGCATAAGAGATGTTCGGAGAAGCATCAACCTCTTCGATCGTTCGCTCAATCGTTTCTTGAATCATATCCTCCACGGATGAAGCAAAATGCTCGGACTGCTCCCTTGCTTCCATATCCGGTTGCGGCAGGAAGGTTTGCAGCACATCAGCAAAAGATTCGTCAATATTCATGTTGATGCAAAGCAAGCCGATAATCTTGCCGCTATCACCCCGAATCGCGATCGTGCTGGACTTCATCTGACGATTATTCTTGCTTCTCGTAAAATAGCTGAGTGACTGCTTCCCATGGGATTGTTCAATTTCTTGCAGCATTTGCAAAGCAATATTGGTAATAGGCGCTCCCAGTTCCCTGCCTGTATGATGCCCATTTGCGATTTTGACAACCGAATGCTGATAATCTTCCAAACTATGAAGAACAATTTCAGAAGCAGGCCCCAAATAGTCGGCTAATCCCTCTACTACTGCATCGTATGATTCCAAAATTAAATGATCTCGCTCTGTAAATCTTGTATTCATTGCATCAAGTCCTTCCCTAGACAACCCGAATTTGACTAGAAGATTTCTTTGTCATTCGAGAAATATTATATTGCTTGATACAACACAATAATGAAGCTCTGACAATCTTACAATCAAAAATAGTTGATGGAATAAAATGAAGTTGATTATATCAACAATTAGTAATGATAAATTACTATTATCATAACGCGAACTTCAACCGCAATCAATCCCTGATTCATCTCTATTTTCCAAAATCATCCGTTAGACATTCGCTATGAGTTGTATCTAAGTTACGATATTAAATAGGGAGACGACCGCACTTATAAAGATAGTAAAGCGTTTTTCTGTTCCATTCTGTTTCCGTATTTCTTGAATTATTAGTCATAGCAAACTGCTTAACAAAGGTAAATTGCGGCAATTCCAGAAAGTATGTATAAAAGAATTGTGTAAATATAGAAAAGTTGATACAATCAAATTGAAGTTGATAGACTCAATTATTTTTGAGTTTATTAACTAATAATCATTCATTCATTTAATATGTATTTCAATCAATCTTGTCGCAGTATAAATGTACTTTTAATGTTTTGTAAGCGGTTACTACACTTTGTACCCATGAAGGAGGAGCGTCACGTATGGACATCGTAATCGGTACAGCCCTACTATTGCTTGTATTGTCCCTTTTCTCCCTTTTCAGCTTCAAAGCACCTAACGGCATGAAGGCAATGGGAGCCCTAGCAAATGCGGCAGTTGCCAGTTTTTTGGTAGAAGCATTTCAAAGTTATGTAGGTGGCGATTTGTTCGGCTTCAGTCTTGCCAAGGAGGTTGGGCTCGCTTCCGGCAGTATGGGCGGTGTGGCCGCAGCTGCATTGGTAGCGCTTGCAATGGGCGTGTCCCCTGTCTATGCTCTGCTGCTTGGGGCAGCTTGTGCGGGAACAGGATTGCTGCCTGGTTTCATTGCTGGTTATCTCGTATCATTCCTTGTCAAACTGATTGAAAAGAAAGTCCCGGATGGACTTGATCTCATCGTCTGCATCATTGTTGCTGCACCGCTCGTTAGATTTGTAGCAAACATAGCAACACCAGTAGTCAATGCGACACTGCTTAATATTGGCGGCATCATTACGACGGCGGCTAATGATAATCCAATCGTGATGGGTATCGTGCTTGGTGGAGTCATAACCGTCGTGGCAACCGCACCGCTCAGCTCGATGGCGCTTACTGCCATGCTGGGACTTACGGGCTTGCCGATGGCCATCGGAGCCTTGTCCGTCATGGGATCATCCTTTATGAACTTCGTCTTTTTCCATCGTATGAAGTTCGGTGACCGCAAAGACACAATTGCGGTGGCGATTGAACCATTAACGCAAGCAGACATCATATCAGCCAATCCGATTCCGGTGTATGTAACCAACTTTCTAGGAGGGGCGATGGCTGGGGTCGTCGTGGCATTGTTCAATCTGACGAATAATGCGACAGGTACGGCAACCCCAATTGCGGGACTCATGGTCATGTACGGCTTCAACGACCCGCTTACGGTAACGATTGCGGCAGCCCTTTGTGCCCTTTGCGGCATCACGGCTGGTCTCATCGGGTCGCGAATCTTCAAAAACTACAAGATCCGCACAGTCGCTGAGATTCGCGGCACCGCGCCGGCTCCTAAGCCTGCAGCCACGGCGGGCGCTGAAGTAGCGTAAACCAGATCAAGATATAACGAAGTTAGTAGCATCAATCATTCATCAATTCTGTGTAAGAGGAGGATTGTTATGCCGTTCACATCTGTATTTGATATTATCGGCCCTATCATGATCGGTCCATCCAGTTCGCATACGGCAGGAGCCAACCGAATTGGACGTGCAGCCCGCAATCTGTTCGGACGGCTGCCAGAATCCGTCACGGTTACCTTATACGGTTCATTTGCGAAAACATACAAAGGGCATGGGACAGATATGGCAATCGTAAGCGGAATCCTGGACTTTGACACGTCAGACGAGCGAATTCCGAATGCCCTCAGCATCGCAGAAGAGCAGGGTGTTCGCATTACTTTCGTGACATCAGAGGAGGAGAGTGAGCATCCGAATACGGCACGTCTCACGTTGCGGGACAAGCGCGGTGCGATCGAAGTCGTCGGTGTGTCAATCGGTGGAGGCAGCATGGAAATCCGCGAAGTCAAGCAATTGGATCCGAACCCAGTCGGCAGAATCCCGGCCATGCTTGTCCTGCATGAGGACAAGCATGGTGCCGTGGCGAATGTAACCTCGCTGCTTGCACAGCATCATATTAACATCGGATATATGGAAGTGTCCCGTTCAGGTAAAGGCGAGAGCGCCTTGATGGCCATCGAGCTTGACCAAGCGGTTGATGTGACTGTAATCAATCGTATGCATTCGCTCCCTCATATTAAAGAAATATGGCAAGTGCAAACCTACCAGCGCACGAGCGCGGAAGGAGGACAATCATGTTCCATAGCGTAGCCGAGCTTGTCCGGTTGGCCGAAGAAAAGCAGTGTAAAATATCCCGCGTCATGCTGGAGAGAGAAGTAGCGCTTCGGCAGATGTTGTTCCAGGGGTTTTGTTCGCCGTCAAGGAGAAGCTGAACCCTACGCGGGAGCAAATGCTTGAATTTCTATTTACGGCAGGCGCATTTGGATTTGTTATTGCGAACAATGCCTTCATCGCGGGCGCGGCGGGCGGCTGCCAAGCGGAGGTTGGATCCGCAACGGGAATGGCTGCTGCGGCAGTCGTGGAAATGGCAGGCGGAACACCACAGCAATCGGCAGAAGCGATGGCGATTGCACTCAAGAATATGCTGGGATTAGTATGCGACCCGGTAGCAGGACTTGTAGAAGTCCCTTGCGTGAAGCGGAACGGAGTCGGTGCTTCGTCGGCGGTCGTTGCCGCGGATATGGCTTTAGCCGGCATCAAAAGCAGAATACCGGCCGATGAGGTGATTATGGCCATGTATGAAGTTGGACGTTCCATGCCAAGCTCCTTCCGCGAAACTGCCGAAGGCGGTCTGGCCAACACGCCGACAGGCCGCAAGCTGGAACAGCTCGTGCTGGACCAATAACGCGAACGCCAAAGTTCCCTTGATGCTTGTTTGGCTTATATGCCATGAGATGGAGTTCAACGTTACGTCAATTTAGGCAAAGGCAGGCAATCGCCTGCCTTTTTTCTGTCTTCGCATTTTAGTTCAGTTCCCCTATCTTTGCATATCGCTTAAGATTGCTTCCAACTTTCATTCAGAATTTGTTCAGTGCCATTGATTAGGATAGAAGGAAGTCGTTCGTGTGGGTAAACTTCCCAAACAGACGGCTCAAATTTATTTACGGAAAGGAGAGGGAACGATTTGAGGAGGACACTAAGAAGGGCGCAGGCATCAATATGGGCGCTGCTGCTCATCTTGAACATAGTGCTCCTGCCTGTTACGGCGCATGCGAACGCAGATGGTAACGACTCACAAGGAATTCAATTGCGATTAAGCAGCAGTAAGGACACTGTGCTCACAGGAGCAACCTTTACCTACACAATTGATTACAGTCTATCCAGCACGACAGAGGACTATTCTAATGCGGAAATTGTGCTTCCCTTGCCTGAGGGCATCGTATTCGAGGAAGTGCAGGGTTCTGAACATGTCGTAAGCAAACATGAGAATGTGGGCGGCGTGGATAAGGTGACGTTTACATTCAAAAATCCTACCCCATCCGGCGCGACGGGAAAACTGCAGGTGAAGGCTCATTTCCCTAACCACACAACGCCTGACGGGACTGCCGGAACGACAACGGCAACATTCCTCCACCATCCCGGAAGCTTGCAGGTTGAATCGAACCCTGTAACAGTTACAGGGAAGGCATCTGCGGACTGGGTACTTACTAAGGAGCGAATCGTACCTGTTGAAGGTGTGAAGCCGCAGCCAGGAACGGAAGTCGTCTACGAAATTACGCTGAAGGACAACAAGAATCCGGCAGACAAAGACGGCAATCTCAACATTGACCATGTAGTAATTACTGACGTTCTGCCGCCTGAAGCCGAATTCTCCAAGGCAGCCCCCGCGCCTGATTCCATACAGGGTCAGACCCTGACATGGAAGATTGATGCGAAGGAGCTCAATAAGGAGAAAATAACGGATCGTTCCAAAAGCATACTCGTTACGGTTTTGTATCCTAAAGATAAGGTGATTGATCCGAGCACCGGCAACACGAAAACGGTGGTGAATACGGCCAAAGCATCTTATCAGCCTTTGGGAGATGCAGCCAAGGAACTGACTGCGAAGACTGAACACGACTTTATCAAGCAGCCTGGCGGAGGAATATGGATTTACAAGCAAATCTGGAGCGGTCAGGAGAAGGAATTGTCGGAAGGCCAGGAAGTCAGCTTTTTTATTGGCGGAGTAGGGAATGCAGCCAATGTCCCTCTGGATAAAGCCGTCATGACAGATATGACGCCGAAGGGCATGAAATTGCAATATATCCGCATACCAGCCTTTGACGGTACAGATAAAGATGAGTACGAAATTCAGTACACGTCGAAAAGCACGCCTGTTGAGGGCGATTGGAAACTCTGGAAGGAATTAAATTTTAAGACACAACACAAGCTGTTGGCAGCAGATCTGAACGCTGACATTCAAGGCATTCGCCTTGTTTTGGGAGACGTACCCGTTGCGTTCCGTCCGCAAGATGTTATAGAACTTCGTTACCAATTAACCTCTTATGATAGTGTCAAACATGATGATTATAAGTATGGCGATTTCCCTCGACTGACAGAAAAGTACCCGAACGATGACTTTACCTATCTGGACAAAAATAACGGCCTTCCTACGAACGAAGAAGCCAAGCAGCACCCGAAGCAGTGGAAACAAACGATTAACTATGCAAGCATGGAATACAGCTTCAATGGTGAGAAGACCGAGTATTTGACGGGTGTTAAGGTATTGGCGGTGGATAAGCGTCCGCTGCTGGAAGTGGATAAATCGGTTGTGAGTGGAAAAAGTACTTCCCCAGGAGGTACGGTAACTTATAGGATCGTTGTAACCAATGCCAGTCCGATTGATGTTCCGTTTCGCGATCCGGTTGTAACGGATCTGCTGCCGAAAGAATTGGAATATGTGCCGGACAGCTTGAAGCTGGAGCAGCTTAATGGCAAGCAGGTGCCTGCCCCTGCGTTCTCAGAAGCCAAGAAGGATCAGCAAGGGAGCGCGCCGATTACATGGGCGTGGGGTACAGAAGGCAGCAACTACTTGACGCTGCAGAAGGGCGAAGCGCTCACCTTTACCTTCGAAGCGAGAGTGAAGCCGGATACCCCGACGGGCGAAGTTTACAATGAAGTTGAGGTCACATCAGAACGGCACAACTATATTAACGGGCTGACCAACTTCAAGAACCAGCGCTATAAGCAAGAAAACGGCAAGTGGTATGTATACAACGGAGATAAAATTGATGTGAACGGCATCGATAGCTTGGTCTCCGAAAAATGGGTTCAAGGGGATTTGGATAACGGGCAATGGTCTAAGTATCCAGATACCGGAAATGTTGCGCCAGGCGGAGAACTTAAGTATAAGATCTCTGTAACGAACCGGGGATCAATTGGCGTCAAAAACCTTTTGATCGTAGATGCCCTTCCGCATATCGGTGATCACGGGGTCATCGACAAATCGCCGCGAGTGAGCAAGTGGACCCCGATTCTGAAAGAGCCGATATCGCCTCCGAACGGTGTAACGGTATATTACAGCGTCGATGAAGAGATATCGATGACAGGCGGCAACTGGGATAAAGAGCCTCCGCAAGATATATCGAAGGTGCGAGCCTTAAAGTTCGAATTCGCTGGTGATGTCATACTGGCTCCTGGCCAATCCAAGGAATTGACATGGACAATGCGTGCGCCTGTTGACACGCCTGCAAGCGATGATCAGATCGCATGGAATTCCTTCGGATACACCGCGACTCCGGTCATTAGCGATAAGGCTATGCTCCCGGCAGAGCCGCTCAAGGTCGGCATTAAGATAAAGGGCGATCCAAAGGGAGAGATTGGGGATTACGTCTGGTACGATGAAAATGGCAATGGGATTCAGGATGAAGCACCGGATCATGGTGTTAACGGCGTTCGCGTCGACCTGCATCGCGAGAGTGACGGCAAGGTAATACAAAGCACTGTAACCGGCAATAATCACGAAGGTCAGCCTGGATACTATTTGTTTACTGGCTTGGATGCGGGCAAATACTACGTTACGTTCCACTTGCCGGAAGGCTATGATGCATTTACGGTGAAAGATGCGATAACGAATCCAGGGAAGAACTCCAAGGCGAATGTGGAAGGCAGAACAGATATCATTACACTGGAGCAGGGCGGCAAAAACCATAACATTGACGCAGGCCTAATTAAGAAGGATATTCCATCTATTCCGGGCAAGGGAGCCATCGGCAAATATGTATGGATCGACACGAACGGCAATGGGATTCAAGATGAGAATGGTACTGGATTAAATGGGGTTGTGGTCGAATTATATAACCACAATAATGAGAAGCTGACTACGACTGTCACTCATTCCGTGTATTACAGCTCGGTGACAAATTCGGTCTATGATCCGACTGTCACGGGATCGGTCTACGATCCTGCCGTGACCGATTACGTGTATCAGTCTGGTTACTACTTATTTAATGATTTGGATCTCAGTACTTATAAGATTCGATTCATTGCCCCAGAGGGGTATTCGTTCACGAAACGGTATCAGGGAGATGATCGCGTACTCGATTCTGATGCGGATCCGAATGGCTGGTCAGACAACATCGTACTTACGGCGGAACGACCACGGGATCTTACGATTGATGCGGGACTTATTATAAGAACGGTCAATCCAGATCCGGAACCGGGAACGGGGGGGCCTACTAATCCTGGAGGTGGAGGTTCTACCAATCCTGGAACGCCTGTAGAGCCAGGTAAACCGGGCAATCACGAACGGCCGACGATTCCAGGTACAATCGTAGAAACCAAACCTGGGAATCCAGATGGCGATACGAATCCCGAACCAGGCGAAGCGACAGAGCCGGATAGCGATACGAAGCCAGATAAGGGTCAAGGTACTGATAAAGAGCCAGTTGAAGGAACGAATGAGGATGAAGCGGACGGTACCGATTTGGGTGGGAAGCAGGACGTTGATCGGCAGCCGAACCGCCCGAACGTCTTGCCTCAGACTGGTGAGCAAGCGCCGATTGAACCAATCATCGGTTTGTTCTTGTGCGTCGCTGCTATCATAATGTGGAGATTAAGCAAAAGAGGGGCAGCAGATCGTTAACGAATCAGCCGTCGAGGAGTAAAGCTCCTTGACGGCTTTTGTTTGTGCATTGACGGACAAGCATTCGTACGAACTTTCAAAATCATGCGATAAAAAAGTTGCTTTGTATTCAAATTTGAATATAATGAGTTTATGATCGTGTTATTCAAATTTGAATATAGAGGTGGTAAGGATGGGTTCTTCTTCTCGTGCTCGCATAACGGTTATTGGTCTTCTGCTCGGGCTGTTGATTGTGTCGCTGGATCAGACGATACTATCGACAGCCGTGCCGACGATTGTTGCCAAGCTTGGCGGCTTCGAACAGTATGTATGGTTGTTCTCGGCTTATCTGATTGCAAGCGTGGCGTGTATGCCGTTGTTCGGCAAGTTATCTGATATGTACGGACGCAAGCGATTCTTTATGCTCGGGATCATCGTATTCATGGTAGGCTCGGTGCTATGTGGAATGGCAGGTTCGATGCAGGAATTAATTTGGTATCGTGCGATTCAGGGTATTGGCGGCGGTGCGCTTATGCCCGTTGTATTTACGATTCTGTTCGATATATTCCCAGAGGGAAAACGAGCTAAGATGACAGGAATGTTCGGGGCGGTATTTGGCCTTTCGAGTGTGTTTGGGCCCGTGGCTGGAGCTTTTTTCTCCGACCACCTGCACTGGCGCTGGATCTTCTACGTGAATCTTCCGTTAGGATTGATTGCGCTTCTACTTGTTATGCTTGGCTATCAGGAGACAATCCGCTTCAAGAAGCAGCGGATTGATTGGCTGGGAACATTCACGCTGGTTGCTGCAATCTTGTGCTTCATGTTCGGGTTGGAGATGGGGGGCAAGGATTATGCCTGGTCTTCCCTAACGATCATCTCGCTATTTGCAGGGGCATTCCTTATGCTTGTTCTATTTATCATTGTCGAGATGAAGGTGGCAGAGCCAGTCGTCCCGCTTGGTTTGTTCAAGAGTAAGCTGTTTACCGCGAGCATGGGGGCAGGGCTGCTAATTGGAATGCTGTTGATGGCAGGTGCGACTTTCATTCCGTTATTCATTCAAGGAGTTGTGGGCGGATCCGCAACGAATGCCAGTACAGTACTGACGCCAATGATGCTGGCACTCGTATGCAGCACCGTTACAGCAGGATTTCTGCTTAGAAAGATCTCGTTTCGCAATATTATGCTCATCTCGGGAACATTGCTGCTGCTGTCTGTTGTGCTTTTATCACAGGTAACGCCTGACACCTCCATGTCTACGATGGTTGTATATATGATCATGATGGGCTTGGGGATAGGTGCTTCCTTTCCTGTTACCTCGATCGCGGCACAGCATAAGGTGGATTATCAGCAGCGAGGCACGGTCAATTCGTTAGTTCGTTTCTTCCAAACGCTTGGCAATACGCTGGGGATAAGTATTCTCGGGAGTATTCAGACCTCCTATTTACGGGATCGTTTCAGCGGTGTTCTGACTGATCCAAAGCTTGTGGAGCAGCTTGGCAATCCGCAGGTACTGCTGCAGGATCAAGTACGTTCATCCATTCCAGAGCCGATTTTGAAGCAGCTAACTAGCGCGTTGTCTGATTCCATTGCCCATGTTTATGTGTGGTCCATTCCGATCGCGGTGCTTTCCCTTTTGTTCATTTTGCTTATGGGACGTGTTACAATGGTGTCTAAACACTCTCATGGGAGTGCGGCAGCCGCAGAGCAAGGTGGAGAACCTGTGTGATTGCGAATGGCTGTCGTTTCATGAAGGAAGAGGTGGAACGCATGTCGATGAAGCTGGCCATACTTGGTTTGCTTATGGAGCAAGATCGCCATCCTTATGAGATGAGTCAGGCTATGAAAGAACGCGAAATGCATAATTATATGAAAATTCAATACGGGTCGCTGTATTATGCCATTGACCAGTTAAACAAAGGCGAATTTATAGAAAAGGCTGAATTCGTTAGCGGTGGCTCTCGCCCGGATAAGACGATTTATCGCATTACGGAAAAAGGAAAGCGTGAGCTTGAAGAACTGCTCATTGAAGAAATGAAAAAGCTGCCTCATTTGAATCATCCCTTTTATGCGGCGCTATCCTTTGTGAAGTATGCGGATCAGTCAATAGTTATGGAGATTATTCAGAATCGCATTTCATATTATGAGCAGGAAGCAGAACGAATGTGGGCCCTGTATGAAGAGCATATCTCATACGCTCCCCGTTCTGTTCTTTATATGTTGTATGGAGGCTATAAATATACAGTAACGGAACTGAATTGGCTGAAAAGCCTTCACGAGGATGCGCTGGCTGGCAAATTAGGCAGTAAAGGCGAACCCTTGCCAGTACAGAAGCTGCATTAATGGAAGTTGTCGAAAGAACGTCTCGGAATGTCGGGGATGTTCTTTTTTTGTTGAATATGAATAAAAGCGAAATGAGCAGGACATCCTTCCCACTAAGGGAGGGGTAACCATATGTTTACAATATCGACTACAAGTTCTGAACGGAAGGGAAACATGACATCGAGATCGGATAAGCGCGCTATCGTATTCACAAGGTTGTCGTTAGGTATTGCAGGAGCGATGCTATGTGTAGCAGCGGGTATGCTTATAGCTCCAATGTCTGTCCAAGCGTGGACGACAGAGACGGGTGCATATCAACAAGGGGCGTTAACACAAGCATCGTTGTCCACCCATGCTTCCTCACAGGTGCAGCAAACGCAGAAATTGACCTGGACCTCGAACGCCACAACTGAAGCACTGCCGCTCGTGTATGTGCAGCCTTTGCCGACAGTAAAGCAGAAGGTGAAGGAAGAGCAGGAACGTCCACATGTTGCGGTTGCAGCGGCCAAACTGACATTCACGGCTGCTGAGCTTGCTCCTCAACAAGAGCGCATCATTCGCTCGGTAAAGGTAGTTGCTACTGGCTATACGGCAGGAGCTGAATCAACTGGCAAGGAGCCGGGGCATCCAGAGTACGGGATTACCTATTCCGGTGTTAAAGTGCGTCGAGACTATGTGTCAACGATCGCAGCGGATTTATCCGTATTTCCATTAGGAAGCATCCTCTATATTCCGGGATATGGATATGGGATTGTAACGGATATTGGTGGCAAAATTAAGGGCAAGAAGCTTGATCTATTCTTCCATACAAAGAAGCAGGTATACGGGCAGTGGGGCAAGAAAGAAGTGGAAGTCAAGCTAATTAAACGCGGCAATGGAAAAGTATCGGAACAAATGCTGGATGAATTGAATGCAGCTGTCTTTAAAAATAAAGGGATTCCGGAGTCCATGCTCTAATTGGGGCTTTGTTTCATGATGAGCGCTACGGGTGTGCATTCGAATAATCGAGTGCTGCGCTAAGCATAATATCTCCTGTAGGAACGCAAGTTTCTGAATTTGACCCGCCGAAACGCGGAGATGCAGGAGGTGAATGGAAATGCCGAAGAACAACAAAGCGAACCGCATGCAACCTGCTAACGCGAAGTACACTTCTGGTGAGTTTGCAGCCCAAAGCAACGCTGCTGACATTGAGTTTGGCCAAGAGGTTGCTCCTACAGCAGGTGCTGTAAAAGGAACAGAAAAAGGCATCGTGCAAAAAGTGCAGGAAGCTGATCAACAACAATAATACACCAAGATGCAGTGGCGAGTTATAGACTCAGCCAAGCATCGTAACGAATGGCTGCCCTTGCTTGGGCAGTCATTTTCATTTCATTTGGGATTTATAAATAGCATTAGTAATTGATTTCCAGCTCCTCGGTCTCGAGACTGAGACAAACTTCCTTCCTCCGTCGCTGGTAGATGGACATGATTTCTCTTACAATTACTACATCATGAATGAAATGACTGTAGAGAAATGGAGGGAACCGTATGAATAATCAGCGTGGCAGATGGTCGGGAGGGTTGTTTCTAATTGCGATCGGCGCTTTCTTCATGCTTAACCAACTCGGTTATATTGATATGGATTTTGGGGAATTGATACGCACATTTTGGCCGGTGATCCTCATCTTAACGGGATTCAATGCGCTTATACAGGGGGCGTTCTGGGGGCTTATCCTTCTAGCCATCGGTGGCTACTTTCAGTTATCGAATTTAGGAGTTCTGACGGTGGATATTGGTTCAGCTATGAGGATGCTCGTTCCATTTATCCTCATTATGGTCGGTGTAGGGATGTTGATTCGTCCGCGAAAAAATCGGCATAGAGACAAGTATCGTGATCGTAAGCGTTGGGATGAAGGGTACTGGCATGAACATGGTGGACAACATGATCGACCGTATAGTGAACCACGTCCGCTTGATGATGACTTTGATCAGACCTTTAATAAGCATTTTAATAAAGACGGTGTATCCGATGTTCCTCCGCCTCCGGGATATGATGAGACTGGTTCGGCAGTAGGCGGGGATAGCGACAGACGCTATAAAGAACCGTTTGGACGCAATCAAAGCCAATCATCTGATTATGATCCGTTTTCGTATAAGGGATCAGTACCACCGCCACCACCGCCGCCTCCGCCAATGGGCTCGGGATCGAAGTTCGACACGGTGAACAAGTCAGGCTTTATCGGTGATATTCATTTAGGCTCTGATTATTGGGAATTGAAGCCGATGAACATCTCGCATTTCATTGGTGACACGGTAATCGACTTGACGAAGGCGCAAGTGTCGTACGGCGAGACGAAGATCAATGTTTCTTCTTTTATAGGAGATGTGAAAGTATATGTTCCGAATGATATGGATCTTGGTGTAGTGGTGAGTTCAAGCTCCTTCCTTGGCGATGTGAGAGTATTCAATCAGGAGAAGGAAGGGTTCATGAATAATCTGCAAGTGGAGACTCCCTATTATTATGAAGCAGGCAAGAAAGTGAAAATCTCCGTCAGTACCTTCATAGGAGATGTAAAGGTCATGAAAGTGGGGTAGTGCAATCATGGTGTCACGCTGGTTTCGCAGCACGAAGAGTGTCAAGTGGGAGCTGCTTCTCACCTTTGTGATTTCAGGCTGTATTATCATGAGTGTGTTCTGGATTGGCTTCGTCTATGGAGGTTCCTGGTATAGTGGGATGAACTGGTGGCTGTTCGGTATTGTGACGGTCATCATCGTATCGGTCATTATGGGTTATGTCGCAGGCGTGCGCCTTCAGCGCCGCCTGGACGTGCTTCACGATAGTATGATGCAGGTGATGAAGGGCAATTGGTCAGAGCGGATTCCGCTTGGCGATGAAGAGTCATTTGCTCGCTTGTATGAAGACTTCAATACGATGGTAAGCGGGATGGAACAGAAGCTTCGCATCTTGCAGAAGATGTCCGAGCAGCAAGTGATGGATCGGGAGCGGGAATGCGAAGCTGTTGTATTGGAGGAACGAAGACGTCTAGCAAGAGATTTGCATGATACGGTTAGTCAGCAGTTATTTGCACTTCATATGGCTTCCTCTTCCTTGACGAAGGTTATGGACATGGATATGGATCGGGCGAAGAAGGTGGTTGGCCATCTTGTTGAGATGTCCCATACCGCACAGCGCCAAATGCGCGGCTTGATTGCGCAGCTGCGGCCGCTTGAGCTTGACGGCAAGACATTGCAAGAAGCGTTGGGCCGCTGGTTCCCTGACTATTGCCGGCAGAATGGCTTGCAAGGTAAGATTGACATTGAACTAAATTGTGAATTGTCGGAAGCCAAAGAGCATCAGTGCTTCTTAATGATTCAGGAAGCCATGGCCAATGTAGTCAAGCACGCGAAGGCAACGAAGGTTACTTTGACTCTGCAGGAGACACCGAATCAGATTATTCTTGCTGTGGCAGATGATGGCCAAGGGTTCGATCTTCAGAGTGCGTCATTCAAGGCAGGGAGCTATGGACTGACGACGATGCGAGAACGGGTGGATAAGCTTGGCGGTCACATGGATCTCATAAGCCGTCCGGGAGCGGGAACGACAATACGCGTACATATCCCTCGATTTGAAGAAATAGAAGAGCAGTCAAATGACGGAGGTCATTCCAATACAGAAATGTGTAAGTAACGGAGAACGGACGGGAGGCGAATCAATTGGGGGATAGGACATCGGTTTTTCTTGTGGACGATCATGAAATGGTGCGGCTAGGTCTTCAAACTTACTTAATGCTCGATCCGGAGATTGAAGTTATTGGTGAGGCTAGTGGTGGTAGAGAAGCGATTGCTGCCATACAAGCGAGGGCTAGTCGGCATGAGCCATTGCCTGATTTAATCCTTATGGACTTGATGATGCCTGACTTGAACGGGGTAGAGACAACAAGAGAGCTTATCGCACAGTTTCCGAATTTGCGAATTGTCATGCTGACCAGCTTCATGGAAGATGAGCAGGTTGTCGAAGCGATTCAGGCGGGGGCAGTCAGTTATGTGCTGAAGACGGTGTCGGCTGAAGAACTGGTATACGCGATTCGTGGCGCGCTGCAGGGCAGGCCGGTCATGAGCGGAGAAGTATCGCAGGCATTGACCCGTGGACTGCGCAAGCGTGCAGCTCAGCCGGATGATGAGGGACTGACGGAGCGGGAGAAGGAAGTGCTGCTGCTTATTGCTGATGGCAAGACGAACAAGGATATTGCAGATGAGCTCCATATCAGCATCAAGACGGTTAAGACACATGTATCGAACCTACTTATGAAGTGTGAGCTGCAGGATCGTACACAGCTTGCGGTGTTCGCTCATCGTAAAGGGTGGGTTAAAAGCGAATAATTTCGTCTATCCTGTAAATAGACGTAGTAGTTGTGAACGTGATGGTCCCAGTTGTCTAGATATATGATATTCTAGGTCTAGACACTAACAGATTTGAACTGTGCTGTTTATTGACGTCGACAGGAATTGCAGAACAGGCCGAAGGGCCTGTTTTTTTGTCGAACTTTTGTATTATCATCTTTTATGGTGTTTTATATTGTTTTTAAGCTAGGATTAAGGTTTATCGTCCATTATATAAACATATCATTACGATACTTCATTTGATACGAGTACATTAGGAGGTAGGCAAAATGGACGAACAAAAACGCAATTTATTTGGTGCATCCGACAAGGATTCTCATACATCAGCATCAGACGACAGCGCTGCTCGACAAGAGCGCGATGACAGCCTGAGTGAAGAACAGGAACTGGGCAAGCAAAATGAACGTTACTACTACGCCTACGGCCCTTATCAATCCGTAAAACAAGAAGAACCTTCGAGAACCACAACTTCGACAGATCCGACTGGACGTATGAATGATGTGCAGGTAACGCCGCCAAATCCGGTTAAGCCGCTTCCGTTCTCCAGCGCTACGCAGCAGGGAGGGGCTCAAGCGAGTGGATATGTGGCTCCGAATATGCGTGGTGACGGAGGAGGCCAATCTGCTCCACCACAAGGTGATTGGAACTTCAAGGATTCGAAGCGCAAGAGAGGGACTTCCTTCAAGGCAATATTTGCTTCCTTCATGGCAGGAGCACTCGTCATTACGGCGCTTATGATTACGGCTGACAAGACGAACCTGTTTACAGGAGGAACGGCGCTTGCTGGCGAGGGGGCTGGAAGCAGTGCGGCAGGTGCGAATGCGGTGCAGACCAATGGGCCTGGAACTACGCTGCCGAACGGCTCGAACAGTGTTGCGGATGTATTTAAAAAAGCTAGTCCTGCTGTCGTGAAGATCGAGACATTCGGAACGACAAGAGGGCAAAGCGGTGGTGGCAGCAATCCGTGGATGGATGACCCGTTCTTCCGCCAATTCTTCGGAGACGGCTATGGGAATGACAATTCCCGCCAGGATGTGAAGCCGAAGCTGCAGCCTCTTGGAATCGGTACAGGGTTCATTTTTGATAAAGACGGTTATATATTGACGAATCAGCACGTGATTGAAGGTGCGGAGGCGATTCAGGTACAGGTGGAAGGAAACAAGGAGCCGATTAAGGCAGAACTGCTTGGACATAGCAAAGACTTGGATTTGGCTGTACTGAAGATTGAAAGCAAGGGCGATCTTCCTACTGTTAGCCTTGGCAATTCTGATGCAACTCAAATCGGAGACTGGCTTGTTGCAATCGGCAACCCGTCTGGATTCGATCATACGGTTACTGTTGGTGTACTTAGTGCACGCGAACGCAAAATCAATGTTGACGATAACGGCAGCGCTCGTGAATACCAACACTTGCTTCAGACAGATGCATCGATCAACCCTGGTAACTCTGGCGGTCCGTTGTTGAACATGCAGGGCGAAGTTATCGGCATGAATGTAGCGGTAAGTCGCCAGGCGCAAGGAATTGGATTCGCTATTCCATCGAATGTGATGAGTAAGGTTGTTGAGGATTTGAAGAACAAACGCGAGATTGCGAAGGAGCCTCTGCCATTTATCGGTGCAACACTCATTACGATGACAGATGATATTGCAGACCGATTAGGTATGAATCTAATTAAGGGGTCTCTCGTAAGCGAAGTGTTGTTCGGCACCCCTTCTTATGAGGCAGATTTGCGCGCATATGATATCATTACCGGTATGGATGGGACTAAATATACAACCAAGGAAGAGCTAATTGAACAGATTAGCAAGAAGAAGGTTGGCGATACCGTTAAGCTTCAAGTCGTACGCAATGGCAAGTCGATTGATGTAAGTGTGAAGATTGGCGATAAGAACAAATTCACGAAACAATTGCAGCAATAAGGGGAGGGGAGTGCGTCACGACATGAGCAACGGCACTTGAAGGACGCATCCCCCTAAGTATAAAGATAGGAAGCACAGAATGGCTTATGCGATTTCTGGCTTCCTTTTCGCTTTAATGGCAGAATAACAAATGATTTGCATATTTGATGGAAATCGGAAAAAGGGGATGAGTATGATGCGATCAACGATACTGGTAATTGACGATGATGAGAAAATTACTTCCATGCTTCGAAGGGGGTTGGTGTTCGAAGGGTACGAGGTACGTACGGCTTCGAATGGATCGGAAGGGCTGCGGGACATGATGCTGCATGAACCAGATATGGTCATATTAGACGTCATGATGCCCGAAGTTGATGGATGGGAAGTATGCCGCCGTATGCGTGAAGGGGGCAGCAGTGTGCCTGTGCTCATGCTGACGGCTAAGGATGAGGTGCAGGATCGCGTGAAGGGGCTTGATAACGGGGCGGATGATTACTTGGTCAAGCCGTTTGCACTTGAAGAGCTGCTTGCACGTGTCCGTGCCCTGTTGCGGCGTCGCAGTGATAGTGAAGGGGGTTCGCATCGCCTAACATTCGAGGATATTGTGCTGGACTTACATACACGTGAAGTACAGCGGGACGGCAAGGCGATCGAGCTTACAGCGAAGGAATTTGAGCTGCTCCATCTATTCATGCAGAACCCGAAGCGGGTACTGCCGCGCGATATGATTATGGAGAAGATATGGGGATATGATTACAGCGGTGAATCTAATGTGTTGGAAGTATATATTGCCATGCTTCGTCAGAAGACAGAGGAGCATGGAGGCAAACGCATCATACTAACGATCCGTGGGACGGGCTATGTACTGAGAGGGGACAGTTAGATCGATGTCAATTCGCTTGCGGCTTACAGTCTGGTATTCGGCTTTGCTTGCCTTTACCTTATTTTTGTTCGGGATTGCGATTTATACATTTGTCGACTACAACATCTATAAAGATATTAAGACCCGCATTTCCAACCAGATGGATCAATTGTATATCCTCCCCTCTATCGATTGGGAACGTTCCCAGCTGAATTGGGATGTTCAGCAGTCTAATCGGTTAAATAATGAGGAAGTGTTTTTTCAGACGATTAACTTCAGTTCAGGCAAGCTAATTCGTTCTGATAACTTGAAGTCCCTCAATCTGAAGCTGCCTGTTCCGTCGAATCCAAGCCAAATTAAAGCAGGCATACGAAAGGTTGAGGTGCAATCGTTTCAATTTCTCGTGTATGAGAAGCTGCTGAAGCTGGAGAACAATGATACGATCATCGGAGCTGTACAGGTCGCTGCCTTTACCGGACATGAGGCTCGATTTATGCGTGAACTGAGGAGTATTCTCGTTGTTGCGTCCATGGTTACCGTTGTACTGGCGTTCTCACTAGGGCTCTTCTTGGCGCAGAAATCATTACGTCCGATTGAGAACATTATTAAAGCGACAGACCGGGTTCAGAAGGGTGCGGATCTCAGTGTAAGAATTCCGCGTGTCGGGCCGCCGGATGATGAGGTTGGTCAATTGACTGACCGTATTAACAGCATGCTTGGGCGAATGGAAGCCTTCTATAATGAGCTTGACGAGGCATACCGGGCACAGCGCAGATTCGTATCTGATGCATCGCATGAACTGCGCACTCCGCTGACTACGATTCGGGGAAATGTTGATCTGCTTGAGAAGATGTGGCTGCAAGAAAGCGGGACACTGGCGTTAACAGAAGTAGACAAGCAGCAAATGTCTATGGAGGCGTTAAGCGACATAGCAGATGAATCGCGTCGAATGAGCAGGCTCATCAATGATATGCTGTCACTGGCTCGGGCGGATGCCGGTTATGTGATGGAGAAGTCGATGATTGAATTGAAGTCGCTCGTTGAGGAAGTTGTGCGCAGAGCGCAATTCTTGCCGCGCAAGGCCGAATGGATTCTAGGAGATATAGCAGCAATCGAACAGAAAGTGGTATACGGCAACAAAGATTATTTGCAGCAGATGCTGTTCATCTTCATCGAGAATGCATTCAAATACACGGATGGCGGGTTTGTGCGTCTGGATGCGATTATTCAGGACGAGCAAATTGGCTTGAAGGTGCAAGATACGGGAATGGGCATGAATCAGAAGGAAGTTCCGTATATCTTTGAGCGATTCTATCGTGCTGACGTATCTCGCGGCGTTACTTCCGGAACGGGACTCGGTCTGTCGATCGCGAAATGGATCATTGATGAGCACCGCGGTTCTGTGGAAGTAGTCACGAAGCCAAATGAGGGGACGACGTTCATCGTTTGGCTGCCGCTTGCTTCGGTCGACGAATGCGAGGGAGTTCCGGTATAATGAAGATGCCGGATGCTAGTGGTGCAGTTTATTGCAGCTCTTATAGCGGACGAAGCGATTGGAAGGGAAGCAGGTGTACTTGTGGAAGTAATGAAAATAACACCGCGCGGTTATTGCTATGGTGTTGTTGATGCAATGGTCATTGCACAGCAAACCGCACGCAATCTGGATTTGCCGCGGCCTATCTATATATTGGGCATGATTGTGCACAACAGTCATGTGACGAACGCATTCGAGGATGAGGGCATCATTACGCTTGATGGCCCGAACCGGATGGAAATCCTGGATCAAGTAGAGTCGGGGACGATTATCTTCACGGCGCATGGTGTATCGCCAGAGGTTCGCCGCAAGGCGCGTGAGAAGGGGCTTACGACTGTCGATGCTACTTGCCCGGATGTAACGCGTACGCATGATCTCATTCGCGAGAAGACGGCGGAAGGTTACGAGGTTATTTACATCGGGAAGAAAGGGCATCCAGAGCCCGAAGGGGCAATCGGTGTCGCACCGGACAGCGTTCATTTGATTGAGAGGGAAGAGGAAGTTCAGTCGCTTCAACTGGCGACAGACAAGATTATTATTACGAACCAGACGACGATGAGCCAATGGGACATTAAGCATATTATGAACCGATTGGTTGAGAAATTCCCATCAGCCGAAATCCATAACGAAATTTGCATGGCGACACAGGTTCGTCAGGCGGCAGTGGCGGAGCAAGCGGGAGAATGCGATCTCGTTATCGTTGTCGGCGACCCGCGCAGCAATAACTCGAACCGTCTTGCTCAGGTGTCAGAGGAGATTGCCGGTACGAAGGCGTACCGCATTGGAGACTTGTCTGAGCTGGATGTGGAATGGCTGCAAGGCGTTAAGAAGGTTGGGGTAACCTCCGGCGCTTCGACGCCGACGCCAATTACAAAGGAAGTCATTGCGTTCTTGGAACAGTTTGACGAGGCGGATCCAGAGACATGGGAGAAGACGCGGACGGTAAATATGAAGAAGCTGCTTCCTCCTGTTCGAACGAAGTCGAAATCGTGAAGAAGCGGGCTTCGGTCCAAAGTAATGTAACTTCATTTCATGAAGTGCTGTATGTGTAAATATATAGGAAAATGTGAATTGGCTCCCTCAAAGGAACTTAAATGCTAAGTTCTTTTGGGGGAGTTTTTTATTTTTTTACATGAAATTATTGGAAGTCTGTCACAATTGAATCATGGAGATTGTTATATACATGATAAAATGTTTCATAAATTGTACAAAAAAGGGGAATCATCCAATGAAAACAACGATGAAATTAGTAATTGCTACACTAAGCGGTATCCTGATGTTCGGTTCTATGAGCTTCGCAGTTCAGGCGGATCCATCCCAGACAGCGAGTGACACTGCGGCTGCCACATCGACTGATCAGGAGCTAACATTAGAAGAACAGAATAAGATATATGAAAAGGAAGTAAGAAGAATAGGGCAAGAGGCTAAAAATCCGGGTGACGTGTATGTTGCTTTTATTAGCAATAAAAAATTGATGTCCGGAATGGAATTCCTCTATATAGTCAATCCGCTTACGTTCAAAACATACGAAGAATATATAAAAAAGGCTGCTACGTATCAAGGGCCAGTATTGCAGAAGCCAACCAACCTGCCGAAGGGATATAAGTTAGTCAAAGCGGAAATCGAGTATCTGAAAAGTAAGGAATTCGAAGAAGAAGTAAAAAAAGAAGCCGCCATTGAGGGACAAGGCAAATTGCTTTATGCGAAGAAGTATGATTGGAAGGTACCGGGCGAAATCAAGCTTGAGTTTGTGAATGGGAAGAACACGTTTCTGTTTGATATGTACACCATCGACCCGAAAACAGCGAAAAAGCAAACAGGCTATGTCTATGAACCTGCTAGCGAAAAGGCAAAATACAATTTCCTGTCTTGGAGGGTGAAAGACAAAGCAATTACTATTCAAACGAACACGGATATGTCCAAGGAAGATCTAATCAAGCTTTCGAAAACGATGGTGCTTGAGAAAAAATAATAAGAGAAGCAGGGTTTCGTAATCGGACGAAGTATATCGAGTAACTCCCGGAGAAGCTGTGAAGGATTAGCAGTTTTTCTGGGGGTTATTTTTTCTTGTTTTTCAGGGATGATTTGAAAATGATGTCACGAAAGGCATGGTGAGAATTGTTATATAAGATGAGGCGATAAAACGTTAAAAGACTAGCGAGAGAGGGGCACTTGAATATGAAAATGACGATGAAAATAGCAATCGCAACGATAAGCGGTATCCTATTATTTGGTTCGATAAATCTCGCGGCAGAGGCAGCGTCTTCTCGTTCGATAAGCGATATTACGTTGAAGACGGCAGCTGCTAAACCAAAGACTATGACTGAGGGCGAGAAGTTGGAAAAAGCAGAGAGGGAGAGAATCAAAAAGTTGCTCGAAAAAAATCCGGATGATACCTATATCTTATATGTCAGTAATGAATTGACTAAAGTTAAAGGCAAAGCAGAGGTCGACATGTTGGGCAACAGCATGCCGAAATTTAGCAAGTATGAGGACTATCTAAAGAAGGCAGCCAGTTTGAAGGAAGCAACGCTGCAACAACCTGCTAACTTGCCCAAGGGATATGTCTTCTCCGCGGCAGAGATTATAGGTCCATATACCGCTGATTTTGCTGCAGAATTGAAAGCAGAAGCAAAAAAATTAAACAAACAGATTTACTCTAAAAAACTGAATTGGACGACTACAAACGAAACCAAATTAGAATTTAAAAATGGAGACAATTTTATCAAAATAAGCAGCCGTAAGCCTGATGCGGTGGATAAGAAAAATTTTAGTCAAGAGTATACCTATACAACCGCGGAAAAAATGAAAAAAGATAATCCATATGTAGGCGAGAAATATCTAGTAAATTCGTTGGTTTGGATCCAACACGGCAAGCTGCTTTCCATTCATGCGAATCCAAAGAATCCAATGACGAAGGAAGATATGATCAAGTTGGCGAAAACGATGGTCAAAAAGTAAGAATCGCCATGTTATTGATGCGAAATGTAAGATAGTCCGATATTGAAACCCTCGGGAAAGACGTAGATCAGCATGTCTAACCTGGGGGTATTTGCGTTTCTTTAATTAAAAGTTATGTCACAAACCAGATGGTTGAAATTGTTGTATAAGATGAGATGTTAAAAAGAATAACTAGAGAGGGGCAATTAGAAATGAAAATGACGATGAAACTAGCAGTTGCAACGATAAGCGGCGTTTTATTATTCTGTTCGATGAATCTCGCGGCAGAGGCAGCGTCTTCTCGTGTGGTAAGAGATGTAACGTTGAAGACGGCAGCAGCTGAACCAAAGGCTATGAGTGAAGGCGAGAAGCTAGAGAAGGCAGAACAGGAGAGAATCGACAAATTACTTGAGAAAAATCCAGATGATACATATATCATATATGTCAGCAAAGAATTAAAGAAAAATAAAAACGAACAAGAAGTTTATTTTATGGGAAATTTTAATCCAAGATTCGATACTTATGAAGCATACTACAAATTTGCATCAAAGTTGAAGGAGGCAGTACCACAGCGTCCTGCTGATTTACCAAAAGGCTATACCTTAGCTGAAGCGATAATTATTTCGCCGCTCGGACCTAAGGATTTAGTAGCAATGAAAGCCGAGGCCAAAAAGCTGGGTAAACAGATACATTCCAAAAAGATCAATTGGACAAAAAGTGACTTCATTGTGTTAACGTACACAAATGGTAAAAATGAAATCAAATTAAGTAGTGGGGCTCTTAAAGAGAAAGATAAGAAAGAAAAAAATTATGTATATAAATCCGCAAAGGACATCGAAAAGGAAAATCCCAATCTTGCTCCAGCAATAAAAAAAATAACTTACAAAAATCAGATTTCCTGGAATGAGAGTGGGAAGGGCTTTTGGATTTCAACGAATCCCGAAAATCCGTTGACGAAGGAAGACATGATCAAGTTGGCGAAAACGATGGTCAAAAAGTAAGAATCGCCATGTTATTGCTGCGAAACGTAAGATAGTTCGATATTGTACACCCTCGGGAAAGACGTAGATCAGCATGTCTAACCTGGGGGTATTTGCGTTTCTTCGATTGAAAGTCATGTCACAAACCAGACGGTTGAAATTGTTATATGAATGGTAGATATTACATGTCAAACAGGAAAGGTGCGATTTTATATGAATACGAAGATGAAAATAGCAATTGCTTCACAATGCAGCATTCTATTGTTCGGATCCATGCACCTCATGTCAGGCACAGCGTCAGATCATGCTATAAGCGGCATCAGCTTGAAGGCAGCAGCAACGAAACCAATGACTGCAAATGAAGGCGAGAAGTTGGAGCAAGCCGAGAAGGCTAAACTTGACAAACTGTTGGAAAAAAATCCGTGTGATATGTATCTGATATACAGCAGTTATCAGCCAAAGGGATTTGAGGTTTTTGGTTATGGCAATTTTAATCCGCGCTATGAGAAATACGAGGACTATGAGAAGTTGTTGCGTGTTATGAAAGAGCCGGCTCCGCAGAAGCCTGATGATCTGTCGAAGAGCTATACGTTCGACGGGGTTATTGTTGCTGCGCCATATACAAATGAGTATGCGGCGGCCATGCAGGCTGAGGCGAAAAAGCTCGGCAAAAAGGTGTATTCAAAGAAGCTTGAATGGAAGGATACGAATATGATCCAGTTGCGTTTTGTGAACGGCAAAGATTATATTCAGTTCTCTAGTTATCGGATTGAAGAGATGGATAAGAAACAACAAGGATATGTCTATATCGCTGCTGCGGATGTGAAAAAGAAAAATCCAAAACTTGATCCTAAATTTATTACGACCACATTAAATTGGTATGAACAGGGTAAGGGGTTCTCGATTTCAACCAATGCTGAAAATCCGTTGACGAAGGAAGACCTGATTAAGCTAACGAAAACGATGGTCAAAAAGTAGAACTACTGAGAATCATGTCACGGAAGGCATGATGAAATTTGTTATATATGATGAGACGATCAGAAGAATAACTAGAGAGGGGCAATTAGAAATGAAAATGACGATGAAACTAGCAATCGCAACGATAGGCGGCATCTTATTAATTGGTTCGATGAATCTCGCAGCAGAGGCAGCGTCTTCTCGTTCCACAAGCGATATAGCGTTGAAGACAGCAGCAGCTGAACCAAAGGCTATGAGTGAAGGCGACAAGCTGGAAAAAGCAGAGCAGGAGAGAATCAGAAAATTGATTGAAAAAAATCCGGATGATACCTATATCGTGTATGTCAGCAATGAATTGATTAAAGTCAAAGGCAGAATAGAAGTTTACATGATGGGCAACAGTATGCCGAAATTTGACAAATATGAGGACTATCTGAAGAAAGCAGACACTTTGAAGGAAGCAACACTACAGCAACCTGCTGACTTGCCGGAAGGTTATACCCTCCTTAGGGCAGAAATTAACGGGCCATTTACCGTTGATTATTCTGCTCAATTAAAAGCGGAAGCAAAAAAATTAAACAAACAGATTTATTCCAAGAAAATCAACTGGACAACTTCGAACGGGATACGACTAGAGTACAAAAATGGAGACGATTATATTACATTAGGAAGCAGAAATCTTGATTCGGTGGATTTGAAGCAAAATAAACAAGGATATACCTATGTAAGTGCAGCAGAAACAAAAAAGAAAAATCCTAAACTCGAAACTAAGAATTTATGGAACGAGCTGAACTGGAGAGAAAATGGGAAGTTGTACTATATCCTAACCAATGCTGAAAATCCGTTGACGAAGGAAGATTTGATTAAGCTGGCGAAAACGATGGTGAAAAAATAGCTTGTGTCCAAGCCCATGCAGTCCGAATAGGATGTGTGGGCTATTTTTTGAGTGTGATCAACGTAATCCTTAGATTAATAGGCGTCAAATTTTTGCGTGTATGATTAAGGAGATTCAGAAGAGAAACTTGTTGACATTAATTAACTACAGACGTAGTATGGAATATAACTACATATGTAGTATAAAGAATAAATTTTTTTGGGGGTTTCATGCATGAATCACATACCACCAATTACAGATGCGGAATTGGAAGTCATGCGCGTCTTGTGGGAAAAACCAAATTGTCCTTCCAGCGAGATCGTAAAACGGATGACGGAGCGCATGGAATGGAGTCCGAATACGAGCCGTACGCTTCTGAATCGATTAGTGCAGAAGAAAGCGGCGGGAGTGAAGCTGGAAGAGGGTTCAAAGCGCAGTCAGCTATTTTTTTCAATCATTAGCGAGCAGGAATACTTGCGATCTGAGACGACCTCCTTTATGAAAAAGCTGTATGGCGGGGCATTGAAGCCGATGCTGGCCCATTTTCTAGAGGACAAGAAGCTGAACGCGCAGGAAATCGAGGATCTCAAGGCTTTATTTGATGATAAACGCGGTGACGAACTGGAAAAGAGAGATAACGAATGAGTCCAACCTTGCATGAATGTTTATTATCGTTTTTCGGCTGGGTGCTCCGCGGATCTTTTATGGCCAGTATTCTTATCGTGCTGGTTCTTATCCTGCAATTTTTATTTAAGAACAAGCTTGAAGTGAGGTGGAAGTATCTGCTCTGGGTACCTGTAGCGATTCGTCTGCTGCTGCCTTGGGCGCCGGAATCTTCACTCAGCCTATACAATGTTTTTTCGTTGGAGGCCATCGTTCCCGTTAGTCAAGAACAATCACAAGCTCAACTTCCATCGGCTTGGAACAGCTTGTGGGAAGGTGCAGGGGCAAGGAGCGAAGCAAAGGCTCAAGCAGAGAATGCTGCTGATTCGGATAAAAGCGTCCTCTTAGAAAGAAAAATAGAGGTATCCAACTCGTCTCTTGAATCAGATACCACATGGGACATGGGCTTTTGGTGGAGTGGGTTCAAGCAAATGGGCTTCACCAATATGCTGATGTCAGTTTGGTTCTTGGGTGTCCTGCTTTTTGCTGCGAAAACCGTTGTTGACCAGTTTCAATTGAAGCGAGCCCTTCGTGAGGGCAGAACAATTGAGACACCTTATTTATCGACCGTGTTCCGCGAAACAAAATTGCTAATGGGCGTACAAAGTGCTGTGCGGTTTGTAGCCAGTGAGCGCATTCCTGGGCCTGCGGTAGTCGGTTTTCACAAGCCGGCGATTGTAATTTCGCCGAGTCTGCTCGTCACGCTGCGAGGGGAACAGCTTCAGTGTATTTTAGCGCACGAGTTTGGGCACATCCAGCGGCGGGATGTGGCGGTGAACTGGATGATGCACATTCTGCTCATTATCCATTGGTTTAATCCGTTGTTGTGGCTTGCTGTACATAAAGCAAGGCAGGATCAGGAGATGGCCTGCGATGCATGCGTGCTGGATCGTTTGAGTTTACAGCCAAATCCACAACATAACCATACATACGGGCAAACCATTATCCATGTGCTAGAGCATTTTCATTTGTCAGGAAAACAACATCACCCAGGGATTGCCGGATTATCCGCAACGCATAAACAAATGAAGAGAAGATTGCTAATGATCAAGCGATTTCATAAAAAATCCTACCATTTGTCCATTTTAGGGGTGGCACTTATTGTTGCGCTTGGCAGTGTGTCGCTGGTAAATGCGAAGGGTAACGATGTTGATGCTGCCGACTCATCCTCTGCTGTCAACGAGATCGCCTTGAAAACGGCGGCGGGAAATTCAAAAGCTGAAGGTGAAGTGGAGAAACTACAAGAAGAAGAGATAGCTAGAATTACTGCATTATTGGAAAAAAATCCGGATGATACGTATGTGTCATATAGCAATCTTCACCCAAAGGGCGATACAGTCTGGGGATATAGCGACTACTGGATGGGGAAGGGATATGATAAATATGAGGACTATTTGAAGAAAGCAGCCAGTTTGAAAGAGTCGACGCCTCAGCAACCTGATAGCTTGCCAGAGGGCTACGCCTTCGCCAAAGCATACATCGAAGGGCCATACGGCTCTGAGTATAAAGCGGAGATGAAGGCCGAAGCTGAAAAATTAGGAAAAAAGGTATATTCCAAGAAGGTTAATTGGACATATACGAACCTTATTCAGTTAACATATACGAATGGAGAAAATTATATCGAATTGTATAGCGGACGAATTCGTGAGAAAAACATGAAAGAAAAAGAATATACTTATAAATCATATAAGGACATGAAAAAGGAATACCCCAAACTGGATGATAAGATTATGGTGAATCGGCTTTCGTGGAACGAAAATGGAAAATCGTTCAGTATCCAAACCAATCCGGGCAATCCATTGACGAAGGAGGACTTGATTAAGCTGGCAAAAACCGCAGTTAAAAACTAAACTCGAACATAGTATTACAATCGGTTTTGACGTGAGCTCATGCAATCTGAAGTAAGGTTGCACGGGTTCTTCTTTTTGAATGCGATTTTCAGTCGATTCGGGGAATAGATGTTTGTATGTAAGATAAGTGAGAAAACAGGATAAGAGCAATTGACATTATTGAACTACAATTGTAGTATATAATTAACTACACACGTAGTTAAGGTGTTATATATCAAGAAACGAGAGGAGTTTCACAAAATGAACGCAGTATCAAAAATTGCAATCACAGCATTAAGCAGTATTTTATTACTGGGATCTTCAATGAACCTAATGGCAGAGGCAGCTCCATCCAGTTCCTTAAGTGACATCGGACTAAAGACGTCGGCAACTAAAACACAATCTGAAGGTGAAAAAGAAAGGCTTGAAAAAGAAGAGATAGCTAGAATCACTGCATTATTGGAAAAAAATCCAGATGATACGTATGTGACATACAGTAGCTTTCAACCGAAGGGCCAGGAAGTGTGGGGGTACAGCGATTACTGGATGGGGAAGGGATATGATAAATATGAGGACTATTTGAAGAAAGCAGCCAGTTTGAAAGAGTCGACGCCTCAGCAACCTGATAGCTTGCCAGAGGGCTACGCCTTCGCCAAAGCATACATCGAAGGGCCATACGGCTCTGAGTATAAAGCGGAGATGAAGGCCGAAGCTGAAAAATTAGGAAAAAAGGTATATTCCAAGAAGGTTAATTGGACATGTACGAACCTTATTCAGTTAACATATACGAATGGAGAAAATTATATCGAATTGTATAGCGGACGTATTCAAGAAAAAAACATGAAAGAAAAAGAATATACTTATAAATCATATAAGGACATGAAACAGCAATATCCTCAACTGGATGATAAGATTATGGTGAATCGGCTTTCGTGGAACGAAAACGGCAAATCGTTCAGTATCCAAACCAATCCGGGCAATCCATTGATGAAGGAAGACCTAATCAAGCTGGCGAAAACGATGGTCAAAAAATAAAGAAGAATAGTATACAATATGAAAACTTATATATGAAAAGTAAGAGGATTATAGTTCAAACCTGTTGATATAAATTGAATACATTTGTGGTATGTTTAATAACTACGAATGTAGTTTTTCAATATAGGCTGCGGGGGGTGCATGAATGAATCATTATTCGTCTTCGTTCATGCGTACAAGCCCATGCAATCTAAATAGAACGCATGGGCTATCTTATTGGGCGTTGCTCGGAAAGAGGCGGCAGACAACCATCCAGCGAATACGAAAGGGAGCGCGCGTGGGCTTTTATAAGGTTAAAAACACAAAACAGGTTGACATTATAAAAGTACAATTATAGCATGAGTATAACTACATGCGTGGTCTTGAACGATTGAGTTTGGAGGTTTCATGAATGAATAAAGTACCGCCTATTACGGATGCTGAACTGGAGGTTATGCGCGTATTGTGGGCGCATCCCGATTGTCCTTCCATTGAGGTAGTCAATCAAATGTCGGATTTGATGGAGTGGAGCCCGAATACGACTCGGACGCTCCTGAGCCGATTGGTTCAGAAGGAAGCAGCCGGTGCAAAGCTGGAGAAGGGGTCGAAACGAAACTATTTGTACTACCCGCTTATCAGCGAGCAGGAGTACCTGCGATCCGAAACCAAATCCTTCATGAAAAAGCTGTATGGCGGAGCTTTGAAGCCGATGCTGGCCAACTTTTTGCAGGATAAAAAGCTAAATGCACAGGAAATCGAGGATTTAAAATCGTTATTTGACGAGAACCGTGATGACGGTGGATCAAAAAAGAGCGATGCGTAAATTCGAATTCATGCGCTACTACAACCCTTGGAGAAGACGGCGATACAGCCAGTCTTATTCCAAGGGATTTTTTTATTTATTTGATAAAAAGTCGATCCGTGTCACAATTCTCGTTTTTAAGTTGTTCATATAGATGAGAAGAAAATTTCCATAATAGAGGTACAGGGGAGAATTGTCTTTATGAAAATGACGTCAAAACTAGTAATTGCAGCAATATGCGGGTTGCTAATGTTCAGCCATATGAACAATGGCGCGGAGGCGGCGCCAGCCAAGAGTACAATTGACTATACCGTGAAAGGCCCTTCGGGAGAGCCGAAGGTCTTTGAAGATGAGTTGGCAAGACTGCACAAGCTCGTTGAGCAAAATCCAGGTGATGCTTATGCTGTATTTATCGACAATGAAAAGACGAAAAGCAAGGGGCAGGAAATTATCTTCACCGGATATGTCTCCCCTTCATTTGAAACCTATGAGGATTATGTAAAGAAGGCCACTGATTTGAAAGGAACCGTATTGGTAGAGCCTACAAATCTGCCAGAAGGGTATTCCTTTACGAAAGCAGAAGTACGGTGTCCCTATAGTCTGCAATTTAAGAACGATTTGCGAGCAGAAGCCAAAAAGAAAGGTTTAGCGGTGTTGTCGAAGAAATATGAATGGACGGAAGCGGGGCAAATTGTACTGAAATATATGAACGGTGAGGATACGCTGCTTTTGGAATATATTGCACTTGGATCGAAAGCATCCCCTGCCCAAAAAGGGTATCATTATCAAACTGCTGAAGAGGCAAGACAAAAGTTGCAGCCAGAATATCGGGATAGCCCGAAGCAAAACACACTTTTATGGACGGAACAAGGCAAGCAATTTCGAATTATGACCAACGAAGGAAATGTAATGACGAAGGAAGACTTAATCAAACTTGCGGAAACGATGGTCAGAAAATAATGTCACAAATGAAGAGATTGAAGTTGTTATATATAATAGGTGATTCAAGAATGAAGGAGGAAATGTGGAAGTGAGCACATATAAACAATCATTATTGAAGAAGATGATAGCAGTAACTTGTATGGCAGCTATATTGGGTACAGGAGCAGGAATGGCTGTCGTTGATTTGCCTACCGCAAGTGCAGCGGCATCCGGATCAAGTGTGTTACAGGAATGGGGGGACTCAGGGGCAAAGGCAGCCAGCAAGAAAGGCTTGACCACAGTGAAAAATGCGAAGGCAACAAAAGATGGAGTTACATTGATCGTGCCTGAGCTTATGTACGACGGTGCTCGCTTTGTGATGGTGTTGAAGTCCGAAGGCGGAGAGAATCCGCTATATGCTAGTAAGAGCTATCTGCTGAATGGACAGCCGCTTCAGGTGGACAAGCTGGCGATGATGGCAAGTTCAGTTCCTGTGGAAAATGGAAAAGAGAATAATATGAGCATGGTTGAGTTTACAAATGCCATCGATCCGAAAACGGGAGAGCCTATTCTTCCGAATGAGTTCGAGTTGACAATTAATGCGAAGTTTGAGGCAGCGGAGGTGTCCCTTGTCATTCCGGTGAAAAACATCTCCAACCGTGATATAAACATACAGCCGAATGCCAAGAAGAGTACACAGAAATTCAGTTACGAAGTAATGAATCTGCGAATGACCGACGCGACGACAATGCTGCAGATTCACAGCAAGGGAGAAATTCCAAGCAGCAGCACGAAGCGGCCGAATAAGTATCATCAATCCAAAATGTATTACGAAATCGTAGACGATAAAGGCAACGAGTTAGTTCAGTTCAGACTGGGCACGTATGCGAAAAAGCCGGATAAAGAGTATAATGAGAAAATCATGTATGCTCCATCTGTTTCTGGGACTAAATTTATTACTGTAAAACCATTTACTCTTTTTGTCGATAAGAACGGGCTGCCTCTTGAGGATAAAAAACGAAACATGATAAAGGACTACCACAAAGCACTGGAAATGAAAATTCCGGTTACTTCATAAAAAGTCATAAAAAATAATAGGAAGGAACTTATCACGAAAAGCCCGAGAAAAAACCGCGTACATCGCGGTTTTTTTATTTTTTTACACGCACTTATTGACAACATGAAAGCTGAGGGTTATATTTCACTTATTAAGTACTTAGTAAATTAAATGATAAGCTAATGTCTATTACATCTTAAAAGGGTCAAGGAGGTTCGAAATTTATGGATGTCCGATTGGAAAATGACTTGGTGCTTTGGATTCATCATGTGGGAAAAGGAGACATCTCTCTGGTTGGAGGAAAGGGGGCGAATCTCGGGGAAATGATCCGGGCAGGATTTCCGATTCCGCGAGCTTTTAGTATATCGGCTTTGGCATATAAGCGTCAGATTGAGCAAACGATTATCGCAAGTAAGCTGGAGGAATTGGAAAGAGAACATAGCCATGATCCGGAATATCAAAGCCATTCTTCCAGAAAATTGTTTTTGGAAACACCAATGCTTCCAGAGATTGAGGAGCGCATTCGCGAATATTATCGCCAATTGGGCAACGAAGTCAGGGTGGCAGTGCGATCCTCGGCTACCGCTGAAGATTTACCTGAGGCGTCTTTTGCCGGACAACAAGAGACCTTTCTGGGCGTTCATGGAGAAGAGGCTTTGCTCCACTCCGTTCGGGAATGTTGGGCTTCCTTGTGGGGAGAGAGAGCTGTACATTACCGCAATCAACAGGGATTTACCCACAGCTCCGTTGCATTGAGTGTCGTTGTGCAAGAAATGGTGGACTCCGATGCTGCGGGCGTTCTGTTCACAGTCAATCCCTTGAATAGTTGCCACGATCAGATGTTAATCACGGCGAGCTTAGGTCTCGGTGAAGCTGTAGTGTCTGGAATTGTTACCCCAGATACCTATCGGATTGCGAAGGAAACCCTTGAAATCATTGATTGCGAAATTGGAAAAAAGGAAGAGATGGTAGTCCAACAGGAGCAGGGAAGTGTCGTCGTGCCGGTTCCACCCCAGTTACAGACGAGACCTTGTTTGTCGGATTCGATGGTTATAGATCTTTGTCGCATAGCCAAAAAAGTGGAGGAGCATTATGGTTCGCCGCAGGATATCGAGTGGGCCGTGAAACATGACCGAATTTACTTGCTTCAGTCCCGTCCTATAACAACATTGCACAGCTTGCAGCATGCAACAGATGGAGCGATCCGTCTTCCCGATGAAGACGAGCAGGTGTACGCTGGTTGGATTTATCTCGGACGAATTCCTCGTTTTGCTCGTAAGCGGTTTTTACCCGTACTCGTTGACCATTTTCCTGAGCCGCTGCGTCCGCTAGATTTTGATAGTAGTCTTACTCCAGCACTTGCCGGAGTAAGGAGGGCAGCAAAAGAATTAGGTATAGAAATGCCTGAAGATATTTCCTATCAGCATCCGACTGGACTAATTTTATTCAATCCGCCGGTTCCAGCCAACTTGCGAACGATAGCTGCTCTTCCGGTTGCCTGGTTGAAGCTGAAAGGCTGGATCAAGTATGACCCGCTGCAAGAGTGGCTGCAGGTAGACCAACCGTATTTGCGTTCCCTGCTTCCTGTTGAATCCGTCCATCTGGATTCCTCACCGCAAGATTTGGTTAGGGAGATTAAGAAATTGGAAGGGGTGATAAGTGAGCTTATGTATCGCCGTTTCCGAAAATATATGGCCGCTGGCGTCGCGGCCCAGAGCAAGCTGGACAAGATGCTTCATCGTGCGAATGTAAAGCAAGTCTATTTAATGAAGCAAAAATTGCTGCAGGCTCTGGATTATAAAACGGCTGTTGCAAACCGGGACATGAAGGAGTTAGCTAGAGTTGCGGTTGCCAGTCCTGTTGTTTTGGACATATTGGAGAAGCAGCCGTTTGGCAGAATGTACGAGACTATTATGAATAGTGATGGCTGTAGGGCATTCAAGGAAGCGATTGGACGCTTCTTGAGCAAACACGGATGCCGATGTGCATCAGGAATGGAACCGCAGCCGAGCTATCCGTCATGGAGAGATGAGCCTGACAACGTCTTAAGCATGGTCCAAGCTCTGATTCAACATCCAGAGGGGCTGATTGATGATGAGAAGGAACGAACAGAAGAATATCATAATGCCCGTGCGGAAATCGTACGACGATTGAAAAAGCCGCAATGGATTGAAACGTTCGAAAATGCGCTGGATATGACTAGGGGATTTTGGGTCGCTCGCGAGGCTACGTTGGATATGTACGAAGAGATTGTTGCGATTCTACGCGACCGTATCAAGCGAGTTGCTGCGTGGCTTATAGCAGAAGAGAAAATACGGGATGAACGGGATCTGTATTTTGTTACGTTCAATGAATTGGAGAGGATGATTGCTGACAAACATGAAGCGGGAATGGCGGAACTCGCACTTCAGCGCCGAGAAGTATGGAACCGAATGAATAATTACAGAAGTTCCGATGTCATCAATAAGTCAGAAATTGAAGAAAAAGTACTCACTGGAGCCGGGGCAAGCCAAGGGGAAGCTCAAGGTGTCGTTAAGGTGATTCGAGGGCCTCAAGAGTTCCATAAACTGAAGCGGGGAGATATTCTCGTATGCGTGAATACGAATCCAGCTTGGACACCACTTTTCTCTGTAGCTGCAGCTGTTGTAACGGATACAGGTGGCGTATTGTCACACTCGGCAATTGTAGCCAGAGAATATGGCATTCCTGCGGTCATGGCATGCGAAAATGCTACGAAATTCCTTTCTGATGGTGATCGGGGTTATCGTGAACGGAACAACAGGCATGGTACAACTGTTGCGATGAAGGCGGGGGCGACATGAGGCATAACTTTACTATCATTTGTATGATTATTGGAACATTTGTGGTTCCGCTCAATTCATCCATGGTTGCATTAGCTCTGGAACCAATAGCGAACGAGTTCCAAGTGCCGCTTTCCCAAGGGGCATGGGTAGTCACGATATATCTAATAGGGATGGCTGTCTTTCAAATCTTCGCAGGACGATTCGTGGATCGATTCGGCAGCAGGCCAATTCTTTTTAGCGGTACAGTCATGTTTGCGTTAGGAACAATAATATGTTGGCTTGCCCCGACCTTTATGGGCTTGTTAATAGGCAGACTCATCCAAGCGAGTGGGGGCGCTGCACTCGTGCCAGCTAGTTCTGTACGATTGCGTGAGATGACGCCGACTGAAAGACAAGGGAGAATGTTTGGATTGTTAGGGGCTGCAGCTGGGATAGGAGCTGCACTAGGACCGCCGCTAGGTGGCTTATTTATTCATTATTATCATTGGCGTTTCCAATTTATAGTTACATTAATACTGATGCTTTTTCCTATTACGTTATTAGCGAACAAGAACCTAATATGCCGAGCTAGAAAGACGCAAAAGAAAATAAGGCAAACGAATGATTTTGTACTTCTTCGATTAGTAAGAGAGCTGTTTAAAATTCGCTCCTTTCGAGCTGCTGCTGCATCGGTATTCTTAAACAATTTCATGGTGTATCTGTTGCTGATGTGCGTGCCTTTGCTTGTAAAAGAAAAGTGGTATTTTAATTATGCAGGAAGTGGAACGGTAATGCTTGTCTTCTCCGTCGCTATGATCGCAGCTACAGCAGCAGGAGGTGCAATGAGCGATCGATTTGGAAAGCGCCCAGCTGTTCTCGCCGGATGTATACTCGCTGCCATTGCGGGTGGACTACTCTTGATAGCAAGCTCAAGCCAACTATTAGCACTGTTTATTGTTGGTGTCGGTTTGGCTGGGCTTAGCCTCGGAAGTGGAAATGCAGCAATACAGGCAACGGCATTGGAAGCTGGAGAAGCACAAGGAGCAGGAATAGCGGCTGGAATTTATTATGTCATACGATACCTAGGTTCGATTGCATCTACGTTATGGCTATCCATAGCATCTATCGATGGGTTAGCAGTAAACTTCTCCTTGCTGTTGGCGGGATTTATGGTCAGCGCTATCGCGGCAATACCTTGTACTATTGGTATACCTATGAAAACGAGCACTGCTTCGGAGAAAAATTGACATGTATAGATTGATTTGTTAGTTTGATAGTAAATCAGTCTAAAGGTTGTTCTAAAAGCCCAGCCAGACTTTTTGAACATGAAATATTCGTTAAATGGAGCCGCAAATGACAAAAATCACTCTTCGTCAACAAAAAGCACTTGAAACCAAGAACAAATTAATCGATTCTGCGTTAAGAGTTTTTTCTGAAAAGGGATATGACTCAAGCACGACCAAAGATATCGCTCGTGAAGCAGAGGTCACGGACGGATTAATCTATCATTATTTCAATTCCAAGGAAGAATTGCTCTGGGCAATTTTAGAGAAGCACACCCTTAATCATGAATTGAAGAATACAGCAACTATGGATCCCTTGCAAAATCAACCATTAGATGTGATGCTAAATATGTATTTTGCAAATTTGATGGATATGCTGCATGACAAAAAAGAGCTAATTGTCATGTTTTTCGGAGAAGCGCAACGAAATCAAGAAGTACGGAATCGGCTTGTTGTGACGATAGAAGAGGGAATACAGCCTTTGTATCAATTATTGAAACAGCATGTGAGTAAGGATGATGAATACCTCTTCTCTGCAATACGCAATGTCCAGATGACATTGGTCATGTACTTCTTATTATATGATAGATTTCAAACCGAACCCATGGAGAGAACTCGTTATATTCATATAACTGTTCAGCAGTTCATGCAAGTGATTTCGCAATGAGAAGAGCCATATATGGTTGTGCGAAAGTTTTAATAGCTGCCTCAATGAGAATGAGGATGCGAAGGAATCGTGCCTATTCAGCACGATTCTTTTTTTATATATGACGAATTGTCAAAACTCCGATTGTGACAACTTACTCGGAAAATAGTTGCAACAAAGGGTTGACGATCCGGTAGTTGTTCTGTATAGTTTCTTTAATAGTTAAAAGCATAAAAGCTTATACGCATTAAAGTATTAAAGTGAATATAAAAGTAAAACTACAATAAGAAGTGTCATCGATGAACGCATTTCTGCTTTAAGGGGTTAACTGGCACTGCGCATAGAAAGGGTGTACAATCATGATTGTTATTGTAAATAATGAGACATCTGAAGAACAGATCGCGAATATAGCCAGCATCATTGAAGGGCAAGGCAATCAAGTTCATATATCCCGTGGCACGGCTCATACGGTAATTGGGATAATTGGACATGCGGAGCCGAAGTTGGCAGAACATCTTAGACAAATGAAGGGCGTAGAGAACGTGGTTAAAATTACGAAATCATACAAACTGGCAAGTCGTGACTTCCATCCGGAAGATACGGTAATTGAAATACGCGGCGTGAAAATCGGCGGCGGCAATTTGGTAGTTATGGGAGGGCCGTGTGCGGTTGAATCACCTGCTCAAATCAATGAGATTGCACGGTTGGTGAAGGCAGCAGGCGGACAAGTTCTGCGCGGAGGAGCATTCAAGCCGCGTACGGGACCGTACAGCTTCCAAGGCATAGGCGTGGAAGGACTAGAGATGATGAAGGAAGCGGGCGAGAAGCACGGACTTCTTACCATTACAGAAGTGATGACGCCTGAATATGTAGATATTTGTGCGGAGCATGCGGATATTTTGCAGGTAGGCACACGGAATATGCAGAACTTCGATCTGCTGCGCAAACTTGGAGAATGCGGCAAACCGGTATTGCTCAAGCGCGGCTTCAGCGCAACTTATGACGAGTGGCTTAATGCTGCGGAATATATATTGGCAGGAGGCAATCCAAATGTCATGCTGTGTGAGCGCGGTATTCGCACATTCGAGACGTATACACGGAATACGTTTGATTTGACTGCAATTCCGGTTATGAAGCAGCTTAGCCACTTGCCGGTCATTGCCGATCCAAGCCATGCGACAGGACGCCGCGAGCTTGTTGAGACGATGTCGAAGGCTTCTGTAGCTGCTGGTGCGGACGGTCTTATTATTGAAATGCATACCGATCCAGACAATTCGATGACAGGCGATGGGGTGCAGTCTCTCTTCCCGGATCAATTCGCTGGCCTGCTGCGCGAGCTGGAGCAGCTTGCTCCACTGTGTGGCAAGTCGTTTGATACGAAGAAGATGGAGCCAGCCTTTTTTGATACGTGGGAAAAATAAAAATGGCGCAAAAAAAGAGGTAAGCCTAAACAATTAGGTTTACCTCTTTTTCTATATACTTTCAAAACAAAAACTATATACTTTTTAATTTAAACATATATAATAAACAAAGAAATAATTTCTGAAAAAGGAAGTTGAAGAACATGACATTAACAATGGGCTTTATCGGGTTTGGGAAGTCAGCCAACCGTTATCATTTGCCTTACGTGAATACGCGTAAGCATATAAAAGTAAAAACAATTTATGTCCGGCACGTTAACGAACAATTAGCGGCTCCATATCGCGAAAAGGGTGTTGCCTTCACCACTGATTTGGATGAACTATTGAACGACAAAGAAATTCAATTGGTGACGATCTGTACGCCAGCACACACGCACTACGAATTGGCGAAACGAGTTATACTTGCAGGGAAATCAGTTATCGTTGAAAAACCATTCTGCGATACCGTTGAACACGCGAAAGAATTATTAGCTTTAGGCCGCGAAAAGGGTGTAGTCGTGATGCCTTACCAAAACCGTCGCTTCGATGGTGATTTCTTAGCTGTGAAGCAGGTCGTTGAACAAGGCTTCCTTGGTGACATTGTTGAAGTTGAATCGCATATTGATTACTTCCGTCCTGGTTCAATCAGCCGCGAAGGTGCGAAAGAAGAAGGTTCATTCTACGGTTTAGGTATTCACATGATGGATCGCATGGTTTCGCTATTCGGACGTCCAGATGTGGTGACCTACGATATTCGCAATAATGAAGTGGCAGGTGCGATTGATAACTATTTCGATGTGGATCTTCATTACGGACACCAACTGAAAGTTAAACTGAAAACCAACCATGTCGTAGCAAAAGATTATCCGCGCTTTATCGTTCACGGAACAAATGGCTCATTCATCAAGTACGGTGAAGATCAGCAGGAAAATGATCTGAAAGCAGGCATTATGCCTGAGAGTGCAGGCTTTGGTGAAGATTCACCGATGTACTATGGCATTGCAAAATACCGGAACGCGAACGGTGATTGGATTGAAAAACAAATCAAAACTCCGCTTGGCGATTACGGTCGTTTCTATGATGCAGCGTATGAAACCATCGTACATGGCGCAGCAAAGCTTGTAAAAGACGAAGAGGCGATAACAAGCATGGAAATCTTGGAGAACGGATTTGCAGCACCATCCCCTTCCGTTTATAAGCTTGAGGCATTGCATTTGAATGAATAGAAGGTGTCTAAGCAGAACATCCAGCACATAGGAGGCGAGGAAATGGCAAGCGGGTCTACGCAAGTAAAATACCTCGCCATTTACCAAAAAATCAAACAGCAGATTTTAGACGGTGAGTATAAAGTCAATGAGAAAATCCCAAGCAGCCCGATCCTTGCTGAAGAATTCGGTGTGTCGGTTCTCACCATCAAAAAGGCGTTGGATCTGTTAGTTCGTGACGGCTACATCATCCGCCGACGGGGCAGTGGAACGGTGGTACAGGATTGGCATCAGCAGGAGAAGGCGCGAATGATTCAGACCTTAACCGGTACGAAAGCTGTATACGGCAGTGAGGTTGAAAGCAAGATCATCGAGTTTGTGATTGTCGGCGCAGATGAAACCATTGCCGGAAAATTGGGGATTGCAGCCGGCGATTTTGTCTATAAAATCATCCGTCTCCGCATCATTCACGGTATTCCAACGATTATGGAGCATACATGGATGCCGATTTCGGTCATACCAGGTGTTGAAGCATCGGTTCTAGAGCAATCAATATACTCGCACATACAAAACAAGCTTGGTCTTGAAGTGGGGACATCGATTGTCCGGGTCAAAGGGATTCGCCCAGATGAAAGGGAAAAGCAGTTTATGGACGTGCAGGATCAGGATTTCCTGATGCGGGTCGAACAGGTAGCCTACCTGACTGACGGACGCACCTTTGAGTACTCTTACGCCGACCATCTGCCAGAAACCTTTGAATTTGAAACTGTCATTACCGCGAAGAATTATAAAGAATCATAGACGTAACAGGATGGAGCGATTTTTTTGCCCATCCTGTTTTTATTTATCCTCAATTAAGCGTTAACCTCAGAATCACTTTTGTAGCCCGGTTTCCTTTGGAAATCTCGAATGCGTTCAGGAATGAAGATTGACCGATGAACCTCCAGGTGTAAAAGTTGATGCTGGTGTAAGCATGAAAAATACGGATATAAAAGATGATTTCTTAGACGAGTAAGGAATTGAAGCAGCTGAAATTTTTAATGATAAAACTTATCTATATGTGTGATTGTGCAAATAAAATGAATGATAGGTTATGTACCGAAACGTAGTGTGTTGATAAAAATTAGTTCAAACGATCAGGTATTGATGAAGTTAGTCTAAAATATACCAGAATGATCATGAGTATTTAAGGTGTGTAGGGAATGGAATCAATTTTAATGTTAGATAACCTTACATACAATAAAAAAATACCTTACATGAGTATTGACGAAAGAGCATCCTGCTACATATAATAATTTCAACAAATAATACAAAGTGAACATTCGGGTGAAAAGAATATGAAATGTTCGGATTGGGGAGGAATCGAGATGTCAGTCAATACCGTGTTGGAGTTAATGAAAGAGAAACAAATTGAGTATGTGGATTTTCGTTTTATTGATCTGTTAGGTCGTGCGCATCATATCAGCTTGCCTGCATCCGAAGTGGATGAGAGCACGTTCGAGAACGGCGTTGCGTTTGACGGTTCCTCGATTACTGGTTTCCGTGGAATTGAAGAATCCGATATGGTCATGATGCCAGATACGGAGAGCAGTTATGTCGATCCATTTACGGCACGTCCGACGCTCATTATTATGTGCAACATCTTCACGCCTGACGGCGAGCGTTATGAGCGTGATCCTCGCAGCATTGCACAGAAGGCGGAAGAGTATTTGGCAACCACAGGAGTAGGCACGGATGCTTACTTTGCGCCAGAATCTGAATTTTTCATCTTCGATGATGTTCGTTATGAGAATACAATGAACAGTTCTTCCTTCTTCGTCGATTCCGAAGAGGCTTCTTGGAACACGAACCGTAAGGAAGAGGGAGGGAACCTGGGCTTCAAGATTCATACAAAAGGCGGATATGTACCCGTAGCGCCGATCGATACACAACAAGACTTGCGCAGTGAGATGTGCAGCCTGCTGCAAGAAGCAGGACTTCGCATTGAACGTCACCACCATGAGGTTGCAACGGCAGGGCAAGGCGAGATCAACTTCCGCTTTGATTCACTGACGCGTACTGCAGATAACCTGATGAAGTATAAATATATTGTGCACAACACGGCACGCCGCTTCGGGAAAGTAGCGACCTTCATGCCGAAGCCGCTGTTCGGGGATAACGGAAGCGGGATGCACGTGCATCAATCGATCTTTAACGGCGATACACCGTTGTTCTATGAAAAGGGCGGCTATGCGAACTTGAGCGAGATGGCACTGCATTATATCGGCGGAATTTTGCACCACGCGCCAGCGCTTATCGCATTGACGAATCCGAGCACGAACTCCTTTAAGCGACTTGTGCCGGGATATGAAGCGCCTGTAAATCTTGTGTTCTCGAAAGGCAATCGTTCTGCGGCTGTACGTATTCCGGTAGCGGCTGTTACACCGAAGGGATGCCGGATTGAGTTCCGTACACCGGATTCTACGGCGAATCCATACCTGGCCTTCGCTGCAATGTTGATGGCAGGTCTCGACGGAATCAAGCGCAAGCTGGATCCTACAGAGCTTGGTTATGGTCCATATGACCGCAATATTTATGAACTGTCGGATGCGGAGAAGCGTGAGATTCGCAGCGTTCCAGCGACGATGGAAGAATCACTTGATGCACTTGAAGCTGACTATGAATTCTTGCTTGAAGGCGGCGTATTTACCAAAGCATTTATCGAAAATTATTTGCATATCAAACGCAAGGAAGCCAAATCCGTAGCGATCCGCATCCATCCGCAAGAATATAGCTTGTATTTTGATTGCTAATACCCACATTCATATCGTCATAGCCCTCGTGTCCCTAGCGGATATGGGGGTTTTTGTTTTTGGAACTTACTACGAACAGCAGCTTATTTTCTTCATGTTGTCCCTGGTTCCACAATTTTTATTTGACGGCATCGGGCATTAGAAGTTATCATGTTACTGAAATTACTTAAACGTTTAAGTTCAGTTAACCTGTCATGATGTGAAAGATGTTTCTGCTTGAATTCAACAACTAATAGATGGGATGGGAGGGGAAGAAAGTGTCTAAACGCTTCTTCATTTCAATGTTGATGGTCTCATTGTGCATCATGATGCTGCTCTCGGCTTGCGGCGTACAGCATGCGACCTCAACATCTCCGGAAGCTGAAGGGAAGAATGCACATCAGGGAGAAGGGGAAACCGGATCGCAGCCGGAGAAGGGAGCCCATTTGCTCGTATGGGAATCGAAGGGGCCTGAACTGGATTTTTTGAAAGCGGTCGCAGAAGATTTCGAACAGGAATATGGGATTGGTGTAAAAGTAGTGGCGGTTCCGTCAATCGACGCTGTCACGAAACTGACGACGGATGGACCTGCCGGAATCGGGGCCGATGTGTTTTCCGCGCCGCATGATCATTTGGGGAATGCCGTCATGGCAGGGCTCGTGCTGCAAAATGATGTATACGACGAACAAATGAAACATCAAATTATGGATTCCGCCCTAGAAGGTGTCACCTATGATGGGGTGTTCTACGGTTTTCCAACTGCGATCGATACGTATGCGCTGTACTACAATAAAAAACTGCTGAGTAAAGCTCCTGCCACTTACCAAGAGCTCATTCGGTTCGCTGAAACGTATAACGATCCAAAAAACAAACAGTACGCCTTTATGTGGAATGTAGGTCAGTTATATCAATCTTACTCGTTTCTAGCAGGCTATGGAGGATACATATTTGGAAGCGGAGGGAAGGATGCTGGCGATATCGGGTTGAGCAATGCGGAATCGATTGCAGGAGCCGAGTTCTTTCAATCTTTGAAAAAAATACTGCCTGTCAACAGCAACGATATGAACGACAATATCATTACCGGATTTTTCATGGAAGGGAAAACAGCTGCTATCATAGGAGGGCCTTGGCTCATGACGGACGTGAAGAGCGCGGGCATCGATTTCGGAGTGGCGCCGCTTCCTCTGCTGCCTAATGGAGAACATCCGCGAAGCATGTCCGGCATCCGGGCGCTGTATGTGAGTTCCTATACCGAATATCCGGTTGCTGCGAAGCTGTTCGCGAGCTATGCGACCTCTCGCAAAAATCTCGTCAAGCGATATGAAATGACAACACAACTGCCGCCGAGACAAGACATGATGGAGGAGCCGAGCATCAAGGGGAATGCGAACGCACTTGCCTTTCTGGAACAAACGAAGCATTCTGCTCCAATGCCGTCCATCCCAGAAATGGGCAACGTATGGGTGCCGGCGGGGGCTGCCCTTGCTGCAATATGGAATGACAATCAACAACCAGGCGAAGTTTTAAAGAAGGCAGTCGAGCAGATCAATACAGCGATTCAGACAAAAAAATAGCTACATCCTGAATTACATCGTGCTCAAAATCGGACTTTTTGAACTACATCTAAAAAATCGACGAAGGCGGTCTTCCGAATGGAACTGACAACAGGTGCCCGTCGGCATCGGACGAAAGCGGCTGTATTCTCCGCTGTGTGTATCGGATCAGGCCAGCTGTACAACAAGCAGTATATGAAGGGCTTGCTGTGGATGATCGCGGCACAGTTATTCTTTTGGATCTACTATCCGATTGCTTATCGAGGAATAAGAGGGCTGATAACGTTAGGCGACGCGCCTACGAAGGTGGTTGCCGGACAAGTGTTCGAAGGCGATCATTCTATTTTCATGATGATTGAAGGACTTATTACGTTGGTGCTCATTCTCTTGTTCGCCGGGTGCTATGTCCTGAATATTTATGACGCAAAGAGAAACGGAGCATTGCGGGATGAAGGACACCCTGCTCCGGGGTTCATCGAATCCATCAAGCAGACGAAGCTTCGGCATTTCCCATATCTGCTGTTGCTGCCTTCTATCTGCTTCGTGCTGTTCGTAACGGTAGTGCCGCTCATCTTCAATGTGCTGATTGCCTTCACGAACTATTCGGCTCCGAACCATATTCCCGACCGCAACCTAGTAGATTGGACGGGGCTAAGCTCGTTTTATGATTTATTTGCACAAGAAGCGTGGCGCAACACCTTCTTCGGCATTTCGGTGTGGAACATCATCTGGGCTGCGGCCTCTACGGTGTCCGTCTTTTTTAGTGGGCTTCTGCTAGCATTGATGGTGAACCATCCCAAAGTGAAATTCAAAAAGTTTTGGCGTACGATGTTCATTTTGCCGTGGGCGGTTCCGCAATTTATATCGATTCTGGTATTCAGGGTTCTGCTGAACGGTTCATTCGGGCCTGTGAACGATATGATCACCAAGCTCGGCTTCGCGCCAGTACCTTGGTTGTCTGATCCGACAATGGCCAAGTTTACGATTCTGCTCGTGAACTTGTGGTTCTCCACTCCGTTCCTGATGGCATTGATGTCAGGGGTATTAACGACAATGCCGAAGGACTTGTACGAAGCTGCCGCTGTGGATGGAGCTACTGGAACGCAGAGATTCGTCAAGCTGACGCTTCCGCTCGTGTTAGCGGCGACGGCACCGATTTTAATCATGCAATTTGCTTTTAACTTCAATAACTTCAATTTGATCTACATGCTAACGGACGGCAATCCGACCCAGCCTGATTATTATTACGCGGGCAGCACGGATATTTTAATCTCTTGGATATTCAAGATGACGTTGAATCAAAGCCAGTTCAATATGGCCTCTGCTGTCTCGATCATTATGTTCGTCTTTATCACCGTATTCTCCTTATGGAACTATCGGCGGATGAAGATAACTCAAGAAGAGGATATGGTCTAAATGTCTAAATTTTTGAACAACTTGGTCGTGGCGGGCATTTACGCGGTGTTTGCCGTGCTGCTCCTGACAACGGTATATCCGCTGATTTGGGTGATCGGAACTTCGCTTAACCCGGGCAATTCCTTAATGGTAAGCCGAATGTTTCCTGATCAGCCCACGCTCGCTCATTATACGGAACTGATTCGAAATACGGATTTCGTGCTATGGTTTTCGAACACAGTCACGATCGCTCTTGCGAATGCGGCATTGTCAACGACATTGGTGGCAGCGACGGCCTATGCATTTTCCCGTTTTCGATTCAAAGGGAGAAAGCAAGGGTTAATGACATTGCTCATTCTTCAAATGTTTCCGGGCTTTCTGTCCATCATGGCAATCTTCGTGCTGCTGATGCAGACGAAGCTGCTTGATACGCATTTGGGTCTCATTCTCATCTATGCGGGCGGTTCTATTTCGATGGGAACTTGGGTCATGAAGGGCCATTTCGACACGATTCCGAAAAGCTTGGAGGAAGCGGCCTATATTGATGGCGCGGGCCACCTTGAGACGATGTTCAAAATCATATTGCCACTGTCTTTGCCTGCAATTACGTTTGTTGCATTGAACAGCTTCATTACGCCATTCATGGATTTTATCCTGCCGCAAATCGTGCTCAGATCATCTGAGAAGATGACGCTAGCCCAAGGCTTGTACAACATGGTGGCGAACGAGACGAATTCAAGCTTTACGACCTTCGCTGCTGGCGCCGTTCTTGTAGCGCTGCCGATTACGTTTCTGTATATGTATTTCCAGAAGTATCTCATTCATGGGATGACGGCAGGTGCAGACAAAGGCTGACGACAGGGTACATCCTGAGCAATCTTCGTGATCAAAAGCGACCATAAATTAGTGTCTAAAAGTCGGTTTTCAGCACCGAGAAGGTTGCAAGAACTCGAAGAAAGAGCAGCGGAATGTAGGAGACTACATGAGCAGCGGAATTCGAGAGTGAATGCAAGATTCGACGTCGAGTTTACATCCTGAATAATCTTCGTGATCAAAAGCGACAAAAAGGAGTTTGTTATGTTACTGGAAGCGATTTACCACAGACCTGGAAATTCATATTGCTATTCTTACGATAACGACACGATCCATATCCGGCTGCGCGCGAAGAAAGGTGATCTTCGGTCAGTCACAGCTCTGTATGGTGATAAATACGATTGGGACAAGACCGTAAGGGAAGCTGCCATGTTCATCATGGGCAGTGACGAACTGTTCGATTATTGGCATGTGGAGGTAGCTCCTCCGCACAAGCGGCTTCGTTATGCCTTTGAATTAGCTGCGGGCGAGCAGACGATATGGTATACGGAAAAGGGATTCGTTGCCGAAAAGCCAGCAGATCCACTGACGTTTTTTGACTATCCGTTCTTATGGTCAAGCGAGGTGCTACAGCCGCCGGCGTGGGTGAAGGATGCGGTGTTCTATCAGATTTTCCCTGATCGGTTTGCCAACGGGAACCCTGACAATGATCCTGAACAGGTGCGGCCTTGGACAGCCGACGATCCGGGGCAGGATGATTTCTACGGCGGTGATCTCCAAGGGGTGTTGGATCGTCTGGATTACATCAGCGAGCTTGGCGTTAATGCCATTTACTTTACCCCGTTGTTCGAGGCAAAGACGAATCATAAATATGACACGACGGATTATTTGAAGGTGGATCCGCAGTTTGGCGACGTGGCCCTGTTGAAGAAACTGGTGAAGGCCTGCCACGACCGGGGGATTCGCGTTATCTTGGATGCGGTATTCAATCATTGCGGCTATTGGTTTGCTCCGTTCCAGGACGTCGTGAAGCATGGGGAAGCATCACGCTATCGGGACTGGTTCCATATCGAGCAATTTCCGCTCGTGCGGGAGCCGAGAGCATCTTACCGCTGCTTCGCCTTCGAATCTCACATGCCGAAGCTGAATACGGTCAATCCTGAGGTCAAAGCTTACTTGCTTGAAGTCGCACAATATTGGATTCGGGAATGCGATATCGATGGCTGGAGATTGGATGTTGCGAATGAGATCGACCATGATTTCTGGCGCGAGTTCCGCAGAACATGCAAAGGATTGAAGCCTGACTTTTATATTTTGGGTGAGATATGGCATGATGCGATGCCTTGGCTGCGCGGCGATCAGTTTGACGCGGTTATGAATTATCCGGCTACGGAGGCTATTCTTGATTTCTTTGCAAAAGGGACAATCGATGCGGAACAGTTCTCTCATCAAGTGAACAGGCTGTTGGCTGACTATCCGAAGCAAGTGGGTGAAGCTACCTTCACGATATTGGGCAGCCATGATACCCCGCGTTTGTTAACCATGGCTCAAGATGAACGCAAAATGAAGCTTGCAGCGCTGTTCCAGTTCACATTCCTCGGTGCCCCATGCATTTATTACGGGGACGAGGTGGGCATGACAGGCGGGCCGGATCCGGATTGCCGGAAGCCCATGGTATGGGAAGAGGAGAAGCAGAATGGCGGACTGCTGCGTTTTTATCGGGAACTGATCGCTTTGCGTACCGCCTATCCAGCACTGCGGCAAGGCTCATTCCGATTCGTTTATGCATCCGGAGATCACTTGGTCATCCGAAGACAGCATGCTGACGAGCAAATGTATATTTGCTTCAATAATAGCGAGCAGGCAGGAGCGTTCTCCTTTGCGTTGGAGCTGGATGATTCGTTGTTGTTATCACCTTCGATGCTCGGAGATGGATCATTTGCGTTGGAAAATAACAACGTTACAATTAACTTGCCTGAGTATGGTTGGGTGGTATTGATGGCTGAATCAAGCTAAATGAAGATAAATGAAGCTGCGACTAGATATGGTCTGCGGGAGACAAGGGCTAAATTGACACCCTATGGGCGGTATGCTTTAATTGGCTTAAACGTTTAAGTCTAAGCCAAGCGAGGTCGAATAAGATGAAGAAGACAACGATAAAAGATATCGCCCAAGCAGCGGGTGTGTCCATTGCTACTGTGTCCTATATATTGAATGACGTTAAGAATCAATCCATTTCGAATGAGACGCGCGTCAAGGTGTTAAAAATCGCGCAGCAGCTCAAATACGTGCCGAACCGAACAGCCCGCTCTTTAAAAGTAAAGAAGTCGGGCTTGATTGGAATTCTGGTATTCAAGGACGATCAACAAAGCTTTGGCTCAGATTTGAAGTATGCCAAAACGATAAGCAAGATCGAACAGCAATGCAGTGCGCTTGGCTATCATGTTATTTATATGCAAATCGACAATACGGAACCGTCATACAAGGTTATTATGGAACGGAATTTGGACGGCGTATTTTTAATCAATGTGGATCAGGAGCGATTTGCGACGATTACGCCTTACTTTGGCTTCGGGATTCCCGTGTTTGTCGTGGACAGTTATATTGAAGACTCGCTGTTTCATAAAATTATGCCTGATGTGGAAGCGGGCTTTCAACGATCCTGCGATTTGCTGAATGAAGCTCCGCAGTTTCTCATCATGGATCGCTATAACAACAACCAATGGTCGGATGTCATCAGGCAGGCATCGGGCTTGCCGGAAGAACGGATTCATGTATATGAACACAGCCAGGGGATGGAGTCCTTTTTGACCATGTTCGATGGCCAGCCGGGCATCGTACTGAACGAATTTATTGCCAATGAAGCCGCCAAAGTCCATCCCAACTTGATTGCATGGTGCACGTGCCACTGTCCCGAAATTCTCGGTCAAGATACGGAGAGGGTCACTTTCGACTTGAGTAGATACGATTCATTTGTAGGCGTTATGAACAGCTTTATTGATGATGTGGAGTATGTGCACGAGGAGAAGTTTTTGAAATTACCAGTCTCCTCGTAGATCAATATATGTGCGAGTTCAAAAGGAGCGCTTTTCAGCACCGAGAAGGTTGCAAGAACTCGAAGAAGGAAGGGCGGAGTGTAGGCAAACTACATGAGCACTGGACTTCGAGAGTGAAAGCAAGATTCGATGCCGAATGGCTTCTCGTGTTGCTTCGTGATCAAAAGCGGGCTTTTTGAACAACCTCTATAAGGAGAAATGCGTAGTGGATTCATCACGTCTTATTCAGATTGACGAATTTTATTCGAGCATCTTATCTAATAGAAGGAAAGTATTTATTTACTTGCCTCCGAGCTATCGGACGAACGAACAGAAGCGGTATCCCGTGCTCTATATGCACGATGGGCAGCATGCCTTTTTCGCGGATCACAAGGGAGACTCCTGGGATGTCCATCTTACGGTTGATCGTCTTGTAGCCGAAGGCAGGATGAAGGAAATCATCGTGGTGGCCATTTCCCATATCGAAGATGCACGGATTGCGGAGTACATGCATGCGAATCCGGATGGGCACAACCTATTCAACACAGCGAACCAAGGTGAGCGGTATGAGCAGTTTCTCGTAGAGGAAGTGAAGCCTTATATCGATCGAGAATACCGTACACTTCCAGGCAAGGAGCACACTGCCTTAATGGGGTCATCCGCTGGCGGCTTGGTGTCCTACAATATCGGATTTCGCCAATCGGATACGTTCGGCATGATCGGGGCATTATGTCCGTTCGTCGTTAGCGTAAATCCGGATACGATGGAAGATCGCTGGCTAAGTCATATCTATACGGAAAAGAAGGATCTCAAGATCTGGATGGATGTCGGTGATGCGGAAGGCTTTACCGTTATGGAGAAGCATGTGCGGCAGGTCGTAGACACGCTCGTTCGGATCGGATATGAGCCGGGGAATGATCTGATGTATTACTATGCCGTCGGTTCCGGACACGCGCAGAAGGATTGGGCCGCAAGGGTTCATGCGCCGCTCCTTTATTTCTTCGGAGATATCGGTATGCCTGTACATGCTGAACTGCACGGTTCCCATGTAGTCGGAATTCTGGGGCCGACGCTAAGGTTCAATGCGGTCGTTCATTACGACAGCGGCTTTGTCATGACGGATTTGAACGCTCGGTATGAAGTGGCCGATCCCCGCATCCTAGAAGTAACCGTGGATGGAACGCTCATTCCGAAGCGGTCGGGCAAGACGCGCGTCATCTATCATCATGATCAGCTCACAGCACATGCAGAAATTACAGTTATTCCGTATCTTTCGGAGACGGCTGCAGTTACGTTGGTCGTAAAGGTGCCCGAAAATACGCCGCCTACCGAAAGGCTGTATGCAGGGATCGAGCTGCCAATAATCGATGAAGGGCAATATGGAGGCACGTTCGAGGTGCCGCGGGATATGGCGTTCGAGTTCCGGATTTCCCGTGGCTTGGGCAAACATGAGACGGATCGTTACGGTCAAGAAGTGCCATATCGCAAATTCACGGTTATCGATGGTTTGGAGCTGTATTACGAAGTCGAGAATTGGATTGATCTAGCGTCGGAAAGGGTGGAGGAGCGATGAACACGAAGTACGGATCAAGCATACTGCGGGTTGAAACATTTCACTCGGAATATCTGAACAACGATAGAGAACTGTTCATTTATCTTCCTCCGAGCTACCAACAAGATTCGAACAAGCGGTATCCAGTCTTATACATGCATGACGGTCAAAATATTTTTTATCCGGCCTTCAACGGCTATTCATGGAACGTGCACGCTGCCGCCGATAAGCTGATTGCCGAACAGCGTATGGAGGAGATCATCATTGTCGGCATTCCGAATATGGGGATGGAGCGGGCAGATGAGTTCACGCATGACTTGGAGGGCGTTCGTTATCAGGACGATAAGTTTTCAGTCCAACCGCGAGGCCATCAGTATGAGCGCTTCCTGATTGAAGAGGTCAAGCCTTATGTGGATGCCTTATTCCGCACGCGACCAGAACCGGAGCATACGGCCTTAATGGGCTCTTCAAGGGGCGGACAGGTGACGTATCATATTGGGCTGCGGCGTCCTGACGTATTCAGTATGCTGGGGATTATCTCGCCTTACTTGTATTGCGTGTATCCTGAAACCTTGGAAGAAGTGCCGTTGTATCATACCTTCACCACGAAGCAGTCCATCAAGAAGATATGGATCGATGTCGGCAGCCGCGAAGGGCTGCTGGTCATGGAAAAGCATGTGCGCGAAGCAGCGGAAAGTTTGCTTAGCATTGGCTACAAAGCAGATGACGAGCTTGTCTATCTCTATGAACCTGGAGCGGCTCACGTGGAGAAGGATTGGGCGGCGAGGGTGTCTGCACCGCTCATTCACTTCTTCGGCAAGCGTGGCAAGGCTTGCTCTCTTACGCTGCATGGCGATCAAGAGGTCGGGATCGCAGGGCCTCTGTGCCGGCTGAATCCGATTATCGAGTTCGATTCCGGCTTCAAGATGTCAGCGCTTCGTGCGGCGTACCGTGTGGAGGATGAGCAAATCGCGCAGGTTCGGGATGATGGTACGGTTATTCCGCTTCGCCCGGGCGTTACGGAAGTAACGGTGCAATTTGAGGGTTGTTGTGAAGCCTCGATGCCACTGCGAATCGTGGAGGAACTCAGTACGCATGTTGACTTGGAGATCATTGTCCATGTGCCGCCTGGTACGCCGCAGGATCTCAAGCTGTACGCTTGGTTCCCATTGACGTACGATCCGAACACGGATGCATATGCGACACGCCTGCGCATCCCGCTGCATACAGATTGGCTCTTCCAAGTGAGTCGAGTAGACGGAATCGTGGAGGTAGATGGAGCGGGGGCTCGTGTCGAACGCAGCTATAAGGCAGAGCAGGATGAAACCTTAGTGATACATGTTGAGAGATGGAGCGGGCAATAAGGATAAACGGATGGAAGCACGATGTGAATGGTCGAATAAAAGAGTGATATGCGAATCGGCATCGGGAGAAGAAGAAAGAGACGAGGGGAACGATACAGCATGAAGACATGGAAAATAGGCTTCTTATGCGGTGCTATCTTGTTTACGGGAATCGCATTCGGTACTTCAGCGATAATAGCCAATGCTGAGGAGTACGGACTTGACGAGGAAGGAAAGAAGCTGTCTGTATCGATAGATAATCAACTTCCAGTGCGAGAACTGTCGGGGGCAATGGGTAATCGAACGATGTCGCCGATGGGTAAAGATATTCCGAAGAATGCCGGTACAGACGTTATCGATCATGGCGGCATGTCAAAGGGCGAGACTCACAATCGTAAGAAGCCGGGAGCGAATTCTGGCAGCAGCGACAAGAAGCTGGACGAGCTGCCAGTAACCTATACGGTGAACGATATAGAGGTTACGGTTCATTCGATTCGGGTTACGGAAAAGGCTACAGACTTCGAAGTAACGATTACAAACAATTCGGATAAAGACAAGGTTACACTTGATTTGCAAAAAGTAGCAACTAAAGCGAACATCGGCGTGAAAGGGAGAACGGCAGAAGCGGTCGAGATTGCATCGGATAATCCGGACTTTGTGAACAAGACGATTCGTCCGAAGAAGGAACTGCATGGCTGGATCCGCAATCAAGGCTTGCAGGATCGAGATATTGTCAATTTGTCGCTTGCATTATCCGTAAAAGGAGCCAAGGAGACAAGAACGTATTCGTTCCTTATCGATTGCACCAAGCTTAAGTTTCGTACTCTATAATCCAGCACTTGATTAATCCAGCACTTGATTAATCCAGCATCTGATAGAGAAATGAACAAAGATGAAAAAGGCGTGTATGAGAAGAATTTTTTCTCTTGCACGCCTTTTGGTTTCTGTTCTTGCCATGCTCCGTCCGTGTATGCACGAAGCACGAGATGAAAACCTTCAATATGTTGCTTTCTTAATGCGCTGCTGCTTTTGAACTGTGTGAATCCGACGACGACGCAGGGCTTCATTAGCGATATAATCGAATACAAATGACATTTTCAATTCGTCCGATTCGTCCCAACTCCCCTCAGCAGCCGATACTTTAGTAAAAACCCTGACCTACATCCAAAAAAATAGAAAAGTACCGAACCTTTTCAGATGATCGAGGCAATATAGGTTGTAAGCTTACCAAGGAGGGCCCTTTTTTCATGAAAGATATCAATATCGAGCACTGGATTGAACGGATGAAGGAAGGGGATTCGTCTGCTTTTCAGGTGATCTATGAATGGTCATTCCCCGAAGTCTACCGCTCCGTTGTCTTTTTGATGACGGAAAAAAATGAAATCGAAGATGTTATGAACGAGATATATTTTCAGCTCTGGCGATCCATCGACAATTACGATACGAACCGTCCCTTCCGATTCTGGATGCATGGAATCGTGCTGAAGCAAATGCAGAAGTGGCGAACCAAAAGATGGAGGAGACTCCGAATCTTCGAGAAGAAGCAGCTTTTGGAGGTGGAGGAGCCAATTTTCTCTGATCGTCAGATCCTTGAGGCCGAGACCCATCAGGAGCTGCTCACCATCGTTCATCAGTTATCCTATAAGCTTCGCGCAGTAATTATTCTGCGATATTATCATGATTATACATTCGATGAAATCGCTGAATTGCTGGACATCCCCGTAGGAACGGTCAAGTCCAGACATCACGCAGCACTGGGAAAACTTCGTAAACTTAGCCCATACTGTAAACCTGAAAAGGAGAAAGAACTTTATGTCCATTGAACAACAACTGCGCGATAAGCTTCAGGGTTGTGCGGAAGCAATGGAAAATCCATCTGACATGAAGAAGCGCATTCAAGAAGCTTCTTATGAGCGATATCGCAATGAAAAAAATAAAGAAACATCAAAATCAAATCTGAACATTCGTATGGTAGCATGCGTTCTTGCGGTTGTACTCCTCGCGCCAATTATCATTTATACCGGTCCTACCGTAGCGGCACAAATTCGCACCTTGCTCAATCTATCCGGGACAGAAGATGCGCGCAACTTCGTCACGAAGGATGGGGATTCAGATTATGTCATTACGAACTTATATGCGGATGAGATTAGCGGCAATAAAACGGCACAAGAAGTGCTTGCGCGCATTTACAGTGGGTTCCCTGAGACGAAGAACTTCGACATCGCAAACGCGCAAATCACCAAGGGAATCAGGGCCGGAGAAAAGATCCATATCTTTAATATCATTTTAATGGAAAAAGGAAAGACATTTGCGGAGCCGCATCAAGAGATTGTAGTCAATGCTGATGTGGATACAGGGCAGATTCATTTTGTGCAAACGACTGGTTTAGAGCCATACGCTCCGCATGTTGCGAAATTGCAGGAATCAGAAGCGATTGCGATAGCCAATGCATTCTTGAAGCAATTGGATGTGCCTATTGATGGATATGAGCCTGAAATGGCAGGAGCCCATTCGGGTGAAGCACAAGTAATAGGTAAACCCGTCATCATCTACAAGCGTGTAGAGGATGGCAAGGAAATGTTCCAAGTGAACCTCCAAGATGGAAGTACAATTGTTACATTCTTCCCTTCTGAGAAGTCATGAAGCGGAATCGTCTAAGCTGTAGAGAAGGGCTGGTAGCAGCAACATTCTTGCTGCCGAGCGCCATTGGCTTTGCATTATTCTATCTCATCCCGTTTGGGATGGGGCTGGTCTACTCGGTATTGGATCGAACGGTTGGCGGTTCATTTGTTGGGCTCTCGAATTACGAGGAACTGTTGAACAGTGATTCTTTTCGCAAGGCTGCCTTGAATTCGTTCTGGTTCACGGCAGTGAATGTCCCGCTGATGCTAGTGCTGTCACTTGGAATCGCGCTCGTGCTGAACCGGAATCTCTATTTGCGTCAATTTCTTCGAATGGCTTATGTCCTGCCGTTAGTTGTGCCCGTTGCCTCCGTCGTAATGGTGTGGCAAGTGCTGTTTGATTGGAATGGATCACTTAACGCCTGGATGCACACTGCCGGGCTTGAACAAATAGATTGGATGAAATCGGACTGGGCGAGAGGCGTTATTTCCGTGTTCTACCTGTGGAAGCATATCGGCTACAACATTATCTTATTCCTTGCAGGACTGCAGAGCATCCCGCGAGATTACTATGAGACGGCTGAATTGGAGGGGGCGGGCAAGTGGTTTCAATGTTATGGGATTACACTTGTCTACTTGACCCCAACGATGGTCTTCGTCGTTCTGATGTCGATTATGAATACATTCAAGATATTCCGTGAAACGTACCTGATCGCAGGAGATTATCCACATGACAGCATCTATACACTTCAGCACTACATGAACAACATGTTTCTCGGACTGGATGTACAGAAGCTGTCTGCGGCTGCGACGCTTATGGTGATCGTTATCTTTATCATCGTGACGATTCTGCTTCGGATAGAGAAACGATACACCCAATTTATGGAATGATACAGGAGGAAGAATGAAGAACAGGGGGTTCATTCGGAACCTGTCGTTCACGCTGGTGATGGCGTGCATCGGGCTTATCATGCTATTTCCAATTGTGATAATTTTCACAAATTCACTGATGACGGAGCATGAAATTCGCGGCAATTACGGTCTAGTGGGTCAAATGCCAGTCGTTACGCAAGGAGAGCCTGCTGTATTCGTGAATCTGAAGCTTATCCCGGATTGGCTGTCCTTCGAGCAGTATGGGAGCGTTTTGCTAGATACGCCGACGTATTTGTTCATGCTATGGAATTCCGTCGCGATGGTCGTGGGAATTATTGCGGGACAGACCGTTGTCAGTGCGCTGGCAGCGTACGCTTTTGCCAAACTCCGGTTCAGAGGGAGAGAGGGATGGTTTCAGGTGTACTTGCTGACGATGCTGATGCCTTTCCAAGTGACCTTGGTTCCGAATTATATTATTGCTGACAAGTTGGGACTAATGAATACAGCTAGCGCGATTATATTGCCAGGGATATTCGCGGCATTCGGTGTGTTCATGCTGAGACAATTTATGCTCTCGATTCCTTATGCGCTGGTTGAAGCGGCTCAGATGGATGGCGCGGGTCATTATCGCATTTTCTATCAAATTATGCTGCCTCTGATGAAGCCGGGGATTGCGGCGCTGATCGTATTGCTGTTCGTCGATTACTGGAATATGGTCGAGCAGCCCCTGATTTTCCTGGAGGAAGCATTCAAGCAGCCATTATCGCTCTATTTATCCAGAATTCATAAGGAAGCACAAGGCATCGGCTTTGCCGCGTCGATGATCTATATGACGCCCATGGTTCTCCTGTTTTTGTATGCGGAATCTTATTTTATCGAAGGGATTCAAATGTCGGGGATCAAAGGGTAGCTCATGAAAGGAGGGATAGGATGGCTATAGGGTTCACAGCAGCGCTGGATGCAAGAAAAAAACGGAAAATCGTGTGGCTCTCCGGCCTTTTCTTTAGCTTGCTCCTTTTCCTTACCCTGGCGAGCAATACATTGCTGACGTTACATTTGCCAAAGGTGCGAACCGAGGAAGGAAGGGTTGGTGAGCTGGTAACCACGTGGCGTGGTACGGCCCGGCTGATGCCACGGCAGCATATCGATTTATCGAACAAGGCGGAATGGTTTATTAAGGATGTTCATGTAAAAGAGGGGGATCGCGTAGCGAAGGGGCAGACGTTAATCACCTATGAAAATCCTGCTGCTGCTCAGGAAATTCTGGATGTACAGGCGGGCCTTGCAGGGCAGCGGCTATCGTTAGCTGACTTGCAGGAGGCTTATATTGAAGCCGTACAAAATAACGACGAGTTGCAGGCGCGCCGCACGAAGCGGGAATTGGAACGTGCGCGATTAGCGATTGGTGTTCAAGAGCGAAAATTGAGCACGTTGAAGTCGGAGGAGATTGAACGCAGACGCCTTATCGCGCCTTTTGACGGTGTTGTGACACAAGTACTAGCGACGCCGAAGCTGCCTTCAGGAAGCGGAGGGGCAGATATCAGCTTGGCGAATAGGCAGCAAGGATATCAATTCGAAATTGTCATCCCGGATGCCTTCGGCCGGGAATTGCGTACCGGGGAAAAGATGCGCGTGCAAATCGAGCATGAGGAGGCAAATGTTCCGGTTGAAGGAAGCATTACCGACATTCGGCCGATGCCAGGCGTTAATGGAGGGGCTTCCCTCCAAGGGGAAGCGGAAGGGAATGCATCTCAGGCAAATGCGAGTCAACGGGTCATTGTGAAGGTTCAACATCCGAATGTTCAGGCGAATGAGCTCGTAAGTGTGGAATTAACACAAACGAAGAAGAGCGATGGAGGCATGCTCGTATCGAACCAAGCGATTCGTCAGGCAGGGAAGGACATCTATGTGCTTGTTATCAAAGAGCAATCCGGCCCGCTGGGCAATATTTTTATTGCTAGCAAGCTTACCGTTCAATTAGGGGGGACGAATGGCCAAGAAACGCTGGTGCAAGGGGTATACCCGAAAACCCAGATTATTGTCGAGAGCAGTGAGCCATTAACAGATGGTCAACGTGTAAGGATCTAATGCGTCTGAGCGCGCAACGATCCTATGAAGAATGGAGAGGAGCGATTCAGGGTGAGAAAAAGGAGTGTACGTAGTCTGTTCGCAGCAATAACAATAGCGATGACATTGGCAGCATGTGCCGGCAAGCAGGCTGATGAGGCGAAGCAAGAAGGGCAGCAGGGACAGGACGGGAAGAAAGTCGTTGTCGTATCCGTATCCGGAGCTGATCCTGTGTATGCTCAGGCTGAGAAGATGTATGAAGCGAAGCATCCCAATGTGGATATTCAAATCAAGGAATACAGCCAAGGGGGAGGCTCTAATCAAGAAGGAAGTGCGGAGAAGTATGTGAATACCACTACTACAGAGCTATTGTCCGGTAAAGGGGCTGATTTGATTGACTTGAATGTGAGCGGGTTGCCGATTGGGAAATACGTAGACAAGCAAGCGCTGGTGAACTTGAGTGAACTTATGAAGCAGGATCCTGTCTTTGATTCTAATTCGTACGAGATGAACATTCTGGACGGAGGCAAGATTAGAGGAGGTCTCTATGCGCTGCCTCTGCGGTTTTCCTTGGACAGTCTTATGGGCGATGCGAAGGCAATTCAGCAATCCGGCGTAACATTCGATGACAGCACATGGACATGGGGAGAGTTTACGGAAGTAGGCAAACGTTTGGCAGCGTCCGGCGGGCACACGTATTCGCTGGGGAATACGCCGCCTGAGAGGATGTTGAACATTCTGTTCGCTGATAACTATGCTCGCGTTGTCAATGAGGAGCAGCGCCCCGCCAGCTTCGATGCCAGTGCATTTGTCGGATTGATGGAGCAAGTGAAGACGATGTACGCAGATAAGGTAGCGACGGATGCGACAGTGAGCGCAGGAGATTATTTTTTTGCACCTAATTTGATTACTTCGCCGGAAGATTATTTCAGTGGGCCAGCGATGTTCTATGAGCAAGGGAAGATTTATCGCAAGCCGCTTGCGGCTGGACAGAAGGCCGGAGGCACCTTCGCGACATCGAATAAATTAGGGATGAATCGGAGTTCGAAGGTGCAGGCGGAAGCATGGGATTTCATGAAATTCTTATTGTCTAAGGAAATACAGACCATGCCTGGACTGCGGGGGTTCTCTATCAATAAAGAGGTTAACGAGCAGATGTTCAAGGATCTTGAAGACAAAGGCACTGTCGAATCGCCAACGGGATCCTCGATCCCGATTCATAAGGAAGACATTGACATGGTCATGCAGATGCTGTCCGATGCAAACACCGCAATAATGGATAATTCGAAAGTTCAATCGATCATCGAGGAGGAAGCGAAGGCTTACTATAACGGTCAAAAATCGGCCCAAGCGGTTGCGGATTTGATCGCAAACCGTGTAACGACCTTTTTAAATGAATAGACACGGAAGGGGGAGGCACAAATGCGAAGAGATAGGGATGGAAGCAGGTTAAAAAAGTGGATGGTTCTATTGGTGCTGTCTGCAGCAGTCATCATTTCTGCTTGCAGCTTCTCAGGAAGCAAGGAGAGGAATGCTGGTGAGGCCAAGAACGTCTCTTTGACTCCGCAGCAGGAGGGGCAGGAGCAAGGGCGAGCAGAACAAGAGAATAAGATTGCGGAAACGAAGGCTCCTGAGGAAGAAAGAATTCACGTATTCTCGAATTTGATGTCATTGAAGCTTCCGCAGGGATTAGAGGCGCAAACGAGTGAGACATCGAACTCGAAGCTTGTTTACATGGATAGCAGCCAGAAAGTTAAGCTTGAGATACAGCATGATCCAGAACAGCTCATGACCGATGCTGGAATCGATGGGTCACGATTAAAGATGAAGGCGATTTTGGAACAAGACAGTGAAGGAGAAAAGCTAGAGTGGTTGAAAGATGAAACGTTGCTCGTTCATGGGAAACACATTGCAGTCAATGAAGTTATCATGTCTTCCCAGAAAGGGAACACTTATCGTCTCGTCGGTTGGGCGGAACTAAATGGAGCTCTACTTGAAATTCAATTTAGCGCTCCAGCTAATGAGCAAGTGGAATGGCAGAAGGCCGTTCATGAAATGATTGAATCGATTCAGATGTAGGAATAAGAACCGTTTAGCGGCATAGCTAAGCGGTTCTTTTTTTGCTTATTTATTTGCGATAATGAAAGCGCATGATCTTGAAACGTAAGTTCCCCTATACTACAAATGCAAATTTGAATGGCAATTCGTTGTGTCGAAGAATGGGGGAACGAGTATGAGTAACAAGGTGGAAGGATTGTTAACGAACGCAGAGTTTCGCAGGCTCTGGATCGGGCAAACTGCATCACAGTTTGGGACTCAGGTTGCATTATTAGGAGTGCCATTAGTGGCAGCTCTCTATTTAGGCGCCAGTCCCATGCAAATGGGGTTGCTTGGTTTTGCCGAGTATGCTCCATTTATCATTTTCGGTTTGCTAGCTGGTGTATGGATAGACAGATTTCCCCGGCGACCAATTCTTGTTGCCGCTAACTGTTTCAGGGGTGCATTACTGCTCATTGTGCCGCTGACAGCCTCAACCGGATTCCTGAATATTACAGTTCTATATTTGGTAGCCTTCATAGTTGGTATCTGTACTGTCTTCTTTGATGTTGCCTATACATCCTTTTTGCCTTCCATTGTGAGCAAGGAGCAGCTTGTTGATGGGAATAGCAAACTAGAGACAAGTAAATCTACCGCACAAATTGCTGGGCCGGGTTTATCAGGCGGACTGGAACAGTTAATCACCGCTCCTTTTGCAATATTGTTCACGTCGGTATCCTTTTTTGTATCCGCTGTGTACATAGCCCGGATTCGCAAGTTGGAGACAGTTGTGACAGGTGCGAAAAAACAAAAAAACATGTGGCTGGAAATGAAAGAAGGGCTGCATACGGTTTACACCAAACCGTTGCTGTGGGGAGTGGTACGCTGCTCAACAGTCTTTAACCTTTCCTGGAATGTTATTTTTAGTGTTTATGTTCTATATGCATCGCAAGAACTTAAAATCAGTGCGAGCATTCTTGGCATCATTTATGGGACGCTAGGAGTCGGGTACCTTTTTGGTTCTCTGCTTGCCCAAAGGGCCGTACGTCGTTTTGGAGTAGGTCCAACAATTGTGGGTTCCGCTACGCTGGCAGCAAGTGGCGGTTTGCTTGCTCCATTAGCAGTAGGATCAGAATTAAGCATTGCGTTGATTATGATGCTCGGACAGCTTCTTTTCGGAATGGGTGTCTCCATGTTTAGCATTAGTACCATCAGTTTACGTCAAGTCATTGTTCCCGATGCCCTGCAAGGTCGCGTGAATGCTACATTTCGATTTATCTCGTGGGGTTCTTTACCGCTTGGTTCGTTAATTGGGGGGATGATAGGAGGGGCAATGGGTTTGCGGTTCGCTTTATTTGCGGGTGGCATTGGATTGTTAGCTTCGGCTTGTACATTATTGTTCACCCCATTTTTACAACTACGCGTGAAATCATTTCATGAATTAACACTGGACAAAGATATGTCTTTAAAGAGCTAAGGAGTGCCATAAGAAGTATTAAACGAACAGGCTCGTTTGTTCAATGAAACAGCGACAGTCTAGGACTTCATTTTCTTGCCCCAGTCTAATACCATATTTTCTGCTGACCGATGGGATAATGGTGTTATACCCGAAACCGATTTTTTCACAATGTAGTGTATGAGGGTATGCACTCTTTTGGTTTCGATATGAAGTAATACAAATGTACTGCAGATCGCAAAGAAGCCCGGGGATCTCCATCCTTGGGCTTCCTGTAATTACGGCTCCGAATCGTCAGTAGCCGTAATTCTGTCTTTGCCGATAACATAGCGTAGCCGTATCAAGAAATGAACTTGGCCTAATCACCAAGTAAGGTCGATTTGTTGGTAGCTATTAGAACCGGAATTTGGACTGAAAGAAACAGATGCTGGACCAAATGCTATAGTGACGCTATAACTTCCAAAAATATTACTCTTTGCTTCATTATATGCTCCTACGACACGGTTTATCGCTGTACTATTCTTCTTTTTCATTGTAAGTTTGGAAGTACCTTTGAATTTAAAACCAGGTACTGCAACTTTTGTGCTATTAAATTCCCAGGCTGCCCCATACATGTGATACTGAACTGGTTGTCCATTATTACATGTTGAACTATCCGGAGCTGTCCATTGCCATCCATTGGCAATTGTGTAATCATATGTTTGAGTTGCACACGCATATTTTCCAGACTGAACTTCCCAGCCGTCTGGAACAGCAATCGCGATATTATCCTTGTATATTCCATCAGGAGAAATGGAAGGATTTTTCTTCCATTCAAAACTATTGTAGACATCATCCATGTTAGTTCCGTTATAATTAATTACAAAATGAAGTAATGTCAGAGACAAATCACTAGTAGGAATGTTGTCCAGTGTTTTCATTTGATCGGAACTCACTAATGAATTTGTTTTTTGATCTCTGATGTACTCTTGTGTTGTTGAGTCGGCAAATTTAAGGTCTTCACCTGAATTTGTAACAATGAAGTTTTTGAGATCATAATCCATTGCTTCAAGGATTGTCTGTGGAACTTCCGCTTTAGTTAAGATTGTGTCCAATTCGGTTTCGGTATATGTTGTTTTCTCGGCGAATGTTGTACCCATGTTAATAGTGAATGTAAGAGCCAATACCGTGAGCAGAGAGATCATTTTTTTCACTTGTTATCCTCCTTAAATTACAGATGTAATTTTATTTTAAACTTCAAAAAAATAAATTTTTATATTAGCCCCCCTCAAAATTTTATTTGAATCAATTACACAACCTAATTCAAAACAATTATGAAGTTGATTCATTTGTATAAAATAACTGAAAGGAGAGAACAAACTTGATGAATAAGAAAAAGTCCTTACAGTTGATTTTAACTGGAGCATTAATAGTTGCCGTTTTATTTTTCCTGTTTAGAAATTACAGTTCACCAGCTCACACTACATCTTTTATTGAAATTATTGAAAAAGGAACTAAAACTAACAGTAATGAGCCATGGGCTATTGTGAAAAACCCATTAGATGCTAAAGCAGAATCATTTAAATTAATTCTTGATACTTTTAATACTCAAAATCTTTTAGTTGTAGGTAAAACTTATCTTGTAACTTATGAACACTTCAAAAATGATAACACTTACAAATTAGTGATAATTGATGAAGTTGATACAAAATAAACCAAGTAATATATTACCAATATACCATTTTTATCTAAATCTCGCAATATTCGAAAGTTTCATAACTTCTTCGAGGGGAATTATAAAAAAAGTACAATCCCCGTTGTTGTGCAGACCAACGGAGATGCTATGAATGTATCTATTATCATAGTAACAAGCAATATAAGGGCGCACAGACGGCCGCAGCGCGTATCTACGATAGCAATAACAAGCATGTAACGACTGTTACACTGGAGAAGACGGGCGGCAACTGAAAACAAGATACATTCGAGCTCTCGGTTACCTCCCATAAAAACTCAGTTACAGGCAAAACCTTTAAGTACCGTAAATTCTCTTTGGACTATACAGCGCCAGACGGCAAGTCTCGGGTTGAGATTGAATCTGACCCTGCAAGGGCAACCGGCATATCGGTTTGTAAGACTGTATTCGTATGGATTTACGGAAGTATGTATGATGACGTACAGAATCTCCAGATAAGAAACTAAACAAGGAAAAGTCCCATTTGGGGCTTTTTCTATGAAATTTACGAGATTCCTAGGCAATGCTAGAGAAACGAAAAAACGTCCATTGCTTTGGCGGGCATGGCGCTCTTCGTTCAAATACCATACGGGCGTCACCCATCCTTTGAGGAATTTTTTACGAGTCTAGCAAAGGCACAAAAGTCAGGGGCATTAGCGATGAATCTCTTATTTTCCGTAACGAACTCATCCGTGTTAAGATACCTATAGATTGGATAGATTCAGAATTAGCCCGGTAATTCCGAATGGACGGTCAAGATGACGCATAGTGTTGTTGATCCGTATCTCTAGGAAATCCGATAAGTATAAAGGTTCGGTTGGTTTTTATGATCGATAAGGGGGATGCAGAAATGACGGAATGTACGGCTTCATTTCATATGGGAGAAGGATTAGACAATATCCTCGTGCTTGATCGCACGCAGTATCTGGAGGAGCCCGACATTCTGTATCCTTTTGCATTGGACGAGCTGCTGTGCAGACATACAGGCAAGGGAGGGCCCGCTGTATGTCACCTGTGGCGTCATCCGCGGGGCTTCGTGATGGGACTGCGTGACAGCAGATTGCCGCATGCGGCAGAGGCGCAGCAATGGCTGGAGTCGCTTGGCTACTCGACGGCTGTCCGCAGCACGGGCGGGGCGGCCGTACCACTCGATTTGGGCGTTGTGAACATTTCCCTGATCTTGCCGAAGGAAGGGAGGGGCGACAAATGCTTCCGCTCGGACTATGAGCGCATGTATCAGTTGATCAAGCTTGCTCTGCAGAACACGGGCTACACGATCGACAAGGGTGAAATCGATGGCGCATACTGCCCTGGCGATTTTGATCTCAGCATTGGCGGCATCAAGTTTTGCGGCATTGCACAGCGGCGTCAAGCTCATGCCTTTGTCGTGCAGGCATTCGTCATCTGCGAGGGTTCGGGCAAGGAGAGCGCCGAGCTCGTCCGCTCCTTCTATGAGCGTGCTGCGTTGGGTGAGGTGCAACCGGATCATCCTGTTGTGACCGAAGATAAGACAGGCAGTCTGGAAGAACTGGCTTCGCTCGGCAGCACTGTTGGCGGCGGGGCGGCACACGTATTTATTGAATCTGTCAAGCAAGTGATCCGAGAACGCCAGTCCGAGCGTTGTCTCGAACAAGCGTCCTCAGGATTGTGGCTCCCAGAGCCAGAGCAAGTGCACGAGGTTATCCATACATTGCGTGAACGTTATGGAATCAAAGCGTGAGAGTCTAAGCACTGCTTCTGCCCGTGTATCTGAGTACACATCTGTGGTGTCGAATGTAGTGATCCCAGCTTCCAGCGCAGCATGTACACAAGCTTTGGGCTGCATGAACGTCCACTTGGGCGCCGTGAGTTATCCAATTCCCAAAAGCAATCTCGCTCATAGATAATCCGCTTGTACCAAGCTTTCGCGAGTTCACTCTAACCCTTCCTTTTTCAGGTAACGGTTCGAGCATAGCAAGCTTATATTAATTGGTGAAATACTCATTATTTTGCGTATTGATTCGAGAATCCTATTAATACTCCAGATGTTCCTTATCATCGATCCGGTTGCGGAAGACGTAGTAGCTCCAAATTTGATATCCGAGCACGAACGGCAGAATCGTCAGCGAGATATACGTCATCACCTTCAGCGAGTAAGCGCCGGAAGCCGCATTCATAATCGTCAGATTGAACTCAGGGCTGATCGAGCTGACCATCACTCGTGGGAACAAGCCGATGAACATGCTCACGGCCGACAGAATGATAACGGACCCTGTCATGGCGAACGCCAGTCCATCTCGCTCACGCTTAATGAATGACATGGCCAAGAGCAATGCGCCCCCAGCTAACAGCGGCAGGATAAGCCAACCTCTGCCATGAACCGTATAAATATCAGTGCTGACATATGTCAGCATGGCGAACAGCAGCAGGACGACGACAACTGCCGGGCTGACATCGCGAGCTGCCTTCCGTGCCCGCTCCCGCAGGCCGCCGGTGGTTCGCAGCGTAATGAAGACGAGTCCGTGCAGAATGCATATCATGACAACGGCCACACCGCCAGCAAGGGAGTAGCCGTTCAGCAGGTCAAACACACTCCCGACCATTTCTTTGTTCCCGTCAATCGGCACACCGCGAATGATATTGGCGAATACGACACCGAATAGGAAAGGAGGCAGCAGACTACCAATGAAAATCGCGGCATCCCACGCTTTCCTCCAAGCGCCATAATCCATCTTGCCCCTGAACTCGAACGCGACACCGCGCGCGATAAGCGCCAGCAGCAGCACGACGAACGGGATATAGAAACCGCTGAACATCGTCGCATACCATTCCGGAAAGGCAGCGAACATAGCCCCCCCGGCCGTAATTAACCATACCTCGTTCGCATCCCAATAAGGACCGATTGTGTTGATAATGATGCGGCGCTCATGATCCGTCTTCCCGAGGAACCTGGCGACCATGCCTACGCCGAAGTCAAATCCTTCGAGGAAGAAGAAGCCGACGAACAGCACGGCGACGAGTATGAACCATAACTCATTTAGCGATAGCATGCGTTACCTCCTTATCAAATGGATCGTAATTCTTCATATCTTCTTCCTCCGGTTCTTCCATCTGCTCATCTTTACGTATCACCTTGACGAAGAGAACAGCGTCAATAATGGCGAGTACCGCATAAATGGTCGTGAACGCAATGAGCGAGAAGAGAAGTTCTTCCGCCGTAACTGTCGGCGATATGGCGTCCTCTGTACGCATAACTCCGAACACAACCCACGGCTGACGACCCATCTCGGCCATAAGCCATCCCGCCGAATTGGCGAGGAACGGAAAGGCGATCATGCCAACCATCAGCTTCAAGAACCATGGGCGCTGCTCCAGCTTCTTCTTGCGGGATAATATCAGGCCGTAAATGCCGACAAGGCACATGAGCCCACCTGCGGCAACCATCATGCGGAAGCTCCAGAACGTCATTTTAACCGATGGAATATAATTTCCTGGTCCGTACTTCTGTTCATAACGCGCTTGAATCTGATTCATCCCTTCTACACTGCCGCTAAGCTTGTTGTACGATAGCAGACTGAGCATATATGGAACTTGGATTTTGAACGAGTTTTCTTTCTTTTCCGTATCGATTGTAGCAAATAACGTGAACGGTGCCGGATCCTCACTCGTATCCCAGAGCGCCTCGGCCGCTGCCATCTTCATCGGCTGAGAAGTGAGCAGATGCTGCGCCTGTGCATGCCCAATGTAGGCAACGATGACGGACGAAATCAAGGCAACGGTAATCGAGACGCGGAACGAACGGCGGAACATGTCCGGATTGTGTCCACGGAGCAGCTTCCATGCGCTGACGCCTGCCATGAAGAAGGCGCCGGTTGCGAATGCCGCGAACAGCGTATGCGGAAATTGCAGCCACAATTGCGGATTCGTAATAAGTGCGAAGAAGTCGCTCATCTCTGCCCGTCCGTTGTTGAATTCATATCCGACAGGCGCATGCATGAACGAGTTGGCGGTCAAGATCCAGAACGCTGACAATACGGTGCCGACCGAGACGATCCAGATGCAAGCGAGATGAACGCGCTTCGATAAGCGCTCCCAGCCGAATACCCATAAGCCGATGAAGGTGGATTCCATAAAGAACGCGAGCAGCCCTTCAATGGCAAGCGATGGCCCGAACACATCACCGACGAAGCGGGAATAATTGGACCAGTTCATCCCGAACTGGAACTCCTGCAATATGCCGGTGACGACGCCAACTGCGAAGTTAATCAGAAATAATTTGCTCCAGAACAAGGCTGCTTGCTTGTAAATCTCCTTGCCCTTGACGACATAGAGCGTCTCCAAAATGGCGATTAAAAACGCCAGTCCAATCGTCATGGGGACGAAAATGTAGTGGAATAATGTTGTTGATGCGAATTGGATTCGCGCGAGAATGACTTGATCCATAGAGGCCTCCTTGTGATGAAAATGTGATCGTCGTGCAACAAGAAAAAGGTCTGTGAGATTCGAATAATGTGAATGTCTTCACGTTATGTGGTGCTGTTAGTGTGACACTCGTTAAGATTCAGTCGTTAAGAAAAGCGTTAGGTTATGAGCTTGACGAGGCTGTACGTACATCGCAGCACACATCATTGCACACATTTGTACATACTCTTGTCATATGGCACTGGCAGCCAGTCGAGTGAAGTTCTCACGTTCAGCATTATCTTAGAGCAGACTGGAGGGGATGTCGCCATCCATTTCAACAGGGCGGGGTCATCCATGTTCAAGAGACTGACACAGAGTTGACAACGTTTCGATGAAAAGGGTCAGTACGGGATCACGAAGAGCAATGATATACTTATTTATATGTGATAAAAATCACAGACTAAGAAAGCAAGAGGTGTATTTCCATGTGGCAACCAGATCGTTCCAGCAATCAACCACTATATCAGCAGATTGCCGCATATATCGAGCGCAGCATTTATAACGGTGAATTTCCTCCGGGAAGCGTCCTTCCATCGGAACGCAAATTTGCCGAGCAAATACATGTAAATCGAAGCACTATCGTTCAAGCCTATGAAGAGCTGCGTGCTGCAGGAATTATCGAGAGTATGGTCGGTAGTGGTACTCGGGTAAGCAAGTCGAAGTGGGGGGCAGACTCTCAACAAACGCCAGATTGGCATCAATATTTAGATAGCTGCAAGCTAGTGCAGCCTGATCCGGTATACGCCGAACTGATTCGTTCCGCACTGGATTCGGGCAGCAACTGTATAGACTTTTCCAGCGGAGAACTGTCACCCGATTTGTCGCCAAATGAAGAGATGCGGATGCTTTTGAGCGAGCATCTGCTGCATGAAGACATGAGCTATGACGATCCTCAGGGCTATGTGCCGCTGCGTGAGGTTCTGTCCACCACTTTACATCAATATCGCGGTTTTCGAACGACAGAATCATCGATTCTCGTTACATCAGGGTCTCATCAATCGCTCTATTTAATAACTCGTCGATTGCTTCAGCCGGGGGATGCGATCGCGATCGAGGATCCTTCCTACTATTATTCTCTGCCTATGTTTCACTCGGCGGGCTTGCGCTTGTTTCGGCTGCCTGTAGACGAGAAGGGGATATGTCCGGAAGGGATATTGTCCTTGTATCGGGAGCACAACATACGGATGATATTCGTGAATCCGAATTATCATAATCCAACGGGCCGTGTGCTTGACCCTTCTAGACGGGAACAATTGCTTGAGATTTGCGGCAACCTAGGCATTCCCATTGTAGAGGATGATCCGTTCAGCCTGACGTCCTTCACAGGCAATCCGCCGCCGACACTGAAATCGATTGATACAAACAATACCGTCATTTATATTGGCTCATTATCCAAAGTTGTAGCGTCAGGCCTGCGGATCGGATGGATGGTTGCCCCACAGTCTGTTATCACGCGGCTTGCTGCTGAACGACAGCAAATCGACTTCGGAATGAGTGTGCTGCCGCAGCGAATCGCCGCACGTTTGCTATCGGAAACTTATTTTGACAGCCATTTGGTACGGCTGCGGCAGGAACTCCTCAAGAAACGGAACTTGCTTATCGATGCGCTGCAGCGCGAACTTCCGGGGGAGGTGGCGTACTCCCTTCCACAGGGAGGGCTGCACTTATGGTGCAAAGTGAGAACCCCCGTTCATGATGCAAAATTGCTAGAGGAAAGCATAAAGCGAGGGGTTCTCTATAATCCTGGTACGGTCTACGGTTCAGAACCTGGGTATGTCCGGTTTACGTATGCAAGGCCGCATGAGGATGAAATTGGGTTAGGAATAGCGCGATTTGCTCAAGCGATTCATGCATCACAGCAGCGAGCAAAATGATTCATACCGGAGTAGAAATTCAAAAAAAGAAATGCAATTGGAAAGTTACTCCTTTCTAGTTGCATTTTTTTGTAATATGATAGAGAGGAAAGAAAAAGAAAGCGTTTGCGAAATTGGGCGCAGATGAGATTGGAGGGAGGAAGAAGGAGGGACTATGCTATCCGATAACTAGATGAGATGGAGGGAAATAATGAAGAGATCTATGTATTTGAAAGCGGTTTCGATGCTGCTCAGTTTGATGGTTGTTATGACCTCGACGCTTACAGTAATGCAGCCTAAGGCGTACGCTCAACCAAACGGGCAGGAGAATGTAAAGGTGGAGCATCAAGATGAAGGCCCAGTCCTATCTAAACGAGATAAGGGTGATGGGACTCCGCCGAGCGTTACAGATGTCGTGTATGACAAGGATGGCAATATCCTTCCGAATCCGATTGGAGACTCCAATGAGGAAGCTGCTCGCCTCCTCGCGGATGCTACATTTAGCGGAACGAATCTAGCGCTGCATAAGCCAGCCTTTTCCTCTGGTAATGAAGTGGATTATTTGGGGCCTGAGCTGGCTGTAGACGGAAAAGGGAACACAAGATGGTCTTCGGCGAAGGAAGATGATCAATGGTTCTATGTAGATCTCGGAGAGAAAAAAGCTTTCGATCGTGTCGTAATCCGCTGGCAAACACCGGCCGAAACATACAAGATCCTCGTATCGGATGACGCTCAGAACTGGACGAATGTGAAGGACAACGATGGTCTCATCCAATGTAAGGGTGGTGTGGAGACGGTTGATTTCCCTTCCCTCGAAGCTCGTTATGTGAAGTTTCAAGGTGTGAAGCGTGCTCCTGTCGATGGAGTACTGTATGGCTATTCCTTTTTTGAATTTGAGGTGTATCAATTGAATGACTTGCAATCTGTCATTGACAAGGTGACGGCAGCGCTCACGGTGCAAGCCGGACAGACGAAGCTCGATTGGTCCACTGCAGGAGTGCCGGAAGGCTACAGTGTCAGTGTTTTTGGCAGCGACAGAATTCCTGTCATCGACCGTGATGGCAACATCCGTACACCGCTAGTAGACGCCAAGGTGAATCTGATGATTCAGGTGGAGGATCAGAATAGTCCAGACCGGAAGCTGCTGTCAGGAAGTATCCCCGTAATCGTTCCAGGCTTGCATAAGCAGACATCGGATCGCAATCCTGAGCCGGAAGTGATCCCTTCTCTGCGCGAATGGTATGGGGATTCGGGCAATTTCAAGTTGAAGAAGTCTTCGCGAATTGTAGTCAATCCGAAGGATGAGTCCTTGCTCCGCAAGGCAGCAGAGCTGACTAGCGAAGATGTATTGGATCTGACGGGTTACCAGCTTACAGTAGTCTCTGGAACGCCGAAATCTGGGGATTTATATCTGTCGATTGATCCGTCATTATCATGGCTTGGCAATGAAGGAAATGTATTCAAGGTAGGGGATTACGTAGCTATTACCTCTTCATCAGCTAAGGGGGCTTTCTTCGGAACGAGAACAGCGCTCCAAATCATTAAGCAGAATAAGGACTTGACGATTCCGCGAGGTGAAGCAAGGGATTACCCGAAGTATGAGAAGCGTGGACTCATGATCGACGTAGCCCGCAAATTCTTCACGATTGATTTCCTTCGCGATTATGTGAAGCTGTTGTCATGGTACAAGATGAACATGTTCCAAATTCACTTGAATGATGACGTCGGGGAGCCATTCGCAGATGGCACCCGTGCAGCTTATCGCTTGGAAAGCACGACCTATCCTGGACTTGCAAGCGCCAGTGGGCATTATACGAAGCAAGAATTCAAGGATTTGCAGCTCATGGGCATGGACTATGGCATTAATATCATCCCGGAAATCGACACACCCGGACATTCTCGCGCATTCACGACCTACAACCCGGCGCTTGGGGACGATTCCCATTTGGATATTTCTAAGCCAGAAACCGTGGAATTCATCAAGAACTTATTCAATGAGTATATAGACGGAAGTGATCCAACATTCGTCGGGCCAGAAGTGCATATTGGCACGGATGAATATTGGGGTCCGGATATCGAGCGCTACCGTTGGTACATGGATACACTCGTGAAGCATATTAACAGCAAAGGCAAGCACCCGCACATGTGGGGAGGCTTGACCCAATATACCGGAACGACGCCGATTAGCAATGACGCAACGATGGACATCTGGTATGAGCCATATGGTGCGCCACAGCAGGCGGTAGATCTCGGCTATGACGTCATCAACTCGCAGAATGTATACATGTACATCGTGCCTACCTTATACGGAAACTACTTGAATTCGCAATTCCTGTACGATGAGTGGGAGCCGAATAAGTGGGAGAACACATCGCTGCCACTTGGCCATCCGCGTGTGAAGGGCGGCATGTTCTCGATGTGGAATGACGTATCTGAAGCGAATCGCTTGTCGATGGACGATGCGCATATCCGATTGCTGCCTGGCATACAGGTCGTGGCAGAGAAGCTGTGGACGGGAACACGTGATGATAAATCTTTCACGCAATTTAACAATCGTACAAAGGTGATCGGTGATGCACCGAATGCCGATCGTTCTCACAAAATTACGGTTAACAATCCAGACAATCTTGTTATGCAGTACATGTTCGAGAAGAAATTCAAGGATAGCTCAGGCAATGGCTTTGATGGCAAGGCAGTCAATGTGGATATTACAGAAGGAAAATATGAACAGGGCGCGCATTTCAACGGCGGCAAGAGCTACATCGAGACGCCAGTTGATGCGATTGGGTTCGGTTGGACCGCTTCCATGTGGATCAAGCCGGACAAGGATAATCCAGATGACGCTGTCTTGATGGAATCGCCTGTTGGTACGCTGAAATTAAAGCAGGGCAACACAGGCAAGCTCGGATTTAGCAAGGAGCATTATAACAGCACGTTCAATTACGTCGTTCCAGAAGACAAATGGACCCATATCTTGCTGAAGGGCGATGACAAGGGTGTATCCCTGTTCGTCAATATTGATGAGTATGTGGAGCGTCTGGAAATGGAGTATCCGAAAATGAACACACTCGTCTTGCCGACGCTTCGCATTGGCAGCGAGACCAACGCCTTCAAGGGCACCTTGGATAATGTAGTCATCTACAACAAAGCGATTGAACTGCTCAGCACGGAAAATCTGGCTCTGCACAAGGCTACGGAATCCTCGGAACCAGAGTTCCCATACTATTCCTCTGACAAGGCCGTAGATGGCAATCCTTCGACTCGCTGGGCCAGCAAGTATGTGGATGATGCGTGGTTCCTTGTAGACTTGGGAGAGGTCAAGGATATCAATAAAGTAATTATTAAGTGGGAAGGCGCCTATGCGGAGAAGTATCAGCTTCTTGTGTCTGATGACAAGACGAACTGGAGAAATATTTCCGGTGAAGGCGGAATCATCGAGTCAAAGGGTAAAATGGACATTCTCGAATTTGATACGACACCAGCACGCTATGTAAAGTTCCAAGGCATCCAGCGGGCAACCGTCTTCGGCAACTCGTTCTACGAGTTTGAGGTATATTCACCAGGGCAAATTCCTGAATACAAGCAGTTGATCGCTACCATGGATGATATGCTGGAGAAGATCGGCAACAAGGGAAAATGGTACAAATTATTGCTCGAAGTGCTGAACCGATACCCTTACGATGCCAATCGTCCGATTGATGAGATGAAAATGCTCATGTCGCAGCTTGAACCGAAATAGTAACAGACAAGTTAAAAACCTCGCTTCCTTTCTGGAGGCGAGGTTTTTTTGTACAGATGAAAGAAGATACATCGGTCTTTCGATCTAAAAATAGTAAATGCCATTCCTAATTTTAGAAAATTAAAAAGGGGACTTTTTTCCTCAGGTATACGGAGGAAATGCGAACAGTAAAGGGTTGAATGCTGCGGCTAGTACACCACTGGATCGATTCACTTTCGAGTACAATCCGAACCAGCTAATGAAGCGCCAAGCTAATGGCAAAGGGTTAAGCACTGATTATTCATTCAATGGATATGACCTAACAGGATTATCGAATAATGGCGCACCCAGTGACCAGAAATTTAATTACCAGTATGATGTGAACAAAAATATTACGGGCATAACATCAGGAAATCAATTCAGTGAGTTCACTTATGATGCTTTGAACCGGATACTAAGCTTCAAGGATCAGAATACAGATGATACGTATACGTATGACGTAATTGGTAACCGGACTGGATTAGTCAATAAGACTGTGTCAGGCATGAAGAATGCATCCTATTCCTTTGACTTGCTTAACCGTCTTACTCAAGTAAAAGGGGGCAACGGAAAGGAAGTTAATTACGCTTATAGTGGGGATGGGCTGCTGTATGAGCGGGCTACAAAAGAGAAGCGGACTCGCTATTACTATGATGCCTCTGCAAATCTAGTTGCAGAAGCGGAAGTAGGAACAGATGGCAAGCCGAGCATCGCATATGCATACATCTATGATGTGCAAGGCAAGCTGTGGGCACGTCAAGATATGAAGTCCAAGGAGCTCCAATACTATCGTTTTAATGGACATGGAGACGTCGTATCACTGTTGGATAGTGCAGGCAAGGAATTGAACACGTATACGTACGACATCTGGGGCAATCCAGACACGGAGAAGGAGCAAGTACCGAACATATTCCGCTATTCCGGAGAGTATTGGGACTCAGAGACAGGCTTGCAATATTTAAGAGCGCGCTGGTATGATCCGAGCCAAGGCCGCTTCATGTCGGAAGACACATATGCTGGGAATCTTACGAATCCGTTAAGCATGAATCGGTATACGTATGTTGAGAACAATCCATTAATCTATTCTGATCCATCTGGGAACTATTGTGTGTCAGTTGACGGGAAATATGCTCATACAGGTCAATGTGCTGATCAAAGTAATGCTGATTATTATATGGATGATAGAATCGTCATGGCCTATATATTGCCTTATATGTCAGCCGGGGTAGTAAAAGGTTTTTATAATAACAAGGCGCAAATTGAATATTTATCACCAAAGGAACAAAACAGACAGACTTTTTGGGAGACTTACAGCAAAGCGGAATTTAATCAAATGAAGCTTGAGCTCCCTTTAACAGATACAGAATATATGTTTGCTACGATATCCAATAATTCGCTATCAACAAAAGGCCTTCCAAAATTCAGTGCTAAAAATAAGCCGAGTGTGAAAGTTGGAAAAAACAGTGGTTGCAATTGTTTTACCGCTGGAACCAAGGTTCAAACAGACGAAGGGGAGAAGAATATCGAAGACATTGAAGTCGGAGATTTGGTTCTCGCCAAGGATGAGAATAACCCTGATGGAGAATTGGCTTACAAAGAAGTAACGGGTTTATACCGCAACCAACGAGATGATATAATTAAGCTGAACGTTGGAGAGCAAATCATCGAGACGACTGACAACCATCCGTTCTGGGTGGCAGGAAAAGGTTGGGTCTTTGCTGATGAACTCCAAGTGGGCGACAAGCTTCAAAAGGCTGACGGAAGTAATCTAACGATTGATAGAGTAGAGTTTGTTAAACTGGATAAACCAATAACGGTATATAACTTTACGGTTGCTGACTACCATACGTATTATGTAACGGATTTAGGGATATGGGTTCATAATACAAAATGTGGATGGGTAAGGATGACAACGAAGCAGGCCACAAATGCTGCCAAGAAATTAGGATTCGAACCAACTAAGTTTACTGCAAAGACCAAAGAAAAAATTTTTTATAACAAAAAAACTAAAACATATATTAGTCAAGATATTGGCAGTGGTAACGGTTTGGGGCCGCATAATGGTGGTGTTTGGAAGCAGGCAACGACACCAGAACGGCTTAATAGCAGAGATACGAGAATGGGAACGTATGATGCTAATTTGAATCGAGTAGGTGATTAAATTGTACAAATACGAGATAACAAAATATAATCCTGATTTTCGTGATGAAAAAAGGCGATATTTGAAGGAAGATTGGATTGGAATTGGTGATATTGGCAAGTCTTTTGAAGGAGAAATGCTGACAGTCGACAAATACAAGGAGGTTGAAGATTGCTATATTAATGCAATACATTTAATTATGGATTACATGAGGATTCCTTATTTAACGATTAATGATGTTAGACGCAGTTTTTCATATGATACATTTCAAGGTATTAGAAAAAAAATCCAAGAACTTTATTCAAAAGATGTTTTAGAAACCTATTTGCATGTTAAGGATAGGGATAAGTTAGATAATAAGAAAATAGATTTGTTTTGCAGATTACTTTTACGTGAAGATATTGGTGCAGAGGTTTATTATCCCAGAAGGATGAAGGTGTTTATAGGATATGATTATTTGATGGGGATTCACACTTCAAAATCAATTGATTCAATAATACCGTCGATTGAGCAGATGGGGTTGTTTGTGGAAAAGCACTGAACTTATTAAGACCATGGGGAAACGTTCCTTCATGGTCTTTATTTTCCCCTACCCAGTGTCGAATGAATCGGGAGGCATGCCCAATTAGAAATTAACCCTCATAATCCGCGTATGATATTGCTTCAACAAGTCCGTGCAAAGATTGTCGTCGAAGGTAAGGTTGAAGCGAATAGGGCCGTCACGATTATGATTATGGCACGACCGACGACCGACAACCATCCTTTCTGGGGTGAAGGAAAAGGTTGGGTCTTCGCAGACGAACTCCAAGCGGGCGATAGCTCCAAAAAGCTAATGGAAGCAACCTGACGATTGATAAGGTAGAGTTCGTTAAACTGGATGAGTTAGTCACGGTTTATAACTTTACGGTTGCGGACTTCCATACGTATTATGTAACGGATATTGGGATTTGGGAGCATAATACGAATTGTGCAGGGCCTTCTGGTTTTAAGCCTGAAGGTAAGGGCTCAACAGGAAGAACTATTCCTGCAAATGAGACGGAGTTAAAGGCTATGCAAAAAGCAATGTCTGATCCTAAAAAGGGAGAAATACTCAAAATGCCTTCATTAATGCAAGATCCGAGATGGAATCATGCAGATGGTTGGGTCAAAATGAGCAGAAAGATAAATGGAGTTGAGATTCACTGGGTATATAACTTTAAAACAGGAAAGTACGACGATTTCAAATTTAAGGATAGATAAACTGTGAGGTAAAAGTATGATAGTAAAGTGTATTTCAAACTTGAGTGCTTCGTTATCAGAAAAAGCAGGGTATCCAGTAGACTATCAATACGAGTCATTAATAATTGGAAGTATGTATTATGTTTATGCTATTGGACATTTTGATAACTATATGTGTTATTTATTAAAAGTTGATCATGAAGAACCTGATCTTAGTCTTGACCCAGTCTGGTTTCCATTTGAATGGTTTAAAATTGTTGATCATCAAATTCCAGATTCGTGGTATTTCAATTTTATTGGTGAGAAAAATGCTCAAATTATTTCAACTATTTTAGGTTACAAAGAAATAGTGCTTAATACTGAACATCATCATGGATTAATGGAACGCGAGAAATATCATCTAGACGTATTTAATAAAATTCATTCTAGTATAAAGAATAAAGGGTAATCAGAAAAGAAAGCCTTGAAGGGAATTTTCCTTCAAGGCTTTCTGATGCTCCCCCGTGTCAAATTGATCTATCATTTAACAAAGTAGGTAAGTCGAGCTAAACACCTGCACAGGATTTTAGACATAAACAATGTCAAGGTAATAGTAAACAAGATTCTGTGCGGCAGTCGTTGACAGGTGCATACAGCACGCACATCCGATAAGCAACTTGATTCCGTATTCTGTCCATACTACTGAAGTGTTTTCTCACCTTTTTTTCTTCATTAAATTAAGATTATAACTAACGAAGTAGAGAAAAATATCGAAGACATTGAAGTCGGAGATTTGGTTCTCGCCAAGGATGAGAATAACCCTGATGGAGAATTGGCTTACAAAGAAGTAACGGGTTTATACCGCAACCAACGAGATGAAGCTGAACGTTGGGGAGCTGATCATCGAGACGACCGACAATCATCCGTTTTGGGTGGAAGGAAAAGGTTGGGTCTTTGCTGATGAGCTCCAAGTGGGCGGCAAGCTTCAAAAGGCTTACGGAAGTAATCTGACGATTGATAAAGTAGAGTTTGTTAAGCTGGATGAGCCAGTTACGGTTTACAACTTTACGGTTGCTGACTACCATACATATTATGTAACCGATTTGGGTATTTGGGTGCATAATACGAATTGTAACACTCTTCGTTCTAAAGGTAACCCATATGAAGATCATACAACTGTTAAGAAGTCCGAAACTTTGAGAACTTTGCCGACGACTGGTAAACCTAATTCCTCTGTAGATCTTTATGATGGAAGCGTACTGATGCAGAGAAGATATTACGACGAAAAAGGGCGAGCGGTAGAAGACATTGATTATGAACACTCAAATGGAGATAATAGCCATAAATTCCCTCATAGACATACTTGGGACTGGAGTAGTGGAAAACCAAAAAGAAGCAAATAATACATTAATTATTTTTTGTACAAGGAGACTAAATAAAAATGCTCAGTATTCATGACAATGAGATATTATCCTATGAAGTTGATTTACAAAACTCCAAAATAAAATTACACACAATTGGTGGTCACAATGATTCAGTTAATATCACTATCGAATTTACTGATGTTTTGGCTCATATGTTTGAGACACAGTTACAGGGGAGTATTATTTTTGATATCAGCACATTAGAAATAAGCAGATTTCTTAAACATAACAAGGAACTGTTGGAGAAACAGAAGAATTACGGATGGCCGATGGTTTATGAGTCACTAGATGAATTGCTTGAACATCTACAACATGAAAAGTATAACTTTTATGTAATTTCAGCTTCATATGGTCTTAATGGGTGGGTAGTGGCTAAAGATTATAAAACTTATTATTAAATGAAAATACTTTATTGGCCTTGGGGGCGGCAATCCTCAAGGTCTTTCTTTTTATCCCCACCCAGTGCCGAATGAATCGGGCGGCATGTCTCGAAAGAATCTGACGCTTATAAACGCCGTATGATATTTATCTTATACGGCTGTGCACACATAAGTGTTGAATAATATCCCCCTGTATTACAGATCTCCTCCATTGTCATAATACCGAAATCATAGATACCACTTATGTAACGGATATTGGGATTTGGGTGCATAATACGAATTGTTATAATGATTATAATAAAATACTAATAGGTGATAATTCGACATATAAGATATTAAAAGAAGAAACAAATTGGATGAAAGACCAAGGTGTGGTTTCTAAGGGTACGATAAACGGCAGAAAAACTTGGTATGACGGAAAGTATTATTATCAGTGGGATAGTAAGAAAGATCCTTTAGAAAAGTGGGATAACAAGAAGAAAAACCACTTAGGTGAATTTAATGCTGTGACTGGAGAACAATCAGGTAAAGCGGTAAAGAGAAGAGAATGGGGAAAATAAGGAGGTATTAAATTGTCCCATGGAATGAGGTTTGTCGAAGAACATCGTCAAATTAATAAAGTTTTAGAAAAATTATATTCTAAGAGGGAACTAGACCAATGGTATGTAGACACAAGCCGAAAAAACCTTGAGCTCCCTAGAGATTTATATAATATCGTCCAGGTTTGCGAAGTGAAAGTGCAAGATGGATTTTCTCCTTCTGCACATGTGTACTTGAAACTAAAAGATAGGCTCGGAGAAGGAGGGTTTGTTTTACTGCAAGAAATTCAGTTAACAATTTCTAAAATAGTGCCTGTATACGAGTGCTTGTTTTTCCATGAGGTGAAGCATAATGCTCTAACTGGTAATCTAGGGTTAGTTGGTCCTGCAAATACGTTCGAGCTAATCGAAGCAGAAGTGCAAGTTAATAAAATACTTCAACAACATGGTTATATTCAATTAAGTCATGAATATGATTTGTATGATACTGTCTACGAGTGGGGGCAATTAGAAGGAATTGACCCTGTAAACAGGAGATTGACTCTAAAGGATGCAGTATTTGTTGATATGTTGGAATTATGTAATGATTAGTGTAGAGGCCTTGGGGTTAGAAAACCTCAAGGTCTTTCTTTTATCCCATCCAGTGCCGAATGAATCGGGCGGCTGAATTCAAAATAACTTAACGCTCACTATCCCCGTATGAGATATCTTCAACGGATATTGGGATTTGGGTGCATAATACGAATTGCAGTAATAGTAAACTCTCTAGTCCAAATCCTCTGCCAAAAACAATTCGGGGACAATACGAAGAAATTATTTCAGGTAGGGGAACGCCAAGGATTGACCCTGCTACTGGAAGTAATGGTACTGGTGCTTTCCACGGATATCCGGCCCCATAAAGGAGGTTTCGAAATGTCATTTATTATACAAGCAAGTTGTCCAAGGTTTACTGGAGTATTTGATAGTGAAGCAGAATCTCTATCAGATGCGATAGAGAGTTCATTTCCGCTTTTGACTGAAAATGCGGTGATTGTATGGAATTATGTTCCGATTTTACTGGGTTATAAATATGATATTAGTATTATGATTGATGATATCTTAGAAATTTTAGAAGTATTAAGAAAAGAAGACTCAGGTACAAAGACTATCCATTGGGTCTCAAATACGTTTGCACATGTATGGCACTTGTCATGGGATTCAAGACAGTTAGTGATTAATGCCGATTGGGGTAGTGTGTCAGGAGGAGCAGAGCATCTATTACAGAATAGTGGAAGTGTTACTTTAACAAAGCAATCATTTAGTTCTGAATGGAAAAAAGTTCTGCAAAACTTAATAACTGCATTGAGTAAATCGGGATATTTTGAAGACAGGCTTCCAGGCATGGAACGCTTGGTTCATGAGTATGAAGCAATAGAAAATGAAGGGAACATCTATCGATAACTGTACCCTAAAGTAAGAAATCATACTGTTTTTATTTGGGCTTGAAGGATACTCTCTTCAAGGTCTTTTTTTCACCCCACCTAGTGCCGAATGAATAGTGCTGTTAATCCTAAACACTTTCTAACTCATTTCTTTCTATATAACTCTAGCTTTGTTGAGTTCGTATAACAATTACCGAGATGGTAGGGAAATTTCATGCTTTAAAAAGATATTTCAATCTATTTTATCAACATCACGCAATCTTCACATCTTCATCCGCTCTACGGAATGACCCGTGGTTCATTCTCGTGTTATCATAAGGGGAGCAGCTGATATTTTACGTCTAAACCATATAACTAGAACTTTAGTAAGTAGGCTGCGCTGAAATGCTAGGGGGATTATTTGATAGACAAAAGGGGAGTGGGACAATTATGGCAGTGAGAAGACGTTGGCTGATTATGGGGAGCATTCTGCTTATGCTCGGAGCCGCAACAGGATGCGGAAGTCCGGAGGCAGAACAGCCAATGCAGGGAGCACAGGAGAAGGAGACGCCTGTTCAGGTGGCGGCCGTGCAGAAGGGGGCGCTGAATCAGACCAATGAGATGATTGGGACAGCGAGTGCAAGCCGATCTGTCGAGGTGATTCCGAAACTGAGCGGTGAATTGAGAAGTGTGAATGTGAAGAAGGGTGACACCGTCAGCAAAGGTGAGACTCTGGCAAGCGTGAAGGCAGACGATCTGGACATCCAGCTGCGCTTGGAGCAATTAGGATTGGAACAAGCGCAGGACCAATACAAAACGCTGCATAATGCTCAGGCATCTGAGCTTGAGTTGGATCAGGCGAAGCGCAGTATCGAGCAAGCCGAGCTGCGTATTCAGCAAGCGACCAATCGCAAAGCAGACGCATCTATCAAGGCGCCAATCAGTGGTCAGGTGGTGCGTGTAGCGGCGGAGCAAGGCGAGCTTGCGGCAGGCACTTCGCCGTTGTTCACAATCGTGTCAACCAATCCAATTAAGTTCACGGCGAATGTGAGCGCCAATCAGATGCTGCTTCTGCAGAATCGGAAGGAAGTCAAGGTGGAGCTGCCGGATCTCGGCAAAACCATGAATGCGAGCATTACCTTTTTATCACCTGTTGCGAACGAATCTGGATTTTACGCACTGGAAACACAGGCAGAGAACAAGAAGGACGAGATTAAGCCGGGCATGACGGCCAAATTCTTAGTTGATCAGCAAGTGCTGAAGGATGCCTTGCTCGTGCCGACAGAAGCAATCGTCGAGAAGAATGGTACTTCACACGTATTCGTTATTCGCGATGGACAAGCTGTCGAGGAAGCGGTAGAGGTGCTTGAGGCGCAATCCAAGCTGACGGCGGTGAAGGGCAATCTTCAGCCGAATGATCAGGTTGTTGTCAAAGGACAGCTGACTCTGACAAGCGGCAATAAAGTCAAAATTGTCGAGGGGGCACGCTAACGTGAAAGTAATCGACGTCTCCGTTAAGCGTCCTATCGGCGTAATGATGCTCGTGCTGGCGATTCTGGCACTGGGCTTGTTCAGTCTGCGCAGTCTTGCTATCGACCTTTTCCCGAAAATCGATGTGCCGATTGCTGTGGTCGCGACCTCCTATCAAGGGGCGGCTCCAGAGGAAATTGAGAAGCTGATCTCCAGACCGCTGGAGTCTTCTCTGAGCACGATTCAAGGGATTGACACCCTGTCGTCTCAGTCACAGGCGAATTCCTCGCTGGTTATGCTGCAATTCAAGACCGGCACGAATATGGACAACGCCCTGATCGATGTCCGGGAGAAGGTCGATCAAGTGAAGGGGATGCTTCCTGATGATGCCAATGATCCGACCGTGCTTCGGTTCGACCCGAACCAGATGCCGATCATTACGCTTGGCTTGACGGGCGCATCTCCAGAGAAGCTTCAAGAATATGCAGACAAGACCATAATCCCAACCTTGGAACGGGAACGCGGGGTTGCATCTGTCTCAGTTGCTGGGGGCAAAACACGCGAAATTCTCGTTGAGCTGAATCGTGCAAGCCTGTCGCGGTACGGCATTACGCCATCTCAAGTGGTACAGGCGATCAACGCAGAAAATAAATCTCAGGCAGCGGGCTCTGTACCGAAAGGTGTGCAGGATCTGCAAATCCGCGTGAAGGGCGAATACGGTTCTGTAGATGACATCAAGCAGACTATCATTCATTTGCCGCGTGGGGGTCAAATACAAGTTAGTGATGTAGCTGTCGTCAAGGATACGTTCAAAAAGCAAACCTCGCTGACGTTAGTAGATGGTAGCCCTGCCCTCGTTCTGTCGGTACAGAAGCAATCGGATGCGAATACCGTGGCGGTTGCGGATAATATCGACAAGGGACTCGCGAAGATGAAGGATGCATTGCCGCAAGGCATTGAATTGAAAAAAGTGTCAGATACGTCGACCTTCATTCGTCAATCCATCGACAGCGTCATCGGCAATATGATGAGCGGCGGTGCATTAGCAGTCGTGATCCTGCTGCTCTTCTTGCGCAGTGTACGCTCGACCTTCGTTATCGCACTGTCCATGCCGATTGCGATTATTTCGACGTTTACGCTCATGTATTTCACGGGGCAGACGCTCAATATCATTTCGATGGGCGGGCTTGCGCTCGGCATCGGGATGATGGTCGATAACTCTATCGTTATATTGGAAAATATCTTTACCTACAGGCAGCAGGGCATGTCCATGAAGGAGGCGGCCGTGAAGGGGGCATCTGAGCTCGCTTCTGCAGTTATCGCCTCAACAATGACAACACTCGTCGTGTTCCTGCCGATCGTGTTCATTCAAGGCTTGACTGCCGATATCTTCCGTCCGCTTGCACTGACGGTCTGCTTCTCGCTTATTGCATCGCTCGTTGTGGCGATTACGCTCATCCCGATGCTGGCGTCGAAGATCGTATCCGAGAAGAAGATCATGCAGCAGGAGAAGAGGGGCTGGTATATGCGCTTCTTCGGCGGGTTTGTTACAGGGTATAAAAAGATATTGAAATGGGCGCTCGGACATCGTAAAACGACGGTGTTTGCTACCATTGCTTTACTTGTAGGGAGCTTCTTCCTTGTACCGTTCATCGGCATGGAGTTCATGCCTGGCGGGGATCAAGGGCAAATTCAGATCAAGGTTCAGACGCCTAGCGGCACTAGTTTGGATGAGACGAAGAAGACCGCTGACGAAGTTGCAGCCCTGCTCAAGCCTTATGAGGGGATCATTGAGACGGCTTCGCAATCGATTGGCGGAGGAGGAGGATTCGGCGGAGGCGGAACGAATTCTGCTACGTTCACCGTTCAATTGGTTCGCGCTTCGGAGCGGGATATCAAGACCAAGGAACTGATGCAGAAATTAACCGATGCGACAGGCAATATTGCAGGCGCAGACATTACTGTATCTGCACAGGAGTCAGGTTTAAGTGCAGGAGCTCCGATTCACATCAAGCTGAATGGTCAGGATCAACAGGTATTAGAGGAAGTTGCGAATCAAGTGGTGTGGATGATCTCTGACGTACAAGGGGTATACAATGCAGAGTCTTCCGCTGCGGAAGGTAATGCGGAGTTGAACATTACTGTCGATCGCAGCTTGGCCGCTTCCTATGGCATCTCGTACCAGCAAATATTAAGCGAGATTTCGCTTGCCATGAATGGGCAGATGGCTACCCAATATCGGGAAGACGGCAATGAATATAATGTGAGAGTCATTATGCCGGAGGAAGAACGCAACAGTATCGCTGCATTGAATGCCTTAACGATTCAATCGCAGAATGGCCAGTTAATTCCACTGTCTGCTGTTGCGAAATTCAATCAGCTCCAAGGGCCTGTCATGATTCAGCGCGAGAATCAGCAGCGTCAAATTAACGTTACGGCTGATATTGCGGGCAGAGACTTAGGCAGCATCTCGAAGGACATTGAACAATCGCTGAAGAAAATGAATTTCCCAGATGGGTATTCATACTCCATGGGCGGAGCGAGTGAAGATATGGTGGAAGCATTCGGAGATCTTGGAATTGCACTCGTATTCTCCATCTTCCTCGTCTATGTCGTGATGGCTGTTCAATTCGAATCGCTGCTGTATCCGTTTATTATTATGTTCGCGATGCCGACGACGTTCATTGGGGTCATTGGCGGATTGTTCATTACGGGCACACCGCTGAGCGTAACGGCGATTATCGGTGTCATTATGCTCGCGGGTATCGTTGTCAACAACGCGATCATCTTGGTGGATTACATCAATATCCAACGCCGCAGCGGATTGGATCGCCATGAGGCAATTATGCAAGGTGCGCCGAGCCGGATTCGCCCGATTTTTATGACGACATTAACGACAGTGCTCGGCTTGCTGCCGCTTGCGCTCGGCATCGGGGAAGGCGCGGAAATGCAAGCGCCGTTGGCGGTTGTCGTAATATTCGGTCTATCCTGTTCGACGATCTTTACGTTGCTGCTGGTGCCAGTCATGTACACGTATTTGGATGATTTCTCGAACTGGATGAAGCGCTTGTTCACACGCAAAAATAAAGTAGAGAACGTGAGCGAAGCAACAGTATCTAATTAATTGGAACCACCTACAGTAACATCAAAAAAATCTTGGTATATAGCAAAGCTCCCACTAACGAATACAATCGTTTGTGGGAGCTTTTTCATTGTGATATACAGCCAACTCCAACCGGTACATAAAAGAATTGACATGTTGAATCGGGCAGCTTACGCTTGAATTGCCTATTATTCTCATTTTTGGGTTGATTGGCATAGCTGTTCATCTACTAGAATGCAGAAGTAGATAGGGATAATGGGATGAATGTATAGATGGGAAATGATATCTTGAAAAGGAAAAGGTGCCGATGCCTAAACGAATACATGCATTACATGCAACCTGGTTATTCCTTATCTCTTATGTATTAAGCAATATGCTGTCCACTTTTATTTTTCCTGACAAGCAGCCGTTGTACGCAAATTTGGGCCTGTTCTTGCTCTATGTCATGTTTGCACAGATTGGCCTGCATGTACTTCCTTCTATTTTATTTATAAGCAGTAAGCGGATGTCTTGGAAGGCTGTATTCAAATTCCGCCACGTATCATTAAGCACTATGCTGCTGAGCCTGCTTATTTACGGAATCAGTCAGGTTCCAATGCTGTTCATCCATCAAGTCACAGAGCTTATTTCGAATGTTCTTGGTCGCTCGTATCAGATGTCCTATTATCCACTAGCTGCTGACTTCACATCGCTGCTCATGCTCATCATGGCTATCGGAGTATTTCCTCCGATATGCGAAGAGTTGCTGTTTAGAGGTGTGCTATTGTCCGGATATGAGGAAAAGGGCAAATGGTTTGCAGCGGCGATGAGTGCTCTCCTGTTTGCTCTATTTCACGACAATCCGTATCGGCTGCTGGAGCTGTTCTTTTCCGCATGGGTTTCAGCCATAATCGTGCTTCATGCCCGGTCAATCTGGCCGGGAATAGTCATTCACTTGGCCACAAATACAACCTATGTCATTGGTTCCTATTTGAAGGGTGGAGACCTCGTTATGGGCGTCACTTCAACCGAAGCATCCCCGAATTATTGGATAATAGGAGGATGGGGAGCCTTGTCTGTTCCGGCTGTTTATATAGGGTATATGCTGCTGCGAATCATTGCCAAGAAAGAACAGAGCAAGGAGAGTCACAACAGCACCAGTCAAATGGATCGTAGAAAAGGGTATAGCTGGCTAATCCCGATTTTCCTGTCACTTCTCATCTTTGTACTTCAGGTCATGTAACTAAGGCTTTTTAACATTTCCACACCTATAGCATCGGCCAAATCTTTGACCACACCGCATCCAAAATATCCTGCAGCCGATCTTCCTGACTATTGATGGCGATCACGGCATCCTTATCGGGCATGACAATACAGAACTGTCCATGCGCGCCATCCGCCCGATAGGCATTGTGGGAGCACATCCAGAATTGATAGCCGTAGCCTTGACACCAGTCACGGCTGCCTTCATTGCCGATCTGCTTGCTCGTTGCAAGCTGAATCCAATCGGCAGGGATCAATTGTACCCCGTTCCACATTCCATGCTGCAGAAGCAGCTGGCCGAAGCGGCTCAGTTCTTCGTTCGTAAGTGCCAGCCCGGCACAGCCCAGCGTTACGCCAAGCGGCGAGGAATCCCACGTTTCTTCTGTAATTCCAAGCGGCACGAACAGCCTTGGACGCAAGTAGTCGTGCACCGTTAATCCGACGGCTGCCTGTACCATTGCCGAGATCATGAAGGTATCTCCGCTGCTGTATGTGAACCGCTCGCCTGGCACTCTATCCAGAGACAGAGACATGTAATAGCGGACCCAATCCGTTTCCTGCAGCGAAGCTCGTTCCTCTGCCCAGAGAGGGGGAGAGTCATGACCGGAAGACATGCGAAGCAGCTCACGCAGCTTGATGCTTGCGGGGTGAAGCAGGGGATTGGGCTCCGTATGCATATGAGCGTACTGCGGAAAAACATCTCCCAGCGTTGTGTCCAAAGTTAGCTTGCCTTCCTCAATGGCAAGTCCAACGGCCATGCACGTGAACGATTTGCTGATTGAGTGCTGCAACCGCCGACTGTCTTCGTTCTGATCCCACTTTCCGATCAATTTCCCGCCCTGACGAACCCGCACAGAGGTGACCTGCAATTGTTCAGCCTTAATCCGATTCACGAATTCGGTCAGGCTTGAGGGTTCTATCATCTCCATTACTCCTTTCTCAATGTGAGTGGTATGTTCTATATCCGTCCAAACCATTTCGCGCGCATTACAATTCGAGCACATTCCGTTTCGCCAAAACGCTTGTTGTATATGTCAGGGATGATCGAAGTAGAAACGTGATCCAAATTACTTCATGAGAACCGTAAAACCCGTGTCATTATTGAATAGAAACGTTTCTATTAATCGTGGCGTAATCTATACTTCAAGTATGTCATTGGTTCTAGTGCGTTGTCAATGAGTCTATAGTAATCGCTTTCTTTTTATTTTATATCTCAAAAACTGGGTAATTGCCAATTATGAGTATTCAAATTTTCCCCCTTTGATCGAATGTACCAAAAAAAGCATTGACAGATTCAGGAACATAGATCTATGATTGTGTCGAAACGATTCGAAAGAGTTGCTTACATTACGCAATCATGTGTTTTCAGCGAGTGATTTTCACTTAGTTGCAGACGAAAAGCTGGATTACAGTAGCGAATGAACATGTAAAACGGTCGATGTTTGATGATCTATTAGCAGTCAGAACTATATTTCAAAAATCCAAAAATGAAAGGGATTACATATGGCGCATGTAACGATAGAAACTGGGTCGAACGTTTTGCGAATGAACACGAGCATTCACGTGATTTATCCCTTGGAATCGCAAACTCCGCCAAGCAGTACGCTCTATTTGCTGCATGGTGCTGGTGATAATGCGAGCACATGGCAGCGGCTGACGACGATTGAGCAATATGCGCAGCGTCACAATTGCACGGTAATTATGCCAGAGGCTAATCGCAGTTATTACACAGACATGGCGTATGGACTCGACTACTTTACATTCATTACCGAAGAGCTTCCCGATTTGTGCAGCAAGCTGCTCCAGTTGAATGTCGAGCCAGAGCATACATACGTTGCGGGCTTGTCGATGGGGGGATATGGCGCATTGAAATGTGCACTTACCTATCCCGAGCGATACGCCAAGGCAGTATCGTTGTCCGGAGTGACCGATATGCAGCGCCGACTTCGCGATCCCGATATGCCCCAAGGAATGGTGAGAGAGATGCAGGCGGTGTTTGGCATGGATTTACTCGTGAAGCCCGAGCAGGATCTATATGCGCTGGCTGCCAAGAGGATAGAAGCGGGAAGTGCGATACCGTCCATTCTGTGCTGCTGCGGTTCGGAAGATCCTTTCATCGAAATGAATCGAGCATTTGCTGCGTGCATGAATGCCGCTTCCTCATCCGGGTTCCATTTCCGCTATGTTGAAGATTCAGGCACCCATGACTGGGTATTTTGGGAGAAGCATTTGAGGACAGCGTTTGACTTTCTTTTTGACAACAAGTAGCTATCTGAGAGGGGAAATGCAATGTGAAATCTGCAGCCTTGCAGGGGCCAGACGGCAAGCTGAAGAGTCGTTCGAAGCTGGGAGCGCTGTTCAGTGAAATATGGAAGCATCGAATGGTATATACGCTGCTCCTTCCTGGGCTGATCTGGCTACTATTATTTGCGTATTTGCCAATGGGCGGCTTATCGCTTGCCTTCAAGGATTATAAGGCGAACTTGGGCATTTGGGGCAGTCCATGGGTCGGGTTCGAAAATTTCAAGTACGTGTTCCGTGATCCTGCCTTCCTCGATGCGCTGTGGCGGACGCTGTACATCAACATCATTAAGCTGGTCATACAATTTCCATTTCCGATCCTGCTGGCGCTCATGCTGAACGAGCTTCGAATGAAGCGTGCGAAAAAGGTATTTCAAACCATACTGACGTTTCCCCATTTCTTGTCGTGGATTATCGTCTCAGGGATCGTGATTAACGTATTAGCCTACGATGGACTCTTGAACAGCACGCTGACGCTGCTTGGCTTGCCAACGATTAATTTTCTTGGGTCAGAGAGCACATTCGTTCCGATGCTGCTGCTTACGGATATCTGGAAATCCGCCGGTTGGGGAGCCATTATCTACTTGGCCGCTATTTCGGGTATCGATCAGGATCAATTCGAATCTGCCCAAATTGATGGGGCATCACGGATGCAGCAGGTGTTCCGCATTACGTTGCCCAACATTATGCCAACCGTCACGGTCATGTTCATTCTGTCCGTAGGCGGACTGATGTCATCGGGCTTTGATCAAATTTTCAACTTGGCAAATGCAGCTACGAAGAATGTGTCTGAGGTACTGGATGTGTACATTTACCGGATCACCTTCCAATCTTCGACTGACTTCTCGTTCTCAACGGCGGTCAGCTTGTTCCGATCTCTGGTGAATATGATCCTGCTGCTTGCTGCCGATCGAGTAGCGAAAATGCTGGGCGGAGACGGGCTATTCCGATAAGGGGGGATGCAACAATGAGCAAGAAAACTGCACGGCGGTCATCGTTCCGCAGAGAGAAGATGACTGCTCTCGACTATATCTTATTTGTCATTCTACTTGGTATTGCACTGTTGATTCTCATTCCGTTCTGGAACGTCATTATGATTTCATTCTCGACGCCGAAGGAGTACGCCGACAATCCGTTCCTGCTGTTCCCGAAAAATCCAACGCTGGCCTCTTACAAGGCGCTTTTCACGGACGGAAGCATTCTTATGGGATACTGGAACACCTTCAAGCTGCTAATTGTCGGTTTGCCTCTAAGCCTGTTCCTGACTAGCAGCATGGCCTACGGACTTAGCAGAAGCAAGTTTCCGGGCAAGCGGATCATCTTTTTCCTTGTGTTGTTCACGATGATCTTCAACGGCGGTATTGTTCCGCTGTACCTGATCATGAAATCCCTGCATCTGACAGGGACATTATGGTCTGTCATTTTTGCTGGCAGCTTCAGCGCCTTCAACATGATATTAATGATGAACTATTTCTACAGCCTTCCGGAATCGCTGATGGAGTCCGCACGCTTGGATGGTGCGGGCGAATGGAGAATTATGTTCTCCGTCGTGCTGCCGCTGGCTGCTCCCATTATGGCAACCATTACGCTGTTCTATGGTGTCGCGTATTGGAACAGCTGGTATGATGCGATGATCTTCCTGCGCAAGGCAGATCAGCTTCCGCTGCAGAATGTGCTTCGCACCATTATTGTAGAATCGTCGACGAACGCATCCAATGCGTCAAGTGTAGATGCTGTCGGCAAGCAAGCTTTTTCAACGGGGATGAAGATGGCTGCGGTGTTCGTCACGATGGTGCCTATCATGTGCTTCTTCCCTCTGCTTCAGAAGCATTTCGCTAAAGGGGTGTTGACAGGGGCTATTAAGACCTGATGATACACATAGATTTTTGTTTTTTTGCATGACGGTATGACGGCAATATGGCATGACGGAAATATGCATCAAAAATCTATTATCCAAAAACAAGGGGCGACAAAACATGAAAGCAGACAAAAAGCTGTCGGTAAGATCCATTCTTCTCCTCTCGCTATGTCTGGTAATGCTGCTGGCTACGGCATGCTCGAAGGAGGGAGCGCAAGGAGGCAACGAGAAGGATGCAGACGGAAGTTACAAGGACAAACTCAAAATTTCCGTGGCAAGCACCATTAATCTGAAGGACGGACAATTAAACAATGAGTTCCATAAGTTCTGGATGGATAAGTTCAATCTAGAGTGGGACTACAATTTCATCGAATGGGATTCATGGGCGGAGAAGCTGCGGTTGTGGGTCAGCTCCGGCGATCTGCCTGACGTAGCTACATGGAACTACATTCACGGCGACGCGATGAACTATATTGACCAAGGACTTCTGTACAAGTTCCCGGATGATTGGAAGGAGCGCTGGCCGAACGTAGCTGCTGCCTACAAGCTGACTGGGCTTGGCGAGAAGCTGGAAGAGCTGAAGGGCGGCACGTATATTCTGCCGCGTCCAGTGTACTACGAGAACAAGCCTGCTGATCCACTCGTCAACCAAATCGGCGTTATTGCCCTGCGCAAGGACTGGGCACAGGCTGTTGGCTTCGAATTGAAGGATGTGTATACAACAACTGAATTAATGACGTATGCCAAGCTGGTGAAGGAGAAGGATCCGGGCAAGGTCGGTGCGAATCTGGTGCCTCTTTCCTACAACGCAGGAGATGCATTGACGAACATCATTATGCCGAACAGCGAGCATTCCCGTGTGGAGTCTGCCTTCTATAAAGGAGAGGACGGAAAATATCACTGGGGAGCAGCGGATCCAGAAACGCTTGCCGGTTTGAAGCTGATGCAGCAGGCGTACAAGGAAGGACTGTTGAATCCTGAGTTCTATACATGGAAAAACAGCGAGGGCAGCGACAACTTCCGCGTTAAAGGAGTTGCGGCAGTTACCAGCCTTGGCGGTCTGGCTTCCTACAGACAAGACGTGGATAAGGCTATGAAGAAAAACCTAGGCGTGAACAGCGATGATCTTGTTCATACCGCAATCGTGCTCGGCGACGACGGCAAGTATCGCAATTTGGAGCAGGTGAATTTCTGGTCGGCGCTTATTTTCTCGCCGAACATCAGCAAAGAGAAGTTTGAACGGGTTATGGACTTATTGGATTATTCGACTAGCAAAGAAGGACAAATGCTCTTGAACATGGGCTTTGAGGGCAAGGACTGGAAATACGGCAACAACAAGGAGCTGGCAAGCCTGCTGCCGGAAGGGACATCGCTTGAGGATAAGTATCCAAGCCGCTTTGAAGGATTGTATTTGTTGGGAGATGACTTCAGCATCATTAACCCGGCGATTAAGAAGGAATATCGCGAACGCGCCGTTCTTCATTATCAGAACAAGGCGAAGCTGGGCAAAGAGGGCGGCAAGCTGGCCTCCTACGACTGGACGGTTCAATTGCACGATTCCAAGGTGAAGAACCAGGCAACCTTCGATTATGAGACGGAGTATACAAATCTCATTTTGCAGAGCGGTGATCTGGAATCGAACTGGAAGAAGTGGGTGGAGAGCAAAATGTCGCTCGTTCAGCCGGTGTTGGATGAGCTGAACAATTTGAAATAGGTACGATTTGTTTAAAAAGAACCCGGTATGCCAACTGTTGCAAACGGCTTGCTGCTGCCGGGTTCCTGTTTCACAACATTATTCTTCTCAATGAGGAATTTGCACAACCGATGATTCGCTGCACCTTGGTGTATGTATAACGGAGTCAAGTATTTGCGCAAGTCCCTGAGGAAGGAGAATCACTACTTTAGGAAATGAAAATGAAATCCCTTCGAATGATGACAAGTCAATGATCGTTCAAACGAGAAATTCGAACCGTGGAGGAACTATTATGGATAATCAACAACTTCAAGCGCTTGTACTACAGATGACATTGGAAGAGAAAATTGCTCAGCTGCTGCAGCTTACGGGACATTTTCATGAAGGCTCGGACAGCGACGGGCAGGTAACGGGGCCAATGGAGGAAATGGGCATAACGGAGCAGATGGTTGCGGCGAGCGGCTCTGTGCTTGGCTTGTCCGGGGCGCAGGCGGTAATCGATGTGCAGCAGAATTATATGAAGAAAAGCCGCCTCGCCATTCCGCTTCTGTTCATGGCAGATGTCGTTCACGGCTTCAAGACCATTTTCCCGATTCCGCTCGCGATCGGCTGCTCGTGGAATACGGAGCTCGCAGAACAGAGTGCGGCAATCGCGGCGCGAGAGTCGGCTGTCTCGGGCATTCATGTGACGTTCGCACCAATGGTCGATCTGGTGCGTGATCCGCGCTGGGGAAGAGTGATGGAAACGACGGGCGAGGATCCGCATCTGAACAGCTTATTCGCGCGGGCGTTCGTGCGCGGTTATCAAGGCAGCGATATAAAGGGAGATTTGGAGCGGCTGGCCGCATGTGTGAAGCATTTTGCCGCTTATGGGGCACCGGAAGGAGGCCGCGAGTACAACACGGTTGATATGTCGGAGAGAGCCTTGCGCGAATATTACTTGCCTGCGTACAAGGCAGCACTGGACGAAGGCTGCGAGATGGTCATGTCCTCCTTCAATACCGTCGACGGTATACCAGCGACAGGCAATGAGAAGCTGCTGCGCGGCATTCTGCGTGAGGAATGGGACTTCGGCGGCATTGTGATATCGGACTGGGCTTCCATACGGGAAATGATTGCTCACGGTGCGGCTGAGGATGATCGCGAAGCAGCTCTTCGTGCTATACGAGCGGGCGTGGACATCGAGATGATGACGCCGTGCTACGTACATCATTTGCCGGGGCTTATCCACGAAGGCAAGGTAGATGTGGCGCTTGTTGATGAAGCGGTGCTGCGCATTCTGCGCCTTAAGGACAAGCTGGGCCTATTCGAGAATCCGCTGCGCGGCGCGAATCCGGAACGGGAGCGTGAGATTCTTTACTGCGAGGAGCATCGCAAGGCATCCTACGAGCTGGCAGCTAAATCCTGCGTTCTGCTGAAAAATAACGGCATACTGCCGCTGCAGCCTGATACTAAGGTGGCGCTGATTGGGCCATTCGCCCAGAGCGAGGACATATTAGGCTGGTGGTCCTGCGTCGGTGCGAAGGAGGATGCGGTGAAGCTGGGCGATGCCTTGTTGGAGCGGCTGCCAAGCGGGCAGTTGAGCATCGCGGCTGGATGCGGCATCGAGTGTATGACAGCAGCTCAGTTGAAGGAAGCGCTCAATACGGCTGCTGCCGCGGATGTCATCGTGCTTGCGCTGGGCGAGGAATCCGCGATGAGCGGCGAAGGCGCCTCCCGTACAGATCTTCGTCTGCCGGAAGTGCAGCTTGATCTAGTGAAGCAGTTGAAGACGCTTGGCAAGCCGATGGCTGCTGTCTTGTTCAATGGCCGGCCGCTCGATCTGCATGGCGTCATCGAATCAGCAGATGCTGTATTGGAAGCATGGTTCCCTGGCAGTGAAGGAGGAGCAGCAGTTGCGGACATCTTGCTCGGCAAGGTGAATCCGTCAGGGCGGCTTGCGATGTCGTTCCCACAATCGGTCGGACAGGTTCCGGTTTATTACAATCATTTCAATACGGGAAGGCCGCTGAATCCGAGCAAGACGGATGAACGCTATGTCTCGAAATATATTGACTGCTCGAACGCTCCGCTGCTTCCGTTCGGCTACGGACTGTCCTATACATCGTTCGCCTACAGCAATCTGGAGCTTTCCAGCAGCGAGATATCAGATGAGGAGAAGCTTGAAATCCGGATAACGGTTACGAATACAGGAGCGAGAGCAGGTGTGGAAACGGTACAGCTGTATATCCGCGACATATCGGGCGAGGTTGTTCGTCCGCTGCGCGAACTGAAGGACTATGTGCAGATTGAGTTGGAATCAGGAGAAAGTAAGGAAATCTTATTCCACGTAACCGAGGAGCAGCTGAGATATCACCATTCCGATCTTCGCTTGGCAAGTGACGAAGGGATGTTCCAAGTACATGTTGGATCGAATAGTCGCGATACATTACAAGATTCTTTCCGACTCGTTCGCTGATGCTGATTTAAGAATAAGAGATGAGCTAATCAAAAAAGCATAGCCTTACTAGAACAACTAGAACTAGATTGATAGATACAATAGATGCCTTGCTATGAGCTGGGATAGGAGGAAGGGCAGACATGACGACAATAGAGAGATCAACGGAGTCGAAGTTTACGATACAAGCCGGCGAATTGCGCTTTACATTTTGGCCGAGCGGTGATTTGCATCAAGCAGTTAGCGGGCAGATCATGCTCAATCAGTTGGTGACGAGTCCGCTTGATGGCTCGCTCAATAACTTATATCTGCGGATTCACGACGATTCGGGTATCCGCTTCTATCCGCTGCTCGGGATTCGCTCACGCAGCGCCGTGCGGGTGGAAGGGAACCAGGCCGTATGGGAAGGAGCCGTCGAGGGAGTAGCGTATACGGTTACCTTTGCACTTCTGAAAGAGGGCATTTGGTTCTGGGATATTGCGGTACGCGGGGAAGGTGTAACCGTCGATATCCTGTATGGCCAAGATCTTGGCGTTGCTTCAGTAGGTGCGGTACGCAGCAACGAGGCGTATCTGTCGCAATATATCGATCATGCTGTCTTCGAGGATGAAGAGATCGGCTGTGTTGTATGCTCACGCCAGAATCAACCGCAAGGTGGATCATTCCCTTATCTACAGCAGGGAGCGCTCAGCCGTGCGATTGGCTACTCGACTGACGGGTTTCAATTTTTCGGATTGTCCTATAAGGAATCCAACATACCGGTGAGTGTGATCAAGCCTTGTCTTTCCAATGAAGTGTATCAGTACGAGTTTGCCTATACTGCGCTGCAATCAGAGCGTGTTATGCTTCATGGAGAAGAGCGGTTTGTATTTTATGGCCTGTACAAAACAGACCATGCGGCTGCAATAACGGAGCTGGAGTATCGGGGCGAGGTTCGGCAGGCATGGGAAGCCTACTTGTCCGAGTCAAGTCATATAGCTGCGAACGAAAAAAATGCAGCATCGAATCCGTTAAATCCTGCCCAATTCAATGCCGATATTGCTGAACCCCTGCGGACGCTTTCGATGACAGAAGCAGAAGTACAGGCGCTTTTCCCGGAACGAAATCAGGAAGAGCGCATGGATGGCAAGCTGTTGTCCTTCTTCACAGATTCCTACGAGCATGTCGTGCTGAAGGAGAAGGAACTGCTCGTTGAACGTCCGCATGGTCATATCGTAATGAGCGGAAACAGCGTGAAGCTTGGCGCGCAGGTCATAACGTCGACTGCTTATATGTACGGCATTTTCAACTCGCATGTGGTGGTCGGCAACACAAATTTCAATAAAATGATGAGCAATGCCCGCAACCCGCTGAACGTGCCAAAGACGTCTGGGCAACGCGTCTATATACACCTGAACGGAAAGTATCGCCTGCTCGCGATGCCGTCCATGTTCGAGATGGGCTTCAATTACGCGCGCTGGTATTACAAGACTGACGACGACATGCTAATTGTGACGAATTACACGGCATCGGACGCGCCTGAGATCCGCTTGAACGTCCGCTCTGTGAATGGAACGGCCTATAAGTATGTGGTCACCAATCAAGTAACGATGAATGTCAACGAGTACGAGCTTCCGGTTCACATGAAGCAGGAGGGCGGAATGCTGATCTTCCATGCGAATCAGAAATCACTGAGCGCTAAGGTATGCCCGAATCTAGAATATCGCATGTGGGTGGAAGGGGCGTCAGTGACGATCGGTGATGAGACGATGCTGGCAAGCTGCATCCAATCTGGTGACGCTTCACTTGTTGTCATGCAGCTTGATATGAATCAAGAATGGACGTTAACAATTCAGGGATTGCTGGAGGGACGAGAGAACGCAGCGAATTCGGAACACTCCCCGGGGACACGTGATATCCAAACCGAAATGGACGCATACCGTGCATTTTTGAAAGGCTTGATGAACGAATTCCATCTATCGTATGGAGCGGGACAATCCGATGAGCTATTCAAGATGAATGCCTTGTCGTGGTGGTACACACATAACATGCTCGTTCATTATGCAGTGCCGCACGGACTAGAACAGTATGGCGGAGCGGCTTGGGGGACGCGTGACGTATGCCAAGGGCCGGTTGAATATTTCATGGCTACTCACAAGTACGAGCAGGTGCGGGATATTGTGAAGATGGTCTATTCCCACCAATATGAGGACGATGGAAACTGGCCGCAATGGTTTATGTTCGATGAGTACTTTACGGTACAGCAGGAGGAGAGCCACGGGGATATTATCGTATGGCCGCTCAAGGTGCTGGGCGATTATTTGACGGCAACCGGGGATTACAGTATTTTGAAGGAAAAGGTTCCTTATACCATGAAGCAGCGTTTTGACTTTACGGCGGATAAGGCGACCATACTGGAGCATGCCATCAAGGAAATCTCGTATATTCGCAATCATTTCCTACATGATACGCATTTATCATCTTATGGCGATGGAGATTGGGATGATACGCTGCAGCCGGCGAATGCGCAGTTGAAGAAATATATGATCAGCAGTTGGACCGTGGCACTTACGTATCAAGCAATGAAGCAATTCGCTGATGTGCTGCTGGCAGTGGACAAGAAGCTGGCTGAGGAATTGCAAGAGATCGCATCCGGCATTGAACAGGACTATAAGCGCTGCATGCTGCACACGGAGGTTATTCCCGGCTTCATCTATATGGAAGATCCGGCGCATGCCAAGTTGATGCTGCATCCGACAGACACGGATACTGGCATTCAATATCGGCTTCTGCCGATGACGCGCAGCATAATTGCCGAACTGGTCGATGAGAAGCAGGCTCACATTAATTATCGCTTGATTCAGGATAATCTGTCGTTCCCGGATGGTGTGCGGCTTATGAATCGACCGGCTCAATATGCGGGCGGCGTCAGCACTCACTTTAAGCGGGCTGAGCAGGCGTCGAACTTCGGACGCGAGGTAGGACTGCAATATGTGCATGCGCATATTCGTTATGTTGAAGCGATGGCGAAGCTTGGGTGTGCGAACGATGCTTGGCGGGGCTTGGAGACGATTAATCCCGTTGGTATTCGGGAAGTCGTCCCTAACGCAGAGCTGCGCCAAAGCAATGCCTACTTCAGCAGCTCTGACGGGAAGTTTCATTCCCGGTATGAGGCGCAGGCGAATATGGATGCGCTTCGCAGTGGATCGGTGCAGGTGAAGGGTGGATGGAGAATCTACTCCAGTGGTCCGGGAATCTATATGAATCAACTAATTGCAAATGTGCTTGGTATTCGGCAGGCTGGAGGCGATTTGGTCATTGATCCTGTGCTTCCGAACACGATGGATGGGCTGCATTTTGACTATCAATTTGCCGGAAGACAGGTTACCTTCATCTATCATATTGCAGGCGGTGGCGTGAGCCGCGCGGCGATAAATGGGACGCAGGTGAATGCGGAGCGGCTGAATAACCCGTATCGGCAGGCTGGCATACAAATCGCCAGTGCGGATATGGAACGCGAATGGAGAAGCGGTGGAAATCGGATAGAAATATGGATGTAAGGAAGGCAAAGGCGATCTTTTCCGGGTCGCCCTTTTCCCTATAATGCTACAATAGGGAAAGGACATCTGAAGAGTATGAACGGACATCGGCACATCTCAGTAAGACAAAGCGGCATCCGAACAGATGCAACATCATAAGGAAGAAGGATTGGTTATCAAACGGAGGATTGAGGACACGTGGTCAGTATAAAGGATATCGCTAAAAAAGCAGGAGTTTCAATTTCAACGGTATCTTATGCCCTGAATGGCAGCAGCAAGGTGACGGATGAGACAAGCTCAAAAATATTGGCTATTGCCAGAGAATTGAACTATGTACCGAACGCCGCTGCCCGCAATTTGAAAAAAAGAGAAACGAAGATCATCGGCGCCTTTTTAACAGACTTCAAGGGCGAAGTATATGGCGAATTGCTGGACGGCATGAAGAAGGTATGCAATGCGCAGGGCTATGATCTGATCGTATGCAGTGGGAAGCAGTCTCACCGCATGCTGCCGGAACGAATGATCGACGGCGCCGTCATTCTCGATCAGACGTTCACGAGCGAGGAACTGCTTATGTACGCTGATCGCAATCATAAGATTGTGGTGATGGATCGGGAATTGGATCATCCGAACATTAATCAGGTGCTGTTGGACAACAAGGCGGGTGCGACCTTGGCGACGGAATATTTGGTGGAGCAGGGGCACCAGAAGATTTATATTGTGACAGGCCCGCCTGGATCGTATGATTCTGAGCAGCGGATGAAGGCAGTGAAGCTCGTATCGGATCGGGCAGCGAATGTGGAGTGGGTTGAAATCGTCGGCGACTTCAACAAAAGCGGCGGTGAGAAGGCTGCCGAGCAAATCTTGCAGGAGTACACTAGGCCAGCAGCTGTATTCTGCTTGAACGATGAAATGGCGGTTGGGTTGTACAATCGCATATCAGATACAGAGCTCCGTGTTGGCGAGGATATTCATCTGATCGGGTTTGACAATATTGAGCTGACTCGCTATATGCAGCCGCGACTCGCAACCATCGATTATTCCAAGCACAAGTGGGGCTCGCTCGCATGCGAGCAGCTGCTTAAGATGATTGCGGAGGAGAAGGTTGAGCATGAGCGCGTCTACGTTACCCTCGTTAAGGGGGAATCCGTAGGTAAAGGTTAACAATTATGGGTTCAACTATACCTTATAAGTAATGAGTATCGCTCGATGACTAAGTCAATCTATTGCAAAACATATGGATTGCTCCTTGATGGCGAACCCAAATACTGCTATCATTATCGATAAAATATCGCTAGCAGAAGACGTTCGGATCATTTTATGGGCGCCTACGAACATGCTAGTCATGGAGACAAAGGTGGGAGAAACCGATGGGACAACATCGCGCGTACAATTTTAATGCAGGGCCGGCAGCGCTGCCGCTGGCTGTATTGGAGCGAGCACAAGCCGAATTCGTAGATTTTCAAGAGCAAGGCATGTCCATTATGGAAATGTCGCACCGCGGAGCGGTATATGAACAGGTTCATAATGAAGCGAAACAATTGCTGAAGGAATTGCTGAACATTCCTTCCGGGTACGATGTATTGTTCCTGCAAGGCGGAGCTAGCACACAATTCGCGATGGTGCCGATGAATTTGCTCACTGAAGGCAAAGTAGGCGCATATGTACATACCGGAAGCTGGGCGGAGAAAGCAATTAAAGAAGCCGAGCTGATTGGTGCAACGCGCGTTATTGCTTCGACAGAAGCGGATCGCTTTATGCGCGTTCCGATGCCAGAAGAGGTAGTCGCACCAGAGGATGCGGCCTATGTGCACATCACTTCCAATGAGACAATTGGCGGAACGCAGTACCATGCTTATCCAGACAGCGGTTCTGTACCCCTTATTGGGGATTTGTCCAGTGACATTTTGTGCCGTCCAGTAGATGTATCCAAGTTCGGCATGATCTACGCAGGCGCTCAGAAGAATCTGGGGCCATCTGGAGTAACCGTCGTCATTGCGAAGGAAGAACTAATTGCGAGCAGCCCGAAGACGATTCCGACGATGCTTCGCTACAGTACTCATTATAAAAATAATTCCTTGTACAATACACCACCTTCCTTCTCCATCTACATGGTCAATCTGGTGCTGCAATGGCTGAAGGAGCGCGGCGGGCTTGAGCAGGTTGAACGCGATAACCAAGCTAAGGCAGAACTCTTGTACAGCACGATTGATGCTAGCGGAGAGTTCTATCGCGGCTGTGCGGAGCGCGGAAGCCGCTCCCTCATGAACGTGACCTTCCGCTTGGCGGACGAAGAGCTTGAGAAGGCCTTCATTAAGCAAGCTGGCGAAGCAGGATTCGTAGGTCTGAAAGGACACCGCAGCGTTGGCGGGCTCCGTGCTTCCATCTATAACGCAGTTCCATATGAGAGCTGTGAGGCTCTTGCGCAGTTCATGAAGCAGTTCCAACAGCGCAACGGTTAAAGGGAAAAGTGAAATCATTGTTCTTATAAATAAAAACGAGTTAGTGGGAAGTTGCTCCCGCTAGCTCGTTTTTTTGTTTGCCTGTATAGAGCGCCAATTTTCCGTTATAACACTTTTTTGAAATGGTACTCCATTTCCCCGGCCAGAGCTTGAGCGGTATCTCCGGTTTCTCTGAAATCATGAATATAGATTTGTTCAAATGCTCCAAAGTCTACTTGCTTATAAAATTCAAAACACGGGAATCCATCATGGCTGCCCTCAACTTCAACGGCACCATTTTCTGTAACTCGTATGTGTAATAAATAATCAACAGGAGGCGCAAGTGCTAGTAATGGATTACTGGCACTTGCACGCATTTGGAACATGACTTCATTAGAGCCCCAACGAATATGGGAACACAAAATGCCCTCTGTACTGGCTTTGCCGGTTCTTTTATGCTCAGAGCCATCTGGGTGAGTCACTTTTTCGGTTGTGATGCCAGTATTCGAATAGGAGAACACTTCCTTTTTATAAAAATCAACAACAACTTCTTGCTCCACTCTGGAACGCATCGCGTTTACGGCATAGGGTGTAAATTCGCGAGTGTCGCCTTCGTATTGAATGATATTTCCCGTATCCAACTCTTGCTTCGGCTCCGTCCAAGACATAGGTATAAAAACACTTGCTCGAATTTTAACAATGTTCGCCATAGCACCCTCCATGGTCATGAAATTGTGTTCGTTCATTCATAATAGCCCAGTGAGTTGATTATGCAGGAAAAACAAATAAAAACCCCGCCTGCTCGGGGAAACAGGCGGGGCTATATCGGAAATGAGGAATAAGTTAGGCCAAGTGACGCTTTGTCGGTTCTGTAAGCTTGTAGCCTACATTGCGAATCGTCATGATATATTCAGGGCTGCGCGCGTTTTTTTCCAGCTTGTCGCGCAGATGGCTAATATGGACATCGACGATGCGTGTATCGCCGAGGAAGTGATAATCCCATACGCCGTGCAGCAGCTGCTGTCGGCTCAATACCTTGCCGCGATGACGGCATAGGAAGACGAGCAGTTCGAACTCCTTCGGAGTTAGCTCCACATCCCGGCCTTCCAGCTTCACTTCTCGCTGATCTGCCATGACGTGCAGACTGCCGATTTGGTACACCTGTCCTTCATCTACAAGAGGAAGGGAACGGATGCGGCGCATAACAGCCTGAATGCGGGATATAAGCTCCTGCGGGGAGAAAGGCTTCGTCATATAATCGTCAGCCCCATTATCTAATCCATCAATCTTATCGCCTATTTCATGCATCGCTGTCAGCATAATGACAGGCACCATATTGTTCGCCACGCGCAGCTTGCGGCATACTTCCAATCCATCGCTCTTCGGCAGCATGCGGTCAAGTATGATCAGATCTGGACGGAAAGTGGATAGAACATCAAATACAGCCTCCCCATCATAAACACACAGAACGTCATAGCCGGCCAGCTTCAAATTATATTCAATGAGGGTAGAGATTGAAGGTTCGTCATCAACAACTAAAATTTTGGATTTCAAAATAGTCCCTCCCACAATTCTTTTAGTAAGTAATCGGTTGAACGATTTATTGCATTCGATATCGTGCACCAAATTGTTTACCGATCGAATGCCATATACCAACATTATGAAGGATATTCGTCAGCGGCATATTAAGCAAACGTAAACTGGGTGTAAAAAATAGAGGAACCGATGCTCGGTTCCTCTTCAACATTGCGGATGTATTTCATGTGATCAATGGATATTCAATAGATTAATACTCACATGACGCAGAAAAGCAGTTTAGGCACTAACTTGCCGCTTCGCTTTCTCGTCCTGCTGCTTATGGAAGAACGGCCACCAGTTGGCAGAACCGAACGTCTTGACCATGACGGGTACGAAGAACGGCAGGATGAGGAATGTATACAGAGTAAGTCCGGATAATACGACGGTTGCAATTTGCATCATGGACAGTACGCCTGATGGATAGAAGGAAGCAAATGTTCCTCCTAAGATGATTACGGCGGAAATTATAACCGTCCCCATATTTTTCATCGCATATAGGATTGCATCCTTCACATCCAGATGCTTATTCTCATTGAAGCGCTCCATCAAGAAGATGCTGTAATCGACGCCAAGTGCCATCAGCATAACGAAGCCGAAGAATGGAGCTGCCCATGTAACGCCGGAGTAATCCAGCATCTTCGTAAAGATCACTTCCGTAATTCCCATCGAAGTGAAGAAGGTAAGCAGCAAGGATGCTACGATATACAGCGGCATAATGATGGATCGGAACAGGACAATCAGGATGAGCAATATGCCGATGATCATGTACGTTACGGTTCTCATATAATCTTCACCAGACATTTGCTTCAAGTCGGCAAACGTGCTTGATACACCGCCAACTGCGAGCGTCGCCTTTTCCAAGGAAGTTCCCTTCACACTGCGATCCACAGCTGCCTTCACAGCGTCGATCCGATCGATAGCCGGGGTTCCATATGGATTATCAGCAAAGATGACGTCCAAGGTCATTATACTGCGATCCTCGGATAAGTACATATCGAGCGCCTTGCGGAAGGCGTCATTCGTTAATACTTCATCAGGAACGAACCAGCCGCCAAGCTCTTTATCCGGCGCTGTACTTACATTTTGCAAATATCCCTGAGCAGAGTTGAGCCCATCCGATACTTGCGTCAATCCATCGGCTCCATCCTTCAAGCCGGTCTTCAGCTTGCCAATCTGATCAGATAATTGCGAGAAGCCGTCTCCGATCTGTTTTTGGCCAGCTTGAAGTTTATCAAGTCCTGTTATAATGCCAGGGACTTTACTAATGATTTGGCCTTGGCCATTGGCTGCCTGCTTCAGACCCGACTCTAGCTGCGAGATGCCTGCAATGAGCTGATCGAACCCTGATGCCAGCGCCTTCTGGCCGGTAATGGCTTGCTCGTAGCCTTGGTTCGCCTGAGCCATGCCTCCGTTTACTTTCGCTAATGTAGATTGCATCTGTCCAAGAGCGCCGGATAATTGGGCTGCCCCTTGCCCAGCAGCGGTTACGGTACCGCGAATTGTCATATAATCAGCGTCTTTCAACAAATCTGGGAAGCGTTCCTCCAAGCTTGCGAATCGGCCCGTTAACGATTGCAGCGACTTGGTCAATTCGCTGAACTGTGTATTCATTTGGCCAACGCCGCTTGTTATTTCAGTAAGACCTTGCCCAATCTGCTTATAGGTATCGAGCAGCTTCTGATGAGCTTGGGCCAGCTTTTGCGCACTCTCCTTGGCCTGCTTCAGACCTTGCTGCAGTTGGCCGGCACCGGCAGAACCATCGCGAATGCCGGATTCAATGCGGCCAAGTCCGTCATTCAGCTGCTTGATTCCGGATTTCAGTTCTTCGGTTCCCGCGGTGAGCTGTGCTGCTCCGCTAGCTGCCTCTTTGAGCTTAGGCTCGTTTTTGCTTAATTCGTTGCTTGCCTCGGACAATCCATCTTTAATTTTGGATAATCCGTCATTTCCCTTGGATAGGCCGCTGTCAAGTGTCTTGACCTGTTCGGTAATTTGGAAGTCCTTGATTTCATCGCCAGCAGGTCGGCTAAGGCTGCGAACGCCCGCTACGCCATCTACCTTAATCAGCTCACGGCTCATTTTCTCGGCTACGGCCATATATTCGCCCACCTGAAGCGGGGAAGAGCTCTTGATGACGACCTGGGTCGGCATGGATTCGCCAGGCTCGAAGCTGTCTGCAATAATGTTGAAGGCTTTGACGGAATCGTATTTATCTCCGATTTCCTCCAAGCTGTTAAACGATACTTCACCCTTATAGGAAAATAGGAACGGAACAGTGACAGCTGCAACCACGAGCATTGCTGCCAGCGGTCGGCGCAGTGAGAATGAGCCAATGGCGCCCCACGAGCGGCTCTCTTTATGGTCGATCGATTTCTTCGCCGGCCAGAACAGCTTCTTGCCGAGCACGGCCATGAAGAACGGCACGACCGTTACTAATGCGAGCAGCATAATCGCAATTCCAATGGCAACTGCAACAGCAGAACGATACAAATTGAATTCGGAAAATCCAATCACGGAAAAACCGACAAGAACGGCGATTCCAGAGAAGAGGACTGTTTTGCCGGCAGTACGGTACGTAGCGGCAATCGCATCCCATAGGTCGTCGTGCTTAGCGAGCTCTTCCTTGTACCGACTGAGGAGCAGGATGCAGTAATCCGTTCCAATTCCGAATAAGACAGCCACCATAAAGATTTGCGTGAACGTCGATAACGGGAATTGGGTGCTTTCGACAAGAAATGCGACAATGGATTGTGAAATGATATAGCTCAGACCGACTGTTAACAGCGGAATGAAGGCTGCGACGATCGAGCGGAAGACGAAAAATAGGATGGCTAGAATGAATACAACGGTAATCAGTTCCGATTTCTTCAAACCTTCTTGTGAGCTGATGAGTTGGTCATTTTCAATCAGCTTGCGACCGGTAATGTAGTGTTCAACAGAAGTAGAAGCAAGTTCTTTATTGATTTGATCACGAATCTCTACCGGATTCGCTGTCTCGGTACTAACTGACAGGGAGGTGAGTACGGTTTTGTTGTCTTTGGAAATTAATTTATCCTTCAATTCAGACTGTCCGTAGGGTTCGAGCATGGAGACGATATGAAGGCTGTTTTTGTTCTGATTGAGCTGCTGAATAGCACGCTGAATATCTTTGGTATCCTTATCCGTCAATCCATTTGGATTATGGAAGACCAGTGCCAGACTCGTTTCATGTGCATTGCCTTTCGCATTGGACACTTCATCCATGATGCGGATCGCTTCTGCAGAGGAGTAGCCGTCAGGTACACCAATCGTACCATGCTCCTTCACAAGCTCAGATAGCGACGGTGCTGCTATGGCAAGAATAACAGCAACTGCCATCCAGGCCGTCATGACGGCCCATCTTGCTTTTAGTATCGTTCTCATGTTTGATTCTTCCCTTCTGTCATCAAGCGGGCGAGCTTCTCGTACGTCCCGATGAAGGTTTCGACTTCCGCTTCATTGAAATGAATCAGATAAGAGGAGACAATATCCTGTACCTGCTTATCCACTTGCTCATAGACCTTGTGCCCTTCCTCGGTTAAGGACAGCTCGATAACGCGCCGATCCTCCTCAGCAGGCGTGCGTTCTACGTAACCGTGATCGACAAGTCTATTAATAATGGCGGTAATGGAGCTCTTGACGACCTTGAATACGACGGCCAGATCGGTGGAAGTGCACTGCCCTCGCTGCTGAAGTACGCACATAATCTGGTATTGATCGATGGTTAGATGATTGGGGATTGCTTCTCCGATCTCGTTAAATAAATGCTTCATAACAGTAAATTCTGCGGTGATATACCGTTCGATGAGGGTTTTGGCATCTCGATTCACAACAATAGCTCCCTTATGATTTTAAATGGTTTTATAATCGAATCGTTCAATAGTCGAATCGTTCAATTGTAGAACTATAATAATTCATGCAAAATCCAATGTCAAACTTACTTTTATGAACATTGCGTAAAAAGTTCGATTTACTTGCTGCGCACGGAAATCAATAGGCTTGCTTAATTGGTGTATAATATAACAATGAAATATGTGAGGTGAACACAGATGGCTTTCAACATCGTTCTAGTTGAACCAGAAATACCAGCTAATACAGGAAATATTGCGCGCACTTGCGCAGCGACAGGGACTCATCTTCACTTGGTTCGTCCACTCGGGTTCCGAACGGACGATGCGACCTTGAAGCGTGCAGGTCTCGATTATTGGTATGCAGTAACGATTCATTACTATGATTCGTTCCAGGAACTTCAAGAGAAATACAAGGATGGCCGCTTCTTCTACTCGACGAAGAAAGCAGACAACTGCTACAGTGACTTCTCGTTCCAGGATGGGGACTTCTTCGTATTCGGCAAGGAGACAAAAGGTCTCCCTGAGGAGATCATTCATGCGAATCCAGAGACTTGCATGCGCATGCCAATGACGGATAAGGTTCGGTCACTCAACTTGTCTAATGCGGCGGCAATTGTCGTATATGAAGCGCTGCGTCAAGTAGACTTCTTTAATTTGCGGTAATTGCACCTTATTACAAGATTTGAATAAAAACGAATTGAATTGACAAATTTCAGCAGGATTTTGGATCGAGACATCGAAGTAGTAGGGGCAGTAGTTTCGAGGGTAAACATGAGAGAAGAGAATATTCAAGAGAGGTGGAACTGATGAAACCTGCCGGTGTTGTCCGTAAAGTCGATCAGCTGGGACGTATCGTACTTCCCAAATCACTGAGGAAGCGCTACCAGATGAACGAGGGGGATCCTGTTGAAATTTTGGTTCAAGGAGATCATATTATTCTAGAGCGCTACCGTCCGAAATGTGTATTTTGTGGCTCAATGGATGGGGTAGCAGATTTCAAGGATCGATACATATGCGCACAATGTATGCATGAAATGACTCATTTGGCTCGATAAAGAGAAACAAGAGGCGAAGCATCACACTCGGTGATGCTTCTTTTTAATTTGTGGAGCTATAAATAAATTAGCCAAGGGGAGAAGAGATTCTCCGACCTTGGCTGTATGATTATACTTGTAGTAGTGCTTGAAGGAAATGCAGGGGAATTACACACGCAGTAAGTCAGCATGCACAATGTCATTCGTAACAGGATGACGCTGAATCTCCTTGACGGTAGCCGTAATCGAATCTGCCCCGTCTAAGCTGAGTTCCAATTGGCTGCAAGTCGTATCTCTGACCCACATGGAGAACTTCTTCACATCCAAGTGAAGATTCACGCTCGTTCCCTTGTGCAGCAGGACACAAGGCAGCCGTCCATCCTTGCGAAGCTGCCGCAGTGTTCCTCGATCCTCGCTGTTTCTTGTTACTGCCTGAAAATGCTGCATCATGACAAACCTCTCCTTTTCAAATGTTCGGTGTATCGCAGCTATGGCTCATGCTTCCCAGCAGGAACACTAGCTGTCCGATAGATGACCAATATACAGCTTCTTTGCTCGGAGATTTCGCGATTTGGGCGATAACCTGCCGAGTATTTAATCTCAATAACTTGCTCTTCCTGCAGCGTTGCCAAAAACTCATTTGCCTTCTGCTCCGCTGTCACTGAGCCTACGTCTACAAACTCTCTTACCTGGATCATTGCATCAGTCCTTTCCTCACAGTAGACCATTAAATGTAAAATCCTATAAATATGCACGAAGGCATCTCGCCCCAGTGGGGCGAAATGCCTCGTTATTCTTATCGTATCAAGTTAGGTAACGGGTGTCAATCCAACCGGATGTATCCATATTTAGAAATGGAAGCATAAAAAAGAAGCCTTCCGCAATCGGAAAGCTCCTTCTTCTTACAAGCCGCTCGTCTTATCCTCATTGTAGCCAGCTGTTAACATAGCTACGATGAACATTGCGAATACGAGCATAATGATCCCAAAAGTTACGGACATGATATGCACACCCCCAATGGATGCCTTTATTATACCCAAAACATACCAAAATGAAAATATGAAATGCAGGTTGTTCCGTAAGTTGTCATTTGAAGAACAAGAAATGAGTAGGAAGAGATCGCATCTCGCCATCAGATGGTGTGTTGACAACTCGTCCATTGAATACAAGCGTCGATGAGCCTCCACCATCCAGGTTGTATGCATCTCTTACGCCGAGATTCGCCAGCTTGCGCTGCAGTTCCTCCAACGTAGCACCGGAGCTGCCGCCTTCGTTATAGCCGTCTACAACTAAGATGAGCAGCTGATCATCCTTGTAATTGCCGATAACGGTACGGGGCGCCCTCGCGGGTGACGTCTTCCATTTATCAGGGATCGTAAGACTCGCACCATTCTTTAATAGAACAGGGACGAAGGTTGCTCCATATTCAGGCTTAAGCTTGTCCAGCTCTTCCTTCTGATAGAACTGTCCGCCGATCAAGCGGGAATTGATGTCCATGCCGACGAAGGACAGATTCTTGAAGCTTGGCTCGAATGAAGGGACGTATTTGCCATTCACCACGGTCGTTCCAAGTGGATAGCGTTTGCCTCTGTTCTCTGCATAGCCGCCAGCGTTAATGCCAGCAACGGCATTATGCCGCTTCACAGCTTGCATTGTCGTCTCTGATCCGCCGTACTCGTCGCGGCCAAGTGTCATTCGCATTGCCTGCGGATCCTTCAATTTGACCTTCATCGCATATCCACGATAAGTGGGCTGATTGATTGTGTATAATTCCGCGCGCAGCTTCTCGCTGTCGATGCGCTCCTTCGGTGTGCCGAGCCGCGATGATATCCGGCGATCATAGATACGCTCTGGCCGCTTCGCTTGGCTGTTCGCCGATTGAACGATGTCATTCATCGTTGTGGTCGTCCGATTATACAAGGTAGAGATACGTCGTACGGATTCGATTGTATAGACGGCCGTCTCCTTTGCTTTATCCAATTGAGTGGATACTTGAGCCTGCGTCTTATTGAATGCTGCTGGCTCAGCAAGCGGCTTGTTATCGAATTGAAGCGACACGCTCTGCGAAGAGATCAGCATCCAGATCATCATGCCAAGAAAAGGTGCAGTGATCATCATGAATAGCCGATTGACCACTTTTACTTGCAATTTCATAAAAACCGCCTCGCTTGTTATTTCAACAAATCCATCTTCTTCTGCAGCTCCGCAAGCTGCTTCTTCACTTCGTTCAATTGTGTATACAGCTTGTTGCTGTTGTCTGTTTTGTTCGAAGTATTATCCTTTGTAAACGTAAGTAGTTCATTGAACGATTGAACTTTGCTTTGCATGGCATCCATCTTCTTATTTAACTCGCCGAGCTGCTTTTCGTAGTCTAATTTGACTTGCTGCAGTTGGGCCTCGGTTTGCACTTGAATTTCCTGAAGCATTGTTTTCTTCATATGGGTGCTGTAGAAGTAGGTAGCCGTTACTCCAATACCGATCATAATGACCCAGAAGAGGAGAAACCATTTGGCGCTAGCTCCGCTCGTCTTCGTTCGGGAGCGACGTGCCGTGTCGCGTTCCGTCTGTGCTGTTGGTTGCAATTGAATCACCTCGAAAGAAGTCGAATGGTAACGTAAAAACATTACCCATTCTAGCATGAATTCTATCATTATTGGGGGAAGAGATGCAAAATTCATACAAATCTTGCATTGAAGTTACAGGAAGCGTTCGTTAGAATAAAGAAAGGTTTGTGATGAAATTTGTCGATAAATGATTCTTCTGTCAGGGGTAAAGAAGAGAGATGGAGAAAAAAGGAATAAAATCGAAAAATTTGAAAACGATTACAAAAATAGGGTTATTAGTATTACTCGTATTGCAGTGTTGGTTCGTATTTGTAACGGTTCGGTATCCTTATTTAGGGATTCGTGTGCAGGTAGAGCAAGGGGTATGGACAATCGCCGAATTCTCAAAAGAGGCATTCGCGACAAGACACCACCTGCAGGTTGGTGACCGGATCATTAGCATTAACGGCAACCCGCCAAATGAACATCCAACCGTCCGACGATGGCACACGATTGAACAAGCGGAATATATCGTTATTGATCACTCTGGACATAGCAGGCTTATCGATATAGCGTACGAACCTCGTCATCCGTTTTCTGGAGTGCTGCCGTTTGCGAGTGAGTTTATCTTCATTGTACTTGCAGGATACATATGGTGGAAGGAACGTTCCAGCTTGTCCATGAGAATGCTGTCATGCTTGCTGCTTATAATGGTCATTATCTATATGAGCATGGGAGCTACATTCCGGGGAGATATACTTGGTCAGATTATTATTTGGTGCGCCGTAGCCTTAATACCGATCGTTCTGCTGCATTTCATCGCACAATTTTTCTATGAGAAAGCGGGTATCGCATATTCACGGCGCGGCATTCACGTGTTCTATGGAATCGTTGGCTTATACTTTGTGTTAAAAACAACGCTTCTAATGACCGATTATGTGTACGATGTGTACCAAATTGACAATATCGTAGCCGATTGGCTCTTTGTGAGCGGGGTGGCCTACAATTTCTATTGGATCGCATCCACTTATTATCGCAATCGGTTAAGCTCCCCTCATATCGCATCTGTCATTCGTTATGTGTGGATATGGATGGGGATTGCATTTACACCAATCCTGTTATTGACCTATGTTCCAATGATATTCCGTCAGGATCCGCTTGTACCGCCGCTATTGACGGGGTGGTTCACATTGCTGCTGCCATTAAGCTTTGTGTATTTGAATCGCTTCCATAAATTGTCTGACTTTGAAATTGTCATTAAGCGGGTCGTGTCGCTTGTTCTTATCGCCATGGTTCCGGGGGCGCTCCTTGTTGGATTGAATGCGATCATCTTCGTTGAATCTCATACGATCGTGCAGCATATATTCAGCTTTGGCTTTATCGTTATCTTATTGTCCGTTCTGCTGTACAGCTTCCCATACTTCAATCGGAAGCTTTCAACAGCAATTTATCCGAGCAATCAGCGGCTGAAGGAGTCGCTGCAGCTGATTACGGCTCAATTAACTGCACTAGATACGATGCAGGAATGGAGCAAGGCGATCCTCTACTCCCTCATTAAGACCTTGAAGGTTCGGGGGGCAGCACTTGTGATCAAAAACCCGCATAATGATATCGAGCTCTATATTGATGGTGGACTCGATGCAACAGATGTGGAGCGGCGAGTTCGTTCGGGTCAATTCTATTCCGAGTCGGCTTATTGGTTCGAGGTTGAACGGCATGATGTGTACATTGCGTATTTGGTAGTCGCACATCGTGAAGATGGAACTGAGCTGAACATGGAGGAACAAGAATGGATACGTCAGTTAATCCGCTATATGAATATCGGCATGAAGAAAGTGATGATGATTCATTTGCTGAATACGCAAGTAGAGCAGCTGAAACGGGAAACCGAACGGAAGCCTGTAACCTTGCAATCCTTAACAACAGGGCCGTGGGTGATTGAGAAAATGTTCGGCTCTATGGAGAAGGACAAAGGAAAACTGTCCAACATGCTGCAGCATACGGTTATGCGGCGCTTGCATGATGTTGGCATGCAGCTTGATGCCATTCACGCTAACACGGAAGCGACCGCTGTTCGGGAGCAGCTAGCTCAAGTAGAGAAGCAGTTGACAGACGTGAATATGGAACTGCGGCATACCTGTCTGGGGCTTGATCCGCAGCTTATGCACACGGCGGGCTTCGCTAATGCGGTTCGGCAATATATTGAAGGGGAATGCGGAGAGTGGAGTGAGCGCGTTCATTTCCAAGTGGATCAGGAAGCTGGGATTGATGCACTGTATCCGGCTATGAAGCTGCATGTATTCCGTATGGTGCAGGAGCTTCTGCATAATTCTGCCCAGCATGCTTATGCCAAAAATATTGACCTTCAAGTACGTAAGGATGAAGGGCAAATTGTCATTCTATATGAAGATGATGGAGTTGGTTTTGAAGCAGCAGCTGTGTTCAATGAACGTGCGAAGGTGAAGGGACTGAAGCTCCTCCGTGCCCGTGTTCTTCTGTTGAATGGCAGTATGACGTGGGATGCTTCACCAGGAGAAGGCGTCTGCATTATTATTTCGATTCCATTCCGCATGATGAATGGACTGATTCGCGGAGGAGAGCCACGCGCATAGCGGGTAGTTAAGGTTAATTTCATAATGATTGATATGAAAAAGGAGCGTCTCATCACCAGCTTCGGTGACAGGGTGCTCCTTTTTTGGACGATAACGAGAGCTAGTTGTACCTTGATCGATTATTAATATGTATTGGGTATAGTAGTTACCTTCGATAAGACATAAAATAGTAGTAGTATTGCACCCAACAATGAAGGGGCTTTAAACTTTGCGCACAATTTCTATATCATGTATTTATGATGCCGGATGCGCTTACATGTGACAAGATTGTGATGACTGCAAATCATACTCACCATTGCATTAATAAAGCGTTGGGTGTATCATTTTTGGAAATAGGAAGGGATGATACCGTTATGCAATATAATTTTTCTGCTCGCGTTCGCTCTGTAGAGAGCTCGGTAGTGCGCGATATTTTGAAATTAACACAGGGCAAGTCGATAATCTCTTTCGCTGGAGGATTACCGGCAGACGAACTGTTCCCAATTGATGCGATTCGTGAAGCTTCTGAGCGTGTATTCCGTCAAGGCCCGCAAGCCTTGCAATACGGATTGACAGAAGGTGCCGTTGTGCTGCGTGAGAGACTGGCTGCTCGTATGCAAACCAATCGCGGCATTGAATCGGAAGCAGATGAGATTCTAGTTACATCAGGCTCTCAGCAAGCGATTGACTTGTACGCAAGAGCATTGCTGGATCCAGGTGATGTTGTCCTCGTGGAGAATCCAACTTATCTTGCTTGCCTGCAAGTGCTTGGTTCCTACAGCGCCCGCATCATTCCGGTGGAGAGCGACAGCAACGGTATGGTTCCGGAAGATTTGGCCGCTAAGCTGAAAGAACATAATCCGAAATTTGTGTATGTAGTACCAACGTTCAGCAATCCGACAGGGCGAGTATGGAGCCTGGAGCGCAGACAAGCGTTGCTGGATCTATGCCGCGAGCATGAAGTTCTTATATTTGAGGATGATCCATACGGAGATTTGAAGTTTACAGATAACAAGGTACCGAATATCGCTTCCTTGGAAGGGAAAACAGAGGAGCGAATTGTAGCCTATACGAGCACGTTCAGTAAGACAGTTGCTCCGGGACTGCGCACAGGCTGGATCGTTGCGGATAAGCAGGTTATTCGCATGATGGCTCGCGCGAAGCAATCTGCGGATCTCCATTCCAGTGTTCTGGATCAGTTGATCCTTAGTGAGATGCTCTTGCCAGAAGTATTTGATCTGGATGGACATATTCGCAAGCTGTCATCCGTGTACAAAGAACGAATGGAGACGATGGCCTCCGAATTGCAGCAGGAGATGTGGAAGGACGCGAAGTGGAATACGCCTCAAGGCGGCATGTTCTTCTGGGTAGAGCTTCCTGAAGGCTTGGATGCCCAAGCATTGCTCAAGGTTGCTGTAGAGAAGGGTGTAGCATTCGTTCCGGGCATGTCCTTCTATGCAGGTGAACCAAATCGCAACACAATGCGTCTTAACTATTCGTTTGCGCAGCCGAGTGTCATCCGTACCGGAATGGAGCGCCTGACAGAGGCAGCCTCCGAATTCTTGGGCCGTTACTCTGGTGTGTAAGCAATCGTACGCAAAACGTTCGTAAATGTAGAGATCATGAGAAGCAAGCAGTCCTGTCTGGGCTGCTTGCTTTTTTTTTTGAAACTGGATGGGGTTAGAAGTGGATTGCATTGGACAGGTCTCAGATAGAAGGCTAACGATCTGGGTAATAAATCCGAAAATGGACTAAGGCGATAATCCTGGCAGCTGCGCAAGAATATTCGCATACTGTGCAATAGCCGCTTTCCCTTCGGAGGTCAGTGCATAAATCCCCCGGCTCTGGCGCTCGAACCACCCGTAGTAATTTTTCTGCAAAATGCTGGCCGCATCACCAACTCCAGCTCTGCTGCGAACAACTGCAGCTCGAAGCGGGCCCTCCTCCAGAACATTAGCCACTCGAAGCGCTTTCTCACGATAGGCTGTAACGAGCGGCTGCTTCGTCGTGCCGCCTACGTTATAGTCGCCGCTGCGCGCATGGAATTCACGGACAAGCCTTGCAGCTCTAGTCTTGGACGGTCTGACTGGCTTCGGCTTATATACGGCTTGATCTGCTTGCTCTACCCATCCAGGAGGATGACAGATTGCCTCTACAAATGGCGCCTTTCGTTTATAGAAGGTGACGAGCAGAAATCCTAATCCGAGCCGTTCGCATAATTGTCGAAGTCCGGATACCGGATGGCTGCTGCGGGTTGCTTTTTTTTTGGCTACAGCAACGTATACGGTCGACGACAGCTTTAACCGATCAAGCGCCTGAAGCAGCAGCGTTACGTTGAAGGAAGACTTCAATTCGATAATAATCGGCTCTGCTTCCGGCGCATCTGGGCGGATAGCAACCATATCACAATGGCGAACCTCACCCCGAACATGATATCCAATCGCTTCAAAGTACGTCTTAATTGGGGCGTACAGCTCTGATTCTTTAAGAATGACTCTAGACGAGTCCACTTGCTTCTCTCTCGTCTCCTTCGTCTCCTGTTGTTGCTCCCGCTCTGCTGCGATTGAATCCGAGCGGACAGGCGATGCACTCTGTGAGCGTGCAGATTGTTTCGTTTTTTTGGCTCGAGTAGAAGGGGATGTTGATTTGCCCATACGAACGGTTACTCCTTTCCCGATGAAAAAGGGGGACAAATCTTGTGATGATTTCTCCGGGCCTCTTTCCTATAACTCTTCGTCCCATTATACCATGCTCATGATCGAACCAAAGGTTGGGCTTGTATATGCAGAAAATTTCGTGATATTCACAGGCTTGTTCCGCATAGTTATGTAGTACACTAATTTTTTCTCTAAAGTGAGACAGACGCAAAGCGGCGATGGAGGGCTGTGTTGCAAATCGGGAGCAATGGAGGTTTAAAGGGATGGACATATTCAAACGGATTTCAGAACATCGTGCCGAAAGTGAACAATTGGCCTGGACCGGAACATTTAAACAATATGTCGAGTTGCTGCGTCGTGACCCCGCTCCGGCGATGACGGCACATGCGCGCGTGTATGAGATGATTGCGTCGTATGGTGTGGAAGAGGTTAACGGGCAGACCAGATATAAGTTTTTCGATAAGGAAATATTCGGTCTTGACCGTGCCATTGAGAAGCTGGTGGAAGAATATTTCCACTCTGCTGCGAAGCGGCTTGATGTGCGGAAGCGGATATTGCTATTGATGGGGCCTGTGAGCGGAGGGAAATCAACCCTGGTCACGATGCTGAAGCGGGGCATGGAGCAGTTCTCCCGAACCGAGCGGGGAGCTATATATGCAATCAAGGGCTGTCCTATGCATGAAGAACCGCTGCACCTGATACCGAATGAACTTCGGCCTGAGGTTGAGCGCGAGCTGGGTGTTCGCATTGAGGGAAATCTCTGCCCGTCATGCCAACTGCGATTGAAGACGGAATATGACAACGACATCGAGCAGGTGTTGGTGGAACGAGTGCTTGTATCGGAGGAAAATCGAATTGGGATCGGGACATTCAGTCCATCGGACCCGAAGTCGCAGGATATTGCGGACTTAACGGGAAGCATTGACTTCTCTACGATAACGGAGTTTGGTTCGGAGTCTGATCCGCGCGCGTATCGGTTCGATGGGGAACTGAACAAGGCGAACCGCGGCTTGATGGAATTCCAGGAGATGCTGAAGTGCGATGAGAAGTTCCTGTGGAATCTGCTGTCGCTCACACAGGAGGGGAATTTCAAGGCTGGACGATTTGCGCTGATCTCGGCCGATGAGCTCATCATCGCTCACACCAATGAGGCGGAGTACAAAGGCTTCATCGCGAACAAGAAGAATGAGGCGCTTCAATCCCGTATGATTGTCATGCCGATCCCGTATAACTTGAAGGTGTCGCAGGAAGAGCGTATCTATTCGAAGCTGATCAGTCAGAGCGATATGGGTCATGTTCATATTGCACCGCATGCGCTCAAGGCAGCTGCTATATTCTCCATCTTGACCCGATTGAAGGAGAGCAAGAAGCAGGGCATGGATTTAGTGAAGAAGATGCGGATGTACGACGGTGAAGAGGTGGAAGGCTATAAGGACAATGATCTGAAGGAAATGCAAAGTGAATTTTCTGAGGAAGGGATGTCAGGCGTAGATCCTCGATATGTTATTAACCGGATATCAAGTGCGCTTATAAAGCAGAATCTTCAATGCATTAACGCATTAGATGTACTGCGTGCCTTGAAGGACGGCTTGGATCAGCATGCTTCGATTACGAAGGAGGAACGGGAACGATATCTCAACTATATCTCGATTGCTCGCAAAGAGTATGACAGCCTTGCGAAGAAGGAAGTGCAGAAGGCATTTGTCTATTCGTTCGAAGAATCTGCGAAGACCTTGTTCGAGAATTATCTAGACAATATTGAGGCATTCTGCAATTGGAAGAAGATACGCGACCCGCTTACGGATGAGGAGCTGGATCCAGATGAGCGGCTTATGCGCTCAATTGAGGAACAAATCGGCGTGTCGGAAAATGCGAAGAAGGCGTTCCGGGAAGAGATCCTCATTCGGCTGTCTTCGTATTCTCGCAAGGGACGCAAATTCGATTACAACAGCCATGACCGATTGCGTGAGGCGGTAGAGAAGAAGCTGTTCTCTGACTTGAAGGATATCGTCAAGATTACGACGTCCACGAAAACGCCAGATGAAACGCAGTTGAAACGCATTAATGAGGTCTCAGCTAGACTGATGGAGGAACATGGGTATTGCCCAGTTTGCGCCAATGAATTGCTTCGCTATGTAGGGAGCTTGCTTAATCGTTAATCTATAAAGATGGAACGACGGATCATATTTTACATTTCCACCTGCAGCTGCCGCATGCAGGTTTTTTTATGGGAAGATTCATGACCACGAGCTGTCATTAGGATGCGAATGACTTTCACGTAGGTTCTATCTGCAACTTCTATCTGATTTACCGCTGAAACAGAGAGGAGAAATATCGAATAAAGGCGCATTTTTTTATCATTCGACACGAACAGACAACATTTTTGTTGTACTTTGTAGAATTTTGTTGAGAAATGTTCACAATTCCCCTCTTTCATTTTCCCTATTTTTGCGTAAAAAATAAGTAGAGGGAGTGGAGAGATATGGAAGAGAGAGAAAGTAGAGCAGAATTGCTAGGAAAACGCCGGAGGCATCGCACACGATTAAGGAAGCCGAGCGATGCTCCTGTGGCGAGTGTGTACACGGATTGTACAGCACCATTCTATGTAACGGAGATTGAGCCGTGGGAACGGGAAGAACGGTGTCAATTGACGCCGGATGAATGCATCATGGACGATGAATATTACTATATACACAGCAGATTGACAGTTCCGTTCCGCAATGGCAGAGGGCAAGTGAGTTGGGATGTATGGGTTCAAATTAATCCTGAACATGTGCGACATTCGGCATCCAGCAAGGTGCGCCACGTGAAGGGACGCCTATCATCTGCAATTCCAGGCTACCCGGATACATTGACATTGCCTGTGCAATTGACATTCCAGGGCTCATCGAAGCTGCCAGAGGCGCATCTTGGCGAGGCGGAGCATCCGCTCTATGAGGAGCAGCAGGAAGGTCTATCCTTCCAACGCTGGCTTGAGCTGCGTCCGCTGCATAATCAATATCACCAGCTGTCAGATGCCCGTTAGAGGCACAGCACGTATAATTTTGGCACCTTACCTACAACATTTGAACATCATATCGTGCATTCATACAGCAAGGCACCTTATCTTCTGATAATAAGATGAGGTGCCTTGCTGTCGTATAAGCAATCATGTTGTAGTCGAAGCTTTATCATTGCGGCTGCTGCTTCCCTAATCCATAGGCGGCAGCAAATCCGAGAATCATCATTAGGATGCTAATGGCAAGTGTACCGATTGAGCCGTTCAGTCCTGGATAAACAACGGCCAGGGAGCCAACGACCATGCCGATAATAATGGCATACATGATTGATGGGAACTTGGCAAGCAAGAAGCGGATGAACTTTGTGCTAACAATGAATCCGACGATTACCCCGGCGCCAATAATGGCAATGAGCGGCAAGTTCAGTGTTGACAAGGCGTGAATTGCCGTCGGATAAGCGCCGAGCAGGAGTAATACGAATGAACCGCTTACGCCAGGCAGAATCATTGCCATGCTTCCCAGCCATCCAGCGAAAAATAAAAATACCCCTGAGGATGCTGTAAGCTCAATAATCGAGTTATGATCGTCTGGTTTGAAAAACGCTGTGCACGCTACGGCTGCGGCTCCAATCAGCAGCAGAATATAGTGGATAGGCTTGAAGTTGCGCGATCCATCTGCTTCTCTCCACAAAAATGGCAATATACCAACAATAAGTCCAAGGAAAAAGAAAAAGGTTGGCTGCGGATGCTCGGCCAATAGCCACTTCATTACTTTACTAAGCAGCAAAATCGCTGAACCGACACCGATGCCTAACGGAATGAGGAAGCCTAGATGCTTCTTCCACTCCCGACTGAAGAACCCGCTGATTGAAGCGATCAGTTTCTCATAGAATCCGAGTACAACAGCAATTGTACCCCCACTTACTCCGGGAATCAGGTCACTTGCACCAATCAGAATCCCGCGAATAATATTTTTCCATTCAAACACGTATCTATCTCCTTTTCTATAGTTACTTTCCACTTCATTGTACATAAAAAAGGCACAGAGTCCAAACGGAGGGGAATTTACACTCGGCAACAAAGGTTTACTTGAGTTAATTTAATTACTCAAGTATATTTAATGTATTGCCAGCAAGAAAGGATTGGAAATAAAAATGGGGATGTTGAATATCCCGCTGAGAGAGCGGAAGAAGGCAAAGACAAAAATAGCACTTTATGAAGCTTGCTTGGACATGAGTGTGAAGCAATCCTTTCGTGAGATGAAAGTGGAAGATCTATGTGCGCAAGTGGAAGTGTCGAAGGTGACCTTTTTTAAGTGCTTCCCGAAAAAGGAAGATGTGCTTGTCTATTACATGTGCGTGTGGTTGACGAAGCGCTGGCTAGAAATCGACGAACTGGGGCTGCGGGGCTGGGATGCTGCCAAGCATTTATTCGCCTGCATTGTTGAGGATGACCATGCTCGGCCGGGCATCATGCTGCGTCTTGTGGGACTGCTTGCAGAAGAGAAGATGCATCCACCTATGCCGATGTTGACGGATGCTGAGATTCATCTGCTTTTCCCTGGGAAAGAGGAGCAGGCTCGCGCAATTGATCCAAATCTTTATGTACTCATGCAGCGAATTGCTGAAGAGGCGATCGCCAAAGGAGAAGCCGCAGAACGTTATAGTGTCGGGCAAATAACGGAGATGTTGTTTACCATTTTTTATGGAGCCTATTTAACGGCCCATCTTATGATGCGCGGAGATGATATTATGGCCTGTTATATGGAGCATTTAGAAGTGCTAGCAAAATAGGGAGGGATAGAGATGGGGATCCATATGGGGCGCTTTGCGGCCAAGATGGAAGGCTCATTCGTTGTCTTTATTATCGGGATGAGAGTGAATCGTTGGCTTGCGGTACGCAAATGGCTGCCAGTCGCACGAGCCATGCCGCGTATGATGAAGGAACTGTATCAAGACAAGGAGCATGGCTTTCTGCATGCCGAATATTTTATTGGGCGAAATGGTCCGATGTTGGTACAGTACTGGCGTTCCTACGATGACTTGGAGCGGTATGCCAGAAACGGGTTCCATAAGGAAACATGGCGCAAGTTCCATCAGACCGGCAAGGCCGGGGAGGTTGGCGTTTACCATGAGACGTATCAGATTGAACCTGGCCAGTATGAAGCGGTCTATAACTACATGCCTGCATTCGGACTTGGCAAGGCCGGTCAGCTCATTCCTGTAGAGGCTTCCAATCACAGTTCCCGTCAGCGTATGAACCAGTCTAAAGTAGGAGGTTGATGTTTGTTTCATCAGCTGTTTGAATTTTTCTGTAAAATGCATAATTGTTCCTCTTGTTCATCCATACTAACATCGTGCGCCGTGAATATAAATGCGGCATACGGATAAGATGCGATCGCATAGGAGGAATAGGCATATGTCGAATGAGTACTTGCGCCAGCCAGGTCAACAACAATTTCGGGATTTGGTGCAGCAGTTGAACGAAGGAACGTCCAATCCGGTATCTTATACAAGCAATAGTGCCAGCTATGGAACGGGAATCTCTTCTGGCTATGGTATGAGCAGCAACTTGGGTTCTGGAAGCTATGGAGCGTTAAACGTTGATGTGACAAGAGGTGCATATCCTCAACCGTCAGGATACCTACATAGCTATACTTCACAACAGTCTGAACAAAATGTAGTACCGAACAACTTTCAATCGAGCGGGTATGTAGGCAGCATCACTTCACAGACACATGGTGCACAACAGAACGTCGTACCGAACAGCTTCCAGCCGACAGGCCAAGTGCAAAGCATTACAGCGCAAACGCATGGAGCGAATCAAAATGTAGTGCCGAACAGCTTCCAGCCGACAGGCCAAGTGCAGAGCATTACAGCGCAAACGCATGGAGCGCACCAAAATGTAGTACCGAACAGCTTCCAGCCAACAGGCCAAGTGCAAAGCATTACAGCGCAAACGCATGGAGCGCACCAAAATGTAGTGCCGAACAGCTTCCAGCCGACAGGCCAAGTGCAAAGCATTACAGCGCAAACGCATGGAGCGCACCAAAATGTAGTGCCGAACAGCTTCCAGCCGACAGGCCAAGTGCAAAGCATTACAGCGCAAACGCATGGAGCGCATCAAAATGTAGTGCCGAATAGCTTCCAGCCGACAGGTCAAGTACAAAGCATTACGGCACAAACGCATGGAGCGCATCAAAATGTAGTGCCGAATAGCTTCCAGCCGACAGGCCAAGTGCAAAGCATTACAGCGCAAACGCATGGAGCGCATCAAAATGTAGTACCGAACAGCTTCCAGCCGACAGGTCAAGTGCAAAGCATTACAGCACAAACGCATGGAGCGCATCAGAATGTAGTACCGAACAGCTTCCAGCCGACAGGCCAAGTGCAAAGCATTACGGCACAAACGCATGGAGCGCATCAGAATGTAGTACCGAACAGCTTCCAGCCGACAGGCCAAGTGCAAAGCATCACGGCACAAACGCATGGAGCACATCAAAATGTAGTGCCGAACAGCTTCCAGCCGACAGGTCAAGTGCAAAGCATTACAGCGCAAACGCATGGAGCGCATCAAAATGTAGTGCCGAACAGCTTCCAGCCAACAGGCCAAGTGAATAGCATTACAGCTTTCACTCAACAGGCCGAAGGCTATGCATCAACAGGTGGTATGGGGTCGTCAAGCATTGTACAAAGCGTGTCAGACCAGTCCTACACCTCATAATATAAGAACAAAGACGGTTCGGATTACAGAACCGTCTTTTTTGATCTGATCTGCCAACTAATATATAACTATTTACATTAGAGTGCTTATTGTTATAATAGTTGTTATGACAAGTTAATAGTTGTTACAACAACTATTTCCGATTTGTGCAGATGAAATATTAGGAGGTATTACACAAAATGGTGCTGCATTTGGAACGAAGGGTAGGTTACATGCTCGGTCAGACACACCGTAAGGTAGCTGCGGAGTTAGGGGCGAGATTCCGGCCTTATGATATGACGATTGAGCAGTGGGGAGTGCTGTTCCGTCTTGTTGAAGAGGAAGGCATTAATCAAAAGGGATTGGCTGAGCGATGCGGGAAAGATCAGCCAACCTTGACACGGATTGTGCAGCACTTGCTGCGCAAGGGGTGGGTAGAGCGAAGAACCTGCGAACAGGATCGGCGCGCATATCGGTTGGCGGTAACTGCTGCCGGGCGCTCTATTGTGGATCAGTTGATTCCCATTGAGCAGGAATATATCGCTCAAGTTATGGCGGGATTCTCAAGCGACGAGGAGCAGCATCTGCTGCAACAACTGCAGCGGATTCAAGATAATTCTGCTGCAGCTGAGAAGGAACGGTTGGCAGCGGCGAGTCAGGGAAGCGGTACGAAGAAATGAAAGAAATGAAAGAAATGAAAGAAATGAAAGATATGAATGCGGAATATAGAAATAACAATGCGAATCTTGAAGAGAAGCAGCCATTGTGGACAAAGCCATTTGTGGTGCTAGCTGGCTCGAACTTTCTCGTATCATTGAATCTGTTGATGATAACGCCTGCGCTGCCAGCGTATGTGAAGGATGCTTATCAAGCAGACAACATGACCGTGAGCTTTGTGGTCAGTTTGTTCGCTTTGTCGGCTATTGTGACCCGACTTTTTGCGGGGAGATTTTTTGATCGGTTCCGAGCGATGAGCATTTTGATTGCTGGTTTGCTCATTTATGCCTTGTCGACGGGCGCTTATGCATTTGTACCATCCTTGGCCTTGTTCATGCTTGTGCGCATGATTTATGGGGCGGGATTTGGCATTACGAGCACAGCCCTAGGGACATTGGCAACGCGAATTATTCCTCCTCGACGCATGGGGGAAGGAATGGGTTATTACGGCTTATCCAATAGCTTATCCATGGCAATCGCTCCGATTATTGGTTTGTGGCTGCTGCAAAGCTACGGATATGAGTACTTAATTGGAACGACGTTTGTCCTTATCATTATTATTTTTCCAATGCTGCCACTATTGCGCAGTGCCAAAGCTCCTGCGAGTCAAGCAACTATCCGCCCGCAAGGCTCATGGATTGATCGGCGGGCATTGCTGCCGTGTACGCTTAATTTTCTTGTCACCATCACGTACGGAGGTATCCTGTCCTTCATTACCATGTTCGGTCAGGAGAGAGGGATCGCGAATGTGAGCCTATTCTTCTTATGTAATGCGATATCCATATTGGTTGTCCGTACATTCGCTGGCAAGCTGTATGACAGCAAGGGACATCTCGCGGTTGTCCCTGCAGGTGGAATAATGTTGGCAGCTTCGCTGGTGGTTCTGGCCTACAGTGCATCGACAGGGATGCTGTGTCTTGCCGCTGCTATGTACGGGCTTGGATATGGCAGTCTGCAGCCTGCATTCCAAGCATGGGCTGTGCAGCGTGTACCTGCTGATCAGCATGCTGCGGCAACAGGCATGTTCTACAATTCAATTGACTTGGGCGTGGCTCTCGGTTCGTTGTTGCTTGGTGCAGTAGCATCAATCACAACTTATAGCAATACGTACCTCGTATCCGCTTTGTCTGCGGTATTGCTGCTGTTCATCTATGCATTTGCTCTCCTTCGAGCGAGAGCTTCTCGGATGAGTGGGAGTGATGAAGCAACTGCTTCTGTCACTTAGGTTGCTGGACTAGAAAGAACAGAACGATAGGCTGTCTTTGATATGTATACAAAATATAAGTTGAAAAATAAATTTAACTCATTTACTTGACAAAAGTAAGTTATAACATTTATTATACTTACATAAAGTAAGTCAATGACATTAAATAAGCGGACAATTTTGAGTCAACATCAATAATTTGCCGCAGGCTATGAGCTATCTTGTCAGAACTGAATGTAAGGCAATAACGTTATACAAAATTTATTTATGAGGTGAACATGATGAAAAAAGTACTTGTTATTAATTCGAATCCTAAACCAACTGAAATGTCCTTCAGCCTTCGTCTTGGTGAGCACTACTTGACTGCGCTTCAAGCTGATGCGGATGTACAAATCGAGCGTGTGAATCTGTATGAAGAGAACATTCCATTGATCGATGGCACAGTACTGGATGCTTGGGGCAAAGCTGCCGCTGGTGAAGCGTTGTCTGCAGAGCAAACAAGCACACTTGGCCGCATGAACGAAATTTTGGAGCAATTTATTGCAGCAGATGTAGTGGTATTCATTACACCAATGTGGAACCTAAGCTTCCCAACTCTTCTTAAGGCTTATATCGATAACGTGGTTATCGCTGGCCGTACATTCAAATACACAGCTGAAGGTCCAAAAGGCTTGCTCGGAGGCAAGAAAGTTGTTCATATCGAAGCGCGCGGTGGCGTTTACTCCGAAGGACCAACAACAGGTCTTCGCTTCACTGACTCTTACTTGCAAACGATCATGGGCTTTATCGGCATTACCGATTACGAGAATGTCGTAGTAGAAGGCATGGCTGCAACACCTGATCGTGCAGAAGAAATCCTTGCTTCTGCGAAGCAACGTGCTGAGCAAAGCGCTAAAAACTTGCTTGCAGCTGTAAAATAAGCAATCCCAATACCAATTAAACAAAAGTGTTCGCACCTGACCATGAGCCGGTTCCTATTGGAGCCGGCTTATTTTCGTTTGTCACCAATTAGGCACTCGCACATATGATGGTAACGAATGAAAGGGGGAGGGAGGTAACAGGCACTGAAGGGCTACTTCTATCGATGGGCTCGTGACGCTGATATTCGTCTAGCTCAACGCGCAATCAATGGCGAGCGCACCTGGCCTGCTTCCTATGCACAGTGGTCCTTTAGGCCGGCGGGAGAGTGCCCAGATACGTGGTTCAATCAACAAAATTCTGGTCGGTATCGAGCGCATTATTTCTTTTCCCCAACTGGGGACGACTGTCCAGCAGTGTACTCGGGGTAACGAGGCTTCATTAAAAAATCAGTCCAGATGAGACTGTAAAGGAGAGAGTGTAGCATGAATTACATGAGTTATGGTTATCCAACTCCGAACCAATCCGGTAATAGTTCGATTTCTCCAATGAGCACGTCAAAAGGCGGATCTTGTTGCGGATCAAAAGCCCCAATCAGTCCAACTCCGACGCCATATCCGGCGCAGCAATCGATGCAGAGCATGCCAATGCAGAGCATGCCAATGCAGAGCTTGCCGATGCAGAGCATGCCGATGCAGAGCATGCCGATGCAGAACATGTCGATGCAGAGCATGCCAATGCAGAACATGTCGATGCAGAGCATGCCAATGCAACAAGCTGTACAGCCTTTCGCCAATCAGCCAATGCCAATGCAGCAGCCTATGTCAATGCAACAGCCATTAGCTATACAGCAGCCGGTTGCAACGCAGCAGGCAGCTACAATGCCTCCTTCGGTCGCCAGCGGTAATGTGATTACGCCTTCCGGCACGGTTCTGACGGGGCTCCCGCAAGAACAATCCTTTATCGAGAACATTTTGCGCTTGAATCTTGGCAAGATCGGTACGTTCTATATGACATATGAGAACAACTCGGAATGGAATGCGAAGATATTCCGCGGTAAAATTGAGGCTGCTGGTCGTGATCATATCATTATCAGCGATCCGAGAACGGGTCAACGCATCATGCTGTTAATGGTTAACTTCGACTATGCGACATTCGATGAGCCGCTTAATTATGAATATCCATACCGTCAGCCTGAATCTTCTGAAGAACAGTAATTAGGCACTATCCGCCAGCAAGCCGCCGCCTCTCCGAGAGGGTAGGGCGGCTCTTTGCTTATATTCACAAAACAACCAACTTCCGTTAAACCTCTGATGAGGAACCAACGTTATAATCCGTGGGAAGGGAGAGAAAGATAAAATAATCTGAGAGAAAGGAGGGAAAATAAAGAATGCATAAAGCTGCTTACAAGATTATGATCTTAACGTCCCGTTTCGGGGAAGGGCATTGGATGGTAACGCAGGCGCTCAAAGGACACATGGAGCGGCTTGGCATGCAGGTTATTGTTGTGGATTTGATGGCTGAGGCGCATCCGATGATGGATGCGATGTTTCGGTTTATATTTATGCAAAGTCAGACGATGTCGCAATACGGGATTCACTATTATGGTTGGAGCTACTATTCAACGCGCCGAATTGAACGTACACATCCACTTGTGCGAACAGGGTTCACACTAGGCAAGCGCAAGCTGAAGCAGCTGCTGCTGGAGCATCGGCCTGATGGCATTATCAGTACATTTCCCTACTTCGACGTCTCATCAGTTGTCCGGCAGATGAACAAAGCGATTCCCACATTTACGGTCATCACCGATTACGATCTCCATCACCGCTGGATATTGTCCACCACAGATCACTACTATGTTGCAACTGTCGAATTAGCCGAACAGATGATGAGAGCCGGTATCGCTCCAGATCTAGTGCATGTAAGCGGCATTCCAATTCGTGATCAATTTGACTTGTACTCTCAGCAGTACACGATGCAGTCCTCCATGCAGAATGAAGAGCAAGTGGAAGCACTATTCCATAAATATGGATTACATTCGGGGCTTCGAACTACGTTAGTAATGTCGGGTGGGCTTGGTGCACAGGCAATATCCAATCGATTTCTTCGCCTATTAGAACGAATCCCGAATCACCAGGTTGTTATTGTATGCGGCAGAAATGAACGCTGGGAGACAGAACTCACGGAGAAATTCCGTTCGTTGAGCAATGTACATGTCTTCGGCTATGTGTCCTCTATTCATGAACTGATGTTATGCGCTAATGCAATGGTTACGAAGGCGGGAGGTGTAACCCTAACGGAAGCGCTCGCTATGCAGGTGCCTCTATTTATCGCGCGCCCGCAGCCTGGTCAAGAGCGGGAAAATGCTCGGTATTTCGCAAGGCATGGTGCAGCTGTTGTCGTGCGGCAGGACGTTGAGCTGGCGATGAGACTCTGCGAGGCGTACAATCAGCCGGCCCTGCTTGAATCCATGAAGCGAAGCATGGTGAGTCTGGCGCGTCCGTATGCTGCGAAACGGATCGCAATAGATATTTTGGACGCGATGACAAGCGAAACCTATTCAGCTCAATCCTCCTTGCGCGTCAGCCAGTGCTTGGCTGCAATGGTTAACAATGCTACACATACGAGCAGTGAAGACACAGCGAATGCTGCCGAGAATTGATATTCATTGTATAAAATCTCAATATGGAGCGGCATTGTATTCGTCTCGCCTCGTATATGCCCCGATACGACGGATACCGCCCCGAATTCCCCCATTGCCCTCGCATTACAAATGACTATGCCGTATAACAGTCCCCACTTGATATTGGGCAGCGTCACACGCCAGAACATTCGCCACCCGCTTGCTCCTAAGGTGGCCGCTGCCTCCTCCTCCTGTATTCCTTGCGTCTGCATGAGCGGAATGAGCTCCCTGGCAACGAAGGGGAAGGTGACAAATAACGTGGCTAATACAATACCTGGAAGGGCAAAGACGATTCGAATATTTTGATTGTCCAGCCATTCTCCAAACCATCCATTTGAGCCAAAAATTAAAATAAATAAAAAGCCTGCAATGACAGGCGAAATTGAGAAGGGTAGATCCATCATAGTAATGAGCCATTGCTTGCCGCGAAATGAAAATTTGGTGATACACCAAGCTGCTGCAATGCCGAAAATTGCATTTAAAGGCACGGCGATTGATGCAGTGACAAACGTGAGCCGGATCGCTGCTAAGGCATCTGGGTCAACAAGTGCTGCCAGATAGACATCAGCTCCGCGCTTGAATGCTTGCACGAACACGGCCGCAAGTGGGAGCAGAATGACGAGCGCAATAAAGCCAAGAGCAACGGCAATGAGCAGGTATCGGACATAGGGGGATTCCGTTGTACATGCGCGAGATTGCGGCGCTGATGGCGGAAGTCCGCCTCCCATTGACTTGCGCCTAGTATGAGGGGGGAATTTAGGTTGTTCCGTAAGCAATGAGGTATCGGTCATACGGGTAATCTCCTTGTTTTCGCGTTTTCAAGTATTGTTGATGGGGTGAATCAGAGTGCAGTTTCATCCTTCATTCGCTCTAATGGGGCATAACGCGTCTGCCCATTCTCCATTGAATGAAATTGATGATAAACAGCAGGACAAAAGATATAACAAGCAATACAAGTGCAATAGCCGTGGCTGCGGCATATTCATATTGCTCCAGCTTCGTCATAATAAGCAACGGTGCAATCTCAGTCTTATAAGGCATGTTGCCGGAAATAAATACAACGGAACCATATTCGCCAATTCCGCGTGCAAAGGCAAGCGCAAAGCCTGTCAGTAGCGGCGGTATGAGTTCGGGAAAGATGATTCTGGAGAATACCGCCCAACGCTTGGCACCCAAGGTTGCCGCTGCTTCCTCAACTTCCGTGCTCCATTGCTCTAAGATTGGCTGAACGGTTCGCACCACGAAGGGGAAGCCAATAAAGGTCAGCGCGATCATGATGCCAACCTGTGAATAGGCGCTCTGTATGCCAAGCGGATACAACAGCTGTCCAATCCAGCCGTTCTCTGCATAGATGGAGGTCAGAGCAATGCCTGCGACAGCAGTAGGGAGTGCGAATGGCAGATCAATCAAGCCGTCTATCCATCGCTTTCCTGGAAATGAATAACGGACAAGCACCCAAGCGACAATCAGTCCAAAACAGACATTGAGGAGTCCCGCGGCACAGGAGACGATAAAGCTGATCCGATACGCTGCGATGACACGGTCATCCAGCACCGTGCTCCAAAACTCGCCCCAGGTTAATTCGGATGATTTCAAGACGATGGCTGACAGTGGAATGAGTACGAGGAGAGACATATAAATCAGCGTATAGCCTAGTGTGAAGCGGAAGCCGGGAAGCACCGAATACGATGCCTTCCTCGGCTTGATGGGAGAACGGCCAAGATGAGCGGATTGTGTGGTCATGATATCCCGTGCTCCCTTCTACTTTTTATAAATTTGATCAAATAATGCTCCATCAGCGAAGTGCTTCTGATGCGCGGCTTCCCATCCGCCGAAGTCATCCTGAATGGTGAGCAGCTTAAGTTCGGGGAATTGTGCCTTGTGCTTGGCCGCAACGGCTTCTAAGCTTGGGCGGTAATAGTGCTTTGCTGCAATCTCTTGTCCTTCCTCTGAATACAGATAGGATAAGTAAGCTTCGGCGACTTTGCGGGTTCCTCGCTTATCCACCGTTTTGTCGACGACCGAGACAGGCGGTTCCGCTAATATGCTTAGCTTAGGAACGACAATTTCGAATTTATCCTGCCCAAGCTCGTTTGTGGCAAGGAAAGCTTCATTTTCCCAAGAGATGAGTACATCACCGATTCCTCGCTCCACGAAGGTTGTCGTTGCTCCGCGCGCGCCTGAATCGAGTACGGGGACATTGGCATAGAGGGCGGAGAGGAATTGCTTTGCCTTCTCTTCATCTTGTTTGTTCTCAGAGAGGGCGTACCCCCAAGCGGCGAGATAATTCCAGCGGGCGCCTCCGGAAGTTTTGGGGTTCGGTGTAATGACTTGAATACCGGGCTTGATGAGATCGTTCCAATCATGGATTCCCTTGGGGTTGCCCTTGCGCACAAGAAACACGATCGTGGAGTAGTAAGGGGCGCTATTATGCTCAAAGCGTGTCTGCCAGTCCTCTTGAATCAAGCCAGCCTTGCGAATCGCATCAATATCGTATGCAAGGGCGAGGGTAACGACATCGGCCTTCAAGCCGTCGATGACAGCGCGTGCTTGCTTGCCGCTGCCGCCATGTGATTGCTTCACAGTGACATTCTGTCCGGCCGTTTCTTTCCAGTGTGCGGCGAATGCCTTGTTGTAATCAGCGTACAGCTCACGGGTTGGGTCATAGGACACGTTCTGCAGTTCCACAGTCTCTTCAGAAGCAGTATTTGGCTTAGCTCCTTCTGCTTCTCCCTGCTTGCCTGAACCTGAATCGCTGCGTCCGCAGGAGGCCATCAAGGCGAGCGTCAACACAGAAAGCAGGATGATGATACGTACAGGTAAACGACGTTGTACTTTCATCGGGATTGTCTCCTTTCTTTTGCGCCTTCCAGCTCGAAGCGGGTGCGTTCTGTCCGCTCCAGCTGTACAATGTGGCCGTCATGGATCGTGATGGTCAGTGATCCATAGTTGAGTCCTTTCAATTGTTCTGCGATTCGCTCCAGCCACTTCGGATGGATGGTATCTAACCCGATTTGCGTTGGTTGACTGCTCATATACGTTCCTCCCTTGAACATGAATGCAAAAAAACCGAAGACACCCCTAAACATGCAGTTAGGTATGCGTCTCCGGTGATCCGGTCGACAGAAGTCATGAGTCGTTGTTCATAGTTGATTAATCATTATATTTCCTATAAGATAACTAAGGTATTGGTGTTATGGCAGTATGTTATCAGCAACCGGATAGGAAGTCAATGCAGCTGCCCACTTATTTCCAAAGTTATATTAAGTTCTGGGAAATCGTGAAATGTGCTTGCCCGAAACGCGTTTACAATAGCTTTGTTATGAGGTAGGACAGATGGTTTGCACCAGACTGCCGTTTACGACTATACTGAAATTGTTGCTACATTTATGAAGGAGGCAATGAACATGCAAATTACGTTGAACAATGGCTTGAGCATGCCGCAGCTAGGTCTTGGGGTATGGCGCGTTGAAGAGGGACAGCAGGTGAAGGATGCAGTGAAGACTGCATTGGAGACGGGCTATCGCTTAATCGATACAGCAGCTATTTATCAGAATGAAGCAGGCGTTGGCGAAGCCATTAAAGAGTCAGGCGTGAAGCGTGAAGATATATTCTTGACGACGAAAGTATGGAATTCCGAGCAAGGATATGATGCTACCCTGAAGGCGTTCGATGAGAGCTTACATAAGTTGGGGACCGACTATCTCGATTTGTATTTGATTCATTGGCCAGTTCCTTCCCGGGATTTGTATGTGGACACATACAAAGCATTGGAGAAGCTCTACGCAGACGGACGCGTGCGTTCGATTGGCGTATCCAACTTCCATATTCCTCACTTGGAGCGTTTGGCGCAGGAATGCAGCGTGAAGCCGGTTGTGAATCAGGTGGAATGCCATCCGCGCTTGGCTCAGAACGAGCTGCGTGAATATTGCCAGCGCCATGATATTTATTTGGAAGCTTGGAGCCCGCTGATGCAGGGTGGGGATATTTTGCAGAATGAAGAGATCGCTGCGATCGCGGCCGCACACGGCAAGACATCAGCTCAAGTGGTTATTCGCTGGCACTTGCAGCATGGCCATGTCGTCATTCCGAAGTCGATTACACCATCGCGCATACGCGAGAACTTCAATGTATTTGATTTCGAGTTGAGCAGTACTGAGCTGAGCAGCATCGATGCACTTAATGAAGATAAGCGAGTTGGTCCGAACCCGGATGAATTCGCAGTTACGTAACCGCAATTATTCGTTCGTTGCAACCCTGATATAGAATGTGAAAGTAAATAGAACACGGTTTGCCCCATCTCGGGACAAACCGTGTTCTATTTGTCTTCGTCCATATTCCAATTGGCAAGCGCTGCGAATGGATTGTCTCGATCCTCATTGCTTGTATCATCTCGATATACAACATTGCTCTCATAGCTCGGATGTTCTTGAACCTCATTGCGAGTCAACTGAATGTGCTCCTGCATCTGTATATATACGAGTGCTGTGTTGTAGGCATCATCCAGTGCCCGGTGCTGATTCCCGACGAACGGGACGTCCAGTGCTTCCAGCGCTGCCTTAAGTCCAATCTGCTGATTATGCTCACGTTTCAGGGCAGTAGATACTTGCTTTTGCAAATTGTTATGATTGCGAAGCCAGTACAGTGGAATCTTCTTCTGGCGGCATTCCTTTAGGAATTGGGATTTATCATCCGGCCCCCAGGAACATAGTGCATAGTCATCCGTATCAATCCACGCGATGAATTGATCAAGGACATCCTGCAGGGTGGAGGCATGTGTAATATCCTCTTGTGTAATACCGGTAAAATTAACAGTATCATCTGTTAACTTGGGGGAAAGAGTCGGTTTGACGAACGCTTGAAACGTGTCAGCAACGGCGAATGTTCCCTCGTTCTCCGTCACTTTCACCGCCCCAATTTCAATGATTTCGGCAAACGCCCCTTTTTTGCGCTTTACGGTCATTTCCAAATCATAAATAATTGCTAACATGGTGCCGCTCCTATCTTTATTGACAGCGTATGATGCTTATATTGTAACACAAGTTGCGCCGGTCGTTGGAGGAACTACTTGGATTCTGCTGCTGCCCGAATGAATCTATTCATTGACAGCGTGAAGGAAGCTTACTACAATGGAAGGGCATAAATAGAACGGCATGCACCAAACTCTATTCACAGTGTCTGAAGGTGTGAATAGAGAGGCGAAATTTTGCAAAGGCGTGTGAGTGGCCGCGTTCGGTAGCAGAACGCACAGCTTTGTATTGCCACAGCGCTTGGTTTCGTTCGCCCCCTGCTATAGAACGCAGGGGGCTTTTTTGCGTGTATAAGCGAGAGGAGCTTGACATCAATATGAAATTACTTCAGTATGCTTTGCTTGTATTCCTTGGGGCTTGCAGCTATGGAACTCTGTCTTCCATAATGAAGCTCGGGATCGGAGAAGGCTTTACCGTTCCAGAGATTGTAGGCGGACAATATTTCTTTGGATGGCTGATGCTTGTGGTTATGACACTACTCTTCTCACGACATAAGCTGCGCTGGAAGCAAGCCGCGGTTCTGCTCGCTTGCGGATTGTCTGTGAGCTGCACTTCGATTACGTACGGCCTTGCCGTAGGAGAATTGCCAGCCTCCATAGCCGTTGTATTTCTATTCCAATTTACGTGGATTGGTGTATTGCTGGAAGCGGTTGTTACGCGCACGCGCCCTGAACCGATGAAGATCATTTCGGTAATCATCCTGCTCGTAGGTACTGTCTTCGCGGGCGGTCTCGCTGATCATGGATTGTCCGGATTGAGCTGGAAAGGGGCGGTGTTCGGAATGATTTCCGCAATATCGTTTGCTGTATATATTTTCGTAAGTGGGCGTGTTGCAACCGATGTGCCTATTTTGACGAAGAGCTTATCCATGATTACGGGAGCTATGGTAGTTGTATTCCTCATGTTCCCGCCAGCATTCATTATGGATGGTACCTTGGTAGATGGACTGTGGAAGTTCGGATTACCTATGGGGCTGCTGGGCATTATTATCCCGGTCATTTTCTTCGGAATAGGTGTCCCGAAGATTGGTTCTGGACTAGGCACGATTCTAGGAGCGGCTGAGCTGCCAGCAGCGGTAGTAATGTCCGTACTCGTTCTCCGGGAAGAAGTTACGATGTTGCAGTGGGCAGGAATCGTGCTGATTTTAGGAGGCATTTGTTTGCCGCAGTTGGCTCTGGTGAATCAGAAGAAGACGAACACAAGAGAGAAGATAGAGCGTGCGGGTGCATAATTAGAATAATAATGGCATATTGTCGAATGGAGTAGGAAGGGGAATCGGTACAGCTCGTCGAAGTGGGAATAAAGCTACTGAACAACCTGTGGGAAAGGGAGAAATGCGCTATGCATCATGTCGTGTATCAGAAACAGAAAGCAGCAGCCCGATTGTTCATTGCATTCATTTGTATTCTATTCTCGGCGGGCCTTATCGTTCTGGCCGTGCTCGATTTCAAATTGCCGCTCAGCTTGCGAATTGCCCTGGCAGCGGCTGCATGCATTGGATTCGCTTATTGTGGGAGCAATCTCGTCGTATCCGTGCGTGCCTTAACAGCAGGAACCAATATCCTACTGACCTATGATCAGGAGACAATTTGGAATGAATATGGACTCCGCGCAGCATGGGCAGATGTAGTCGATATTCGTGTCGAGCAAGGTCGAGTGGGCATCTTGTTCGTACCGGTATTCCCCAAGTTCGTCGTCGTTCTTAAGGATGGAACGAGCAGGAAGGTTGAGACGTTCCATGTATTGACGGATCAGGAGATGAATGATTGGAGGATCCGATTGAAGCGGCATCAGAAGGCTGTTCAAGGCAAGGCAGAGGCCGCGGAGCAATCGATGCCACTCGAAATGAAAGAAATTACACTTACCTAAGATGTACTTGTATTTGGGTATCTGGATTGGAACACATATTCATTGATCTTTTAATATAGGAAGAACAAGCTAACACTATTTTGAATGCTATATTTTCATTTATAGGATGTGGGGGATGATTAGTGGCGAAATTAAGTGTAAAACAGCAATTATTGGCTTCCTTTATTGTTTTTGTAGTATCAAACGTTGTTGCTATCGCAACACCTTGGAATCAATATAAAATGCTATTTATGACCCCTGTTATAGTTTTTTCTGCTTTTGTTGGTATCTTAATTTCAAAAAAAATCTTGAAAAATGACGATAAAAGTTAGGGGAAAGTATGGGGATTTTATACATTGATGTGGCCGGTCTTAAAGATCTAAAGGATCAACCTAATTTAGCTTACGGTGGGCCATTTATTGAGTCAACTAATAGGCTAGTACATCCCTAATCGGGAGGTACTAGCCTTCTTCTCGTTGCCACAAGGGAATTCATGATTTACGATCTGACCTAGTTCTCCGTACCCAGCCATAAATCAATCGGTCGCTGTACGGCTGCGTGGAATGGCAGCTCAATCTTGCGCCCTAATCGGGCGGAGGCATATGCTGCGTAGATGATTTCGAGTACGGCACGCCCGTCCTCGCCTGTTACGCAAGGCTCTAGATTTTGCCGGACACAGGTAATGAAGTGCTTCAATTCCTGTGGATATCCTTGATTGAATGCTTCTTCATAGATGGTGAACGACCACCCTTGGGTGGAGCCTGCCTTCTCCATCGCATAATCATAGCCATGTTCGCTATAGGTCAGAGCAGCGTTGCCTTGAAAGAGGTCCGCATAGCTTACTCCCTTCGTACCGTATACTTCTATGTTGTCTGTCATCCCGCCAGGCTTCGCCCAGCTGTCCTCCGCGATTGCCGTTACACCATTCTCGAACTCTACGATCGTAACCGCATTATCTTCGCCCTTCGTTATCTCGCCATGCAGTACAGTAGACATTGTCGCATATACGCTTTTCACTTTGGCGCCGCCCATCATCCAGCGGAACCATTGCAGCGCATGGCAGCCCAGATCCATGAGCACGCCACCGCCAGCCTGCTTGATGTCATAGAACCAATCACTGTGCGGACCAGAATGCTTCTCTGCCTGCTTCAGCATATACACATCGCCGACGGCTCCCAGCTCGATCAGCTTGCGTACCCGCTCGAACTTCGGTGCGAAGCAGAGCTCTTCCGCATACATGAGCTTCACTTCTGCGCTGCGGCATGTCTCGATCATCTCGTCGGCCTCTTCCAAGGTAACGCATAGCGGCTTCTCTACGATAACGTGCTTGCCCGCTTGCGCAGCCGCAATACATACGCGGTGATGGAGGAAGTTCGGCAGGCAGATGTCCACAACCTCACAACCGGAATGCGCCAACAGCTCATCCATGTCTGTATACACTTGCGGTATTCCATGCCGTGCAGCGAATGCTTCTCCTTTCTCACGATTGCGGGCATAGACAGCGACTACCTCTGCCTCTGGAACGAATCGGGTAAAGGACTCCATATGAATGTCGGCCACGAAGCCAGCGCCGCAAATGGCTACTTTCGTACGATTCATTACGCTTATCTCCTTTCAAATGCCGCATCATGCTGGTGAACAGCATGTGTGGATGGTTTCGATTTGAACAGCAGCAGGAACAACAGTGCCACGACAAGCGCAGCGCCTGCCGGGTACAGCCAGAAGCTCTTCCATTGTGCAAGCGCAGCAGTTCCGCTAGCTGTCACGGTATCGTTGAACAGACTGCCGGCGATAAGTGAGCCGAAGTAGATGCCGATTCCCTGCGTGAACAGGAGCAGCAAGCTTTGTGCCTGCCCCTTTACTTGGCTGTCTGCTTGCTGCTCGGCATAGATGAATCCGGTTACAAAGAAAAAATCATAACAGATGCCATGGAGAGCGATGCCTACGATCATGAGTGATCCAATCTGATCAGGCGCACCGAAGGCGAATAGGACATAACGAAGTGTCCAAGCAAGCATGCCGATCAGGAGCATGATTTTGATGCCTAAGCGGCGGAAGAAGAACGGGATAAGCAGCATAAAAGCGATTTCCGACATCTGGCCGATCGTCATCACGCTGCCTACATTGGCGAACCCAGCAGCCTCTAAGAAGGGAGACGCAAACGAATAATAGGCTGCAAGTGGGATGCAAATAAGCATCGAGCAGATGATGAAAACACAATAGCTTCGCTCCTTAAGCATCTGCAGCGCGTCAAGACAGAGCAGGTCGCGAACAGAGAGAGGCTTTCCTCTGGCGGGAGCGGGCGTATTGGGCAGAGTGAAGCTGAATATACCGAGCAAGAGGGATGCAATAGCAGAGATGTAGAAGATGACGGAACTGTCGGAGTAGCCCAGTTGGCCGATAAGGACGCCTGCCACGATCCATCCGATTGTGCCGAACACACGAATCATCGGGAATGTCTTTGCAGCATCCGCAATATGGTGAAAAGCTACATTGTTGCTTAGTGCCAGTGTAGGCATATAACACAGCATATACAGAAAAAGCGTCCACAACAGCGTTGTTCCGCTGCCTGCCTCGACTTGCCTGCCGACCATCCATAGAAGTGCACTGCCTGCAACATGAAGGAGGCCCATCACTTTCTCAGAGGCGAAGAAGCGGTCAACTACCATGCCGAGGAAGAAAGGAGCAATAATGGATGCAATCGCTCCAACGGAGTAAGCGGTTCCAATAATGGATGACAAGCCATATTTGCTGAGTGTAAGCCCCGCAGTGGCGTACCAAGCCCCCCATACGAAAAACTGCATGAACATCATGAATGATAATCGTGGAATAACGAGTCTTCGCTGCATCTGCCTCCTCCTCACTTTATTTGACAAGGATGAATGTCTGTGCTGTAACGCTATTATCATTCATATTCAACTGTGTTGTCTACTACGCATACAAGTTGCTGGCGGGGAAACTGGGGGATTTTAATTAAAAGCATATACTCCAGTACTCCGCTCTATTTACCTAATGGATTATCAAAATGTTTTTATTTGGGTTGTCGTCTCAAGAGATAAGTAAAAGGAAGCTAGAGCTATATAATGAAATATAGGAAATAAAAAAAGATATCAATCAGATAATAAAGTTGCACAAATTTTCAAACATCGATGATTTAAATGAAAGAATAAGAATAGTGCGTTCTTCTGTTGTTGAATTAGAAAATAAAGTAAGTTCTATGATTAATATTGGGGACTACGAGAAAAATATTCAAGAAATATCACGAGTAAAGAATGAAATAAATAGGTACAATGATGCTATTGAGACGGCTTTATTTAAAAAAAATAAAATAGAAGAAATACTTTCAAAAGAATCAGATGATCAAGATACATTGGACGAATCAATACTTTATGAGTTTTATAAAGATGTAGAACATTATTTAGGAAATATAGATAAGGAATTTCAAGAGCTAATTGAGTTTAACAATAGTATAAAGAAAAACAAGCTTACTTATTATAGGAATAGATTAAATGAAATTAATCTTGATATTAGTAACATGAATTATTCGCGTGAATCAATAATAAATGAGAATAAAAAAATTATTAGTATTATTGATCAAGATAACTTCAAAAATTTTGAGAAAATACACAAAGAACTAATATCACAGAGTGAGCAACTTGGACAGTTAACAAAGATTTTAGATATTTACAATGAGTTAACTGAAGATCTAAACAAGAAGACTAATGAATATGGAACAATTAATGATGGATCCATAGTTATGGACAATTTATCTAAATTCAATGAATATTTAACAAAAATAAGCTATGAGACTTTTGGTCAACGTTTGTACTTAACCCGCGCAGATACTTTCCCATTAAAACTTTCGAATGTTGATGATGGATTGGGTACTGGTCATAGAAAGTCTATAACATTATTATTGGATATCGCTTATGTTTCTTTTATTAAGGAATTGAAATTGGATTTTCCAAGGTTTTTTGTACATGATGTATTAGAAACAGTAGCTAAACATAACCTTGAAAAAATAGTTTCTTTCATTAATGAAAATGAAAGTCAATTTATTTTTGCAATATTAAATGAGAAAATACAAAAATATCAATTTATTAATGAGAATGATAAAATTTTGAGATTATCTAAAGAGGATAAATTATTCAAAATATAACGCTCGTTATGTAATTTTTAAATATGTGATTATTTTAAAAAGTCTAGCCTCCCAAAGAGATAGACTTTTTCTTATTATTTTTGAAGCCAAATTAAAAACAAGGAGGAGTGCTGAATAGAAAAAATTCATATTGACAATTTGTAAGCGCATACAATAAACTATCTCCAACAAGACTTTGTTAATAATTTTAACTAACTTAGATTGCGGGGGAGGATGATGGGTTGATTGGCAGAGGCCAGACGGGAAACGCAAAATTGGTGAAGCATATTAACCGCGAAGGGATCCTCCATCAATTGCGCGATAACCCTCGGGTTTCGAGAGCTGATTTGGCGAAGTTAACAGAGTTAAGCCGGCCATGCGTCTCAGCGCTCGTCGATGAGATGATTATGGAAGGCTTGATCAGCGAGGTCGGATACGGTGAATCGAAGGGCGGCAGGAAGCCGATTCTTCTGGAATATAACTTTGATGCGTATGGTGTCATTGGCGCAGTATTCGAAGGAAGCACTTTGCAATTGGCGATTGCGAACCTGAAGGGGGAGCTGCTCGTCTCGCGCACGACGAATTTGCCGCATCCTATGGATGGCGAGATGGCAATTCGCAGCATTGAACAGGGATTGGACACCCTTCTCACCGCTAGCGGGTTTCCGAAGGAACGGCTGCTTGGAATGGGTCTGGGACTTCCCGGAATTACGCAGCGCAGTGCAGGAACGGTCAGCTACGCTCCCAGCACAGGTTGGATGGGGCTGCCGGTACAGAAGGAAATTGAAGAAGCACTGGGATTGCCTGTCGTTATCGAGAACGACGTGAATCTGATGACGCTGGGCGAATTTCATAAAGGCATCGGTGTCGGCCACTCCAATCTCGTCTATATGTACGCGGGAACAGGAATCGGCGCAGGCATGATTATTGACGGACAGCTGTATCGGGGAGCCAATGAGGCAAGCGGTGAGATCGGCTATATGATGATTGGCCCAATCGGCAATCAGGTCAAAGGCGAGTATGGGGTGTTCGAGCGCAACTACTCGGTGAGAGCCATCTACGAGAAAGCCATTCGCATTCTCCCATCCATTGGCCCAGACAGAAGCATTATTCAGCAGATTGTTGAGCTGGCCAACCTCGGCAGCGACGAGGCTCAAAGGCTATTCGACGATATATGCCGGCACTGGACTTATGGGATCGCCAATGTCACGAGCGTCATGGATCCGGCGCTGCTCATCCTTAGCGGTGAAATGCTGCATATCGGGGACGAAGGCATTCGCAAAATACAATATTGGCTGAATGAATGGGTTCCATCTGTACCCATCATTAAGATGGCCACACTTGGCGATCAGGCGGGCTTGATAGGAGCCATTCACTGTACATTGGAGGCTTTCCCCTCCACGGCTAAATTTCAAAGGTAAACAATGATTTCTTCTCCAGCATGAATTGCTTCTCAGACAATGACAATTACGGATGTGCCTATATTCGCAACCAGCACAATACCGTCAGGTCAATTCTTCTACAGCGCAGAATCCAACAAGATAGATGCAGCTGCTCACACACACGACAACAATTATGGAGTTCTACTACTCACGATTGATACTCACACGACAAATTCAACCTACACATCTTTCACATCAAATACAACGAATATACTCAAAATCGTATGACAATCACAATCACACTTACACTCATACCACACTCATCAGATAGTAAAATGTTAATCATTTCACTATAGCAGCACAGAACGATCACAGCTAATCATTTCACAATATAACCTCAGAACTATCATAGCTAATCATTTCACAATATCATTTCAGAACGATATAGAACTGTATGCATTCCATAGTGGCAAACCGTACATAGCATAACGATTTCCTGCAACACAATGACCAAGTATATACGGATGTTTAGTTGGTCTAAGTAAGGGCTATTGTTCTGAACGTCAGCATAGCTTTGATCCATATAACCAACGAACGGGCAGTTGTTGAAGGACTACTACGTTTTTGCGGGAGGCTGCATAGGAACATATCAACTCAGATTCATTTCGTCTATTGAAGATGAATTCATCCGATACAGCGCGAAACACGAATCAAAAATTTATAGTAGGGGGAACGTCATGAAACAGGTAAAGAGGAAAGCAAAAACATGGTTGATGAGCTCTATGCTTGTCCTTGCGATGCTGGCAGTGACTGCTTGTGGAGGCGGCGGTGGGAATGCATCTGAGGGCGGACAGCAATCTGGGGAGAAGTCATCATCGGGTAAAGAAAAGCTGGTTATCTACACAGCGAGAGACAAGAACGTCGTCGATGAGATTATCCCAAAATTCGAGGCGAAATACCCGAACATGGAAGTCGAAGTGCTCACGATGGGCGCACAGCAAATCTTGGAGCGCGTACGTGGGGAGAAGGCGAATCCACAAGCGGACTTCTGGTGGGGCGGCACACAGTCGTCACTGATGACTGCGGCAGATGAAGACCTGCTGGAAAGCGTGAAGCCAAGCTTCGCGGACAGCATTCCGGCATTGTACAAAGACAGTCAAGACCGCTGGTATGGGGAAATGCTGCTGCCTGAGGTCATTATGTACAATTCTCACGCGCTGAAACAAGAAGATGCACCGAAAGATTGGGACGATCTCCTTGATCCGAAATACAAGGACAAAATCATCATTCGTGGGGTGCTTGCTTCCGGAACGATGAGAACGATCTATTCTTCCATGATTTATAAGCAGGATGCGAGTGATCCAACGAAGGGCTTCGACTGGCTGAAGAAGCTGGATGCCAACACGAAGGAATACGCACAGGATCCGACTAACCTGTATTTGAAGCTGGCTCGTGAGGAAGGCACATTGTCCCTGTGGAACTTGCAGGACATTATGATTCAGAAGGAATTGCAGAAGCAGCCGTTCGACTTTATCTACCCGGCTAGCGGTGCGCCAATCCTAGTTGATGGCGTCGGTGTCGTGAAGGGTGCGAAAAATAAGGAGTCGGCAATGAAGTTCTATGAATTCCTCTTCGATTCTAATTTGCGGGTAGAGCTCGCGGATAAGCTGTTCCAGATTCCAACACGGACAGACATCAGCAAGGATACGCTTCCTGCTTGGCTGAAGGGATTGGAGCTGAAGCCGCTTGACATTGATTGGACGGTAATGGCGCAGAAGGAAAAAGAGTGGATGCAGCATTGGGATGAGAACATCAAGGGGAAAGGCGCAAAATAATAGGTTCTTTCAGGCGGAGGCTATGCCCTTCGCCTGATTATGATCATTTCAGAGGCAGGAGGGAGCCAGCTTGATAGAGGTAGCACTAGATCATGTTAGCAAGCAATTCGGGAACGTCAAGGGAGTTACCGACGTAAACATCCGGATTCAACCGGGTGAATTCTTTACCTTCCTCGGCCCTAGCGGCTGTGGCAAAACGACGACACTGCGGATGATTGCAGGATTTTATTTTCCAAGCGAAGGCCGAATCGTGTTCGGTGATCAAGATGTCACGACACTCCCACCGAATAAACGCAATACCGGCATGGTTTTTCAGAATTATGCTTTATTTCCGCACATGACCGTATTTGAAAATGTCGCATTTGGTTTGCAGGTGCGCAAGGTTCCGAAGTCAGAAATGATAGAGCGCGCCCATCTCGCGCTGAAGCAGGTTCACTTGGATGGGTATGGAAGCCGTAGAATTGACCAATTGTCCGGCGGACAGCAGCAGCGGGTTGCCTTGGCTCGTGCACTCGTGATAGAGCCGAAAATACTGCTTCTCGATGAGCCGTTGTCCAATCTGGATGCGAAGCTCCGCGAGGAGACAAGGATCGAAATTAAGAGACTTCAATTAGAGCTGGGAATTACAACGATATACGTCACCCATGATCAGGCGGAGGCGATGGCGATGTCTGACCGCATTATGGTCATGCAGGGCGGGGTTGTACAGCAGATTGGAAGTCCTGAAGAAATATATAATCGACCCGTTAATCGATTTGTCGCCTCCTTCATTGGCGAGTCGAACCTGTGGGAAGGAACGGTGGAACGAATCGAAGACGGCGAAGCCGTCATTCGCGTAGCGCCAGATCTCCGTCTAAGAGGGCTGACAGCGAATGCTTCTGCCGACTGTTCACTGGAAGCAGGCAAGAAGGTATCACTGTCGATACGTCCTGAATCGATTCGGGAGGCTGGCGGAGAAGAGACGGGGGACAATATCGTTACAGGCAGTGTAGTCATTTCTGAATTTACAGGAGTTAGCGTGAACTATGTGTCGCAGGTGGCAGATCAGCAGTTGAAGGCGATGTTCGTCAATCAAGGGCATCGGGTTCGCGGACGAGGGGAAGCAATCTCCCTGTTCATTCCGAAAGAAAGCATTTACTTCTTAGGATAGAGAGGGGATGAATGATGATAACGAACACACCTAACGCGCCACGGCCATCGAAGCCACGCATGGGCTTGCCCCGCCGCTCGGGGCCCATTACGCAATCGCCTTACTTCGTCTATGTGCTCGTAGCGCCGCTTTTTCTCATACTGTTGGCATATGTCGTTTATCCGCTATTTCAAACATTCGTACAAAGTATTCAAGTCGAGGATCAATTCTCACTTACGAACTACGCGCGATTTTTCAGCCTAGAGCATACATCCAATCTGGAAGCACTGTGGACCAGCATTTATATTTCCGTCTTAAGTGTGATTACGTGTGCAATCGTGGGTGTAGCCATGGCATTTCTGTTGGAGCGCTACGAATTTCCCGGCAGGAAGGTGCTGGCTGTCCTCGTTCTCGTTCCAATGGCACTGCCTCCGCTTGTCGGCGTACTGTCGTTCACGTTCTTGTATGGCGAGAGCGGTATCATTCCACGGGCGCTTAAGGAACTGCTTCATCTCGAACAAGTACCATTTTATTTAAAAGGGATATGGGGCGTCCTGGTCGTACATACGTTTACGATGTATACCTATTTCTATATGACGGCGTCGTCTGCGATTCGGGGTCTCGATCCTTCGCTTGAAGAAGCCGCTGCAAGTTTAGGTGCAGGCAGATTGTACATCTGGCGGCGAGTGATTCTGCCGATGCTGACTCCAGCGCTTGTGGCCTCGTCACTGCTTGTATTCATGATTGCGATGGCATCATATACGGCTCCGCTTATCTTCGGCATCGAACGGACGATGACGATGCAGATTTATTTGTCGCGTACGAATGGCAATTTGGATATGGCTGCTGCCCAGTCGACGATCCTATCCGTTGTGTCGATTGTATTCTTGCTCGTGATGCGCTGGTATCAAGGGCTGCGCAACTACCAGAACATGAGCAAGGGCATCAGTGTCCATCGCACAGAGGTCAAGAGTGCAGTCGGCAAATATGTTGCAATGATTTTGTCTATTATCGGCGTCATTATTTTGCTGCTTCCCATCTTCGTGCTGGTGTTGATTTCATTGTCTACGAACGGCACTTGGACGACGCAAGTATTGCCGCCTGAATATACATTGGAGCATTATATCAAGCTGTTCACGGACAGCAAAACATGGCGGCCTATTGCAAACAGCTTCCAGATGAGCTTCGTCGCAACAATCGGGAATGTCATCTTCGGCGTGGCAGCTGCTTATGCGATGGTTCGCTTGAAGTTTAAAGGGAAGACGCTGCTTGATGTCTTAATTATGCTCCCATGGGCGCTGCCGGGTACTGTCGTTGCGGTCAACTTGATTGCGGCCTTCAGCGAGCCCAATGTCTTCAGCTTCAATCAAGTGCTGATCGGCAGTTTTTGGATTTTGCCGCTAGCTTACTTCGTGCGCCACCTGCCGCTTGTGTTCCGTTCTACTTCGGCAACCTTGGTGCAGATGGATGCATCTGTGGAGGAGGCGGCACGCAATCTAGGCGCATCGTGGTGGTACAGCTTCCGCAGAGTTGTGTTCCCGATGGCATTAAGCGGGATATTGGCGGGTACGCTGCTCGCCTTTGTGCAGGGGATTGGGGAATTCGTATCCTCCATTCTGCTCTTTACTGCCAAGAGCACACCGCTCTCGGTCGAAATTTTCCAACGGATGTATTCATTCGAATTCGGCACGGCTTGTGCATATGGTGTTCTGCAAATTACATTGATCATCATCGTACTGTTCGTATCCCGCAAAATAACGGGCGACAACACGGCTAGATAATCGTTGGTCATTGCGTGGGAACTGCCTAGGGGTTCATCAACCACGTTATGATATACAGCTGGAAAATGGCCATTTCCAGCTGATTTAACTATTCCACCATTCGAGGAGGGATTTGATGATCAAAGGTAAGTCGGCCTCAAAGTTCTGTTCCATCGTATTAAGCGTTGTATTGGCAAGCAGTGTACTGCTGTCCACGCAAGCCGAGACCGTATCAGCGGATCGGGGAATTGTTGATTTATGGAAGTCGATCAAGCCGCTGACGACGATCGCAAGTGCGATGAACACGGGAGCTCACCCTGATGATGAGCACAGCGCGACCTTGGCGTACCTTTCCCTGGGAAGAGGAGTCAATACATCAAGCGTGATCGCTGTCAGAGGAGAAGGCGGACAGAACGAGATTGGAAGCGAGCTCGGACAGAGCCTTGGGGTCATACGAACCCGGGAACTGCAGGAAGCATCCAAGATCACGAATGTGACATTGGGAATGCTCGGCGAGCAGCTGAATGATCCAATCTTCGACTTCGGGTTCTCGAAGAGTGTAGAGGAAACGCTGGAGAAATGGGGAGAATCTGTTGCGTACGAGCGCTTAATTCGCAAAATACGCGAGCTTCGCCCAGATGTCATCATTCCTGCATTCTTGAATGAAAACTCTACACATGGTCATCATCGGACGATTAACGTACTTACGGTGCGTGCGTTCAAGGACGCAGCGAATCCTGAAGTATATCCTGAGCACCTGAAGCAGGGGCTTCAGCCATGGCAGATCAAGAAGTTGTATTTGCCGGCGAATAACAAGGATTACACCGTGAGAGCGCCAATTGGGGAGTACAACTCCATCTATGGGGCCTCTTACCTGCAGCTTGGGGAAGAGTCGCGCTTCATGCACAAGAGCCAAGGGATGGGAAGAGTGTATGACGAAGGGCCTGCTCAGGGGGACAGCTACTATAAGCTTGACCTGAGCACGGTAAAGACGAAGGAGAAGGAGCAAGACCTCTTCGACGGCATCGCATTCACCTTTGCAGATTTGGCGAAGGAAATTAGTGTGAAGGGAAAGGACAATAAGATTGAGAAGGATTTGCAAGCTCTGCAGCAGGATGCAGACAGGATTGTGGCGGCTTACCCAAGCTTCGCCAATGTCTTGAAGGAAGTCCACGGCATGAAGGCAGATGTTCAGACTGCACTCGATAATGTCAAGAAGTCCAGCTTGGATGCAGCAACGAAGGAGGATTTGCTCCATCGCCTGCACGTGAAGGAAGAGCAGTTGAACAAGGCGAGTATGGAAGCGGCATCTGTTGTGGTGAAGGTTAAGCCAGATGCCAACGAACTTGTGGCTGGACAATCGACGAAGGTAACCGTAACGGCATTTAATGGCAGTTCTACGAAATTAGACAACGTGAAGCTTAGCCTGAGCGTGCCTGCTGGCTGGACAGCGGCACCTGTGGGTACGACAAGCTTTGGGCAGCTTGACTATAACGAGACAGCTTCAGCTGTATTCGAGGTCAAGGTTCCGGCAGATGCACCGTCATTCAAGCCATACGAAGCTTCGGTATTCAGCGCGAAGGTAGTATATGAAGCATTCCGTACCGTGACGTCCTTGCAGGAGACACCGCAAAATGCAGTGGCGGTACTGCCTCCGTACTCGATGACGCTCAGTCCGAGCGCTACGATTCTGAATACGCTCAAGCCAGGCGAGCCAATTCCGGTGAAAGTAACGGTGAAGAATTATACGCCAGGAGCATCCAAGGCGTCGATTGCATTGCAAGTTCCACAGGGCTGGACAGCCGAGCCTGCAGCAGAGGAGATTAGCTTTGCAGCGAAGGGGGAGACAAAGTCTGTTGCTTTCTCTGTTAAGGCAGCGTCTAACGTAAGCCCAGGCAAGTTCACGGTGACAGCGGTTGCGAAGAACGGCGATGTACAGAGCACGCACGGGACGCAGGTTATTCAATACCCGCACATCGGGAAAACATACATCGTGCAGCCGGCAGAGCTCCAGATTCAAGCCTTCGACTTGAAGACACCGGAGAAGTGGAAGGTCGGCTATGTGTCTAGCGGCTTTGACAACATCGATCAATATTTGCGTCAAGTAGGCGTCAACGTGGTCAATTTGGATGCGAAGGAAATTGAGTCGGGAGATCTCTCTCAGTACAACGCAATTGTGCTTGGCATTCGTGCCTATGCGTTCCGTCCAGAATTGATCCCGAGCAACCAGCGTTTATTGAGTTATGTGAAGAACGGCGGCAATCTGGTCGTTCAGTATCATAAGCCAGAGGATAAATGGTCGCCAGATCTCGCGCCGTATCCAATTAAGATTGGCTCGCCGCTCATTCAATGGCGGGTAACGGACGAGAATTCCAAAGTCACAACACTTGCACCGGAGCATCCAATGTTCAACGCTCCGAATAAGATTACAGATCAGGACTGGAACAATTGGATTCAAGATCGCTCGGCTTATAACCCGTCGGAGTGGGGCAAGGAGTATACGGAGCTCATTTCCAACGGCGATCCGGGCGAGAAGGAGTTCACAGGCACCTTCCTGACGGCGAACTACGGCAAGGGTGTATATACGTACAGTTCACTCGTGTGGTATCGCGAGATTCCGGCACTGGTTCCGGGATCGATCCGCATGTTCGTGAACATGATCAGCCAGCATCAATAATGGCATTACTTAGTCGCAATTGTTCAGTTGGATAGATTCATCTAGATTCATCAAGTGCCTTGCACATCAGAACATCGGTGGGGGGCTCCTTCGGGACGTCTCCCCAATCGATGGAGAAGCGGAGGTATAAGGAGTATATGAATGTAATCGGAGTTCACGGACGGGAGCTAGATCAAGTGATCGGGGATACGCAGTTCGCCGTTGTTCCTCTCGGATCGGTCGAATACCATGGCCCACACTCTCCACTCGGGACAGATATCATATTGGCGGAAGGCTTCGCTTGGAGGATTGAATCCTCCCTTCAACCGCTCGTGTATCCGGCAGTTCCGTTCTCGGCATGCCCGGGGAAGACACAGCATTATCCTGGAACGATCTCGGTTCGCCCCTCCATTTATATCGATTATCTTACCGATATTGTTCTGGGGATATGTAGGCTTGGGATCCGCAACATTGTCCTGCTGAACGCTCATGATGCCAATATGGGCCCTTCCCGAACTGTTGCTGAATCCGTGACTGGAGCCTACACCGACGCCAGCTTCCTTCTTATTAATTGGTGGCAGATGGCGAGTGTTGAGTTCACGCAGCGGCACGGCTTATTCGGGGGGCAGGCTGGAAGAGGGCATGGCGGTCCTTATGAGATGTCAGCCGTGAAGGCGCTGCGTCCAGACATGGTATCGGTGCAGGATACGGACTTGGAATTAGATTCGTGCCCTCCTTTATCTTCGCTGCCATATGTACTTGTGGAAGGGTCCCCTCAGGGATGGGATGGATATACCGGACATATTCGTCAGACCTCCATGGAAGCGGGGCAGTTGATCGTTGAGGAAGCAAGCCGGAATATGAACCAGCTCATTCAAGAATGGCTGGATATGAGAATGAAGTCGAACAAGGAGGCTTACTAAGCTATGGGATATCGTGAGAAATGGATGGAAACGGAAGGAACTACTTTCCCCGGCAAGACCTATACGGAGGTTGTGCTTGAGCCTGCATTTAATGAAGCGAAGGCGCATCTGCTTAGCCCGATGATGGCAATCAATAAGGCACATCTAATCATGCTGGAGAGGCAGGAACTTATTACACATGAGCAAGCGGAGACCATTGCGCAAGCCATCCGTGCTCTTGACCTTGAAGCGCTTAAGCAAGCAAGCTATACTGGTCAGTTTGAAGATTTGTTCTTTCAGGTGGAGCATCAGCTGCTAGAGCATGCCGGCGATATCGCTGGCAACCTGCACTTGGCCCGCAGCCGTAATGATATGGGGATTGCAATCTATCGAATGGTGCTGCGGGAGAAGCTGATCGTCACGTTATCTTCGGCACTCCAGCTCAATGAACAGCTGCTGCTGTTCGCGAAGGAGCATCAGGATACGCTCATGATCGGCTATACACATACGCAGCAGGCGCAGCCAACGACACTCGCACATTACTTCATGGCCGTCGTCGATTCGCTTAACCGCGATATTCGGCGAATGATTGCGGCCTACAAGAACTGCAATCGGAGCAGCATGGGGGCTGCGGCGCTTACGACATCGGGCTTCGCTGTTAGCAGGGAGCAGATGATGGAGCTGCTCGCATTCGACGAGCTTATCGATAACTCCTATGATGCAATCGGTGGAGCTGATTACTTGGGCGAAGTGGCGACAGCTATCCAGCTTGCGGCGATCAATCTGGGTCGTGTCGTTCAGGATATGCTGCTGTGGTGTACACAAGAGTTCGGCGCGCTTAAGGTAGCTGCACCTTATGTACAGATTAGCTCTATCATGCCGCAGAAGCGCAATCCCGTGTCGTTCGAGCATATGCGGGCACTATTGTCGAGCTGCGTAGGCAATACGAATACGGTGCTGTCGATGATACATAATACACCGTTCGGAGACATTGTCGATACGGAAGATGATATGCAGCCTTATGCGTGGAGAAGTCTTGCGATTATGGATAAAATGTACCGTTTGTTCGCTGCGGTCATCGGTACAATGGACGTCAACAAGGAGATGCTGCGTGAACGGACGCAGGGCAGCTTCGCAACCGTAACTGAGCTTGCGGATACACTTGTTCGAGTCGATGGCTTATCATTCCGCAAGGCTCATCATATTGTCAGCGATGTCGTGAAGCATTCCTTGGCGCAAGGGTTGGCGGCCAATGAGATCACACTGTCTATTGTCAATGAGAGCGCCCGTCAACATATTGGTAGGGTTACATCGCTCACAGAGCAGACGCTGCGTGAAGCGCTAGACCCGGTGCATTTCGTCGAGATTCGTTCCTTGCCGGGCGGGCCGAGTCCGAAGGAGATCAGCCGCATGATCGAAGTGCGAATGAAGGATCACAGCGGATTTGCGAGCTGGCTGGGACAAGCGGAAGGCAGCATACAGGCAGCAATGAAGCATCTGGATCAAGTCATAACAGAGTGGAGCGGGTGTTGATGGGAACCTACAGCATTCCTCTGCTTGCGGTAGACGGTGGAGGTACGAAATGTCTCGTTAGGCTGCTCGATAGTGAAGGAACTACGCTTGGGGAGGGAAAGGGAGGATCTTCGAACTATCAGGGAGTCGGTGTGGATGAAGTTGTACGAGCACTGTCTCAAGGGATTGAAGCGGCACTGCGTGACTATTGCCGCAAGCAGGAGTGTAGTGCGACTTATGAGGCAATTGCAATCGAATGTGCCGTATTTGCACTTGCTGGATTAGATACGGAGCATGACCGTCATATCATCACGGGCCTTGTACACGAGGTATTGAAGCATCTTCACATCGAGGCAGAACATGTAATTGTGGAAAATGATGGCTATGCCGCCTTGCTCGGAGCGACAGGAGGGCAGCCAGGGTTGTTGGTGATTGCCGGGACAGGCTCCATAATATTCGGAATGAATGCTTACGGACTGACCGCAAGAGCTGGGGGCTGGGGCCATCGGATCGGAGACGAGGGGAGCGGGTACTGGATCGGCAAGGAAGCATTGCGAGCAATCATGAAGGGGTATGATGGCAGAGAAGAACGAACGAGACTCGGGGAATGGATTCTGCTTCATCTTGGATTGAGCAATGAAGAAGAACTGTATAATTGGACGTACGGCGAAGAGTATTCCGTTGATAGGGTAAGTGGACTGGCTGAAGTTGTAACCCGTGCTGCCATTGCCGGCAATCGGGAAGCGTCACGAATTCTCGTAGCGGCAGGTGATGAATTATTTCATGGTGCAGCAGCAGTCATGAACCACTTGTCCTTGGTGGATACTCCGTTTACAATGATTCTACAGGGTGGTGTTCTGCGACATGAGGGACACGTTCGCAATCGCCTTATGCATAAGATAGAAGCATATGCACCGAAGGTATCCTTTCATGAAGCATGCAAGGAGCCTATTGACGGCGTAGCGTCTATGGGTGTTGCCTATTTGCAGAAGAAGATGCTTGCCCGAACATAGGAAGATTTGAACAGCAAGGGGCTGAAGGAACATGAAGAAAAGATGGCTATTCGTTTTCGCCCATCCCGACGATGAGACCTTCGCAGCGGGTGGGACGATTGCCAAGCTTAGCAGTACAGGTCATGAGGTATATTTGGCATGCGCCACATCGGGATGTAAGGGGAAATCCGGCGAATTCCATTTTTCTTCCCGCGAAGAACTTGCCCGGTTTAGAGAACAGGAGATGCGCAGTGCCTGCTCGATTTTGGGTGTAGCCGATATTACGCTGTATCGTTATCCTGACGGCGGACTGCAGGAGATAGAGCCGAGGAAGTTGGCGGAGCGTATCGCTTCGACGATTGTGGAGCTGCGGCCGGACGCAATCGTGACCTTCCCGCCTGATGGAGTCACAGGACATCCCGACCATATCGCGATATCCGCAGCGACGCTTATGGCAGCGGAACTGGCGGAGGCGCATTATCCAGTGGATAAGCAGCCATCGCTCTATTATACGTCAATCCCGCATTATTACGATTACTGCAAGGATTCGGGTCCGAAGGACAAGTGCCCCATTTCAGCACGGATTGATATTAGCGATTATCGCCAGCATAAGGGGAAGGCGCTGCAGGCGTATCGCAGCCAGATTTACTCCGTGAACCGGGCCTATCCAGGAGTTATGGAGGATGATTATTCCGTCATTTGCAATTATGAATTTTATACGTTAGTTCGCGAGAACGGTCAGCCTAGACAGAAGAAGACGGCACTGCCGCTGGATGAGCTGCCGATGCTGGATTTGATTGACTAAAGTCTAGGTAGTTGATTCTTTTCCGTGAATTTCAGATTCCATCACATCAGCATATAGATGATACAAGCAAAGAAGCTGACCTCTTTGAAGAAGGAGGGCCAGCTTCTTTGTTCTTAGCAGGCTATTTTCAACCTCAATTTCTAAATAAACTTCCGTGAAACCTTCTTGCCATCGTAGGTGAACAGGACCTGCTTGTCATCGACGGTCGTCTCGACGTGAACCGGCTTGCCCCACAGGGTATATACATAAGGCAGGGTACGTTCGACGTATTTCAAATCCAGCTCCACGGCTTCATATTGGTGTACGAGATAGAGCTCGCCAGAGCGCTGGTAATCGCCATCCTCAACTGTAATGTAGGGGAAGCCGCCGTTGACGCGCGAATAGACGAGCTGATCGCGGATGTTCTGCCACGACTTGTCGGTAATTTTCCACTCCGGCCCCTTCTTCTCGAAGATGTATAGATCCAGCTCCTCGGTCAGCTTCTTCGTCAAATAATTGCGAAGGAATGACTGATCCGATTCCAGTTCACGCACTTCAAATATTTTGGCCCGGCCCTGACCAGGTTGACGTCCATACCGCTCTTGCTCTTCCTTCGTTGGCTCATCCCAGCGCTTCTCAATATCCTCGAACAGTTTGATGCCAAGGTAATAAGGGTTCAAGCTATGGCGCGACGGCTGTACGACAGAACTGTTCAGCTTCGCATACTCGACTGTTTCTTCGCTAGTTAGATCCAGCTCTCGTATAATCCGCTGATGCCAATAGGAAGCCCAGCCCTCGTTCATAATCTTCGTCTCGATCTGCGGCCAGAAGTAGAGCATCTCGTCGCGCAGCATGGACATAATATCGCGCTGCCAATCCTCAAGCACAGACGAGAATTGCTGTATGAACCAGATGATATCCTTCTCCGGCTCCGGAGGGAAGGGGCGATTTGACATGTCATGCAGGCTGAACTTGGATGACTTGGAGGCTTGGCTTCGTTTGTCTAATTCCCACAGGTCATCGTACCGTCCAGGCTCGCTTGGTTGTGCCTCGCGCAGTTCGCGCAGCTTCGCCTCCATATAGCGTTCCTTATCCAGATTGCGCGGCTTGATGACATTTGGATCGATATGCTCCTGAATGCCGAGTACCGCGTCGATGAAGCTCTCAACCGCCTGAGTGCCATACTCCATTTCATATTGATTGACACGTTCAGCCGTGACGGACATGCTGTCTACCATATTGCGGTTCGTGGCTGAGAACCGGGCGTTATTTTTGAAGAAGTCACAGTGGGCAAGCACATGCGCTACGATCAGCTTGTTTTGGATAAGTGAATTGCCTTCCAGCAGGAAGGCGTAGCACGGATTGGAATTAATGACGAGCTCGTAGATTTTGCTTAACCCGAAGTCGTATTGCATTTTCATCTTGTGAAAAGTCTTGCCGAAGCTCCAGTGGCTGAAACGTGTGGGCATACCGTATGCTCCAAAGGTATATATGATGTCGGCCGGGCAGATTTCATAGCGCATCGGATAGAAATCGAGCCCGAAGCCTTCGGCGATTTCGGTAATTTCGTCGATGGCATACTCCAGCTCCTGCATGTTATTTGCACTCATGTACGGCTACCTCCCGGCTGTTTTTTGAAAAAGTGCTTCAGCGCCCGGTACACCTCTCCCTTTTCCTTAATGACGTAGTGCATAAAGTTGGGTAGCTGGATATTGCGGTAAGCCGACATTAGGGTGCTGCTGCGGTTGTATTGGTTAACCTCACCGTATCCGAACATGTTGGCTTTCTTTAATATTTGGCCAATCAGCTTCACACAGCGATCGTTATCGCTCGTCAAGTTGTCACCGTCTGAGAAGTGAAACGGATAAATATTGTAGCTGGACGGTGGATAGCGTGTATCGATAATCTCAAGCGCCTTCACATAAGCGGATGAACAGATCGTGCCGCCGCTCTCTCCGCGTGTAAAGAATTCATCCTCGGTTACTTCCTTTGCCTCGGTATGGTGAGCGATGAATACCAGTTCGACCTTCTCGTACTGCTTGCGCAAGAAGCGTGTCATCCAGAAGAAGAAGCTGCGCGCACAATATTTCTCGAAGCTGCCCATCGATCCCGAGGTGTCCATCATCGCAATAATAACGGCGCTTGATTGAGGCTTAATAATTTCCTCCCATGTCTTGTACCGCAGATCGTCAGGACTAATGTGATGAATGCCAGGCTTGCCAGTGAGCGCGTTGCGCCGCAAATTTTCGAGGATCGTCCGCTTCTTGTCAATGTTGGACATGATGCCCTTCTTGCGAATGTCATTGAATCGAATGTCGGTAACCTCGACTTCCTCCTTATCCTTCTGCTGCAAGTTGGGCAGCTCCAATTCATCGAACAGCAGGTTTTCGAGATCTTCGATACTGATCTCCGCTTCAATGATGTCGGCACCGGCTTGATCTCCTGCCTGCTTGCCCTTGCCTTGCCCTTGTGAGCTGCTGTCCGTGCCGAGCACATCCCCAACCTGACTGTCTCCGTCCCCTTGACCGACGTGCTTCTTCTTATTGAAGTTATAGACGAATCGGAATTCGTCCAGACTGCGAATAGGGACTTTAATGATTTGTTTGCCATCTGACATAATAATATTCTCTTCAGTAACGAGATCGGGCAGATTCTGCTTTATCGCTTCACGCACCCTCTGCTGATGGCGTGCTTGATCTTGATAGCCTTTGCGATGGAGCGACCAGTCCTCGCGGGACACAATGAACGTCCGTTCGTTCAATGGCTGACACCTCCTGTTGGACGTATTAACTAATAGTTCGTGTTCAAAAAAGCCGGTTTTCAGCAACGAGAAAGTTGGATGAAGCTAGGGCCTGAGGAGCGGAGCGTACGTTTTGGGTACATGAGCACCGGAAGGTCCGGCTGAATTCAAGATTCGATGCCGAGTCCACTTCATGATTTGCTTCGTGATCAAAAGCGGACTTTTTGAACAACCTCTAATGACCTTTGCTGCTTGTTATGATCAATATATTCACGGGTTGCTAGGATAATGAAACGAGAGATGCACGCGTTCATTGAACTGAGGAAGCAGATTGAGGATCGGCTCATTCACTTATGATTGAGGTCTGGCAAGCAGGATGTGATACAATACAAGGTACTTAATTCTTATTTCATGAGTAACTTGAGGAAGTAGAAAGGGAGGTGCATGCGATGACAGCAGGCTCCAAGGAAGACGTAGAAGGACTGAAGGAGATTGGAAGGATTGTAGCATTGACCATCCAAGAGATGAAGAAGAATGCACGTGCGGGCATGACGACAAAGCAACTGGATGAGATAGGTGGGGAAGTGCTGAAGCGCCATGGTGCTGTATCCGCACCGATGAAGGCTTTTAAATTTCCTGGGCATTCTTGCATCAGTGTGAATACAGAGGTTGCCCATGGGATTCCAGGCAAGAAAGTGCTGCGGCCTGGTGATTTAATTAATGTAGATGTATGCGCAGAAAAGAACGGCTATGTTGCGGATTCGGGCCAGTCGTTCCAACTTGCTCCTCACAGCACGGAAATTACGGAACTGTGTCAATACACGCATGATACGATGATGAAGGTCATCTCTTCATTGAAGCATGGAGTAAAGCTGAACACGATTGGGAAAATGTTCGAGGAAGCTGCTGATCAAGGCGGATATACCGTAATTCAAAACTTGTGCTCTCATGGTGTGGGGAGAGCTGTGCATGAAGAGCCAAGTATTCTGCCGATTTACAATCGACTCGATACAAGAATCCTGAAGGAAGGCATGGTTATTACGATCGAGCCATTCCTGTCCACAGGCGCGGACTATGCGGTGAAGCAGGCAGACGGCTGGACATTAAGCACGCCTGATGGCAGTGTAGCTGCGCAATTCGAGCATACGATTATTATTACGAAGCAAGATCCGATCATTATCACAGTTGCATAGAAGCATCAGAACGATCTAGACTTTCGTCCGGTAAGAGGACGATAGTTCTGGATCGTATTTTTTTACTCGTTGAGTAGATCCTGACTGTGATACAATCCGTGTTTTTCAAGAAAAGGGGGAGCAGGAAAGGAAGGCATGTTTGACATGAAACCAATAGGTGTCATATAATGAACACTAATATGAAACCAAATGGTTTCGTAATAATGTCGATCTCGTTAGCACATGCTGACAGATATCGAATAGTTGGAGGAATAACATCTATGACAAATCATGCTTCTCAATCATCTCTCGATATTCAAAAAACAATTACGTTGCAAGCGCCGATCCAGAAGGTATGGGATGCGGTAGCTACATCGGAAGGCATTGCAGCCTGGTTCATGCCGAATGATTTCCAGCCTGAGCTTGGCTACGAATTTCACCTGAATGCGGGCCCCTTTGGAAACTCGCCATGCAAGGTTACAGAACTCGATCCTCCGAACCGCTTGTCATTCCGCTGGGGGAAGGATTGGACATTGACATTTGCCTTGGCTGAAGTTGATGGGAAGACGGAATTTACGCTCATTCATTCTGGATGGGATCCGGAGGGGATTACGGAGTTCGGCGAGACGCATACCGTTGTACGCGAGCGCATGAACAATGGCTGGGACGGATTGGTTCAGAAGCTTCGTTCTATCATCGAGGCGTAAGATGGGGTCATCCGCACCGAAGCATGATGTGTTCCAAGCGATTGCTGATCCTACACGCCGCAAGCTGCTGCAGCTGCTCGCAGATCAGGAACTTCCGGTCACGGTGATTAGCGGACATTTCCCGATGAGCCGGACTGCCGTATCCAAGCATTTGCGTATTCTGGCCGAAGCGGGACTCGTTAAGGATCGGAAAATTGGCAGAGAGGTTAGATACCGGCTGGATCCGGATCCACTGCTGGAATTGAAGCGTTGGCTAGCCTATTATGATCGTTATTGGGATAACAAGCTGTCTATGCTCCAGCATTATGTGGAAAGCTCAGGTGATTCAGGTCGCTCTGAAGGTAATGTCGGAATGCAGGAGCGATCAGACAGCAGTGAGGAATAATACTATTGGTTAGATCGCTAATGCAGGATATTCCTTACAAGTAATTTCTGCATGAAGGAAAGGACATCATCAACCGCAGTGACCTGCTAAGTAGCGAGCAGGATGCTGCGGTTATTTTTTTGTTGACAATCTAAAATAGACTTTTTCTAACAAAAATTTGAAAATAACCGATATATACAATGTATGACTTTGAGGGGTGGTGTGCACTTATTTTTGTCCCAATGGGAGCGATTCATTTACATGGATCGTTATCTTGTGGATGTGGGTACTGTGCTGGATGTTCTGTTATCAAAGTCATATCCGGCATTCCTGCTTCTCGATATGATTACATCATTAATGATGAGGTTGATTGAGATGGAAACAAAACAAGGGCAAGGTGAAATGCTGCCATCACCCTCGCGCCGTAAAGAGAACCACAAGCAGGAAGGGCCAAGAATCAAACGAGAAAAACGGACTGTTCTGCTCATGCTCCGCATATATTGTCATCATCATACACTGGAGCTGAATCCACATTCCGAGAACCGTTCAGAGCAATACGGATTATGCCCTAGCTGCGCTGATTTGCTTGCCTATGCTTGGAAGCGTCTTACCTATTGCCGCTTCGGAGAGCGCAAGACGACATGTGAACGGTGTGCTGTTCATTGCTATAAGCAAGACAAGCGTGATGCCATCAAACTCGTCATGCGGGAAGTAGGCCCTAAAATGCTGGTTAAGCATCCGATTGTCGCATTCCGTCATGTATGGGATAACCTTCGCGCCCCTGAAGGTGGTAAATAAAATCCCCCATCTCAGAATGCTCTATAGGATCATATTTGTAAGTGGAAAAACAGCAATAATTCAGATAATATATAATCGTATCGAATATAGTTAAAAATTGCCGAAATGTGGCTTGAAGGAGCGAACATCATGTTGCGACGCTATACGATTATAGGAAGTACAAATATGCTGTTATCCGTCGCTCTCGGTGCATTCGGAGCGCATGTCATGAAGGGGTTGTTGACACCTGAGCGGATGGCTACTTTTGAAACAGCTGTTCAATACCATATGGCGCACGCGCTTGGATTGCTTCTTATTGCGATATTGGCGGATAAATTGGCGGATCAGAAGAAGGTCGCATTGTCAGCTCGGCTGATATGGATCGGTATTATTGTGTTCTCGGGCAGCTTGTATCTGCTGTGCTTCACAGGAATTAAAATGTTAGGAGCGATTACACCGATTGGAGGAGTGGCATTCATCGCTGGTTGGTTGATGCTTGCTCTTGCTGCTCGTCGATGAGTGTTCGTACTGACTCCAACGCTGGAAGGAAGATACTTAGTGAGTGACCGTAAGGTACAGAATGAACGGCAATTGCAGAAGCGGGATCGCTCAATTCGATATGCTTTATATGTAATGGCTGTCTCTTTAATTACGGCAATCGTATGTACGGGGTGGGCTGTGCTGCAGTTGGAGGGATTGGCGCGATTGTGGGTGCTGATTCTGCTTACAGCGATGCTTGGATATGCTGCAGCTGCTAAGATTAGATCCTCACACTATCAACGGTTTGGAGTAGCACATAATCTGATTAGCACGATTGAGCCGCAAGCTGTCTCTGTTCAGCCAATATGGAAGTCTTATTACGATCACCTGCCTGTTCCGATGCTGTTTGTCCGTCACGATGGCAAGGTTGTCGGCATGAACCCAGCGTTCCAAGAGGTAACCGGTTTCGATGGGTCGCTCATCACTATCGGACAATGGATGGAGGAACAAGCTTGCTCGAAGCTGATTCAGGCCATGGATCAAGTAACAAGCGGGGGCGAGATCGAGCTGGAATTGGTCGGATGCTCGAAGGATGGCTTCCCGCAAGACTGGCTCATTCGAATGACGCAGCTTCCGGGACTGACTCATTGCCCAGAAGAGGAAGCCATTTTCTCAGTAAGTCTTCGAGACGCGAGTCCAAATCGATATATGGAAGAACGGATTCGCTACATGGCCTATTATGATGATATGACCGGCTTGCCGAATCGTCGAATGTTCATGCAACGGCTGGAAGAATCGCTAGAGATGGCTGCTCATGCCTCGTTTTCTATTGCGGTGCTGTACATGGATCTTGATCGGTTTAAGCGCATTAACGATACATTTGGTACTGATTTTGGCGATATGCTCCTCATGCAGATTGCCGACAGACTGCTGCGCTCGATGACTGAGAATGATGTCATTGCTCGCATGGAGGGGGATGAATTCATCTGCTTCATGACGAACGCAGGATCAGAGGAGGAAGTGAAGGAGCGTGTACGCCAACTGTTGTCGGTGTTTGAGGAGCCGTTCGAATTGAACGATATCCCCGTTCATGTGACGATGAGCATAGGCGTGAAGCTTATTCATGAAGATATGCGCATTCATGATGCAGGTCTGGCCGTTCAGCAGGCAGACTACGCTTTGTCTCGGGTGAAGGAACTGGGGAAGAACGGATATCTATTCTTCGTTCCAGAGATGAATGATCGTCCGCTTGAGCGTATTACACTGGAGCATGACATGCGCAAGGCGCTGACAAGAGGGGAATTCGAGCTCTATTACCAGCCGCAGGTAGATATGTCGACCTACCGAATTGTCGGGATGGAGGCACTTGTGCGCTGGAACCATCCGGAGCGAGGTCTCATTCCGCCAGGAGAATTTATCTCCTTGGCTGAAGAGAATGGCTTCATTGTAGCCCTCGGGACATGGATTATGGAAGAAGCCTGCAGACAGAATAAGCAGTGGCAAGATAAAGGCCTTGAACGTATACCGGTATCCGTTAATTTGTCAGTAAGGCAGTTCGAAATGAACAATTTGACGGAGACGGTACAGGAGGTACTGCAGCGAACAGGGCTGGAACCGCAATACCTTGACCTGGAAATTACGGAGAGCATGACGATGGAAGTATCGCGTGCGTCACAGACCTTGCGCAAGTTGAAAGATATGGGCGTAGCGATTAGTATTGATGATTTCGGAACGGGTTACAGCTCACTGCATTATTTGAAGAACTTTCCGATACACCGCCTCAAGATTGATCGCTCCTTTGTGCGTGATTTGCAGCAAGATCCGAATGATGCTGCCATCGTATCGGCGATTATTGCACTCGGGCACAATATGAATATGCAAGTTATTGCAGAAGGTGTAGAGACGAAGGAACAGCTTGTCTTCTTGCAAAATAATCAATGTGACAATATACAGGGCTATTACTTCAGCCCTCCGCTGCCACGCAGTGGGTTCGAATCTCTGTTCCGCAGATATTCGCTGCAATCAGGAAGCGATGCAATGCTTCGTACATAAGTGAATAACAGATATTCAACAGCCGCAATAGGAGTCGACTGATCTGACTTCATTGCGGCTGTTGTTGTTTGTTCATGTGTTATTGAGTTTAGGGCTGCATATCTTCGATCTCATTCAGGTTGAATGCGTACACTTGCTTCTCATCAACATGGTATACGTTCAGCAGCTGATTTGAGGCGTCATAATTGAGGATACGGCAGGGGAGATTCAATGTGATGCCTTTTCCTTTGTTAATGCGCAAACGTAATAAACGATTCTGTTCGATGTAGCTTCGGAGCTGATTCTCGACATCTTGAAGCCGGGCATCATTGGATTGCTGTTGGCTTGGCTCCGTATATTCGGCAGCTGCGGTGCGTGCTGGCTTGTTCATAGTTGCCATTGATTCTGGTGATTGTGCGGTCGCACCCCGCTTGTTATTTGTTCTCGGTGAGGAATTATCCACACGGTGATCAGCAGCTGCGGAGCTTGAATGGGCTGCGCGAACTGCCAGCTTGCCAAACGGTGACTGCTTGATATTGCGCTGCTGCATGGCTTCGGCAAGCTCCAACAAGGAACCGAGCTCATTACCGGATTGAACGCGTGCGTCCAGTACGTCGGGGTGTTGATGCAGCAATTGCAGCAAAGCTTCTAGCGCAGCCACGTTGGATTCGCCTTGTACAAGGATGTCAACATTGAACTTGAAGACGGATTGTTGAGATGAAGTAGGATAAAGCATTGTCAGTAATTCCTCCAACCTGGACATTTTGCCTAGATAAATACATTATAATACGGTATAAATTCCGACAAATATAGTTCTTTAGAACTAAATATCGTTTTGCGGGCACATACGCGCCAAAAAGACGGCGATTGCATAAGATGATACCATCCTGTAAGTCAGAAGGAGGCATTCAAAGTGATACGGTTAATACCCATGAAAATTGGTGAGAGAACCGTGCTAGGCGTTGAAGTGCTGCTGCCCAAAACGACACTTCTATCGATCTCCACCGATAAAGGCTATATTATGTGCGGTGCGCTTGATGTAGGGCTGCTCAATACGAAGCTGCATGATCGAGGGATCATCGCAGGACGCGCAGTCGGGGTACGGACACTGGAGCAGTTGCTTGAAGCTCCGCTTGAATCCATCACTCACGAAGCTGAGCGTCTCGGTATTACAGTTGGCATGAAGGGCAGCGATGCTTTGAACCTCATGTTCTAAGGCACTTCTAAATTAAGCTGTATGATCAATGCGCAGGGGACGCATAATATTGAAGTATTCCGATGTTTTATGTATCAAGCGTCATAGCTGATTTGAAGCAGCTTGCGTTACACTTATGACCTCTAGTCCTTATGGGACGCCGTGTTGCGATGATTCATTTCACGTGGACACGGGTACATATATATAGTAGGCCAGCAGAATAAAGTTGCAAGGAATCGATGAGAAATAGGGTAGAAAAGATTGGCAATCAACATTTGTACAAGAAAGACTTGAAAAATAGTTAATATTAATTTAGAATTATTATTAATAAGAAATTGATATCAATTAGGAGGCGTTTTGATCATGGCAAATAACGAAAAACTTCAATCTCTGTTGAATCAGCAAGTAGCGAACTTGAACGTATTGTATGTGAAACTTCATAACTACCATTGGTATGTAAAAGGTCCTCTGTTCTTCACGCTGCATGAGAAGTTCGAAGAGTTCTATAATGAAATCACAGCGAAAATGGATGATGTTGCGGAACGCTTGCTCACAATTGGGGGCAGACCATATGCTACTGTGAAGCAGTATTTGGAGCATACAACATTGCAAGAAGCGACAGGCAGCGAAACAGCAGAAGAAATGGTGAAGCAGCTTGTTAAAGACTTCAATCAATTGATAGCAGAATGCGGCGAAGCACAAGAAGCAGCGCAAGCTGCTGGGGACGAGCCTACAAATGACTTGTTCATCGGCATTCAATCTGACCTAGAGAAGCATGTATGGATGTTGAATGCATTCCTTGCATAAGGAATGGCGGATACAAATTTCGATACGTAAATGAAAATCATATAAGCGCATCCTGAAAAGGGTGCGCTTTTTACTGAAATTATATATAAATTGGTAAAACGATGATGCTCTAGCTAATAGGGCGCTTTTCTATAGAAATAGGGGGCTGTTATGCAAGAGGTATAAAGAGAGAGGACAGGGCGCTGGTTGATTTATACAAATGATTGTTTTAAAATTATATTGAGAATCAATGATAATCATTTTATAATGATTATAATGTGATAAATCTTATAGCGTGGATAAAGATTACTTGTTCTTTCAGTATACATCTTTTCTACAAATCCATCAATCTGGAGGTTACAACACAATGTCAACTCAATTCGTCATTAATGGTTTGAAGGCGACCATTGAAGGTAAAGAGATTCTGAAAGGAATCAACCTTGAAATGAAGGGCGGCGAGGTACATGCTATCATGGGTCCTAACGGAACTGGTAAAAGTACACTCGCTTCTGCTTTGATGGGGCATCCAAAATATGAAGTAACAGAAGGTTCTGCTACATTGAACGGTGAAGATTTGCTTGAGATGGAAGTTGACGAGCGCGCTCGCGCAGGTCTGTTCCTTGCTATGCAATATCCAAGCGAGATCGCAGGTGTAACGAACTCTGACTTCTTGCGCAGTGCCATCAATGCACGCCGCGGCGAAGGCAACGAAATCTCCTTGATCAAGTTCATTCGCCAAATGGAAGGCAAAATGAAAGAGCTTGAGATGAACGAAGAGTTCGCTCATCGTTACTTGAACGAAGGCTTCTCCGGCGGGGAGAAGAAGCGCAACGAAATCTTGCAAATGATGATGCTCGATCCGAAAATCGTAGTATTGGACGAAATCGATTCCGGTCTGGATATCGACGCCTTGAAGATCGTTGCAAATGGTGTAAATGCGATGCGCAGCGAAGAGCGCGGATTCTTGGTTATTACGCACTATCAACGTTTGCTGAACTATGTGAAGCCTGATTTCGTACACGTTATGATGCAAGGCCGCATCGTGAAATCCGGCGGACCTGAACTGGCTGAGCGCCTTGAGGCAGAAGGCTACGACTGGGTGAAGGAAGAACTCGGCATTACAGACGAAACAGTTGGACAAGACGAGTAATTCATTCTAGCAAACGATTGACAGGAGGAGCGATAGACCGATGAGCACGAATACGACATTGCCAGTGAGCCGTGAAGCGGTCGCAGCGCTTTCGAGCCGCAAGAGTGAGCCGGCATGGCTTGCTGAATTGCGCTTGCAGGCGTTGGATCAAGCAGCGGGACTGGATTATCCGATATTTGAGAAAACAAAAATTGAACGTTGGGACCTAAGTGCATATGGTGAACATGTAGATGGTCAATTGGCATCTACATTTGCTACTATTCCAGCAGAAGCTCGCAATATTCTAACAGGGGATGAGTCTTCCGAGCAGGTTGACAACGTGCTGGTTCAGCACAATTCCAGTGTTATTTATCGTCAGCTGCAAGCTGAATTGGCAGCGAAGGGTGTTATCTTCACAGACTTGGAGACGGCTGTTCGTGAGCACGAAGACTTGGTGAAGCCTCATTTGATGCAAGCTCTGAAGGCTGATGAGCATCAATTGGCAGCTGTACATGCTGCAGTATGGAATGGCGGCGTATTCTTGTACGTGCCTAAAAATGTAGAAGTGGATATTCCGCTTCAGGCTGTATTCTATACAGACAATGCAAAGGCTACATTTGCACCGCATGTGTTGATCGTGGCGGATGTGAACAGTCGCGTGAACTACGTAGACAACTACGTATCTGGATCTTCTTCTGATGCTTATGTCCATAATGGTGTAGTAGAAGTGTTTGTTAAATCCGGTGCGAAGGTAACTTATGCATCTGTCCATCATTTGGATGAGAAGGCTACGGATATCGCGATTCGTCGCGCAATTGTTGAGAATGACGGCCGCATTGAGTGGATTGTTGGTGAAATGCACAACGGTAACGCTGCGTCCGAGACGAACTCGATCCTGAAGGGGAACGGTTCTACTTCCGATACAAAAGTAATATGCGTAGGAAATGGCGAGCAAAAGCTGAACATTACGACGAAAGCCGTACACTTCGGCAAGAGCTCTGACAGCCAAATGATTACGCGCGCGGTTATGCGTGAATCTGCTTCCTCGATCATCAACGGAATTACGAAGATCGAGAAGGGAGCAACAAAAGCGAACGGTGAGCAAACCGAGCGCGTGCTCATGCTGAGCCCGAAAGCTCGTGGTGACGCCAACCCAATCTTGCTTATCGATGAGGACGATGTAACAGCGGGTCATGCTGCTTCTGCTGGTCAAGTGAACCAGGAGCAAGTACATTACATGATGTCGCGCGGTATTGCTCGTGAAGAGGCGGAGAACTTGATTATCCGCGGTTTCTTGGCGCCAGTTGTAGCTGAGCTGCCAAGTGAGCACCTGCAGCAATTGCTGAAGCGTTACATCGAAAGGAAGCTGGGACAATGATTGGACGCGAGCTTCGTGAGCAATTTCCGATCCTAAATCAGGAAATTAATGGTCATCCGTTGGTGTATTTAGACAGTGCGGCAACTTCACAGAAGCCGAGGTCCGTAATTGATGCGATACAAGCGTATTATGAGAAGGACAACTCGAACGTACATCGCGGCGTCCATACGCTCGGTTCCCGGGCGACAGACGCTTACGAAGGTGCGCGGGAGAAAGTTGCCCGGTTCATTAATGCGGCACGCACGGAAGAGATTGTGTTTACACGCGGGACGACATCTGCGCTTAATCTCGTTGCATCGTCCTATGGACGCAGCGTATGCAGGGAAGGCGATGAAATCGTAATAACGCAAATGGAACATCACAGCAATTTCATTCCGTGGCAGCAGGTCGCGAAGGCGACAGGGGCTGCATTGAAATTTATCCCGATGCAGGAAGATGGCACACTCTTGCTGTCTGATGTGGAGCAGACGATTACAGATCGGACGAAGATTGTATCGATTGCTTATGCATCCAATGTACTCGGAATCGTGAATCCAGTGAAGCAGATCGCGGAGATTGCACATCGTCACGGTGCTGTAATCGTAGTTGACGGCGCACAGAGCACGCCGCATATGAGGATCGATGTTCAGGATCTGGATTGCGACTTCTACGCATTGTCAGGGCATAAAATGTGCGGACCGACTGGAATCGGGGCATTATATGGGAAGATGGCGCTGCTTGAGAAGATGGAACCAATCGAATTCGGTGGTGAAATGATCGATTTTGTCGAGTTATATGATTCGACATGGAAGGATGTCCCTGCTCGATTTGAGGCAGGAACACCGATCATTGCGGGGGCTGTTGGACTTGGCGCCGCGATTGATTTTCTGAACGAAGTAGGGCTGGACAATATTCATAAGCATGAAATGCAACTGGGCGCGTATGCGGTCGAGCGCTTGTCTGAGATTGAGGGACTCTCGATCTACGGCCCTCGCAGCGAACGGATTGGGCTGGTTACATTCAATTTGGATGATGTCCATCCTCATGATCTAGCTACTGTTCTGGATGCGAAGGGGATTGCGGTACGTGCCGGACATCACTGCTGCCAACCGCTTATGCGATGGCTTAAGGTAAGTGCTTCGGCGCGCGCAAGTTTCTACTTGTACAACACGGAAGCAGACATTGACCGGTTGGCGGAAGCCTTGCGGGAAACGAAGGAGTATTTCAGCGATGCAATTGGATGATCTGTATCGTCGAGTCATCATGGATCACTACAAGAAGCCGCGAAACCGCGGCACGTTCGAGGATGACACGGTTACGGTTGACCTGAATAACCCGACTTGTGGAGATCGCATATCACTGCAGCTTAAGCTGAATGATGGCATTGTTGAGGATGCCCGATTCACAGGCGAAGGCTGCTCGATTAGCATGTCTAGTGCGTCAATGATGACAGAAGCGGTTAAAGGTAAGACGTTGGAGCAGGCACATGAATTGGCTGAGCGATTCTCTGCCCTGGTTAAAGGCGAGGACGCTGCGTTTGATGAATATGAAGATATCGAGGCTCTGTCCGGCGTGAACAAATTCCCGGCTCGCATCAAGTGTGCGACATTGGCTTGGAACGCGCTGCGCAAAGGGATCGAGAAGCCTGAATAGGCGATCAAGTGCGAGGTTCGCACGAAGGAGGTACAACAACAATGGCGAAGAAAATGCCTGAAATGGAAGAATACAAGTATGGCTTTCGCGATAATCACCAAGCAGTCTTCCAATCCGGTAAAGGGCTGACGCCGGAGATCGTTACCGAGATCTCCCGTATTAAGGGTGAGCCTGACTGGATGCTGGAATTCCGCTTGAAGTCGCTTGAGCAATTTAACAAAATGACAATGCCTCGTTGGGGCGGCGATTTGGATGAGCTGGACTTCAACGACATTCAATACTATGTGCGTCCTTCTGAGAAGCAAGGAAAGACATGGGAAGAAGTTCCGACTGAAATTAAAGAAACATTCGATAAGCTCGGTATTCCGGAAGCGGAACAGAAGTTCCTTGCCGGTGTATCTGCTCAGTATGAATCTGAGGTTGTCTATCACAGCATGCAGAAGGATCTCGAAGAGCAGGGCGTAATCTTTATGGATACGGACACAGCGCTTCGTGAGCATCCGGAGATTTTCCGTGAGCACTTCGCATCTGTTGTTCCTCCAGCGGACAACAAGTTCGCTGCCTTGAACAGTGCAGTATGGTCGGGCGGAAGCTTCATCTACGTGCCTAAAGGCGTGAAGTGTGAAATTCCGTTGCAAGCTTACTTCCGTATCAACTCCGAGAACATGGGTCAGTTTGAGCGTACGCTGATTATCGCTGATGAAGACAGCTTCGTGCATTACGTTGAAGGCTGTACAGCGCCTATCTACAGCACGAATTCCCTTCACAGTGCGGTTGTTGAGATTATCGTGAAGAAAAATGCGCGTGTTCGTTATACAACAATCCAAAACTGGGCGCCAAACATCTACAACCTGGTTACAAAGCGTGCCGTTGCAGAAGAAAATGCGAACATGGAGTGGGTTGACGGGAACATCGGCTCCAAGCTGACTATGAAATACCCAGCTGTCATCTTGAAAGGCCGCGGAGCAAAAGGCTCTGTGTTGTCCATTGCGGTAGCAGGTAAAGGCCAGCATCAGGATGCGGGTGCGAAGATGATTCACTTGGCTCCAGATACAACGTCGACAATCATCTCGAAATCCATCTCGAAGCATGGCGGTAAGGTTTCGTATCGCGGCTTGACTTCGTTCGGTCGTGATTCTGATGGTGCAAAATCAAACGTAAAATGTGATACATTGATCTTGGATAACGAGTCTACGTCCGATACGATTCCATACAACGAGATTCGCAATGACAATATCCAACTGGAGCATGAAGCGACTGTATCCAAGGTATCCGAGGATCAGCTCTTCTATCTGATGAGCCGCGGCTTGTCTGAAGATGAAGCGACTCAAATGATCGTTATGGGCTTCATCGAGCCGTTCACGAAGGAGCTCCCGATGGAATATGCCGTTGAGATGAATAGATTGATCAAGTTCGAAATGGAAGGCTCTATCGGTTAATGACTGCTTCTGCAGTCTGCCAATCGGCCTAACCTTCATAAGATTGTAGTCAGATACGTGCTCATTTGTTTGCTGTACATGGTACAGCAGGCAAGAGCACGTATTTTTTTGTGTGCTGATAGGCCTTATTGCGTTTCATTCCTCATTGTCTGTTCCCGTTTTTGCTGCATCCGCATGGTACACCCCAAATATGGCATACTAATCCCTATGCTGATGTTCAACTTGCTTGCAGCGGGTTCGCATCTATGTATTTCACTACGCAACAGGAGGATTGGAAATGGTGGACCCTATCCAACAGGAGCGAAAGTTGCGGCACATTCGTCGCAAGCACAGATTCCGTATCATGATGTTATTAGGCGGTATGGTAGTATGTCTACTTGCACCAGCCAATGCACATTCCATGTCCGTAGCATCACAAATCGACGCCCATCATGAGAGTGCGCCAGCTCGCAGAGATCGTGCCTATTATGAAGGGCGAGGAGATATCGTCTGGGAAGTGCCGTCTGCCGGCAAGCGGATTGCACTCACCTTTGATGATGGTCCTGATCCAACCCGCACTCCGGTTATCTTAGACCTGTTAAAGCAGTATAATGCCAAGGCTACCTTCTTCGTCGTAGGATGGAGGGTAAAGTCGCACCAAGAATTAGTGAAGCGCACAGTTCGTGAAGGACATGAAATTGCGAACCATACGTATCATCATAAATATTTTCGCAAGGGTGTAACGAAGGCCGAAATTGAAGAGGAAATTATGAAGGCGCATCGAGTGATTGAAGAGGTAACAGGTACGCCGCCTCAATTGTTCCGGCCACCTGGCGGGTATTATAATGAGCGGCTTGTAGAAATTGCACGGGAGAAGGGGTACCGCGTTATTTTATGGTCGTGGCATCAGGATACGAAGGATTGGCGTTCTCCAGGAGTAGATCGAATTGTCAATAAGGTGCTTGGACATGCAAGAAACGGTGACATCGTACTGATGCACGACTTAGTAGAAGGAAGCACACAGACCATTCAGGCACTGAAGAAAATACTGCCCGAATTGAAGCGGCGGGGCTATTCATTTGTCACCGTTTCTGAATTAATGGCGCACCGTGTCAAGGCGAAGACTTCCTAAGTTCATGTGCCTATCAGGCTAGAAGGGCGTGCAATGGCTTGACTGATCGCATCGGACAGAACAGCGAACTCCTCAATCGAGAACGTGTCCTCTCGGCGATTCGTTTCAATATGTGCTGAAGCGAGCGCTCCTGTCAGTCTGTCCCACAGCGAAAGGCACCATAAGTGTACGCATCATCATGTCATGTCAGTAAGTTACATGTACACTTCTTCAATATGAAGATCGCGGCATTGTGTCAAATCAACGAAACGATTATCAATTTGCACGAGCGGCCGGAAAAATTCAGTCTGATGATTCATGATGATTGTTCCGGTTCGCCCGTCGCTTAGGCGTGCCTGCTTATGGATGAAGTTAGGCAGCATATGGCGAATGAAGGTATGAACAATGTGGGGATCAAGTCCGCTGTAGCTCATCGAATCAAGCTCTTTCAGAACCGTAAATAAATCCTGCTTGTCCCGATAAATTCGTGTAGACGTCATGGAGCTATACACATCAGCAACTGCGATGATACGTGCTGTCGGATGGATCTCCTGCTCAGCAGCACCATAAGGGTAACCGCTTCCATCTAAGCGTTCATGATGCTGGAGGGCTGCCATCGCGAGCCAATTGTCGCTATAGGAGGAACGGATGATTTCATAGCCGATCACAGTATGCGACTTCATCTCTTCGAACTCCGAGCTCGTCAGCTGTCCAGGCTTGAGTAGGATCGACTTGTGAATGCGACTCTTGCCGATGTCATGCAGAAATCCTGCCTTGCATATGCGCTCCGCATCCTCTTCTCCGTAATGCATCCACTTGGCCAAATAGTAAGACAGCATGCCGACCTGTACGGAATGCTGGTACGTATAATTATCTTTCGAGTCCAGCAGAAGCAAGAGGGATACAACATCACGCTGCTTCTCCATCTGTTGAATAAGCGGTGTGATGGACGATTGTACAAGCTCATCCTGCAGAAATCCGTGCTGGATAACATCCTGAAAGATGCTCTCCACATTTCGAGTTGCCTCCATGTAGCCTTTCTGCATTTCCTCATGAACGATATGATTTGAACTTGGCGGCACATTGATCTGGGGTGGGGATACAGCCTCTTCATCGGTGAGTGGTCTTGCTTCGATGTCTACCATATCCATGTGATGACGAATAAGTAGGGCGATGTCCCTATGCTTCATAACGGTTCCAGCAGACAGAACCAACAGCCCTCTATCATTGAAAATATCCTTCGTGAGAATGTCCCCTTCGTGAATTTGCGTGACATGAATCCGCACCAAATGTCTCACCCTTCTAGTCATTTTGTACTACATGTATCATTTATCATATCAAAGCCAGTCACAAGATAACAGTAACATTTTCCAGGAAAATGTGAAGAATTGGTGCTGAAATGTTCCCTCTGCTCGTATACAAAGAACAAGATACTTTGTCCGAACGTGAAATGCTCGCAATCATTCAAATCATCATGCTGAGTATTTCTACGTATGGGGGAAATGAGGGGTTTAGCCATGTTCTATGTCATTGTTGCAATTGTACTGGGCATCGTGGAGGGACTGACAGAATTCATACCTGTCTCATCAACAGGTCATATGATATTGACGACGAAGCTGATGGGGATTGAGGAGCAGGCCAACTGGCTCAAGACATTCGAAATTGTCATTCAATTGGGGGCGACCTTAGCCATGACGGTTGTGTATTGGGATCGCATATTGGAGATGCTGGGATTGCGCAAGCGAACCGTACAGCAAGGTCATGTCATCTGTCCTCGTCTGAATCTGCTTCATGTCATTATTGGAATAGCGCCTGCATTAGCGGTGGCCTATATAGCGAAAGACCATATTAAGCAATTATTTGACAGCACGGAAGCGGTGTTATGGGCGCTTGTAGTCGGCGGTGCATTTATGTGGTTCGCAGAATGGTATGGGTCTCGCAGACAACCCTCGGCGAACACGATCGATGAAATTAGTTATAAGCAGGCCTTTTCAATAGGACTCTTTCAAATATTGTCTGTGCTGTGGCCAGGGTTTTCCCGATCAGGCTCTACCATGTCAGGTGGTATGTTGAGCGGTGTCAGCTACCGGGCATCTGCTGATTTTTCCTTTCTTATTGCGATTCCCATTATGTGTGCGGCAAGCGGCTATGAACTGCTCCAAAATTATAAGATGTTTACACTCGATATTTTCGCTTTTTTTGTACTTGGTTTCTTAGTATCCTTTGTTGTAGCCTATGTGATTGTTGTTGCCTTCCTCAAGCATATTCAGCGGATTAAGCTTCGTCACTTTGCGATATATCGCTTTGTTCTCGCAGCATTATTCTGGTACTTCATGATGTAGCAGATATTAGATATTGAACATTCATGAATATCTCTGTGTGAAGTTCTGAGTATTTCTGATAGGATCATTTCGAGGCATTTAGAATGTCAGTAAATTTCAGAAGTATGCAACAGTTGTGTGCTTTTATTCATCCAATTTACTTGGAAGGTGGAGAAGGGCGGGAGTGAAATCTGCCATATTTTCTACGTAAACAAAGGAATGTACGGTAGTGACTCGCTAGTCTAGCGAGAATTTGATATGATTAATTCGATGCATTTTAAGTGAATGTAAATATCATAACTTCAGGGGTTGACTCTGCTTGCGATGGGTACCTATACAAGCGTGCCGAGCTGGCATGCGATTAGCAAAACAAATATATAATGAAGAAGGTCTAGTGCTGCTCAAGGAGCAAGTAGAGCTTAATACCGCGTATATTCAGCGCTTGGAAGCGATGGGCGTATCATACGTATATGTAGAAGATGATCGGACAGAAGGTATTCATGCGCCGGATGTGTTGAGCGATGAGACACGAAGGCTGGCTAATATGACGATTCGCAAGCAATTCAAGCAATTGATTGATGAAGCCATGACACGGAAGCGTGCTGCCTCGAATTCTACATTGAATCGCGAGTTTTTCGATGTATTGGATGCCATCATTGGCGATTTGTATGGCAACCATAAGGCGATGGTAATGCTGAATGATATGCAGACAACTGATCATTATTTGTTTCGACATTCCCTTAATGTGTGTGTATATACGACCCTGCTAGGACTTCATCACGGATATCCCCGCAATGAACTGCGGACATTGAGCATGGGGGCGCTCCTTCATGACATTGGCAAGACGCAGATTAATCTCGAAGTATTGAACAAGCCAGGTTCGTTGTCTGATGCTGAATTTGCACATATGAAGCAGCATGCGGAGATAGGATACCGCATGTTGAAGGATGAGCCGAACATTCCGCTTCTGGCAGCGCACTGTGCTTATCAGCACCATGAGCGGTTGAACGGTTCTGGCTATCCGCGCGGCATTAAGTCGCCGGATATTCATGAATATGCGAAGTGGATTGGGATTACGGATTCATATGATGCGATGACAACCCATCGTGTATACCGTAAGGCAATGCTTCCACATGAAGCACTTGAAATTTTGTATACCGGATCAGGGACACAATACGAGCAAGGTATGCTGGAATTGTTCAGAGACCGTATGGCTGTCTATCCGATAGGAATGTCCATTCATTTGAATACAGGCGAGACATGCGTTGTTGCCCGCATTCATGCTGAGTGTCCACAACGACCAGTTGTAAGAGTACTGTACGACGCTGATGGCAATCCATTGAAGACCCCTCATGAGATCGATCTATCCAAGAAACTCCACGTTATGATCGTGGGCTATCACGCAGCTGATTAATGAGCGCGTAGGCAACACACAACGAAGCAAGTAAGCTCAGCACTTATTCATTATTATCATATTCCCTTTATTCAGTCTACAAGTGAGCAGGGGGTTCAACACGTGAGGGAAACAGCCAGAACAGGTTGGTTGTGGCACTGGGGAAAGTGGATGTATCGTTGGCGTCATGGGGTATTGATCATATGGACGCTTCTATTTGCAATGGCTTCGATATTGGCTATACAAGTGCCTTCCATGCTTAAGGATAATGGGTTTACGCCGACAGGAAGCGAATCTTATGTAGGATATGAGCTGCTGCGTGATGGGCTTGGTCTCTCTTCTACGACGATGGATATTGTCTATGAGAGCAGCGACGGCAGGTCGCTATTGACGAAAGAATCGATACAGCAGATTGAACGTTCCCTTACTGAATTGAAGCAGAATTCATCCGTCGGTGACGTTCAGCTGCGGACTCAGGATAGAACGGGAGTGCGTAGCGATGTAGTTGCTGCACATGTCCGTCTTAATATGGATACGGATGAAGCGCTGGATCGATATACCGATCTGCGTAAGCTTATTTCCGACATCCCGTTCGCGAAGGCCTATGTGACTGGTGCGACACCGGTCTACTATGATATTCAGACTGCGAGCAAGAACGATATTGTGAAGTCGGAACTAATCGGATTGCCAATCGCGCTGATCGTCTTATTGTTCGTCTTCGGAACATGGCTTGCGGGATTCCTTCCGCTCATTATCGGGCTGTTCAGTGTGACAACTACGCTCGGAATTATTTATGGAATTGCTCAGCTAACAGATACGTTAAGCAATTTTTTGCCGAATATGGTGTCCATGTTGGGACTAGCTGTTGGCATTGATTATGCGCTCTTCATTGTAAGCAGATTCCGAGAGGAACTTGCCAAGCAATCTTCTGTTGAGCAGGCTGTCGCCATGACGGCGCAGACCGCGGGCCAGTCCATTTTATTTTCTGGTGTTGCGGTGCTGATCGGCTTAATTGCTATGCTGTTTATTGATTTATCCTTGTTCCGCTCGTTGTGCATTGGTGGAGTTATCGTCGTCATGATGTCAGTTATAGCGGGGAACACGCTTCTTCTGTCACTATTAAGTGTACTCGGCGATAAGGTGAACAAGTTCCCTATCATTCCTGCCCGGTGGAGAAGTGCGGAGAAGACGAGTGGCAGTGAACTATGGAGCCGTATTGCGCATGGTGTGATGAAGCATCCCGTAGGGATCGTTCTGCTGCTCACAACTGCATTGGCTGCTTGTGCATGGCCGATAGGCAGCATGAAGATTGGGATACCGGATGCAGAGATGCTGCCGCCGAAGTACGAATCGCGCTACGGTGCAGAATTGATGAGAGAAGCTTATGATGAGCAGGCGTTGAATCCAATTCAAATCGTTGTGGAGACGGACAAGCCCTATTCTTCTATCGAGACGATACAAGCGATTCAAGGGCTAGCATCCCGTATTCAACTTATAGAGGGTGTACAGCGTGTTGATAGCTATGTGGATGCATTAGCTCAGTTGAATATTACAGGAGCTGAAGCGCAGGCAGCGGCGTTGTCCCGCCCAGAAGTTCGCACACAGATGGAGGCGAAGCTGCCGCTTCGTGACAAGATGCTTGTGGTGCAAGTGATTCTGAGGCCTGACATGAAGGGTGATGCTGCGTTCAAGGTAGTGGACGAGCTGCGTCAGATAGATTCAGGTTCGGGATTGAGCAGGAAGTATGTAACCGGAGGGCCAGCGGTTCAGCATGATATCATTGAACGCATCACGGCTGCGCTTCCGTATGTGATCGCGTTTATTTTTATCGTGACCTACATCGTGCTCTTCGTCGCATTCCGCTCGGTTCTTCTGCCGCTGAAGGCGGTCATCATGAACATGCTGAGCCTTGGCGCAAGTCTTGGCATTGTCGTCCTTGTCTTCCAGCATGGCTATTTAGCTGATCTATTGCATGTAACGTCAACAGGAATGGTGGTGGCGATGCTTCCTGTCATCATTTTTTGTGTCGTGTTCGGCATATCTATGGATTATGAGGTGTTCTTGCTGTCACGGATTGCGGAAGAGTATGATCGAACGAAGGACAATGAGCACAGCACCGCTCAAGGGCTGATGAAGACAGGCAGTATTATTACAAGTGCTGCTTTCATCTTGATTGTTGTTGTTGGTGCGTTTATTTTCACCGATAACGAGATGATGAAGGCTATCGGGCTTGGGCTTGCAGTATCTGTATTTTTGGATGCAACACTCATACGTGTTCTGCTCGTTCCTGCATTTATGAAGCTGATGGGGCATGCCAATTGGTGGGTCCCAAGCATGTTTCGACGCAAGGAACGGCGAAGTATGCTATAAATAAGTAAGCAATTATTTTCTGCAATAAAGATTGTAAGCAGGCAACTAGAAAGTTAGGTGGAATGAATCATGAATCAATTGCAAGCGGAGAAGGCAGCGAATACGGAGCAAAGAGGAACAGTAGGTCTTAAAACAATTAGTCCAGCCTACGATCCATGGGATCCGATTCGTTCTTTGCAGCAATATGGCCGTCATCTATTGACGAGTGTGGAAATGACTGTGGCCCAGGCATGCAATATGCGCTGCGAGCACTGCGCAGTAGGACACACACTCGTCGCAAATGAGCCTCCCAAGCTGCCGCTTGATCTAATGCTTCAACGTCTTGAAGAGGTTGAGCACTTGGAGACGATAAGCATTACCGGCGGTGAGCCGATGTTCCACGAGAAGACGGTCAAGGAGTATATCGTTCCTCTGTTAAAATACGCACGTGAGCGCGGGGTACGTTCCCAGATCAACTCGAACTTGACGATGGACATGCGCAGATACGAGATGGTTGCTCCCTATTTGGATGTCATGCATATTTCATTCAACTACACATGTATGGAGGACTTCCATGCAGTCGGCTTCACGCACAGCAGCCACGAAGTCAAATCTGGGGCCGCAGGTCGACTGTATGAGCGCATGATCGAGAATACACGCAAGCTGAGTGAGGCAGGCATGTATATTTCCGCGGAATCGATGGTCAACTATCGGACGCATGACAAGTTAAGCGAAATTCATCAGATCATCGATGAAATGGGATGCAAGCGACATGAGGTTCACCCGATGTACCCGAGCTCCTTCGCGGAGAACTTGCCGGTGCTTCCAATCGAACAATTGCGTACCTCTATTCATCGGTTGCTGGATACTCGCAATAAGGACATGTGGATGTTGTTCGGCACGCTGCCGTTCTTCTCCTGTAATTCGAATGAGGAGGATCAAGCGCTGCTCCGCCGCCTCCATAGGGAACCAATGGTGACTGTGCGCAACGATCCGGATGGCCGCAATCGATTGAATGTCAACTTGTTTAGCGGGGATATCTATGTTACGGACTTTGCAGATATTCCAGCGTTCGGCAGCATCTACTCAGGCAAGCTTGACGATACATTCAATGCTTGGCTGAATGAACATCCGCTCTCCAGAACGGTGGATTGCCATTGTCCGCAAGCATCCTGCTGCGGGCCGAACTTGCTCGTTGCGGATATGTACTATCGAGGTGTTAATTTCAAAGAACGGACAGCGGTGATGTCTTAGTTCATCCATAAGGAAGCGGGTGGGTTCATTGTACCCACCCGCTTCTCTTAACGGGATTGCTGCTCCAAATGATTCGCAATCAGCTTACCATGATGGCGGCCAGACTCTATAAATATCTCATTGGCATCCCGGCCTGATGAGATGACTCCAGCTACATACAATCCAGGGACATTCGTCTCCATCGTATCAGGATCGAATATCGGTTTCTCGCGATCGCTCTGCAGCTCAATTCCGCTAGCAGTCAGCATCGTTCGATCCGGTCTGAATCCGGTCAAGGCGAGGACGAAGTCGCTTGCGATGACATCCGTGCCCCCCTCATTACGCTCAATATGAACCTTATCAGGTTCGATGCCTACAACTCGAGAATGATAGTGCATGTCAATATGTCCCTTCGCGATCATACTCTCGAAAATGGGACGTACCCATGGCTTAATATGAGCAGTTAACTCATCACCGCGGTATACAACCGTCACCTTAGCTCCAACTCGCATAAGTTCAAGTGCAGCATCAACGGCTGAATTGTTGCCGCCAATAATAACAACATTCATCCCGGCATAAGGGTGAGCTTCTTGGAAATAGTGCGATACATGCGGAAGTGTCTCTCCTGGGATCCCAAGCATGTTCGGATGATCAAAATACCCTGTTGCAATGACTACATAACGCGCGCGGTGCGAGCTGGATAAGCCGCTGCGTGTCGTAGAATGGACGGTGAACGTGCCATCCTCTTCTTTGTGAACGTGCTTTACTTCTTCATAAGATCGAATTCGCAGCTGATATCGCTCCGCAACTTTGCGGTAGTAGACAAGTGCTTCATCCCGGTAGGGCTTGTCGTGCGGGCTGGCGAATGGCATGCCGCCGATCTCGAGCATTTCCGGTGTACTGAAAAATTGCAAATGGGTAGGATAACGATATATTGAGTTCACAACACAGTGCTTCTCAATGATGAGCGGATTCATACCAATCCGTTGTAATTCTATAGCAGCGGACAGTCCACATGGACCCGCGCCGATGATGATCGCCTGTTCCAATTGATTCGCCTCCGTATGACTAGTTGGTTGCTGTATAATCCAGTGCCTAGTATATTCAACATCCTTATCATATCGAACGTGAAGAGAATTGGCTATCCTCATCCTGACATATTGATTACAAAACATTTACAATATTACTAATGATTCGACGATCGATGTTGTGTACAATGATGTATAGTCTGTGCAATGTCAACCATAGAATTGGAGGGAAAGTAATGACTACAATTTCTGACGTATCTCGTACTGCGAGTACTTTGAAGCGCCCGGAGGCGATGATTTTTGATATGGATGGAACGCTGTTCAAGACAGAGACGTTGTTGATTCCGGCGTACCACAGAACATTTGACCAGCTTCGCAATGAGGGACTGTTCGAAGGGCCAACCCCGCCGGAGGAGCGCATCTTAAGCTCTCTTGGTATGCTGCTTGCAGATATTTGGGAGCGGGTTATGCCAGAGTCCAGCGAAGAGGCAAGACTGCGCGCAGATGATCTGCTGCTCGAAAATGAGTTGAAGGGCTTGCAAGAGGGTGGGACGGAGCTGTACCCGCAAGTGGAGGAAACACTTGCCAAATTGCGAGAAGCTGGTGTAAAGTTATTTGTGGCAAGTAATGGGTTGGAAGAATATGTGCAAGGTGTAGCTGCTGCGCACGGATTGACCGAGCTATTCACGGAGCTGTATAGTGCTGGAGGCCGGCAGACTTCGACGAAGGTGGAGCTTGTAGAGCTTCTGTTGAAGGAGCATGGTATCTCCTCAGCATGGATGGTTGGTGATCGCTCTTCAGACGTGGAGGCCGGCAAAGAAAATGGACAGACGGTTATCGGCTGTCAATATGCAGGTTTCGGTGCGGACGAAGAGTTGAAGGGCTCGGACGTTCTTATCCATAACTTCGATGAGTTGCTGGAATTGTATGCTTCATCGGAACAATAACAACAATTAACAATTACTGAAGGGAAGACAATAATGAAGAAGTAACGTAAGCATGTACCGTGGTGGGCCAGGCCGCCTCCATTGTTCATAGTAGTTGAACCAACAATGCGTTCGCGCGTAACTACTATTTAAACAATATGGAGGCTGATTGGAATGAGTAAACCTGAGATGAATGTTGCTATCGTATGTGGACCGGATTGTGATATGGAGACGCAAGCGCTTCGAGCTACCTTGGAGTACTTTGGAGCTCGGGTGTTCATGTATTGGGTAGGAAGACCGAATGACTTTATCGATGTATTATCCGGCAAGGATCTGTTCCCTAATACGGATCTCGTCATTTTGAACTTTCATGGCGACGAGGGCCGCTTTGTGATGCCTGAGATTGGGGACGAGGTATATGAGGAAGGGGAGCCGCGTGGTGATTTCGGCAGCGAGGCAGTTAGGCAATTTGCCAAGCTCGATGGCCGGACGGTCGTCTGCAACGGATGTGATCTGGGCAATAAGGAGATGGCCGAGGCATTCTTGGATGGTGGCTGCCAGACTTATATTGGGCCTGATGATTATCCATATGGGAACAGCACGTTGATGTTCGTCACCCGTTTCTGTTATGAACTGATCCAGAACAAACGAAGCGTTCAGCAGGCTTATGAACTCGCTCGTACCGCGGACGAAGATACGATGATGTATCAACTGTATACGAAGTAAGAGAGGAGATGCCGCACACTTGTGCGGCATCTTTGCTATGTATGTGAACATAAATAGGGTTGACCCAAGTGGTGAGTAGGGGTAAGATGGATGGAAAACTTTAGGGAGGCGGGGATGAATGATTCGTATGATGAAACCCAAAAGATTGAAGCAAGGCTCGAAACTTGCGGTGATATCTCCATCGAGTGGACTCCCATACTTATTTCCAGAAACCTTCGAGCTTGGGCTGAGCAACCTGCGGGAGATGTTCGGATTTGACATCATCGAAATGCCGACAGCTAGGATGGAGCCGACTGAATTGTATCGCTATCCAGAGCTGCGAGCGCAGGATATCAACCGATGCTTCGGTGATTCAAGCATCGACGGCATCATTTGTTCCATTGGCGGTTATGAATCAATTCGAATATTGCCCTATTTGGATACTGAAATCATCATGAACAATCCAAAGTTCATTATGGGATTTTCCGATGCAACAACGTTCCTCTCGTACTTGAATCAGCTCGGAATGATCACCTTCTACGGCCCATCAATATTGGCGGGAATAGCCCAATTGAAGCATCTGCCTGAAGCGTATTCAGAGCATCTTCGTGATTTCTTCTTCTCGGATCAATTTCCCTACAACTATGCTCCATATCGTCGGTGGACCAACGGATACAAGGATTGGGGCAATCTCGATACACTTGGAGAGTGCCAGGAATTTTACCCTAATGGGGATGGATGGAGGTTCTTGCAAGGAAGTTCTGTCCAGCAGGGTGAAGTATGGGGCGGCTGTATTGAAGTACTGGAATTTATGAAATCGACAACGTACTGGCCTGATCCATCGTTCTGGGACAATAAGATTCTCTGCTTCGAAACTTCTGAGGAGAAGCCTTCACCGATGCATGTAGGCTACATGCTGCGCAACTATGGGATGCAGGGTGTGTATGAGAAGGTGAAGGGAATTATATTCGGTAGAGCCAAGGACTATAGTGAGGAAGAAAATAAACAATTGTACGACATTATCGTCAATATTGTAGAAGGGGAATTCGGTGCCGGAGATCTGCCAATTGTTGTGAACTTCGACTTCGGCCATACGGATCCGAAGCTTATCTTGCCATTAGGCGGAAGAGTGGAGCTTCGCCCTCATACCAATGAGGTAGTGCTTCTCGAAAACCCATTTCGTGACTAGATGCGAACAACCCACATCACCGTATCCATAGGTACGCGCGATGTGGGTTGAGCGCTATTATTTTATTTCTGGTCTTTACCGGATGAGAGTGCTCCTTCAACAATGGAGATAGCCGCATCTCCTTGGCGCTTCCCCTTCTGGCGATATAGCCATGATGCATATTCCATTGGCCGTGCGATTGCATTCCGATAAGTATCCCGATCCCCGATTCGATGGAACACTTCCCGTGCAGGCTTCGGATTTACTTCGAGCAGCCATACTTGCCCCTTGCGGTCGATCGCGAGATCCAGTGCCAATTCACATAAGGCTCCATATTTCTCTTCTAGGAACTGTGCGATCTCGAGACTGATCCTCTCTGCGTCATCCTTCACTTCTGCAATTCGATGCTCATCGCCTATCCATCTGCGGAGCAGTTCATCCATCCGAACCGCCTCGCCGCCGCCATGCAGGTTGGACGTGATGCTTTTATTTGCTCCAACCCGACCCGCACAGCCTGTCACTTCCCATTTGCCTTCGCCATTTTTTTGCACGAGCATGCGATAATCATGCACGCGTCCGTTCGGCAGCTTCAATGCAATCCCTTGTTGGACGAGATAACGGTCTCTAGCTCTCCAGGCAGCCAGTTTCCTTGCTAGTTGGCCAATCGTGAGCTTCTGCGGACGAATAATCCGGCGCTGATGATCACGCCCTTGTACGAATACGGTGGTGGGATTGAGAGACGAACGCTCGATACGCATAATGCCCCTTCCACCTGTACCGTTTATCGGCTTTAAATAGATTAAGGAATGAGAGCGCAGCATACTCTGCAGATCCTGCATTGACTGATATAAGCGGGTAGTTGGCAAGTGCCCCTTGACCGAAGGGACGGTCGACAGCACCTGGTGAATCGTCCATTTGTTGCGCAGCGGCCGATTTAAGAACAGCAGGTGATTGTACTTGCTGCGGAATCGGCGAAGCTGAGTGAAGCGATGGCTGTTTTGGAGACGGCATCGATCAAATATCATATTCGGAAAACGCGTCCATTTCCGTGTCCAGCGCCTCGTTTCTGGATGATAACACATGGCGTGAATGCGTCGGTGTTGGTCATCAACATCCTGTGGAGTGAACACATACACGTCGAGTCCTATTTTTTTGCCGGCAGTGATCATGCGCTGATAGATGAGGCGCTCTTCCAGATGCTTTCGTTCATTCAAGTATAGCGTCAATATACCGAGTGTCGGTTGACTCAAGCTGTATCACCTTCTTCCCGTCCCTTATCCGCCTAATTTGGCAAGATATTGGCAGTATTGAAATATACGCTCGAGCGAACGTTGGCGGATATGAGGCTCATCGAACTTCATCGGTTTGGCATTTGCTTCGAAGAACCAAATGCTTCCGCCAGCATCGACACCTAAATCCATAGACATCTCTCCATGTAGATGCCCGGATGCACGCTCGATCTGTCTTGCGATAATCAGCGAAGCATGTCTGGCACGAATCATGATGCGCTTAGATTGCTCATTACCGAACACAGAGATTAAGAGCTTCTCCGGGTCGTCTATACTACCGCCGCGAGGCACATGTGTCGTAATGCTCATTGTACCTGCGACACGTGCGCCCACGCCTGTAACCTCCCATTGTCCCCGGCCGTTCTTCTGAATCAGGACACGAAGGTCGAAGGGGCGACGATTGCTGGCAGCAAGTGGAATGCCTTGTTGCACAATATAGTCGTGAGCGCCGGCTTCCTTACGGATACGGCTCCAAAGCTTTGAGATTGTAGCGCATTTATACGATACGCTCTTCTTTTTTTCCTGGATCTTCAGACGGTACTTGAGTGCCTTGGTATGATTCACGCGAAGAGTCATAATCCCTGCGCCTGCTTTGCCGGATTCCGGCTTCAAGAACAAGTAAGGATGTTTATGCAGCATTTTACCTAATGCGGCCGAGGTTTTCAGCCGTCTGGTTGAAGGGATATACTTTTTCGTAATTTTTGATTTTTTCAGCCATTCGAATAAGTGCCATTTATTGAAAAAGTATGGGTTGAACAACTTGATCGAAGGATGTGCGAGCACCTCTTTAATCTTGCTGCGAACCGCTGGAAGACTCTCATCCTCACGAAGGGGGATGCGATTATAGATAACGTGCGGAAGCGGGAACCACTCCTGCTTCCACACATTATTCTCATAGGAATAACCGATGACACGCTTCGCGTGAAGCTTCAAATCCCGAACTGTTAGAAGAAAAACAGTAAACCCCATTTCTCTCCCCTTTTTGATAATATCAGCAAAATTATCTCGGTTGCCGCGGAAGTACTCTCTGTCATCATCCATCGTTAGAATTGCAATGACAGGTGTTTGTGCTGCTTGTTCGTTCCCACTCACGTGATCTCCCCCCTGCGGAATTTGCTTAGGTACAGGCAGTGATCCAAGATATGTTCAATGGAAGCTTGCCCTTCATTCTTAAGGGAAGGGTGCTTGAATATCGAGCGTCCCGGCTTCGCATTTGCCTCGAACATCCAGACCTGCTCATCACGGTCAATCCCAATATCGAAGCCAAGCTCTCCGATCAAATGCGGATGATTGCGCTCAATTGCTTCCGCCAACTGGATTGCGATCTTCCTCGCCTTGTCGAGCACTTCGTCTGAGCGTTCTCCGAATGCACGTTGAAGTGCCTGGGAAGGAGTCATGAGTCTACCGCCATTTTTGACGTGAGTGGTTACACTGCCTTTGCCGGCCTTCTTGGCGCCTATGCCCACCACCGCCCACTTGTTATCTCCGTTCTTATGCATATGGAAACGGAAATCAATCGGACATCCGTCGATCTCGATAAGACGAACGCCCTGTTGAATGACATAATTGCGTAGGCTGCGTCCGTGTCTCGCTTCGAGCATGCGCATCAGACTGGAGAAGGAGCGGAAGCGAAGGAGTACGTTCTTGCCATTTGAAGTATACCGGGCGAAGAACCCCTTCTTCGGCAAGTAGGTCAGCCGATAGATACCGATGCCAAGACTGCCTCCAGAAGGCTTATAATACGCAAACTGATGTCGTTCCAGCATGGTTCGGATTGTGTCTGATGATGGATTCATGATGGATTCAGGAACATGCTGATTGGCTTCTAATTCATTCTTGAGCAGGGCATATACATCCGATTTATTGAAGAAGCTCCAGTTGAAGAACGGGATTTTTTTGCGTGTGAACCGTTCACGAAGCGTATTGTAAGAGCCGGATGTTTCGGCACGTCTGCTAGGCAAGCGGTTGTATACGACATCAGGCAGCGGTACGGTTCGCCTTATCCAGCCCCCCGAAGGACCAAGAAAATAGCCAAGCACCGTATCGTTATTCCAATTAATGTCGCGGGGAGCGAATGCGAACACATATGCTTTCTTATTGCCTGTGCGAAGGATCTGTCTAATAAATCCTGTACGGCTGCCGAAGGGAGTTGAAGATGAGCGGGACGTTCCGTCAGACATTATGCCAATGAGAGGGCCGATATGAATGTCGCCTTCAGCTTCATTCAGCAGATATACAGATCCAGATTTAGGGACGCGTACGGCTGAGCGTAATCCTGCCGTTACATAGAGATGCTTGCCGGGCTTCTGGATCGGTCTGACTGAAGCTGGAATGATCGTCTTTCCGAGCCTGAGCCGTACCGATCTTTTGCCGGCAAGTTTGAGCTGTTTTAATAAGGAGTTGGATACATATAAAATTTTTTCGGAATTTGGCGTCAAATGGACGTTGCATACCGTCAAACTCATGAACTGACCCTCCTAAGGTACCGAACCAACACATGGCGTGCGTACAAGATGGGATTTTCCACTGATTGCAGGGCAGCTTCGTATTCTTCGGTGTGTCTGAATACGGATCTGCCAGGTTTGGAATTGACCTCGAGCAGCCAAGGGCGAGCCTTGAGGTCAATTCCATAGTCGAGGCCGATCTCGCTTATTCGCCCATATTGGGCTTCCAGAAGCGGTGGAATGTATTCGCTGTACGTACTCAGTTGTTCTATAAGCCGATGAACATGATTCGGTTCGAATTGGCTTTCCAAGAATGGTATGACCGAGACGGCGCGACCGCCTCCGTGCAGATTAGATGTGACGCTGTCAGGCTGGCCGACCCTTGCTGCCATACCGGTTAGAACCCAATGGCCGTTTCCGTTTTTTTGCATAAGAACACGGACATCGAACGGCTCTCCTTCTTGGGTAACCAATGATAAATAGGGTTGTATGACAAATCTGCGCTTGCCGACAAATTGTTCGATCCAAGCGAATCCTTCCTGAGGCCGGGAGAAGCTGTGTTGTATGGGATGATTATCGTCGTCCCTTCCACGAAGCTCCAAAGTGCCGGGAAGAGCAGTTGATATCGAATCAGTCTTCTCCTTATCGTTGTCGCGGTAGCGAACATGCAATGTAGACTTTCCATGAGTGCCGCCATGTGGCTTCAGAAATAGGCCGCCATGATAACGATTCAACAGAGCTGCGAGACTGGAGATGCCTACGTACAACCGAGTGGGAGGCAGTATAGGAGACAGGGATGAATCCTTGCGCATTGAACGATAGATATCCCATTTTCCTCGTAAGCCGATGCCGAGAAGCGTGACGTTCGCCAACTGCTTCATACGGGTGATGGCAGCTTGTGTTTTACGGTATTGCTGCGGATTGCTGTAGGAGCATCTGTCATAAGCGAGCCGGGGAAGGGGGAATGTACGCCGTTCCCATCCTGACTTCCCATATACAAATGCATGAACGGTGCAGTCACCCCAATGTATCCATAACGGGGAGAACACGATAACACGGATACCGTGCTTACGACCGGCAATACAAAGTTTGCGGCAGTAGTCCGCTTCCGCAAATGGCAGCGTTCCTGTGCCTTCACATTGCAGAACGCCAAGCGTCAGCGCAGAAGGTTCTGACATGTTCATTGCTGCCACCTCCTTAGATCCCGGTTAGAAATCGAGAGTAATCCACGATTTTGCGCACAGAGGGCCGTATTTTTCGATCGCCTAAAGGCGTGTTGTCGTTTTTGGATGGTTTGGAATTGACCTCGAGGAGCCAGACCTTCCCCGAGTTATCTACAGCAAGATCGATGCCGAGCTCACCGAAATGAGCGGGAATATAAGTGTCTACACCTTGAGCGATGTCAAGTGCAGCTCGCCTCAGCCGTGCACTTACATCATTCTTCACCGAAGGAGGCAGGTTCGTACGGAATATGGCTTCCTTCACGGTACTGAGTGAGCCGCCGCGTGCCAGGTTGGATACAAAGTGCTGATTGCTCGCAATGCGGGCGACGATCGAAGTGATCGTCCATTTGCCGGAAGCGTTCTTCTGGACGAGTGCTCGGAAATCCACCGGACGCCTACTATGATCGATTAGCGTCAGTCCCTGCTGAATTTGGTAGTGGTTCGTTTTCAACTTGCCAGATAAGCTGGAGAAGACCTTAGTAAGACTGCTAAACTGCTGTCGTTTTGTTCCGTTTAAGGTGGAATATAAGGCTTGATAACTGTGATCCGGGAGCCGGGTGATGCGAATAATGCCTTTGCCAAGGCTGCCGCGTGCGGGCTTTAAGAACACAGTGGTATAACGGCTGCACATGCTTTTTAAGGTGGAGAAGGTACGGAGCGAGTAAGACTCCGGCAAATACTTGGATAGCTCTGCATGAGGTCTGAGTGCTTCGAACACTTCTGTTTTATCCAAGAATTTTTCATTGAAGACAACGGACTGATATCGCGATTTTACTTCTTTCATAAAATGCTGTACGCTAGGTTTGTTCTCCAGCTTGCGTGACGTCAATCGGTTGTTGATAATATCCGGTATCGGCATCGTAACTCGTTGCCAGCTACCATTGGTATTGACCCACGCTTTGACGTTGTGGAGGTCTTGGATATGATCGGGTGTGAAGAAGCATACCCATGCTCCTTGGAGCTGGCATGCATCGACCAATTCCTTGCAGAAAGAGGTAATAGAACCGAATGGCTTATCCGGCATGCTCGGATAATCACGGCTTACTAATACACCAATAAGCGGTCCAAGGCTCAAGATTTGGCTCGATGTCTTGTAGGCCGCACGCAGTGACTGGCCGTTCGTCAGCCCCATCTTTCGTGCAAGTGAGTGATTCATTCGTAGCCCGTCGAAGCGGGAGACGGATATTACTGTCACGCGCTGCTTGAAGGAACCGAACTTCAGAGTCAGCGGCTGGTTGACAGGAACCTTCCACAGCTTGACATAAGCCTCTCCCAACATGAGCACATCGTCTTGCAAGAGGCTGGAGCTGATCAACTGGAGCGTCACTTTTGATTTAGACATGGAGGTTCTCCTTCCAACAACAACTTGCAGTCATTCATACGATCCCATCTGCATGGGTCGATACAGATAGACCGTATACGTTAATTCATCATATGAGGACATATTTCCCTTGGTGATTGACCTATTGAAGGAAATAAAAAGGGGGAATAGACATGCCGGTATGGCTGTTTATCAGTTTTAGTGTTGTCGTTGCTGCTATCGTAGGTGGGGTTACCAACCATTTTGCGATCAAAATGCTTTTTCATCCGCGCAAAGCCATGTATATTGGCCGCTGGCGCATACCATTTACACCAGGACTTATTCCGAAGCGCAGAGAGGATATTGCCGCTTCTTTCGGTGACGTTGTAGCCGAATATTTAGTTACAAGTGATGGGCTCCGTACGATGCTGAATAGGCCCGATACTCGTGAGAAGGCGACAGAAACGGTTCTGCGCATGACTCAGAATTGGTCGGAAGATGACAGAACGGTCAAAGAGTGGGCGGTCAAGTTGTTTCCGGATAAGGAATGGGATGAGATTCGGGATCAATCTGCGCATCGATTGCAGGAATGGACGGCAAATGGGGTTAAGAAGTGGCTCGAGGGGAAAGGCTGGGATGAGCGCCCTCTGATTGAATGGCTTCCTGAAGGGTGGGAGCAGTCATCTGCGAAATGGGCAGACAAAGCCGCAGCTGTGATGCTGTCATCGTTCGAGAAGGAATTGACCTCGTTGCAGGGACAACTGCTCATGACGAAGCTGGCGAAGGATGTCATTGATCGTGCCTCAGGTTTCTTTGGCGCTATGGCAGCGATATTTGTGGATGAGGATAAGCTCGTAACCAAGATGATGCCTGTGCTCGTCGAACAGCTTCGCTCGCCTAAAGTTCGCGCGACCGTTGCAGGTTTCATTTTATCGAAACTTGGTGAATGGCTACAAGAGACACCTGCTCAGATTGTTCGCTCGTGGACGGATATACCCGAAGAGACGAATTCCCTTGATTATATTGCGAGCCAAGCCGCTGCGATGATTCAGTGGCCGAAGCGGATCGATCGACTTGGCGAGATTCAGCCGGCGCATCTGGTTGGCAAGTATGAAGCAGTGTGGAGCGGCTATATTCCACGAGCTGTGGAGGCAGCATTTGCGCTATTGGATCGCAATCTGGACGCTATTGTTCGCGCAGCCCGCTTGCAGGAAGTGGTACGCACTCAGGTGGAGCAATTCCCGATTGAACGTCTGGAGACGATCATTTTAAGTGTGTCGGGCAAGGAGTTCCGAGCAATTACATGGCTGGGGGCTTTGCTTGGAGGTATTATTGGATTGGTGCAGGCTTTTGTTCTGTTAGCTGTCGGATAAACGTCATATTTGGATGAGGACAGTAATATGGAACTATGATATGCTGAAGATTGTATTTTTTGCGGGAGGTAATGAATGATGAGCGTATACGACAAAGCGCACGACTTGGCACGTGCATTGCAGTCCTCTGAAGAGGCCAAAGCTGTAGAAGAAGCAATGATAGCAGTGGATGCGAACCCTGAAGGCAAGCAGATGCTGGATGATTTCCGTGCACGTCAGATGGATATGCAGCAAAAGATGATGACAGGTGAAATGCCAGATCAAGAAGAGATGGAAAAGATGGAGAAATTGTTCCAAGTGATCAGCATGAATGCGGATATTGCGAAGCTGTTCGATGCTGAACGCCGCCTTGCCGTTGTCATTCAAGATGTGAATAAGATCGTCTCTGAATCGCTAGGCCACCTGTATCAATAAGGACAAGAAAGAAGTCATGGGATTCATATAACCGGCATACGCTCTAGTATAGGACAAGAATAGAGATGATGCTTCAGATATCACGGCTCGTCTCAAGTAAGGAGCGTAACGGGATGAAAACGGAACATCATACGGCTATTGTGAAACCACGGAATAACTGGAAGCATGTCATATCCATCATACTGGTTGTAGCGATGCTGATTTATGTATTGCCTACATTGAGCTTCAAGGATGGCTGGACAGCAGCTTCGACGTTCGGCGTTGTATGGATTGCGTTTGCGTTGTTGATTGTGGCTGCTCATTTGCACCGCTTGCTGCGGGTGGATGAGGAGACGGAACAGCGTCTGCAGAAGATTAAGCGTGAGAAATATAGACGCCTGGAAGAGCGTATGAAGCGGCAGCCAGCCAGGTTGAAGTAAGCACAATAGCTGACGAATAGAGTCTCTCCATTAGGAGAGGCTCTATTTTTTTGGTTCTGAACCGCTGATTACGGTCATAATTGTGACATTGTGGGGCAGGAGAAGCATCGCTGAAGTGTTGGAAACAGCATTACTTTTTTTGAGTTGGCATTTGGAATATTTGTCTTGGAAAATGGGTTTCATTGGGAAAAAATTTAAAAATTGAAATTTGAAAAAGGCTAAGATATAATACTCACATCTGTCAAATGGGAACCGTATTAACAAAATGGTCATTCGGTCAATAAGGAGGTGACAGCGTGAATAGTATTCGTTTTTTCTGGTCGGAATTCGTGGCGAATATCCGTACCAAAGATGTGCTTGTACCCGTTTTGGGCCTGCTCATTATCCCGCTGCTGTATTGCGGCGTATATCTGGTTGCGAATTGGGATCCTTATAGCAATGTCAAGCATATGCCTGTCGCTGTCGTCAACGAGGATCGACCGGTGATGTACGAAGGGAAAGAGATTGCCATCGGCAGAGAGCTGATCGAGAAGCTGCGCGATAATGAGAAGGTAGAGTTTCATTTTGTAAGCAGGCAGGAAGCGGAACGGGGATTAAGCGAGAACAAGTTCTACTTGATGATCCGCATCCCTGAACAAATGTCGCATAATGCAACGACGATCCTTGATCCGCACCCGCAGCCGATGAACCTGATATACACAGAGAACAGCAGTTATAACTTTATTTCGGGACAGATCTCAGATAAAGTAGTGCAGAACATCAAGGCAGAATTGTCGCGAAAGGTAACGGAAACATATGTTGAGCAAATGTTCAATGCGATTGACAAAGTAGCGGATGGATTGAATGCTGCTAGTGAAGGTGCGAGCCAAATTGAGCAAGGCTTAGGCCAGCTAGGTGAGGGGATTGAGAGGTTCCGCGATGAATTGAATGCGGCGGTCGATTCGAAGACCTCTCAGGCTGGAACGATGGTGGAACGTGCCTTGGAGGAGAACAAAGAGAAGCTTGATCAGATGATTCATAAGGAAATCGATGAAGCGATCCGCAGCAATAAACCGAAGATGATGGATAAGATTCATCGTGAAATTGATACGCAATCTGATAAGTATTATGATATCGTGCACGATTCGCTGCATATCAAAATTGACGAGCTTGTTCGCACCAAATCTATGCCGGCTAAGGAAAAAGTACATGAACAAATTGATCTGCAAGCTAACAAGTATGGTGAGCAAATTCGGGAGAATATGCATAAAGAAATTGATCATGCTTATGAAGCGAACTTGAACAATGTACTGGCGAAGATCAGCAAGGAGCTTGATGATTCGATAACGAAGATGGAGCCTGCAGCTCGTGCCAAGATGCATACCATCATCGATAATGAGTACAGCAAGCTCGACAGCACGATTCGTTCGTCCATTCATCGCTACATTGATGAGAAGGTGGATGCGATCTTTGACGGTGCAATTCAGCGTGGCAAGGATGAGATGAACAAGATCCACGAGGATTTGAAAATACTTGAGGAGAAGCTTAAGCCCTTTGAAGAACAGATTCCGCCTGCTATGAAACCGCAGTGGGATGAGTTGAAGAAGAAACTGGGGGATGCTCGTGCGAAGGTCGAGGATCGCTTGAACGGCGATAATCTGTTGGCGCTCAAGAATAAGGTGAAGCAGGATCTAACGGAGCTTGCGGATAGAGAGCTGAGCAAGGTGGGAAGTTCGCTTGTGAAGAAGCTGCACGAGGCAGCGGATCAGAAGTTCGATGAAGTCTTCCCACAGATACGCTCCATGGCGAACCGCATGGTGATTGCGAAGGCGAATGAATTGGCTCCTCAACTGCGAGACAAGGCGCATGAGCTTGCAGAAAATATGTATCAGCAGAAGTCGAAGCAGCTAGTCGATACGCTGCATACGCTTGTTGATGAGAAATGGAAGGAATACGAGCCGAAAGTCGTTAACGGCATTCATCATAAAGTAAATGATGAGTTGAACCGATTGGCGCCAGAGATTACGAAGAAGCTGCATAAGGCAGCGGACGACAAAGTAAATGCGATGGAGCCTATGGCGCGTGATATGCTGCATAATTTGGCGGATATGAAGCTGAATGAAGCAGCCAGTCATGTGCAGAAGGTTATGTTCCAGAAGATGAGTAATATGCTGAATCAGGTAGAGAAGGCCAAGGCCTCGATTAACGACGGATTTGCGATGCTTTTAGATGGTCAGAAGCGACTGCAAGATGGAGGCGCAGAGCTGCGCGACAAGCTGAGAGAAGGTGCAGAGAAGGCGATGCAGCACCCGACCGACAAAACGTATGAGATGATCTCATCTCCGGTAGGCAGTGACAAGCTGGATAATCATGACGTCACAACGTATGGCGTTGGTATGGCCCCGTATTTCTTATCGCTTGGATTCTTCGTGGGTGCACTTATGTTCTCCATGGTCTATCCGTTGAAACAAACAAGCGGGAGGCCCCCATCTGGTATGGCTTGGATGGTAAGTAAATTTGGCTTTATGACAGTCGAGAGCATTCTGCAAGTGATCATCTGCGGTACAGTTGTACTTACGGTCATTACCCTGCCTGTAACCAATATACCGATGTTCTTCCTTGTATGCTTGACAACGAGCTTAACCTTCTTTGCCTTGATCCAATTTTTCATTACGACGTTTGGCAATGTAGGCCGGTTTATCATTATTATTTTGCTCGTGCTGCAGTTGTCTTCAACGGCAGGAACGTTCCCAATTGAGCTGACACCGCCATTTTTCCAAATGCTTCATCCATGGCTTCCGATGACGTACACAATACGGGCTTTCCGTGGTGTTATCTCACTAGGTGATATGAGCTATGTATGGATGAATCTCGGATTCCTGTCGGTGTACATTGGACTCGCACTGGCAGCAAGCAGCTTGTCGTTCCAAATGTTCTATCGCAAGCTGGTGAACAAGGAGAAGGCAGATTCATCCGCAGTGATTGCGGGATAAGGCTGTGTATTCCCTCGTATGCTTAGCTAACAAGCTGGTATCTGAATCGTCAGATGCCAGCTTGTTTATTTTGCAGTTACCTATAAATATATGGTAAACTAAGCACAGAATACAACAGTTCGGGATATAGGGGTGTAACAGATGGATGGCCATGATGCGACGCTAACGAAGCACGAACAATTGCTGCAGCATATTGAAAGTTTGAAGCCGGGGACGAAAATATCGGTTCGTAAGTTGGCGAAGGAAATGGGCGTTAGTGAGGGAACCGCCTATCGTGCCGTGAAGGAAGCAGAGAGCATCGGGATCGTCGTCACGAAGGAACGTATTGGCACGGTTCGGGTAGAGAAGAAGCCGCGCAATATGTCCGAACAGCTGACATTCGGTGAAGTTGTCGATATTTTAGGCGGTCATGTTCTTGGCGGAAGCCGCGGTCTGATGAAGACGCTGAACAAATACGTCATCGGCGCGATGAAGCTGGATGCCATGGCTCGTTATATTGATGCAGGGAGCTTGCTCATTGTCGGGAACCGCGAGGATGCTCATCGTCTTGCGCTTCAGCATGGAGCAGGTGTACTTATAACGGGTGGATTCGGAACAAGCCGAGAGGTGAAGCTGCTGGCCGATGCGCTGGACTTGCCAATTATCTCTTCGAAGTACGATACATTTACGGTCGGCTCTATGATCAACCGCGCGCTGTTCGACCGGTTAATTAAGAAGAAGATTATGATCGTTGAAGACATCGTTACAGCGAAAGACAAAATGATTGTGCTGCGTCCATCCAGCACAGTTGGCGACTTCCAACGACTGCGTGATGAGACAAGTCATACTCGATTTCCCGTCGTAGACGAGTGGTACCGGGTTATTGGTATGATTACATACAAGGATGTGCTGGGGGCTGAACCAGACACGAGCATTGAAAAGCTCTATACGCGGAGTCCGATCACGGCTACGCTGCAGACGACGCTCGCTTCGGCAGCGCATACGATGGTGTGGGAGGGCGTTGAACTGCTCCCGATCGTTGATCGCAACCGCAAGCTCATTGCTGTAGTGACCAGGCGGCAGGTGCTGCAGGCGATGCGTGATGCCCGTAAGGAGCCGCATCTCGGGGAGACGTTCGATGACCTGATATGGAATGGGTTCGAAGAAGAGCGGGACGATAAGGGGCAGCTCTTTTTCCGTGGTGTCATCACACCACAGATGGTGAATGGATTCGGTTCTGTATCGGAGGGCATCTTATCCACCATTATGACGCAGGCCGCTTTGCGGGCGGTGAAGGATGTTCGCAGCTATGATCACGTTATGGAGAATATGACAACTTATTACGTCCGCCCGCTTCAAATCGAGGATATCGTTACGCTGCATCCGGAATTTATCGAGATGAGCCGCAAGTTTTGCAAGCTGGAATTGTCCATCCGCCACGGAGAGCATCTCGTCGCCAAAGCAATGATGACCGCACAGTCGATCGATCACGACTAGCGCACAGCTATGCACCGCAGTAGGGACTTAATGTTTCGGAGAGAGAATGTATGTCTAGTTGTCTAATCCAAATGAATACGCAAAGAGCAACTGGGACTTAGGTATATGGATAGGGATACTTCACGACGAGCAAATAAATGGGATTGCCTCTGCTGCTGTAACGCGGCATATGAGAGGCAATCCCATTTTGTTGATGAGGCGATTATTTTTTACCTGCGGAATAGATGGCTTGATAATGGCTGTGATTGCGCAGCCCAGCGAACAAATTGAATAATCCGATTACGAGCAGTACAGCTCCTACAATGACTCTAACTGTCGATGCTGTGAACATGAAAATTTGGATCGTTGCGATGAGCAGCAGCATAATTCCCATACACATATTCATTCTAGCCGCATACAAGCCACGAAGCGCTGTGGCCTGCTCACGTCTTGAACGAAAGCTGTAATACACAGACATTCCTGAAGTCACACAAATCAGGATAATGAGCACCCATTGGATAGTTTCCATCGATTAAGCAACTCTCCTTCTTTGACAATATGGAAACGAATACAATCTAAACTCCTTTATATTACCATATTCCAGGGGGCTGTCCTACAAGATTTAGTGGGATGCCTAAGCGAGTGATGATTCTCTTAAGGGGATGTTGGTACATAAGGATGTACATCAATCCACACATGAAGCACTCCTTCGGTGACGAGCATTGTTCGGAGCTGAACCGTGTAGTCCTTGTCATTCACGTCGGGATATATTTTACGGGACAATAGCCCTTCCACAAGCTTGCTGTACTCATCAATTTTGAATACGTTGCGTCCCTTCAATACGGCTAAGTCCTTGAGCAAGCGCCGTCGCAGTTCCATTTCATCTGCTTGCGGGATGCTAGTGTCGTTCTGCTGTTTGTAGATGTGCAGGTCGATGCTTTTAATAATGGTTTTCCGATTTTTGTAGCGAAGCAAGTCTTCCGTTTCAGCCTTGTAATGGGCAAGACGGTCGCGCAGATCAATATTGATCATCATGACCTCATTAAATTGACGCAAATAGACCGCATGGTAGATTCCCGCACCGATGACGCTGCCGACAATAATGAGTGCGAGATTGCTGAGCCATAATGGGGTTGTACGCTGGCGCATCGTGCAAGCTCCTTCCTTCCCTTGACTCCTTTACGCGATGTTATGCGCGATTCCGGCGTAAGAAGTGGTTGATGCAGAATGAAATCGGTGGTGTATTGCGTTATACGCGTTCCCGGCAAATCCAGTGAACGAGCTCTGTGCTGAGGTGAGCTCCCAAGAATGATACGAAAATGAAGATAAGCTGCTTAAAGACTGGATTCAAGTTGCCCATCCAGAAGTTGCTCTCGATGACTCGGATCGGGTCGATCGTTCCACCTACGGCAGCTACGACTGCCCATATTTTAAGATGCTCCGCAATATGGCGCATCGTATCAGAAGGGGGTTGAAGAGCGATGACGGACCCTATGCCCGCCAGTATGGCACCTCCGAGTACAATGCCGAAGGCGATGAAGAAATCGAGAAGTGCTTTCGAGAGAAATGAACCCATCGTAACGCCCCTTTTCACATAGAATTGCCCTTTGTACATGTATAGGACTTGCTGGCGGAATTATGATACAATAAGAGACGAAAATATGTTCGTATAACATGGCAGGTTGAAGGAGTGAATGGTATGGATCAGTTCGTGCATTTGCACGTGCATAGTGAATACAGCTTGCTCGACGGAGCAGCGCGTATTGAAGCGCTTGCTGCACGAGCAGCCGCATGCGGAATGAAGGCGCTAGCCCTCACGGATCATGGGGTGATGTACGGAATCATTCCTTTCTATAAAGCATGTATGTCGCATGGCATTAAACCCATTATTGGCGTGGAAGCGTATGTAACGACAGGAGCGCTCCAGGAGAAGGTATCGCGCAAGGAACAGCCTATTTATCATTTCATATTGCTGGCGAAGAATGAGCAGGGATACCGCAATTTGATGAAGATTTGCTCGGTAGGGCACTTGGAGGGATTTCATTATAAGCCTCGTGTCGATATGGATACGCTCCGCAAATACGCAGATGGGATAATCGCGCTAAGCGCTTGCCTTGGCGGCGAGGTGTCGCAGCATGTGCTTCATGGCAATGAAGAGGCAGCGCGCAGCGCGGTAGAACGATATAAGGATATTTTCCGTGATGGATTTTATATTGAGCTGCAGGACCATGGCCTTCCGGAACAGAAGAAGGTTAACATTGGCCTTATAGCTTTAAGTGAGCAGACGGGCGTTCCGCTCGTTGCAACGAATGATGTGCACTATTTGCAGCAGGAAGATGCAGCGATGCAGGATGTCCTTATTTGCATAGGTACGGGGAAGTCGGTTGAGGATGAGGGGCGGATGCGCATGCATACCGACCAGATGTACTTTAAGTCGCAGGAAGAGATGGCGGCATTGTTCCGTCATGTCCCGGAAGCGGTTGCGAATACGGCTCGTATTGCGGAGCAGTGCAATGTGACGCTCGACTTCGGAGGGCATGTCCTTCCCGCCTATCATCCGCTCCCTGAAGGCATGAATGCAGGACAGTATGTGCGACAATTGTGCGAAGAGGGGCTGACGAGCCGCTATCAAGCACTGCCGGAATGGCAGGATGAAGCCTTCCAGCGAGAGGCGAGAGAGAGGCTTGTCTATGAGCTGAATACGATTGAGAATATGGGATTCTCTGATTACTTCCTTATCGTGTGGGATTTCATTCGCTTCTCCCATGAACAAGGCATTATGACAGGTCCCGGACGGGGCTCGTCAGCGGGTAGTCTTGTGGCATATTGTTTGCGGATTACGAATGTCGATCCGCTCAAGTATCATTTATTGTTCGAGCGATTTTTGAATCCGGAACGGGTGACGATGCCTGATATCGATATTGACTTCAATGATGAGCGGCGTGATGAGGTTATTGCTTATGTTGCGAATAAGTACGGCCATGACCGCGTGGCGCAGATTATTACGTTCGGTACGATGGCTGCGCGGGCAGCGGTGCGGGATGTCGGCAGGGCATTGAATGTGCCTTATAACGATACGGATCGGGTAGCGAAGCTGATTCCGAATCAACTCGGAGTCACGCTTGAGAAGGCATTGCGGGCAAGCAGCGAGCTAAGCAGTTGGAGAGAACGTGATTCGCGCATACGCGAGCTTATTGATATGGCATCTAAGGTAGAAGGCATGCCGCGCCACGCATCAACCCATGCAGCAGGTGTTGTCATCAGTGAGGAGCCGTTAACGCATTATGTCCCCCTGCAGGCAGGAACCGAGAATATTGCTCTCACCCAATACTCGATGGAAAATTTAGAATCGATCGGCTTGCTGAAGATGGATTTCCTCGGCTTGCGAACATTGTCGATTATTGAACGAACCTTAGAATGGGTCAATCTTCGCGGCGATGAACCGCTTGATCTAGGCATGATTGATGATGCGGATGAGGCGACCTATGAACTGTTGTGCCGAGGGGATACGACAGGGTTGTTCCAGCTTGAATCAGCTGGCGTACGGCGTGTTCTGCGAGAACTGAAGCCATCTGTATTTGAAGATATCGTATCCGTGCTTGCGTTGTATCGTCCGGGTCCAATGGAGTTCATCCCGAACTATATTCATAGCAAGCATGGGTTGAAAGCTGTCGAATATCCCCATCCCGATCTGAAGCCAATCCTGCAGGATACGTACGGGATTATTGTCTATCAAGAGCAGATTATGCATATCGCCTCCAGAATGGCAGGCTTCTCTCTTGGAGAAGCGGATTTGCTGCGGCGCGCGGTCTCGAAGAAGAAGCGGGAAGTGCTTGATCAAGAGCGGCGTCATTTCGTAGAAGGCAGTCTGAATCAAGGGTATACGGAAGTGGAAGCAAATCGGGTGTACGATATGATCGTTCGCTTCGCTGATTATGGATTCCCACGGGCTCACGCAGCTGCATACGGCGTGCTAGCCTTCCAGACTGCCTATTTGAAGGCTCACTATCCAACAGAATTTATGGCGTCCATGCTGACAGCGAATATGGGAAGCCATCGGAAGATTGCAGAGTACATTGAAGATTGTCGAAGAATAGGCATAACGGTATCGCCTCCGGATGTTAATGAAAGCTATGTTCGCTTTACGCCCGTTGATGGCGCAATTCGCTTCGGCCTTGGCGCGATTAAGAATGTGGGTACGCTTGCGATAGAGAGCATATTGAAACAGCGACAGGAGAAGCCATTTGCAGATTTGCTCGATTTCTGTCAGCGAGTTGATCTTCGGGTGTGCAATCGCAGAGTCATTGAATCGCTTATTCAAGCGGGGGCATTCGATTCACTTCCAGGTCATCGGGCACAGCTATTGGCCATGCTGGATGAGGCCTTGGATGCGGCTGCGAAATGGCGTAAGGAAAGAGAGGATCTTCAAATTCAATTGTTCGGCTTCGTCGAAGTAAACAATTGGACGATTGATTATCCGAATATACCGCCGTTCGCTATGGCAGAGCAGCTGGAGCTGGAGCGCGAGCTGCTCGGATTATACTTATCCGGTCATCCGCTGGATGACCATGCGCAGCTGCTGGAGTCCTCCGAGACGGATCGGCTTGTTGATTTGCATGAGGTACCGGACGAGAGTGAGTGTACCGTTGCCGGGATGGTTGTGTCGCTTCGAACGATAATGACGAAGAAGGGCAAGCCGATGGCATTCATTGAAATTGAGGATCGAATCGAGCGGGCTGAAGTGGTGCTGTTCCCCGAAGTGTGGCGCCGATCAGAGCCGTTGATTGGGAAGGGAGCATTGATTGCGCTGCGGGCGAAGGTGCAGCGTCAGGACGAAGGCTACAAGCTGCTTGCTGACGAGGTTGTACCGCTTGAGCCCCATGCGATTGCTGCGTTGACGAAGCGTGCTGCCCATCGCAGACGCTCCTCTGAGACGCGTGGTGGGCAAGCTTCTCAGTCGCGCATGGCCGGCGAACAACCGTCTGGACGAAGCCCGAATCAACGAGAGGCGGCGGTCAACCTACAACGTGGTGCTGAAGCGGCTGCCGACATGAACCGAGATGCGGGCAGCATGTCTGCGGATAGGACGGATAGGAGTTCATCCGCAGCTCGTCTGCGGAACACAGCACAGGGTGGGGGAACCGAAGCTCCTGCTTCCAGAACGAGTGGGCGCCAATCACAGCGACAGCGAGTATATATTAAGATTACAGCCGATCATGAGCGGCCAGATCTGCTGCAACAGCTGAAGGAACTCTTGAAGTCGCAGCCAGGGCCGCTGCCGACTGTATTGTTCTATGAGCGAGAACAGCAATTGCGGGCGCTTAGCGAGGCATATTCGCTGAAGCCGTCGCCGGATCTGTTCAAGCGGATCGAATCAATGTTCGGTGCAGGAACCGTACGCGTCAAATAACAAATGTCAGGGATCGAATCTCCTCCCGCAAGTAGCACAATTCCTTATCATCTCGCATAGAGTGGTCATACGCCCTATTCACGGGTAGGTGAAGTTGAAGGGGCGAAGGGAGGGGACGCCATGACATTCAATATGGCGGAACAATGGCTTGTTAAGCGCGGCGTATCACTTGAATCCATCGCGGAGATTGTGCTCCATCTTCAGCAGCCATACAATGCAGCGTTGACGCTGGAGGATTGTCTGGACAGCGTACGAGCCGTAACTCGCAAGCGCGAAGTTCAATATACGCTCATTACAGGCATTGCATTGGATTTGCTTGCCGAGCAGAAGCTGCTGCCGGAGCCGCTTCAAGCGATTATGGAGACGGATGAATCCTTGTATGGTGTTGATGAGACACTTGCTCTTGGCATTACGAGCGTATATGGAATGATCGGCCTCACCAGCTTCGGATACTTGGATAAGGCCAAGCTTGGCATCATTCATCAGCTCAATTCGGATCGTACGCGAATTCATGTTTTTCTAGATGATATTGTAGCCGGATTAGCTGCTGCTGCGTCAGCTAGAATTGCCCATCACGATAAGCGTGCTCAGCAGTATGGCGAGGGTGGAGCCTGCAAGCTTGACGATAAGAATGCAAATTCTTAAAGAATACGAATAGCCGAGATAGGATAAGGCTTGGCGCTGGTTCATCATTGCTTATTGGGCAGTGCATTGCAGCAAGTCTGTTGGAATTTGTTGCGATGAAATTGACAATTATGATATCATAATGGCATTATATGAGCCGTTTCTGGAACGTTAGGGGGGTCAATCGCGCGTGTGGACTGTTATCTACATCGCACCGACTGCCAATTTAGCAGATAAGATTCAGCGCAAGCTGACCGAGGAAGGATTCCTTATTCAGATCCGTCCAATCCATCTGTCTAAACAACAGTTTGAAATTCTAGTGCCTTCCGGAGAAGTTGAAGAGGTTCAGGAAGTGCTTAATTCGATCTTGCATGCATGATGCGGCTGATGAATGACGATGTTATCGTTCAAACAGCCGATTTTTGTTGTCTATGGTTAGGACAATCTCTAGTATGAAGCAATAGGATGATGTCCTGTATTTCAACTGGAGAAATCACGCCTAAAGAGGTGTATCGGGTGTTTAAAGACTTATTTCAAAAGAAAAAGTACGCAACGGTGCCGTCCGGATCTGTACACGATGACCGTCCCAAACGCGAAATACCCGAAGGTTTGATGAATAAATGTCCAAAATGTGGCTCGATTCAATATCATAAAGAGCTGGAGAAAAACCTGAAGGTATGTACGCAATGCGGGCATCATATGCGCTTGAATGCAAGGGAGCGCATTGAGATGACTTTGGATGAAGGCCGATTTTTTGAATATGATGCGGATATCGTATCCGCAGATCCGCTTGCTTTTCCAGAATATAAGGACAAGCTGGAACAGCAAAGAGCGAAATCCGGCATGGATGAAGCTGTTATTACGGGCGAGGGGACAATTGGAGGATTTCCGGTTGTCGTAGCTGTGATGAGCTTCGATTTCTTCACTGGCAGCATGGGTTCGGCAACAGGAGAAAAAATTACACGAGCTATTGAAACTGCTATGCAGAAACAATATCCGTTAGTCATCTTCTCTACATCTGGCGGCGCAAGAATGCAGGAGAGCATCTTGAGTCTGATGCAGATGGCCAAGACAAGTGCAGCGCTTGGGAAATTCCATGAAGCAGGCGGATTCTATATTTCGGTATTCACGGATCCGACTATGGGTGGAGTGTCTGCAAGCTTCGCTATGCTTGGCGACATCATTATAGCTGAGCCTGGGGCAAGAGTAGGCTTTGCTGGCCGTCTCGTAATCGAGCAGACGATTCGTCAGAAGCTTCCGGAAGAATTCCAAACGGCTGAATTCAATCAGAAGCATGGACAAATCGATCTGGTTGTGCAGCGCAAGGACATGAAGTCCACGTTGGCGAAACTTATCGATCTGCATACGGTGAAAGGGGATGTAGCTCATGGCGAATGAACTTCCGTTCGAGCAACCTTTGGTGGAGTTGAAGCAGAAGATTGCTGAATTAAAACGGTTCGGCGACGAGAAGCAAATTGACTTTACTGAAGAAATCGCCCGGTTGGAGGAGCGTTACGCCAAGTTAGCGGCAGAGATCTATGCTAGCATCTCCCCATCGCAGAAAATGCACTTGGCGAGACACCAACAGCGACCAACCACACTGGATTTTGTTCAGCATATATTTACTGATTTCATTGAGCTTCATGGTGACCGACTGTTCGGCAACGATCTTGCTATTGTGGGCGGATTGGCGCGACTGAACGGGGTGCCGGTAACGGTAATCGGACATCAGCGGGGCAAGGATACTAAGGACAACATTGCAAGATTCTTCGGCAGCCCGCATCCAGAAGGCTTCCGTAAGGCACTTAGGCTCATGCATCAAGCGGACAAGTTCGGTCGTCCGATCATTACTTTCATCGATACGAAGGGTGCATATCCAGGCAATACAGCTGAGGAACGAGGACAATCAGAAGCTATTGCACGCAATTTGCGGGATATGGCCATGTTCGGCGTGCCAATTATTTGCGTCGTCATCGGTGAAGGTGGAAGCGGCGGCGCGCTCGCGCTCGGCGTAGGCAACCGAGTTCTTATGTTGGAGAATGCAATCTATTCATGCATTTCCCCGAACGGTGCTGCATCTATCCTCTGGAAGGATGCGTCCAAAGCCGACCAAGCAGCAGAAGCGATGAAGATTACAGCTTCTGACCTGAAGGAACTCAATGTGATCGAGGAGATCATTCCAGAGCCTCAAGGCGGTGCGCATAAGGATGTTGAAGCGGCCTCTGCCAACATGAAAGATGCGCTCTGGCGTCATCTGACCGAGCTGATGGGGATGTCCCCAGAGCAGCTTCGCGAAGATAGATATGACAAATTTCGCAATATTGGCGAGTTCGGCATTCTGCAGCACGGATAAGTTCAGTGGCGTCTGTGTCCTGAATCCCGCGTCCTGACAGGGATGACACGGTTTTCATAAGTCAATTGACTTAAAATATCGTTCACTGGTAAAACTTATAAATATGATTATCTTCATATACAAATTTTATTGAGTATAGTAAATTAGATAGTTGAGAGCCTTGTTTTTAGCAATACAATATAGAGATACAGAGAGACACACATAATTGGAGGAAGCCCATATGCGTAAAACAAAAATCGTCTGTACTATCGGTCCTTCCAGCGAATCTTTAGAGAACACTAAAAAATTGATTATGGCTGGCATGAACGTTGCTCGTCTCAATTTTTCACATGGTGATTTTGAAGAGCATGGCAACCGAATCAAAAACATTCGTCAAGCATCCCAAGAATTGAACAAAACGGTTGCAATTCTCCTTGATACGAAAGGCCCTGAAATTCGTACAGGTAAGCTTGCTGTTGACTCCGTTGACCTCGTTGAAGACGAGTTCATCACATTGACAACAGAAGAGATCCTTGGCGATAAAGACCGCATCTCCGTAACTTACGAGAACTTGCCTCGTGACGTTGAAGTCGGTTCCACAATCTTGATCGATGACGGCCTCGTTGGTTTGACGGTTGTTGAGATTCAAGGTACAGAAATCAAATGTAAAATCGTTAACGGCGGCACAATCAAGAGCAAAAAAGGCGTTAACGTTCCTGGTGTGAAAATTTCCTTGCCAGGTATTACAGAAAAAGACGCGAACGACATCCGCTTCGGTATCGAGCAAGGCGTTGATTTCATCGCTGCTTCGTTCGTTCGTAAAGAGCAAGACGTTTTGGAAATTCGTGAATTGCTTGAGAAGCACAATGCAACTCATATCCAAATCATTTCCAAAATCGAAAACCAAGAAGGCGTAGACAACCTGGATGCAATCCTGGAAGCGTCTGACGGCTTGATGGTTGCTCGTGGTGACCTTGGCGTTGAAATTCCAGCTGAAGAAGTTCCACTCGTTCAGAAGCGTATGATCGAGAAGTGCAACTTGGCTGGCAAGCCAGTTATCACAGCTACACAAATGCTTGATTCCATGCAACGCAACCCACGTCCTACACGTGCGGAAGCAAGTGACGTGGCAAACGCAATCTTCGACGGTACGGATGCAATCATGTTGTCCGGTGAAACAGCTGCTGGTAAATACCCAGTTGAATCCGTATTGACAATGTCCCGTATCGCTGAAAAAGCTGAATCTGCGCTTGAATACCGTGAAATCTTGGTAAAACAAAGCTCGAGACAGCAAGCTACAGTTACTGATGCAATCAGCCAAGCAGTTGCTAACACAGCTCTTGATCTGGATGCAAAGGCAATCATCAGCTCTACACAAACAGGCTACACAGCGCGTATGGTATCCAAATACCGTCCGAAAGCTCCAATCATCGCTGTGACTCCTTCTGAGCAAGTAATGCGTGGTTTGTCCTTGACTTGGGGTGTTACTCCAGTTAAAGTCGATCAAGCTACTTCTACAGACGAAATGTTCGACGTTGCTGTTGCAGGCGGCGTGAAGACAGGCATCGTTGCAGAAGGCGACTTGGTTGTGATCACAGCTGGTGTTCCTACAAGCTGTGCAGGTTCTACAAACCTTGTTAAAGTAAGCCAAATCGGACAAGGCCGTTGCTAATAAGAATAGGCCTATCCAATTGAATATAGAAGCAATACCAGACAAGAGCAATGGTTGAACCATTGCTCTTGCTGTATTTGTGAACGTACCCTCGAATGCGCTACAATGGAGGAGGAATGAAGATGTATCATGACGCTAGGGAAGAAGATCAATCGGTATGGTTTGGTTATCCGCTGCGTGTTCGCTATCAAGAGACAGATCGAATGAATGTCGTATTCCATGGCAACTATGTGACGTGGTTCGAAGTCGGAAGAACGGAATGGATTCGAGCTCTCGGTATGAACTATCGGGATCTTGAAGCAAGAGGGCTGCTGCTCCCTGTGGTCGATTTGCAGGTGAGGTTCAAGCGTCCCGCATACTATGATGATCGAGTGATGGTATATACTCGCTTGATGCAGCTGTCGCCTCTCCGGTTGACATTTGAGTCACAAGTATGCAGGATAGAGGGCGGTACAGACACAGGCCTGCCTGAAGCAGGCTGGGTCTCTAAGCCATCCGGCAAGCTGCTCGTGGAAGGAACAACTACTCTTGCTTGGCTGAATGCGGATTGGCGGCCTATTCGTCTTGAGCGGGAAGCGGAAGATGTATGGTCATTGCTGGAGCGAATGCGCCCGACCTCTTAATTCATCTTCAGTATGAAGGATGTTGATTTCTCCATTTCAAGAGATGGATGGGAATGATTCTACTTAGAATGTCATCCATGAGAGTTGCATGATTGTAATGCAAGATGCAATGCATAAGTCATTATGCAAGGGAGGGAATGGTTCTTGAATCCGATGGTATGGGTACTCATTACTCTGACATTAATTCCTGCACTGGAAGTGTACGGTTTCGTACTGATGAGCAACTGGGTAGGGGGCTGGAATACGTTCCTGTTGATATTGCTTACCGGGGTTATCGGAGCAGTAATTGCGCGCTACGAAGGGAATCAAGTGTTGGCAGAAGCTCAGAAGCAGATGCAGGCAGGGCAAATTCCAGGACGTTCTGCGGTAGAAGGCCTATGTATTCTTGCAGGAGGAATCTTACTGCTTACACCGGGATTCTTTACGGATATTATTGGCTTCACACTTGTATTTCCGCTGACTAGACCGATCTATCGGCACTATCTGCTTAAGTGGTTGGAGAAAAAGATGAAGGACGGAAATTTTATTTATTTCCGCCGTTTCTAAACTTGAAATATACACGCCCGCTGAATGGTGAAGAACCATGTGGCGGGCGTTTTTGTGTACATTTGAACAGTGCGTTTTTTATTTTCTGCCGCTGATAATATACGTCTGTAAATCCAGAAAGACATTTGCTCGCTTCATGGCAGACAGCAGAACGAGGGAAACGGGACCGACAATAAGTCCGAGGAAGCCGAACAACTGCATGCCGACGAACATGGCAATTAGCATGAGGAGCGGATCAAGACCGACTGTTGACGCCAGTACCTTCGGCTCCATAATCTGCCTCGTGAGCAGGACGATGGCATATACGATAAGTAAGCCGATGCCAAGCGAACCTTGGTCAACGGCAAAGCAGTATACAATCCATGGAATCATGACAGCACCGACACCAAGGTACGGCAGCAAATCGATAATGCCGACGAGAAGGCCTATGGTGATTGCATAATCCACGCGCAGAACAATGAGTCCTGTTGTAATGATGAACATCGTAATGGAAATCAGAAATAACTGGGCTCGCAAGTAACCGAATAGGGCCTGCTTCAGATCGCCCCAGATCGTACGCATGGATTGATTAATGGAGGCAGGCATGGCACGTGCAGGGATGCCCATCCAACGCGACCAGTCCTTGCTTATGAAGAAGGCGGATAAGAGAATGATGATTGAGATGGATGCCACATTTGGAAGACTGGACAAGAGACGGACGATCGCATCCAGAAAAGAGGTGATGAAGTTGGTGATCACTGTCGTTATCTTTTCTGCAGTGCTCGATAAGTTACTGTTGATCGAGCCTTGAAGATTTGGATTATCTTTGTATAAGGAGCCAAGCGTTTCAAGAAATGTGCGAACCTTATCATTTTCGAACAGCTGAATAAAGAATTCCCTCCATAGACGGAGAAAATGATCCATAGAATTGGACAGATTATAAACCTCTCTCACCACACGCGTAACTACCGCTGCCGCAACCGTTAGCATCGACGTAATGAACAGGGTCAAGCATATCGTAACACTTAGCCAGCGCGGCATGCGGAACTGTTCTGACATCCACTCAACAACGGGATTGAGCATTAGAGCGATCAGCCAGGCAATGAGAAACGGATAGAGCAGGGGGACTAATAGATAGCAGGATAAGAGTATAAGTATACCAACGGTCAATACCCACCCTCCGCGAAGAATACGCTTGATGATGTGCTGCTCCATGATCTCAATCACCTCCATGAATCCTACTGTAAATCCTCGGTTTCCCAGCACGTCCGATCTGGGAGGACGACCCTCTCTATATGCTATGCGCCATACCCAATTTCCTTGATTTTTTCTTTTTATCCTCAATGATTTCAAGGTGTTTAAAAAACGTTTATACCTCTGATAAAGCATTTCTATCCATATTTTTCAACTGAAACCGTTCACATTTCCGACATTATCCATTATCATCTTAATAGAAAAACTTGCCTTTTTTTCCGGGGCGGAATACTTCGAAACACATCGAGATAACACAGGGAAAAGAAAGATGGGATGGTATTAGGTTACATATGCAAAGGAGAGAGGGCAGATGACAGCAACGAAAGGTTTGGAAGGCATAGTTGCAACGACTTCTTCTATTAGCTCAATCATCGATGGTGTGCTAACATACCGCGGTTATAATATCGACGATTTGGCCGATCATACGACATTCGAAGAAGTTGTTCATTTATTGTGGTTCGGCAAGCTGCCAAATCAAGAGGAACTTTCGGAGTTACGCACTCGTCTGGAGAAGAGCGCTGCAATTCCTTCAGCCGTTGTTGAACAAATGAAATTGTATCCGTCAGACGCGAATACGATGGCTGTTCTCCGAACTGCGATTTCTGCATTGGCTCTGTATGATGAGCAAGCGAATGACACGGGGCATGACGCTAATGTACATAAAGCCATTGCGCTGCAAGCACAGTTACCAACTGTGGTCGCGGCTTTTGCACGCGTTCGTGCAGGGAAGGAGCCGATTTCTCCGAAACCGGGTCATTCCATCGCTTATAATTTCCTATATATGTTAACTGGCGAGGAGCCTTCCGATAGCGCTGTATCTGCTATGGACAAGGCGCTTGTCCTTCATGCGGATCATGAACTGAACGCCTCTACATTCGCTGCCCGGGTTACGGTTGCCACCTTGTCGGATATGTACTCCGGTGTTGTATCGGCAATCGGCGCGCTGAAGGGGCCGCTGCATGGGGGAGCCAATGAAGCGGTTATGGTGATGCTGGAGGAGATTGCTGACCTTGATCGTGTTGATGATTATATTCAGTCCAAGCTTGACAACAAGGAGAAGATTATGGGCTTCGGACACCGTGTGTATAAGAACGGGGATCCTCGGGCGAAGCATCTGCAGAAGATGTCCCGTGAGCTTGGAGAAGCGTGTCAAGATATGAAGCTGTATGATATGTCGACACGCATTGAGTCTCTCGTTACTGGACAGAAGGGACTGAAGCCGAACGTTGACTTCTATTCAGCATCTGTCTATACCATGCTGGGCATTCCGAGAGACTTGTTCACGCCAATCTTTGCAATCAGCCGCGTATCCGGCTGGACAGCGCACATTTTGGAGCAGTTGGACAATAACCGTATCATTCGACCGCGTGCAGAGTATACAGGCCCATCCAGTCAGTTATTTATCCCGATTCAAGAACGGTAATTATCAACTCAATTGAGATAAATGTAGAAGTTTTTGAAAACATAGGTTGTCTTACAAATTGACGGGTTGCTACAATAGAAGAGTAGCTCCCGTTAGCTGTTTGTGTGACAATGAAATTGAAGGAGGAACATCTGTGATTCAATTGGACAAATTTGCACCACCAACCGAAGGCGAGAAAATTAAGATTGAGGATGGCAAGCTCCAAGTTCCTGTTCATCCAATTATCCCGTTCATTGAAGGGGATGGCACAGGTCGTGATATTTGGCGCGCATCCAAGCGTGTATTGGATGCAGCTGTTGAGAAGGCATACAACGGCGAACGCAAACTTGCATGGTATGAAGTATTCGCTGGCGAGAAGGCATTCAATGAATACGGTGAATGGCTGCCGAATGATACGCTGGAAGCCATTCGCGAGTACATTGTAGCGATTAAAGGTCCATTGACGACGCCAATCGGCGGCGGCATTCGCTCTCTGAACGTTGCACTTCGCCAAGAGCTTGATCTGTACGTGTGCTTGCGTCCAGTACGTTATTTCGATGGTGTTCCTTCTCCTGTTAAGCATCCTGAGCTGGTTGATATGGTTATTTTCCGTGAGAATACGGAAGACATCTACGCTGGCATCGAGTATGCTTCCGGATCGGAAGACGTGAAGAAAGTGATTCAATTCCTCCAAGAAGAAATGGGAGTGAAGAAGATCCGCTTCCCTGAGACATCAGGTATCGGCATTAAGCCTGTATCCTCCGATGGCTCCAAGCGTCTTGTCCGTGCTGCGATCGAATATGCGATCAAGCATAACCGCAAGAGCGTGACGATCGTACACAAGGGGAACATTATGAAGTTCACCGAGGGTGCGTTCAAGAACTGGGGTTATGAAGTGGCGGAGCAAGAATTCGCAGAGCACACATTCACATGGGGACAATATGACCGCATCAAAGAGGCTGAAGGCACGGAAGCGGCTAACAAGGCGCAAGCAGAAGCTGAAGCGGCTGGCAAGGTCATTATTAAGGATGCAATTGCAGATATCGCATTGCAGCAAGTATTGACTCGTCCGAAGGAATTCGATGTCATCGCGACATTAAACTTGAACGGCGATTACTTGTCTGATGCATTGGCTGCTCAAGTTGGCGGCATCGGCATCGCACCTGGAGCGAACATCAACTATGTGACAGGACATGCGATCTTCGAAGCAACGCACGGAACTGCTCCGAAATATGCAGATAAAGACGTAGTAAACCCAGGTTCTGTTATTCTGTCTGGTGTTATGATGCTTGAGCATCTTGGCTGGCAGGAAGCTGCAGACCTCATCTATAAAGGCATGGCAAACGCCATCAACAGCAAGACTGTCACTTATGATTTTGCGCGTCTGATGGAAAACGCGACAGAAGTAAAATGCTCGGAGTTTGCTGACCACATCATCAATCATTTGAACTAGGAGGTCGAATCCGAATGGCTATTCGACGCAACAAGATCACAGTCGTTGGTGCTGGTTTCACTGGAGCGACAACTGCTCTTATGTTGGCTCAGAAAGAACTTGGAGATGTTGTATTAGTAGATATTCCTCAGTTGGAGAATCCGACGAAGGGCAAGGCGCTTGATATGTTGGAGGCTGGCCCGGTTCAAGGCTTTGACAGCCGAATTACAGGAACATCGAACTATGCAGACACGCAAGATTCCGATATCGTCATCATTACAGCAGGGATAGCTCGCAAGCCTGGTATGAGCCGTGATGATTTGGTGACTACGAACGCGAGCATTGTGAAGTCGGTATGTGAGAATGTGAAGGCTTATTGCCCGAATGCCTACGTGATTATTTTGAGTAATCCGGTAGATGCAATGACATTTGCTGCTTTTGAAGCACTTGGATTCCCTAAAAATCGCGTAATCGGCCAATCCGGCGTTCTGGATACCGCTCGCTACTGTACATTCATTGCAGAAGAATTGAACGTATCCGTAGAAGATGTGCGCGGCGTTGTGCTTGGAGGTCATGGGGATGATATGGTACCGCTCGTTCGTTATACGAGCGCAGGCGGAGTACCGATTGAGAGCCTCATTCCACAAGAACGAATTGCAGAAATTGTACAGCGTACACGTGTAGGCGGCGGTGAAATTGTCAATTTGCTTGGCAACGGAAGTGCTTACTACGCACCAGCTGCTTCCATCGTGCAAATGGCGGAAGCCATTTTGAAAGACAAAAAACGGATTCTCCCGGTCATCGCATACCTCGAAGGGGAATACGGTTATGACGCTTTATTTATGGGCGTACTGGCTGTACTCGGTGGAGATGGTATAGAGAAAGTGATCGAGATCGAACTGACGCCAGAAGAGAAGGCTGCACTGGATGAGTCGGCCGAATCTGTCCGTAACGTTATTCAAGTGGTCGCTGGAGAACGTGTATAATGCAATGATTCCATTATTTATGAGCATTGTGACAAATCTCATAGAAATATCAAGAAAGACATCGAATATTTCGGTGTCTTTCTTTGTGTTAGTAAGTAAATTTTAGTATAATGGAACGAAGATTGAACCATATCATGTCTATGGAGGGAATGTATTTCATGTACAGTGCCTTTAGTCTTTTGCACATTTTAGGTGCAGTAGCAATGGGGTTCTATGCCATTGTTCCATTTATCGTAGGGAAATTAAACAAGTTGTCTACAGCAGGACAAGAGGGGCTGCTCGTGGGCGTGGGAACGGCGAATCGTCTGGGACAGTATTTCTTAATCGTTCAGTTCATAACAGGCGGTTATCTCATGAGCCAAGCGAAGTACAGTGTGCTCTGGATGGTATTGACAACGGTTGTCTTCCTGGCGATTGCTGCATTTAGCGGCATCATGGGCAAGCAAATTAAGCTTGCAGCGCAGTCCGCAAAAAGCGGTAAAGCGGATGCAGCAGCTACAGGCAAGGTTCGCACTTTCAGTACGCTTATCTTCGTATTGTTCATCGTCATTGTGCTTCTGATGGTTTATAGCTATAAGTTTATTACGGTAACGGCAGGATAATAGAATCGCCCGGTCAGACTTACGTCTAGCCGGGCGATTTTTTTGTTTTTTTGTTTGAATCACCTGATGAATGGTCTAAGATCGTTTACGCGTACTTATCCAACCTTAGTCAATGAGCGATACAGCCTGATCGTCTTCTTTACTGAAAAAGGAGCCGGTCATAATATAGCGCCATACATCCCTGAACACATGAGCTTTCTGCAACGCAGTAAGCACGACGAGAGCGAGGATCCCAATAATGATGCCGGGTACGCCAAACAGCTTCAAACCACCATAAAGAAAAATGAGAAGCAGAAGCGGATTCAGTCCAATGCTGTCCCCGTATACTTTCGGTTCAAAGGCGTGCCGAGTAACGAGAATAATAGGCCACATAATGAGCAGTCCTGTTCCTAAAAATACATTTCCTTCAACATAGGCGAATACAGCCCATGGCACAACGATAGCAGGGATGCCGACTAATGGAATCAGGTCTACAATGCCGCCAATAAGCGCGATGGTGAATGCATATTCTACTCCGAGTACAAGCAAGCCAAGAAAGAAGACAAATGCGGTAATACTGGAGAGAATAATATGGCCCTTAATATATCCGAACACGGCGTTCTGCAAATCACTTGTCACGACGCCAAGAGAGCGGCGTACCCGTTCAGGAATGAGTGTGTTGCTTTTGGATGAAATCGTATTCCACTGTTTGCTGATTAAGAATGTAGCTACCAAGACAATGACTGTGATGACCGCAAGCTTAGGCAGGAATAAGACGGTAGCTTTCAAGAAATGAAACAAGTAGGTGACAATTAACGTTCCTCCGCTAGCAATCGTACCTGTGTATTTTGACAGCGATGATTTCAAATCTGCAAAATTGAATGTATCATTCATGTCGGTGAGAAAATGCTGGAACTCCGCAGAATAGAAATAGGCTTCAGCCTGTATTCTCCATTCCACAATCTGATTCTGTACGATTCCCATAATATGCCATGATTCGGAAATGATCTTCGTCGTGAATAGGTACAGAATTCCTGCGATGATGGCTGCGAAGAGCAGTAGGGCCGTCATCACGGCGAATCCACGGCGGAACTTCCAACGCTTCTCCAAAAAACGAACGATTGGATTCATCATGTAAGCAAGCAGCCAGGCAATCAGAAACGGGCAAATGATCGAAAAACCGAAATAGAATACCGCTGTAAACGCAGCAATGATCAGTAGCACCCATGTTGCTCGGAAGATGCGGTGAACGAGAGTAGGATTAAAAATAGGCATTCATGACTTCCTTTCTATGAAATCAATCTGTGGTGTTGGTATTTCCATTATTGTAACAAACACATGAATTCATACTCGACTTCACATATGTGTCTATGACATCAGCTCTTAGGTATGCTCTTCTTCATCCGATAGAGATATTTCATCCAAAGTCATGTTGAAGCTCGGAGCGAGCGTAGTCAGGAAATATTGTACCTCTGGCATATTCAGCTGCTTCAGCTTCTGTTCCGTCTGGCGCTTGGCGACTTCGAACTCGCGATTGCCTGCAGCTAGCTCACTGATGCATTTAACGTAGGCATCCAGTAGATCGGCTGCCTTCACATAACTCCGCAACTCATGATCTCCTTGCGGATCTATGAGGGGCGTGTAGATGCTTTGCAGTTCGGGAGGAATCATGCCGACCAAGCGTTCGGCGGCCAACTGTTCAATTTCACGGAAATTGTTCAGCAGTCGGCTGTTGTGGTGCTTGACAGGAGTAGGAATGTCGCCTGTAAATACTTCGGTAGCATCATGAAATAAGGCCAATGCTACAGCTTGCCCGGTGTCTACTTGTTTATGGAACACCTCATTAGCAATCGTACACAGCATATGGGTAGTCATGGCAACATGGAAGGTATGCTCCGCAACATTCTCTTTGTCTGTATTTCGCATGAGACTCCAGCGTTCGATATGCTTGAGCCGGTACATATAGGCGAGAAAATGATGGGGTTTGGTTGTTGAATTCTCAGTTGTACTCATAGGTTCCTTCCTTTCAGGGGGATATCTAGACGCTCTACAATTGCAGCAATCAGTTGACTTCGGATTGTCGCAGGAGATAGGCGTGGAAAATGCTTCGATTAGGTGCACGCCTTGTGATATTATAATAGCATTGGAACTCATTTGACGAAATTGTAACAAAGACTACTTCCCGTTGCTTCCGAGATCTGCATCAAGAACACTCATTTCCCGGGATGATTAGAGATGAGAGGAGCAAGTTCATGATGACATCATTTTTGCAGAGTGTGTACGATTTAATTGTAGAAACGTCTACAAATTTGCCAGGGGATGTACGGCGCGCGATTCAAGAGGCACAGGCACAAGAGGATGCTGCAACGCGTTCCGGCTTGTCCTTGAGCACAATCGCTCGGAATATCACCATGGCTGAGAAAAATGTGTCGCCGATATGTCAGGACACAGGCATGCCAACCTTTATTGTACATACACCCATTGGAGCGAATCAAATCCAAATGAAGAAAGACATTCGCGAAGCGATTAGCCGCGCAACGAAAGAGGGCAAGCTTCGTACGAATTCAGTTGATTCCTTAACAGGAGCGAACAGCGGAGATAACTTAGGACCGGGCACGCCGGTCATCCACTTCGAGCAATGGGAACGTGAAGATATTGAAGTGAAGCTGATACTCAAGGGTGGCGGATGTGAGAATAAGAACATTCAATACAGCCTCCCTGCGGAATTGGAAGGGCTCGGCAAGGCAGGCCGTGATCTGGACGGCATTCGCAAGTGTATCCTGCATGCTGTCTATCAGGCTCAAGGGCAGGGCTGCAGTGCAGGCTTCATCGGTGTTGGCATCGGTGGCGACCGAACGACTGGATACGAGCTTGCGAAGCATCAACTGTTCCGTAAGGCAGATGATGTGAATCCTCATTCTGATTTGGCACAGCTGGAGCAATATATTATGGAGAAAGCTAACGAACTCGGGATTGGAACGATGGGCTTCGGCGGTGAGGTCACCCTGCTCGGATGTAAAATTGGCGTGATGAACCGTCTTCCAGCAAGCTTCTTCGTATCTGTTGCGTACAACTGCTGGGCATTCCGTCGTCAGGGCGTAATTATCGACAGCGATTCGGGAGCGATCCGCGAATGGATATATGAGCGTGGAACAGAGGTAGCTATGGCAGCTTCACAGAAATCAGAGAACTCTGGACAAGTCGCAGCTGCTTCTGAGCAAGGAGAGAGTCGTCAAGTCGTGCTGACAACTCCAATTACGGAGGAAGCGATTCGTTCCTTGCGTGTGGGCGATGTTGTCATTATAAATGGGGAGATGCACACTGGCCGTGACGCCCTTCATAAGTACTTGATGGATCATGATGCTCCGGTTGATTTGAATGGGGCAGTTATCTACCACTGCGGCCCTGTCATGCTGAAGGATGAGGAAGGCTGGCATGTCAAGGCTGCTGGTCCGACGACGAGTATTCGCGAAGAGCCTTACCAAGGTGATATTATGAAGAAATTCGGCATCCGTGCTGTTATCGGCAAAGGCGGGATGGGAGCGAAGACTCTGGCTGCCTTGCAGGAGCATGGCGGGGTGTACTTGAATGCAATTGGCGGTGCTGCGCAATATTATGCAGAGTGCATCAAGCGTGTAAATGGCGTTGACTATATGGAATTTGGTATTCCAGAAGCGATGTGGCATTTGGACGTAGAAGGATTTGCAGCAATTGTTACGATGGATTCCCATGGGAACAGCTTGCATGCAGATGTAGATCGGAGTTCGCTTGAGAAGCTTTCTCAGTTCAAGGCTCCAGTATTCTAATGAATCGAAAAATAAAGTTCGATCGTAATATCGGTCTGATCGTGAACGATTGGTTCGAACGGTATATGTACTTGCTTATCCCCAGCTGCTTGGTGCTGGGGGTTCTTTGTAGTGAGCCGTTGCTTCCGTTCGTGCCCTACGTTCCGTGGATGTTCGGACTTGTTACTTTCGTTATGGGGCTAGGATGTGGACGCCGTGATGTGATGGGAGCCTTTCGGCATCCGGTTCTATTCGCGGCCGTATTCATTCTGACGCATATCATCTCACCGATCGCAGCCTATGGGATAGGCACGCTTCTGTTCGGTGCAGGATCATCTTATACGGCTGGACTCGTTCTGTTCACGATTATCCCGTTAGGGATATCTTCTGTGCTGTGGGTGGAGATGGCGAGAGAATCTGTCCCTCTGATGTTGGCTCTAGTGGTCATGGACTCACTGCTTAGCCCCATCGTTGTTCCCGCATCGCTGTCTGCGATGTTCGGGGCTACCATTGCATTCGATGTATGGGCGATGCTGCTTGATTTGCTGTGGATTATTGTGGTTCCGACCGCAGCAGGCATTTGCATATATGAATGGACAGGAGGCAAGGCCAAGGCATCTGCTGCGCCCGTGCTTCTGCCTGCATCGAAGGCTGCATTTGTTGGTGTTGTACTCTTGAATGCAGCAGCGATTGGCCCCTATGTGCGGGCATGGGGGAGTGAGGCAATAGGGCTGTTCTTCGTCGTGCTGCTGCTCGTTGCCGTCTGTTATGCACTAGGCTGGGGATTGAGCTTTATGTTCAAGCGCAGCGGCACAGCAATTCAGGGGACATTGGGCTTCGCTTCAGGGATGCGCAATATCTCTCTTGGTCTAGTGCTAGCGATGAGGTACTTCGGGCCGGAAACAGCCGTTGCTGTTGTACTCGCCATATTGATTCAGCAGCCAGCTGCCACCGTGTATCACGCAATTTTACAAAAGATTAATAAACTTTCTGCTGGTCAAACGGAAAAGGGATAAGTAGGATTAATACGTAGACAGTAACAACAATGAATTGAAGCAGAGAGAAGGAGTAGAACCATGTCACGTTTTCGCACAAGGTTGACCTTTGTGTTTGTCTTGCTTATCGGTATTTCAGTGCTAACAGCGGGCATTTATATGGCATCTACATTCAAGACGAGTCATATTCGGCAGCTTGAGCAAAATATGTCCCGGGAAATTATGCTCATCGAACAGACCTTGGTCTGGAAGCAGGGAAACCGCTTCGAAGAGCTTGCCAGCTACTACACAGACTGGGCTCGCAAGCTTCATGATAGTGCTGATGCAAGGGTTACGTTCATACTGAAGGATGGAACCGTTGTCGGAGATTCTGACCGTCCAGTAGCTGAGTTGGATAATCACTTGAACAGAGAGGAGATCGCTGCTGCGAAGAAGGATGGACTAGGCTCCAAAATTCGCTATAGCGATACCCTTCGGCAAAATATGCTGTATGTTGCTAGTCCTGTTCATACTCCAGACTTCGATGGCTACGTACGCTTAGCGATGAGTCTGGCAGATGTAGAGAGCAGTGTACGAGAGTTGTGGGCTTATCTGTCGATAGGGCTCGCTATATTGTTCCTTGTCGCAGCTATTGTCAGCTATCGAATAGCGTATAACATGACACGGCCAATTGAGAATATGACCCGCGTCGCGATGCGTATCGCGCAGATGGACTATCGGGCACGAACTCAATCTGTCGGGAAAGATGAGATCGGGCAGCTTGGATCTGCGATTAATGCGATGGCTGATAGTCTGCAGGTTCAAATGTCGGAAATTCGCGAGAAGGAAAGCCGCCTTCAGGCAGTGCTTGAACATATGATTAATGGCATTGTTATGATTGATGCTCAGGGCCAAGTTGGTCTGTTGAATCGCAAGGCGGAGCATATATTGGGCATTAAGAGCACCGAGTGGATCGGACGTACCTTCGAGGATGTTCGAGCGCCACATGAGATGCAGCAAATGACTGCAGAGGTGCTGGAACGCAAAGTAGCGAGTCATGATGAAATTACACTGTATTATCCAGAAGAACGTCTGCTTGATGTGAGTGTAGTGCCCGTTTACTTCACAGACAATGAATGGGCAGGTGTACTGCTTGTCATGCAGGATGTATCTACAATTCGGCGTCTTGAACGAATGAGAAGTGAATTCGTGGCCAATGTGTCCCATGAATTGAAGACACCGATTGCTGCGGTGAAGGGATTCGCGGAGACCTTAATGAATGGCGCGATGAATGACCCAGAGATAGCAACGTCGTTCCTGCAGATCATCCATGATGAGAGTGAGCGGTTGAATCGCCTAATCGGCGATATATTGGAGCTGTCTAAGATAGAGTCGAAGCGGGTGCCGCTGCAATACTCCCCGGTTCAGGTCGATCTGTTCTTGGAGAAGACGGTGGAGATGCTCCAGAAGGAAGCTGACAAGAAGCGAATAGAAGTTCTTCTGAGTACAGAACAAGATATGTATGTGGAGGCTGATGAGGATCGATTCCGTCAGATTGTGCTCAATCTCTTGTCGAATGCGATTAATTACACGCCAGAAGGCGGTCATGTAAAAATTGTAGCAATGCCGATTGAACATAGCGACAACGGGGAAGCAGAGTGGATTCGTCTGACTATATCCGATACTGGCATCGGTATTCCGAAGAAGGATTTGCCGCGCATATTTGAACGGTTCTATCGTGTTGATAAGGCACGGTCTCGCAGTTCCGGAGGAACTGGCCTAGGCTTGTCCATCGTGAAGCATCTCGTTGATGCTCATCATGGATTAATTCGCGTAGACAGTGAACTTGGGGTGGGTACGACGTTCACGATCGAGTTGCCAGTCGTGCAAGATATTCAGATGCTATCGAATAGTGTAAAGTAGGCCACGCGATGAGATCGGCTGCCTTTCATTAATTTTCAACATTTTCAAAAAATGCTTGGTCAACATCACATGATATATGTTACGATAATGTTGAGAAACGATGAAGAAAGACGATTACGTATAATCGATTCGACTTTCGGAGGAAGATTATGTCAGAGATTAAAGTATTGGTAGTTGAAGATGAACCGACACTGGCGCGACTGCTGTCCTACAACCTGACTTTGGAAGGGTATGAGACAACGGTTGTCGATCATGGGACTCAGGGCTTGCAGATGGCGCTCCATCGCAAATTTGATCTTATCGTTCTAGATATTATGCTTCCGGGAATGAACGGTTTCGAAATATTGTCGCGAGTAAGACAGGCAGGGATTCGTACCCCAGTGATTGTTCTAACTGCTCGAAATGCGGAGGAAGAGGTCGTACAAGGTCTGAAGTGTGGTGCTGATGACTATATTACGAAGCCTTTCGGTGTTGCAGAGCTGTTGGCAAGAGTGGGAGCGGTGCTAAGACGGACATCGAGTGACGGAACCGGATTGACATTGTCCGAAGAGTCTGATGACAAGATGATTGCACTTGGCGATCTGCGGATTTATCCAGAGAAGTATGAGGTTACGCTTCATAATGATCTCATTCCACTGCGGCCTAAGGAATTTGAAGTATTGTTATATTTAGTACAGCGCCCTGGAACCGTAGTAACAAGAGATGACCTGATGAACGCCGTATGGGGGTTTGACTATATTGGCGGACAGCGGACAGTAGATGTGCATGTCAGCTCTCTTCGCAAGAAGCTGGAGATGAATCAACAATCTGTGCAGATTGATTCGATTCGTGGCGTGGGCTACAAGCTTGTCGTTCATAAGAAGCAGGGTGTGCTTCCATCTTAGGTTGCATGAGAATTAGAATATGGAATTTTTAATATAGTAGGGCTGTCCCGTCACATCCGATGTGATTATGGGGCAGCCCTATTTTTCTTTTGTTGATCTAATCAACCATCCAGTATTTACATTATCAATAATATAGATTATTATTAACCTATGTTACTAGTAACCTAATGAGGTGTTTTTCGATGTCGATCAAATATGCAATTCTGGGGCTTCTGAGCTGGAAGCCGGCTTCCGGATATGAATTGAAGAAGATTTTTGAGGACTCATCAGCGATGTATTGGTCCGGCAATAACAATCAAATCTATAAGTCGCTTGTTCAGCTATTGGATAATGGCCTAGTCACTAACGAAATCAAGCATCAGGAAAGTTCCCCATCCAAAAAAATTTACAGCATTACAGATGAGGGAATGCTCCGATTAAAAGAATGGGTGCTTGAGGAACCTGAACTTCCCGAGCTTAAGAATACATTCCTTATCCAATTGGCATGGGCAGACCAACTAGACGACGAGGAATTATACGATCTGCTGGATCGGTATGAGGACAGGATCAACATGCAGCTCGTCTATCAGCAAGAAAAAATGAATCGTGGACTCCAAGAGCCGAATCGAAATGAGCGGGAAGCCTTTTTGTGGAATAAAATTTCTGAGAATCTATTGTCCAGCTATCTCAATGAACTGAAATGGGTGCAGGGAATTCGCATGGAGCTTAAGGGAAGAAAACAAATGAAGGAGAGAATGACCATGAACTATAAACTCGTCGAAAACGAAACGAAGCCATATATCGAATTGATTGCAAGCGACACACCGTTAAGTACGGAGCAGGATGCTGTGGATTTGATTGCCTTGTGCAAGGAACATGATGTTGAGCTGCTTCTGGTACACGGGGAAGCTCTTGCGGGGGAGTTCTTCAGTCTTAGAACGGGCGTAGCGGGAAGAATGATTCAAAAGTTTACGAACTACCATGTGAAGACAGCTGTCATCATTCCCGATCCATCGTTAAATAGAGGCCGCTTTAAGGAAATGGTGGGAGAATCCAATCGCAGCAATCATTTCGGGGTCTTTGAAACTCGGGAAGATGCGGAGAGCTGGCTTATTCAGTAACGGTGAATCGACGGTTAGGGGGTGTAGGAGACAATGAATATGTCATTCTCAGAATGGCAGGTATGTAAGTCGCGATTTTGACGAGGCCTCGCTGATATACGATACCTGGTATCGTACGACATGATGAAGCAACGCCTCAAGAGCAGGATGTTCGAAGGCTGTTTTCTTGTAGTGGATCACTACATAGGAGACAGCTTTTTTATATTGAACGAAGTCTAAGTGTAGATGAGAAGAGATTCCTTTAGGGGAAATTTAGGTTGAAATTGGTGAGCCGTGGTTTGACGATTCGGACCTGGAACCGGAGATCGGGTTAAGTGAGCCGCATGCAAGAGTAAATGTGAATGCAAATGTAAATACAAATGCAAATGAAGAAGGAACAGGGAAGCAGTCGCAATGGTAAACCATGGTGAGGAATGATCCGGATATGTTATTGGTATTCTACAGAAGCTACTGGGCTCATATAGCCTAGTGTTCCATGGCTTCGGTGTTTATTGTACCCGTTCACATAATCATTACAGTTTCAGATACTGAAGGCTATTTGTATTTCTCTTTGATCAATTTAACAAAAATGGAAAGTGGATGGTCAAGGCTATAAATAGTGGATGGTTACAAATGGAATCTTAAGTGTTAATTTGTAGTTAAATAATTATTTGAACTTAAATAATTATAAATAATTACAAAAGGAGAAATTTATTGTGGGAAATTATCCTAAATATCGCGCAGCAGCTGTCCAGGCTGCACCTGTATACTTGGATTTAGATGCAACAGTTGAAAAATCTTGCAAATTGATTGCTGAAGCAGCATCTAATGATGCAAAATTAGTTGCTTTTCCCGAAGCTTTTCTTCCCGGTTATCCTTGGTTTGCATTTATTGGTCATCCAGAATATACAAAAAAATTCTATCATGATCTCTACAAAAATGCAGTTGAGATTCCTAGCTTAGCTATTCAAAAAATCAGTGAAGCAGCTAGAAAACACGAAACTTACGTATGTATTTCTTGTAGTGAAAAAGATGGTGGATCTTTATATTTAACTCAACTATGGTTTAATCCCAAGGGGGATTTAATCGGAAAACATCGAAAAATGAGAGCGTCTGTTGCTGAAAGACTTATATGGGGAGACGGAAGTGGAAGCTTGATGCCAGTATTTAAAACGGAGCTTGGTAATTTGGGTGGACTGATGTGCTGGGAACACCAGGTTCCTTTAAATCTGCTTGCAATGAATTCACAAAATGAACAAGTACATGTAGCCTCCTGGCCAGGGTACTTTGATGATGAAATCTCAAGTCGATACTATGCTATTTCAACTCAAACCTTTGTTTTAATGACATCATCTATATATTCGGAAGAAATGAAAAGTATGATTTGTTTAACACCTGAACAAAAAGAATACTTCGATACATTTAAGAGTGGACATACTTGTATTTATGGACCTGATGGAGAACCAATTAGCGAAATGATTCCTGCAGAAACAGAAGGAATCGCTTATGCTGATATAGATCTAGAAAAAATAATTGATTATAAATATTACATCGATCCTGCTGGTCACTATTCTAACCAAAGCTTAAGTATGAATTTCAATCAAAGTCCTACACCTGTTGTTCGTAAGTTTGGAGATAACGAGACTAAGAAAATTACTTATGAGGAAATCAATCTACAGATTGGCAGTCGAAACTTTTTAGGTGAAAATGCTTCCTTGTAAATATTATGAGTGAGTTTTACTTATGAATTTTGTCACGCTCCCAAAGCAAAGAAGTACACCAATATTTTGTTTTCCTTTTTAGGACAAGGCTGGATTCTTTTATCAAAAGATAGAATAGGTCCAATATGGTCAATAATTATAAATGATTAGATATAATGTTAGACATTTTATTAGTGAAAATAAAAATGGATAGAGCTTTCAGAATACATCTGAATCTCTATCCATTTTTTTGATCATTTACAATTACATTTGAGTTTGTAAAAAGTACTAGTTATTATTAGTGATCGAGCTATCGTGTCTTTAATGACAATTATTTATGCTGGTTTTTATCTCGACTTAAAGTGACGGAGTCGCTGGCTGCACTTGGAGGTTAGTCGGTGAGGATGTGTCCGCTGATTCCACTTCCCTGCATATGGTTGTTATATGAATTACGAGCCTCCTTGAATTTGCTTTCACCTTCATAAATCCACATCTTGTCATCATAGTCTTCTGCGATAAACCAGATAAACTCATCTTGATTAAAGTATTCAAAATACTTATATGTTGAACCTACAAATCCAACAGAATAATTAGTCTCTTTAAGTCTATTCCATCCCCAATGTAATCCTTGTGAATAATGCGTTTTTGTTAAAAAATGATCTTCAATATTATCTAAAATACTTCTCTACTGGTCTTTCCTAACTTCAAACAGCTTATCCCTCGGAATTGAAAGTTTCTTTGATACTTATTTTGCGCAGAATAAGAGTGAGCGTATGCTTGAGTAACATCAACACGCTATGCAAAATGAAACTTTTTCCATAATAAATCGTCTATACTTCTATATGAGGAAGAGGTGAATATGATGAAACCCCTGTCAAAAATTGTGTTGTGTACTGCCCTTGGAACGATGATTGCTTTAGGAACGGCTTATGCAGGATCTAATTTGAATCTACTTATCAATGGACATGACGTTGTGACGGAAAAGCTGGATCTTCAAGTCAAAGACGGCAAAGTGCTTGTTCCGATCGATCGTCTTGCGGAAGAATTTAAAGGCAAGGCGGTTTACGATGCTGATAAGAATGAAGTTCAAGTGACGCTGCCGGATTCCGCTCAACAAGTGATTCAGATCGAACGTTTGGAAGCGGCGATGATCCCCTCTACAGCAAAAGAAGCCTTAGATACTTGGGTCAAAGGCATTCAGACTCGCAATGGAGCGCTGCAATTCGCTGTTTTCTCGCCTGAACTACGTTCCAAAACCAAGAAAGAATTCGAAGATTACTACTGGAATACGGGCGGCTCCAGTCCGCATATGTCTGAGATCGATAATCTCAAAACAAAATCTCTGAATAAAACGACGACTCAGTTCTCATTCGATTATGGCCTTGTTGCTTCCAATTGGAAAGGCAAGGGCTCTGCGGTTGTCACCGTACAAAAACTTACATCCAAAGGTCATGAAGGTTGGTTTATTACGAATATTAAAATGAAAGACCCGAGCGATACAGGTATCACGATCGGTGTCGAACCGTTAAAGAAATAATTGATCCCAAAATGATATATCGAACTAAAGCCTCTAAGAGCCCTGACACCCTGTTGTCAGGGTTTTTATTTATAATCAAGCTTATAAGAAAATCAAACGATGTCATAACTTTCTGATCGTCCCGCTAGTCAGCTGTGGGCAAAACCAGACAAAAGTATTGTGAAAATACGTAAAACCCGGCATCTGAACGACGCCGGGTTGGCATTATGCTATTTTTCGAAATTACTTTGTGATTTTTTCAAGGATAGGCATAATCGCAATTGGCGGAAGCGATAGAAACACCGCTTTGTAATAAACCCCAACTAAACCTAACCTATGCTTTTTTTCATGCATCTCTTTTGATGCTCCAGTATGTAAATGTCTAGAAGCTGGCTAATTTGGACGACTTCGTCATCGATAAGATTATTCTTTTGGTTCACGAGGCAGGTTAGTTCATGCCTGAGTCCATCAATTTTATTTAATAGATCATCACAGTATACAATAGTCCGTCACCTCAGATTAGGGGGAATAATGGGCGCCCTTTCTTTACTATTAGTATACAGTGTGTCTATTGAATTCTAATAAAAGGGATTAAAGGGAAACTTTTTAAAATAAAAAAAGAGTACCAAGTTGGCACTCTTACCATGGGTGTGTTCCTCCAGAACCCCCAAATGAATACGAAAAATCAGTTATCCCAATGATGATTGAGCAAAATAGACCGCTATATAGTACTGCCTTCAAACGTTTCACATGAACCCCTCCAATTTATGTTCTTTAGCTGCGCTTCGTTTATAATATGTATTCAATTTTGCTAATGTGGATATGGGCATGTCAAGGTTTTGTTGCAGATGGTTATGCACGATTTGATTCATGCATTCTTTTTCTTGTTCTGTGTCATTGATTTTTGCGTAGTGCAGCGCGCTCTCCAGGAAATCAGATATCCCTTTGTCGAGATCGTCTACGGCAATGAAATATTCAGCTCGGTGATAATAATATTCGGCTAGTTGCGAGATTATGTTGGGGTTATTCATGCTGATGGTTTGTGGACATATTGGGTATGCAAGCAATTGTTCTATTTCATCGAACTGGTTATTATGTAAATATAGTCTCATTAACTGATTGATGGCTAGTGGTGCATCATTTTGGTTGCACGTTTCCAAAAAGGAGCTAAGCTGTGTGATAGCTACCGAGGAGTTCCCCCTTTTCGCGTTAAGCAATGCTCCCATAAGAACAGAATTTGCCTTGATGTGTGGGTAGTCATATTTTTCATACTGCCCTGAGTAATATTCGGACTTGTCGTAGTCCTCAAGATAGAAATAAGAGTCGCGCAATATGCCAAGCGCATTGATGTAGTACCAATTGTCTGCATCTGCTTCTTGGAGTACATGAAGGCAGAGATCAATGCTCTCCTGGTATAAAAATAAATTTAATGCGTGAATTCCTAATTTGTAATACAGAATGATTCTGTCCTCGCAGCTTAAAAAATGGGCGTATTCCACAATATATTTGCGTCCATTGTAAACCGTACGGAGCCGTGTAAAATCATCCCGTTCGATGAGGTACACCTGGAGCAAACCTTGTGCTAGGAACGGCATGATGCCGTGATCGCGTGAGTAGTCAACGATCAATTGGTATAATGCCAAGCGAATTTCCTTGTGTTCCACTGAAGCTGTGAAGCTATATAGGCGTTCGACTAAGGAGTGGCTGTCGTCGCTTGGTGATTCCAGAAATTTGGCTCCTACTGTTCGTGCCAGTTCGGCGGAGCCTGAATGTTGGATCACGTCCTGCAGTATATGCAGCCGCATTTCTGCTCGTTTGTCCACACTTAAGTACAGTTCGACAACCGTATCCAACGGGATGTGCAGTGCTTCGACAAGCGGACGGAGCGTCGTATATTCCGGCCTCTTGACGTCTTCGTTTTCGATTTTCGATATTGTGCCTTTATGAACGCCGGATGTTTCTGATAATTGCGCTAAAGTCATGCCGCTATTACGCCTATAACTATGTATTAATTCGCCGATGGACAATATCTGTGCCATCCTGTATGCACCTACTCTCATTTTCAATCATAACCTCCTATATTTTACCATACAATATGTCGAATGGGAATGTTTGGATTACCTGGATGGGATCAAAAGTTAAAAAAATGTCGATATATTGCGTAGGGGACTAATCAGTTCCATTAATGAAAAGAACCTTGCCCGTACGGTGGCAAGGTTCTCCATGGATGATGCGAGAGACAGCGATCTAAATATCATCCTCATTCATGTCTCGTGAGCCCCAATAAAATAGGGCAATGACGAAAGCAATAACAATAATGAACGGGGCATAAAAGATTAAAAATTGATTCATCTGCTCTGTGCTCCTTTATATTTAACATAGCACTGCGCGACATTCATATCTGTCGCTTCATCCGCTGCATGCATTGCATGAATGCCTTCTCATCCTATCAAATATGCTTCTTGCCCGACCGTCCACCTGTGCCATTCTTGATCCCCTTCACATAGTTCGCGTCGAACAGGAACAGGCGAAGAAGCAGGAAGAGGGAAGGCAGCAGAATGAGCAGTCCAAGGACGAATACAACGATCAGCGCATAGGCCATGGCCGGATTCGTGACATGCTCATAGACATTGATGTAGGGGTAGAGCACATAAGGCAAATGTGCCGAACCGTATCCGAACCATGCGAACCCGAATTGTAAGATGACACATAGAAACGCTAAGCCATAACGGCGTCTTCTCCATACATAATAGACGGCGATGACGAAGAACAGGAAGGACAGAACGAACATCCATGCCCGATCCAACATATTGGCAAAGTGCTCCGCATTATGACCCTGAATCGCGTAGAACACGAACAAGCTGGCTAGGATGGTGGGCGCGGACCACATCAGGGCATATTTGCGCACGATGTTGAGTGCCCCTTCATCCTCAGCTTTGGATGCATAGTACGTCAGGAACATGGCGGAAATGTACAACACGCTGACAAGAGCGAGCACAATAACGGAATAGGGATAGATGTTAGTGAACAGGCTCAGGAACTGGAATGAAATGCTGCCGTCAGCCCCCTCCGAGATATACCCTCCTTCAGAAATAGCGAGCACGGTGGACAGCGCAGCGGGAATAAGCCATCCACTGACTCCATATAGAAACAGGTAGATACGATTACTCTTAATCCCATATGTGCTAAAGGCATAGTACGATCCTCGTATGGCAAGCAGAATGAGCGCTAGACTGCCCGGGACGAGCAGTGCTGTTCCATAGTAGTACGCGGAATCGGGGAAGAATCCAACCAAGCCGATATAGAAGAAGACTAAGAACACATTCGTCACTTCCCATACTGGGGACAAGTAGCGCTCAATCACGTTATGGATTATATGACGCTTGCCCGTTACCGAGCTGACATAACTGAAGAATCCTGCCCCGAAGTCGATGGACGCAACAAGCAGATAGCCGAACAGGAAGATCCATAGAACGGTGATGCCGACTAATTCGTAACTCATTTCTTCCCTCCTCCTTCCCAGCCAAGTGCCTTAATTTCGTCTTCAGCAGGGTTATGCTTGAACATGCGAATGAGCACCCGAATGGCTGTCACTGTAATGACAAGATAGAGCAGCGTGAAGAGCCACAGCATTGTATCCACGTGATTGGATGTTGTTGCGCCCTCGGCCACGGTCATGACTTTCCATAGAATCCAAGGCTGACGTCCAATTTCAGCGAACATCCATCCGAATTCGATAGCCAACACCGAGAGCGGAGCGCCAAGCACAACGGCTCTTAGCAGCAGACGATTATGCGGCTTTTTCAGACTTTGCCGGCGATTGCGCATGAACCAGATGACATACCATAGGGACACGACTGTTAAATACATGCCGATAAACACCATGGAGTCGAAGAAGTAGTGGGATGCCTTAAGCGGAGGTCTCTCCTCCACGGGCACTTCGTTCAATCCCTTCACGACCGTATCGGGGGTGCCGCCTGCTAATATGCTCAAGGCAAATGGGATATGAAATCCGTATTTCACCTCATTATTTTCGGTAAGAATGCCGCCGAAGACGAGCTCAGCATGGGACTTCGTCTCGAAGTGCCATTCTGCTGCCGCCAGCTTCTCAGGCTGATATTCATGCAAATACTTGCCTGAGAAGTCGCCGATGACGGCTGTTGCGACAGAGAAGAGAAGGGCGGTCACCATCGACATGCGGAGCGCTTTTTTGTAATACGCGTGAGTGCGGCCGCGCAGCAGAGACATCGCTGAGATGGCTGCCATAATGAAGGCGCAAGTCACATAGGCGGTCGCGAGCACATGTCCAACTTTCGTCGGCATGGCAGGATTGAACATCGCTACGATGGGTTCAATATTCGTCATTTTCCCGTTCACCAGATCAAATCCGCGTGGTGCATTCATAAAGCCGTTAACAGCCGTAATGAAGAAGGCAGAGGCTGAGGAGCCTATAGCGACCGGAACGAGCAGAAGAAAATGATAGATGCGATTCGGGAAGCGATCCCAGGTGTATAAATAGATGCCTAGAAAGATGGCTTCCACAAAGAACGCGAATGTCTCCATGAATAAAGGCAAAGCGATAGCCTGTCCTGCAACCCTCATAAAGTTCGGCCACAACAAGCTCAACTGTAGACCGATGCATGTCCCTGTTACGACGCCTACAGCTACAGTAACTGTGAACCCGCGAGCCCAGCGGCGCGCCATAAGCAGATAATAAGAGTCGCCTCGCTTAATGCCGATCCATTCCGCAAGTGCAATCATTAACGGCATGCCGACACCAATAGTGGCGTATACGATATGTACGAACAGTGTTAGCCCGGTAAGTATGCGGCTGAAAATAACCGGATCATAGGTGAGCATGTGAGGTCAACACTCCTTCAAATATAAGTTCCGATCGTTCAGAATAGCCTTCGCAAGAAGGACAGCAGCATGATCGCGCCAACAACAAAGCAGACGACGATAAGCATTTTTTCTTGCTTTCTTATTTTTTCAATATGGTTGTTATCAGATCCCATTCATAGTCCCTCCCTTTTATCCCGAGAGAACGATCCCCGAAAAATAGGTTTGCCCTTGAAAAAGCTCCTAGTGAAATGATGCCCGTTTTTTCGATGTCTATGATGAAATCGTGAAAGTTAGTCTTATCAAGATATGAAAATGAGGAAAAGTCGATTTACAAAATCTTAAAACACGCAATATGGCAGCATTAACATTACCGTGCTACATTGGGACTAAAGACCGATAACAGGACTAGAGTAGGAGTGGGAGCTTATGACGATGTTGCTAACGAAGATGGAAGTAAGACGAGAGGGAGCGAATCGACAATCCATAATGAAGAGAGAGTATGAGGATCTCATTCAATTCGCACCGATCATTCTTGCCAGCACCACCATTGAAGAAGCGGATCAACGATTTCGAGAGGATGGCTCGCTGCGCTGCCTTGTCATAGGAAATGAACATTCTGAACCGATTGGCATTGTGATGCGGGAGAGATTCCATGAAAAAATGAGCAAGCGGTTCTCTCCTGCACTTTATTACGAAAAACCAATTGTACGCGTAATGGATAATGAGGCACTCATTGTCGAATGCGGTATTGAAACTGAACAACTATTGGATATGTCAGCGTCCCGTTCTGAGGAACGAATGTACGACAGTATTGGGGTCACACGTGGGGGTAAATATGTCGGAATACTCACCTCCAAGCAGTTGTCATCCTTATCCAATCAAATACGACTCGAAGCGAAGCAGAAGGAATCGGAGGTTATTATGTCCACGCGGGGAGCATTGCACAGCATATTAACAGAAACAGAGCATGTCCGCCAAGCTTCAGCAGATGGCAAATCGCACGCAGATCGGATGATCGACGAAACATTGACGGGAAAGACTGTGCTTGATCAGGTATCTTCAGCATTTCAACAGGTGTCAATACGTGTGGAGAGCCAGGCAAGACAAACAAAGAAATTGACAGAGCATACAACAGCGGTGGCGGATGCCGTCAGCGTTATTCGCTCATGGTCGGATTCTTGTCATATGCTGGCGCTCAATGCATCCATTGAAGCTGCGCGTGCAGGGGAGCATGGGCGCGGGTTCGAGGTGGTTGCGTCCGAGGTGCGCAAGTTGGCTTCGTTAACCAAGGCAGCCACGGAGCAAATCGATGAGACGCTCCATCAGATGATGGAAGCTTTAACGCTGACGATTACGACTGGCGATCAAGCTCATTCCGAAGTGAATACGACGCTTGAAGGCTTGAACGCTGCCTTGTCCAAGTTCGAGCAACTGTTCCGTGCCATAGCAGAAAATCGCAATCGATTGGATCAAGTAGATGCTTACGCAGCACGCATGGCTGTGACAGCGAATGAGGCAAATCGACAGTTACAGACAATGTCAGCGCAAGATTGATTTTTTTACATTCCGTTAACAAATAAACCAAACAGTCTTAACAAACAGCCATTAACATACTAGATGTGAGACAAACAACGAATACATTACAACACAACACATGGGAATCAATCAAAAGGAGTGGATTGTCTTGAAAAAATGGGGAAAACAAATCATGATGCTCACGCTCGTAGCAGCGTTGACAGTAGTATTGGCTGCTTGTGGAGGCAAGAAGGATGATGCTTCTGCAAATCAAGGAAACAACGCGGCAACAACGGAAACGAACAATTCGGCGAAGGAAACGACTAGCCCTGAGAAGTTGACAGGCACGATCGAAATAGATGGATCCAGCACAGTATATCCAATCGCAGAAGCGATTGCAGAAGAGTTCGGCAAAGAGAACGGCGAAGTACGCGTATCGGTTGGTACAGCAGGTACAGGCGGCGGTTTCAAACGCTTCATTAATAGTGAGACAGCAATCAGCAACGCTTCTCGTCCAATCAAAGAAAAAGAAGCAGCTGCTGCAAAAGAAAAAGGGATCGACTACTTGGAATTGTCTGTGGCCTATGATGGCTTGTCCATCGTAGTGAATAAGGACAACACTTGGGTGGATCACATTACAACAGATGAACTGAAGAAAATCTATGAGCCTAACTCGAAAGTAAAAACATGGGCTGACGTTCGTGCAGGATGGCCAGCAGAAGATATTAAAATCTATTCGCCGGATACAAACCACGGCACATTCGACTACTTCACTGAAGAAATCAACGGCAAAGCACAAGAGAGCCGCAATGACAAGCAAATCACATTCAGTGCCGATACGAATGCTATCGTGCAAGGGGTATCTGGTGATAAGAACGCTATGGGCTACTTCGGATTCTCTTACTACGAAGAGAACCAAGACAAGCTGAAGCTAATACCAGTTGACGGCGGCAAAGGCGCAATCGCTCCTTCTGAAGAGACAATTAAAGATGGAAGTTATGCACCACTGTCCCGCCCGCTCTTCATCTATGTGAACAAGAAGAAGCTGGAGCAGCCAGAAGTGAAAGCATTCGTTGATTACTATATGAAAAATGTAGGCAACATCGCGAAGGAAGTCGGATACGTTGCACTTCCACAAGAAAAATACGATGAGCAAATGAACTTGTTGAAATAAGAGAAGTACTGACTTCGGCTTCGGTTATAGTCAGCATCATACTAGCAGTGAAATGTGATGTCTCTCCAAAAACAGATGTTTGAGGCATCACATTTTCACGAAGTCAATGTTAACGAATTGTAAAAGAACGCAAAGAGAGGTTAGGGCTATGCAGGGTAATCTCCCGCAGCGAGAGACGACGATATCATTCAAAAATGGCAAAGTACATGTAACCGATAAAATTGTTCCGATTTTATTATTTCTATGTGCCGCTTTGTCTGTAGCGACAACCATCGGGATTGTTTACACGCTCTTTTCTGAAACGTTCTCTTTCTTGAAGCAAGTCAAGATTACAGAATTCTTGTTCGGTACAACGTGGAGCCCGCTCATATCACCGAAGTCCTTCGGCATCCTGCCGCTGCTAGGTGGTACGTTAATGATTACGGTTATTGCTTGTCTGGTTGCGATACCGATTGGACTTGCAAGTGCAATCTACTTGAGCGAATATGCACCTACTCGTGTTCGCAAAATTGTGAAGCCGATTCTTGAAGTATTGGCTGGTATCCCAACGATTGTCTACGGTTATTTTGCTCTGACCTTCGTTACGCCATTATTGAAATTTATTTTCCCATCGACGGGAATGTTCAATGCGTTAAGCGCAGGTCTTGTTGTCGGGATTATGATTATTCCGATGGTCTCTTCCTTGTCTGAGGATGCGATGTCGGCAGTACCGCGCAGCTTGCGAAATGGGGCATATGCACTCGGGGCAACAAGATTTGAGGTTGCGTTGAAAATTGTGGTTCCAGCAGCTTTCTCGGGTATCGTATCATCCGCTGTACTTGCCTTCTCGCGCGCAATTGGCGAGACGATGATTGTAACGATTGCTGCAGGTGCAACACCGCATTTGACCTGGAATCCGCTGGAGAGCATCCAGACGATGACGGCTTATATTGTACAGGTCAGCATGGGAGATACACCGCATGGATCCATTGAGTATGGAACGATCTTTGCTGTTGGTATGACCTTGTTCGTGATTACGTTCCTGCTTAATATTTTGGCGCTGTGGGTGGCAAGACGCTTCAGGGAGGAGTACTAAGCTAATGAGTATGTTTCAAGATGCAAACCGCAAACAGATTGGTACCCGCCGGAAGGTAGACCTTGTGCTTCATATCCTGTTCCTAGTGGCAACTTCTATCGGTATTATTGCGCTAATGGCCTTGCTGATTCAGATAATGATGGATGGATTGTCTCGATTGAACCTTGATCTATTTACGAATTACCCTTCGCGAATGGCTGCGAAGGCTGGGATGAAATCAGCAATTGTCGGTTCCATTTACATGGTGCTTATTATGGCTCCTATCTCGTTCGTCCTCGGCGTAGGAGCGGCGATCTATCTTGAGGAATACGCGAAGAAGAATAGGCTAACACGGTTAATTCAACTGAATATTAGTACGTTGGCCGGGGTTCCATCCATTGTGTACGGGATATTGGGATTAACAATTTTCGTACGCGGATTGGCTCTGGAACGCAGCTTGCTCTCCGGAGCGCTTACGATGACGCTGCTCGTGCTGCCGATTATTATCGTGTCTGCACAGGAAGCCATCCGTGCAGTACCTAGGGCGCGCCGGGATGCTTCATTCGCTCTCGGTGCAACGAAATGGCAGACGGTATCCCGTTCTGTGCTTCCGTCTTCGATTTCCAGTATTATGACAGGCGTTATCTTGGCATTGTCCCGGGCAATCGGGGAGACAGCACCGCTCGTTATGATTGGGGCATTGACTTTCGTTGCGTTTCTGCCAGAGAGCATTATGGATCAGTTTACCGTTATGCCGATTCAAATCTTCAACTGGGTATCTAGACCGCAACTTGCATTCCATGAACTGGCTGCAGCAGGCATCATCGTGCTTCTGGCGCTGCTTATCATTATGAATATCTCAGCAGTTATTCTACGCAATAAATATCAGAAACATATTTAAGGAGACGATAGTATGAGCACAGCGACTGCCTTACAGACGTTAATCGACATTAAGAACTTAAACTTGTACTACGGTACGTATCATGCCTTGAAAAATGTCACTATGACGATTCCGGAGAAGGCAGTCACTGCGTTCATCGGGCCGTCCGGCTGCGGGAAATCCACGTTGCTTCGTACATTGAACCGCATGAACGACATGATCATAGGCACGCGTATTGAAGGCACAGTTGCGATTGGCGGGACAGATATCTACAGCAACGAAGTTGATGTGGAAACACTTCGCAAAAAAGTAGGTATGGTATTCCAGCAGCCGAACCCATTTCCGAAGTCGATTTATGACAACATTGCTTACGGCCCGCGTCTTCATGGCATTCGCAGCAAAGCGAAGCTGGATGAGATTGTTGAGCAGAGCTTGAAGCAAGCTGTGCTGTGGGATGAAGTAAAGGACTACTTGAAGCGCTCTGCCTTCGGCTTGTCTGGTGGTCAGCAGCAGCGTCTCTGTATCGCGCGCGCATTGGCAGTCAACCCTGACATTCTGCTGATGGACGAGGCAACTTCGGCCTTGGATCCAATCTCTACGCTGAAGATTGAAGAGCTTGTTCAAGAGCTGAAGCATAAGTACACGATTGTTATGGTTACGCACAATATGCATCAAGCTGCTCGTGTATCGGATCAGACGGTGTTCTTCTTGAACGGAGAAGTCGTTGAATTCGATAATACGGAGAAATTGTTCTCGAATCCTACTGATAAGCGGACAGAGGATTACATTACAGGTCGCTTCGGCTAAATTTGATAAGAAGGATAAGGAGTGTAGCTGCAAATGATCAAGCGGAGAGAGTTCGACTTGGCCTTAGAAGAACTAAGTACATTGCTTGAAGAGATGGGGACGCGAGTAGAGCGTGCCTTGTCGGAATCAATTGAAGCGTTGAAAAATATGGATGTCGAGCGTGCCAAGCGGATCATTTCCGAGGATGTTGAGCTGAATCGCATTGAGGAGAAAATTATCGATCTGGGATCGAAGTTGATTTTGACACAGCAGCCTGTTGCGAAGGATTTGCGCCGCATTCTCGTTTCCTTCCGCATCTCCAATGATCTGGAGCGGATGGGAGATCTGTCGATTGACGTAGCGAAGGTTGTGCTGCGCATGGAAGGCCAGACGCTCATGAAGCCGTTGATCGACTTGCCTCGCATGGCGGAGACGGTACAGCTCATGATCAGGGAGTCGATTCAAGCTTACATTAAGGAAGACGTGAATCTTGCTTACAAAATGGCGAAGGACGATGACCTCGTCGACCAGTTGTACAGCCAGATCTTCCGAGAGCTGTTGACGTACGTTGTGGAGAATCCGCAAAATGCATCTCAGGCGATGCTGCTTACCTTCGTCGGACGCTACATCGAACGGATTGCCGACCATGCGACTAACATCGGTGAGGCGGTCGTCTATCTTGTGACGAACCAACGCCCTGATCTGAATAATTAATCTTACGGAATCATTGATGAATATGTCATCTTATTCTCCATCCTCCAACCGACCGCGGATCACCCGGTCGGTTATTTTTTTCCCATAATATCATCATTTTCTTTTCTAGTACTGGCTATGCTATCATGAAGGTAGAGAATGGATTGAGGTGCATGAATCAATGGATAAATGGATCATTATTGACGGCAACAATATTATTTACCGCGCTTTCTTTGCAATGCCTCCTCTGACGAATGCTCAAGGATTACATACAAATGCTGTATACGGATTCACAACGATGCTTCTTCGCGTTATTGAAGAAGAGAAGCCGACCCACTTGCTGGTTGCATTTGATGCTGGCAAGGAGACATTCCGACATGGAGATTACAAGGACTATAAGGGCGGTCGGGAGAAGACGCCTTCTGAGCTGTCAGAGCAGTTCCCTGTCTTGAAGCAGCTCCTTGATGCGCTTGGTGTTCCTCATTTCGAGATGAGCGGATACGAGGCGGATGATATTATCGGTACCTTGACTCGCGAAGCGAATGAGCAAGGAATTGAGATGGCGGTTGTGAGCGGGGATAAGGACATGCTCCAGCTTGCTTCTGATCAGGTTACGATCCTGCTCACGCGCAAGGGTGTGACGGAGATTGAGAAATATACACCGGCAGCCTTGCAGGAGAAGTATGGCATTGAGCCATTACAAATTATTGATATGAAGGGCCTAATGGGCGATTCCTCGGACAATATTCCGGGTGTGCCCGGTATTGGAGAGAAGACGGCTCTTAAGCTGCTGCATCAATTCGGCAGCGTAGAGAGTGTGCTTGAGCATGTGGACGAGCTGAAGGGCAAGATGAAGGAGAACCTCATCAATCATGCTGAAGACGCACGCATGAGCAAGAAGCTTGCAACGATCTTCCGTGAGGTGCCGCTGGAGAAGAGCCATGAGGAGATGGCGTATCATGGCATTAAGGCGGACACGGCGATTCCGATGCTGCAGAAGCTCGAGTTCAAGTCGATTATTGAGCGTATGGAGAAGATCGGGCTGATCGAGGGCGGCACGGTTGCATCAGCACCTGCTGATGAAGAGCTGTCTGAGGATACATTGAACGTGCAGCTCGTGAATGGCGATTTCAGTGGGTTGAAGCAGATAATTGCTTCCGCGGATACAATCATCGTGGAAGCGCATGGAGACAATCCACATCAAGCAGAGCTTATTGGTGTGCTTATCGCGGAAGAGGAGTCCAACTGGTTCTTGACCCGTGAGGAGCTTCTATCTGACGAGGCACAGTTCGTGCGGGAATGGATTGCGGATCAAGGTAAGCAGAAGAGCGGCTACGATATGCATTATGCGGAATTGGTGCTGCATTGGACAGGCGTTCCCTATGATGGCTCCGCATTCGATGCCCAGCTTGCTTCCTATGTGCTCAACCCTGATGATGCGGCACTGTCCCTTCAAGCGATTGCGGAGAAGTACGGCTTGTCGTCTAGCCCGACGGATGAAGAAGTGTACGGGAAGGGCGCCAAGTTCAAGGTTCCTGAACTGGAGACCGTTGCGCTGCACGCTGCTCGCAAGGGCAAGCTTGTACGCCAGCTGAAGCCTGTGATGGAGCAATTGCTCCAGGAGCAGGAAATGAACCGGCTTTATTTTGAACTGGAGCTTCCATTGTCTCGCGTTCTGGCACAGATGGAGAAGACCGGGATTCAAGTCGATACAGATGCGCTGAATCAATTAGGTACGCAGTTTACGGAACAAATTGAGACGACAATGAAGCGTATTTACGAGCTCGCGGGTACGGAGTTTAATGTTGGATCGCCGAAGCAGCTCGGTGAGATCCTATTCGATAAGCTCGGACTTCCAGTCATCAAGAAGACGAAGACCGGATATTCCACAGATGCGGAAGTATTGGAGAAGCTGGAGCCTTACCACGAGATCATTCCACTGATTCTGCATTACCGTCAAATGACGAAGCTCCAATCGACGTATATTGAAGGATTACTGAAGGAAGTGCGCAAGGAAACGGGCAATGTCCACACTTATTTCCGCCAGACCATTACTGCGACTGGACGCTTAAGCAGCCAATACCCGAACCTGCAGAATATTCCTGTTCGGCTTGAGGAAGGACGCAAGATTCGTCAGGCGTTTGTTCCTTCGGAGAAGGGATGGCATATCGTTGCTGCCGACTACTCTCAGATTGAGCTTCGTGTATTGGCTCATATCTCGGGAGACGAGAAGCTGAAGGAAGCTTTCCTTCATGACATGGACATTCATACGAAGACCGCGATGGACGTATTCGGTGTGTCTCCTGAGCAGGTTGACGCCAACATGCGCCGTTCGGCGAAGGCGGTTAACTTCGGAATTGTATACGGGATTAGTGATTACGGACTGTCTCAGAACTTGAATATTACGCGCAAGGAAGCAGCACAGTTTATCGAGCAGTATTTTGCTGTATTCCAAGGTGTTAAGCAGTATATGGAAGACATCGTGAAGCTCGCTCGCCAAGACGGCTATGTGAAGACAATGCTGGAGCGCAGACGGTACTTGAAGGATATTCATGCTTCTAATTTCAATCTGCGTTCATTCGCAGAGCGGACGGCGATGAATACTCCAATTCAAGGAACAGCCGCAGATATTATTAAGCTCGCTATGGTTCAGATGGATGCTCGTATGCGCGAAGCGGGAATGAAGAGCCGCATGCTGCTGCAAGTACACGATGAATTGGTATTCGAGGTTCCGGATGAAGAGATGGAGACGATGTTGAAGCTTGTTCCTGAAGTAATGGAATCGGCTATTGAGCTCTGTGTTCCGCTGCGAGCAGATGTAAACAGCGGCGAGAATTGGTATGAAGCGAAGTAGAACGTAAGCCAAGCGGTGAGCGAGGATGATGTAATAACCGCCAAGCCTACATGAGAGCGGCTTTTTCGGTATAATGAAAATATCAAGAGGTGATTGGACATGCCGGAATTGCCGGAAGTAGAAACAGTCAAACAAACATTGAATACATTGGTCGCTGGAAAGCGGATTGAGCGGGTAACGGTTACGCTGCCTCGTATTATCCAGCGGCCGTCAGAAATAGAGCAATTTTGTGATGCATTGAAGGGTCACACGATCGAACGGGTTGAACGCAGGGGCAAGTTCTTGCGGATCCTGCTGGATGGGCTTGTTCTTGTATCCCATCTGCGTATGGAAGGACGCTACGGCGTATATGCTGCTAATGAGCCAGTTGAGAAGCATACGCATGTTATTTTCCATTTCGATGACGGTACCGAGCTGCGTTATAAGGATGTCCGCCAATTCGGCACGATGCATCTATTCGCAGCAGGAGAGGAATGGGAGCAGCCTCCTCTTCATAAGCTGGGAGTAGAGCCCTTGTCTCCTGAATTTACTGTCGAACGCTTCGCAGAAGCGATGAGAAGACGGCGCAGCTTTATTAAGCCAGTCCTGCTGAACCAGCACATCGTAGTAGGAATCGGAAATATTTATGTGGATGAAGCTCTGTTCAGAGCAGGCATTCACCCGAATCGTGCGGCAGATGAGCTTACGGATGAAGAGTACGCGCTTCTGCATCGCGCGATTATTGATACCCTTAAGGAAGCGGTTGAAGCTGGCGGCTCCTCTATCAAGTCATATGTGAATGGCCAAGGGGAAATGGGGATGTTCCAGCATCAGCTGCAAATGTATGGACGTCAAGGGCAACCTTGTGTTCAATGCGGCAGTATCATTGAGAAGACAGTAGTTGGCGGTCGGGGTACCCATTACTGCCCGGTATGCCAGCATCGTTCTCAGTAATGGAATCTAGGTAAGCTGAAAAGTTGAATAAGCACTCTTATCCACTCTTGCCCATATGATATGGTAAATCGGGATTCCTGAGCTGTGAGTTGTACGCTAGTCTGCACTTGCTCGGGAACTGCCTAGCGGGAGGGAACGGTAGTTGCTTATTCATACAGTGTCTTTGTTCATCCTGGCTTTTGCATTGAGTCTGGATAGCTTCGGTGTAGGAATGACCTACGGATTGCGCCGGCTCCGCATCCCTTGGACTTCAATTGCTGTCATTGCGTGCTGCTCTGGGCTGGTCATTCTACTGTCGATGCAAGTGGGCAACTTGCTTATTCAGTATGTATCTCCTGCTGTAGCTCAGTGGATAGGTTCACTTATTCTTGTCGGGATTGGCTGTTGGGCTATCCTGCAGCTGCTTCGCTCATCGCAAGATGAGGATGCTCGGTTGGATCAGATAGCAAGCAGTGAACATGCGGCAGCAGATCAGATGCATGTATCAGCAGTTGTTCAATCCTCTTCAGTTCCATCTATTCCGATGGGGGATGAGCCGCGGCAAGTGGTGCACATTCAATTGAAGAGTCTGGGCGTTGTCATTCAAATATTGAAGACTCCAAGCGCTGCGGACATGGATCGTTCAGGCACCATTAGTGCAGTAGAGGCTGCATGGCTTGGAGTCGCGTTGTCGTTGGATGCATTTGGAGCGGGTATAGGAGCTGCGCTGTTAGGCTATCCTGCACTCATGACCGCGATTGTTATCGCCTTATTCAGCGGCATATTTCTGCGATTCGGCATTCATATTGGGATTGCATTCGCAGGCGCGCGATGGATTGGGAAGCTGTCATTTGTGCCAGGCCTGATGCTAATTATAATGGGGATTATTAAGCTGCTGACGTAAGCGGCATTATTATAGAATGAGGTGAAGGCATGAACATCGGGTTAACCGGAGGCATCGCTTCCGGCAAGAGCACCGTCTCCCGATTACTAGTGGAGCGAGGCGCTCTGCTGGTTGATGCTGATAAGATTGCCAGGGAAGTCGTTCTCCCTGGCAGTCCCGTGTTGGAACAAATTGCGGTGCATTTCGGATCGGACATGCTGCTTGCGGACGGAACGCTCAATCGGAAGCGATTAGGGGAGGTTGTCTTTGCAGATGAGACAAGTCGCAAAGCGTTAGAAAGCATCACCCACCCGGCTATCCGGAAGGAAATCCAGCGTCAAATGCATCGATATGAGACGGACTATCCAGAACGTCTTGTTGTCGTTGATATTCCGCTCCTGTATGAGTCAGGTCTAAGCGAGATGTTCGATTCGATATTGGTAGTGTATGTTCCAAAAAGTGTTCAATTACAGCGTCTAATGGAACGGGACGGTTGGAGCGAGCGCGAAGCTGAACAGAGGCTGAATGCTCAGTGGAGTATGGAGAAAAAGCGAGAGCTGGCGGACATTATTATCGACAATAGCGGTTCGCTGGAAGATACGATCAAGCAGCTCGACCATTTCTGGTCGGAGAAAGGCTTGCCATGAATCGTATGATGAAAATGCTCCGCAAAAAGAGAGTGCTATTGATGTTGTTTTTGGGCATGCTGTTCTTGCTGTTCGTTCAGTCGCAATGGCTGGGGAGATGGATGTACCCGATAGCATATGAAGACGAGATCCGCAAATATGCAGCTCAATATGATGTAGATCCTCTGCTTGTGGCTGCTATCATTCGAGTGGAGACGAACTTCCAAGCGGGGCGCGAATCTCGCAAGGGAGCGATTGGAGTCATGCAGCTGATGCCGGAAACGGCCACATGGGCGATGGAGCAGTTGAAGATGAATAATCGTTGGTCTTTGGACGAATTGAAAAATACGGCCGACCCGAATATTCTTATTGGCACATGGTATCTAAAATCGCTGCATAAGCAATTCAATGAGAATTGGATAGCGGCGATCGCTGCTTACAACGCGGGTCCCGGCAATGTGAACAAATGGATTCGCAACAAAGTATGGGACGGCAGCTATGACACAGCCAAGCAGCAAATTCCATATGGGGAAACAAAGTTGTACGTACAGCGTGTTATCCATTATTATGATAAGTATAAAAACATCTATCCGAAAATGAAGTAGAATGAAGAAGAAGCATCGGACAAGCCGATACCGTTATCGCGCATGATGTCCGACGCTTCTTCCGTCATTATTTGTATTGACCTGCAAGAGATTGTTCAGCGATTTGGACAAGGCGCTTCGTGATGTAACCCCCGATAGAACCCGTGTCACGAGTTGCCATGTTGCCATAGTATCCGTCAGATGGGATGGCAATGCCCAACTCTTGTGCGATCTCGAACTTCATTTGTTCAAGAGCTGCAGTCGCTTGAGGTACGACCAAGTTGTTGCTGGAACGATTGTTTTGGCTCATTTGATTCACCTCCTTGCGGTTGGTAATTGTATTGTGTGCATTCTTTCAAAGATCATTACAGGTAACCACTGGTAACTTTTTAAAAAGTGAATTGTGATAAACATCAAGAGTAGAACGGAGGAACGAAAATGAAGTGTCCTTATTGTGACCACTTAGGAACAAAGGTACTTGATTCTCGTCCAGCGAACGACAATAAGTCTATTCGCCGCAGGCGGGAGTGCGAGCTGTGCAGCAGACGCTTTACTACATTCGAGATGGTGGAGGAGACTCCGCTCATCGTTATTAAGAAGGATGGAAGCAGGGAAGAGTTCAGTAGGGATAAGATGCTGCGCGGACTTATTCGTGCCTGTGAGAAGCGTCCCGTATCTGTGGAACGGCTGGAGATGATTGCTTCGGAGGTCGAGAAGCAGCTGCGCGATACCGCCCATGCGGAGGTAGACAGCCGTGTCATCGGTGATTTCGTCATGGAGCAGCTCTATCCAGTAGATGAAGTTGCTTATGTGCGGTTCGCATCGGTCTATCGTCAGTTCAAGGATATCAGCATGTTTATGAAGGAACTGAATCATCTTCTGTCGAAGAACGCCCTTGGCGAACACTCAGATAAATAGTTTAAACAAGCTCGGAAAACCCCTCAAGCAGTAAACTGTTTGAGGGGTTCTTTGTATTTTATCGAGCAATCAAGTGTGGATTGATGGATAGGTGCAGATCTACATTGCAGACGACTTTCCATCGTAGCGGGCATTTTCCCCGATTTGAGGAGCCAGAGCGCTATCTTGATATTGTTAGTGAGTTTTTCGTGCAAATAAAAACTCCCTCAAACATTTGAGGGAGAATAGACGTTAAAAAATAATTCTTCTACGGGTGTCAAGCAGCACGATAGCAAGGAGATCGAAGAGCACCAACGGCAAGATGAAAGGGAAAAATGAAGTGTGTACTTTTCCCGCATGCTTTACGGAGTTGACCTTTAAGTACACTCTCTTTTTATCTACTTTCACGATGGTGCCTGTATATACGTTACCGTTTTTGGCCTTTATCTTAACGAATTTTTTCAAGTACTTTACACTTTTGGAGTAATGAGGGGATAACGTCTTAGACGTGATCTTCTTAGGCGTGATTTTTTTAGGCATAGAAAGACCTCCTTTTCGCATAATAGCGGAACACACAATGTGCTTAGATATGTTATGCACGATGTACGAAAAGGGTGTCATAATGTGTCACAATTGTCCCTGATACCATTGTACGAACCCGAGTTTCCAGGATACGTAGTAGCATAATGCGATTCCGCCTAGCAGAAGGAAAAGCAAGATCCAATCCTTCCAGGTGACTCGAAGCTTCACATAATAAGTTCTTCCACGTCGGCCTGTGAATCCCTTCGATATCATGGCGGCAGCTACACGCTCCGACTTGCGAATAGCTGAAGCGAGCAGTGGAATCGCATAACGTTTCCATGCCCGCAGCTTGCTCTTCCAGCCGTGCTCCCGTTCTATGCCTCGCATGCGGTGCGCATCCTGTATGATGCGCAGTTCTTCCTTGAAGAAGGGGAGGAAGCGATAGCCTGCCAGAATGCCGTATGCCCATTTGGGCGGCAGCTTGCACTGCTGCATCAGGCTCAGCATGAATCGCACAGGATCTGTCGTCAAGATGAAGATGAGCGACAAGGCGGAGAAGATAAGCACTCTTAGTCCGAGTGAGATTGCCTGCTGGAACGTGGCCTCCGTAATGATGAACGACCCCCACTGCCATAGAATGGCACTTGAAGCGGGATCGGCAGAACGCGGGAAGACGAGGGCCGTCCACACGTAGCCGATGCCCATAATGAGGAAGGGGCAGAAGCTAAGCAGCCATTTACGCCATGATATGTTCCCCAATAGGAATGTAAATAGAACGATGTAGACAAGGGCTGCAAGCGGTGTAACCGGATCGAACGTCAACGACAGCATTATAACCGCTATAATGATCGCAAGCCCCTTAATGCTTGGATTCCAATCACGGAGTATCAGGATGATCTCCTCCTTCGATACCTGACGTCTGTGCAAGTAGGCGAGATGCCACCGCGAAGTTCATCGGCATACGCAGATGACACTTCTCCACGAGCTCAGGGTGCTCACTCCACAGCTTGGAAGGGCTGCCGTCAAACCGTATGCAACCTTCATCTAGCACAATAATTCGGTCGGCATAGGTCTGAACCCACTCCATATCATGCGTGATCATCAGGACAGTAGCGCCTGCTTGGGTTCGTGCTTGCAGGGTGTCCATCAGCTGCTTGGATGTATAAGCGTCTTGTCCATATGTCGGCTCATCGCATAACAATAGCTGTTGGCTGTCGGTAAGAACGGAAGCGACACTAAGTCTTCGCTTCTGTCCTTGGCTGATGGAGAAGGGATTGGCATTGGCAACCTTGTTCAAGCGGAAGCGTGTCAAGGCTTCTCCGACATGCTGCTGTACTTCTTCTTCGCTCAGAAGCTGCAAGCGCATCCCGAATGCAAGTTCATCGAACACGGTATCAGTAATGAACTGATGCTCTGGATTCTGGAATACATATCCGATGAAGGCTCTCAGCTCCCGCTCCGCATATCGATGAAGAGGCATGCCATTCAGAATGATTTGACCTTCATCCGGCTGTGTCAATCCAGACAAGAGGGAGGCGAGGGTAGACTTCCCAGCTCCGTTTGGGCCGACAAGTGCTACCCATTCCCCTGCATGCAGAGTAAGGGACACGTGATCAAGGATTACTCTTCCTTTACGCCGATAGACAAGGTCGTGCGCTTGCAGGACTTCCTCAGGCTTTCGTGGGGAATCGTTAGATTGAGCTGATGTTAGGATGCGCATTGCATCCTGCTGTACGCATTCAGGCAGCGACAGCAGCAGCTTCAAGAGATCTTCGTCTGTGAGTGCAGGGTCTGCGGCTGTGAGACGCTGACGAACGAACTGATCATCATAATTGCTGAAATCGCAAATATTGCTACTATCGTCATCGTTGTTGCTATCGCTACTGTTGCTGTGATTAAACCACTCACGGATGAATTGCTGCAGTTCCAGCGCTTGCGGAAGCCAGATACCGCGTGACTTGGCTTCAGCTGCATGATGCTTGAAGTAGGAGACAGGAAGACCGTCAAAGACGAGGGCTCCAGCCTCATCCATCACGAGCAGGCGATCCGTCATGCCGATCCAATCGTCCAATTGATGCTCAATGATAAGCAGAGCCATCCCTTCCTTGCGTGCCAGTTCTGAAATGAGTACAGCAAATTGATGTCTTGTACACGGATCGAGATTCGATGTAGGCTCATCCAACACAAGCATGTGCACGCGAAGGGCTAGAGCGCAGGCAAGAGCCAGCTTCTGTTTCATGCCTCCTGACAGCTCGTGGATATACGCATGTCGCCATCCGAGCAATCCTACCTTTTCTAATACCTCTTGAATCATGGATTCCATCTCAGTTCGAGGGCAATCCCGATTTTCTAGGCAAAAGGCTATTTCTTCTTCTACACGCAGCATACAGAACTGACTTTCGAAATCTTGAAATACAATTCCGATATGCTGGGCCGCTTCACCGGAATCGTACTGTTCGATTGGCTTGCCATACAGATGGACACTGCCTTCAACGAGACTGTCTATTGCATGTGGATACAGCCCGGTAAGGCAAAAGGCTAGCGAGCTCTTGCCGCAGCCGCTTGGGCCTAGCAGCAGAACGGTTTCCCCCTCATGCAGGGTGACATTGATGTTGGATAAGACAGGCTCGCCTTCGGTCTCGAAGGCGAGTGTCAGATCAGTGGCTTCCAGTGTAATAAGAGTTCCATGCTCGACGTCACGTTGTATATTCAATTGTGCTGGGTACTTGGGAATGAGAAGCGCTGGGCTTGCCATGTTATCGTTGCCCCTTTGCAATTGGGAAGCTTCTCAGAACTCCTGTATTGGCCAAGGCGTCCGCAATCCATTTGCCAAGCAGACCTGAGATGAGTGCGCCACTTATACAGCGAACGACGAACATCGCGATGATGAGACCAACAGAGTAGGCCGCATAACCGCTGCGGAAATACCCCCACGCGAAGCTGAATACAGCGGAGCCCACCCCAGCCAGCATGAGCACTTTGGTTGAATAATTCCGATATCTTGTAGCGGCAAATACGGCTTCGGCGCCTAAACCTTGAATAAGGGCGGATACAATCAAAATAGGTCCTACGGCGTTGCCGATTAATACCTCAACCAATCCAGCGACTGTCTCTGAAATGACGGCAGCCCCCGGTTTGCGGATGATATAGGTGGCGATGATCGATACGATAAACCAAATGCCGAAGATGACTTCATATCCCATCGGCCCCATAAAGCCAACAAGCACATTGCCTATTTGCAAGAAGAGCAGATAAATGACGGCAAACACAACAGATAATGAACTGAGAACGACGATATCTCGTAATTTCCATTGGCTGTTTCGCGAATTCATGAACATTCCTCTTTTCTTAAAACGATGATCGGATGAGTCCGTTGGGTTTGTAGCTTGCATTTTTGAATTTCTTTTTCTTCAGCTGCTACCTTGTGGAAGGGCTGTTGGCTGACATCGTAGTTGTCATCACCACATGGGACTTGTCTGATTTTCTCGCCCGATTAAACGCGTTCTCAAGTGTAGCAAATACTCGCTGTGCATCTCCTTCTAAGCGGCTTGCATAATGAGCGCTCTCATCGAAAGTGCCTTCTTCCTTAGCAAGGCCAATGATCTCATAGATCGTATCCATGTAATCTGCTGTTCCGAGCGGGTAGAGAGCAAAATGAGCAGCGATCTTGAGAGGAATCGCTTGATATCGTTCCGCATTCATTCGAATTTCGTCCGTACTCATGAAGGCATCTCCTTGTGTGTCGCCCGGACAGCCAACAGAGAACGTAGCATTCAGCACAACATGTTCTCCACTTGCCGCGCTATGTAAATAGATAGACTGTACGACATCGAATACATGTTCACTGCGCCCACGAACCCAGGTGCTGACATCATCGGTATGGCACCATACCTTAGACATATCTGTGTCTCGCAACGCTCCTAAAATAAGTTCAACGAAGCGATCGCTCATCGGATAGATGGAAAAGCGACAACCAACGATGCGGCTCGTGCCGCAAGATAACTGACTCATAACTTATATCCTCCCAGACGAATCAAATTGTGGCCAGCAGACAACAAAAAAACTGCACCGTGAGTCGGTGCAGTTGCGCTTGAGGATACAAGGGTATGACATGGCTTCATGCAATGACGAACATGACGAAGCCGCAGCTTATATCAATCAGTCGACTACACTTCCCCACGCTAGTATTATCTAGTTCGGGTTATAAGGGTTAACAGCGTTGCCGCTGTCTCTCAGCTTGTTACAGCACCCCTAGTGTTCGAATTCACTATGCAGTTGTTCCATTGTTCATATGCTTGACAGCTTTCATTATACACGGGATGATCCGTTTGTAAAGGGTGCAATACCAAAAGGGATACTTCAAACTGGAGCTTAATATTGCAATGGGCTAGATCCGGGCATACAAACGATCCGTGGTATCGCAGTCTGAAGGTGATACCCGACATCGTGAAGGGACTCTAGTCCTCCGTAATAGTCAACGTGATTTGAAACAAGGTATGGTAACACTGATCCTGCGTTAATTCAATCGTGCCATCATGGAGCGTTATGATTTTTTTGCAAATGGCGAGACCTAATCCTGTACTGTCTTTAATCGGGCCGTCGCCACGGATGAATTCTTCGAAAATATGTTCCTTGATCGGCTCCTGAACGCCAATTCCGTCGTCTCCGATCCACAGTATAACGTTTCCTTCTTGTCGTGCACATGAGACATAGAGCACCGTTCCCGCTGGATTATATCGCAGTGTATTGCTAATTAAGTTGGTGATGACGCGACTCATATGAATCTTGTCCATCTTGACATAGAGCGGCTCTTCCGGGATATGTGCTTCAAGCTCAAATCCCTTCTCTTCTATTTCCGGATAAAATTCCGCCACGAGCTGCTGGAACCATTTCGTAATGTTCACTTTCTCTTTGCTCAATTCCGTATGCTTGTCATCCAGCTTCGCCAGTTCAAATAGGTCTTTAATCAAATTGGCCATATAAGCTGACTTATCGTAAATGTATTGAATATATTTGCGGGTATCTTTGTCTTCCAATGCCTGATTGTCCAACAGGAGCTGCGAATAACCGTAAATCGAAGTAATCGGCGTCTTCAAATCATGCGATAGATGCAGCAGCATGTTTCGCTTATTGTTCTCGGCAGCTTCCTTCTCGGCAGAAGTACGCTGCAGACGTTCAGCCATGCCGTTAAACGCCTCTTGTATTTCCGCGAATTCCTGTTCGGCTGAGTAATGAAGCCGCTTCGTGTAATTGAAGTGCTCCATCTCTTTGATGCCTTCCAAGATTTGCCGCAGCGGCTTTTTCACTTGTCTAACCGAATAGCGGGCGTAAAAGTAAAGCAGGATAAACAATAAAATAGCTAATAATGCAGCAAAGATCGTTGTCGCAGTTGATAATTTCAACAAGCGTTCAGGAATTTTCCACAGCAATACATAAGATTCGCCGTTCGGCCCTTTTGCTTGATAAGCATGATAGGAGATTGCATCATCGTTTCGCTCTACATCCATTTTGGCATACATTTGGCCGTCTTCGTAATGCTTGATGTTGTCCTCTTTGTTTCCTTTGACAAAAATGATTTCGCCTGACTCATTCACGATTTCGAACCAGCCGCCATACTTGTTCAGCAAATGCGCACTGATGTTATGGAAAGGGTACCGATAAATATCCGTTCCATTAATTTGAGCAACGACCAGTTCATCGATATAACGCCTCATAAATAGGTTCGTGCTTAGGAGAGCTACAATGATCGCTGCGATCATCAGGACGCAGATCACTGCATAATTTCGAAAAAATACCCGTTTTAAGGGACGTCGACCGGAGAGGTTATTTGCTTTTTTCAAAACGGTAGCCTAACCCCCTAATCGTAATGAGATGAACAGGCTTTCTCGGATTATCCTCAATTTTCTCGCGGATTTTGCTTATGTACACCATAATTAAATTTTCGTCTCCGATGTATTCCTCGCCCCATACTTGCTCGTAAATATGGGCTTTGGTTAATACTCTGCCAGCCTCTCTCATAAGGAGCTCCACAATCTTGAACTCGTATGATGTCAATTCTTTTTGGATGCCGGACTTGAACAGTTGGCAGCTCCTTATATTCAGCCTCACATCTCCGATTTCGATAACCTCTTGCTCCTGCATATCCACCTTGGCAAAGGAGTCGATTCGCCTAAACAGCGCTTGCACGCGGCTGACGACTTCCAGCGGATTGAAGGGCTTGCCCACATAATCGTCCGCCCCGAGCTGCAAGCCATATATTTTGTCCATATCGTCAGACTTGGCGGAAATAAAGAGGAACGGAATTTGCGAATTGTGCCGCGTCCTTTTGAGCAATTCCAAGCCATCCATGTGCGGCATCATAATATCGGCGATAACCATGTCGATAGACTTCTCTTGCAGCACAGCTAGCGCTTCCACACCATTACTGGCCGAAGCTATAGCATATCCCTGGTTAGTCAAATAGATGGTCAACAGTTCGCGAATTTCGGCTTCGTCGTCTATGATGAGAATGGTTTTCATTTGTTGTTTCACCTCTAGGAATGCAACAATAACTCCCGATCAACTTGGGGCTTAACGCAGGTTGATCGGGAGTTGTGCGAATTATAATAAATTGTCGGCAAACTTAGACAGTATTGCTGCAGCTTCTTGCTTCAGCATCGGTTTTTTCGAATGATAATCGAAAGTACCGTCTTTGCCTTTGGCGACCTCAGGCCCGAATAATTGCTTGACGATGACGAACTGAACGCCATCCAGCGCCCAAGTATCGGTGGACCCTCTAAGCATGGCTTTTTTCGGTTCGGTGCCGATGTGGTTGACAGCCATACGCCATATAATAGTCGCTGCTTCCTGACGCGTCAACAATTCCTTAGGACGGAATTTGCCGCTTTCCGGCTTCTGAATGACGCCAAGCTCGTACGCAGCTTGTATTTCTTTAGCAGACGCACTGTCGGATATATCTGTGAAAGCAGGCTTGCTCTTAGATGGCGACACCCCGGCCCATCGGATAAACCAGCCGATGAACTGTTCCCGCGTAATGGCTTGATCAGGCAGGAAGCGGTTGTCGTCGCTGTCATCATGAATGACGTTCAATTGGCGCAGATGATAGATGAAAGGCGCATACACATGGTCTTTGCCAACATCCTGATATTGATGTGCGACAGACAGCTTTTCAGCCCAGCTATCCGATTTCTGATCGTAATACAATGCTTGCACTTCGCCGCTGTCATTTAACTTGAATGCAGCTTTTACGCCTTGTTCATCTTGGAAAAGCAGGGGCTCGATTTCACGGAGCACATGCTCTCCTAGCGGATCTTTCACGATAAGCTTGCCGTCCTCGGCACGAACGCGAGAGGTCCACATCCGATTCCGCAAGTCGCTGTACATTCCTTCAAATTTTTCCAACGATTGTGCTGCTTGCTCGTGTGGAGCCTGAGCGCCATCTTTCTTCGGGTAATAATGATCCATGAATGCTTCCAACAATTCCTTGCGGAACTCAACATCTTTATTTACCGTAACGAAGAAGCCAACCTTCTCATCAGGAATCAACCACATATTGCTGTGATACCCGGCCATATCCCCGGATTTCTCAATCATATAACGTCCGTTGTAAAGCTGCTGATTGGAGTATTCGAATCCGTAGGCCATGTTCGGCAGCTTCTCATGCACGGCAAGCTGAGGTTTATGCATTTCCGCTGCCGTTTCTTTTTTCAGAATCGTTGCATCTCCCAGCTTGCCGCCGTTCAGATGGGCGATCATAAATTTGGCCATATCAGCGCCTGTAGAAAGCATGCCGCCGCCTGGAAGTTCTGTCGGAACGGTTGCGTAAGTAGGAATCGCTTCTCCCATCAAGCTATAAGGAACAGCCAAATCTTTTTGGATTTCCGGTGTTAAACGAAAATCACTGCTTGCCATGCCAATCGGTTTGAAAATATGATCCTGCACGTATTTTCCAAATGGCTGTTTGCTCACTTGCTCTACAACGTAACCTTGGATCGTAAAGCCTAAATTGTCATAGCGGTAGTACTCGCCGGGCTTGCGGATTACTGTAGGCGTATTGTCCGACACATATTGCTTGATCGATACTTCCTGAGTTAAGTCGTCCGTAGATAATTCCGAACCGTCCCCGAATTCGAACCCGGTAGAATTCGTCATTAAGTGCTTCGTCGTTAGGGGAGAGCCGGTCTTATTAGGGATTTTAATATCTCCCAAGTATGCAGACAAATCTTTGTTCAAATCGATTTCCCCTTGCTCTGCTAATTGCATCACGGCTGTGGCGGTGATTACCTTGGAAAGCGAAGCGACGCGGAACACAGTCCGATCCGGATCGACCGGCAGCTTCTTTTCAACGTTCGCATAGCCGTAACCTTTCTTTAACAGCACCTTATCGCCTTTGACGACGACGAACGCAGCTCCTGCCATACTGTCCTTAATTTCCGGACGGCTAAAAAATTCATCGGCAAATTGCTCGACTTCGTTTGGATCTTGCGGTCCTATGTTTACGGGCGCAGCTGCCGATACCTTCGATAATGTACCCGTACCGCTCAGCAAGCCGGTTACGACGGTGAAGGTCAGTGCAATGGCCGTCACGCGCTTTGAAAATATGCTCATTGTTTGCTCTCTCCTCTGTATCATTTTCGTGCATCATTAGAATAGAGGAGCAAACTTAATCCAGATTCTATGTAACCTTAATGTAAAGTGAAATTTTCGATGAACAACAGCATCTTAGGGGAGGGGACATGGGATGCAACAAAAAAACGGCATTCTCTGCCGTTTTGATCACATAATTGGTGGGTTCTGAGGGGTTCGAACCCTCGACCTGATGATTAAGAGTCAACTGCTCTACCAACTGAGCTAAGAACCCATATGATAACTGGGTTCAAGGGGGATTGCTGCATCCCGATTGAACGAAGCTGTTTAAGAAGTGCCTTGTTCCTTAACACCCCTTAAGTATAGACCTCTACAGGCGATTCGTAAAATAGAATTAAGGGGGTTATCCGTGGATATTCAAGGATATCCCCTTCTCTGCTAAGGGTGTAGTATGACTCTGTTAGGAATACTTCCATTTCCCGTATCATGCGATAAGGAGCAGGGATTTAGTTCTCTACTCTTTACCGTACATGTTTACATTGTATGTTCATATGTTTTTTCAGTTATCCAAATTGTTGAAGGCTGCATATTGAGTGACCACCCATGGTGACCATCTGCTGAACATTAGCTGCAAGGTTATCCATCTGCTGCGTATTTGAAATTTAGGTGCGGCGCATATACGCGCGGACGGTGAGTGGGGCAAAGATGGCTACAATGACCATAGCGCACAGGAGAGTGAGGCCAAATTCAATGCCGATCGTGCCTTGATTGGCGAGCTCACGTACAGCACTTACTAAATGGGTGATTGGGTTGATATTAGCAAACCATTGAAGCCAATCTGGCATCGTATTGACCGGTACGTACGCATTAGAGAGAAAGGTGAGCGGGAACAGCACCATCATGGCAATCCCTTGTACGCTAGCTGCTGTACGAGCAATGACGCCGAAGAAGGCAAAAATCCAGCTGACTGCCCAGGAGCATGCAATGACAAGCAAGCCGGCGATTGCGACATAACCTAGGCCTCCGGCTGGGTGATAGCCCATTAAGTAGCCCATCACGAAGGTGAGTACGGTTGCAATGGCAAAGCGGATCGTATCTGCCAGAAGGGCTCCCGCCAAAGGCGCAATACGCGCGATCGGAAGTGACTTGAAGCGGTCGAATACGCCTTTATCCATATCTTCACGCAATTGGACACCAGTGGCGACGGCACTTGTAATGACCGTCTGAACAAGAATGCCGGGGATAATGATTGGTAAGTAATCATGTACATTTCCTGAGATTGCCCCGCCAAATATATAGGTGAACATGAGGGTAAACAAAATGGGCTGAATGGTTACATCGAACAATTGCTCGGGGGTACGCTTTATTTTGAGCAGCCCACGATAGGCCATTGTCATTGAATTACGTAGTGACTGACCGAAGCTGGCATAGTTTTTTAATTGCTGGTGGGGGCTCTTATTTACGGTTGCATTGCTCATACTCGTGCCTCCTCTCTAACGTTCATGCGTTCGGTATTGTGGATCGCGTTCGTGTTCTCTATAGCACCCGACGAGCTGTTCCCAGTGATGGTTAGAAATACTTCGTCAAGTGTAGGTTTTTGTACACTGATTTCGGCAAGTCGAATTTCTTGGTTGCGAAAAGCGATCAACAGGTCTGTTACTTGGTCGGCGTCGGCCATCGGTGCAGTAATCGTTCCAGCTTCGGCGGTTACATTGGAGCGGACTTGAAGTACTTGCTCTACGATTGTACGCGCATCGGCGATATCTTTTTCATGTTGAAGCCTTAAATGCAGCGACGACGTTCCAACGGAAGCCTTAAGTTCATCCACGGTGCCTTCTGCGACAACTTGGCCGCGGTCGATAACCGCGATACGATCTGCCAACTGATCGGCTTCATCGAGGTATTGTGTGGTGAGGAGCACGGTTGAGCCTGTGTCGACCAAACGGCGAATCGTATCCCACATCTGTGAGCGCGTACGCGGATCCAGCCCTGTTGTCGGTTCATCCAAAAAGATGAGCGGGGGCTGAGCAATGAGGCTTGCAGCCAAATCAAGTCTGCGTCGCATGCCTCCGGAGAAGTTCTTGAGCGGCCGCTTGGCTGCCTCTGACAAGCCAAACTCCTCTAACAAGTCAGCAGCCTTGCGCCGCGCTTCCGCACGACCTAGACCGAGCAGCCGCGAGAAGATAATGAGGTTCTCGGTAGCGCTTAGGGACTCGTCAACCGATGCGTATTGTCCTGTGACCCCAATTAATTGACGGACGATATGGGATTCCTTCACGACATCGTGTCCGAAGATCCGTGCCTCGCCAGCATCCTGACGCAATAATGTAGCTAACATGCGAATCGTCGTTGTCTTCCCTGCTCCATTCGGACCCAGGACTCCGTATATCGAACCAGCACGAACGTTCAAGTCTACGCCATCGACAGCGCGATTGTCTCCGAATGTTTTGACGAGCCCACGGGCTTGAACAGCCCATTCACTGCTGCTCGAACCTGCTATGTTGAAATTATTGTTCATTTCCATTTCTCCTTACTTCAAGATGGAATGTTTGCACTCGTTTTTTAGTCTATTTGCATTGTAAAAGTAATTTACAGCCTGATAAACCTTCTGTGGAATGGTTTTCCAGTCAGTCTGTAGACCGATAAACAACGGGGAAGATGAAGCCTTGTTATGAGCACAAAGAAACACGCCTAACCAACAGCGTGTTATCTAGGATAAATGTTATTCAATAAGGAGGTAGATAATGAATGGATTAGTGTGCTTGTGTTCGGTATATGCTCGATACGAGCGTATGTCCTAGAATGATGTTCGCAATGATGATGATATGATCATTTTGGAGGATGTATGTATAGACTTCGGGAAAATTGTCATTTGAGAGACTTAATCCAAGAAGTGCTCCTATACCTCCAAAGCATACAATTGGGATGACGATGATGTAGACGAAGTTATACACAAGGGTGTGCTTCGAGGGGGGGAAGAAAAGGGAATATCTTCGTTAGAGAATACAATGATATCCATTTCGAGTCAATTGATAATGAAATCGATGTAACAAAAAACACGACTCAACGGATTATCTACTTTGAACAGTTTAATGAAAAAGAAAGATAAATAGAGAAAAAAGAAGGAATGATGTCTAAGTGCTTCCTATTGCTATGAAATTGTTAAAAAGAAGTAGAAAATAATCTACCAAGGCCAATAATAGGAATTTGCAGGAAATTGTGTTGAGGTAGTATAATAATTTGGCATACAAAAATATGGGGCCATAGCTCAGCTGGGAGAGTGCTTCGCTGGCAGCGAAGAGGTCAGGGGTTCGATCCCCCTTGGCTCCACCAAATAAATAATAAATGCAGCCGATGGGCTGCTTTTTTTATTATGGTGGATTGCAAAAGGGGGCGAACCCCGGGGGTCGTCCGCGCGCAAGGAGCCAAAGGCGAGAGAGCACGGCGTCCCATTCTACCTCTAAGGTAGTCATCGTTGAGTGAGCTTCGACAGCAAGAATAATCAGGAATGGTACATCCCGTAAAGGATGGAGCGAGGATTGCGAGCGTAATCACCTTGGCTCCACCAAATGTATAAATCGTACACGATCCAATGGGTCGTGTTTTTTTGCATTGGTGGAGTATAAGAAGGGGGAGCGAACCCGGGTTCGTCCGCGCGCAGGGAACCGAAGGAGAGAGAGCACGGCGTCCCATTCTACCACTAAGGCAGTCATCGTCGAATCAGCTTCGATAGCAGAACAATCAGGAATGGGACATCCCGTAAAGGATGAAGCGAGCATTGCAAGCGTAATCACCTAGGCTCCACCAAATGTATAAATCGTACACGATCCAATGGGTTGTGTTTTTGCATTGGTGGTAAGAAGGGGGAGCGAACCCCGGGTTCGTAAGCGCGCAAGAGCCGAAGGCGAGAGAGCACGGCGTCCCATTCCACCTCTAAGGTAGTCTAACTACTTGAAGATAAAGAGAAGGAATGGTACTCTAGGATGAAAATCGCGATAATTATACATAGTATGTAATTTGATAGGAGGATGTGTTATCAAAAAGCTTTTACTTAAGAGATTGCCATTGATCTCACTTGGAGTTATGGCTTATATACTGACAAAATACGCGCAGAACCATCAGGATTGGGCAGAAAAATACAGTAGGTCTGTATATCCGATATTGTCAAAAACAGTAGGATTTGTACCTTCTTGGGTCAAATTTTCTGTTAGTGAATGGCTCGTAGTGTTGGTTGTGTTACTTTTGCTATTTTATATAGGTTATTATGTGCGCAAGGTTATCATGAGTAAAGGTGCACGTAGGATGGTAGTTTATCGTGGTACTCTAGGAATAGTTGCAATCTGTAGCGTGATATATTTTTGCTATACTGTTTTGGGTGGAATAAACTATCACAGATATTCTTTTTTGTCCTATACCGAATATCAAGAGGGAAACTACAGCGAGGACGAACTAGTGAAGTTGTGTAAGTCACTTGCTGTTGAAATGGAATTGGCAAGGGAAAAGTTAGAGGATACTGCTCTTTTGGCTCAAGTACCAGATAATTTTAATTATTATGCACAACACGCAGTGCTGTCGATGCAAATGTTATCAAAGAAATATCCTGTTTTGGAGCATTCTTTATATTCAACACCAAAACCAGTGGTGATGTCAAAACTAATGTCGCGTGCAGGGATACACGGTATTTTTGTCCCTTTTACTTTTGAATCCAATATTAATGTTAATGTGCCAGTTTTCTTAGTGCCTGCTACTATGGCACATGAATTGGCACATCAGAGTGGTTTTATGCATGAGGATGAGGCAAATTTTATAGCTTATCTGGCATGTAAGCAGCAGGATGATCCAATGATACTCTACAGTGGTTTTTTTCTAGCGTTTGATTATTCTATATCAGCACTAAAGAAAGTTGATTCAGATCAGGCGTCTGATATAATGTCCAGTCTGTCCAAGGCGGTGCAGCATGACATAGTACAAAATGAGCAGTATCGGGATAAGTATGAGGGTGTTATTTCGAGTATTTCAAGAATTGTAAATGACTTATATCTGAAGGCGAATAATCAGACAGACGGTTTGAATAGCTATAGTGGTATGGTAAATTTGTTGCTGGCAGAGCAGCGAGGAATAGAGAAGTATCATTAAATAAAGTATAGATATTATTAGGAGTGAAATAAACAAAATAAAAGTATTTCCCATTCCATATGCTGGAGCGTCGGTAAATGTATATTGTGAATGGAAAAAACTACTGCCGGATAGATATGAATTGTGTATATGTGAATTGGCTGGAAGAGGAACTCGATTCACAGAGCCTTGCTACCAGTCTGTTGGTGAAGCAAGTGAAGATATCGCAAAAAGAATAAGTGAACAACATCCATTAATACTAAATCTTCTAAATGCTCTGCCATATTAGGATATTTTGCAGCTATTATACGAACTGAGACGAAGGAACTGGAGTACAAGGACTACGTTATAATAAACGTCCTGAAAACGATGATCGATAAAGATGTAATTTATCAATAAGTGTGATAAGATCATTCTGGGAATTCCGTCCAATAGTATATTTTAGGAGGTTTAAAATGATGAAAAAGCAGGTCATTGTTGTATCACTTGTTTTTGCTCTTACCTCTTTGTTAATTGGGGGAGCATTTGCTAGTGGGAAAATTTCAATTGTTGTAAACGGTCGAACAGTACCTACTGACGTTTCGCCTCGCAATGTTGATGGAAGAGTCATGGTTCCTATTAGTACGATTTCTAAGGCATTAGGTGCTGATGTGTCTTGGGATTCTAAAAAACAAACAGTAATTATTAATCAGAAAAGCGGAACTTCGGTTTCTACTCCTGATCTATGGAATGAAAAATTAAATCTGACTGGGGGACAATGGGCAGACATCGTATCTTTAATTAATAAGTATTTCGTTACATATGATTCAAGGGATGAAGAAGCTTGGAAAAAAACAATAGCCTCTAGTTACTTGAATAACGGTTCAATCGAACTACCAGGAGGAGGAGTATATCCTTCCATTTTAGAGTTGAAAATAGTAGATGCTAAAAAAATAGTAGATGCTAAAAGAAAAGGGGAAGGTAGGAGCGATGGAGACCAATACAAAGTACGTGTAAAAATAGTTCATTACATGAACTTATCCACACCATTTGTGGCTGAATGGGACTTTGATGTAGCTCCATATATGAGCAAGGGATACCTGATAGATTATGCAAACATAATCAGTGATACCCAATTAAAGAATTATACCGTTTTCCCTGGTTTAACATTCCAAGATGTTTCTGAATAAATATTATATTTATGATATGTAATGAAGCCCATAGCTTATCGGGGAATTTCCTATAAGCTATGGGTTTTCCTTTTTTTTTTAGCGTACTTTCGATAGCTATTTCTGACAAATTTGGAACATTTCGCCTCAATGTACAAACTAAAGGATGTGAATCACTTATAGTTCCGCAGGAGAAAACATCGCCAAAGGTCAGACGATCCCTGCCGAAGTGATGAACCAATGGATGAACAGTCCGGGACGGCGTACCAACATCCATATACAAAACGGCTACAATCAATATCTAGTTAAGTTAATTTCAGGATATTTCTGCTTAATTTCGTTCATTTTATTATCGGTGATTCCCTTTAAATTTTTATCAAAGAAGCTCAGTGACATTTCGTTAATCAACTGAAAAATCGCGGGTACATCTGCTCCTGGTTCATTAATGATCGGCGAAACGGCTGCTAAGTCAGTGAAACTGCCATGACTCGTTTTAGGAATTATTGCGGTATACACGCCAGGTTTTTCAATGGTTTTATTTCTCAAGTAGGCTTCCACAAACAACTCATCCCGATTTCCTGGTTCCCGGCTGTTTGCCTCTTTCATAAGCTTAATCGAAGCCTCGGCATTCATCAGCATTAACGGCTTTCCAGGACCATCTTTCGGCATAGGGTCACCATACAATCCGCCATCCATATCAATGGCAGCTTTGATTCTATCATCCTTTACCAACATTTGTGCTGAAGTGGCACCACCAAAAGAATGACCTAACATACCTATATGGTCATAGTCTATTAACTTAGCGATCGGCTTAAATTTATCGTCAAAATCAGCTTTGGTTACTTCATCTAGCACAAATGCGGCATCCTGCTCCCAAAGTTTAATCCGATTGTTTAAAAAAGTGATTGTATTTTCAATAGGTGTAAAATCAACCCGATCTCCATCCGGGAAAACGGTTGTTGCCGCATCGCCTGTAAAGTTAAGAGCAACGATTACATAACCATGACTCGCCAGCTCTTCCAACTGAAAGGTGTTTTGTTGACTGTATAGGCTCATACCATGTGCAAACAATAACAGTGGGAATTTCTTTGTTGCTTGTAAGGGTGTGGCGTCTGTAAACGAATGTGTTTCGGTCAATCCCAAATGAGTGGTTGCGATATAAGGGAATCCCTGTGTAGCTGATATTTGTTTCGTTAATGCATCAATATTCTTATTATAAGGAGCAGGAGAGCCTGACCCTTTTTCGGCTGGATAATAAACCTGTACCATCAATTCACGATATACTTGACTATTTGGAACAACAAATTCTTTTCGATTCTGATCAACAAGATGAAAGGCTTGCGTACCTACCGTATATTCTCCCGTAGGCTTTGGAAATGTGAGCAGGGGAAAAATCGTCGGTAAAGCAATCATGGCAGCAGCCGCGGCAACAATACCTGCCCCTTTTAAAATTCTCACTCCCCTTTTTTTTGATACATTCGTGTTGCGTGGTTTGATAAAAACCTGCAGGGTCAAAAGCACTGTTACGATATAAGCGGGTATCAAGCGCCAGTTGGCCCCGATTGCAAGGATAGTTGCAAATAAGGCTATATGAATAACCGATAAAATGATGACATTATACTTGGTAACACCACGCTGCTTAAAAAGAAGTAAGATGCTTGATACGATCAGTATAGCTACAAAAATAATCTCTACGTTTCTCACCATAGAACCTCCATTTCATATACATACATTTGAATGTATGCGGGTAAAATTTTTTACATTCATTTGAATGTAAAATGGCAAAATAATAAACTACTCAATGTAGTTTATTGTTCCTGTACGTTATCAAACAACTCCAGAAAAACATTTTTCAATTCTTCATTGACTATAGGCATGCCAATTCTTTCAAACATTAGGGCGATATGCTCAATTTTCTGAACAAATTCCTCGCGGCTGACGTGAAAGATTCCTGGATTCATCCAGATATCAAAAAGCATTGTAAAAATTTCTGCTGTTTGCTTTGGATAAGCAACTTGGATCGAACCGTCTTTATTACCTTCTTCAATGACTTTGTGAATGCCTGGCGCAACAACTCTCATACCTTCTGTAATCCGACTAAAAACAAACTCAGCTGAAATCATTTCGCCAGAAATGGTCGAATGGTCACCGTTTTTTATACTTTGCAGAATCGAATACGTGATTCCTTTTCTTAAACGATCTAAGGCATTTACGTTTTCTAAATCATCAATATGAGTAAAAACATCTTGCTGGATCATCATCTCTTTGGTAACGGACTGAATGATGTCTGAGATTGATTTGAAATGATGATAGAAAGCACCTCGAGTAATGTCTCCTACATCATCTACAATATCCTGAATCGTTACATTGTTCCAGCCTTTAAGCGTAAATAGTCTAACTGCAGATTCCATAATTCTTTTTCGTGTAATTTCCGGAAATTTATTTCTGGCCATTTTATTTCTCCTACACATACATTTAAATGTATCTAAATGATAAGCGAAGCCCTCAGCTATGTCAACTTGGGCCTAATAGGAGTCTGTCACTCAGCACGGAGGCACTTTTTCTTTGATCAACTTTCAATTGTGTAATGATAAAGAAGAAGATATCGTCCAATCGGATAAACCCATGAATGAATAAGATATTACAGGGCTGACTTTTTACTTAATATCTGAATTTATTAAAGGGAGAGTATGTATGATTCGAAAATATTCGACTGGACCGCTAAATAATCTAACGGAGAAAGACAAGATTGTATCTAAAGATATTGCTGTGAACTCGATAAACCAGCATCAACATAAAAATGCTAGAGTAAGAATCAAAGTGTTTGCATTAAACGGAAAGAAGAAATTGATTCATAACGTTGTATTTACTGTGAAACCGAATGCATCCACATTCAATAGCTTTTTTGTGGGAAATACGAAGCAGTATGAAGTTCAATTTATTACAAATCAATCGAAAGTTCAATTTGCATCGTTTGGGATTAGTCCGAAAGATCGTTATGTTGCCGCGCATCGAGTAATTAACAGTGAATTAACAAGAATCGTATGAGGATGACTTCTCATAATTTCTATCGATCTAGGTGCTTTCTTGAAAAGATGTGTTCGCTAAGCCAGTTATTGTTCTTGGCTCAATTTAAACGCCTAAGTGGGGTTTCCAATCTTAGGCGTTGTTCTTTATGTCGGACACATTTCTCCACTTCCTTCAGATGAATAGTCGCGGTTCTCGGACATGGACTGAAAAGTAATTAGGAAATCCGGTTCTAGCAAGATGAATACATAATTAAGGATTTCGAATGGTTGGTTTGCTCATGTTTAAGATGGAGCGAGCATTGCGTGCGAGCGCGATCACCTTGGCTAACCAAATATAAAAGTCCATCCACCTGAAAAGGTGGATTTTTTGGTTTTTATCAGAGCACGTTTGTCATCCCAAACATATTATTTATAGATGAATGTCATTAGATGAGGCTTTAAGCAGTACTATTCTGCATGAAATCGGAGTTGAAAAAATGGATAGAAAAAAAACAAAATTGACCGCGAAAATCATAAAGCCAGAGGATGCAAGGCATGATGAGAAGCGCGGGAACGCAGACAAAGCTATTCGAAGGGCGAAATATTGGGGTTTTCCAGTTCGAATGAGGAATTCAGGGATTTATCGAGGCAAAGGGGTACCTGAAAAAAACAATAAAATTTTTTTCAATAATGAGAAGAATCCCGTAAAGAAGATATATCAAGATGATCACAGCATACTTAATCATCCGATTGGGCCGAGTGCCAACCGATTAATTGGTCAGGGGACAAAAGTTCATGCCAAAGGGAGTATTACTGATGTTCCGGGTATCCTAGTGGGGCACGCAGAGGATAGAAGCGGTCGTACCGGTTGCACGGTTATTTTGTACCCTGAAGGTGCAGTTCCTGGTGTGGATGTCAGAGGCGGTTATCCGGGTACGGAACAGACAGATGCGATTAAACCCGGAACTTCAACGGATCTTATACAGGGGGTTCTTCTTACGGGCGGCAGCAACTTCGGTCTTGCGGCAACAGCAGGTGTCGTGAACTGGCTTGCAGAGAATGGGTACGGTACCCCGACAGATGTTGGACCGCTCCCTACTGTGCCTGCGGCTGTTATTTTTGACCTTTATTATGCGAAAGGCTCCCCCAGGCCTGACGCACAGTTGGGCTACAAGGCAGCACAAGCTGCGAAGTCCGGTGCCGTGGCGCAAGGCAGTGTTGGTGCTGGAGCGGGTGCGACGGTAGGGAAAATCTACGGTACGCCGATGAAGGGCGGGGTTGGAACCGCCTCTTGGCAAATTCCGGGCGGTCCTATAGTAGCCGCTATTGTAGTCGTCAATGCCCTCGGAGATATTTGGAATAATGATCATATCATAGCTGGGGCGCTCGAGCCTGATGGTAAATTCGTTAACCAAACTCGGGCAATTCTTGAAGGAATACCACCAATGCCGATCTCGACCCGGAGCAGAAGCACAACCATCGCTGTCATCGCAACCACTGCAAAACTAGACAAAGCCGAGGCAGGGAGGGTTGCGACACTCGCCCATGACGGAATGGCGCGGGCGATTTCCCCGGTGCATATTCAAGGTGATGGGGACACTGTATTCTGCATAGCTACCGGAACCGATACTAGCGGGCTTATTGGTAATGCCGCCGTGACCGCAGTCGGCACCGTCGCAGCGGTGGTGCTTGAGCAGGCCATCGTCAGAGGAGTAAAGGCAGCCCAAGCAGAAATGAAACATCAACAAAGTAAGAAGTGAAATGAGGTTTCGATCACTTCCAAACTATTCATTCAAACAGCAAAAATGGGCTGAGGACAAGATCCTCAACCCATTTTGTCAACAACCCCTTCTAGACATGGGACTATTTACGTAAAATTCCTATCACTCTTATCTATTAGTGCAACATTTAGGGAATTCCATGTGATTCAAGTTAACTACTTATCCTGATTAAGTTGAGCTCGCAACACGTCTTGGCCAGTTGCAATGGCACCGTCCCTAAGGGCAGTTACGATTCTCCCAAAAACAATATCAACGGGTTGGTTTTCGTCATTTACTGCATCGAGAAGATGTTTGCCGATGTTGTTAGCGCCGCTTTTTAAAGTTGAATCAAGGAAACTCTTGAAAAATTCTTTGTGTTTATCAGACATGTATCTCACCCCCTTCCGATAATACGGCTATCCCCCTGAGGTATAGTCTGATAGGATTCGACTTACTGCTAGCGTCGACGAACTAACATCAGGAGTGGTTTAGAAGGAGAGATATTTCTCTTCTTTTTCTAAGGCCATTTCATGCACCAGCTATTTGGCTTTTTCTTTCGCACGTCTTTTTGCACGATCCTTCGCCCGATCTTTCGCGCGTTCTTTCGCGCGTTCTTTCGCGCGTTCTTTCGCGCGTTCTTTCGCACGTCTTTTTGCACGATCCTTCGCCCGATCCTTCGCACGATCCTTCGCACGATCCTTCGCCCGATCTTTCGCGCGTTCTTTCGCGCGTTCTTTCGCGCGTTCTTTCACACGTTCTTTCGCGCGTTCTTTCACACGTTTTTTCACGCGTTCTTTCACACGTTTTTTCACGCGTTCTTTCACACGTTTCTCCGCACGTTCTTTCGCCCGTTCCTTCGCACGTTCTTTCGCACGTTCCTCCGCGCGTTCTTCCACATGCTCATTCACACGTTCTTCCGCATGCTCATTCGCACGTTCTTCCACATGTTCCTTCACACGTTCTTCCGCATGCTCATTCGCACGTTCTTCCACATGCTCCTTCTCATGTTCCTTCGCCCGTTCTTTCGCCCGTTCTTCCGCCCGTTCTCTCGCCCGTTCTTCCGCCCGTTCTCTCGCCCGTTCTTCTGCGCGTTCTATTGCACGTTCTTTCGCCCGTTCTTTCGCCCGTTCTTCTGCACGTTCTTTTGCCCGTCTTTTCGCGCGTTCTTCTGCCTTTTCTTTTGCTTTTTCATTCTCCTTTTCATTACCAAACCAAGCAAGGAGGGCGTTTCCTACAGTTCGAGTAGCTTCAATCAAGATGGAAGAAGGGCCTTTGTTTGGTATTTTTTCAACTGCTGGTTTTCCTTCTAGCTCTTGCAGCTTTTGCTTGGATAGCTGCTTCCATGCCGAATTTTGTGTTTGACTCTCCAATTTTCTAAAGTACGTAGCCGCGTCTTGGTTCTGGCCTATCTTAGTGTAAGCCTCACCGAGTTCATAGATGAGTTCCAATTGTTTTTCGGTGTCAAGCGTGTCAGATGGTGTATTGAGGACGTGGGTGAAATCTTCAATCACCGTCTTCGTCCGATGGAAGTACTGCTCTGGGAGATTGTAAGAGGACTTGCCGCGAAGCAGTCGGATCGTACTGTCGTGTGGGTCGGCGGCTACCGCATTGTCGAGCATTTTCAATCCCTGTTTTGACCATTTCAATTTATCAGATGCCTCTGTTTTATCTCTTGCAATCAATATCATGGTGCTGCCATAGTAAGCACCAACAAGAGGATGATCTGGATCATCGACGTGCAGCTGTTCTAAAATCTGATGTGCTTCTTGAACAGCAGCCGCACTCCCAGCTACGCCATCCAGATACAGTTGGATAGCTAGGGTGAGTCTTTCATTGAACGGGTCAGACGGAGTAGACACCTGATCTGACACGGAATTTAGAACAGATTCGGTCAATGAAGCATGATCATCGCTCGATGTTGAAGTCTCATTTAAGTCTGAGCCTTCCATATCGCTGGGATTAAGGTTTGTCACTCAATTCATCCTCTCTGTACTCATGCATGAACACATTGCTCGCTTGCATGATTCTAATCATCTTTTTTCTTTGGATACATGGAGGCAAGACGCTGTGAGACTTCATTCGCCTTGGCGGGATTGCCGCTATTTTGGTAGGCTTTGCTCAGCTTTCGAAGTACTCTTCTGACTTGATTGTGGGTAAGGTAATTTGAATCTTGTTGATAACGGTCAAGGAGGAATGTGAAGTCCTCGATCGCTATTCTCGAAGAATAGAAATAAGACTCCGGCAGATGCAGGCAGACACTTCCGCGTAAGAGGCGAATTTCTTTTTCGTTGGGATCCATTTCTACTGCTTGATTCAATACCTCCAGACTCTCGAGTGCTTTTTCTTCTTTCTCAACAAGTTTGACGGCATCACGTGATAAGAGGGCTAATGAACTACCGTAATAGGCTTCAATAAGCGCATGATGAGGCTGGGTCTCACGGAGCCTTAAAAGCTTCTCATGCGCTCTTTTCGCTGCCTGTTTGTCTCCATCAACTCCATCTTGAAGAAGCTTTTTTGCGATCTTGAATTGTTTTTCAGGAGTGCTGTCAGATGACATGTATGCCTAACCTCCAATTTGCTTCGCCATTCATTTGAAAGTCGAGTCCCTCTACGCCAACAACTCATGATTTCGAAGGTTATATAATTGCTACGATATGCGAGTCCCTACTGCATTGATTGGATGAAAAAATCAGTTTTCAGAAGATATACAGTTGTCCGAGTCAAGGGTGACATTGCCTGCATTTCATATAAGGATGACTTGGAGGGATGGGGAGTACAAAAAACATTGAGAGAATGCTAGACGAATAACATGCCGCAGGTGTGGACTGAAAATGGTTAGGAGGATTTTTATGAAAGCACAAACCCATAAAATGAAGGTAACCGTGGACGAACATACATCCCATCTAGAACAATTCAAAGCATTTTTCACGAAATTGGATGAGGATGGAAGCACCATTGAGAAGCTGCCTCGGCAAAAAATTGAAGAGTATCAGTTACAAGCAATTAACGCCACGCTTGCTCATGTTTGGGACCGCAATGAATATTATCGTTCAAAGCTGGAAGAAGCAGGCTTTACAGTGCCGGAGATTGAAAGCCTGGAGCAATTAACAAATGTACCGCTATTGAATAAAGACGTCATTCGAGGCGATAAGCAGAAGATCTTATGTGTGGATCCGAAAGAAATCGGGCAGGTTCACCTTACGAGCGGTACTTCGGGAAAGCCTATTTATACCTCGTACTCGTTAGCTGATCAGTATGTCTATGATTTGCTCCCGAAATATTTGGAATTGTTTAAGGAAACGGATGTTGATGTGGTAGCCGTCGCCTTGCCTTATGAATTTGCTCTGCCTGGTCTTGGGTTTCAGCGGTTGTTTCAGTTTGCATTTGGAACGGCAGTACTGTCACTTGGCAAAGGCGGTTACATGGCTCCCGTCGATAAGTCATTAGAATTGATGAAGGAGTTCCAAGCTACCATTCTGACTACGACGCCCTCTTATGCGGCGCTTTTGGCTGAAGAAAGCGAGCGGTTCGGCATCAAAATAGGTGAAGACATACGATTGAAAAAAATAGTGCTTACAGGTGAAGGCTGCTCCTATAAATTCCGTGAGCGTTTGGAAAAATGGTGGGGATGCGAAGTATCCTTCTTCTACGGATCGACCGAATGTGGCGTCGTCGCGGTCGAATGCAGTGAGCACAAAGGTTATCACGTGATGGAGGGACATGTAAAAGTCGAAATTATTAATCCAGTTACGCAGGAAAAGCTCCCTTACGGCAAGACGGGAGAAATCGTTGTAACGACGCTGTTGCGCGAGGCCATGCCAATGGTGCGTTATCGCAGTGGGGACATCGGATATTTACAGAAATCCAAATGTGATTGCGGTCTCACGATGGACGTCCTTCATTTGAGAGGAAGAATGGAAAGCATGATTCGATTGGGGGATGAAGACTACTCACCGTTCCTATTAGAACAATTTTTGATGGAAATTCCAGATGTGGGTATGTGGTATCACTTCAAATTGAATCAGGGATCATTCAAGATTGAAGCCGAACCGTTTCGGACGGAATTAACAGATGAGCAATTGGCAACGAAAATCCGGAAGCATATGACGGAGCGAATCGGCATTGATTGCGAAGTGGTAATCAGACATGATATTCCTCGGACTTTTGGCAAAGCAACGCGAATATTCACGTAAGACAGTTAGGAGCATGGGGCCAAGGATTCGCATTAACCATCCTAAAGCGCCGTGTTACGCCGAGAGGAGGTGCCCTTATGACCGATATTCAGAGGGAGCGGGAGGAGAAGTTCAAGAATTTATTAGTACGCCTATTAAAATCCCCTCTATATCAGGATCGATTAGCGAACTATAACATCGATGATATCGGGATGGAGCACATTCAAACACTGCCCTTGACAACGAAAGAAGATCTCCGGAATGCCGGTACTTTCGGACACCTAGCTGTCGAAATGAGTAAGATTGCCCAATACCACGAATCCACGGGTACAACCGGAGAACCTTCCGCTTCTTGGTTCACGCATGAAGATATGCGAGTAGGCGGAAGACAGCTTCAGGAATGCGGAGTCCGATTAACAGCGGATGATCTTGTGCTGATTCGATTCCCGTATGCCCTGGCGCTGCCCGCCTTCTTAATGCAGCAAGCTGCTTGGCAGACAGGAGCAGGGGTTGTACCTGCAAGCGGACGTACGGTAGTTACACCATATCCGAGAGTATTAAGTCTTATGAAGCGCCTACAAGTTACCGTATTAGCGGGGCTTCCGCGCGAAATGGAGCTTCTGGCTGAGACAGCGCGTCTCATTGGTTTGGATGTGAACACAGAATTACCAGCGCTACGGGCTATATGCGTTGCTGGTGAGTTAATGAGCGAGAAACGCAAAGAGCATATCGAGAGGCTGTGGGGTGTACCCGTTTTTAATATGTATGGTTCGACTGAAACCGCGAATATTGCAACCATGTGTGAGTATGGATCGATGCATATCGTGGAGCAGGATTTTTACGTGGAAGTGCTGCATGAAGATGGTTCAGGCCCTGTTGCTCAAGGAGAAAGAGGGTTTGCGGCGATAACAACGCTCACACATCAAGCTTCTCCTCTGTTGCGATACTTTAATGAAGATATTATCTCCGTCGAACCTTCCAGGTGTGCTTGTGGGCGAGCAATGGGCAAGTTGATGCATTACGGTAGAAGTAAGGATCGAATCGTAATCGGTGATACGATTCTAGATGCTTATGACATCCAAGAAGCTGTCTATTCGTTGACACCTGCCCCAGATGCGTGGAAGGTATTGGAGCAAGAAGAGGGATTGTACGTTCTTCTTGATTCGCACGATGCTGGACAATGGAGTAGGGAGGACATCCAAACTCGATTAGCTGAAAAGCTTCATTTACCAATCACCCTTCAAATCATTACCGACGCAACGCTTCTCGATCGAGTTGGGCTCGTGAATAACGCGCCATCGACCAAACCGGTATATATCCAGAAGCGAAATAAAATCTAAGCTGATGAGGGAAAGGCTGCAGTCAATTGTGAAAAAGAGGGGTGTACTCGTATTGAGCGACAAATGGAAACAATTAATTACGCAATGGGATGGAATTAACCAACAATTGCTTGATCTGATGAACGAACGTGCACGAATGGCTGCGGAAATCGTTCAAGAAAAGAATAAGCAGGGCATTTCACATGCGGAGCCAGTTGGCAACCAACAACTACTGAAAGAGCTTGCTACCCATTCTTTGGCGAATCCTGAAATAAAAAAAGAGGCTCCTGCCGAGCGCAAGCTTCTCGTTAGCCGCCAGCATAAGAGTGAGGATACCGTTATTCAAGTAAATCATACTAAAATCGGCGGCTCTTCGCCTATTATTGTCGCTGGCCCCTGCTCTATTGAAAGCAGAGATCAGCTGCTTACCGTTGCTTCCGCAATGAGGAATGCCGGCATTACCGTCTTACGAGGAGGCGCGTATAAACCGAGAACATCACCGTATGATTTCCAAGGCCTTGGTGAAGAAGGATTGAAAATCATGAAGGAAGTGGCTGATGAGACGGGGATGGTGACGATCAGTGAGATCATGAGCCCTATGCATATTGACACGGCAGCTCGTTACATTGACATCTTTCAGATTGGTGCCCGCAATATGCATAACTTTGATTTGCTGAAAGCCGTTGGCCAAACTCAAAAGCCTGTCTTGTTGAAACGCGGTCTCTCCGCCACGCTCGAGGAATTCGTATTTGCGGCTGAATATTTGCTATCCAGCGGGAATAACCAAGTTATGTTAATTGAGCGCGGAATTCGCACCTACGAGAAATGGACGCGTAATACACTCGATATTTCTGCTGTTCCGATATTGAAACAAGAGACCCATCTCCCCGTTCTCGTGGATGTTACCCATGCGACTGGTCGTAAGGATATTATGCTTCCATGCGCGAAAGCAGCGTTAGCGGCTGGCGCGGACGGTATTATGGTCGAAGTGCATCCGAATCCGCAGGTTGCACTTTCTGATGCGAAGCAGCAGTTGAATCTTGACGAATTTCACACCTTTTTGCAGGGTCTCCGCGATTCCGGTCTCTATCGTTAGCAGCAAGTTATCATACCAGAAGTTGCTGTACACAGGTTATATATCAACACGAGCTGACATACGGCTAATGGAGGTAACTGTATGACAGATACCGATGGCAAGGACTCGCAGTATGCGGGGAAAGCATTGGACTTTTTGCAGAAACTGATTTTCGATTTGCTATTAGTGACAGATGGAAGGACAACAGATTTGCTGGAAACCTTGTTGGATGAAAAGATGCTCGTAACGGTCATTCGACAAGAGCAATTGAATGAAGTACCTGCTGATTATCAAGTGGACTCCTCTGACGCTCCTTTATATCTGAGAGAATCATTATTGATAAGCGACAAAAGTGATTTTATCGTTTCTCACAATATTGCAATCGTGAATTCAAAGTACGTACCCGCTTCTTTGTTTGAGAGTATTGCTCATAGACAAGAGGGGATTGGCAAAGCAATCAGCTCGATGGGATTACAATCCTATAGGAAAGTGGTTGATTCTGGGCTCAAGGGCGAAGAAGAGGCTGTTGATCTGTTCCGAAAGCCTCTCAATCTTCGTATCCCTGATCTGCACACTACAATCCCTTATAAGAGATATGACATCTATTTTCAGGTATTTCCAGGGATTCATATGCTTGAATATTTTAATCCAGAAGTCATTAGATACCGAGTAAACAAGGTTCTCAATTCCAAAATGGAGGGATAAAACATGAGTGAGGAAATGAAAGAACAGAAATCGACGGACAAAGAGGAAAAAGAAAAGGCGAAAGAGCAGGCTAAACTTGAGAAGAAAGCAAAGAAAAAAGAAGAAAAGAAAGAAAAGGAGAGACTGAAAGAACAGAAGGAGATTGAGAAAAAAGCTAAGAAAAAAGAAGAAAAGCAGGCAAAAGAGCAAGCAAAGAAGCAAGAAAAAGCACAAAAGGAGCAAGAAAAGGCACAAAAGGAGCAAGAAAAGGCACAAAAAGAGATTGATAAAGAGCAGCGTGAAAAAGAAAAAAAGGAAAAAGAAAAAGAAAAAAAAGCAAAAGAGAAGGAAAATAAAGAGTAATAAATACATGAAAATGTAATAGGGACTGCTTTCTTATTATCGTTGAAGGAAGTGGTCCTATGTTTTCTCAATAATTCAAACCATGCTCTCGTAGCAGATGCGTGTCCAACTCAAAAAAACCTCTGGTCAATAACGTACGTTCATCAACCGAGAGGAGAAAACACGAAACAGAGAGTCAATCCTTTTATTTAATTGTAGCGATGGCAAAATTCACTTTCTCTCCATATTGTTTTTCTGACTGTTTTTCATTTGTTCGGCGAATTCCATACCTGAATTCACCAAATGTTCACTGGCATGTTGTACGCCAATTTTAACGGCTGCGAACAGCTTTCCAGCAGGAATATCGGATGGTTGATCCGCATCCTCCATCGCTTCAATAATTTGCTTCTCTGCCACATTCGCGCCGCTTTTCACCGCTACGGAATAGGTATTGGCGAAGTGTAAAAATCCGTTCTTCACATCACTAAAGAACTTCGACATCCCTTGATTACTCGTTGTCAATTGTGTCATCTCCATTCTAAAATCATCTAATTCGGTGGTCTCTCTTGCTCATCATTGACTTGCAATTCTTTTTCTTTAGATAATTGCTCACTTGTCGAAACACTTTCCAAAGGTGCTTTTGGATCATCCTTTAGCATTGGAGCTGGCTGAACTTGGATGGTTCGTTCTTTTCTATCCATGAAAAATTTTAATATTGCAACAATGACTCCGACCAGAAGGACAAATGTCAGTACACCGGCTAGGGTTAGTCCGAGAATAAAGATTACACGATCAGCAAAGCCCATTTCCTTCCTATCCATGTCAATACTCACATCCTCTCACAATAGTCCAGTATATGTATGGGGTGCCTCGATAATATGGACACATGAGCACCCTCCAGCGTAATTCCACGATTGTCTATTCCATAAGGAGGATAAAGAATGAATTTCACTTTATTTCGAAATGTAGCTTGTCTGTTCTTGGTTGGATCACTTATGATCTCCCTGCAAACGCAAAACTACATATTGATGAGTTTATGGGTATTCTGTACTGGTTTGCTTTTCATTTACAAGCCAATGCGATCATTTCTCCTGACAACGATAGGTTTGGGGGCCGGATTTGCTCTCTATTTATTCATAAACTCAAGTTGGATTCACGATTTGGAGCCCAAAGAATGGCATATCCTTCTCAACAGATTGTCACTGATTTGTATCCTCATTCCCTTGCTTGTCTTAGCGCGTATTCAAAAATTACCTTTTATGCTGTATGCGAAAAAACCGCTTTGGAACGAGCGGATAGATATACCATTTATTTGGTCGGGCTTCCGTCAATCCAAAGTTAAGGTTTTCTTGCCCGTCGCAATTGCAGCGACTTCTGTAGCTTTTATGCCGTTTGTGATTCGAAACGGATGGGGACACGTGCAAGAGATTTGGTTATTCGCGCTCGCTTTTTCATTCATAAATGTGTTGGAGGAGATCATCTGGCGAGGGGTGCTTCTTAGCCAGTTCTCTGAACAATTAGGTGATAGGTGGGCAGTAATTGTGACTAGCGCAGGGTTTGGTTTACAGCACTATTCCCTTGGATTTGCTTGGGGCGCTTGCATCGCCTTTGCGCTGGGGGGGCTGTATTTCGGAGGAATTACGATCAAATCCAACAGCCTCATTCCTGTCGTAGTCTGGCATACGTGGATGAATGTTCTTATGATTTTCAGTGGTCTGCTCTTATAGCCGCGAGCGGTACTAACATGCGTTCACAGCTAGGAAAGGGAAGATAAAAAAATTTTTAGAAAATGGAGGGTTATTCAAATTTACAATGAATAAATGGTATAATTAGGTTGCTTTGTTGAGAGGAGAAAAAGGGCAGGAAGTTTATGCTGCAAGGCATAACAAAAACTCCCTTCCCGCACGAGGCAGTAAGAGAGTTTGTATTTCTGCTTATATTCAGTGAACGAATCCGAACGGATGAATCGTTGTGCGATTTACTTAGCCAGCAGTTCAGGCAAGTTGATCTGCTCGTCAAGTTGGTCTGCGAAGCGACTCATGCATTTGCAAATGAAGTCCTTGCGGCAAATCGGGCATGGAATAGTAAGCAGTCTGCTAACATGTTTGGCACCGTGATTATAAAAGACGCGGCATAGCGTACCATCTTGCAATTTTACTTTTACTTGATAAAGGTTATCGGCATCGTTGCGTTCGATTAACGTTTTTTCCTTTACAATCGGTTCATAGGTCACGTTGGCTTCACCTGCATCCTTAAATTTTTTGCAAGTAACATATTATGTTGTTTGGGCTCGTTTGTCAATTTATTTCTTCACGAAGGGTGGAAAATTCCATATTCCAAAAATTAAGTATTTTCATTTGTCTTGCAGATGGTGATACATATAGTGAGCGAATGACTTTGAGACAAAATTGGAGGAGCCCACCATGCATGAAGACGACACAGAATTCAAGCATCTTAGTGAACTAATTGAAAAGAGAAACGAACTGCAAAATGAAATTAACTCCATACTTGCGCGAATGACGATGAAGCAGGAGGAGCGGGTGTCCAAACTTGCTGAGAGTATTTCCGCTTCACACAAACGCAAATAAGCCTTTCTCATAATCTTAACCAATGTTCACCTCTATATTCATAGCAGAATGCCAGGAGGTTGATAATTATATGATAAGGTACTCTGACTTAGAATCATCGGGCCACGCTTCAGTTGAAATGGGAGGAGAGCAGCAGAACGTGATGATGCCGAGAATCGAGCAAATAGTGCATGGCAATCATCCAAGGGTGACCCTCGCGCATTGGCACTCGCATTGGGAAATCAATCGTGTCGCTGGGGGCAACGGCCTATATATCATTAACGGAACACAGTATACGATCCAGCAGGGCGACATTGTGCTTATCCCACCTCAGCAATTGCATCGGGTATGCGGGACAGATCAGCTGCTGCTGGAAGCGTTTCATCTTGAGACGCCTCACCAGATGAATGGTTGGTGGGCCGAAGATATGAGTTCCGTAATACATCGTATCGGACAAACTGTGCCACATGTCCTGTATCGGTCTATGCCGCAATGCGGATTGCTATCCGAAGTGTTGATGGATGTGAAGCAAGAGCTGGCTCAGAGGGAGTTTGGCTATGTATCTATCGTTCAAGCACAATACATGCGGCTGCTGACGCTGCTAAGCAGATATGCTAGCAGACCCCTCTCTAGCTATACTCCTGCGCCATCTAGAGGTGTGCAGACGGTGAAAGAGGTCATACGCGTTATGGAAGGTCAACTAGCCTTTCCATGGACGTTGAAGAAGCTCTCTGATTTGGCACATTTAAGCCCATCCCGATTCAGTGCGTTGTTCCAACAGACGGTAGGCACATCACCACTGGATTATCTCATCAGGCTTCGATTGACATATGCAGCTCAGTTATTAACCTCTTCGAATGAAAAAATCATCGAGATTGCCGCAGAAAGTGGCTTCCGCAACCTGTCCAACTTCAATCGACTATTCAAGGATCACTTCCAAATGTCACCTAGTGAACTGCGAGATACGAATGAACAGCTAGAAGCGTAATATTATTTTTTACATGGATATATTCTCCTCAAGACACAAGAGATGTCATTTTACACTTATTTGATGTTCATTGAATTGTCACATTTACAAAATTTGCTTCCGAAATTTACAAGAATGTATTGAGAGAAATAGGAAAGATTTTGTAATATGAGAAGTGATGAATGTAACTGACGAAGGGGCGTAGAACTGTTATGCAGAAATGGGCTATGTTCATTTTGTTCAGCATTGCGTGCCTGCTTGCCGCTGGCTTGATGCTGTTCAATATGCCGAAGCCGGAGGTCGAGGAGGCAGCTCCTGAGGGAGTCACTCTAGTTAAGCTTGTGGCAACGAGTGATTTTAAGTTCGACCAACCGGAGTATAAAGTGAAGGCTGGGGAGAAGGTTCGCATGAAGCTTGTGAACAAATCCGGCTTGCATGGTGCTGAAATTAAAGATTTAGGTATTGATCTGAAGGATGGCCAAATGGAAAAGGATGTTGTATTTGAGAAACCAGGCAAATATGAAATCCATTGTTCGGTTATGTGCGGAACAGGCCATGATGATATGAAATCGGTTCTTATTGTAGAATAATACGTTTCAGTTGAGAGAAGGGGCTGGCAAGCTCCTTTTTTTCATGCCGCAGGCAGGAACAGGAGATTGATCACCTACGCCGAATGTAGTAATGGGACGGAAGACTTCGGCTTTGAGGGATGAAGTAGAAGTCGACATTCCGCGTTATACGCTATACCATCTCAGGGGAGGGCTAACGAATGTATTACGTGAACATGGAGCAGATCGAGCAGCGTCTTGATTTTATACCGAATCTCATACAGACAGTAGAGCAGATTATAGCGAAATGGGACGGAAGTCTACATAGCTCGTTCGCGCAGGAACGTGCGCTGCACATCGCGATCGAGATTATAACCGATGTCGGCAGCTTGCTTATTGACGGATTCTTGATGCGTGATGCGAGCAGCTATGAGGATATCGTCGAGATTATTGCTCAGGAACAAGCGGTATCACCTGAGCTTCATGCGTCATTGCTTCAGCTTGTTGTCTTGCGCAGGGCGCTGGTTCAAGATTATATCGCTTGGGAGAGAGGGGCGATACATCCTCAGCTGTCCAGCCTCCCTGTATGGCTGCCAGAATTCGCTCAATCTGTTCGCCACTTCATAACGAAAGAACTGGCACTGAAATAATTCATGTATGGGATCTGAGGCAAGGTTGTTGTCTGTATGGGAGTGATGCGATACAATGACGATACGATGACAACCAAAGTTAAGGTGGTTACATGAAGCAACCAGTACGCAAATTATCCACACGTGAAGAGATTATGGGCTTACTCAAGACAAATGGAGCTATGTCTGTTGCTCAGCTTGCCAAGCAGCTGGAGATGACAGAGATGGGGGTAAGACGGCACTTATATGCCATGCAGCAGGATCATTTGCTGGACACCGAAATGGTTCGTCAGCAGATGGGTCGTCCCTTGCAAATGTATCGCTTGTCTGATACGGGTGACGAACGATTTCCGAAGCAATATCATCAGCTTATATTAGATCTGCTTCAAGAAATGGAATCTTGGCAGGATGAGAATAGTGTCCAACGTCTGTTCGAAGGCAGAAAACAGTCGATGCTGGAAAAATACACACCCCTTGTCCAAGGCAAGAATTTTGAAGCACGATTAGAAGCGCTTGGTCACATCCAAGACTCAAATGGATATATGGTAGAGACGGAGCAAGCAGACGATGGAAGCTGGCTCCTGCATGAGTACAATTGTCCGATCGCACAAGTCGCTCAGCAATATAAAGAACCGTGTGCTTGTGAACTAGCATTGTTCCGGGATTTACTGGATAGTGATGTAGAACGGACAGAATGCCTTGCTGAGCGGGGTCAGCGCTGTACGTACAAGATTCGTCCTCGAACAGACAAGCAGGAATAAATGGAATGAGTTCAGCGCACACCGTTGCACAGCCGTATTCCTGCATATGTTAGGTAGATGTAGGCAGATCCCTCAGGGGTCTGTCTTTTTGTGCTGCACAGGACAGGCATACCCAAAAAGTACAGGCATGGTTGTGTCAATACGAGCCCAACTTCCTTATACTGTCAATACGACATGGGCATGTGCCCGGTTGATTTCACAGCTAAGGAGGGGAGACGATGACGGAATGGAGCATCTTGTTGGCTGCTATTGCTTGGAGTGCTGTATGTATAGCTGCTATCGTTCTGATTATCCGTGGGATGCGCACATTGGGGAAGGCAGACGCTAGTTTGGATGAAGGGAAGCAATTAGCTCACCAGCTCCAAGTGTTGACGCGTCGTGCTGAGGATGTGCTGAAGGAAACAGAACAGACAGTAGGAACGGTCAAGGAGTGGACACATGAATTGCAGCGTGCCCGGGATATCATTCAACGAGGAAATGATGCATTGGAGCGAATTATATCTCATGCTAGCCAGCAAGGTACGGAATCTGCAGGGAAGCAGCGATTGACGGATATCCTCCAGCTATTTGAGCTAGGATGCTCTATATGGGCCTCCATTCAAGGGAAGCTATCTGGGCGCTCTCCTAGCTCGTCTACATCTCCTAGCTCGGAGAAATAGACCGGGAACTGAGTGATGAGGAGGAAGGAAAGATGAGCAATAAGAAGTTTTGGATAGGGGCATTAATCGGAAGTGTGATTGGATCGGTATCGGCATTGCTGTTCGCACCGAAGAGCGGTCGCGAGCTGCGCAAAGATATTGCAGAGGGTGCACAGCAGGTCAGTGAACGGACACAGGAGTGGGCAAGGCAGGTTGGAGAGCAGACAGACGAGTTGATTTCATCCGCCAAGGGCAAGGTTGCATCCTTCAAGCAAGGCTTCAGCTCATGGAAACAGCGGAATTCAGAAGAGGCGCAAATCGCGGCCATTTCAAGCTTATCTGCTGAACAAACAGCAGAACCGACAGCAGAACCGACTGAGGAATGGAATGAGGAAGCAGAGGCGGAAGTGAACGTGCAGGATGGGGAGAATAAGGAAGAAGTACAATAGCCGCAAGGAGACATTAGCAGCGTTTATTGTTAAAAATCCCTACCACTTTATGCGAAAGCAATGAGATGGTAGGGATCATTGTGTTTTCAAATACGTCTAATTACGTTGATTACCACTTGGATGGATCGATATCACCCGGATTCAACCCTTCCCAAATGTTGGGGATGTTCGCTTCTTCAGGATGTTCAAAAATTAAAAATGCAGTAGGCAAGTAACGTTCGCCATATTGGCTTGATGGTGAATTTTTGATGACGCCGTCCTTCTCGACAAGTACAGTAGACGAGCCTCCGTCCAAGTTAGCAGCGATGATTGCGCCATTCTCGAGCATAATTTTTTGGCAGTCGTATAAGTCGGCCCCGATACTATGAGGCTGGCGGCCATCAATAACAAGGAATAAAATTGCTCCATCCTCACGCTGCCCCATTACCGTCCGAGGTGCAATTCCCCAACCGTCCGCATGATTGCGGATTTGCCCCTTGCCGTTCACGATCATGCGAGGCTGGAAGGTAACTGCTTCTTTTACCCCCATGTCGAGCAGCTCGCTCACCGAGAAGTTACCGGCGACCATTTTCCCATCCTTATCTATCCCTACAATTTGTGTATTTTTCTTGCCTACTCCGTTGTAATATAACTTGCCGTCGTTGATGACGACTCCGATTGGTTTGAAGCCATTGCCTTCCCAGTTCGGATCAGCGAATCCACCGCCATTGACTCCTGCAAGGGCACCAGTACGTTTTACCATGCTAGAGACCTTCTCGCCTCTTCCGGCCTTGCCGGGAACGCCAATTCGAATTTTGGATGGATCGTTCACTATCATCAGATACCCACTGAACGAAGCACCGGTAGCGCCTGTACCACTTACTTCCTTATATTCGATGAGTGGTTTTTTGGTTTGTTCAGCAATGGAAGGCTTCTTGATATCAATCGTGGCTTTCTCATCTCCCATTCGCTCGAAGTTCTTCCAATACTCTTGGACACGCTTGTCTAATTCGGCCTGACCAATAATATACTTGGCCCAATGTCGATGCTGCGTCGTGATTAGTGTATCGGCAATCAAGAACCGCATATCTGTACCGGAAGGGGTCAGGAATAACCATCCGGCGCCAAGGGAGCAAATTAGGATGAAGATAGCCGCAACCATGCGCAGAATGCGCCATACAGATCGTTTCTTCCTCGGCTTCCCTTGCTTGGGATTGCTAGTCCGCTGTTTTGCCCGAATTGCGTGGCGCGGAGGCAACGCTCGATTCTTATTGTGTTTGGAGATAGAACGCTCCGTTTGCATCTTTTTCAACCCTTTCTGATTTGTCTCCACCTATTAATGACGTTTTTTGGAAGCAAAAAGTTTCGCACCGTGTTTTGCCAGTACTAGATGACTTGAACCTTGTCCTTCTTACTGATAAGATCGAGGTACGTTTTATTTAAAGAATACATATGGTAAGTAAGGTCAGTCAATCAAGAGACGAAGGAAGCGGTGTATTCGTGCAGCAAGCTATAGCCATGCTCGATTCGGGTGTCGGTGGGTTGACAGTTGTCAAAGAAGTGATGCGTCAACTGCCGCGGGAGAAAGTCATCTATTTCGGTGATACAGCCCGTTCGCCTTATGGTCCTCGTACTGCCGAGGAAGTAAGGCTGTTCACCCGTCAAATCGTAGATTATCTTATTCAATTTCAGCCTAAAATGATCGTAATTGCATGCAATACAGCGACAGCCGTAGCATTGGAATATATTCGAGCATACGTGTCCATTCCTGTAATCGGAGTCATTCATCCAGGTGCCCGTGCGGCGCTGTCCGCTACCAATAGCGGCTATGTCGGTGTTATCGGAACAGAAGGCACAATCCGCAGTGGCGCATATGAACAAGCATTGAAGCGGCTGTCTCCTCATGTTGAAGTAGTCAGTCAAGCTTGTCCTCGTCTAGCTCCTCTTGTTGAGAGGGGGATGTTCAGAAACAGTGAATCGACCTCTGATGTTGTACGCGAGTCACTCGAACAGTTGCAGAATGTACCTATTGATACTCTCATTTTAGGTTGCACCCATTATCCATTCCTGTCCGATTCTATCCAAGATGCGATTGGGCCTAAGGTACAATTAATAAACTCAGCGGAAGAGACAGCTCGCGAGATCAGTACGATTTTGCAGGACAAAAGCCAGTTGGCGAATACGGAAGCAGTACCGGTTCATCAGTTTTTCTGCAGCGGCGATCCGGAAATATTCCAGAATATCGCCCGCCAGTGGCTTGGCGAGCAGATTCAGGCTACTCCAGTCATTTGGCAAATTCCTAAAATCATGTAATCCAAAATCATTCAATGAGAAACATGAACTTATATATGATCATGATATTTGAGGGCGTTCCTTTGAGCAGATAGTCTGCCAGATAGGAACGTCTTCTCTGTGTTACGACCTAGGGATGATCATCCTTGAAGTTATGAACCTCTATCCCGCCGCATATGCTCAACCAATAACGAATTGGGAGAGGAGCGACAATCGTGGCTGTTCCTTATCTAGTGCAAAAAGGGGATACCTATCTTCGTATTTGTGCACGTTACGGCATCCAACTGCATGCGTTGATGAACGCCAACCCTCAGCTGCGCTTAGAGGGATACGCAATTCCCGGACAAGTAATTGATATTCCGGAGCTTCCGTTTAATAAGTATGTTGTGCAGGCAAAAGACACGTTCTATCATATCGCTCAGCGATTCCAAGTATCGACACAGCGACTCGCCGAAGCGAATCCAACCATTGATCCGAGGAGAATCATACAAGGGCAATTGATGCTAATTCCTTTCGAGTGGAGTAGGGAATGGGAGAGGAAGACCACCGAATACGGTTATGGTCAGTTAGTACGAGACATTCATCATTTGCAGAACAGTTATCCCTTCGTCCGCGTTGAGCAGATCGGAATGAGTGTGCTGGGGAAGCCGATTCCCGCAATTGTAATCGGCAACGGTACTGTGCCCGTACATGCGAATGGTTCTGTACATGCGAATGAATGGATTACATCGGCGCTATTGATGCAATTTGCCGAAGATTATGCAAGAGCCTACGACAGTGGCGGGGCATGGAACGGGTGGGATCCCCTTGCTGCGTATGAGCGAACGACATTGTGGATCGTACCGATGACGAATCCTGATGGGGTAGAGCTTGTGCAAGAAGGAATCTCCCCGAATCACCCGTTCTACAATTCGATTATGGAATGGAATCAAGGCTCTCGCAGATTCCATCGTTGGAAAGCCAATATTCGCGGGATTGATCTCAATGATCAGTTCCCTGCCTTTTGGGAGGAAGAACAAGCCCGAAGGGGTGTGTATTCGCCAGCACCTCTCAACTATGGTGGGACGAGGCCGCTGTCTGAGCCGGAAGCAGCTGCGCTGGCGGGATTATCCGAGCGGATTCCATTTGAACTAGCTCTGTCCTTCCATACGCAAGGACAGGAAATATATTGGAACTATCGTGATTTCGAACCAGATGAATCCTTAGCGTGGGCAGAACGATTCCAGAGGGCGAGTGGATATCGGGCAGTGAAGTTGTCAGGCAGCGATGCAGGCTATAAGGATTGGTTCATACAGCGCTACAGGAAGCCTGGTTTCACGATTGAAGTTGGCAACGGTATTAGTCCACTACCGCTCGATGACTTCGATGGAATGTATCGGGAAGTCGCCGCTATCATGAAGGAAGCGCTGCTTCCATAGCGAAGGCAACGATAATGAAGGACACGCAAGGGCATTGCTGCTTGCTGCTGTATGATCTCTGATTCGCTACGCACACTAACAGCAGGAGGTGTGTAACCATTGGCGAATCCAACTCCACGCAGTCCACAACGGCGACCACGTCCTAAGCGATCTTGGCAGAGGCTGTGGCTGCTTCTCAGTTCGGTGCCAAGATTACTGACATCGAAGCGTGTTCCTTTTTGGGAGAAGGCAGTATTTGTAGGTGCAATTGTTATCTACTGGTTGATTCCGGTAGATTTGATTCCATTTATGCCGATTGATGACATTATTCTCACCTTGATTCTGCTGCCTTGGTTTTCCAAACGTGCCCTAAAGTATGAAGATCCGAACCTAAAATGACGGAATGTGACGCAAAAGGTTGCTTCTCGCCCCAGGTTCCCGTACAATGACATAGAGGTTGGCGAACGCAACAATTTCATTGCGAAAGTACAACAAGACAATGGGGTAAAGCGGAGTGAAGAACAATGGCGAACGATATTCGTATTTGTGATAAATGTCGGCATATCAAAATGAAAACTTTTTTGCCGAAAGTTAAAAATCTGGATCCGGCATCGGATATCAAGATAGGCTGTAAGTCATACTGTGGGCATTGTGCCAAGCGAGTGTTCATCTATATCAATGGGCGATATGTTACTGCACCAACGGAGGATGAAGCTATCGAGAAGGCGAAGCCTTTTGTGAAATAGTAAGTTTTTAACCGCATAGAAAAAGCTGCGAAGCGATATCCTAACGTTAGAGACAACTCTCTGTTGGGAACAAACAGTCCATACTCTGGCGAAGGAGGCTCGCAGCATGTCCAAATATGACTCAAGCTTGCAATCGCAAAACCCGATTTCGCAAGCGCAGAACGCAGTCAAGACAGCGCACAACGCTGTATCTCAAGCAATGTCACATCCTTCGGACCAATCCGTCTATCAGGCGGAGCAATCTCTTCAACACGCTGAGCGTGCCGTACAACAGGCAGCAGACAGCGATAATCCACATCCGGTCCAATTAGCTGAAGAAATGCTTGCAGCGGAGCAATCCCGGTTGAATTCCATTGGTGCAGACCAACTGGATTCCTTTGAGGGATAGGTGTACGCAATTTATTGTCTTTATCGTCATGATGTTTGTTCTTGTCCCGGACTATGTCTGGGATTTTTTTGCCCTTCCATCGCCGACATCAAGTCTTAGCATCTGGGAGTGAGGTTATGGTATTTGGTATATCAGTAGTAGTTATATTAGCGTTTGTTATTTGGGGGTTCCTGTCCCCAGAGAGCCTATCCACGCAATCTAGCGCAGCCTTGTCATTTACGACAGAGCGGTTTGGATGGTTCTACCTGATTACAGCGCTAATCATTTTAGTCTTCTGTCTTTATCTTGCATTTGGCAAGTTCGGACACATTACACTAGGCAACGATGATGACGATCCGGAATACTCTAATATTTCTTGGTTCGCCATGCTGTTCAGTGCTGGTATGGGGATCGGGCTCGTATTCTGGGGGGTGGCCGAACCCATCAGCCATTACATAAATCCGCCAACGCTAAAAGGGATGACGCCAGGTGCTGCGAATGAAGCGCTGCGCTATTCCTTCTTCCATTGGGGATTGCATCCTTGGGGCATTTATACACTTGTCTCGCTGGGAATCGCCTACTTTACGTTCCGAAAAGGCCATAATGGCTTGATCAGTTGGACTTTTGAGCCATTGCTTGGCGATCGGGTAAAGGGGCCAATTGGTAAAACAATCGACATATTGGCGATTATTGCAACGGCCTTTGGGGTAGCAACATCGCTAGGTCTCGGTGCGATGCAAATTAATGGTGGACTTGCCCACACATTCGGTATTCCGAGCAATGCAACGGTGCAGGTCATCATTATCGCGATTGTAACGGTGTTGTTCCTTGCTTCTGCAGTGTCGGGACTGGACAAGGGAATTCGTATTCTCAGCAATACGAATTTACTTATTGCGTTAGGCTTGCTCTTGTTCACTTTGCTGCTGGGTCCAACATCCTTTATTTTTGATTCCTTTACTACGACGCTTGGCGGTTACTTGCAAAATATTATTCAGATGAGTCTGCGGCTGACGCCGTTCACAGAAGATTCCTGGGTAGCAAGCTGGACCTTGTTCTATTGGTCGTGGTGGATAGCGTGGGCGCCATTTGTCGGTTCGTTTATTGCGCGTGTCTCTAGGGGGAGAACGATTAAGGAATTCGTACTAGGAACAATGCTGTTGCCGAGTGGATTCAGCTTTATTTGGTTCTCCGTATTCGGTGCTACGGGTCTGAAGCTGGAAATGTTCGATGGACTTCCAATCGTAGAGTCGGTCAAGGCGGATATTACGTCAGCATTGTTTGTAACACTGGATGCTCTGCCGTTTGGAAGTTATATTGCCATTCTGGCGACGCTGCTGATTATTACCTTCTTCGTTACATCAGCAGATTCCGCAACCTTCGTGCTCGGGATGATGTCGACGAACGGGAATCCGAATCCAAGTGCGCTGATTAAAATTGCATGGGGTTTATTCCAGTCCCTTATCGCAGTTGTTCTGCTGCTCGGAGGCGGCTTGGAGGCATTGCAGACCGCATCCATTCTTACAGCCCTGCCATTTGCCGTCATTCTGCTCGGGATGTGTCTGTCCATAACGAAGGCGCTTCGCAAAGAGGAGCGGGACTACCGCTTGAAGGAGAAGCGCAGACGGCGCAAGGTTGATAAGCTGTTGGAGCAGGAGGATTTACTGTAAACACTGCACTACATGATGTCTGTGCACCTTGGTTCACGGTCAGCAAGAAGATACAAGAAGAGCCGCTTGCGATGATGAAATGCTCCCTGTCAAGTAGACAGTGTAAAAAAACAAAAATCGTTCGTTTATTTTCCTCAGCTCGGTTTAACAGAGCTGAGGATTTTTCATTATGCAGCTCGTCGGTATTCGTTAGGTGACAAGCCATCCAAACGCTCTGTGTAGCGGTGATTGTTGTAGTAGTGAATATATTTGCTAACATCGCTGAGGACATCTTCATAGGTATCAAACTTTGCAAGATAATAGCTTTCTGACTTGTAAGTACCCCAAAATCGTTCAATAGGTTGGTTGTCCAAACATCGGCTCACACGAGACATGCTTTTCCTAAATCCGTATTTTACATGGAGTCGGTTATACTCATGAGACGTGTACTGGAAGCCTCTGTCGCTCTGTAGAAGTGGGGATACGCCAGGGTTCTTCGCGTAAGCCCTTTTTAGCGTGTCCATCACGAGTTTATTATTGTTAGAATGGCCTAATACCCATGAGACAATGGAATTATCATATACATCAATAATGGCACTCAAATAGGCCTTGCGCCCATTCCCATACTTCAGTTCTGTCACATCTGTACACCATTTTGAATTAGGGGAATTGGCATCAAAGTTACGGTTCATTACATTTTCAGCTACATGGATCTCCGAGGTCTTCACATAACTTGGTCGCTTTCTGCGAATGACCGCTTTGAGCCCAAGAGCACACATGATTCGGTAATAACGCTTTTTGTTGTATTTCTTTTTGAGCTTTCGGTTTAATTGCGTGCGCATTTGACGATAGCCAAGTATCCCTTTTCGCTTGTCATATCGAAGCTTCACTTCTTTGGCTAACGCACGAACTTCAAGTTCCATGGCAGATGGTTTCCATGTTAACCACTTGTAATAGGCAGATCGAGCAACTCCAGCTAACGTACACAACTTCGTAATTGCGTAACCTTTTTCTTTGTTCAGTTCTTGAATCACTTGATACAAGTTTCCTTGTCGAACGAGGGTTAGCGTTGATTTCGTCGCTTGATCTCCGCTAACTTTTTTGCGAAGGCATTCTCCATCTGTAGGTATTCATTTCGCGCTTCCAGCTCTTTAATCCGCAGCTTAAGACGTTCATGCTCATCTAGTTCTTCTACAGGCTTTTTGCGACCGCGATTGTCCTTAAGAGCATCCTCACGGCCTGCTTGATATTTCCGAACCCAGGTGTACACCTGCTGATAAGATACACCGTACTTTTCGATCGCTTTTTGATAAGCCAACCCATTAGCGATTGTATATTGAACAATTTCAATGCGTTCTTCGAAAGTTGTTTTACGTCCTTTGTTCATATGAGATAGTCCTTTTCCTTTATGTGTAGGTTTCAATTCTATCTCATTAGTATACTTGGTAATCCATTTCCCCAAAACACTTCTACTCGAAATACGATGCTTCTTTGTCGCCTCTTCTACAGAACAATGACCAGACAATACATCGTTAACTGCAGCTAGCTTCAATTCCTTTGAGTACGATCTCCATGTATTCGATCGCTTTAACCCATGCAAACCATCTTCTCTATATTTCCTTATCCATTCTTTAACTGTGTGATAGCTAATACCTAGCTGATTCGCTTCATAGTTTGGATTTGATTTGTGCTCTAAGCATCGCTGAACGACATGTACTTTTGTTTCAAAAGAAATTGAACTTATTTTGGACATCAGAAAAACTCCCATCACTGTAGCAGTAGAAACTTTTATTTTTTCTACTGTCTACTATGATGGGAGCATATCATGATGCAGCGGCTCTTTTCGTTGTTTATTTTATTTCTTACGTTCACGCAATTGTTTAATTGCGTTGTTCATAATGACCTGATCTGAGATGTGAAGTCGGTTCTGCGCTTCTGCCGCGAATGGCTGGCACGCAGCTACATCAGTTGGCTGGCGTGTCCCATAATCATAGCAGGTACCGTGTTCGAGCAGTCCGTCAGCAGACGGTACATAATATATATTGCCGTTTGTGAATGAGCCATTACGGAAGACGACTAAGCGATTTGCTGAGTTCAGCAGATTTTGCCCCATGAGGTGCTTATCGCTTGCATCGATTCCGAGCCAATGCAAGAGCGTCGGCTCAACATCTAGCTGACCGCTCACGGTATCATAGGTACCTGCATTTGCTCCATCAGGCAAGTGCACGATAAGTGGCACTTGGTTTTTCATTTCAAGCATATCGAAATCACTGATCTCATGACCAAGCATGCGAGCAAGCGGTTCGCGATCTTCAATCGAATTATCATGATCCCCGTACATCATCCAAATTGTCTTATCCCATAGACCGCGTTGCTTCAAATCTTCAATCATTTCGCCCAGCGCTGCATCTACGTAATGGATAGCCTGCAAATAGTCGCCAAAGATCGTGTCCTGATATGGATCGACATTCAGCTCCTGTTTATCTGCTGGCAGCTTGTACGGATGATGGCTGGTCAGCGTAATAAGGAAGCTATAGAATGGAGATTTGCCGTCTGCCATGTGCGCTACGGATTGGTGCAGGAATGACTTATCACCAAGTGACCACCCAAGCGGCTCGTCTATCTTATAATCGGTACGGCTCATAAAGGTGTCGTATCCCATATTGCTGTACATAATATATCGATTCCAGAACCCCGCATCATAGGCATGATACGCACCAGTGGAATATCCTGACGATTTCAGAATAGATGGCAGCGAATCATACGTTTGATCTGGATAACGGATAAAGACAGAACCGGTTGGCAATGGGTGAAGGCTTGCGTTCACACCAAAGTCTGCATCTGACGTCCGACCTTGTCCGGTTTGATGGGAGAAACGACTGAAGTACATGCTCTCTTTCAACAGCTTGTTCAAATTCGGTGTAATCTCTTGTCCGTTGAAGGACTTGCCGATGACAAAATTCTCAAAAGCTTCTGCCTGCACAATAATGACATTGCTGCCCTTATATTTGCCGAAAGAGGCAGGCGGGCCTTGCAGCTTCGCACGGTGATCGTCGAACCAATGCTGCGCCTTATCCAGTTCTTCTTCGCTAAGCTTATTTCCGCCGAACCATTTCAATTCCGCATAGCGGTACACATCATACCCATGAAATCCGAACAGCCCTGTTATGTTATAGATGGAAGCATTCCACCAATTGCTCGAGAAGACGCCGGATGCCCATGTTGTCGTTGCTTGATGTATCGGCACAGCCATCATTAATGCGCCTATGACAAGGCTAAGAATATAGGTGATTAAGCGACTCACCCATGCCGGTCGACGGCGCCGTTCACTGCTAAGCGAGTATCCACTCCGATGTTCCCGGCGTTCCTTGGACAGTACTCTGAAATACATGATCGTTAATGGAATAACGATGATCCAATCGATGAATAGCCAGATGTCCCCGATATGGATCAAGGATGCGATACTGTCGCCAAGCGAACTAACTTGTCCAGCTTGCAGCAGCACCGGTACTGTGATGAAGTCTTGAAAATAACGAAAGTATACCAAGTCGGAAAAGATAAGAATTGTAAGTAGTACATTGAGCACAAGCAGTACTATTGTACGCCAGCGCTTGGACAGCCAGAACGTCCAACCGGCGATAAGGATAACAGCGCCAAGTGCGACGAAAAAGTCGGGCGTGGTCATTGTCATATAGGGAATCGATAGCGTTCGATCGAACCAAAATAGCTTCCACATCATGAAGACAATGAACCATACCATATCGAATCGTCCGAATATGGACGAGAAAGAAAGACGACGGCTTGAGTTGTGGTACGAGCCATACATAGACGAATTCATACTTTCATCCTTTCTGTACTTCTACTTATTCAAACAATCTTCATCATACCAGATTTTACGATAATGTAATAATTGAAAAAGAAGGTACCTGTTACAGTAGTGGACTTCGTTTATATATTTACCAATTATTTAAAAATGGAGGTATTTTCGTCAACGTTTCTATCCGATGGATTCGATAAAAAAAGCCGCCTCATCCTAATCGAGTGATGTACAACTCGATTGGATAGAGGCGGCCTCCGATTAAAATTAAGACTGTTGCTCCGGACGCGGCTTGCGTGGTGGGAGCGGGCCCATGTATTGATAAAACTGGCATTCGATATTGCCGTTGAACAGCTTGCGGCGTTTCGTTGCTGGATCGCCGATTCGATGTTCGAACTGGCGGTTTGGACTGATGACGAACATCGACCATGTCGGAAGCGTCTTATAGACGAAGCCGAGCTGGCGGATCATGCGGTCGACTTCTTCCTGCTCACTTAAGCGTTCCCCGTACGGCGGGTTCGTCAATATGACGCCGTAATCTCCGGTAGGCTTAGCCTGTGCAACCGGTGCAACACGGAACTGGATCTCACGACCGAAGCCGGCGCTCTTCGCTGCTGCCTCAGCTAGGCGAATCGCTTCCGGATCAATGTCAGAGCCCATGATCTGCAGTTCAATATCGTCCCGAACAGCATCGAATGCTTCATCTCGTGCTTCTTCCCAGTATGATTCGCCGATGACGGACCATGCTTCACTGGAGAAGGTGCGGCGAAGTCCGGGGGCTACATTCCATCCAATCATAGCTGCCTCGATGAGCAGTGTGCCGGAGCCGCAGAATGGGTCATACAGCGGCCGCTCTGGATTCCAGCGGCTAAGCTGAACAAGTGCAGCGGCCATTGTTTCTTTGAGCGGGGCTTTCCCAGTCAGCTGCTTGCGATACCCACGCTTATGGAGTCCAGGCCCTGTTGTGTCTAATGTAATGGTAGCGATATCGTTAAGCAGGGATACCTCAATCCGGTATAACGGCCCTGTTTCCTCAAACCACTCAATATGGTACTGCTGCTTTAATTTATCAACAACTGCCTTCTTCACGATGCCTTGGCAGGCAGGCACACTGGACAGCTGGGATTTGTGTGAGCGTCCATCAACCGGGAATTCGCCGTGAGCCGGAATCCAATCATGCCAGTCAATGGCCTTGGTTCCTTCAAATAGCTCATCGAAGGTACGGGCAGGGAATTGTCCCATCTTAATAAGTATGCGATCCGCGGAGCGCAGCCATAAATTGGCGCGGCACACATCCAGCGGGCCGCCAGTGAAATTGACGCGTCCGTTCTCGGTTTGGGTTTCATATCCTAGTTGCTGCAATTCGCGTGCGACGACGGATTCCAGCCCCATCGGCGTAGTTGCGATTAACGACCAAGGTCGATTCATTGTTCTCATTCAACTCCGTTTTCTCGTCTGACTTGTACTCATATGGCATTCATCATATCATAAAAAGCAGGAGGTTGTGAAAATGTCTAATGAAGCGGTTGAAACATATTTGGAACAGCTCTATAAGAAGGATCATGAATTAGAGAGGATTAAGGAAAATATTCGGCAACATGGCTTGCCTGATATATCCGTGCACGAAGGGTACGGAAGATTGCTGACCATGCTTGTAAGTATGTCAGGGGGCAAGGATGTACTGGAAATTGGAGCCCTAGGCGGTTATAGCGGCTGCTGTCTGCTTCGCGGAATGCCGTCAGACGGCAAGCTGGTATCGCTTGAATTGCGTCAGGATTATGCGGATATTGCCAAGAACAACTTGACAGAAGCGGGATACGGAAGTCAAGTGGAATATAGAGTCGGTGAAGCGATGAACGCCTTGGCTGAACTAGAGAAGGAGCAGGCAAGATTTGACTTCTTCTTTATTGATGCGGACAAAGGAAACTACCCGAACTACTTGGAGTATGCGATACGGTTGGCTAGACCGGGCGCCATTATTGCAGGAGATAACTTGATGCTGCGTGGACGCACCCTCGATGAATCCAAGCAAGGGCCAGCTGTACAGGCTATGCGTCTCTTCAATGAGAGAATTGCTCAGGATGAACGCCTGATCAGCACGCTGCTGCCTGCCTATGACGGCTTGGCGCTCGCGATTGTTCGATAACCGTAATTTGGTGCATGAATTCCGCAGCCGAAGCCCTAAAATCATGCGTGAAGCCGTTCCTTCTTATGTTATAATATGTGACAGCAATTAGACTATGAAGGATGGATCATGATATGAAATCGGGAGAACAATGGACGTCCAAGCTTGGATTCATACTGGCTTCTGCCGGAGCCGCTATTGGTCTCGGAGCTATATGGAAGTTTCCGAATGTAGTCGCAACGAGCGGCGGCGGAGCCTTCTTTCTTGTATTTATCTTGTTTACATTCGGTATCGGTCTTCCGCTGCTCCTTGCCGAATTTCTTATCGGTCGTGGAACAGGCAAGGAAGCCGTGTCCGCTTATCGGGATCTGGCGCCGAACAGCCGTTGGCACTGGGTCGGATATCTCGGAATGGCAACATGCTCGCTGCTGCTCTCCTTTTATAGTGTAGTAGGCGGGTGGATTGTCCTGTATTTCCTTCGTTCGGTAAGTGGTACATTGCTGGAGAACGGACGAGATTACGGGCAGCTGTTCTCGCAAACCTCAGCAGATCCGTGGTTTGCGGTATTGTCACAGGGCGCCTTTATGCTGTTGACGATAATCGTCGTGTCCAAAGGGGTTACGGCGGGCATCGAGCGTGCAAGCCGTATATTAATGCCAGGATTGTTCGTGTTGTTCCTGGTGCTGATTGTGCGTTCCTTGACGCTGCCTGGAATGTATGAAGGTATTGTATACTTTTTGAAGCCTGACTTCAGCAAGCTGTCCTCGGAAGCACTGCTGAATGCACTGGGGCAGTCGTTCTTCTGCTTGAGCGTAGGCGGTTCTTGTATGGTGACCTACAGCTCCTATTTGAAGAAGGGGGAATCGCTTGGCAAGCCTGCACTGTCTGTCGTTGGCTTAAATGTGATGACCTCATTCATGGCGGGAATCGCCATCTTCCCTGCATTGTTCGCGTTGGGGATGAAGCCAGTGGACGGGCCTGGGTTGCTGTTCGTGACTTTGCCAAATGTATTTGAGCAGCTTCCGTACGGCAGTGTATTTATAGCGGTCTTCCTCGCTTTGTTCCTGTTCGCAACACTAACATCAGCGTTCTCGCTGCTTGAGATCGTTGTCGCTGCCTTCTCGCATCATGATGCAGTACGTAGAAAGCGAATGTGCTGGTTGTTTGGCACGATTATTTTCGTGCTCGGCGTGCCATCCGCACTGTCGTTCGGAATAGGCAGCGAGCTGACATGGTTGAACAAGAATGTATTCGAGTGGGCAGACTTTGCGGTAACGAATGTGATGCTTCCACTGGGGGTACTGCTTATTTCCTTATTTGTCGGCTTCCGATACCCTCGGGAGCGATTGAAGGAAGAATGGAGCACAATGCCATCAATGTGGCATAAGGGTCTACTGTTATATGTAGTGCTGCTGCGCTACGTTCTGCCAATTATCGTAGGTATTGTGTTTTTGCACGGAATGAATTGGCTTCCGTTCTAAGGTACAACAATCACAGATTAGGCAACAAGCAAGATGAGATGATGACAACGAGAAAGAACGGTTGCAGGAGGAATTCATGAAGGGTAATGAGCAGTGGACTTCGAAGATTGGATTTATATTGGCCTCGGCGGGATCGGCCATTGGCCTCGGAGCGATATGGAAGTTCCCGAATGTCGTCGCCACTAGCGGTGGCGGGGCATTTTTACTTCTGTTTCTTATTTTTACATTAGGCATTGGCTTGCCGCTGCTCCTTGCAGAATTTGTGATCGGTCGTGGAACAGGCAAGGAAGCAATCGGTGCATATAAAGAAATTGCGCCGGGCACGCGTTGGCATTGGACAGGATATTTAGGGATGGGAACTTGTTTCCTGCTGCTCTCCTTCTACAGTGTGGTGGGAGGCTGGATTCTACTGTATTTGGCCCGTGGTATTGTAGGGGGACTGCTCGTAGAAGGCAGAAATTATGATGAGCTGTTTGCGCAGACAGTCTCCAATCCATGGACTGCAGTCATGGCGCAGCTATCCTTCATGCTGATTACGATTGTCGTCGTCGGTCAAGGGATTAAATCAGGTATTGAGCGAGCAAGCCGCATCTTGATGCCAGGGCTGTTCATCCTGTTTCTTGTCCTCATTCTTCGATCGCTGACACTTCCGGGGATGACGGAAGGGCTTGAGTACTTCCTTATGCCAGACTTCAGCAAGCTGACCGGACAAGCTATTCTGAATGCGCTCGGACAGTCCTTCTTCTGCCTCAGTGTCGGTGTATCTGTTATGGTCACATACAGCTCTTACCTGAACAAGAAGGAGTCGTTGGTGAAATCTGCGACGTCGGTCGTTAGCTTGAACGTGTTGACTTCGATTATGGCGGGAATCGCGATTTTTCCAGCGTTGTTCGCATTGGGGATGAAGCCGCAGGAAGGTCCAGGTCTGCTGTTTGGCACGCTTCCAGCACTGTTCGAGCAAATGCCTTACGGCGGAATTTTTATTACGTTGTTCTTGGCGCTTTTCTTATTCGCGGCATTGACTTCCGCATTTTCGATGTTGGAAATCTTGGTGTCGGGCTTCTCGCGCGGGAATAAAATCAATCGGAAACGATTAAGTGTGCTGTTTGGTATCTTGATCTTTTTGGCCGGTGTACCTTCTGCGTTGTCCTTCGGCGTACTGTCCGAAGTTCAGCTATTCGGCTTGACGATCTTCGAAGCTGCTGACTACGCAGTAACGAATATTTTGATGCCGCTCGGCGTACTGCTAATCGCATTATTCGTCGGCTATCGATTCCCTAAGGATCGGTTGAAGGAGGAGTTCCGTACAGAAGCAGCATGGTGGCAGAAGGGGCTTGCCCTATATGTGATGCTGTTGCGTTATGTCATTCCGATTGTCATTCTGCTCGTATTCTTGAACCTGCTGCACATTGTATAAGAAATCATAGTAATCTAAGAAAACAGAACATACACCCCTCCGGCCTGCATGCCGGAGGGGTGTTCATTTATGTGCTAAATGAGACCAATCGCTTGCAGACCATTCCGAATTCCGTCTTCATTATTTGAGGATGTCACATAATTAGCATGTATCTGAATATCATCGGATGCGTTCCCCATCGCCACACCAGTGCCAACGAATTTGAGCATTTCAATATCGTTCGTACCATCGCCAAAAGCATAGCAATGTTCTCGAGAGAATCCGGCATGCTCGATCATCTTTTGCAGCCCAACAGCTTTTGTTGTATTGGCATGTAGGAAGTCTACTGCGTAGGTGCCCCAGCGATACTGCTGATAATCAGGGAAGTGTGCGGCGTATTCCATTCCATCCTGCTCATTGCAGAATAGTAAGATTTGATAAACGGGCTTATTTGAATCACTGGCCTGTCGAACCGGCAGTCGATCGATTTGGAACTGCTTTAGCGCCTCGGCAAATGTAGTCTGCTTCATGGACTTCTGCATGGCATCCGCCTGCAAGTAGACGAGAGGATGGTTGCGCTCATCGGCCATTGTGGTTAAACGGTCAACTTCAGCAGCTGGAATCGGATTATCATGGATAACTTGTCCTTCAAAGACGACATACTGTCCGTTCATGGACACGAAGGATTGGATATTGAGCTCCTCGCATACCCACTTGAAGGATGCAGGACAGCGGCCGGTTGCAATCGCTGTATATATGCCGGACTGCTGGAGCTGCGTGATAGCCTGCTTCGTAGAAGGATCGATCCGCTTCTGTTCATTCAATAATGTTCCGTCTATGTCAAAAAATACGATGCTTCTTGTCATCATTTATCTCTCCTTCTTCATGCTGCTCGGCTGCGAGCCGTTCTGCCGTAACGCCCTCTTCCATGAGACGAAGCAATGCTGTACGTGCTTCATCACATGCATCGGTTACGCCAGCAGATAACGGCTACAGCTATAACGTAACAGATGAAATGCATTTCATAGCAAGCTTTTTTTACTTTTTTTCAGACAACGGTTACCATGCGTTATAATAAAGAGTGCGATGGATGAATGAGGGGGATTACGTATATGGCGAATATTAAGCAGATTGCGGAGCTATCGGGGGTATCCGTCACCACGGTATCCCGTGTATTGAACAATCATCCCTATGTGAGTCAGGAGAAGCGTGAGGCCGTCATGCAGGTGGTCGAGCAGCTTGATTACAGTCAAAATTTCAATGCGGTTCATCTAGTCAAAGGGAGAACACAGATGATTGGCATCCTGCTTCCGTGCATGGATATGCCTTTCTTCTCCAGTTTCATGACGGGATTGGCAGATGAAGCGCTGAAACATAAATATAACCTCGTATTTTTTCAAACGGATTATAACGAGGAAGAAGAGCTGCGCGCGCTTCATATGTTGAAGCGTAGACAAATTGATGGACTGATTATTGTATCGAAGGATTTATCATGGGATACGATTGAGGAGTACGCACACTATGGGCCGATTGTGTCGTTAGAGCATGCTGGCAATCGCCCGATCACCTCGATCAGCTTCGATTACTATGGAAGCTACAGCTATGCCATGCGCTATCTAATCGATAAAGGTCATCGACATATCGGGATATCAGTCTGTAGGGAGTATAGTTACAATAGTTCAATCCGCTTGCAGGCCTATATGGATGCCCTGCGGGATGTTGGTGTAACACCTGATGAGGATTGGATGTTCTATCGAAGCAGTAATATACAGCATGGGGCTGAGGTGCTGCAGAGGTGGATTGCCATGGATAATCGTCCGACCGCTATTATTGCTTCTGGCGATGAAGTTGCGGCTGGGATTATATTGGAGGGAAGGAAGCGGGACATCTATGTACCGGAACATCTGTCCCTGATAAGCTGTGAGAACTTCCCTATGGCGGCAGTAATCGGCGTAACTTCGATTGATTATCGCAACGAAGAGGCTGGTGCTGCCATGTTCCAGGCTTGCTATACCCGCATAATGCAGCCAGAAGCGATGCCAGAGCAGCATATTATGCGTTTTGAGTTCGTAGAGCGAAGCTCGGTGGCGAGTCTAATATAGAACAAGACCCAGGGCATCCCTGGGTCTTGTTGGCGATATTCTCGTTATGTCTGAAGCCTATTGAGGTAACTGGCATGCTGCTGTGACCTATTCTTGAACTGCTTATGGACGACTACTCAAATGGAACACGTGCTTCGCTAACACTACGGACGGACTTGTGCACGTGTACTGCCGTACAACGAGAAGCGAGTCCACACAGTATTGATAAGCAATAACGCTCCCGACATAATAAAGATTCCCTCTATTCCGATCACGCCGGAGACCAGTCCTCCGACGATTGGCCCAACCATATTGCCTAGTGCCAGTGTGCTGCTGTTGAAGCTGTAAGCTCGGCTTTCCATTCCGTCAGGCGTATATTTGCGAATAAGCGAGTTGACGGAAGGGAGAAGACCTCCCATAAATATGCCAAGCACGAATCGTACGGCAGCAAGCTGCCATACTTGATTGACGAATGCCTGAGGGATTAAGGAGCAGGCTGCACCAATAAGACAGACGGTCAAGATGCGATGCGACCCGATCCTATCACTAAGCTTCCCGAGTATCGGCGAGCATATCATATTGGATAGACCGGTAACCGCACTGACAATGCCCGCGAGCAGCGCAAGATCTTTCTGTGACCCATGCAGCTCTTGTACATAGAGCGGAAGCAGCGACATGGGGCTTAGCATTGCAAATTGAAGTAGGAAGGTTACAGCCAATAACGACTTCAATTGCGGGATGCGAGCCAATTCCTTGAAGCCCTCGAGTACAGACTTTTCGGCTGCGTCGGTTGCCTTCTCGCGGTCGAATGATTCCTTCACCATGAACATCGTCAGCAAGGTCGCGAGGAAGAGCAAGGTGCCTGTAATGTAGAAGATAGGGCGATATCCGACCCAATCGGCTAGAACGCCGCCAATCAGTGGACCCAAGATAGATCCGGCAACGACGCCGGATTGAAGCACACCCATCGCGAAGCCCATTCGTTCCTTCGGTGTCGTTGACGATACGAGGGCAACGGCGGCAGGGTTGAACCCGGAAATGGTTCCGTTCAGCATGCGAAGCAGCAGGAGGTGCCAAGGCGTCTGCGCAAGCCCCATTAACGCGGTTACTGCCGCCATTCCGAATCCAGAGCGGAGCAGCATTACTTTACGACCGTACTTGTCGGCAAATTTCCCCCAAATTGGCTGGAAGATGAATGAAGTGAAGAAGTTCGCAGCAAATATAAAACCCGACCAGAGTGCGATTTGATGGGTATCTGTTAGCCCGATATCATGCTGCAAATATAAAGCGAGAAACGGTGTTACCATGGTCATTCCCGCCATGGCAAGAAATGAACCGAACCATAAAATGATGAGATTTAGTTTCCATTGCTGCATATATCCTGTTCACCACTTTCTTAGGTCACGGTCCGTCCGATGTGCCAGCAACTGGTATCAGTATACCATATTGTACTATAACAATGTTGTCATATTGAAAGGTGTCGTGCCAATCAATCTTACACCTCGTTAATTTTCGTGAAACTCACTGTGCACCGTATGTTGGATTTCGCAAATCGCTCCGGCCATTCTTCCCCTTTATAAGCGGGTTACCCGATTTTATTGCGCACATGCATGCCTACTCCGAGGCAATCGGTCCGATTCTCCTGCAGAAAGTGAATGACTTGCTCATACTTGCGCTGAAGCTCTTTGGCAATGTTTGTTGAAGTGCCGACTTTATTGTTGCCGAGCTCGTTCAATGAAGAGGTGGTGGCTCCTTTGATGGTTAACACGATTTCCACCTCCGGATGGGGATCTGTTCGAAGGACTCGAATTTCCCTTCTGACTTGAGCGTTCTCAATAATAAGCGGCTGGGTGGTGTTGAGATGCTTCTCAGCGATATACAGTGGGGCAGTCATCCGGTTATGACGCATAGTAAGCATGAAGGCAGCTAAACGCAGAAAGCGAATAAAAACGCAGAAATGCCATCTCTCATATGCGTCCCCTGTTGATGCGAAGAATTCCAAGAAACGTGCAGGAGCCGCCATCACGGAAGGGCTGTTATCCGTAATTAGCGCGATTTTGCCAAGCGATAGACAACTAGCAATTGCATCAGGCCGTTCTGTATCGTACCAATGCGGGAAAAATGAGTACGGCGAATTCTCCAAATATTTTGCAACTGTATTTCCATCCATCACTTCATCCATTTGAAGGAACTGAAGTCGGCGCAAGTGCAGACTTATCCACTTTCCCTTCCAAGTAAACCAGGTAAACGTATTGAGTACATTTGTGTCCGATGTCTATTTGCTTCACTTTGAGGTGAGTTGTGCGCAAACGCTGGCGCAAGAGAGTGATGTTGGTGCACGCATCTTCGATGAAGGCGTCGTGTGGGCCCGTGATTAAGGTTTCTCGCTCTGTAACGCCAACGGGTCTAGTCGGGGCGCCTCCAGAGGCAACGGTATAACAGTTTTGAACGGTATACCGCATTCCAATACGGAAGTGATGAAACAGCGTTCGCTTGCTGCTGGACTAGGCTCATTGACGGCTTGCCATGTGGACAACATTCGCATAATGCTCACATCAGTTGGGTTATCCTCGAAGAAAGAGGTCACAATTTGTTGGAACTGCCTTCAATCAAGCAGGCGGTCAAAGTAATATAGCGTTACTTCTCCGTCAGCATAAGAACGCACGGGTTAAGTCATCGCAATCATGGAACGCGTCATTCAGCTGCTGAAGCCAGTCCATAAGTGCTGTCCCTCCTATGTGTCCCTAATCCATGAGCATATGATGTGCAACATTATAAATTTTATGAAGGTAAGGTTGTCTCGAACGTGTCCATGTTCAAATTTCAATACGCAGAATTAACGCAGAGAAGTGGTGGAATATCGGCAAAGGAGGGGCATGTATGATAAAATGTCAAAGTCTGTTCATTTCCGGACGTCGATTGTCAACAGATTGTCATAGCTTCGAGAGATGGTCTGGTTGTGGTCGTTCTGGAAAACGGGCATAATGGAAGCGTCAGGTTGTAACAATTTGCACAATACCGTTCGTTCGGAGGGTATCTATGACTTATAATGATCGTTTTATCCGCGCATGCCGCAAACAATCAGTAGATCGCTTGCCAGTATGGTATATGCGCCAGGCGGGTCGCTATGATCCGGAGTATCGCAAGATTAAGGAGAAGTACAGCTTACTTGAAATATGCCGCCAGCCAGACTTGGCAGCGGAAGTGACGATGATGCCAGTGAAGAAGCTTGGTGTCGATGCCGCTATCCTCTATTCAGACATCATGAATCCAGTCGCATCGATGGGTATTGATTTCGATATTGTAGCGCAGGTTGGTCCAGTTATTCATAATCCGATCCGCACTGCTAAGGATGTTGAGCGCTTGAAGCCAGTTGATCCAGAAGGAGATCTTGGGCATATTCTCGAGACAATTCGGATACTGGACGCGGAGCTGAACGTACCGTTGATTACATTTGCGGGAGCACCGTTCACGATTGCGAGCTATCTCATTGAGGGACGGCCATCGAAGTCCTATATTCGGACGAAGACGATGATGTATGAAGCGCCGGAAGTATGGTTCGCTCTTATGGACAAGCTGGGCGATATGGTTATTCGCTATATTCGAGCTCAGATTGCGAATGGGGGCAAGGCATTCCAGTTATTTGACAGCTGGGTGGGTTCCTTGTCGCCACGTGATTACGTGAGATATGTCCTCCCTGTTATGGAACGGATATATTCTGAATTATCTGATTTGGGTGTGCCAAGCATCTACTTCCCAGGCGTTAGCTCAGGTGAGCTGCTGCCGTATTTGCATGGGCTGAAGGCTGATGTGATCGGACTGGATTGGCGTGTGTCGATTGCAGAAGGTCGCAAGCGCTTGGCTGGCAAATATGCGGTGCAAGGCAATCTTGATCCGTACCTGCTGACCGGTCCGATGGACATTATTCAACGTGAAGCGGCTCATATTATAGACGAAGGCGTGAAGGAGCCAGGTTATATATTCAACCTTGGACACGGACTATTCCCAGAGGCATCGCTAGACAAGCTGAAGCAATTAACGGAATTTGTTCACTCGTACTCGGCTGAAGCCATTGTTTCTCGTAAATAGAACTTGGCAGTAAATCACGATGGAGGTGGCGCATGAGTAAGAGAAGAGTAGGCGTCCTCGTCATGTCTTACGGGACACCACGCAGCATGGAAGAAATCGAACCCTATTACACGCACATCCGGAGAGGAAATCCGCCTTCAGCCGAGCAGCTTGCTGAACTGCAAGAGCGCTATGAAGCAATTGTAGGCGGTGTATTTCCACTTCGTGAGCATACGGATCGTCAAGTCGCTGGCTTGCAGCTTGCTTTGGATCGACTCACGGAAGATACAAATGTACAGTATATGTGCTATCAAGGGTTGAAGCATGTTCAGCCTTATATAGAAGACGGCGTAGCAGCAATGGCGCACGACGGTATTACGGAGGCCGTAAGTATTGTACTGGCTCCGCATTACTCCGTGATGAGTGTCGGCGGCTACAATAAACGAGCTCAGGAAGAGGCGGAGAAGCACGGTATCCGGATGAAATGTGTGAATAGCTATCATCTGCATCCGGAACTTATTGATGCGCTTGCGGAGCGAGTGAATGAGCAGCTGGATGCATTCGTACAGGAAGGAGTGGATCGTGAAGCGGTTGAGGTGCTGTTCAGCGCCCACAGCTTGCCGGCACGAATACTGGAGATGAACGATCCGTATCCAGATGAATTGAATGCAACAGCTGCAGCTATAGCCAAGCAGTGTGGCTTGAAGGATAGCCAATGGCGCTTTACATGGCAAAGTGCAGGCCAGACTGCAACACCATGGCTTGGCCCAGATATATTAGACACGCTGTCCACTGTTGCGGACGAGGGAACCAAGTGGGTGCTGTCTGCACCGATCGGATTCGTATCCGATCATTTGGAAGTCCTGTATGATCTGGACATTGAAGCACTTCAGAATGCACAGAACTTGCAGCTTGGCTTCAAGCGCATTCGCATGTTGAACGACGATCCACAATTCATGTCGGTATTGGCCGACACGATTATGAAATTGGATCAATAGGGAGCTAGAGAAAGAAGGGGCGTAACATGAACTGTTCGCGGGATCTGGTCATCATCGGCGGGGGAATAACGGGGTTGTCCGCTGCCTACTACGCGGCAAAGAAGGCGGAAGAGAACGGACGAACTCTGAATATAACTATCATTGAGCAAGCAACACGACTTGGAGGCAAGATCGAGACCTTGCGCAAGGATGGATGTGTTATCGAGAAGGGACCGGATTCCTTTCTCGCCCGTAAGATGCCGATGATCGATTTAGCACGCGATCTCGGACTGGAGACGGAGCTTGTAGCTACGAATCCACATGCCAAGAAGACATACATTGTAAGGCGGGGGGTTATGCATCGCATGCCGCCAGGCCTTATTCTTGGAATTCCTACTGAGCTTACTCCATTCGCGAAGACAGGCCTTATTTCTGTCATGGGCAAACTGCGAGCGTTGATGGATTTGTTCAAGAAGCCGCGTATGTCGACTGAGGATGAGTCGCTAGGCTCATTCTTGGAGCGGCGATTAGGTCATGAAGTGATGGAGCACATTGCGGAGCCGCTGCTTGCCGGCATCTATGCAGGGGATATGAGCAAGTTGAGCTTGCAGCAGACGTTCCCGCAATTTGCCGAAGTAGAACGGAAGTATGGGAGTCTTATCAAGGGAATGATGGCAAGTCGGAAGGCTGGACAGAATCTCCCTGGATTGCCGGATGTGGCAAGAGGCTCCACCTTCTTAACGTTCCGCAGCGGACTAACCTCACTTGTTGAGCGCTTGGAGGATGTGCTGCGAGAATTGAAGGTGAATGTTCAATTGGGCGTGAGTGCTGACCGATTCGAGAAGATGGAAGATGGCCGCTATCGCATCCATCTCCATGATGGGAGCCAGATAGAGACGTCCTCAATCGTGGTCACAACACCATCGTACCATGCTTCGACCTTCTTAGAGGGACATGTGGATACATCTGCACTACGGGCGATTGAACATGTATCGGTTGCCAATGTTGTCAGTGTATTCGAACGCAGTGTGGTGAAGAAGCCGATGGATGGAACTGGCTTCCTCATCTCACGCAAAGAGAAGCGAGCCATAACGGCTTGCACATGGACATCGATCAAGTGGCCCCATACTTCAAGAGGGGATAAGCTTATCGTTCGCTGCTACATTGGGCGAGCGGGAGATGAGGAGCGTGTCGACTGGCCGGATGAAGCGCTGAAGCGCACGGTTCGCAATGAATTGCGAGACCTTATGGGAATTACATCCGAGCCGGAGTTCGTAGAGGTTACGAGACTGAAGCACTCGATGCCGCAATATCCGGTAGGACATGTGCAGGCGATTCAGAAGCTGCGCGCGTCAGTTGGAACTCAATTGCCAGGTGTATTTCTTGCGGGTCAACCCTATGAAGGGGTTGGAATGCCAGACTGTATTCACAGCGGGCGAATGGCGGGTGAACAGTCCGTTGCAATCTTAGCTAAGACTGCTTCAGAGAACGGCATGCCGACAGCATGTGCGAGCAGCATGGCCTGAACGCTTGCAGAAGCTTGCAGTTCTTGACATACTGCCATTGTAAAATGAGTGCGATATCGTACGTATATAACAGATCGTGATAATTAGGAGGTCGTGTATGAACACGGCCTCTTTTTTTGTATTGTTCATGCGGTGCAAATTGGTGCAGAAAGATATATGTCTGCCCATGAGACTAAATAACATCTGCTGGAACTAGAACTAGAACTAGAACTAGAACTAGAACTGGAACTGGTTGGACTTAGAATGTAGTTCATTCGTTCCTCGTTTGGGTATAGGCAGAGTAGAGGGAGTTGAAAATGCTTCTTTGCCGAGGCTATCGTACCCTTGTTATAATAGAATTAGCATGTATTGGATCTAACCATACAAAAAAATGAACATACGAAGGAGGGCTTATGGAGCTATCAAGAACGGAACGTCACAAGCAGCAGCGAGAGCAGCGTCAGAACAGGAAGCGGAGAGCTGTATGGGGATACAGTGTTCTAGGTATCATCATCATTGCAGCAGCGCTGTTTGCATGGCAGGGGAAGTTGTTCGATTTGGGTGGAACGGAAGCGCAGGATGGAATAACAGCTCCTGTCGGAGATAAGCAAGGGACAGGCGGACAAGATCAGACCGCAGAAGGTGCGGATGACTCGAAGGATTCTAAGGACGCCAATGCGGATGATGCAACAGCAGTGCCGGATGATAAGAAGGAGCCGACAGTTCGTCTAGCCTTCGTAGGTGACATGATGATGTCAGGTCGCGTTGAGGATGTTGTGAAGGATAAAGGGTATGACTTCCCTTATTATTATGCGAAGTCACTGCTGCAGGATGCGGATCTTGCGATTGGAAATTTGGAGACGCCGCTCACGACTGGTGGTTCTCCAGCAGACAACAAACTGTTTGTATACAAATCGTCTCCGAAGATGGCACAGGCAATGGCTGAGGCCGGAATCGATATTGTCAATTTGGCCAATAATCATTCGATGGATCAAGGTGAAGAAGGGCTGCTTGATACATTTAAAGCATTAAAATCTGCTAACATTGCTTACATAGGAGCTGGAAACAATTCCAAAGAAGCCTATACGCCGCATATTGTAGAGCGCAATGGCATTAAACTGGCATTCTTAGGACTTAGTCGAGTCATTCCGGACGACACCTGGTATGCGTGGAAGAACAAGCCTGGAGTAGCAACAACCTATGAAGGGACGAAGGAGCGGGCGGCAGAAGCAATCAAGTCCGCCAAGAAGGAAGCGGATATTGTTGTCGTGATTGCGCATTGGGGAGAAGAACGGACGGACGAGCCGAATGCGAAGCAGAAGGAGCTGGCGAAGCTGTTCGTGGATTCCGGAGCAGACCTCATCGTTGGCGGCCATCCCCATGTCGTGCAGGGCTTCGAGCAGCAAAAAAACAGCTGGATTGCATACTCAATGGGCAACTTTATTTTTACGCAAGCAGAAAACCCAAAAACCTGGGAAACGATGGCGCTTCAAGCGGAATGCAAGAAGGATGGGAAGTGCGAGCTTAAGATGACCCCGTTCTTTACAAACGTAGGGCAAGCTATTCCACTCGAAGGTGAACGAGGGCAGAAGCTAATGAAACGGGTGCAGGAAATATCCCCGGGCGTCCAGATCGATCAGGGCGGGAACATTCGGAAGAAATCATAGCTTATACTTATCATAATGAATTGCATATGAAGTGGGGGAAAAACGGATGAACATGAATCCAGTAAAGTCGCAATTTACAGGAGAGATAGATCCTTCTAATATTCGTAATGTGTATTGCATTGGCCGTAATTACCGCATGCATGCTGCCGAGCTTGGCAACGAGGTTCCGCAAGAGCCAATGGTATTTATGAAGCCATCTCATGCGGTTCATAGCGTAGCAGAAGGGACACTGCTGCCCCTTCCGCTGCATCTGGGAGCCGTTCACCATGAGTTAGAGCTTGTCCTGCATATCGGAACAACCGTGCAGCCAGGCATGACTGCAGATGAGGCAGTTGACGGCTATGCGCTGGGCATTGATTTTACGCTGCGTGATGTTCAGGATGTGTTGAAGCGCAAGGGTCATCCGTGGATGGCGGCGAAGGGGGTGCTGCATTCTGCCCCGATTACACACTTCCTTCCGTATCCAGGAACTGAGGCATTGCTCGATTCGCCATTCAGCCTTCTACGCAATGGAGAAGCTGTTCAATCCGGTACAGCACGGGACATGCTGTTCTCTATCGATGTGCTTATCAACCACATTGCCGAGCATTATGGGCTAGGTGCAGGCGACATCATCTTTACAGGCACACCAGCCGGTGTAGGGCCGATAGAAGAGCATGATGAATTGGTGCTTAAACTTGGTGAAGAATTGGTTGGCAGCTGTCGCATTACAGCCAAGCCTCCTGTTGAGCGGTGATGGTATGGTAGAACGTAAGGAGGGCTACAATGCTCCATCGTTGGATTGAACTCGGGCTTAGCATCAATCCGTGGTTGATCGGATTTATCGGCAGCGCTGCTGTAGCAGGAACAGCCCTGTGGAAGCGTGCATTAACACGATCCGGGGCTGCTGCAGCCGTGATCATGGGTACGATTTATTATAGCTGCGGTGATCTTGTCTGGTTTGGCTTGCTGCTTACTTTCTTCATATCTTCGACCTTCTGGTCGAAATGGAAGAAACGGAAGAAGGCCCATCTGGATCAGATTTATGAGAAGACAGGCGAGCGTGATGCTGGACAAGTATTCGCGAATGGTGGAATTGGGATGCTGCTATGCATCGTCAATTTCATTTGGCCGAGTCCCTATTGGCTGTGGCTGTTCATTGGGGTAATGGCGACCGTGAATGCAGATACATGGGCAACCGAAATTGGCAGCCTGAGCCGTCGATTACCACGCTCACTGTTAAGTGGCAAGCAAGTCGAAGCGGGTACTTCAGGGGCGATATCACTCCTCGGAACCCTGGCGTCGGTTGCAGGCGCGTTCACGATTGGAATGGCGGCAATGTGCTTGATGATCCTGCAGCATGCAATCATAGGCCAAGAGCCTGTTGAAGGATTGAATTGGACCTATTTCCTGATTATCATAGTCGCAGCATCAATTGGCGGTACTGCAGGCGCATTAGTCGATTCCCTGCTGGGGGCAACTATCCAAGCAGGATATCAATGCAACGCTTGCGGGGCGTCGACTGAGCGGCTTATGCACTGCGGTGCAGCAACCAAGCACATCCGCGGCCTATCCTGGTTAAATAATGATAACGTGAACTTGCTTGCTTCTTGTGCCGGCGGGCTGATGTCTATTGTTGTCATTCTGCTGTTATAGGCGAAAAGAGTTGATCAATTGTCATGCAATTGAAATCGACAACATTCCTGTCTCATGTTATAGTCGAAGCAGAATGTAAGTAACCATGGCAGCAGCGTACAAGGAGGTGAACCGAGTGAGTTATGGACAGGGTGACAAGCTGCAGTTGATTATGGACGCGGCTTATGAACTCTTCGGTTCGAATGGTTTTTATGAAACGAAAATGTCGGATATAGCTGACAAGGCAGGTATTGCCAAAGGAACGCTATATTTATATTTCGAGAGCAAAGAGCAGCTGTTTACCGTAATGATGATGCAAGGCTTTGAGCAATTTCTGCAAGAGTTGGATCAGGGGCTTCTTGAGCGGGACTCCTTGGAGGGAAGTCTAGGTTTCGTTGCCGAGCATCATTTGGAATATTATTATAATCGCAGGGAGTATACGAAGTTGTTCTTCAAGGCGCCAAATAAGGATCCGGAAATGATGGAGGCGCTGTGCAACTTCATGAAGAGTTATGTACAGCGAATCGCAAGCTCGATGGAGGATTTCAATTTGCCAGATCCTCTCCTTCATGCCAAATCATTTATCGGTATGCTCGATATGCTCAAGATGGATATATTATTTAATCCGACTTTTTCTAACCAGGATTTGCGGCAGCGGATTCAGTTCGCATCTGAGTTGTTTGTGAATGGCTGTAAGCAGGGCATACCGCTCTAGCAGCTTCATACCTGATCGCGTGCAAGGGGGGAACCGTAGGTTCTCCTCTTTCGATGATGGGAGAGGAGATAGGCGGATAAATCTGCACTCTATACTGTTGACAGCTATTTGCAATCTGGATGTGTCTACGGGTTAGGAAAAAGGTTATAAGGGGATGAAGTAAGCTTAGTTCGCTTGCAGCTTCACCTTCGTTATAGATGGCTGATGCTTGATTGGAGGAACGGAATTCATGCATGTAATGACGATTGAACAGCTAGGTAAAAGTTATGGGGACAAAACTTTATTTAAAGATGTATCATTCGGAATCGAAGAAGGGGATCGATTCGGAATTGTTGGGGTAAATGGGACGGGGAAATCTACATTCCTTCGTACGATTATGGGATTAGAGCCCGTTGAGGAAGGCAAGATCATGGTTGGCAGCCGCGTTCGGGTTCAATTTGTGCCGCAGGAGCCGGAATTTGATCCTAATGCAACTGTATTGGATCAGGTGATGGGTGGGGATGCCCCAGAAATGGTCGCAATCCGGACGTATACCGCGTGCTTGGAAGCAGCATCTTCCCAACCGAATGATGAGCAAGTACAGCATCGCTTGGTACGCGCGAGTGACGACATGGATCGCCTCCAGGCTTGGCAGCTTGAGAGCGATGCGAAGACGATCCTGTCCCGTCTGGGGATTCAGCGCTTCGATGCCCGAATGGGCGATCTCTCAGGTGGCCAGCGTAAGCGTGTGGCGCTTGCGTCAGCACTTATTCATCCTTCGGATCTTCTGCTGCTGGACGAACCTACGAACCATATTGATAATGAGACCGTAGCGTGGTTGGAATCATTGCTTCAGAAGCGCAGCGGTGCATTGATTATGATTACGCATGATCGCTATTTCCTCGATCGCGTCGCGAATCGCATGATTGAATTAGATCAAGGACGCGCGTATTTCTATGAAGCGAATTATACGCGTTTCCTTGAATTGAAGGCAGATCGTGAGGCGCGTGAAGCAGCCTCGGAGGATAAGCGTCAGAATTTGCTCCGTAATGAGCTGGCATGGATTCGGCGCGGGGCACAGGCTCGGTCGACGAAGCAGAAGGCGCGAATTCAGCGCTTTGAGGAATTACAGGCCGATAACCCTGCTGCGAAGAACGGTCAAGTGGAGATATCTGCGATGTCTGCACGGCTAGGGAAGAAGATCATGGAGATTGAGTCTCTGGGATGTTCGATTGAGGGACGGGAGCTGTTCAAGGATCTCAGCTACATCGCAGTTCCAGGGGATCGCATTGGTATCATAGGGCCAAATGGAAGCGGCAAGTCGACATTGCTTCGTGTCATTGCAGGCAAGCGCGAACCTCAGCAAGGGACAATTGTGCTCGGTCCTACGGTTCGGATTGGATTCTTCACACAAGAACATGAAGAGATGGATGAATCCCTTCGTGTCATCGAATATATACGTGAGGGAGCAGAGACCGTGCAAACCGCCGAGGGGTATACCGTAACGGCTGCACAAATGCTCGAACGGTTCATGTTCAGCCCTACAATGCAATGGACATTGATTGGCAAGCTGTCCGGTGGTGAGAAGCGACGCCTTCAACTGCTTCGTATCTTGATGGAAGCGCCGAATGTGCTGCTCCTTGACGAGCCTACGAATGACTTGGATGTACAGACACTTGCTGTGCTGGAACAGTATTTGGATGACTTCCCTGGCGTTGTTATTACGGTATCTCATGATCGTTACTTCTTAGATCGAGTGGCAGAACGTATTTGGTCGTTTGAGAACGGTCGTGTCTCCCAGCATGTTGGCAATTACTCCGAATATATGGAATGGAGAGCTAAGCATGCACATGCGGCGAATACAGAAGGCGGCACGCCAACAGTGAAGACAGGAACTGCTGCAGATCCTGCGGGCCGATCGGAGCGCAAGCCTAAGCTCAAGATGTCATACAAGGAAGAGCGGGAGTATGAACAGATTGAGGAACGAATCATGGAAGCGGAAAGCAATATTGAACGTATCCAGCAAGATATGGAACAAGCGTTCAATGATTCAGTACGCTTGCAGGAGCTGATGAAGGAAGATGCGGAGGCTCAGAAGCTCTTGGAGCATTTGATGGAGAGATGGACTTATTTAAGCGAGCTAGCGGAGCAAATCGAGGCTGAGAAGTCGAAATAATGCTGCTGGTTCGAGTGAATGTGAATACACCATAGTTCATCGATGATTATAGCGATCGAAGCAACTACGATGGAATATCAGCGGAGTGAAGGGAAGCGTTCGTATGATGGGGAAGTATGAACCAGCACCACATGATATAGTGATATATCCTAGTAAGCGCAAGTTAATCGTCATGTTCCTATGTTCCATAGTGTTTATTGCGATTGGAATGGTCATGCTCATGCAAAATGAAGGTGGAGTCGTGTTTCTAGGGGGAGTAAGTGTCGTATTTTTCGGTATGAGCGGTGTATATTGCGCATACCGCATGTTAGTCCCTAAGCCAGCTGTCATCCTGACAGCGGATGCCTTCTATGATCAAGCCTCGCTTGGGGCAGCAGGGAGAGTATCGTGGTCAGAGGTAGAAGAAATTAAAGTGTACGATATGATGGGCCAATCCTTCCTGGGAGTGAAGATGGCCAATCCGGAAGAATTCCTTGCTCGGTGTCCAGGCTGGAAACGTTCGCTCATGTCAGCGAACCGAGCATTCGTTGATACGCAGATCAACATCCCAAAGGTTGGCATTCGAGACTCGCTGGAGCAAGTGGCTCAAGAGATGCTCGTACGCTGGGATCGTGCCAAGTCGCAACATACTTTGGCGAATAAGAGAAGAGCAGGTAACCTCAGTGGGTAGTCCCCATGTGAGGTTCCTGCTCTTTTTTTCGTACGGCAAACCGTTCAACAATTCTGCCGATTAATCGCAATTCATACTGTTATTCATCTTCGCCAATCTTGACGATGGCTCTCCCAGATGATTGGCCCTGGAGCAACTGGTTGAGATAGCTAGGGACATCAGTCAGCTGCAATTCATGAATCCAGTTCGGGGTATGGGTGAATGACTTCCACTCCGCCGCGATTCGTGACCAGAGGCGGACACGATCTGTACTCGGTACGAATACAGAATCGATGCCATATAAGGCGGTCCCTCTCAGAATAAATGGGAAGACAGAAGCCGGCAAAGTTCCACCAGCCGTCATTCCTGTTGCGGCCACAGCCCCGCCGTAATGGAGGGACGCTAGGACAGAGGCAAGAATCGCGCCGCCACAGACGTCGATCGCTCCTGCCCAGCGCTGCTTATCGAGAGCCCGAGGCCGCTCTGGAAGAAGTTCCTCACGTGCAACAATCTGCTTGGCACCAAGAGAACGAAGTAACTCTTCATACTGAGCTTTACCTGTAGAAGCGGCAACCTCATATCCGAGCTGTGCCAGCATAGAGACTGCGATGGAGCCGACTCCGCCTGTCGCACCAGTAACAAGGATAGGGCCTTTATCAGTTGTAATACCATGGCGTTCTATCCGTTCGACAGCGAGAGCAGCAGTGAGACCCGCTGTGCCGAATATCATCGCTTCCCTTAGGCTGAGCAAATCGGGGAGTGGAACGATCCAATCGCCTGGTACGCGGACAATCTCACTGAGACCGCCCGTATGGGTTACGCCTAGCCCATATCCCGTTACTAGTACACGCTGTCCTGCCGAATATCGTTTATCCTCTGATTCAATGATGACCCCAGATACATCAATTCCGGGGATGAAGGGGTATGATTTTACGATATTTCCTGTTGGCGAGCAGGCAAGCGCGTCTTTGTAGTTCAATCCAGAATACGCGGTACGAATCGTTACGGTTCCCGCTGACAATTGCTCGGGGGTACATTGTTGAACACTTACATCCAGCGTCCCATCCGTTTGCTGGTTAATCCATAACGCTGCAAATTGCTGTTTCATCTTACCTTCGAACCTCCCTTTCATTCCATGCTGCTTATGTGTAATTAGGTAGAAGACAGGCTGATATCACTCGCTTCAGAGTTGACATTTAGACAGCATTTATTATAAGGGATCAGGTTCTTATTCCTCTGTGATGTATGCAGCAATCAAGCGTGCTGTATTGATTACTGCCCGCTGATGAGTGCGTTCCATCGCATGTGAGGCATGAACGCCTGGCCCAATTAAGGCAGCACGGATGTTGTTGCCACCGCGAAGCGCAGCTGAAGCATCGGAACCATAGTGAGGGTAAATATCAACTGCATGCTCGATTCCCTCTCGTTCTGCCAGAGCAATAAGAGTGCCCGTCATCATATAGTCGTAAGGCCCGGATGAATCTTTCGCACAGATGGACACGTCCGTCTCCTTGCAAGACAGATCATCGCCCATAGCTCCCATATCAACAGCAAGCATCTCCGTTATTTCCTGGGGAATGTAGGATGCGCCATGTCCGATTTCTTCGTAATTCGTAATGAAAATGACAATATCGTGCTTTGGCTGCCATGCGTGGCGCTTCATGCTCTCCAGCAATCCGAATAAGGCAGCTACACTAGCTTTGTCATCCAGATGGCGCGACTTAATAAATCCATTTGGCAAGTGTACAGGACGTGCGTCAAATGAAACGTAATCACCTGTGCGAATGCCAAGTTCCTCGGTATCTTTCTTGGTATGTACAAGCTCATCGATGCGCACAATCATGTTCTTCTCTTCACGTGCGTATTCGCGTGCGTCGCTGTATACATGCACGGAAGGGTGGTTCGTCATAATTGTTCCTGTGTATGTACGACCGTCACGAGTATGTATGTGGCAATATTCATTCTCCATGGAACTAGACATATATCCGCCTAGGGAAGTTAAGCGAAGTGTGCCATCAGCATGGATGGATCGTACCATAGCACCCAGCGTGTCGACATGGGCAGACAATCCGATGACTTTGTTCGAATCGTGCTTCTCTCCTGCTACCTTAATGACGCCACAGCCTTTTTGAGTCTGCTCGAATGCGTATCCGAGTTGTTCCGCTTCACGGCCAATGCGGGCCATAATATGGTGGGTATAGCCTGTTGGACTCGGTGTATTAAGCAATTCGAGCAGGAAGGAAGTTACGTAATTTTCGTCAATTATCGCTTGGAAGGGTTGTGATGAAATAGTTGAATGATCAGGTGCAGTCATGACTGTATTCCTCCTTGATATGATAAATGGGTACGATTTAATCGCTAAACGCTAAATACCAGTGTTAATCAGTGTTAATGTTAATGCAAATACTAGTTCTGAGACTAGTACTAATGTAAGTACTAATGTAAGTACTAATTCAAGTACTGATGCAAGTACTAATGCAAGTACTAATACAAGTACTGATGCAAGTACTAATACAAGTACTGATGCAAGTACTGGTGCTAGTGATCAATCTTGCTCGAATTGGCTGTGCTTGATGTGAGTCCTGTTAAATCCTCATTTGTCGTGCTGTCGCCATGAGGATGCAATTCTTCCAGGTTGTTTGTCGATTCATGATTCTCGAACAAGCTAGTGTCAGCGTCGCCTGTATATTGAGCAAGCTGATGCTCCAATTGCTTAATCTTCTTCTGGGAGCGGAACTGCAGGTAGATGCTGTATGAACCGACAATTACAGCTCCAAGCAGGGTGCAGCCCAAAATGAGAAGAATGAGCGGTACATCGAACGTGCCGAACAAGAGATTCACTTGTACTGGATTCACGTTAATGACTGCAAATATCGCCGTAATGAGCGCAAATATAAGTCCTGCTAGCAGGGACCATTGAATACGCATTGCAGGTAGCCTCCTTACCATTATGTTTATGTATCTATTCTCAGTATAATGTTCGACTTCATTCGCCACAAGTTGAATGGTTGCTCCAATCAAATATTTTCATTATGGAATAAGGATTCATAATACAGACATGTCATGATATGATCATGGGAGGAATGATCTGGAAGTGAATGGAGGGACATTCATGAATACGAGGAAGGCAGACGTTGTCATTATTGGTGGAGGGCTTGGGGGAACGCTGGCAGCTTGGACACTGGCGAATCGGGGCCTAGAAGTGATCATGACAGAAGAGACGGACTGGATTGGCGGCCAGCTTACCAGTCAAGCAGTTCCACCAGATGAACACCCATGGATTGAACAAACAGGATGTACTGCTGCTTATCGAGTATTCCGCAATCAGATTCGGAGTTATTATGCTGCACTTGTGAAGCCGGAGCTGCTGCAGGATCGAGATGCATACGACAATACTTTCAATCCGGGGAATGGATGGGTAAGCCGGCTGTGTCACGAGCCGAATGTTGCGCATGATCTGCTGCAAGCGTGGCTTCGCCCTCATGTTGAGGAAGGGCGTCTGCACATTTTGTATCATACGGTTCCGCTTGAAGCGCACACACAAGGCGATGCCGTACAAGACATCACCGTGCTCAATCGAATTACAGGAGAGAAGACAGTACTCACTGGACAATATTACGTAGATGCAACAGAATGTGGTGACGTGCTGCCGCTCGCAGGTGTTGAATATATCGTTGGTGCTGAATCACAGCAGATGACAGGGGAGCCTCATGCGCTAACAGAAGCAGACCCAGCTGATTTGCAAGCGTTTACAGTAGTGATGTCGCTGGAGAAGCTGGATGCCAACGCCGCTGAACACAATGAGCTGATTGCCAAGCCGGCAAGTTATGATTGGTGGAGGCGCTTTCACCATGAAGGATCGCCTTATCCTTTGTTAAGTTGGTGGGATACAAAGCCGAATGCGACTCATGAATTGCGCAAGTTCATTTGCATGCCCGACGGTATAGACCCGCTGCCTCTGTGGACGTATCGCCGTACTGTGGACGCATCGCAGTTTCGGGACGGCCATTATGAGGGAGATCTGTCCTTAATTAATTGGCCGCAAAATGATTATTCCATTGCATCTCCTGTTGAGATGAGTTATGAAGAGCGGGATGCGATTGTTGAGGAGGCTAAGCAGTTAAGCTTGTCTCTGTTATACTGGCTTCAGACAGAAGCGCCACGTGAAGATGGTGGAGTAGGGTACCCCGAATTCCGCTTGTATCGCCCATCTGTCGGCACTGATGATGGTCTTGCTAAGTCGGCTTACATTCGTGAATCGAGAAGAATTCATGCCTTATATACGATAACGGAACATGATGTGAGCAAGGAGCTTCGCAAGGGGCAGGGACTAGGTATTCGTCGATATGAGGATAGTGTAGGAGTAGGGCATTATTCTATGGATTTGCATACAACAACCAAGACTGGACGAAGCTGCTATATTCCGACCTTGCCTTATGAAATTCCACTTGGATCTCTCATTCCGAAGCGGGTCACGAATGTTCTGCCTGCTTGCAAAAATATCGGTACGACTCAGCTTACTAACGGGTGCTATCGCTTGCATCCAACCGAATGGAATATTGGAGAATCCGTCGGTCACTTGATCGCTTATTCGATTGAGCAAGGGATCATTCCGCGCAAGGTCTATGAGGATAAGCAGCATCTCAGCGCTTATCAAGCGGAGCTGGATGGGGCAGGCGTACAGCGAAGCTGGCCGTTCGATGGAACCGAAATCACATAGCGCAGCTATATCAACTTCTTCGCTTCTTACCTATTAGCACGCATCGTGTCCCTAGGTTTACTCAATTTGATACAAGAGTGAATGTGACAGGATAGCTGACAAAAAAAGAGACGCCCAGACAGCAGTTAGTTAGGCTGTCTAGCGTCTCTTTTACATTTATTTTGCTGCGAGCTGTTCCATCTCTTTGATAAGGGATTCAAGCAAGCTCATGCCTTCTTCGATTGGCTTCGGAGTGGACATATCGACGCCGGCCTTCTTCAGAATGTTGATCGAGAAGTCGCTGCCGCCGCTCTTCAAGAAGCCTGTGTAACGATCGACTGCCGGTTGACCTTCTTCGAGAATTTGCTTCGCGAAGCTTTGTGCAGCCGAGAAGCCTGTCGCGTATTTGAACACGTAGAAGCTTGTATAGAAGTGAGGAATACGTGCCCATTCCATCTCGATATCTTTGTCGATGACCATGTCATCTCCGTAGTACTTCTTATTCAAGTCATAGTACACGTCACAGAGGAGCTGCGGTGTCAGTGCTTCACCTTTCTCAGCGTGATCATGGATAATCATCTCGAATTCAGCGAACATCGTCTGACGGAATACAGTTGTACGGAATTGATCGATGTAGTATGCAAGCAGATACATCTTTTCTTTCTTATCCGTTGTCTTCTTCAGCATATAATCCATGAGCAGCGCTTCATTCAATGTGGAAGCAACCTCTGCCAAGAAGATGGTGTACTGCGCGTCACGATATGGCAGGTTGTTGTCCGAATGGTACGAATGCAGTGCGTGACCCATTTCATGTGTCAATGTGAACATGCTGTTCAAATTGTCTTTATGGTTCAACAGCACGTAAGGGTGCGTGCCGTATGCGCCCCAGCTGTATGCGCCAGTACGCTTGCCTTCATTTTCATAAACGTCAATCCATCCGTTGTCGAAACCATCTTGAAGCACATTCAGATACGATTCACCAAGCGGCTTCAAGCTTTCCTTAACAGTTGCCTTCGCTTCTTCGAATGTAATATTCATGTCGAACTCATCGACAACCGGAGCGAATAGGTCGTACATATGTAGTTCCTTCACACCCAGAAGCTGCTTGCGAAGCTTCATGTAGCGGTGCATAAGCGGCAAGTGCTTGTGGATCGTGTCAATCAGATTCGTATATACTTCCTTCGGAATGTTGTCGCCGTACAGATACATTTCCAATGTGGAAGGGTATTTGCGTGCGCGAGAATAGAACAGGTTCTTCTGTACGTTCGCATTGAGTGTAGAAGCAACTGTATTGCGAAGCTTGCGATATGTACCGTATACGCCTTCAAAAGCAGCCTTGCGAACTTCGCTGTTGCGGCTTTCAAGGAATTGAATGTAGCGGCCATGTGTCAGCTCTACATCCTTGCCGTTCTCGTCCTTAATCGTTGGGAACTTCATGTCGGCATTGTTCAGCATGCTGTAAATGGTCTCAGGCGCCTTGGACATGCTTCCAACTTGCGCGAGCAGCGCTTCTTCTTGCTTGGACAGAATATGTGCCTTTTGGCGCTGCATTTCAGTCAACGTGAAGCGGTAAGCAGCCAGCTTCGGTTCTTGAATGAAGGCATTCAATTGCTCATCAGACAAGGACAGAACTTCAGGCGTAATGAAAGAGAGAGCCTCCCCAACTGTTACGCTTAATTGCTTGGCCTTCTCGGACAATGCCTGATATCCAGGTTCCGCTGTGTCTTCATGATGGCGCATGCTCGCATATACGTACAGGCGCTCTGTATGTAGGGAAATATCGTCTTCCAGCTCAAAGCAATTCTTCAGTGCTTCCGCATCATTCAACTTGCCTTGATATTGCTTCATTTTATCCAACAGCTGGTTAACCAGCGAGAATTCTTTGTCCCATTCTGCTTGTGATCCGAATAAGTCCTCCAATTTCCAGCGGACATCCTGTGGGACTTCTGAACGTTTCCATACTTGTTCCATATGTACCCTCCTTATATATTGATATTGCGATAATGGCTTCACTGTCGCTTGCTTGTAACTAGCGGCTGTTGAAGCAGACAGTAGGCTGGTCACCATGATGGCAGAGGTGACCAGCCCGATAACCAATTGGCGTGTCGTGGCCATATATCCCCCTCCGGTAGCGTTGCCGTGCGGCAATGGTGCTGTGTGCACTCACCGATTAATCTGTAGGGTAGTATGACCAGAGAACGCCAAACTATTTGTTGCGGGCGGCTGTGCTTGTTCGTTGGAGAAGCTAACTGCCGAGCGCAAAGAAAGAATAGACAATTAGGAAGAAGGCGAATGTAATCAAGCATAATGCAGTAATTGCCAACGGCCTGCGCAGCTTCTCTGGCAGCGTGTCTCTCTTCCAGACTAGGATCACTCCAAGTGAAAATGCAAGCAAAACAAAAATAAGGTTCGTTGATGAATTCATAAGCATCCTGCCTTTATACTTGCTTGAATTTGTCCATGATCTCGTTCCATTCTTCTTCCTTGCCTACGTAATCTTCTTTAGGAAAGCGTTGTTCAGCCCAATGCATCAAGGCCGGACGGCTCAAGAAGTTATGGCATTCTTCTCCCCATTGTTCGGATATTTCACGCAATACGATATAACGGCCTTGTACTTCAACCGTAAGCATATTCCAGTTATCCTTTTTATAAATAACATGTTTCTTCATCATAATTTGGTTCCCTCGTTTCTTGGTGCAGGGCACTGTCACTCTAAGTTGTAAGCGGTATTGCCAAGCAGTTCGTCTTACCGATCATGATACCTTAGCCATTAAATGAAATCAAATCTGATTTCACTGGAAAACCGCAATATTGATCACATTATTTGCAATTTTTTTAGAAATCTTTTTTTGTGGGAAAAGTTGCGTTTGACTTTTTGCTTAAGTATAATATTACTATTCGCCTGTCAGGGCGAAGAAGTGAGGAGGTTTTGACTTTGAAAGGTACTGTAAAATGGTTTAACGCAGAAAAAGGCTACGGATTTATCCAAGTGGAAAACGGCGAAGACGTATTCGTTCATTTCTCCGCAATCCAAGGCGACGGTTTCAAAACACTTGACGAAGGCCAAGAAGTAGAGTTCGATATTACTGAAGGCAATCGCGGTGCGCAAGCAGCTAATGTCATTAAATTATAATGAATTGTCCCGTTAAGGGCTGTCATTTATAAATAGTGCACTAGCAACGCCAAGCAGCCATGTTCATGTTGAGCATGGCTGCTTTTTTATGTTCTCATTTGATCGCAGTAGCCTGAACCTATTATTTTGTTATTCTGTACCCTGTTTGTTCATAGGCTTGTTCTTAATGATATGCTCGATCCGAGAGTCTTGGATTTAATTAAGATAGAATACCGCTGTTCACGAGCCGCGCAAGTTGCCTCGGAGACAGTGTCTCACAGTTGAATGGGATCACTTGCAGGCTGAATGACATGTCCATGCACTTCAATTCATGCTCAGGGAGCGCTCTCGGGCCGCAGCTGTTGCTACCAAGACCATTCTGTGCTTTGTCCAGATGAAGAACAATATCGCTTCGAGGCACTAGATCAGCATGATGGGCGGCATTCTCCAAGTCCATGACCGAGTAACGATGGGCGCTAAAGTCAAAGGTGTCCACTCCAGAACTGCTTGTAAAGAATAGTCCTGTGCCTTGAGCGTTCACAAAAGATACCCATCTTGTATCTGTACGATTGCCATTCTCCTGCGGCTTCTCGTATGCGACCATAAGATCATCGACCTTCGCTTCGTACCAGCCAATTGCAGCTGCTTGCTTGCTGTCGACATAGCTTTCGCCTGGACCGCGTCCATACCAGCTGCAGGAATTCAAGCCGGCAGGGATGCCAAGCTCGCAGCCAAAACGAGGGAGAACCTCTGGATGGCATCCTTCAGGCCGTACGTCAATGTGCAGCTGTATGATCCCATTTCCTTGTATGGTCATGATCTGCTCACAGGCCAATCCCCACATGAAGGCAGGTGCTCCTAACCGGAAGCAGGTCGTTACGGTAATCATCCCCTCTGCTGCGCGTGATGAATCGATGGTCACCTGTTTTATCCGTTCCTTCAATTGATGTAGTCGAGCATTCCGCCAATCCGTCCCTAGATAGCGATCATTATCGATAACGGCACGCCATAATTGAAGGCGGGGACTGCCAGTTAGCAAATCTGTATTATGGAAACGCCAAGAGAGAAGGCTTCCGTCTGACCGATTGATCACCATAGTAAAGCTGCTGCCTGTAAGGATGAGGCTAGCTCCTTGGTCATGGATCGAAATGGGCTTCAGCGACATCATGCCTGCAGGGGCAGTATTAATACCGAAGCCGGATGTCAGGCTGCGCTTAGACGATGATATGGTAGAGGAAGCTGCTGTCTCCTGTATGCAATCGGTATGCTGTAGCTGAAGAACCTGCGAAGGCTCAAGCTCAAATTGAGCCCATGCCACTTCATGACCCACAGGAAGCCAGGGGATTGTGCCATAAGTGCCGCTACCCGAACGGAAGGAGAACCGAAGCCACATATGCTGAAATGCCGGTTCAGATATCGTATGGCCGAACGCGGCTCGAATCGCTGTCCGCGCATCCCACCGCCATGCAGCGCGCTCACGTGGAGGTACTTCGGGTACCTCGAATGTCCCTTCGGCAATTAGTTCACCATCGGCAATGATGGAATAGTGACCGCGCAAGCATGATAATGGAAGGAAGTCGTACCGGTTCTCGATGATATATTCTCCTGGTTCGCTGCTGGCATAGACTTTGACAGGCTCGATCGCTTTTTTGTATTCATGCAGAGCGGGCCACGGCTTACGGTCTCCGTCGATGAGTCCATTCAAGCAGAAGTTTCCGTCATGAATAAGCTCGCCGAAGTCACCACCATACGCCATTTCTTGGCGGCCATCCTCTCGCTCACGCCGAATGCCTTGATCGACCCAATCCCAGACGAACGCACCTTGCAGCTTCGGGTAGCGATAGAACATTTCCACGTAGTCCTTAAGCGCTCCCGGTCCGTTGCCCATTGCATGCGCGAATTCACATAAAATATACGGACGATCGTCATCAGACTGGACAACCTTCTCAATGGCTTCGAGTGTTGGGTACATCGTCGAGCGGATGCCGAGTTCAAGCATGTTGCTCCAATCGCCTTCGTAATGAACGGGGCGAGTCGGATCATATTGCTGTGCCCACTCAGCCATGGCTGCATGATTGGGCCCGCAGCCGGATTCATTGCCAAGCGACCACATGATGACGCTCGGCGCATTTTTGTCACGGATTACCATCCGCTGCATTCGCTCCACATAGGCCTGTTTCCACGTCTCATCCTCACTGAGCAGTGACCAACACCCGGCAGCTTGAAATCCATGTGTTTCCAAGTCCGCTTCGTCGATTACGTATAGCCCTGCCTCATCACATAAGGCGTAGAAGTGCGGATCATTCGGGTAGTGTGAGGTCCGAACAGCATTCAAGTTGAACTGCTTCATTAAGCGCACATCTTCGACCATTGTGGCATAGGGAACCGCACGTCCATGATCCGGATGGAATTCATGCCGATTGACGCCCTTGAACATGATGGCCTTCCCGTTTACGAGAAGATTCGTACCGGTAAGCTTCACTTCTCTGAATCCGATTCGCTGCGAGATTACTTGAATGACCTCTTGGTTCTTGTCTCGAAGCTCCAGCACGAGATGATACAAATAAGGGGTCTCCGCTGACCATAGTGTAGGGGCTTCTACGGTAGTGCTTACCCGGATGATTGGCTCTGATTGCTGGCATCGATCACATACCAAGATTGTGTTCGTCGGTGAAATTGGCTGGCGGGCAGCATTCAATAATGTCCATGCAAATGTATGTGACTGCGCAGCCTCCTCGCTGATGCAGAGCTCGACATCAACGTCCAGTTGAGCACGCTCACCATTGTCGAGCAGGTGCGTGCGAACCGTAAAGTCCCACATATGCTCCGTCGGGAAGGCCAGCAAATACACATCGCGGAAAATACCGCTTAACCACCACATATCCTGATCTTCCAGATAGGAGCCGTCGCACCATTGGTATACTTGAACGGTAATTTGATTCATACCTTGCTGAAGCGCGGGACGGATGTCGAATTCAGCAGGAATGCGGCTTCCTTGACTGTAGCCAATATAGTGCCCGTTCACCCATACTCGAAATGCGCTGTCCACACCTTCGAATCGAAGGATGACCCGCTGCTCCATCCAGCTTGGCTCCATCCAAAAAGTCCTGCGGTACGTTCCTGTAGGATTCTCATGGGGAACAAAGGGCGGTTCAACTGGGAACGGATAGAGGATATTCGTATATTCTGGTTTTCCGTAGCCGTGCATTTGCCAATTCGAAGGTACCGGAATCTCGTCCCACTCGGAATCATCGTACTGGGGCATCCAGCACGCTGCCGGTGCTTGCTCGGGACTCGCTGCGTAGCTGAATTTCCAGGTACCGCTCAGCTGCTGGAAATAGGCCGATGCACCGCGCTCGTACGTCAATGCTTCGGAGGCGCTTGCACAAGGAATGAAGTAGGCACGGTCATGGAGGCGTTGTTGATGCAATACAGTAGGTGATTGCAATAATTCATTCAGTGTTAATGAAGCTTGTTCATTGTGCGGATCTACCAGGTTCATTTGTTCTACTGACATTCTCATCTTCCCTTCAAATGCTATAGACTCAATATCACGATATGAATGTAAAAGGCTATTGATTGTATATATGTTAAAATGAAAAAAGACGCTCAATCAATCTAACGATTTTATTTGAAATAACAATATATGAAACTCGAAACAGGTGAAGTCGATGCAGCATTTTCATTTTCCAATGATAAGCGAGCGTGATCGGTCACTGCCACTCGTTGTAACCACGGTAGGAAGCTGGGTAAGCCAACAGGAAATTGTGCGACTGAGCGGATATCCTGATTACCAGTGGCTGCAATGCACGTCCGGCCGCGGCGAGTTCTGGTGGAAGGGGATGAACGAGCCTATCGTTGTTGAGACTGGGCAGGGTGTTATCTTATTTCCCCATATACCGCATGAATATAGGCCAATTGAGGAGCCGTGGGGAATCTATTGGTTTGGATTTCAAGGAAGCTTATCGCAGGAGCTGCTGACTGCGGCTCAATTGTATCAATCGACAAGGATTACTCCAATGAACCCTGAGCTCACGCTAGAGCCAATCAAGAGGGCGATTGCTCTATTGAACCGATCCTCGTTCAATGAGGGACAAGGCACAATGCTGTCAGGACTTGCCTATGAGCTGATTATGGCGTGGACTCAATCCGGATGGGAGACTCTGGTCAGGGAAGGGCGGCACGTGGATAATGATCCGTTAACGCCGTTGTTGGAGTGGATTCAAGAACATGTTCATCAGGAGCTTACACTTCAGCAGATGGCCGACCAGATAGGTGTTACTCCGCAATATGTATGCAAGCTGTTTCGAAGAACACTTGATATGCGGCCGCTTCAATATGTGATACGTCTGCGGATTCGTAAGTCGAAGCAGCTTCTACTCGCTTACCCGAGGCTGTCTGTCCAGCAGGTGGGACAGGAGGTTGGCTTCATGCACACGAGTTATTTCATTCATCGATTCAAGCAGCAAGAGGGAATGACGCCAGTCCAGTTCCGTCTCCTTCATGCGGGGAAACTGATGGGTGATCATCGTGTATTTGATGCTACGGAAGTGAATGGAACATAGATCCGGCAGTAATATCAGATCTTATAGTAGGAATAATACGAATCTCCCAAAAGAGAAGCCCCTTGCTCCGCCACAGTTATTGTGGGGAGCTAAGGGGCTTCATGTGCTATTGGTACGTGGACATGCCCTGTTATTCAATGATGCGCAGTATCTCTTCGACCGGCTTGCGTGGGAGCTTGGCCGGTGTTTCCAGCGGATAGCCGAGTGCAAGCACCATGTTGACCTGGCGGTCTTCTGGAATGTCAAGCAGTGACTTGATTGCATCAGCAGCCAGTAGGACAGGGCCAGTCATTGGACAGGTAGCCAAGCCCTGCGCATGAGCGGCCAGCATCAGATTTTGAATGGCCAAGCAGCTGCTCTTAATGCCCTCTTCTTCCCATACCGCAGTCGGCACCAGTTGAATCGGATCGAAGATGCGCTCACGGAATTTCGAAGTGTAAGGCGTCGCTAAGCATACAATGAGTGCTGGTGCGTCTGAGAAGGCCGTTGCATAGGGCCCGAAGGACTTGAGCAGCATTCTCGCTTCCTTGTTTAATCCTTGCTCTTCCGCTATTTGAGCCTTGGCATGCAGTGCATCCCATGTAAGCTGCTCGATTTGCTTGATCATCGAACGATTCACAACGGCGATGAACTCCCATGTTTGGGAGTTTGTGTCGCTTGGCGCGTAACGCGCACAATCCACAAGCTCTTTAATGTCGTCGACAGACACTGGACGTTCATCGTAGCGACGAACGCTGCGGCGCCCATGAATGACTTCCTTTATTGTCTCATACGTTGTTGTCATATTGGTGACCCTCCACCGAACGAGTAGTATGATTGCTTTAAGACCTTGTATTAAGACCTACTACTATTATACGGTACAGTTGAAAAAATGCAATTAGCTGTGTCTGCTGGACGCTTGGATTGTCGCTGTTTCACTATGACGGGCAATGATAGCCATAGTTATAAAGCCGAGGCAGGCTATAAATGAGAACCCTGCTGCAACCTCATATAGCACATCCTTGCCGAAGGATTGCATTAAGATTCCACCGAAAGTTCCGCTTATGAGCCCTGCGATGCTGGACCAGACGATCGTATACAGTGCAAGCCCTGTTGAACGATATTCGTCAGGAATGACACGGCTTATATAGCGAACGGCAACGAAATAAAAGATCCCGAATGACACGCTGTGCAGCAACTGCGTAGAAACAATCCATGTTGGATCTTGCAGCACTGCAATAAGCAGAAGCCGAATGGTATATGTTAACCCGGAGAATGCTAATAGCGGCAGTTCCTTGAATTTCTCCCCATAGGCATTCAATAAGAAGAAGATTGGAATTTCACTAAGCGCTGAGAGCATCCAAGCCCATCCAACCAAAGATTCATCTGCCCCAATCTGGGACAATGACAATCCGAGGAAGGCTTCATTCAGACGATGCCCGATGGCAAGCAGCAGCACGAACAGGAAGAACAATAGTACTTCTCGCTGCCGCAGGACAACCCACAGTCCGGACAGTTCCATCTTCTTCATCATGGCGCGCTTATCAGTAAGGGGGAAGGCAAGCCCCAGCGACAGCAAGCCAAGCAGAACAATGACCCATATGCTGTACGAAGCGCCTACCGAGCGTAATATGAATCCGAATAAAAGTGCAGATACCGCGAAACCGATCGATCCAAAAACACGAATGCCGATAAAGCTCTTGCCTTGAGCCTGTGCAGTCATAATCGCGAAGCTGTCGTTCAATGGATATATCGGAAAGTAAAAGAAATAAAAGCAAACGAGAAGCAGAGCAACCAACCCGTACGAGGATACTTGAGCAAGTGCCACAGATAATACGATTTGTGCGACCAACAACGTGATGAGCACTTTTTTCAACGTACCGAGTTTATCGCTGGTTACGCCCCAGAATAGGTTGGAAATGATAGAGATGAGCGGTCCAATGGAATAGAGAAGCCCGATCTGGACACTTGTAAACTGCAATGATTTGTAGTAGAGCGGCAAATACGATACAACGACCGAAGAGGTCATAAAGATCATAAATGTAAAGGCGCGCAGCCAATGCGCTTCTGTGTTCCGGGGTGCCGGATACGCCATGCGTGTTCCCTCCATGAAGTAGATGAATGTGTATAAATCGGAGTTGTCAATTGAGCAAGTAAAAATGGAATAATCCCTAGTATAGCATGCTTCCTGTGGATTGGGGCGGTTTCGTCATTTACATCCTCGCAAGCGGCATGGTACATTAACAGCATTAATGATGCATCCTATTTACCGGAGGTGCGGCAGCATGGTGAATGATTGGTTCGAATTCGACGAACGGCTTGGTATTGAAGTGCCCATAGTTGAGGATTCTTGGGATGGAATGAGCTGGGACGAACAAGTGCTCATTATGGACAAGTGGGAACACACTCGCGGCAGAATTCCCGACCGTATTAAAGAGCTGGAACGTACGATTGTTTTGAAGCAGAATGCGCTGAATGAGGAGGAGCAATTTGAGGCTTCCTGCCGGCTGAATAGCGAGATCGCAGAGCTTGCTTCGCAAATTATCGATTTGAATTTGTGGTACCGGGTTCATCAGGACGTAGATGCCAAAAATCACCACTAGTGAATATCGCATGCAATCGTTTGTGCAATTAGTCACTTCGTAATATAATAGGTGTGGTTAAAATGGGTACTCAATAAGTGTGAGTAACATCATCTCGTAGAAGTTGACCTACACAGAGGACGGAGGATTTTCTTGAATCAGGTGAGGCAACGCCGTACGCGAGCTCCGAAAGAGCCGCTCGGACTCATGTACCGCGTATATAAGTATATATTGCCGGGGGTTCGTCAATCGTTGGCAAGCTGGCAGACGCGGGCTGAACGAATTCCGAACGAGGAGCTGCGCAAGCAGGCGCTCGCGAGCATCGCTAGCAAGCAATTTCATTGTGAGGGCGGTGCTGTATACGCTGCGGCTAGGTTAGATGTACGCCATATATTGATCCCGCTCATTGTTGCTTTTCAGACGATCAGTGACTATTTGGACAACCTGTGCGACCGAAGCACCTCGATGGATGCGGAGGATTTCCGCTTGCTCCATCAGGCTATGCTGGATGCGGTCCAACCGGACGAACCGCTCAAAGACTATTATGCGCTCCGTGATGATCAAGAGGACGGGGGCTATTTGCGTGATCTAGTACAGACGTGCAGAGATAGTATTGCTTCGCTGCCGGCGTATGGAATCGCACAGCCGCATATTGTTCGTCTCGTCGGACTGTATACAGACCTTCAGGTGTACAAGCATATTCACCCGGATTCCCGGGAGCAGGCGCTGCTGGATTGGTGGAGTCTGCATGAATCGGCTTATACGGAGCTGGGCTGGAATGAATTCGCTGCGGCGACCGGCTCCACACTAGGTGTGTTCCAGTTATTTTTGGCTGCGGCGGACGAGAGTCTGACGCAAGCAGATGCAGACCGCATTCTAGAGGCATATTTTCCATATGTATGTGGACTGCATATTATGTTAGATTATTTAATTGACCAAGAAGAAGATCGTGCCGGCGGAGACTTGAATTTCTGCAATTATTACGACGATCAGAGCTTGGTCGTGAACCGGATTGGCCACTTTGCAGACCTTGCAACGGTGCGAGTTAGCTCACTGCCGGATGGACGATTTCATCGTATGATTATAGAAGGGCTGCTAGCTCTATATTTATCAGATCCGAAAGTAAGGGAACAGGCCGCGGTTCAACAAGTATCCAAGCGTCTCATGAAGAATAGTCCGCTTATGCGATTATTTTTCTGGTTGAACAGTCTTTGGATACGTAAACATATGTATTGAGGATTATGAGGGAGGAAACGAATCATGTCTGCTGTAAAAAAGATTGCCGTATTGACAAGCGGCGGAGACTCACAAGGTATGAACGCTGCAATCCGATCAGTAGTGCGTGCAGCTATATTCAATGGAATTGAGGTTTATGGAGTTCAGCGCGGCTATCAAGGGTTATTGAACGAAGATATTCGCCCAATGGATATTCGCAGTGTAGGTGACATCATTCAACGTGGCGGAACGATTCTGCAATCCGCTCGCTGCCAAGAGTTCAGAACTCCAGAAGGCCAGCAAAAGGGTGCAGACATTTTGCGCAAGCACGGCATCGATGGCTTGATTGTTATCGGTGGCGACGGTTCCTATCAAGGTGCGAACAAGTTGAGCAAGCTTGGCATCAAGACAATGGGTCTGCCAGGAACAATTGATAATGATATTTCCTTTACAGATTATACAATTGGCTTCGACACAGCTGTCAGCATCGTAGTTGACGCAGTAAACAAGCTTCGCGATACGATGAGCTCCCACGAGCGTTCTTCCGTCGTAGAAGTGATGGGTCGCCATTGTGGAGATATAGCGCTGTATGCAGGTCTTGCTAGTGGTGCGGAATCGATTCTTGTACCTGAGGTTGACCATAACATCGATGAAGTTGCAGGTCGTATGCGTGAGAACTTCGAATGCGGCAAGCGCCACAGCATCGTTATCGTCGCGGAAGGTGTTGGACGCGGTGAAGATGTCGCGAACGCCATCATTGAACGCTGCCCAACTGTTGAGCCGCGCGTTACGGTTCTCGGTCATATTCAGCGCGGTGGTTCCCCAACAGCGTTCGACCGTATCTTGGCAAGCCGTCTAGGCGACTTCGCAGTTCGCCAGCTGATAGAAGGCGAATCCGGCAAGGCTTGCGGTATGATTAAGGGGGAGCTGGTCGCAACCGACATCGATCTTGTTGTGAACACGAAGAAGGAATTCAATATGGAGCTGTACGAATTGGCTTCACGTCTATGTCAATAAGACGCTGCTGGTTCACGCAGCTTTGGATAAGCCCGGCAAAGCCGCATCATGCGGTTGGCCGGGTTTTTTTGTATATTTGCAAGATGTGCGGAGGAGGGATAAATGATTTCAATTGATGTGACATCTTGACGCATGATTCCGGTTTTATGTATGATGTGCGATAGGGAAGGGGATGGAAAAATGTACATATATCGGTTGGAAGCGTCCTCGACGCAAGGAACGTTCGTATGTGTGCTGACAGCTGATACAGAAGAACAAGCATTTCTGCAAGCAGAAGCACATTTCGAGCGGGAGATCCCGGGTGTTACTTGGGAGGGCTTGACTTTGCTAGAGAAGAAACGCTGCGTGAATGGCAGCGGATATATCATCCCCGTTCGAGATTAATAGACGTAATAGACGCTTGTCAGCCGAATGATGATGGAAGGGGAGTGCGATCATGCGCATCGTATGTATTTCTGGCAGCAATCGTAAAGAAGCAACAAGCACGAAGCTTGTTCGTTATCTAGCAGCAAGTATTCAGGAGAAAGGCCATGAGGCGCAAGTCATTGATCTCAATGAACTGCAGCTTCCTCTCTACTGCCCAGACGATGCAGAACAGCATACGAATGTAAAGCTGTTAAGAGAGTCGGTTCTCGCAGCTGATGCCATTGTGTTGGCTACACCTGAGTATCACGGGAGTATATCCGGCGTACTGAAGAACGCGCTCGATTATTTGAGCTTTGACTATTTCAACAATAAGGTCGTTTTGTCGGTCAGCTCTGCTGGTGGTGCGGTTGGTATCAGTTCATTGACGCATTTACAGACAATCGTTCGCAATGTGCACGGAATTAACTGTCCAGAATGGATTTCCATCGGCGGCGATGCAAGACAATTCACAGCAGAAGGGCAGCCTGTTCAGGAGCAAGTGATTCAACGAGTTCAGAAGACGTTGAACTATTTCTTGAATCTGTCTGCGAGCACTCGTGAGCTTGCATAAGCAATTGATGTAGTATGAAGTACCAGCACCTCAGGCAGGCACAAGGATACGCTTGTGCAGGGAGGCACGTGAGGGTGTCAAAGTATACCCCGCCCCACTGCTTCCCGATAAGGTGTTCGTGTTTGTGTGAACGCTACAATAACTCCCAGCATAACCCGCCCTCGGTTACCGATTATCATTTCTTCTACTCCATCTGGATACAATCTAGTCTTTCATCTCAATAAGCTTAATCTGCTTTTATATTTTCACATTTGTGTCAAGTTTGATTGGTCTATTACGTAGTAATAGATATACATCAGTTGGGATGGCAACAAGAGGGACAAGCCCTAACAATCAGAGAAGCGGGGGATGCCTTTGGTGTGATGCGAGAAACATTGGTCAAACTTGCGCGTCTATAACATGCCAGCGTGGCAACAAATACGAATGATGAGAAGGAGACGCGTATATGAGAGTAAAGACAAGTTTCTTTTCCGTTAGCGCCATACTTTTAGTTGTAGTGTTTGTATTGATTGGTTGTTCAGGTTCACCTTCAAAGGGTGAGGGTTGGGTTAGCACTAATTTCTCGCAGCAAGAAGCAGATAATTTGCAAAAACAGGTGGATGAAGGCCATAAGCCTGGACTAACAGACTGGCAGCAAGTATCAAGAGAGTATCTCAATACACAAGAAGGCCTCGTTGTTAATGAAGACATTGATGTGAAGCTTATTGTAGATGAGAAAGCCAAGAAAGTTGTCCAATACACACTCAAAGACGGGAGAAGCATTCAGCTAGAGCTCATCCAACCGAGTAAAGAAGGTCCTTCTGGCATATTTGTCGTAAGCCGGTATCGTTTTGCGAGTAATGAATAAGCACGGATTACATGCCATGAAATATGGAGGCGAAGCTTATGTTAAAAAGGAATATGACCATCATGTTGCTTTTTACTCTCATTTTGTCTCTCTTTGCTTCGACGGGATCTGCTTATGGAAATGCAACTGATGAACAATCGAACCCACTGCTGGACAGCAAGGAAGTATTGAATTATTTATTTTGGACCAAGGACGACAAGCTGAAGGCGGATGTAGCTTCACTTCAGTCGGCTCTGGGATTGTCCGATCAGCAAATGACACAACTAAAGGATATGGGGCTCAAAGAACGTAATTCAGCCAGAGCACTGCAGCTGCAGGCGCAGTCGCTAACGGTGGACAGCTATAACGCGAAGGCAGACACCTTATTTCAAGTACGGAATGCTGCCTTACAGAGTCTGCTCCAAGATAAGCACATTGCCTTCGAAGAATGGGTGACGAAGTGGTGGGCAGACGAGAAAGAATATAGAAATACATGGTTGAAGACAAAATACGGTGCAAATGCTGACGTACCGCGAATCTCTGGAATTTTTGCAACTCAATATGATCCAGATATAAGCGGCTCCTATGAGGTCGCACTGCCTGATAAATATATTAAATTTGCGAATAAAGGCTGGATTAGTAATATCCCAGTCCAATTGCGAGGGACGTATGGCAATCCGAAGTATGTAGTCAATGTTTATAATCCAAATACGGTTAAGTTTGCCCTTGGTGTAGAAGTGAAGGATGTTGGCCCTTGGAATGTCGATGATAATTACTGGGATACTGCCAACGGAAGCAATCCTAGGCGATTCGGCTCTGGATTAGCATTGGGTACTCCTGCTTCAACAGCTGCCTATTATAACAATTGGAACAATGGCAAGGATTCACAGGGTCGCAAGGTGCTCAATCCTGCCGGGATCGATTTGTCGCCAGGCGTTGCTGCAACGTTAGGTCTTGCCACAAACGAAAATGCTTGGGTCGACGTAAGATATGAATATTTGCCTTAAGAAACGAGAGGAAGAGTCATGATTACAAGTAACAGATAACATATACGTTGGGGAGCCATTATTCTGCCTGCAGGATTTTGGCTCTTTTTGTTGTGGAGAGTGATATCGAATGTTCGTAATAAGGGAGTGAATCAACTTAACATCAGTGTGGAAACAACTTGTTTACTTAGCGATTAGAGGGTAATAGATAGAATGTTGTCATACATGGATTAAACCTAATTTTGTTATATATTATACCAAAAAAAATTTTCAAGAAAAGAGTTGACTTTAGTATAAAATGGAATTATTCTGAACTTGCAAGTGGGAAACAAACCAAATTATGGAGGTGAATCAAATGGCATTTTCAGTTGAAAAAGAAGGCGAAGAAGGCGGATCCAAGACAATCAACATTTTCTGTTAAGCACTCATCCCCAACGATTACAAAATAGGCTCCAGCCTATTTTGTAATCGTTTACATTTATTTGAACCAAGGATATCCTACTGAATCGCTTGCACTAATGAGCAGGACAGTTATCCATATAGTAATAACAACAACAATGCTGAGCGAGAACATATTTCTCAATTTGGTAGGTATTTTAAATAGCTGCGGAGGGATTCAATTGGTATTAAGAGGAGATATAACGATCCAGGACAGCAGCACGCTCAAGGCATCTCGTTTCAATGTTCGTGTCGCAGACGGTGAATATTTGCGTCTATATAATTCATATACCGGGAAAATAAGTAAGTTCACTGGTGGAGAGGCAGAGATTGTTGATGAGCTGTTGAAAGTCAGGGACCTCGAGGCAGTAGAGTCGCAAGATGAGATCCGCAGTGGGTTAATTCAACATTTACAAAATAAAGGTTTCTTAGTTAAGAATCGAGTGAATGAATTTCAGCTGGCAACTGCGCAAAAGTACAATATGTTAGCTGAGAACCGTATGCTTCAGTTAATAATACTGCCAAATGAGGATTGCAACTTCCGTTGTACTTACTGTTATGAAGACTTTCTGAAGTCCGAAATGAAGGAATCAGTGCAACAAGGAATATTGAACTTTTTGGAGAGAAACGTAAAAAATTATAGCCGGCTGCTCATTAGCTGGTTTGGCGGGGAGCCGCTCAAATCATTCGATGTCATAAAGCGTATGTCTGCTCCAATTAAGGAGATTTGCGCCAAATACAACGTGCAATATCACGCCAATATCACAACGAATGGCTATTTGCTTAATAGTGAGACTTTCGAGGAACTGCTAGAGATGAATGTGAGAAGCTTTCAAATCACATTGGATGGGACTGCGGAAACGCATGACAGTTATCGAGTTGGCCGATTTGGAGAGAAGACATTTGATACGATCTTCTCGAATTTATTGAAGATGAAGCAAAGCGATAAACCATTCCATGTTGTACTGCGTTCCAATATCAATCAAGAAGTGTCGACTGTGATGGATAACTATATTTCGTTAGTCAGCAGTGCATTTGTTGACGATCCCCGTTTCATGCTGCATTTCGTGCCGATACAGAATTTGAAAGGGGAACAGACAGCTGACATCCATTTATGCGATACGAAAATGCTGTTTCCGTTCTATGAGAAAGCGAAAGAAGAAGGATTTAATTTCGATTTCTACAAGCAATATTTGCGTCCAGGAGGTTCTGAATGCTATGCCTCCAGTCCATCCTCATGTGTAATCGGGTCTGACGGGATGATCTACAAATGCACAGTTGCGTTCAATAATCCAATGAATCATGTAGGCGATATTCTTGAAAATGGGGATATGGTCATTGATCAAGAGAAATGGAGCTTGTGGGTTACAGGCGGAGTCAATGAGGATGCTTCTTGCACCAAATGCTTCTTCAGACCATCATGCCAGGGGAATGCATGCCCGCTCGAACGAATTGAGACTGGCGCAACACCGTGTCCTCCAGTCAAGAAGAGTATTAAGAAGTACATTACACTAGTAAATGAGGATTATGCTTATGAGCCGAGCGTATAACAAAATCTTAATAGGGATTACAGGTACAATTGGCGCCTTGAACGTACATAACTATATTTTCGCGCTTAAAGGCCGCTTTCAGTGTCAATTGGATATTGTCGTTACCGATAATGCCAAGCAGTTCGTGTCTACGCTTGCACTAGCCAATTTGTGCGATCATGTCTATGATGATCTATTTACGACAAATCTCAAAGCTCCGCATGTCAACGCTGTTCAGGATGCCGACATCTTCCTCATACTTCCCGCATCTGCAGACTTCTTGGCCAAGATGGCGCACGGGATGGCAGACGATCTGTTAAGCTGCTGCGTATTGAACTATACGAACCCGATATACATCGCCCCGAATATGAATAACACCATGTGGAATCAGCCGAGCGTGCAGCGGAACGTGGAAATTCTCAAGACGGATGGACATCTGTTCGTTAATGTACAGGCAGAGGGATATAAAGCTTCAAGCGGAACCTATACCGGTTCAGATGCCGCTCTTCCGCAACCGGAAGAGTTGATTCAGTTGATCTTGCATGAAGAATCCAGAATGAATGAGCCTGCCTATGAATACAACAACTAATCTCCGTAGCAACAGGAACTACATGCTGCTGCTGACCGCCGCAATTCTAGTCAGTCCTGGGTATTATATTTACATTGTTGCTGTCGAATGGCTGACAGTGACCTTATTTGACTCGCGCAGTTATTTGGGTTTGATCCTTTTCTCCTCTTCCGGTGCGAGACTGCTGTTCATGATATACGGCGGAGTAATCGCAGATCGCGTCAATCGAAAGATCATTATCCTCTCATCGCAATGGATGAAGGTGCTCTCAATCGGGGTACTGCTGACGATGTACTGGCTGGATATGATCACCCCGTTATTCCTTATCATCGTCTCCTTCTTGTTCGGTGTGCTGGATGCATTTGCTGGCCCGGCCTATGACTCTGTTATTACGTCAATCATTGATAAAAAGGCTTACCAGAGAGGCAACGCGCTGCTTCGTATGGCTAATCAGTACAGTTTAATCATAGGTCCCTTAATCAGCAGCACGTTTATTATTACAATAGGCTTTTCCGGTGTCTTTCTATTCAGTCTTATTTCTATCATTATTTCGACTACGCTTATATCCTTTATTCGGATTCAATCGCATGATTCCAGCACACCAAGAAAATCAAAGTGGAGGGAATTGACTTCCTCCTTCGAATATATTCGTACACATCGCGCATTACCCACGTTAATGGCAATTGGATTCATCATGAATTTTTTTGTGACTGGTCCAATGGGGGTAATGCTTCCGATTTTGGCTAAGGATATTTTCAAGGGGAACGCAGTTGTGTTAGCCCTGTTAGAGGTCTCGCTGGGAGTCGGATTTATATTGGGATCCGTTATTGTATCGCTGCGAAAGTCTTTCGCAAGACCGGGAATTGTTATTTTATGCTCGTTGTTTCTAATCGTTATTGCTTACACGTCACTCGGATATGTGCATCATTTAGTCGTGTCTATGCTTGTATTGTTCACGATTGGAGTGTTGATTCAGGTTATGAATATCCCATTGTTCACTTACATTCATTCAAGTACTCCCCATCATATGATAGGGAAAGTAATGAGTATCTTCATATCGATTGTAACCGGATTAACACCGCTTTCTTACGCATTCGTTGCCTATTTGCTGCATGCTGGGATAGGTATCCAGCTTGTTGTGCGTATTTTTGGGATATTTTTGTTAGTCATTGTATTTGGTGCGATGACGCGGCCGGCATTGCGTCAATTAAGCTATACAGATTCGGAGACAAGCAAAGAGCAGGAACATGTGCAACAGCAGACCTTGTCCAATTAGTCAAAAAGAGAGATGAAGGATTAGACCCGTCCTTGCTGGACGGGTTAATACTTTGTGATTACATGGAAATGAACGCTTTAAAGATTGAATAGCGTTTGATTACTCCCCGTTCTGTTATGGAGCGGGGTTGTTATGCTGCGAGTACCGCCAGTATACAGGAGCACAACAGCAGCGGAATCGAGTACAAATATAATATTTTGCTGGACCATTGGTTTGTGCGAATCAATTCAGCATATTCATGCAGGGCCATTCTCTTTTTGGGCTGCCCAGACGACGATATGTTACTGGAATCGTAATGAAGCGCCTGTTCTTTTTCCTTCTCCTTGCGATGGAGATGATAGCTCAATGATTTAAAAAAGCCGATGTTCCGCACGTAAGCAAGCAAGGCGATCAATAGGTATATAAGACCGATGATGAAGAAGGAATTCGACAGGTTTATAAGCAGGGAATTATGACCGTTTAAGATGGAATAACCAGCTGTAAATAAGAGGGTTACAACAAGCAGCAGTCGTTTCATGGCGAAAATCCTTTCCCTTTAAACTCGCTCGTATCTAGATGTGTTGGAGGATTCTGATGTGACGAGTGAGAAGATATTTTGATGTGATGACTAGGAATGATTCGGCATAATCCATCATTTATCCTCCTATTTCTGCATTTCCTTGAGTATTCTAAGGGATATTCTGTGATTTAACTGTTGACTATGGGTATTTAGTTTGATAGATTTATAAAAAAAACTATACCATAATTTACCTCACAAGTATGCATTTGATCGTTGTCGATTCGTGGTATATACGCATATATAGCAACCGACAAGTAATGATCTTCCTCAATGAATCGGCTCTCAGTCTAGTATCAAACCTACAACAATGTGAACGCATCCATCCAATCCAAAGGTACATTATTTCACAAGGTGTCAATTTTGTTGGCATAATCGACCCAATATTCTTTTTCCTTTGTTACCCACATATTTTACATAATGAATTGAAAAAAATGAGAAAATCAGGAGGGGATTGTATGAAGCTGCCAAAAAAACCGTTCTTGGTTGTTTTGGCTATCATGATGATGCTTACGTTCGCGGGTTGCACGAGCGGGAGCGGGAATGCCGGACAAGAGAATCAGGGAAGTAAAGAGAATGAAGGTAAGGTTGCGACAGAGTCGAAAGGCACTGCAAGCGATAAGCCGAAAGTCTTGCGGCTTGCGACGATGTCCGCGGATACGTTCAACCAGCACACATCCAACAGTGCCGAAACTACGGATATGATGAAATATATTTATGGAAATTTATTGGAGATTATTTATGACGAACCAACGGACAATATAAAATTTGTTGGCAATCATGCAGTTGATTTACCAACGACAACGGATAATAAAGTATGGACGTTCAAGTTAAAAGAAGGATTGAAGTGGACGGACGGCACGCCGATCAATGCTAAAACTTATGAATACTCCTATAAAATGCTGCTTGATCCGAAGCTTGCTAATAAGAACTCATACGTATTATTTGACGATATCCCTATTGTAAACGCTAACAAATACTTTAAGGGTGAAGCCAAATGGGAAGATGTCGGAATTAAGGCTAAAGACGATACCACGCTGGAACTCACGCTGGAATCAGAATTGCCGGAAATTGACATTTATAGCAACTTTACCGTCACTGCAAATTCGCCTACATCTCCCGTTCACGAGAAATTGTATGAGAGCGGCATGAAGCCCGATCGCAGCGAAACGACATACGGAACTACGGTAGAGCAGGTTCCTTCTTCCGGGACGTATCGCTTGACCGAGTGGGTACGCGACCAGCATCACACATTCGAGAAAAATCCAGATGCCCCATTGGCGGCTATCTATAAGCCTGATCGCATCGAGACACGTGTTGTAACGGAAAGCTCGACTCGCGTTCAACTGTGGGAAAAGGGCGAAATTGACTCGGTATCAATTAGCGGCGAACAATTTGACAAATACGGCGAAGATCCGCGGGTCGTCTATACAGAAGCTGACGGTGTATGGGGCTTCTATATAAACTCTGAATCGGACAGCAACCCGATTTTGAAAAACAACGATTTCCGCAAAGCACTGTACTATGGTCTCGATCGCGATAAAATTACCAAGGGCATTTTCAAAACGTTCAAATCGGCACCGTATTATATTTCTACGATATGTATTGTTGGAGACTATACAGAGGGCAAGCGCTATCGCGATTCCGAAGAAGGGAAGCTAGCCGTAGCTCCAGGAACAGGCTACGAGCCAGATAAAGCGAAGGAATTCTTTGAAAAGGCGTATCAGGCGAACGGCAGCAAGAAAATAACGATTGAAATCACCTACTTCGATGCGCAGGAAACGATGAAGCGCACGGCAGAAGTGACGCAAGAAATGTACGAAAATTTGTTTGGCAAGGATAAGTTGGCCATTAAGCTCAGAGCGATGCCACCGAGATCCGCTTATGACGCTTACAAAGAAGGAAAGTACGAGCTGGGTATCGGCTCGATGACGCAAAATGCGTTCAACCCGTGGAGCAGCTTGAAGGTGTGGACGAAGGACTTCCCGAACCGTAACCATAGATTTAGCAGCGACGCGTTCGACGCATTGCAGAAGCGCACTACGACAGGCGATTTGCTGCTGAAGCCAGAGGAACGACTGAAGGCATTGGGGGAAATGGAGAAAATGCTAGCCGATTACGTGCCGCAAATTCCAGTCTTCCAAAACAATAATGCTGTCATCTATCTAGATCGTATTCATTTGGCTACAAAAGGGAAGTATTTCCCTGAAGTCAGGTTTGCCATCCTGCAAGCAGACATTGTCGACTAATACCAGAACAGAGGAGGCCTTGCGGCTGCGCAAGGTCTCCTACCTTGCGGAAAAGGAGTTCCAGGCTTATGTTACGATACATATCGCAAAGACTCATTGCCATGGCTATTACTCTATTTCTTATCATTAGCCTGCTATTCTTTCTAATTCATGCTATGCCCGGTAGCATCGTAGACGATCCGTTATTGCCTAAGGACATTCGGGAACGGGTGGAAGCCAAATATCATTTGGATAAGCCGCTAATTGTTCAATACGTATATTTCCTGGGGGATTTCCTTACTTTCAATTTCGGAGATTCGCTTAAAGTCCAGCCTAAGGTTCCGGTATTTAATATTATTAAGGAAAAACTTCCGATCACGATTCAGTTAAATATATTGGCGCTTATATTTACGATCCCAATAGGCATTATGTGCGGAATCATCGCGGCATTAAAGAAGAATACGATGACCGATCACGGGATCAATATGATGGTCGTGCTGTTTATTTCGGTGCCCTCCTTCGTATTTGCAGCGTTGTTGCAATATGTGGTGGCTTTCAAGTGGGATCTTCTTCCGATCTTGCTGTCGACGGATCAAGGGATCACTTGGGATAAGTTTAAATCTATGATTTTACCGGTACTGGCGTTGTCCTTTGGTGAAATAGCAATCATAACCCGGTATTTGCGCGCCGAATTATGCGAAACAATTAATTCGGATTATATGCTGTTGGCAAGAATGAAGGGCCTATCGCATATGCAGGCTACCGTGCGCCACGCGATTCGCAACTCGTTCATTCCGCTCTCCAATATCCTTATACCGATGATTTTCTCCATATTGTCGGGAGCGATCGTAATCGAGAACATTTTCAGCGTGCCGGGTCTCGGCTCCTTGTCCGTGAACTCGATCAATTCATTGGATCATCCGCTTACGATTGCTGTTATGTTCTTCTATTCCATAATCGCTCTTATCAGCATCTTGATCGTGGATTTATCATATGGAATTATTGACCCGCGCATTCGAATGGGAGGGAAGAAGTAATGAAGACGAGCCAGAATACGGAGCCCAACATGGAACGGAACCCATTCGAATTCGTTCAACGGGACAAGCCTATCGCGGACGAGAAATTCGAAGGCAAGGCAATTGGATTTTTACAAGATGCGTTATTGCGATTCCGCAGGAATAAAGCTTCTACCATCGCGGCGATTGTGATTGGCATTATCATTCTGCTTGCGATCATTGCTCCAATGATCAGTTCATACACTTACCGTGAACAGCATATTGATTGGAGCTTGCTGCCCCCGCGTGTCCCGGTGCTGGAGAAGCTGGGGATTTGGGATGGAACGAAAGTGATGGACGTGAAAAAAACGAGCATGGAAGAAAAATATAAAGGCTCGATCGTGAAAGTGCTTAAAGAGTATGAAGTCGACTACCGCGGCAACAAAATTCCAATGGTGCAAGCAAAAGTTGATATGTATCAGTTAAAAGAGGCCAAAGATAAATATTTCTGGATGGGTACTGATGCATTGGGGCGTGATCAATGGACGCGGTTATGGAAGGGTACCCGCATTTCGTTGATTATCGGGTTTATGGCCGTGACCATCAATATGCTGATTGGTCTTACATATGGTTCGATTTCCGGGTATTATGGCGGAGCGGTCGATATGATTATGCAGCGGATTATTGAGATTTTGAGTGGAATACCTGGCTTAGTCGTCGTAATTCTATTTGTCATGCTCATGGGTGCAGGTATAACTCCGTTAATATTAGCGATGGTGATTACGGGCTGGATTGGCATGAGCCGCATGATTCGGGCGCAGTTCTATAAACATAAAGGTCAGGAATATGTATTGGCATCCCGGACGATGGGAGCGCGGGATCGTTTATTGATTTTCCGGCACATTATGCCAAACGCAATCGGCCCGATCATTACGCAAGCGACGCTCGCGATTCCAGGGGCTATTTTTACAGAGGCATTTCTCTCTTATTTGGGACTCGGTATCGCTGCTCCCGAACCTTCCATTGGCGGCTTGCTGTCAGAAGGTCAGAAGGTGCTGCTCGAGCATCCTCACTTGACGCTATTTCCTGCAATTGTCATTTCGATCTTGATGTTGTCGTTCAATATGTTCGGCAACGGCTTGCGGGATGCATTCGATCCAACTTTGAGAGGCCAAGAATAATAGCGAATAGCGGGGGGAGCTAGGATGACGACACACAACGATATGATTCTTCAAGTTAATGATCTGCATATCTCGTTCAAAACGTTCGCGGGAAAGGTGCAGGCCGTGCGCGGAGTCGACTTTGAATTGCACAAAGGCGAGACACTGGCTATCGTCGGTGAGTCCGGATCAGGGAAATCCGTAACGAACAAAGCGATCGTCGGGATATTATCGAAAAATGCCGTTATTGAACGCGGCAGTATCCTATATCATGGACAAGATGTGACGAAATATACGGAGAAACAGTTTACCGAAATTCGCGGTTCTAAAATTGCAATGATCTTCCAGGATCCGCTTTCGTCTCTAAATCCGGTAATGAAGATTGGCAAACAGATTATGGAGGCGCTTCGTTCACAGCAGCTAAGCAAAGCGGATGCCAAAGTCAAAGCGCTGGAGCTGATGGAGGCAGTAGGCATTCCGAATGCGGAGAAGCGATTCGATCAATATCCGTTCCAGTTCTCCGGCGGAATGCGTCAGCGTATCGTCATTGCTATTGCTCTTGCATGCGATCCGGAGGTACTGATATGTGACGAGCCGACGACGGCGCTTGATGTCACGATTCAGGCGCAAATTCTCGATCTGATTAAGGAAATCCAGAAGGAACGGCAGTTGTCCGTCATATTCATTACGCACGATCTTGGGGTGGTGGCTAACGTCGCTGATCGCGTGGCCGTGATGTATGCGGGCAAAATCGTCGAACATGGAACGGTGGACGAGATTTTCTACAATCCGAAGCATCCTTATACTTGGAGCTTGCTTGTGTCCATGCCTGATCTGGGCACGAGCTCATCCGATGAATTGCTAGTCATACCAGGAACGCCTCCCAATATGCTGCATCCGCCCAAAGGAGATGCCTTTGCTCCACGCAACCGATATGCGATGCATATTGACTTCGAGGAAGAGCCGCCGATGTACAGGATAAGCGACACGCATTATGCCGCGACGTGGCTTCTCCATCCGAATGCGCCGAAGGTGGAGCTTCCGGATGTATTGAAGAGACGAATTGAGCAGCAAACGGGAAGGCTGGTGCGATAAGGTGACGAATGTAATCACTCGCGATCCGGTGCTGGAAGTTAAGCATTTAAAGCAATATTTCAGCAGCGGCTTTGGTAGAAAAAAAACAGTGGTCAAAGCGGTCGATGACATTAGTTTTACAGTGTATCGCGGCGAAACGTTTGGGCTTGTAGGTGAATCCGGCTGCGGCAAGACGACAACGGGCAGAACGATTATCCGTCTGTATGAGCCTACGGATGGAGAAATTTATTTTAATGGAACACTCATTTCAGGGGCATTGACCAAGGAAATTAAAAAAGAAGTGACGCGCGGCATGCAAATGATCTTTCAGGATCCAATCGCATCACTGAATCCTCGTATGACCGTGAAGGAAATAATTGCGGAGGGCTTGAAAATTAATAAGCTTTGCCGTAGTGAGCAGGAAAGCATGGATATGGTCTATGAAATCTTGGAGACCGTTGGGTTAACCCGGGAACACGCGAGTCGTTATCCGCATGAATTCTCAGGAGGGCAGCGACAGCGGATTGGAATTGCGAGAGCGTTAATTACGAGTCCCGATCTTGTTATTGCGGATGAACCGATATCTGCGCTCGATGTATCGATTCAGGCGCAGGTATTGAATTTGCTCAATCGGCTTCGGAAGAAGCTTGGGCTTACCATTTTGTTCATCGCCCATGACCTGTCTGTCGTTAAATACTTCTCAGATCGGATTGGCGTTATGTATAATGGGAAGATTGTGGAATTAGCCAAGGCTGATGATCTATATCGGCAACCAATCCACCCGTATACGAAATCCCTGCTCTCAGCCATTCCTCATCCAGATCCGCACTACGAGCGGAATCGCCAACGCATATATTATAGTCCGAGTATTCATAACTATGATGTGGAGAGTCCAAGCTTAGTTGAAATAAAGCCGGGGCATTATGTGTTCGCTTCTCCATCTGAAGTTGAGAAGTATAAGCAAGAGATGACTCTATAATCAATAAACGATGCGCATTTTCGCATAGTATGTCCACATCCAGCGTAGAGCATCCAAGTCATTCCGATGTAATTATAAATTTTATTCGCATAAGAAAGCCCGTCCAAGTAAATGGACGGGCTTTCTTATATCGCTGACAACGATTCATATGTACGTCTGGCAACCGAGCGGCTTACCTATTTTTCGGCCTTCGGAAATTCCCGATGACACCAGCAGTCTCCACAATATTTACAAAAGCTTTAGGGTCATTTTCACGAATAACACGTTTTAACTCGGTCAATTCATAACGTGTAGTAACGGTCATCAACATGTCTTTCTCAATATCGGTAAATGCACCTGTGGTTTTTATAACGGTAACTCCATGCGGCAAGACCAGCAGCTTGTTAATAAGTGCTTCCTTGTTCCTCGTAATAATGAACACCGTTACCTTGTAGTGGTTAATATAGATGGTGCCGATTACTTTGCCGGTCGTAAAAATGGAGACCATGGAGTAAAGCGCCAGTTCCCACTCATTCGATAAATATCCATGGGTTACAATAACAGCCGCGTTCATTCCAACCAGAATGTTCGAGATTGAGAAATCGCGATATCTGGTTACAATTGAACCGATAATGTCAAATCCACCTGATGAGCCGCCTACTCGTAGGGATATCCCGCTTCCGATACCTACTAGTGTGCCCCCAAATACAGCAGATAAAAGCGGTTCGTTGGCAACAGCTTCAACTGGGAAGACGGATATGAAGTAAGTTGTCGCGACGACACTTAGTAAACTATATCCAATAAAGCGTTTGCCAAGCACGAACCAGCCCCATATGATTAGCGGTAAATTATAGGCGAAATATAAAATGCTCGGATTCCAATGAGTCAAGTAATTCGTTACGAGCGATAATCCAGATACGCCGCCACTAAGCAGATGGTGGGGCATTAAGAACAAATTAAATGATGCAGCGATGAGCGCTGCCCCGGCAATTAACATGATGAAATCAAAAATTCGTTTCAAGCAATGTCACCTCAAAACGTAGTATTAGTTAGTTCGGATCTGGTATTCTTCAATATTTTTGTGTTATAATATTCTGGATATTCTTGAGTAGGCTTTAGTTACCAACGATGTACATGAATTTGACGCGGAGTTCACGCTACACAATAAGAGTGTCCCTCCGCATTGTATATGAGAAGACGGTTGACTGAAAGTGCCATTCGTCACCATTGTCGCGCTACTTAAGAATACAGATAAGGCTGTGGATTGTCCACAATGAAGGAGTATGAATATTTTGAAGACATTTGCAGAATTTGGCTTGGAGCCGAAAGTGCTTCAGGCGATTACGGAATTAGGGTTCGAAGAATCGACTCCAATCCAAGAGAAAGCGATACCTGTAGCGATGACCGGACGAGACCTTATCGGACAAGCGCAGACGGGTACGGGGAAGACGGCGGCTTTCGGTATCCCGTTGATCTCGAAGATTGACCCAACAGAAGAACGTGTAAAAGCATTGGTTATGACTCCAACGCGCGAATTGGCGATCCAAGTTGCTGAGGAAATCGGCAAATTGACTCGTTTCAAAGGCGTTCGTTCCTTGCCGATTTATGGCGGACAAGATATTGGACGACAAATCCGTGCTTTGAAAAAACACCCACAAATTATTATCGGTACACCAGGTCGTTTGCTTGACCACATCAACCGCAAGACGATTCGTCTCGATGATGTTGCAACAGTTGTATTGGATGAAGCAGATGAAATGCTGGATATGGGCTTCATGGAAGATATCACTTCCATCTTGAGCCTAGTACCTGAACAACGCCAGACAATGCTCTTCTCCGCTACGATGCCACCGAACATCCAAAAGCTTGCTAATCAATTCCTTCGCGAGCCAGAACATGTATCGGTTATGCCTAAGCATGTAAGTGCTCCACTCATTGAACAAGCATACATTGAAGTCCCTGAACGTGTGAAGTTCGATGCATTGAGCCGCTTGCTCGATATGGAATCTCCAGAGCTTGCGATCGTATTCGGCCGTACGAAGCGTCGTGTAGACGAGTTGTCTGAGGCATTGCAGAAGCGTGGTTATTCTGCAGATGGTTTGCATGGCGATTTGTCCCAAAACCAACGTGATACGGTTATGCGCAAGTTCCGTGACGGCAGCATTGATGTTCTCGTTGCGACTGACGTAGCTGCACGTGGTTTGGACGTTTCTGGTGTAACACATGTAATTAACTTTGACTTGCCGCAAGATCCGGAATCTTATGTACACCGTATCGGCCGTACGGGTCGTGCTGGTAAAGAAGGTAGCGCATGGTCTTTCGTAACGCCTCGTGAAATTGACCATTTGCACTTCATCGAGCGTGTAACTCGTCATCGTATTCCACGCAAGCCGATTCCTAGCCTTGCAGAAGCAATCGAAGGGAAGCAACGTATCATTGCAGATCGTATTCTTGATGTTCTCAAGGATGGCGAGCTAAATGAATACAAAGGAATCTCCATTGAATTGTTGGAGCAATACGACTCCGTACAATTGTTGTCTGCTGCATTCAAGATGCTGACAGGGGATAAGAAGGATGTTTCTATCAACTTGACTCCTGAAGATCCAATCCGTGCGAAGCGTCGCAAGCCAGACCTTCGTTCTAGCGGACGCAAGATGTCTGCACCTTACAACCGCAATGGTCGTTCCGGTGGCGGACGTGACTATCGTGGAGGACGCGATGGTGGACGTGATGGTGGACGTGATGGCAACCGTGGCGGGTACAACCGCGACGGACGTGGCGAGCGTTATGGCCGCAGCGATTCCCGCGACCGCAACAACAATGGTGGTGGCGATCGCCGCCCAAGACGTTTTAACAACGACGAGAACCGTAATAAGCGCGACGAGTAGGACGAGGCACATTCGAATGATGAATGTCTTCCGTTGATCATAGAGACCGCCCCAGTTGGAGCGGTCTTTTTTGCATGTCAAGGATGATTAGCGTGAATCCGAATTGCTGCAACAGTTCATTATATAAAAGAGCGACTTATAATAACCAACAAAATAAACAAGACAAGAATCACCCCTGTGGAAGTAAAACCAAAACCACAGCCACAGCTTCCACAGCTTCCACAGCTACCTCCAAAACCTAATTGCCCCATACGGGAACCTCCTTTAACACTGCGATGTTTGGTGTTTTCACTTAATATCCTATGCGGAGTCCCTTTTCTCGCTGTAGACACGAACCTAATTGGATACAAAATAGGCACTGGCACTAAGGTAGCAATTTGTATTATAGTAGTAGAGACAGGATGATGAGGGGGAATGACCTTTGGAATTTCGAGGGATTATGGGCGGCTTTTACCGCATTTCAGAATGGATCATGCGTTTTTCGGTCACGAACATATTGTGGCTTATCTGTTCGTCACCTTTTTTTATTTTTTTATTCATGAAGCTGATGGTTGATCAGCAGAACTTTATCAATGAATCCATTACGATGAATTGGGCGATGGGACTTGTGGCACCGTTTACATTGTTCCCAGCGACAGCTGCGATGTTCTCCGTTGCGCGGAAGTGGATCATGGGGGACACGGACGTAAAGCTCCTGCGTACCTTCTTTAAATCATACAAAGATAATTATAAGCAGGCGATGGTAGGCGGTATCTTCTACACGCTGCTGTTCGTTATTATGTATATCGACTATTACGTGTATATGACTGAGTTGAAGTCTATGCAGTTTATCGGGTATGCAATGCTAGGTTTGCTGATATTGCTGTTCGTTTCACTGTTTAACTTCTTCTCGATGGTTGCACATTTACAAGCAAAAACAACACATATTATGAAGAACAGTGTGCTGTTAACGATTTTCACTCCTGTTAGCAGTATCGTAACGATTGTATTGAGCTGCATCATTTTATACTTTAGCTTGACGAAATGGCCAGTTCTATTGTTCTTCTTCACAGGTTCACTTATTGCATACTTATCTTACTTCAACTTCAATAACGCCTTTACGAAGATTCAGGACAAGTACCAGCGCATGGTGGCTGCTCAGGAAGGTGAAGGTGAAGAAGCGGCTGATACAGAGAACGGCGAGACATCAGAGGCTGCGCAATTGGATGGAGAACAAGCGGGGAGCACGACTAACAAGCAGTAAGAGAACTAGAACTTGCATTGCATTGAAGAAATGTGATATGATGTTGATCCTAACGGATGAACTAGAATGTTTGGGTAGCTTTTTAAGAGTTTATCCGCTACTGAATGGTAAGAAATACGCAAGGCGCAAGGTTTACAATACGTGAACAACACAGTATAATAAACAATACATCCTGCGATGTACGTGTAGGCTTACGTTGTTTTGAACCAATGTTTGTTTCTAGGGAGTTCAACATCTAAGTATCGCTGGCAAGCCCTCTCCGAAGGGAAGTCAAACGTACTTATGCGAGCACCCACCTGCGAGAGCGGGTTCAGAAGCATAGGAGCTGAACGGCATAGGCGGGTTTTCTTTCTAACGAATCACCTTCTTTCGTGAATGACTTCATGGGAGGAGGTGTTTTCTTTTTCTATGTAAATCCTCTTTCGTATCCTTACGAACAATGTTACACTATAGATAAGTGAGCATCGGCTGTCTAGAAAAAGGAGGAACACACTCTTGTCACTCAAACGTGTACTGGTCGGTATCGTTCGCAGTTTTGAATCGAGCGGCGATCGTGCAAAGGACCCTAAATTGAAAACGCATTATTATCAAATGTCCCGAGAGAAAGCTTGGGGTGAAGTTACATCCACGCTAAAGAAAATTCAAGGGTACAAAGTGTTGCATGAGGTGTCTTCTGTAGGCGAGATTACGCTAGAGAAGAGAACAATGACGGGGCGGACGATGGATATAACCGTATCTGTCATTAACGTAGGACCAAACAAGACCGCAATAGATATCTATTCCGCGTCTCGCGGTGGACTTGGTGATTTTGGAGCGAACTATCGTGTTATTCTTGATTTGTATGCCATATTGGACAAGAAGTTGGCATCTTACAAAATGAATAGCTAATGAGCGGATGTGAAGGTAGTAGCGGGCGCCGTAGGGCGATATATGAATACTCGTTGATAGGATCATGAAGCGAGAGAGGAGCCTTCACTCTTCTCTCGCTTTTACTCTAGTTGATTTGTGTCGCGGTGTTACAGAAGCGCTTGGACAGCAGCCAATGCTTGCTCATAACTAGGGTGCTCTGTCATCTCGCTAACATATTCAACATAACGGATCGTATTATCGGCATCCACTACGAAGATGGAGCGCATATCGAGGTGTAATTCCTTAATCAGCACACCGTAAGATTTGCCGAAGTTGTTGTCCTTGTAGTCAGACAGCATGACGACATTGTCCACACCGGCTGCTCCGCACCAGCGAGCTTGTGCCATTGGGAGGTCAACACTCACGGTAATAATTGCGGCTTTGTCGCCAAGCTTGGAAGCTTCCTCGTTAAAGCGGCGCGTCTGCGCATCGCAAACACCTGTATCGATGGATGGGATTACACTGATCAATTTTACTTTACCAGCGAATTGTTCAAGCCCAACTACATCAACAAGCGATTTATTCAATTGGAATTCAGGCGCTTTATCGCCTACTTTAAGTTCAGGGCCGATCAATGTGATAGGATTTCCTTTTAATGTTGCCACACCTGTACGTTCTGCGGACATGGTTGGTAGCCTCCTTCTTACATATCATGCACATAATTGGTAAACCTATTGTCCATTATACGGTTTGCACATAAGGTTGTCCAATGTCGCTTCGTGATGAATTCGCTACACGATTGAGAATGATTCCGAGTAGCCGATTACATGGTTGGGGCAAGTACGCCTATGAATGTGAACTGGCAGGTGAAAGTGAGGAGAAACTCGATGATTTTTATTCGGTACGAGAATTGGCGCACCTATGTAAAAAGCTACCCGATTACAACGCTGCTTATCATCGCCAATATCGTGATGTTTATCGTGCTGATGGCTAGTGGTGGTACAAATGGTGAAAATCTATTTCGACATGGGGCAATCTGGAAGGTAGAGCCGTTCAATAAGGAGACATGGCGCATTGCCGCTGCCATGTTCCTGCATGGTGGGTTTGAGCATTTGTTGTTTAATATGTTCGCCTTATTTGTCTTTGCACCGCCGCTCGAACAGATGATGGGATCGTTCAAGTATGCCGTCCTGTATGTCATAAGTGGATTGCTAGGGAATGCGACTGCACTGTGGCTATCGGAATGGGGGACACTTGCGGTTGGAGCATCAGGTGCAATATACGGCATTTACGGGGCCTATTTGTTTATTGCCCTGTTCCGGCGTCAGACACTTGATGAGGCATCCCGTCGAACATTGCTTATAATATTAGGGATTGGTATTGTTCAATCCTTTGTCATTCAAGGCATCAGCTGGAGTGCCCATTTGGGTGGCTTAGCCGCTGGATTTGTCGTGTATGGTGTATTAAGGCTTATCCGGTGAGCAGAGCTTGCATATCATACAGCTCTTGTCCAGAGGGTAGTGATGCACTCCTCTTGAATTGCAGGTAGAAAATGAAATTGATGAAATAGCATAATTGACAGAACGGAGCGAGAAGTCGTGGAACTTAGGCAATTGCACTACTTTGTGAAAGTGGCGCAAAAAGAGCATGTCACGCAAGCTGCTGAAGAACTGCATGTGGCGCAATCCGCCGTCAGCCGGCAAATCCATCAACTAGAGGAAGAACTAGGTGTTAAGTTGTTCCTTCAGAAGGGACGGAACCTTCAGTTAACACCTGTTGGTCAATTGTTCTGCAAGCGGGCGGAGGAAATCTTGAAGGATCTTGAGCGATCGATTCAAGAAGTGCAAGAGTTTATGGATCCAGAGTTGGGGGAAGTTCGGATTGGGTTCCCGCATAGTCTAGGTGTGCATCTCATTCCTAGCATTGTAGCAGAATTCCGCAAGCGTCATCCGAATGTAAAGTTTCGTTTCAAGCAAGGCATGTATCCGTCACTAATACGGGATATCGTATCCGGCGAAGTGGATCTCGCGTTCATTTCTCCTTTCCCGAAGGAGTGTGAGCATGTAACCGGAGAGATTGTGTTGACCGAGGAATTGTTTGCAATCTTGCCTCCAAATCACCCGTTGTCGAATGAACAAGAAATCACATTGACGCAGCTGAAAGAAGATACTTTTGTTCTGTTTAGTCCAGGGTATTCCCTACGTCCCATTGTATGGGATGCTTGCATCGAAGCGGGCTTTACGCCGCGTATTGGCTTCGAAGGTGAGGAGACTGAAACCATAAGGGGACTTGTCGCTGCTGGTATGGGAGTGAGTTTATTGCCGGACATGGCGCTTCAACATACTTCTGAGCTGCAGCCTGCCAGAGTACGGGTTGCAAAGCCGGAAGTAACGAGAACAATAGGCATCATACGCCGATCAGGGGAGAAATTGCCTCTTGTCGCGCATACATTCCATGCCTTTTTACTTCAATATTTTGCTCAGCACGACTTACAGCAACTAGCTAAAACAGCGGCGGCTTCATCTTCTGCTAGTTCATCATAAATAGGCTTGTCATGATACAGAAGAGCCCCATTCCATGCGTATCCGCATAGGAATGGGGCTCTTCGATTCTTGGATCAATGGCTCACGTTCGAGATTAGTCGTTGCGATTTGTAAAGATCATAATGTACTTCAATAGTTCCAGTACAGAAATGGCAGCTGCTGCAACGTAGGTTAATGCCGCTGCGTTAAGAACCTTCGCTACGCCACGCTCTTCTTCGTTCGTTACGAATCCTTCAGCAATCATTAGATCGCGTGCACGTCTGCTTGCATCGAACTCAACTGGCAAGGTAACAAGCTGGAACAATACCGCTGCAGAGAAGAAAATAATCCCTAACAGAATCAAATTGCTCCATTGGAAGAGGAAGCCTGCGATCAACATGAAAGGCGCAATACCAGATGAGAAATTAACTAATGGGAACATGCGATGGCGCAGAACAAGCATCGGATAGGACTGCTGGTGCTGAATCGCATGGCCGATTTCATGGCATGCTACTGAGATTGCAGAGATTGAGTTCTCATAATATACGGGTTCGGACAAACGTACAACACGGTTAATCGGGTCGTAATGGTCAGTAAGCGCACCTTGAATCGGCTCGATTGGAACATCATGCAGGCCATTCGCGTCCAGCATGCGGCGCGCTGCCTCGTAACCGGTTAGACCACTCATTGCTCTTACTTGAGCAAAGCGTTGAAAGGTTCCTTTAACGCGGAACTGCGCCCAAATTGAGAGCCCAAAAGCGATTAGAATCAAGAAATCCATCGGGTGAAAAAATAGCATGTACAAACCTCCTAAACATCAAGAGTACGGTCAAGCAGCAATCTGACTTACATCATAAAGTGATTGTTGCCCTTATCGATCAATGTGAGCAGTACCTCTACACAAGCCGCGCTTTGAGCTGCGAGACGATTGAACAATGACTGCGCTTGTGTTGGTTTGAGCTTATCCAGCATTGGGCTGAGCTCTTTTGCTTCACGTTCGAGCTTTTGCAAATGGATTTGCAATTCGGTAAGTCGTTCTTCCAATTCACGTTCTGCAGTCACGCTGTTCAATTGCGAGAAGTAAAGCTTGATTTCATCGAGACTATACTTTTCTTGTTTTAATTGATTAATACGTTCGATTCGTTCAATCGTTTCATGACTGTACAGACGATAGTTTGTATTTGTGCGCTTCACCGGTTCAATCAGGCCTATCGTCGTGTAATAGTCAATCGTTCGTTGACTTACATTCGCGGCGCGTGCCAGCTCTCCGATTCGTATTAACTTGTTAGTAGCCCCCATCGTCATCACCTCACTTATTCATTCTATGATACAAGATTGCAAACCATACAGTCAAACGTTATGGTTCTGAAATTCCTGTTTGAACATGGCATTTATATGACAATTTACATTCTTTCCTGGAGCAGAGTTCAACTTAGCGAGAAATGGCAGAAAGGAGCGGCCATAGGATGGTGTCCGCTCCGAGACTTCGCTTATCTTATTTAGGGGATGATGGGAATGATCATTGAACCTTCGCATCCGGCTTAATAAAGAGACAGACGAGTACGAGGGCAATGATGGATAGAGCTGTCACCGAAATAAAAATGATCTGATGTGACTTGCTCATCATCCAAGTGAACAGGGGAGGACCCAGGGCTACGCCGAAAAATCGCAGGCTGCTGTATAGCGATGTAATCATGCCGCGCTCAGCCTTCTCCACGCTGCCCGTAATCATCGTATTGAGACAAGGCAGCAGCATGCCAGTACCTATACTACTTATTGTAATTAACGCAATAAACCAATAGACCTGCTTATGGAACATAATGGTGAGTCCCAATGACAGAGACATAAGTACAAGCCCGATGATCATCATTCGCCGGATAAGTATGCCGTTCTTTTTGATTACGCTGCCTGTGATAAATGCAGTCGTCACAATGCCAAGCAAAGGGATTGCCAGTACAAGACCCTTCACAACGCCTTGGATGGAATACGGCTTTTCCTCTAATATATCGGATAGATAAATCAAAATGCCAAACAAAATGAATAAGGCGAGCGACCCTGCAAAAAATGCGGGGATGAGCCACCGTCCCATTTTCTTAAATATGGAGCCGACATTATGCAAATAAGTTTTGAGTGGGGTTGGCTCCTTTTGTCGTTTGGGTTCTTTAATGAGCCAGATAATGGCCACAAGCGAGAGCGCGCAAAAACATGGGAATGCAAAAAAAGGAGCGGTCCATGTCCAGAGAGCAAGCGCAGCGCCAAGAATCGGACTAATAACTTTGCCAGCTCCGTTCGATGCTTCAATTAAGCCCATGGCTTTGCTCTCTTCAGCATCCTTATACAAATCCCCTACGAGAGCCATGGCGATAGGTGCAGTTCCTGCTGCACCCAAGCCTTGAACTGCTCGTGAACTAATGAGCAGTGGATAGGAGTTCCACAACGCGCCAAGGCCGGTGAACACCCCGGCAATCCCATAGATGAGAAGACCAGGTATGATAATCTTCTTGCGGCCATAGCGATCGGATAAGTATCCAGCGACCGGGATAATAATGGCGGCAGACAGTGAGAACAAGGTGATGATGAAGCTTGTCTGCAGGGAAGTTAATCCGAGATTGCGCTTCACCTCGGGCAGAATGGGCACGAGCATGGAATTGCCCAATACCATAACAAGCGGGACAGTTGCTAACGCTGCATATTCAATCCATAATGGCCTTGATTGTTGAGATGCCATATATCATCTTTCCTTCGCGAGTAGTCATATTTCATTCGTCGTTACTGTGCCCGCATAATTAGGTTGGCATACGTAAGTTTGCTCAGAAAGCTATTGTGGGGAATCGTATTTTTGCTGGAAAAAGGGTACAATATGAACACGGAACAAGACGCGAACAAGGAGAATCAAGAATGAAAAAAAGTCTAATATTGCTTGTAGTGAGTGTTGCGCTCATTGGAATCGCGATATGGAACAATTACGATAAGTCAGACACTACCGCCTCCATGAATGACACACCGACTAAGATTGGCGGACAAGTAGGGCAGTTAGCACCGTCCATATCACTGGATGTGCTTGGCGGTCAGAATCCGATTACAGTTGGTGGCAAGCAGGATAAGCCGATTTTTGTAAACTTCTGGGCTTCATGGTGCGATCCATGCAAGGCAGAGGCACCTGATTTAGTGAAGCTGCATGATAAATACAAGGATAAGCTGTTGATGGTATCGATCAATGTGACCGCTCATGATACGGAGGAAGGAGCCAAAGAATTCGTGTCTGCCTTTGGATTGACGAATCCAGTGCTCTTGGATACCGCGGGGAAAGCTTTCAAGGCGTATAACGGAATTGGATTTCCTACCAATGTATTGCTGGATAAGAATGGGGTAATCCGGCAGCGTTACGATGGCATAAGACCTCCAGCTGAATTAGAAAAAGCGATTCAACAAGTCATAGAGGAATAAAAAAAACGAAAAACGAAAAATGAAAACAGCCGTAACCTCTTCGTTAAAGGGGTTATGGCTGTTTTCGTATTCCGGATATATCGCATTTTATTAGTGATTGACGAGTCCGACTTGTTCTTTGCGTTCAGCCGATGTAGCGACTTTCTCTTGACCGATGAGTGCATAACGAATACTGTCAATAAGTGCTTCCCAGCTCGCTTCGATGACGTTGCTAGAGACGCCAACCGTACTCCATGTATTGCGCGAGTCTGTTGATTCGATAAGCACGCGTACCTTGGCAGCCGTCGTATTATTCTCATCGAGCACCCTAACCTTGTAATCGGTGAGGTGCATGTCGGCGATGGAAGGGTAGTGACGGCTCAGTGCTTTGCGCAATGCGCTGTCGAGAGCGTTCACAGGACCGTTGCCTTCTGCAGCCATGTAGATCGACTCGTCATCAATTTGCAGCTTCACAATCGCTTCCGATACAACGGAGCGTAATGAAGATTTTTCAACTAGTATTTTGAAAGATTCGAATGTAAATGGATCTTCAGCTTGACCTGTAGCCTGGCGCAACAACAGCTCCAACGAAGCGTCAGCACCTTCGAATTGATATCCCTGATGCTCAAGCTCCTTGATTTTCTCCATAATGGCCCTCGTTTCAGGCTTCGTAGGGTCAAGCTCATAGCCCAATTGTTGTGCTTTGGATAGTACATTGCTCTGACCTGCTAGTTCTGAGACGAGAATTCGCTGCTTGTTGCCAACCAGCTCAGGCACGATATGCTCGTAGGTACGGGCATCCTTCATAATCGCGGACACGTGGATTCCACCCTTGTGGGCGAAGGCTGCATTGCCGACATAAGGCTGATTCACAGGCATCGTGACGTTGGCAATTTCGCTGATATAGCGTGCAGCAGGCGTCAACGATTGTAGTTGCTCTGCGTTAACACAAGAATAGCCCATCTTCAATTGAAGTGTTGGGATGATCGAGCACAAATTAGCATTGCCGCATCTCTCGCCATATCCGTTAATGGTGCCCTGCACTTGGGTAACACCCGCCTCTACCGCAGCAAGTGTGTTCGCGACAGCAAGCTCACAATCATTATGAGTATGAATGCCGAGTTTCACATGGACGTGATTGTATACGTCACGAATAATACTGCCGATCTCGCCAGGAAGCGTTCCGCCATTCGTATCGCACATAACGACCCAATCAACTCCGGCTTCTTGCGCCTTGCATAGTACAGCAAGCGCATATTCTGTATTGTTCTTGTATCCGTCGAAGAAGTGCTCAGCATCCAACATGACTTCAAGCCCTGCTCGCTTCAGATAGGCGATGGAATCATAGATCATAGCTAGGTTCTCATCCAGCGTAGTTTGCAGCGCAGTGTGTACGTGGAAGTCCCATGACTTCCCGACAAGCGTTGCGGCAGGAACGTTCGCTTCGATTATCCGATTAAGGTTCGAATCCTGTTCGGCCATTGAGTCTTTGCGGCGAGTGCTGCCGAATGCGGTTAGCTTCGCATTCCATGAATATGCCGCTACTCGTTTGAAAAATTCAATATCCTTGCCATTGCTGCCTGGAATGCCGCCTTCAATGTATGTGACGCCAAGCGCATCAAGTTTGCGCGCGATCTTGATCTTATCGTCTGCAGACAAGCTAATCCCTTCGCCTTGGGTGCCGTCGCGAAGTGTAGTGTCAAAAATAGAAATGACTTTCGACATTCTCGGAACCTCCTTCAGTTTTGCAAGGATGAATATGGAAATAACTATTTCCCTATTATAGCACTGCTTTTTTGCTTGTATAGACGTATTTTCATAAATGAATCACTGTTTTTTTTCCAACGGGAGTCTTGAAAGAGGCTTGCAACCGATCAGAGATATCGGTAAGCTTAGGAATTAGGAAGAACAATTGTTCGAATAGATGAATTGATCGATTAACGAAGATGTATAAATTTTACAATTAAATTATGGATGAGAGGTATCATTAATATGTTAGGAAGGAGGACAGTGTATGAACGAGAACGAAACCTCGCGTGATAACATACAACAATATTATCCGACCAAGGGTCGCGTCATTCTGCATCTCGATATGAATGCTTTCTATTGCTCTGTACATGCCGCAGAGGAGCCGGAGAAGTATCTGGGGAAGCCAACAGCGGTTGCAGGAAGTATGGAATTGCGCAAGGGGATCATTGTTACTTGTTCTTATGCAGCCCGTAAGCTTGGTATTCGAACAGGAATGCATGTGAAGCAGGCGATGCGGCTATGTCCTCACTTGATTGTCATTCGTCCAGATTTTTATTTATATCGGAAGTACTCGAGAGCCTTTATAGACATTGCGCGCAGCTATACCCCACTGGTGGAAGTGGTATCGATTGATGAGTGTTATATGGATATTACTGGATCCAAAATATTCGGAACACCGCTCGATATCGCGAACGAACTTCAGACGCGAATCCGGGAAGAATTAAATTTGCCCTGCTCTATAGGTGTCGCGCCTAATAAGCTGCTGGCGAAGATGGCCTCTGATATGAAGAAGCCAAACGGCATAACGATCCTTCGAATCCGAGATGTACCTCAGCAATTGTGGCACAGGCCATGCGGGGAGTTGTTCGGCATTGGGCGGAAGACTGCAGATAAGCTGTCACGGGCAGGAATACGAACCATCGGAGAGCTTGCCCATGCTGATGAGGGGAGACTTGTTTCTTTATTTGGCATACAGGGACATTGGATGAAGCAGGCGGCACATGGTTTGGACGACGGGCAGGTGAAGGCGGAACGCGAACAGAGCAAATCGATCGGTCATACGACCACTTTGCCTAGGGATGTGGAATCGAAGGAAGAAGTAAGAAGGGTTCTGCTGAACTTGGCTGATCAAGTTGCTCGTCGGATCAGGAAGCAGAAGTTGATGGCGCAAACGGTGCAGCTTACGATTCGTAATCCGGAGATGAAGACGATTACGAGGTCGAGCACGCTTCAAGGGCCGACAGATGATGCGGACATCTTGTTGGATGAAGCATGGAAGCTCTATGAACGACATTGGACTTCAGGCAGCCCTATTCGACTGCTGGGGATTACAGGTCAAAATCTAGTACCGAAGCAAGAGGCAGCCGTTCAGTTGGATCTGTTCGACTTCGAGCGGCAGCCGAAGCGGGAGCAATTGATAGAGACGATGGATCGGATTCGAGATAAATATGGAGAGAATGCGATTGTTACGTTAGGAATGATAGGGGATGATCCATCCTCATTGCTTCGCAACCATCGTGTACGAGGGACTTCACTCCAGACGGATACGCTGCATGAATCAGGGGACGAATAATAATTTCCAAATCATTTAAAAAAGTTGGAAATCGTTTGAATTCCAAGCTTGTTTGTATTATATTGATAACGGAGGAACCAAGAAGATCTGTAACATTACAGGAGGGAACTAACCAATGGCAAAATATACTTGGGTTGATAAAGACACATGCATCGCTTGTGGCGCATGTGGAGCTACTGCACCTGACATTTACGACTACGACGATGAAGGTATCGCAGAAGTTATTTATGAAGGTGATAACAACCAAGGGGTAACCGCTATCCCTGACGATCTGTTCGACGATCTGCAAGATGCTGCAGATGGCTGCCCAACAGATTCTATTAAGATTGCGGACGCACCATTTAACTAACCTACTGCAAGCTGTATACTCACATAGAGAGAGAATACCTACACGATCCCCGCGCCTCCCGCGGGGATTTTATTATATCTGCTCACCCCATCTAATTACTGCGTCAAAGCGAAAATTCGCAAAATTCGACAAAATTCAACTTGAAATTGCCCATATCATCGTATACGCTCATACAATATGATAGATTAAATATAGCAGAGTATATCAAACTGTAATTCTCAATATATGGGTTCATGCCTTCAAATGAAGCAGGTGATATCGAAATGAAAAAATTTGCCGTCCCGTCATTGGTTGTTATGATACTGACGATGGTTACGGTATATGGGTATAGTAATGGGACAGGCGGCGTGTTTCATATGGCAGAGCAGGCATTTCGTGATGCCTTGCGTACGAAGAGTATTGAAGAACGCCAACCAGATGATCGAATTAAGATGATTACGATTGACGAGCCTTCCTTGGCACAGATGGGCTCTTTCCCATGGCCACGATCCCATTATGCTGAATTAAGCGCGAAGCTGATGAAGGCTGGAGCTAGAGCGGTCATCATCGATATACTTATGCTAGATCCTTCCCAGAATGAGAGGGACGACCGAACCTTATCTGAGCAATTGAATACATACCCAACCATTTATTTACCCGTGCAAGTATCCCTTCTTCCCTTACAGGAACATGCGGATTCCCTTCGGGCGGAAAGTGTGGAACGGCCTCCATCCTCCATTCAAATTGGTGAAAGTCAGCTTGGACATGTGAATGTATTGCCTGATGGAGATGGTGTTATCCGAAAAATCTGTCTTGGCATTCCGGATGAGCGGGGAAGTATGATTCCCTCAATTGATATTTTAGCGGCGAATCAGCTGCTGCCGGAAAATGAACAGATTTCATGGGATGAGACAAGTGGAACATGGTATAGAGGAGCAAAGCGAATTCCAACTGATGATCGTGGGCAAGCTGCTTTTGATTATTTCTCTTCTATATATGGAAGCAGTGAGGAGGACGTGGACGGATATGACCGTCAGTCATTCGCTGATGTATGGAATGGCACGGTTGATCCTTCTTATTATAAGGATTCTGTCGTGCTGATAGGTCCATATGCTGCGTCTTTGAGCGACCGGCATATGACACCGCTTAGTCGATCCATGACATTGTATGGTGTTGAGATTCACGCGAATATGGTTCAATCCCTGGTAGAAGGCCGCTTCTATAAGGAAGCGCCAATCGCATGGAACGTTCTTGCCTTGTTCATTGGCATTGGTGCCGTAGTCTGGAGTGCATCGCGAATTCGGGGAATTCGAGGGGCGGCAGCTGCTATAGGCATCGTCTTGGTATTTACGCTCGTATGGATTGGGATTTACGAGAGCGGCTCCGTCTTCATTCCTTACTTTACCGAATTGTGCGGAATGGGGGCTTCTTATATTCTCATTGTCGCTTACCGTGGTCGGGAGGAACGGAGAGCAAGACAGCATGTTGAAGATCTATTCGGCAGATATGTATCACCCTCCGTGGTAACGAAGCTGTTGGAATCACATGAGCCTGTTAAGGCAGGTGGGGTACGCACGGATATTACAGTGATGTTCATTGATGTTAGAGGATTTACCCCATTGTCAGAACGATTGGCACCAGAGTCAACGCTTCAGCTCTTGAATCAATATTTGCATCTGTGCGCTGACACGATATTTAAGCACAATGGGACATTAGATAAATTTATGGGTGATGGCGTTATGGCGATCTTCGGAGCTCCATATCACCTTGATAATCATGCGGATCATGCAGTGCGTGCCGCATTAGAGCTTCAGCGCTGTGCTGAGGAATTGCGTGCACGGCTAGCGGAAGGTATTGAGCTTAGTGATCGATTTGGGATCGGCATTGGCATTCAGAGTGGGGAAGCGATTGTGGGCAATGTTGGTTCAGAGAAGCTACGCTTGGACTACACGGCGATTGGAGATAGCGTCAATGTGGCTTCACGCTTAGAATCAAGGGCTTTACCAGGGCAAATCGTAGTTGGGGAAGGTACGTACGTGCGAATATGCAATCGCTTCGACCTGGCAAAGATTGGACCCCTCCAATTAAAGGGGAAGTCCGAAGAAGTAATGGCATATGAAGTGTTATCAGAACGAGAATGAGTCAGAACGAAGGGGATCCGTCAGTATGTTCATGCTGACGTTGTCTGACACCTGAATTATATGTGATGTAAGGAGAGCATGGAGGAATGCAAATGAAACGCTTGTTGCAAAGCAGCCTCGCCTGTATGGTTGTATTTTTCACTCTATTTGGAACTGGATCATGGGGAACCGTGTACGGCGCAGAGGCTCCTGCCAAAGCTGTACGAGTAGGTGTTGTGAAGGAATGGAAGGGCAGTGTATACGTAACGAAGGCAGGAGGGGACAAGGCGATCCAAGTGTTCAAGAAGATGAGCATTAATCAAGGTGATCGTCTTCTCACGGGAGATAAATCACGCATTGTTATTCAATTGGCCGGTGGGGATAAAGATGATGAGCTGACCATTGGGGCGAGTGCAGATGTTAGTTTTACAGAACTAAAAAAGGACGGCGGTGTAAAAACACGCATCGGTGTATGGGCTGGCTCTGTATTTGCCAAGGTGAAGTCGATTGCGGGAACCGATGATCGGTTCGTCCTTGAGACGCCGACGACTGTTATGGCGGTGCGCGGAACACAATTTGGGGTTAAAGTACATCCGTTCAATGGACTGACCCAGTTGTATGTTACAGCCGGTACGGTACGTACCGAGTACCCAATCAAGATAAGCAGCGATGCTGGTTCTCTTGACAATCGGCAAGGGACGAAGCTAGATTCAACATTTGGCAGAAGCAAGGTCGTAACGATAGGCCATCATGATGTATTTCCGGCACAGACTGCGGCGTTCTCGGAATCTGAGCAGGGCATTGGAATGAAATATGGATACGCGGATGCGATAACATTGCTGGATCAATGGGACATGGCCATTGTTCAGGCGATGATTGCGGGTGCGTCAGATGCAGAAGATGAGAATAAAGCGATGAGGACTCATTGGTTAGCGGAAAAGTGTGAAGCAGTACAAAAGCAGTTGCGCTCTTGTGATGCACTTCGATCGTATGGCTTGCTGCAGGGAAAATACGGTGGGATTCTGCCGATTGGATCCATTCAGATGATCGGTGATATTTTGAACAGCGGCAAGAGTGAATCGATTCTGTTTGAGACTCGAGCAGCCCATAATGTGAGTAATTTTATTGCATATGTGATCCGTACTGCGGTTGAACATGGCAAGCTGACCGAACAGGAGGCAAATCAGACTGGGCTGCCATGGAAAACAGCCAAGCTCATGTTGACAAAGGAGGAAGGTCAGCAGCAGTCTCTTATACGTAAGCATGTTGAAGAACAGGTTAAGCTGGGAGTGCTCCAAGAAAATGTGTCTCTTCCTAAGGAAGGAAGCAATCACTCGCTTGAAGAGCAGCGGATGGCTGCGGAGTTTGAAGAGCTGGCCAAAATAGAAAAGAACTACGAGGACTCTCTTGGTTCGGAGCATGCAAAACAGCAATTTAAAGAAAATCTGCAAAATGCCCGCTTGGAAGTATGCCAGAATGCGTACGAAAACCGAGTTTGTCAAGAAGCGGACAAAAATAAAGGCGATACCCAGGGTGGAAAAATGAATCCTAATCCGAATACGCCAGATCCAAGTAAGCCGGATCCAAGCAAACCAGATCCGAAGCCAGATCCAAAACCGGATCCGAAGCCAGACCCAGGCCCAGACCCAAAGCCAGATCCGAAACCAGATCCGAAACCAGATCCGAAACCAGATCCGAAACCACAGGAGCATGTTCTCGAACTGGCTGCCAATGTAGATCAGGTCAAGCCAAATGAGGATTTCGTTGTGTCGGCAGTACTGAAGCGACTAACATCACCGATTCCTGCGGCAACACTGCAATTTACAATCAAGGTAGCTGGAGCTGAGATAGACAAAGCTCAATTGCTGAGTCATCCGGATACATATCGTGATGGCGGGGGCAAATTTCGAATTGCACACCTCCCTGGAGATTATCAGTCGAGCAATAGTGTGGATTCGGTAGTGACGGCAGGCAACCTGATTACGTACCGTATTATGATGACTAAAGCTGGACATGTGACGCTAAGCAGTGACGACACGCTCATTAAGCTGCCTTATAAAAAGGATGGCAGCAAAGACCCAGTTACATTGGAACTATCCAATGTTCGTTTCTATGATGAGAAAGGTGCGCTGCTGCAAGTCAATAAAATGGAGAAACCACTTGAGATTAAGGTTACTCCGTAAAGATTGAAGGAGATAGTGGAGATGAAAGTAGGACTAGTAACAGGGAAATTCCGCCTTGCCGTCACCTTTATGCTGATAGCGAGCACTGCATCGGTGGCATCATCTGCCGAGGTTTATGCAGCAGCCTCATCGTTGAACAAGAATTCTGATCAGACGCAAGCATTTGAACGCTTTACTTCCCCAGCGATCGAGATGGGCGCATGGAAGTCTGCATCACATTGGTACGAAACGGTTTACTTATCAGGCAGCGCGCTGGCCAAAAAACCAGAAGAGAGCCTACAATTCCCTTCTGGAATTGTATCCGAAGGGAAATCGGTTTTTGTTGCAGACACACGCAATCAGGTCATCCGACGACTGGACGTAAATGGGCGGATATTGGCGACAATAGGCATGAGGAATACGAAGGGATGGAAAGACGGGAACGATATTCAAGCTCAATTCGATCAGCCGATTGGAATGGCAGCGGATAAGAAGGGGAATCTGTACGTAGCTGATGCAGGCAATCATATTATTCGTAAAATTGATCGAAATGGGAATGTATCAACTGTAGCCGGCGATGGCATTCCTGGATGGAAGGATGGCGAAGCGGGGCAGGCGCGCTTCTATTCGCCGCGTGCAATTGCAGTAGCGGATGACGGGTCTATCTATGTGGCTGATGCATTAAATCATGTCATTCGACGGATTGATGCCAATGGTTCGGTCACGACATTGACGGCCCGTTCTTCTCGAATCGTCGAATATTCCCCTGGAGCTGTAACTGGAGCTGGAGATTATAAGGATGGCAAGCTCGCTGAGGCAAAGTTCAATGAACCAAGTGGGATTGCAATGATGCGTGATGGCAAGTTAGCCGTTGCGGATACTGGAAATCAGCGTATTCGTGTGATTGATTTGAAGCAGGGGAATGTATCCACCATTGCTGGGAGCAGCTCAACTGCAGCTTATACAGCACCGAACGTCCAGCAAGTGTTGTATGCATCTGGTGGATATCGCGACGGCGCTGCTACAGGATCGTTATTCAACAATCCTTCAGGAATTGCAATTACGGAGGAAAATGGGATTGTAGTCGCTGATAGATGGAACCATGTTGTCCGATATATATATAAGGGAGAGGTCGTTACACTAAGCGGACAAGCTGGCAAGAGCGGCGACGTAGACGGGATTACCTCGTACGCCAAGCTACACGAGCCTACAGCAGTTGCTGTGCTTGCGAACGGGTCAATCGCTGTGACGGATGCGTTTAACAATGCAATTCGTCTCATTCGCCGTTATGAACTCCCAGAGGGAATTATGGGATCTTCGGGGCAGCCGCGGGCATCCCAGGTACAGCTTGTCTATAATCGCTTGCGTCTGGACTCGGATACAGCGCCGATGATTAAAGATGATAGAACCTACTTGCCTCTGAGGGTTCTATCTGAAACCTTGGGGTATAAGACGGTATGGCGTGCAGACAAGCGTGTGATTCTTCAGCTTGGAGATAGCAGTTTCGATCTGCGTCCGGGGAGCAGTCAAGTCAATGTGACAGACAATGGCACATCATCCGTCTCGAAGCTGCCAGCAGCCCCATTTATCCAAAATGGCAGGATTCTAGTACCTGTCCGATTCGTAGCTGAACAATTCGGCTTCGATGTACAGTGGGTTGCACAAGCTCGAGCAGTTGTAGTAAGAGACCGAATCTTCCTGCGCTACGCGGCAACAGGCTCGTATTTGCCGCCACAGCGAATTACAGCTAAGTAAGTTGCTGAAGGGAGGAATGTGATTGACGTCTTCATCAGATGGAAATCATCCACTCGGATCGAAGAAAGACCAAGCTTACATGAAAGAATATATTGAGGCGCATCCAGATAATCGGATGGCCTGGTACTTGCTCGGGAAACAGTATGAGCGAAATGGCGAACAAGGCAAGGCGAAATACTGCTTTAAGCAAGCAGGGGATATTTATCATGCATTCGAGAATGTACCACGTCCTTCTGAACAAATAGAGGAACTGCTGGCGCAAACGCAAATGCAGCAAACCGTGTCGTCCTCGCCGCGGAAGGTGAGAAACCGGGTGGGGGCAGCAATTTTGGTATTCCTTCTACTCGGCTCGATAGCGGGAGAGGTGAATGCGCCTTCCCGATTGCACCCAGCCATTACTGATGAGGGAATAGAAGCAGCGGGTGATGATACGTCTTCTTCGAGAGCCGGGAATCATCACCTAGTTGGTACCCCTGCTCTCTCTACTCAGATAGGCATTCTTGTTCCTGAACATGACAATGCAGCCTTCGGTCAAGCCCTGAGGCATACAGAGCATTTCGCCTCTGGGACTGGTCATGTTCACTATTTGCTGAATATTCGTGTTCAGCAGAATTGGTGGATGTGGGAGCCGCCCTTGCGTCCCGACAATCGGTTGACATCCGATTCGGATGGCAGACGGATCGTGATTACTCCGCTGCAGGGCAAGCAGTGCAAATGTGAGGCAGAGCGCTCCCAGGCACAATCCTTTGTTCAGCAATGGATGCCTAGGAGTGTAGAACGGCTAGTGGCGAAGTCAGCACTGACGGCGGCCTTGCATACGAAGGATCAACCGCCGAAGCAATTGGCTGCCCTAGCAGGCAAATACCCGAACAATATCGTGTCCGGTATTACGCCGCAGATTGCAAGTGCCTATGAAGAAGTATCTGCTTCATTTATAGCTCGGATGAAGAACGCCAAGCAGGCAGCCCCGAAAAAGGCTAAGCAGCAGGCGCTGAATCAGATATGGAGCGATGAGGTAGATCCGTTCAGAGAGCCTCTACGAATTCTGGTAGATAAGAAGCGACATCGGCTTGCGGTTGTAAGCGGGAATATAATGGTTAGAAATTACAAAGTTGGCCTTGGCGGCAAACGAACCCCGTTAGGAACCTTCCGGATTTCTGAAAAGGTAGTCGATCCAAACGGGTCATCTACTGGAGATTTTGGCAGCAGGGGAATGACCCTATCGGATACCTTATATGCGATCCATGGCACGAATGAGCCGGAAAGCATTGGGAGAGATAAGTCGCTTGGCTGTGTACGGATGGGGAAGGAAGATGTTGAAGAATTATTCGATATGGTGCCGATGGGGACAGAGGTCGTAATCGGCTCTGATATATTGCCCGATGAACTGCTTGTACCGGATAAGGAGGGCCGCTACCGGCTCAAATTGAGCCCAAATCAGGACAATCCGAACAAGAAATATCGCTGGCTGTAATCGTACATCCTTGCACACCTGTGGAGAAAAAGAAGAGCCGGAATTCACAAGCATAACTTGGAATCCGGCTCTTTCCCATAAATTACTATGATTACATGCTCATCCATTCGCAATAAGCAGCGTTGAGACAATTATGACAAATAGCAAGATAACCCCGCCGATCCAATAGATCGCCTTCTTGTTTACTTCTTCAGTATGCTTGGCTGGCATAGATGGGGATTTGCGTTTCACTGCCATAGGTCATCACCTTTCTTACGATTCTAGCTTCTATATGCCTATTGTAATCGTTTTCGTAAGGTTTGACCAGTCAAGGTTGGTTGACATATGTACTTTTCTTTTGCGCGAGAAACCTTTAAACTAGGACATGGAGCCTTTTTATGCCCGCCAAGAATTCTCCAACGCATTGTCTTGTGATTGAGAGAATAAGACTTGCGTGGTACGGTAACTATACGATGTTGTCAGTAACCATGGCTTACATGTATGGCACAATGAACGGAGTGGAACCTTTGTTATATCGCAACATAGCTAAACCGGTATTTTTCAAATTAGATCCTGAAAAAGCTCATCACCTGGTTATAGGTGGCATGGCGAAAGCGACGAAGGTGCCAGGTGCACTAGCCATGATGCGTGGGATGTATGGTGTGAAGGCAGATCCAGCCCTGACGACCTCTTTGTTCGGTCTCACATTCCACAGTCCAATTGGACTAGCAGCAGGACTTGATAAAAATGCGGAGGCTGTCCGCGGATTCTCATCCATTGGCTTTGGATTTATGGAAGTGGGCACTGTCACGCCGAAGGGACAGCCTGGTAATGAGAAACCACGTATGTTCCGGCTTCCTCCCGATGAAGCGTTAATCAATCGAATGGGCTTCAATAATGAAGGAACAGAAGCAATGCGCGAGCGATTGGCTGCGATTAAGGATCGACCAATTCCGGTATGGGTCAATATCGGTAAAAATAAAGCAACACCAAATGATAAGGCGCATGAAGACTACTTGAAGTGCATACAAACGATGTATAATGTTGCAGATTTGTTCGTCGTCAATATCAGCTCGCCGAACACGCCTGACTTGCGGAATCTGCAGCATGGCGATGAGCTGAAGGCACTGCTCAGTCTGGTCGTTGATGAGATGAATCGTCAGAATGCTGCACATGGTCAGAACAAATCCATTCTCGTCAAAATTGCACCGGACGTATCTGATAGTGAATTGGAGAGCATGACCGAGACGATTGTGCAGAGTGGAGTGTCAGGAATAATTGCCACAAATACTACCTTGTCACGGATGGGTGCAACCCATGTCCATCGATTGGAGAACGGGGGATTGAGCGGTAAGCCGCTGACGGAACGCTCGACTGAGGTCGTATCGCAAATCTATCGCATGACAAAGGGAACCATCCCAATCGTAGGGTCGGGTGGCGTATTCACTGCCGAAGATGCATATCGGAAAATACGTGCTGGAGCGAGTCTGGTGGAAATATATACGGGTCTCATTTATAAGGGGCCAGGAATAAACCGTGAGCTAGCTTCGGGCTTGAAGCGACTGATGAAGCAGGACGGATTCAAGCATATCTCAGAAGCTATCGGGGCTGATCATCGATAAGAATGGTCGTATAGTGAAAAGGCATAGGTTCACTGAACGAGTGGTTGGAATGGACAGGAGGCGTACAAATGGACGGAAGAGATTGGGGAAATTTTTTGCTGCCTTATGCACAGGCCGTCGAAGAGCTGAAGGTCAAGTTCAAAACGTTGCGAACTGAATTGAAGAAGCGAGAAGAATATTCACCTATCGAGTTCGTAACGGGTCGGGTGAAGAGAATTTCTAGCATCCTTGAGAAAGCGAAGCGCCTCGAGGTGCCTCTTAATCAATTGGAGCAGGGAATTGAAGATATCGCTGGGATTCGAATTATGTGCCAATTCGTCGATGATATTCATCGCGTGGCTCAATTGATTCGGAATCGACAAGACATGAAGGTCGTATATGAAAAGGACTACATTACCAATTATAAGGAAAGCGGCTATCGCAGCTTCCATATGATTATCGAATATCCGGTTCAAACGGCGCTCGGCCAGAAAATGATTTTGGGTGAGATCCAAATCCGTACATTGGCCATGAATTTCTGGGCAACGATTGAACATTCATTGAATTATAAATATAAGGACAGCTTGCCTGAGGAGGTCCGTCTGCGTCTGAAGACAGCGGCTGAGGCGGCGTTCGTACTAGACAACGAAATGTCCAGTATCCGTCAGGAAATTCTCGTCGCGCAGCAGAGCTTCGAGGACAAGTCGAAGATTGTACAGAAATGCTTGTCCTTTATCCAAGAGTTGTATTATTCCCACCGTATTTCTGAGGCGATTCAATTCCAGAACCGCTTCAATGAAGTATGGGAGAAGGATGATATTACAGAGTTGAAGCAATTAGAGGAAGAGATCACGAGTGCACTGGAGAGAGCGAAGAAGAACGGAAATATTCAGCTATGAATATCGAGTCGGCTCTCCCTTATGACAGGCTGTATATTCAGTTCATCAAGCTGTTCAATGAAGAACGGGATTATTATCAATGCCATGATGTCATGGAAGAGTTATGGCTTGAAGAGGGGCGCAAGCCGCTGCTTCAAGGGCTGCTTCAGGTAGCAGTGGGGCTGCATCATTTCCAGAACGGCAATCGTCCTGGAGCGATTAAGCTGCTGACCGCAGCACTTCAGAAGCTGGATGCCTATCCAGATATCATATTGGGGATCGACTTGCAGCAGCTTCGTAACGATTCTGAAGAGACCTTGGACGAATTGCGCAATTGCGACGGGAGTTTGCCTCCATTTCAAAATCTTACGATTCGAATCGTGGATAAGGAGCTCGGTGCGCTCATTGAGTGCTGCGAGCTGCCTTCCTTACATGAATAAGACAAGTTGAATATCGTGACATATTGATGTTAGAAGAAGAGAAGAACACCATTTTGGGGCAAGGCCTGAAGTGGTGTTCTTCTCTACATAAACGGATCCCGTTACGAATTAAGCAATAACAATGATGCCTTGAGAATTCGTAGGACCAATCAGCAGAGTATCTTCCGGCAAAAACGTTCTGGTGAATGTCAATGTCAATAAGAAGGTACCACCCACTGGAATGCATTGGTGGGTGTTAAAGAACGTTGTTAAATCCAAATCAAGCGATATTACAGGTGGAGCCAGAACCAATTGTTTTGCTTCGAATGTTGTTTGAATCTTTAATGATGCAAGCATAGGCGGAATTCCAAGGCTATTTTTAGTTTGAATGTGGAGGTCGCATAAACTTTGACTAATGCCGTTTTGAAGCACGAGTTGAAATGTGTTTCTGCCTAAAAGCAATTCATCCAAATCGTTGAATATCAGCGTTCTGTTAAACAAGATCGTCATCTCTTCACCCCCAATCTTGCCGGTCTGCAAAATTAATATATGAGAAGTTGAATGCGCTGGCTTGTATGGATACACCGTATGCGATAGTTTTATGTAAAATTGGTTCTACAGCTTACAGGAGAGCATGCGCTCGTGTAATGAAGCGTGCCGATGTTATTTTACTGGAGGACTGGAATAACAATAACGATAGAAGTCGATTTCCGACTGTAGAGACTTTTGTTTTCCGTTCTGCTAACCTGTATAATATGTGGAAATAAGCTTCATATTTTGGTTCATAAAGGAGACAAATAATGGATTTGCCCCCGAGTATCAGCTTTATTCTAGTAGCAATACTGATTATCCTTACCGGCTTTTTTGTAGCCACAGAGTTTGCAATTATTAAAATCCGATCCAGCCGTGTAGATCAACTGGTTCTGGAAGGGCGCAAGAATGCACTTGCGGTCAAGCAAGTGACGAGCAATCTGGATGGATATCTGTCCGCCTGTCAGCTGGGAATTACGATTACGGCGCTTGGACTTGGTTGGCTCGGTGAACCTTCCATTGAGAAGGTGCTTCATCCGGTATTTGAGTGGTTGTCTGTTCCACAGCAAGCTGCTTCGATCCTTTCCTTTTTGATTGCATTCATCGTCATTACATTTCTACATGTTGTGGTTGGTGAGCTTGCGCCGAAGACGCTTGCGATCCAGAAGTCGGAGAAGATCAGCTTGTTGTTCGCTAGACCGATCATTTGGTTCCACAAAGTGATGTACCCGTTCATTTGGTTGTTGAACAGTTCTGCGAATGGATTTATCCGCATGTTCGGTCTGAAGCCTGCGAAGGAGCAAGAAGAGGCCCACTCTGAAGAAGAGCTGCAGATTATTCTGAATGAAAGCTATGAAAGTGGTAAAATCAATAAAACGGAATTCGGTTATGTGAGCCGCATATTTGCATTTGACGAATTGCTGGCCAAGGAAATTATGGTTCCGCGAACGGACATGATTTGCTTGCAGGAGGAACTGCCTGTAGAGGAGAGCATTCCAGTCATGAAGCGGGAACAGTATACCCGATATCCGATTATTCGTGGAAGCAAGGATTTCATTGTGGGCATGATCAACACGAAGCAGTTGTTCCTGCAATATGATGAAGCGGCTAATAAGAAGCTATCTGACATCATGCTGCCCGTTCTCACCGTTTCGGAGTCTACTCCGATCAATCAGCTCCTTAAGCGAATGCAGAAAGAAAGCACGCATATGGCGATCCTAATTGATGAATATGGTGGAACATCCGGTATGATCACGATTGAAGATATATTGGAAGAAATCGTTGGCGATATCCGTGATGAATTTGACAAGGAAGAACGCCCTGAAATTGAACAATTGGATGAGCATACCTATATATTTGATGGGAAAGTGCTGCTTACGGATGTAAATAGCTTGCTCTCCACTGAGCTTGAGCACGAGGATATCGATACTATCGGAGGATGGCTGTACGATCGGATGCCGGATTGCAAGAAGGGCTCTAAGCTCGAATGGAACGGTATTCAATTCACTGTGCTGGAGAGAGAGAAGCATCGAATCCGCAAAGTCCAGATCGCATCAGGACAATGGAATCAGTTATTTGAACAAGAAGATGTGCAAGCGGAGCAATCTTCACTGTAATAGAGAAGAAGCACCCTTCGGAACCTTTCTTTGCGGTTCTGCAGGGTGCTTCCTCTATTTTATCGAACTCATATTGAATGATCTCATTGTGAATTACAAACTTGTAGGTTTAGTGGCATCGATTATTGCAGCACGACCGTATCGCCTTCCTTCAATCCTTCCAATACCTCTGTTTTCTCACTTGTTTCGAGACCAACTTTTATCTCTTTTCGTTCGATTTGGCCATTGCCTTTATCGATATTAACAAAGACGCTCTCTTTTTCCCGCATAACGGCAACAGTTGGCACAACGATCGCATTTTCTTTCCGTTGTGTCTCAATTTGTCCAGTAAGGCTGAGACCGGCAATCAGGTTCTCATTGGCATCGAGTCCGATGATGACTTCAAATTGAGCGGGCTGATTGTTATTGCGTTGTTCCTCGGATACCGCCTTTGCGAATTTGGACACTTTCAGCACTTTCCCTTTGATCTTGACGTTCTTCATGGCGTTCATTTTTACTTCAACGGCCATGTCAGGCTTAATGCGGAATACATCCTGTTCGCCAACTAGCGTAACGAGCTGCAATTTCTTCAGTTCTACGATTTTGCCGACACGTTCATTCTCTTTCAGTGCTTGTGGAATTTTGTTCGGATCATCGTATAGGAAAATCCCTGGCGAAGGTGCAATATAATTGGCTACATCTACCTTCTTCTGCTTCTGAGCGATTTCCTTTCGTTGAATATCAATGGTTACATTGTTCAGCTCTTGCTGAAGCTTCGCCGTTTCTTTCTCGACGAATTTCTTCTTCACTTCGGCTTCCGTGGAAGGGAGCGCTTGATCTTCTTCGCTTAGCGCGGATTGATATTGTGCGAGCTGCGTTTCAAGCTTCTGTTTTTGAATTACAGCTTCAGCTTGTGCAATTTCATTCAACAGTACACTTGGATCGAGACGGAAGATAGTTTCGCCCTTCTTCACCTGCTGCCCATCCTTTACAGCCCATTGCTTCACTTCTGCACCGAATGGCGCATACACGATCGTTTCCTTTTCATATGTGGATTTACCCTTTACTTCAATATGATTCACAAGTGTTTCCTTCGTAACCGGGAAGGTGATCGCACCCGCATTGTCCATCGGAAGCTCTGGCTGTGGTGGGTTAGCAAAACGATACAATCCAAAGCTGATGCCGCCTAAAATAAGTATGATAATTGACCATTTCAATATCGGTTTTATTTTCGATTTCATTTGGTAAATGTCCTCCTCTATGTGGAACAGCTCTACAGACAACGCAAAAATGATGGCTGTTAGTCGCGCTTAATGGCGGTAAGAGCATCGGTACGAGAGGCGCTGACTGCTGGATAAATGCCCGACAGAATGCCTGTTACGATTGCAAATGTAATTCCGATCGGAATATTAGAGTAGGAGATGAAGATAATCGCATCCCCCGTACTTTCGGACATTGTACTTGCTGTAACCCCGTTAATGCCCCATACGATCCAGTAGGACAGCATAACGCCAATCAATCCACCAACCAATCCGAGCAGAGCCGCCTCAATGATGAACATGTTGCGAATCTGTCTTAGATTCGCACCGAGCACCTTCATAATGCCGATTTGGCGGCGGCGTTGATACGTGGACATTGTCATTGCCACCACAATCGAGATGGAGGCGATGAAAAGAACGAAAATGCCGATTCCAAGAGCAATCGTCTTGACGATTGCGAAGTTCTCCTGCAGTCGATCCTTTTGATGGAGGTTTGTCTGCGTGTTTAACGTTAACTTTTTAATTTGCTTCTCAACTTGTTCTACATTCGCTTGGTCGTCTACTTTTACGATGACATTGTTGTATGTACCTTGTTCTGCACTGCCGTCATTCATGTGCAGCTCCTGCATCAGCATTTTGCCGGTTTCAAGAGATACGTACAGCTTCTTATCGTAAGCTACCTGATTCTCACTTACACCGTTTGGCTTCTTCAATACAGCAGACACGCGAAGCGGGGAGCTCATATAGGTCTTGCTATCCCCGTTCATCAGCATCGTCTTGAGACGAAGTTGACGTTGATACATCGCTGTAGGAATACGGTTTAGGTTGTTATACTGCTCCATCAAGGAGTCGTCGTACGGATTGTTCGACAATTGCTCCATCAGGTTATCCATCGTCTCTTGGTCAATAAGTCCGAGAGTGGCTCCATAGCTCAATACGACGGTACCATCAAGGTCTGAAGGGGATCCCTGCATAAACTTATTGTCAAATTCAGTTAACGAATTGAGCTCTGTCGCAAATACCTCAATTCCAGTCCGACGATCATCCATCGTATACATTTCCAAATAGCCGAATTGCTGGAATGGCGCAACAGCCTTGACATGAGGGATGTTGCGAATGACCTCAATTTTCTGGGCTGTAATCTTTCCGCGCTCAATACTCTCGTCATCCGCACCTTTTGCCTGCTGTCCGCTGTTTTTTCCTTGATTTCCACCTTGGCTGACCCCGGTATTTGGTGTTACCGTAATCTCGTCCATTTTCAAGTACGTGTTCAACTGTTTCTCTGCAAACGTCTGTGCAGATTCTCCGACACTCATCGCAATAATAATAGCGGCACAGCCAATTGATATTCCCGCTGCACATAATCCGGTTACGACCTTCCGTCTCTTCAACTGATCCCATGAAAGATGGAGGTAGTCTCGTACTCTCACGACTGCTCACCTCCAACGGGCTGAAGGATTTTATCCTCCGGAACAGCTTCTTCTGCTATTATCGAATTCAAGCGTGTGCGCGATCCATCTTCGATCAATACGCCGTCCTTCAACGTAATAATCCGCTTCGTTTGTTCAGCCACTTCCATTTCGTGGGTAACGATGATGAAGGTGGTGTCAACGGTTTCGTTCAAGTTTTTCAGGATTGCAATGATTTCTTCTTCTGTACGTGTATCCAAATTACCGGTAGGCTCGTCCGCAAAAATAACCGATGGCTCGGTAATAAGAGAGCGTGCAATACTGACACGCTGCTGCTGTCCACCAGACAATTGGGAAGGGAACAGCTCAGCCTTGTCAGGAATACCGACTTGTTCAAGCAGGCGCAGCGATTTTTGTTTCCGCTCCGATGGACGAATTCCTTGAAAAATAAGCGGGAGCTCTACATTTTCACGTACAGTTAAATTGGCTATTAGCTCATACGCTTGAAAAATGAATCCGATGTGCTTGCGTCGAAATTCAGCGAGTGAGTTCTCGTTTAGTTTCACAATGTCCTGATCTGCAATATAGATGCTTCCTTCAGTTGGCTTCATTAAGCCTGCCATTAAGTTAAGCAATGTTGACTTACCAGAACCTGAGCTGCCGAGCAGTGCAACCATCTCGCCGCGCTTCACTTCGAAATTGATGGAATGCAGTACTTGGGTGGTTTCGGGGCCGTTCTTAAATGAGTGTGATAGGCCTTCGACACGTAACATTCGGCTCCTCCTTTCTATCTACTTCTTTGATTAAATATGTATCGAGCCAGCGCATAACAGTGTTCCATACGATGATTATAAGGGAAAGTTTCTCTCTTGACTGCATTGTGACAATAATGTAAGGGGGAGGGAAAATGCTGTCACCTAAATCGATGACATGTCGATTCGTTGTGATAAGCGCAGCTGGCATGGTATGCTGTAAGAGCACGGCTCAGAATAGCTTGTGCACAATGCATACGAGAAGATAGGAACGAAGAATGAACACAAGCACACCGTGCAGCATGGAGGTGAGCATGCGGTGGCAAAAAAGATAAGGCTGGACAAACTATTAGGGCATATGGGCTGCGGCAGTCGCTCCGAGATTAAAAAATGGGCGAAGATTGGCCTAATTCAAGTCAATGGACGGGTAATTAAGGACAGCGGCTTGCAGGTGGATCCCGATGCAGATGAAGTGCTGCTGGATGGCGAACAGATTCGCTATCGTGAATTTGTATATATTATGTTGAATAAGCCGCAAGGCGTAATATCTGCTACGGAAGATATACGGGAACGGACGGTGATTGATCTGCTCCCTGAAGAACTGCGGCACTTCGAGCCTTTCCCAGTAGGTCGGCTGGACAAAGATACAGAGGGCTTGCTGCTGCTTACAAATGACGGCAAGCTGGCGCATGAGCTGCTGTCTCCGAAGAAGCACGTCCCGAAGACCTATGTGGCTACCGTTAGAGGACGGGTTGACAGCAAGGATGGAGAAGCATTTCAACAAGGAGTAGAGCTGGATGATGGATATATGACGAAGCCAGCTCATCTTGTCATACGTGGCCATGAGGAGCAATCCGATGGAACCGTGCACTCCTTCATCGAACTGACGATTACGGAAGGGAAGTTTCATCAGGTGAAGCGAATGTTCGAGTCGGTCGGCAAGCAAGTCATTTATTTGAAGCGAATTCGAATGGGCGAACTGGAATTGGATTCGGCTCTTAAGCTCGGTCAGTGGAGAGAGTGTACGGAAGAAGAGCTTACCTTGCTCCAACGACAGCAGCAATAGCAACAATATCAGCAATACTAACCATAGCAACAACTGGATAGGACTGCTTTACACTTACGAATATCATACTGTTCATACGATACAGAAGATAGAGATGAGAGGGAGAAATCAGTGATGAATTATCGCATCGTGGCTTTAGATATGGATGGAACTCTGCTTCATGACGATCATACGCTGTCCAGCGCGAATGCGGAGGCGATTCGCAAGGCTGCGGCACAAGGTATGGAGATTGTGCTGTGTACGGGAAGAAGTCCGATCAGTACGCTTCCTTATTTAGAGCAAATCGGACTAGAGGGTGTTGTCATTACCCATAATGGTGCAGCTACCATTGCTTCAGAAGGGCGCAGAGTGCTCCACCGCTTCGATATCCCGAGCGCTGGCTTGGAGCCTTATATTCAATATTGCCGTGAGAACGGAGTTCACTTTGATATCAATACAGCTTTTGATCTCTATGTGGACAAGCTGAATGAGTTGACCCCGGAGATGCTGGATCTATACCGTCAATTCCTGATTGAGCCGAAGCAGTTCCCAGGTTGGACGGGCTTGACTGATGCTCCTGTGAAGCTGACGATGAGCGGGCATAAGGAAGAGATAGATCGAGTGGAACATGAATTGAATCAATGGACACATGAGCACAACTTTATTCGCTCAGGAGACTACTTTATCGATATTATGCATAAGGATGCAACGAAGGGAAATGCACTCAAGCAGCTTGCTGCTATGCGCGGCGTACCTCGTGAGCAGGTATTGGCTATCGGCAACTATTATAATGATATGACGATGATTCAATTCGCTGGCTTGGGCGTGGCTATGGACAATTCTCCGCTTGAAGTAAAGGCTGCCGCACAGGAAGTTACACTGTCGAACAACGAGGATGGAGTGGCGGCAACTTTGCTTAAGTATTGTAAATAGCTGTACCCAGCCCTAGAGAAAATTGTACTGGAGCTATGCTGGAATTGGTTCCGTGCGAGCACCCATACAATGATTCGCTCATGTGAACCACTGTCCTTGCACAATCGAAGCTTCTCTCAGGAGCATTCTATTGTGCAAGATCAGTGGTTTTTTTATTTGCACGAAGCTGTTCTTGTAAGGTAATCTACTTTATTTGCGCAATCCTTTTGGATAATGGTTCTTTAACTGGCCTCCTGATGCTTTGCCGAAGCCAATTGGCAATCCGTCTATTGCGACAAGTGTCCATCCCTTCAGATTCGCATTTTCTCCTTCAAGAAGCAGAGCTTCACCTCGCAAATAGGCTTCCGCGGCCGGATCTTCCACATCATATGAGATGGATTGAGCAGCTACCTCTGAAGAACTGCAGAACATCGCGAGTGCATGGGCGGGCTCAATACGATTCTTGCGTATATGAGCGAGATGCAGACCGGCACGAGGGATGCGGAGCCCTTGGAGTGTCTCTCCACTTCGTAGTGCTTGAACAGCTGATTCATTGCCCTGCGGCAGCCAATAGAGTTCTTCCCCGAACAGCAAGGGCATTCCTTGAGGCAAGTGAATCCCAGGTAGGAACTCTTTCATCCAAGCCTCAAACTGTGTAAATGCCGTCTGCGCTTCGTTGGAGCGGGTTCCACCTCCCTTGCGGGTAGTCTTGCCGCGACGGCTAGTAGAGCTAGTGGAAGCAATTGATTCCGAGTCGCCCTCCTGTAGCTGCAACACGGCTACAAAATGTCCTTCTCCTTCAGAGTGATGAGGCCAAATTCGCTCCATGCGAATCAACTTGAACTGGTCGTAATGCTGAAGCCATTTTTCAATGATCCCTTCATTTTCCTGATGGTTGAAAGTGCAGGTGGAATAGGCAATCGTCCCGCCGGGCTTCAACATCGTTACTGCTGCCTGAATAATATCCCATTGCCGTGCTGCGCACATGGCAACATGCTCAGGAGACCACTCCTTGATAGCATCGTTATCTTTACGAAACATGCCTTCACCCGAGCATGGGGCATCGAGCATAATCCGATCGAAGGCTTGCGGGAACTTAACAACTAGCGCATGTGGATCGGATTGGGTGACGATCGTGTTGGGGATCCCCATTCGCTCGATATTTTCGGCTAATATTTTGGCGCGCTGTGGATGAATCTCATTGGAGATGAGGACACCTTCACCTCGCATCCGTCCTGCAATGTGGGTAGATTTCCCTCCAGGCGCAGCGGCCAAATCCAAGATGAATTCGCCTGGCTGTGGATCAAGCAGGACTACTGCAGACATTGCAGAGGGCTCTTGAATATAATAGAGGCCTGCTGCATGATACGGGTGCTTGCCAGGACGCGAGCTCTCTTCGTAATAGTATCCTTCCTCGCACCAAGGCACGGGGCGCAGCTGAAATAGCTTCTCTGAGCGCGAGCGAGCGTCAGGATGTGTCAGCCACTTCACGGGATTAGCACGCAGTCCGAAGGTTCGCGGCTCTGTATAGCTTTGCAAAAATGCATCCCCATCCTTAGGGAGCATCTGCTTCATCTGCTCAATATAAGCTTGAGGCAATGAGTAGTTTGTTTTTTCTAGGGACATGTTACAGCTCCTTTCCGAATGGGTATAAGTAATCAGCATTGTATAGTTTACCGGACTGCTGGCCTTCGATGCAACGTTGAATCTTTAGGGAATAACCGCATGAAATCTCTTATTCATCATTGTGATTTTCTAGTAGTGATTGGAGGTACAGGTTACAATAATGTAAGACATTTTTGCGAAACGTCATAGTAAGCTTGTACGTATGGAGTATGTGGTAGGATTCGGGGTTGGAAAGATCAACTCATGGATACAATTTGACTAGGGGAAGCTAGAGATACGCATCTACGAGAACAACCAGGTAAGACAGGAGAAAGGAGCGGATGAATGGTGAATGATGTCGTTGTTGAACTACAAAACGTCACGAAAAAGATAAAAGGAAAAACGATTATCGATGATTTGTCATTCAGTGTGCGTCGCGGTGAAGTATATGGATTCCTTGGCCCGAACGGAGCAGGGAAGACGACGACGATCCGGATGATGGTCGGCCTGATGTCGATGACTTCTGGAAATATTGTAATAGAGGGGCATAATATTCGAACCGACCGCGCGAAGGCGATGGCTCATGTTGGCGCGATTGTCGAAAACCCAGAGCTTTACAAATTTATGACCGGACGCAAAAATTTGCAGCACTTCGTACGTATGAGCGGGAAGCCGATTACGGAGGAGCGCATTAAGGAAATTGTGAAGCTGGTAGATTTGGAAAATGCGCTGGACAAGAAAGTTAAGACGTACTCCCTAGGGATGCGCCAAAGGCTGGGTGTTGCGCAGGCTCTGCTTCATAACCCATCCATTTTGATATTGGATGAGCCTACGAATGGTCTAGATCCCGCCGGTATACGTGAACTGCGTGATTATTTGCGCCATCTCGCGAAGAAGGAAAATATCTCGATTCTCGTATCCAGTCACTTATTGTCCGAGATTGAACTCATGTGTGATCGAGTGCTCATCATTCAGAACGGTAAGTTTGTCGGGGAACGATCGCTTGATCCGAATGAAGAGGGCGAACAATCTCAAGCAATGGCAATTCGATTCGTGGTCGACGATGCCGCGAAAGCGATGGAAGTGCTGGCATCTACAGCTTGGAAGGCAAGTGTAGAGGAAGACAGTGCAGTTAAAGTTGAACTGATGCATGACGAGGTTCCTACAGCCGTACAGAAGTTCGTTCAAGCGGGTGTTCTCATTTATGAGGTGCGCACAGTGGCGCCTACATTAGAGGAGACGTTCTTGTCCATGACGAAAGGGGGACGTATTGAATGAGATACTTCGTATCCCTTGTGCAAAATGAATGGATGAAGGCGAACAGCAAGCGCCAAGTGCCTTATTTTTACGCGTTTATCGCGGTTATTACGTTAATTGTAGCTGCTGCAATGCGGTTCTTTATTTTCAAAAGTGATCCATATCCATATATGGCTTTTGTGAGCGACGTCAACTTCTTGTTCAGCTCCCTCATTGGCATCTTTATCATGGTCGTCGCTGCACAAATCGTTACCGACGAGTATCGAGATGGAACGATTAAGCAGTTGTTGATAAGACCGGCAAGCCGCACAACGGTACTTACCTCTAAGATGGTTACTGTAGTACTCATCTTGTTGTCGGTGTATGTATTCACGGTCATTTGCAGTGTTGTGATCGGAATGATCTTCTTCAGCTTCATGTCAGCAGATGTTACACTGGCGTCCATATTGAAAGATATCGTCTTCCGAATTCCAGATGTACTGTTCTATGCACTGCTTGCGATGACAGCAGCTGTGCTGACACGCAGCTTGGGTCTGGCAATTACCGTGCCGATTGTGATGAAGTCAGTCGTTGGAGCGGGGATATACTTCTTCTCTGGCAAGCCGTGGTACAAGTATTTAATTTTCCCGAATTTGAACTGGCAGCCGTATTTCAACGGTGGAGACAATCTTCCATTTAAAGAAGCGAGCTTCGGTTTCAGTGTTACGATTTTTGCCGTGTATATGATCGTGCTTCTTGGCTTGTCCCTCATCATTTTCAACAAAAGAGACGTACAATAGAATAGCGCTCAATCTGGAACAACGGACAACGCCTTCCCTTGCATGGAGATGCAGGAGAAGGCGTTGTTTATTGTTAGGACATATTGCCCGAGGCTTTCTGGATATGGAGATAATTTGTGACTAGATTTTTGCCATGAGTTTTGGAATAGTACATCGCCTGATCCGCTTCTCGTACAATATCATCTGAAGTCATATATTTGCGCAGCGTACTATGACCGATGCTAAGGGTTACCGTTGTCTCCTGTTCTACGCGATGCCGGATTGACTCAGCGATTTGCTCGGTACGGGCATTGCGATGCGTAATCAGCGCCACTAGTTCCTCGCCTCCGAATCGGCCAGGTACGCCATAGTCCTCCACCTCTTCCCGAATAATCAGAGACACTTGCTTCAAGATTTCGTCTGCTTGATCATGACCATATGTATCGTTGACTTTCTTGAAATTGTCGATATCGCAAAAAATAAATGAAATTTTGTACTCGTTGCGGATATATTGCTGCATCACTTTCATAATATGTCTTCGATTGAATAGACCTGTCAACCCATCCGTAATGGAAGTGCGATAAGTCATATGAAGCAGTTCGACCACGCGCTCGAACAAGATGAAGAACAATAGGGAGTAATAGGCGAGTGGGAGTAGCCGTTCCAACAGGAACAGCTGATTGTTATTGTATGTAAACAGCAAGGCATTCATAGATGTAAGCAAAATCGTGGCAAAGTAAGCTGCTAAGCTGCATATATAAGTGATACGCTGTCCGATTCTGGGTGCTACCCACACATAACAAAACAGCGTTGCGAACATAAGATATAGAAGCAGTGGCCATGCGTTAGCGATGGTAGGTGTGATGTTCGTGTCAAAAGGAATAGACAGCATCGTCGCAATTGGGATGACCAGCAGCATTGCTGAGAAGCGAACCCGATATCCTCGAGTAGGCCTCTTGTAGAGCCGGTATATCGCCATGTTCACGAGAACAAAGGAAAACGCTTGCAAGGTCGCGCCACCGACAAACCAGTTATAAATATGAGGGTTCCACTCCAGCAATGGCAGACGAATCACATCAGTCAGACGTTCCACCGCCATAAGGAATAAGGAGATAACGAGCAAAATATATGCTGGTGATCGCTGACGGATATAAAGACGAATCGCCATCAGAATCATAATAAATGTAATGTAAAGGATACAGGAAGACACTGATCCCATCACATTGTTCACTTCAGAAAGGGAATTAGCCAAATGAGTCATGAATGACAGCTCCATTGGGAAGGTTCTTTACTGAAACATATGTTCTAATATATCATAAAGGTTGAATGGCGAAAAGCGCGAACAAGAAGGAGGCGCTCGCATGAATATTTTGCAAGCATTGTTTTTTCCGCCTGAACAGCCTGGAGGGGTATCCTCCATGATTCCATATATACTTGATCGATTTCAATCGCCCCACTGGGAGATGGAGATCTTTTCGCTGCCGAAGCGAATACGGGGCAAAGGGCAGGAAGAAGTCCATTTTCATACTTTCGATTGGAAGCAGTACGGGGATAGTTCGATTGTGCAGAAATATGTTCAAACGTATCGCGACTATGTCTGGTGGTCGAAGCTGCGACTTACGAATCGCTATGATCTGATACATGCACATCATCCCATTGTAGGACTTGTAATGAAGCAGTTGTACCCGGATACACCTGTAATTATGACCGTTCACTCTAGCTTTGAACAAGAGCTTATCTTAAATGGAAAGATTGAACCCAATGGACCGGAGCATCAATTTCTAACATCCTTATACCGTGAGTTGGAGTCTCAAGTGGATGAGATGATGACGGTGTCCGATTCTTTCCGGACGTATCTGAAGGCTTATGTTCATGATGCGGATCGAATAGAGGTTCTGCCGAATGGATTTGATGAGAAGCGATTCAAGCCGATCGCCCATGATAATGCAGTGCCTCAACTCATCACGATGTGCCGCTTAGTCCCTGCCAAAGGGCTCGATGTACTGCTACAGGCATGTGCAGAGCTAAAGCGGCGGGGTCATGCTTATGTACTTCATATTATCGGCGATGGGCCGATTCGGGAGGATCTAGAGCAGCTCGCACAGGAGCTGTCTATATATGATGAGACGATATTTTACGGCTATATGCTTCATCCCGAGGAGTTTATGCCGTTCTTCGATATTTTCGTATTACCATCGCGGGCAGAAGCATTCGGTTCTGTATTCGCTGAGGCGGCGCTATGCTGGCTTTCTCTTATTGGAACGAATGTTGGCGGGATAGCAGAGCAGATTGAAGACGGGGTGAATGGACTGCTTGTACCGCCAGATGATCCGACTGCGCTCTGTAATGCGCTGGAGAGAGCAATGATGGATGGATCATTCCGCTATGAACTTGCGCGGGCTGCGTGGGCAAAGGCGAAGCAAACCTATTCGCTAACACGTATCGTGAATGAATTGAAGCGCAAATATTTACATTATCAATTGAAGCGGGGGTGAGGCATTGATTCCGTTTCGTTTTCTACATGCGGCGGATTTGCATGTTGATAGCCCCTTCCGCGGTCTACAAGTCCTGCCGGATAAGCTGAAGGGAGAAGTTCAGGAATCAACGTTCGCTGCCTGGGACAATCTCGTACGGTTAGCAATTCGTGCGAAGGTAGACTTTGTTGTCATTAGCGGTGATTTATACGATGGCAGAGATCGCTCGCTTAAGGCGCAGTGGAGGCTTCAGCGGGGGATGGAGCAGCTTCAGGATAAGCAGATTCCCGTGTATATCATTCATGGGAATCACGATCCACTTCATCGCGAGGTGAGGTGGGAGTGGCCAAGCAATGTGACCGTTTTCCCTACGGATAAACCACAAGCCGTTATTGTTCCGAATAAGAATGCCTCGCCGGTAGCGGTTATATGCGGCATGTCTTATGCAGACATGGCAGTTTACGAGAATTTGGCAGCGATGTATCCCAGTCGTCCTGAAAGGAATGCTGTGCAAGCGTGGAATGGCCTTTCCCCGGATGAGGAATGTACGGTGTATGCAGATAGCGTAGAGGAGAGCACACATAGGAGTCAACAGACAGTTGCAGCTAATGAACTGTTCCGCATCGGTCTGCTTCATGGAACGGTTGATGGAAGTGCAGAACACGATCCCTACGCACCATGCTCCAAGAGAGAGCTTGTGGAAAAGGGATATGATTATTGGGCGCTAGGCCATATTCATAAGAGAGAAGTGCTGCACGAGTCTCCTTATATTGTATATCCCGGCAATACACAAGGCAGGCATGTAAAAGAAACAGGTGCGAAAGGCTGCTACTTGGTTAATGTGAATGAGCTTGGTGATGTCAACCTGCAATTCGAAACATTGGACACGGTTCGCTGGCGTCAGGAGCAGATCGATGTTAGTGGGATAAGTTCACTTCAATCTATCATGCAGCTGCTTGATGAGAAGATGGCAGCTTGGAAAGGTGAAGAGGGGGAGCGATTAACGCTGATTCGTGTGGAACTGACCGGACGAACGCCCTTGTATGCCTCGCTGCAGCAGGAATCCTTCACCGAACAATGGAGGGAAGCATGGCAAGCACAAGAGCTTGACCATGCTTCTTATGAAGAGGTGTCAGGGATTCTGTGGCCAATCGCACTTCGCATCAGCTGTACACCTGATATTGATATTGAGCAGTGGGAGGCGACTGATAGCTTCCCAGGAGACTTGATCCGAATAGCGAGTCAGGCACAACAGCATGATACAGCTAGAGAAGCGCTGATTCAGGAAGCATTGGAGACACTTCTGCAGCAGCCACGCTTGCGGAATTGGCTTGCCTCCCAATCCAGCGAGACACAGGAGGAATGGGTGCGGGAAGCGATGCTGTTAGCCGTGGAGTGGCTCCAGAGCGGGGTGAAGCGTCCATGAAAATATTACAGATTCACCTTATGGGGTATGGAGGATTCCGTGATGCGGTAATCCCGCTTGCGGAACGCGGTTCGAATATGGGGATTACGCTGCTCTATGGACCTAATGAGGCAGGGAAGAGTACGATTACCTATTTTATTCGGGACATGCTGTATGGATTGCCGAAGCGGAGAAGCAGCCATACCCGATATGTACCGAGCGAAGGGGCTGTATATGGGGGACGGATGAGCGTGCTCGATCGAAGTGGTGCCGAATGGACGATTGAGCGGTGGGAGCGGGATGGTTCGCTCCATACGAGTATCCGTAAGGTGTCTGCAACAGGAGTTCTGACAGATATCAGCCAATCTCAATTGGAGGATGAACTGTTAGGGGGATTGAATGCGGGACTCTTCTGCCGCTTATTTGGCATAACACTAGATGAGCTGCAGGAGCTGCAAACGCTGCAGGATGACGAGGTTGGGGCCTATTTATATGATACAGGGCTGTATGGCGGCAGAGGGATAACTGAGGCGGAGCGTTGGCTGCAGCAATCGATGGATGGACTGTTTCGGCCGAGGGGCCGCAATCAGTTGATCAACCAGACCCTTCATACGATGGACAAGCTAGAACGAGTTCAGCGAGAAGCGCATCGTCATGCGGGAAAGCTAAGTGAGTTAGAAGAGCAGTTGACTCGAATAGAGCTAGAACTGAATCAGTGTGTAGAGCAGCGAATTGTACAACGGGAGGAACTGGCTAAGGCTGAACGCGCAAGCGGCGTGGCCGATACGTGGATTCGCTATATAGCCGCCAAGCAAGAGCTGGATGAACAGCCGACAGATCTGTCAATAAGGCTGCCTGAGCTTGCTGCCCAGTGGCGGGAGCTTGATCGGAAGCTTGATGATACGGAAGCTGCTTGCAGAGGAATCGAAGAGAAGCGGCAAGCAGCAGCTGACCGTAAGAAAGGGAAGGAGCCGTTCAAACAGCTGCTAGATCTGGAGTCGGAGACACGCCGGCTTGCGCAGTTGACGGATACCGTCCAACATTGGCGAGAAGCAGCCGGAGAGGCTGAAGTGGAATGCAATGCTGCCGAAGCTGAATTATGGCGGCTCTCTCGTCAGACGGATTCATCATGGACACCGGAGATGCTGCTGGCGAGCAAGACTTCCTCCTACTTGGAGCAGGCACAGTTGGCAGAGAGACGTGCGGATTCGTGTCGTCTCGCAATCGCGCAATCAGAAGCCGGGATGGAACATGCAGTCCGTGAGGCAGAGCTTGCGACCAAAGAGTACGACGATGCCAAGATGCAGCTCAAACGCTGTGAGACGGCTGGAGTGAATGGCAGTGGCTTTGCCCCAAACGAGGGAAGCGCAGTAGATATCGCATGCGCAGAGCAATCATTAGCAGATGCGGTGCGGGTGTGGAATGCTTCAAGTGACGGCAAGGAGCATGTTCCTACACCGGAACGAGTACATAACGAATCCTATTCTCGAAGGAACCGCAATGCACCGCGTCCGCAGAAGTTTGCGCACTCCCGCATTATCTATGGATTTGGATTAGGTGTAGTGCTGCTGGCTGCCGGGCTCGGGTGGATGGCACAGCAATGGCTAATGGCTCTCGTCATTGCCTTGGTAGGCCTAGCAGCTACCGCTGTAATGGCATATGTATCTTCACAATCTCCACCGCATTCTTCAGACAAAGCGGATGTGATGGCGCGTAGCGAGAGTGCGCAAGATGGATTGGAACATGCAATCCGTGTGCATGCTGAGGCGCTCCGTCAATTATTGCAGCCCTATCTCTCTAGCACAGCACGCAGTATACCCGATGCTGGCATCGATGAACTAAGAAGGACTGCGCAAGAGGTTGGAGCCTGGCATCGTGAACGATTACATGTACAAGAACGCTGTCGTTCTCTGTATGAGACGGTGATTGTGACTGAACGACGCTGTCGACTGCTTACAGCGGAACTGGATGCTGCGCATAAGAAAGAAGAAGGGCGTCTACGCGATTGGCATGCATGGCTCGATCAAGAGAATCTTCCAGAACGACTCACCCCTGCGGGTGTAAAGGAACATTGCAGAAGGTGGGAACAAGCCGAAGAAGTGGAGCAGCAGCGTCATCGCGCGGCTGTGAAGCATGCGCGCCTGCTTGGCCAGCTGGAATTGTTCGAGCAGGATTGCAACAGCTTGCTGCATACCGCACAGCATCTGATCACAACTCGAGCTCAACAAGCGATGAAGGCGAATGACACTGGTTCGTGGAAAGAAGGAACTGAAGCTGTATTTCAATACGGAGTCGCTGCTCATGATGAGGGCGTGGAGCTTCTGACAGGATCAATGATAGGTGGATTATTCCGTCTGCTGGAGCGAATCGAGCGTGAACAGGCTATCGAGCAGGAATATCAGCAATTGTTGCTTCACAGCAGTTCCTTAGATGATGAGTGGAAGGAGAAGCACATTCATGCCAGTCAGATGCAGGAGACGATGAATAAGCTTCTTCTGGAAGCCGGTGTGAACACTGGTTTTGAATTGCTGCATTGTGCTGATGCGTACAACTATAAGCTTGAGCTGGAGCGGCAGGTTCGGGAGCTGGAAGCAGTGCTGTATCGCGGAGGAGAACGCACGGCATTTCGACCAATGGAGGAACTGCTGATTCAGTATGATGGACGTGAGCTCGAGCAGCGATGTATTTCCATCGCACGTCAAATGGAACAGCTGGATACACGGATTCGAGAGCTGGAAGGACGCAAGGGAAGATTGGAGCAGGAGCTGGAGAGGTTGAAGCAAGAGGTGGAGGGGGCTTCCCATCACCAGGAAATTGCGCTGCAGGAATCGAAGCTTGACGAGCAAGCGTCCCGTTATGCAATTCTGGCGCTTGCCAAGACACTCATGCTGCATACTCGCAGATTGTATGAGGAGGAGAAACAGCCTGCTGTACTGAAACGTGCTGCCCATTATATGGAGCAGATGAGTGCTGGGCGATATACTCGCGTGCTGATTCCCTTCGGTGAGAAGACGATCGCGCTGGCAAGGCCGGATGGTCAGGTAGTATGGAGTCACCATTTCAGTAGAGGAACTGCAGAGCAGGTATATCTGGCTATTCGATTTGCGCTTGCAGAAGCGCTAACGAACCGGGCATCCGTGCCATTTGTGCTGGATGATATTCTAGTCAACTTCGATCAGGAACGGCTAGGATTGGCAGCGAAGGCGCTTATTGCGCTCTCCGATTCGCATCATGTCATGATGACGACTTGCCATCCTCATGTCGTTGATTTGATAAAGCGTGAATTGCCGGAAGTGCGGTTGATTGAAATGCAACGATTGGCATATAGCTCTTAAGCATAGGCGCGGTTCCCTCCAGTAGAGGGACTGCGCCTTATTTGCACCTAGATATAAGGTTCACTGTTGTTAGCTCTCAGGCGGAGAAGTTGGATGCTTCTGACGTGCAGGCTGCAATGGCAGCGCTGCAGGAAATGGAGCGTCGGTCGGCGGACGATGAGTATGAGTCGGACGCTGTCCAGATGAACGAATTAGCAGGTATATCCATGCAAGGCTGAACACTCCAAATATTGGATACAAGTGAGATACCAGCGGCTTGAAGCCGAATTGACTGAACAGAAAGCAAAATAGCATGATCATGATAATAAGGAGCTTCGGATGAATTCCTGTACGTTGATGCATCTGCAGGGTAATCCCATACACATCGGCAACGTAGGTTGTAAAGATCTCGGAAAAAATAAGCATGACATAAATCAATTGAATGAATACGCCAAGTCCGGATGCAATATGGCCCATGGGAATATCGAATTGCGTAATACCGGGCATGTACACAGCCAACGCAAAATGTCCGGAAAGCAGCATTAATCCAATTAGTAAGCCTCCGATAATGCCCCCAAGTTGAATCACTCTTTTGTTCGGCATCGAAGCTCCAAGCGGGACGAGAACTGCTTGCGCCATTGCTAAATTAAAGGCGCCATACAAGAGCGGCGCACTCCATGCTGCATAGAAGGCCTTGTCTGTGCTCAGCGTTAGCGCTTGAGCAGCATTTGGCATTTGGATGGTATGAATGATGATGAACAAGGTAAACGTAAGCATTGTAGGTGCGACGATGGAGTTCAGCTTCAAGATGGCGCCCATGCCCCGGCTGACGAACCAATAGGAACTAACCAATGTAAGCAGCAGACCAATCTGGTAATTCAAATGCAAATACTCCACGAACACGGATCCTGCTCCTGCCAGCATTACACTATTGACGCAAATAATAATGACCATCGTGAATAGACTGACTGCTCCGCCAATCCGATCTCCGAACAGCATGCGATTAATGTCCTCATAGGATCGAGCCTTGATGTCATGAGACAGGAGCATCAGCTTCGTGCCCAGCCAGATGAACAGCACTGTCGACAATGCGATGGTAAAGGGAGCCCACCACCCATAAGCTGTGAAAAATTGCAATATTTCCTGTCCGGTCGCAAACCCTGCCCCCACGACGGTTCCAATATACGTGAATGCAATTTGCATAACTAACACTGCTTTTCTCAACGTTAAGACGCCTCCTTGCCAGCCAGGCTTGTACGCATTACTATAAAATATGAGCAAGTAGGTTCGGACATGACTGCATGGTTATGATAAAATAGATATCGAATTACGGGAGGGGGGCTTACGGTGCAGACAGTCATGTGGGCGCTGTCCAATTATGGATACATAGCTTTATTTATGTTGCTTGCGCTAGGCATCATCGGCATCCCTGTACCGGATGAGACGCTGATGGTCTTTGTAGGCAGCTTGACTGTAAATGGCCCATTTCAATACGCACCTGCCTTCGCTGTCTGTCTTGCGGGGAGTATGACCGGGATGTTCATCAGTTATATAGTCGGTCGTCGGGTGGGGAAGCCCTTGCTGGATCGGTACGGGAAGAAGTTGAAGTTGACGCCGAAGCGAGTTGAACGAACAGAGCGCTGGTTTCAGAAATATGGAAGTTGGAGTATTGTGTTCGGCTATTTCGTGCCGGGACTTCGTCATTTGACTTGTTATTTGGCGGGGATGTCCAGAATGAAATGGACAACTTATCTTTTTGCGGCTGGATCAGGTGCATTATTGTGGGTGGCTACATTTCTAACGATTGGACATATTGTGGGAAATCATTGGCGTGATGCGGTGCGATGGCTTCACTCGAAGGGGAACCCGATTCTGTTTGGTGGTCTTGTAGTGCTTGCGGTAGGAGGCACTATCACATACTTTATTATTCGTTATCGGATGCGAACCAATAAAACGCCTTGACTCCACGTGGAATCAAGGCGTTTTATTTATTATAGAGTCCATTATACGCGTTCGTTGGAAAATAGCTTAACTGCTTGGATCTTGTTTGTCGTCGGATCCAGATCAAGTCTCAACAAGCAGTTCTTTAATTCATAGCTCCACACATAATCTGTATCATGATCTGGACGTCCGAGCACCTTAGAGGCGGTAGCTTCACTGTCTCCAATTGTTAAGCCCTGGATTCCTGTCGAGGTATCCTCGCCAGATACTTCAACAAATATGATTCGCCCATCCTGCTTGCATCCGTAAGAGAAGCCTTCGTATTGATACACGTCAATTGGATCGGTATCATCCATGACATAATGCTCCTCAGGTTCTCCCCATAGCTCCTTAACTGCGGCATTGTTCGAAGCGAGCACAATGCCTTTCAATTGAGGGTGTGCACGATCAAAAGCTTGATCCGTATATGTAGAATCACCGTTATGAGAGGATTGGCTCTTTGGTGATGCAATTTCGGTTTTCTCGTTTTGTTTCCCTACAGGCTTGCGTTCATCTGGCTTCACCTGAGAATCTTTCTGGTGCGAATAAGGTGTATCCGTTTCAATTGGGGGGATGCTGTGCTCCTGTGAGGTGCATCCTTGAAGCAGCCACGTCATCATGACTGCGGCCAGTACAATGGTTATACTGCGTTGCCGAGTAGATCGCCACATCGTAAATCCTCCTCTACCGCCTCGCGACGGGCCTAGAACATATTACCCTATATACGGAATTTGAATCAATTGCCAATTTGGACGTTATGAACTAGTTATCAACAGTAAATAATAAAAAATAAGCAAAAATAACCCTCTTATATAGTTAGACGCTTCAAAGCTCCATTTAGTTTCAGTTGATGAAAAGAATTGTCTGCTTTTCTCCATTCACCACTTTGACATATAATAAAAGATAAGATGGTGAGAGGGGGCAACGCAGATGGTGGATGAACGAACGGCTCGCTTTTTGGAAGAAAAAGTGACGGAGGCTAAAAACCATTTTGAACGGGCACTAGCATGCAAACACACGGAATTCGATGATTTGTACCCGTATATGATCGAACACCCTCAATTTTTCTGGTACAAAAGGTATGTCGCTTGGTCAGAATTGCTGACGATCGTAAAGCTGTGCGATCAGCTGCAGGTGGGCTGGACAGGGAAATTTACCGCGCAACAAGTTGCGTATATTAACAAGCGTGTCATGTCTGCCAAGGTATTGGACTATTGGTTTGAAACGAACGATACGAAGGAACATGTGGGCTATTGAGATGAAGCATGCGTATGTGCGAGGCCTGCTATGATGGCAGGCCTTGCATGTTGTACATAGCGGAGGTGTGAAGTACACGATGATGGAGGAAGCGGAGCTTGATCGTTATCGAGTGGAAGGAACATTTGTCAGAGTCATTAGGGACATACTGGAGATGAATGATGTTCGAGGATTCGTGGTTGCATGGGATGATGAGTATGTCATGATTCGCAAGCGGAATCGGCGTGTTGTGAAGCTGAGTCGCAGCTATATGATTCAACCTGCAGATGAGCCAAGAACAGTCCCTGAGACTTGATCGGATAAACTGGAATACTGCAAGGCAGCGGGGAGGGAAACCTGCCAGCTGCCTTGCAGCAGAAATAAGAAGATATCCTTGCAAAAAGTTTATAAAAGTGTTGACGATCCTATAATGACGTGATATTATATTCCTTGTCGCCAGGAAAACAACTTAGCGACTCAATCGGAAGTAATTAAATATGCGGTCGTGGCGGAATTGGCAGACGCGCTAGATTCAGGTTCTAGTGGTAGCAATATCGTGGAGGTTCGAGTCCTCTCGACCGCACCATACTTTCATCAATGAATCCTCATGCTTATGAGGTTTTTTTTATATTTACATGATCTAATAACCCCGTCGTCGATGATTTTCGGCAGCGGGGTGTTTTTACGTTTCACCCTTTAATAATCATCAATTTTCCATCAGATTGTATGTGTTAATTACAATCGTTAAATTTTGCTATGACGGTGCTTGACACAATGGTTCCAACCGTGTATAGTAATGATTACTGATTCCGAATTATTATCGGTTTCAAACGCAATATCTTATATGCGGTCATGGCGGAATTGGCAGACGCGCTAGATTCAGGTTCTAGTGGTAGCAATATCGTGGAGGTTCGAGTCCTCTTGACCGCACCATACTCTAATTAGCAGAATCCTTACGTCATTAAGGATTTTTTTATTTGTCTGTAATTCTTCGATAAGATGTTTTATCATAGCAGCTTTGAACAGGCTCGTAAATCGGATGCATGATGATTTACGGGCCTTTTTTGTGTCCCCATTATAGGTGAAGTCACGATCTTGGCTATCCGAGTGAGATCGTTAGTACAAGGTCAACAGTCATCCAATATCTAGTTAGATATAAGTTCAAGACTCCAGGATAAAACAGCCGGAGTCTTGAACTTATGAATCATCTTACCATTATTCAAATCAACCATGTGCGCAGAAAGTGGTAGTTATAACAGAAGCATAAAGGTTCCGCCAACAAGCAGAAGGAGACCGACAAAAGCTTTCATAGACAATTTTTCCTTAAACACAATGTAAGCGAAGATAATCGTCACGAGTATGCTTAATTTATCGATAGGGACTACGATACTTGCGGGCCCTTCTTGCAGTGCTTTGAAGTAGAGCAGCCAGGACATGCCGGTGGCCAAACCCGATAAGGTAAGGAAAATCCAGCTCTTTTTGTCGATTTCTTTGATGCCGCCCTGTTTCTTAGTTGCGAATACAATCAACCACGCCATGATCAGTACAACGATTGTTCGGATGGCGGTGCCTAGATTGGAATCAACATCTTCAATGCCGACTTTGCCTAGGATTGCTGTGATTGCTGCAAAAAGAGCGGATAGTACGGCATACCAAACCCATTTCCCGCTTTTGTCAGAGGATTGTCCAGCATCTTGTTTTCTTTGTATCATCATGTACGTTCCGATTCCAATCAGCGCCATACTGATGATTTTCAGTAAGGTAACTGGCTCCCCAAGTAAGATAATTGCAAAAAGCATTGTCATAATCGTGCTTGATTTATCAATGGGAACGACGACATTTACATTGCCTAGCTGCAGCGCTCTGAAATAGAAGATCCAAGAAGCGCCGGTCGTCAGTCCTGATAATACGAGATAGAAGAGAGACTTCGAGCTGATGTCGAACAGGTTCGTTTGTAAGTTCCCTGCAAACACGATAGCCCACGCAAAAATGACAACAATTCCGGTTCTAAGGGCGGTAGCTAGATTGGAATCCGTACGCTGAATTCCGATTTTAGCAAGAATAGAAGTTAAACCTGCAAATAGCGCCGCACCAAAAGCATAAATCATCCACATGTAGGTATCCTCCAAACTCTATGTAAAACGCCATGCAACCCAGGTAACAGGGAGCTTATGATCATCCCCGTTTAGGGAAGATAGCATATCCTTCATTTTACTATATTTCTTCAGCTAGCCTATCGATACTCTCACGATTTCCCAGTCATGAGATGCTGAATCTTGATAACAAATGCCAGATGAGCTCTCTGCGGCTGGATACTCATATGTATTTGTTCTCCTCAAGCCTCTAACTTCTCCGTTTTCCGTATATTAAATCCCAGATTTCAGGGATGGTAGTTTTATTGATTCTATCTATCATTGATAATGATTATCATTATAGTGGAAGAACAGGGAATTGGAAAGAGGTTAGGAATCCGTCATCCGCATCACTGCACAAAAAGATTTGGACGATCACCGCTGTCACGATGCTCAGCCAAGTAAGCCAACAGATGAAGCTTTTCGTTATGGACATGATAGCGTAGATAGTTTCCTGGTTCCTTTGTGTAACCAAGCAGTTCGCGCTCTGTTAATTTCATGCCGACACGGGAGAAGTTTTCATCCAAATAATCTGGATGATAGGTTCGCTCATGAGCTTGCGGAAACAGATGACAAATTCGCGCAAGTGAAGCGGCGGGGGGCTGATAATACAAATAGTGCCCCAGCACACGGGCGCCCGGCTTGAGATAAGGCAGCATCGGGAGAAGCGGGAAGATCCGATTGTGCAACGAAAAGTCGTTGAACGAAAAGCTGTCGACGATCAAATCAACGGTAACGGGAGCTAGAGGAAACTGCCAATCACTGCTCTCGATATAAAGCGCCTGCAAATCGGTATGGTTCTGTGAAAGCTTCTCTTTAAGCCTGATCAGCAGTTCGCTCGACGTACCGCAAAAGATGTACATCGTCTCCGGTGGGAGAGATGAGATGTATCTAGGTAGAACCGTGTACACATCAGCGTTGGCTTCCACAATCAGCTGATGCTTGGCATGTTCGCTTCTAAGTCGGTCGGCCAACCACTGGTTGCCCTTTTCCGTCAGGTTGATAAAAGCAGATGAAAGCAATTGAAAACGCTCGTGTTCATAGCCATAGGTATATGCGGAACGAGCGTTTTCTTTATCCGAGGTAAGCAGAATGCCATCCTTGATTTCAGCCCGATAAGAGCAGGAGCAGTATAATTGTGCGCTAAGCATATATTTTCCCTGAAGGAAGGCGTTTCGTATTTGCAGTGGAATGCGGCAGGAGGGGCAGTAAAGCAGGGGCAAAAAGGAGTAAGGCACTCCGGTCTCTGCTTCAGTCCTAGGCTCGTCCTGTAAAGTGATTAATTTATTTTCAAGCTGATGAAGAGCGTTTTCCAGTTGCTCTTTATCCTTCATTAGCCGCTGTTTCTTTTCGTTCATCATACGTAGATAATGCCAGCGAATGTCTTCGAAGACGGTAAAATCAGAGATTCGCTTCCTCAAAAGCATTTGGCGGATTTCCTGAAGTGTAAAATGAAACTGCTTCATTTCACTGATAAAGGCCATATCCTCAACGCATGAAGGAGTAAATTCATATTGGGCGCTTGCTTTTTTATCCGGAAGCAGCAGCTCGATTTCAATGTAGTAGCGTACCGTATCTACGGACACGTCAAAACGCTTGGCGAATGCCCCAATCTTCATGTAAGCACCTCCCATATTTTCCTTAATCTAATAATAAACTAAAATTGCGGGGGCACTCCAGATTTTTTTGGAAAATGAGATGTATTGCAGGCTTGATCTCAAGTACGCTCCATCTCTTAAGATAAGCGTATAACGAAGAAAGAGGTGAGTGCAATGAAGTTATCCGAATATGCGAGTTATGACGGCCTGGGGCTTGCTGAGCTGGTCAAGCGCGGCGAAGTTACGCCACAGGAACTGACGGCATTAGCTTGCGAAGCTATCCGGCTGGTGAATCCGCAACTAAATGTGATGGCCGTCTCGATGCAGGAGCTTGCAGAAAAAGAAAGCAAGTCTGCTTTGCCGAATGGCCCGTTTACTGGAATTCCATTCTTGGTCAAGGATTCAACTTTGCATGCGGCTGGAGTGCCTCTAAATAGCGGGAGCCGACTGGGGGAAGGAATGATTTACCCGTACGACTCCGAGATGATGAGGCGGTTCCGACAGGCAGGTCTGGTAACACTCGGATCCACCACAGCGCCCGAATTTGGCTTCAATGTAACAACGGAACCGGTTCTGTATGGGCCGACGAGAAACCCTTGGAATCCGGATAGGAGTCCAGGCGGCTCAAGCGGCGGCTCTGCTGCGGCGGTCGCGGCAGGTATTGTGCCTATTGCACATGCCAATGACGGTGGCGGCTCTATCCGCATTCCTGCGGCTTGCAGCGGTCTGGTCGGCTTGAAGCCGACGCGTGGACGAACACCCAACGGTCCTGACAACGGAGAAGTACTGAGCGGACTCGGTATACAATTTGCCGTGACCAAGACGGTGCGTGATACGGCTGCACTGCTGGATGCGGTTGCGGGGCCAGACCCGGGGGCTTATGCTTGGGCCGAGCGGCCGAGCCGTCCCTTCTCAGCAGAACTTGATGAGGAGCCGGGGAGACTGCGGATAGCCTGGACGGGCAAGCCGTTTTCAGGCACCCCCGTTGATGCGGAATGCTTGCGTGTCTTGCATGAGACCGTCGGCTTATGTGAGGAACTCGGGCATGAATTAGTGGAGGTATTGCCAGAAGTGGATTATGAAGCATTGTTTGTAGCGACGATGCACATATGGGCGGCCAACACGTATCATGGAATTGAGCGGCTTGCGAAGGCGTTGAATAGGAAGCCCTCGGAACATAATCTGGAAGCAACGATACTGAAAGCTTACCAATACGGCGCTACCTTAACCGCCCATGATCTGCTTAATGCCCTCGATATCAGTGCGCAAGCGTCTCGATCCGTCGGTCGTTTCTTTGAACAGTACGACGTGCTGCTTTCCCCAACGATTGCGTCTGTGCCTTTTCCGTTGGGCGAGCTGAATGCCAACAATCCGGATATCGATCTAAGAAGCTGGACAGAACAAGTATTCACCCGTGCTCCGTTCACTAGTCTCTTTAATACGACAGGCCAGCCTGCTGTATCACTTCCGCTCGGTTGGAGCGCGGACGGCCTGCCGATCGGGATGCAATTTGCTGGGCGATTCGCCGACGAAGCTACACTGCTGCGGCTCTCCGCCCAATTGGAAGCCGCCCGACCATGGAATCATAAGCGTCCCGTCATTCATGCAGCTAGCAGCCAATAAGCGATTCATTTTCTGATCAGACGAACAGAAACCCAGGTCGACTTAGTAAAAAGATAGCGATAGCATGTAGGTTATTTTTAGGTTCCTTATGATAGGGATGGAAAATCACAAAAAGGAGAGCATATGCGGAATAAAGCAGATGTGGATAGATAAGCAGAAGTATATGCAAATGATTCCTATGAAATAGAGAATGTGTACTCTGAGAACTTAATGAAAATGGCGGGGCAAACGACTCAAACTCATCAATAATTGAGGAAGAGAATCGGTAGGGCTTGCATAGTCTGGAATAGCACGAGGTGTTACAAAACGCCCCCTCGGTATGTTGATCAGCCAAATGATCCAAGTGGGGGGCAAGGAAAGACAGCCCCAAATAAGTAAGATAAGCGTTAATGTATTAGAAAAGGCTAGGGAAAAACTAATTTTCCTAGCCTGGCCTTTCTGCTTAACATAAAATGTTAAACCCGTTCAATACAAGGCTTGTTTTTGCTATCCTAACCCGCTTCGTTGTTATGCTGCTACGGTTTAATTTTTAAGTTGTGATTGGTTTTTACGATATTAGATTGAGTTGTTGCAGTTGTTATACTTGGCGCAGTAAGCATCCTCTCGATTCTTTCCAGCCGATCTATCTTCAATATAATTTCGACATCTTCCACATGTATCCTTTTAATCGAATGCAAGACAAGCAAGGGTATTCAATAATAAGCATCCGTAACAATCGGCCACCTCAATCGATACTATGGTTTAGGAGGGGATGCGATTGCAGGATCCATTTTTTAATACAGCCACGATCCATACGATACGCAACGGAGTCGAAGTACATGAGTTGTGGCTGCTTATTAACGCACGCTACGATGAGACCGCCAAGCGATTCAAGCGGATCAATGTCGACAATTTTAGCTTCGGTTGGCAAATGCAGGCTTGCGGCACGTATCCGGGTGAAGAGAACATCGGAGATTTAGACAATCAGGGAATGAATTTATGGAAGGCTAACGGGAAAAAGGCATACAGTGTAGGGGATCCTGCACGTAACCAAACCGGTGAAGATATCGGGGCTCTGCAACCGGATGGAAGCTGGCGTGAGTTCGGAATCATGTTGGGATGGAACAATCTGTTTATGTGTGACTCATATGGGGGAGTGACGATCGGAGGATCAGGCATTGAAATTGACGGCTCAGGCATATCCCCGCTCAGTAGGCTTTCACTGGGTAAATTCAGCGGTGGAAGCTTAGTCCCGCAGCGTCCTATTCAAGATTATGTGTTTGCCTATAACGGAATGTGCTGGAATGTTCAACATGGGCTGTGGAACAAAGATATTGGGGAACAGAGCGGCCTCTTCTATGGCTTGGCAGCACCAATCCACTACAATGATAAGGCTGATGGCTCGTTCAACCCGGATTCCAACAAGGCGAACATGGACAAAGCGGAAGTGGTCGTGATGAAATTGCCAGGAGGGAAATCTGCTCAGATCGAAAATTGGGAATATCTTGTGCAAATAACGAGCAGCGGGAACGCAAAAGTCCACGGATATGATGTCCCGCTAACTCAAGCCATAACCGTTAGTTTAAATCAAAATCAAGCAGCTGACGTATTTTATCCGAATTCAACCTGGAACAAGAGGAACGCGCATATCTTGGGTGTTAAGGGAATGAAGGCTGATGGAACGACAAAATCGGTTCAAAGCTATGATGCTTCCTACTATGATTATGGCATATATCTCAGTATGCCTGCTGGATATGCCCAAGCGGAGGTTCTATTGTCGAGAATCGGAATGTCGTCGGAATGATGTAATACAAAAGAGCCGCTTGGCTTAATGGCCAGCGGCTCGTCATTTTCTATAGATGCTATTTACATTTTAAAAACCCATTTATATTCTGAAGGATTCCATTCGATCTTTCCATCCTTGTTCAATTTTCCAAATTCCATAGCAACTGTTTTGTTGACTGCTTTCATCCCGTTGTCAAAGGCAAAAGTGAAACGCTTGCCGAATGTTTCTTCAATGCTTTGAACTGCATCAGCCAAGTTTACGACGATATCTCTTTTAATCTTGTTGTACAACCACAGTGCAACGTGTTGTTCGTTCATTTTACTTGCTCCCTTCATAATTCCTATATTCACGGCTGACAGTTTTGGGCTTCTCCGTCCTAAAGTCTGATCCCGTATCTTTATATTACTACAAGATCCTACCCAATCCTGCTATGTAAATGTGAAGATCTTTTGTCATTTAACGCTTATATGCTTGAGTGCATAGTTGCTTTACTGTGATAAACATAAATGGAGCACACAGTTGAGTAGAATCTACTTCTTAAATAATCATATCCTTTTCCCATTATCTTATGCTAAGGTGAGCGGTTTGCGACTACGATTGAGAACTTGTATACAATTATTTAACTTGTATGTAGAGGAATTTCGATTATGATAAAGGAGTAAGAGGCGTAAATGATCTGACTTTTGAAAAATGGTATTGACATGGTGGAGGAATGAGTGTATAATAACTATTCAATAGCGCAACATACTCCCTCAACCGTCATTTCACCGTCCATTTCGCCAACCACCTGTCTGTCCATTGGTTCGTTACTCACTGTTGTTTTGTCCCTTTTTTAAGCTTGGAACTGTAATTGTAGTGAAGTTGTTTTTTTGCTTTATTTTTATTGGCTATTTTAGTTGTGAAATGTTTTTGAGGATTGATCATTCTATGCTGGGATGATGTTTGAACATGTTGTGAAATGTTTAATCATGTTAAAGAAAGAGAATTTAAGAAACCTGACTCATTGAAAATAGAGCTAGGAGGTTTTTTCTTAAGAAGTTGGAGGAATACAAATGAATACAATACTAGTAAACAATTGGTTGAATCACATGGGTGACTACCGTGCAAGCCGTGCATTGAACGAGCGTAGATTGACTTATCGCATGTCTTATGTACAAGATATGAAGATGAACATGGTTGGTGCGCGTCGTGAACAAGACAAGTTGCGTCATGCCATCACACGTGCGAAGGAACAAGAAATGATCTTCCATGCTGCGTGCTCGAAGCTTGATGCTGTACATCGCGATGCATTGAATACCCGTTACATGCACAATCAACGAGGCATTGAACCTGGTGTCATTTCCGAAGCGATTGATGCTCTTACTGCGGCATTGCAGTTGATGGAGAAGTACGGAGCGATTCAGTATCGTATTGTTGAAGGCTATGTGATTATGAATTTTGTACAACAGCGCACAGCGTAAGTGTATAGGATGCGATCAGGATTTTATAAACTGTCATCTCACGGACAGTTCTCGTCCGCTTTAGCATCTCATATTGCATCTCATTTTAAACGATTGGGTGAGCATATGTTTTTGGAAAGTATGGAACGTTAACAGCCTCTTAAGGATAAAACTTAAGAGGTTTATTTATTTCCACTTGCTTTAATCAATTAACTTATAAAAGCAACCCCCGAAGCTCCTCTCCTTATGCCTAAAGAAACCCAAAGCACAGCCTAATTGTAATATGACGCTGGAATGCGCCCCCTTGCTTGAACAGATGAAGAGAGCGCTCTTCCCAATTAGAACATGGATTGATAGAACATAACTGCATCACAGATGCGTGATGCAATGAGCGTCTGAGTTCGTGGTTCTGTCAGCAGCTTGCGATCCCGATCATTGCTAATAAACCCGGCCTCAACAATCACTGCTGGCTGCTCCACCCGCTTGAGCAAATAATAAGTAGGGCCGAGCTCTGGCTGCTTATGCGATGCAAAGATTGGATTCAATGATTGTTGTATAAACCAAGCGAGCATTCGGCTTCGCCCTTCCTTCTGATGCAGCACAATCGGGCCGCGTGCAGCTTTGTTTTTGTTCCAATTGACATGAATGCTGATGAATACGGATACGGGGAGTTCTTGACTTAGCTGCCGACGCTGTGCAAGATCCTTGCGATGTCTAGAGCGGGTGGCCGACCATCGGTTATCATCGCTAAGCGCATAATCACCGGTTCGGTTGACAATGACCGGAATGCCCCTCGATTTCAGCATAAGATACAACTTCTGAGCGATAGCTAAATTAATGTCCTTCTCCAAGATATTGCCGTGAGTTGTTCCTCCATCAATTCCCCCATGTCCTGCATCAATTAAGACCAGCTTAGAGAATGGAAGACTCGGAAGGGATCCAATTGGTTCTGTATTGGGTGGAACAGATGCTGCAAAAGGTTCGGGGATTGCGTCCACGGCTAACTCCTGATATACGGCTGTCTCATTTGTGGTGGCAGCACGTCCAGCATGTCCGACCCCAATATTAGCGGTACACCCGATGGCAATAGCTATAATGCCAGCGACCATTCGGCGCAATCGCGATGCACATGACGGTTGATGTAGCATGAAGCAATCCCTTCTTTCTGTCACATGGTCAACATAATCACTCCATCTTTATCGTGTACAGCGAAGCACAACCTCATTCCTGCCAATTTGGGTTGGTGCGCCGTAGATCTGGGTATCCTAAGAATGACGGGGCGAGGCAGCCAAGAGATAACGACGAGAGGATTGAGAACCGTTATGGCTAAAGCAGGAAAAGGAGAAGACTTGATTAAATACATTACACAACGCGTTGTCACCTATATGGATACGCCGGTTGAAGCGCGTCGGGAGCGTCAAATGGAGCGGAAAAATCGTGCAAAGGAATCATGGCAAACGAAGTGGTTCGGAATGGTGCCATTCGGAGTCAAAATGTGGGCTGGCCAATGGGGGAGTGCAAGCAAGCCTCTGCTCAAGCGGGCCAGAGAACTAAATGTGCTCCGACTACTGCGCAAACAAGTCAAAACAGCCTCTAACACTCCATCATCAGGATCTGGGACGCCTTCTCAACCTTAGGCAAAAAAAGGGGCACGCCTTTGAAGGTCGTGCCTCTTTGCAAGGATCAAGCTATGAACATATTTTTATGACTGTGGAATAAATGCCCCCGCTTGCAGTGCATCTGAGGAGGGGAGCCAACGCATGGATTTCATGTCAGGAGAAGAGACAATTACATACACATTGTCTCTTGTCTTTGCCAAATCGCTTGAATTGCTCTGACCATCATCTCTATTTCCTCCTCCAAGCATCCATCTCTGAATCCCGATATACGAAAAAGGTTGATTAACAGCCCCACCACTTATGCGCTGTATATAAACCCAATTTTGATCACGAAAAGTAAGAGGAAGCTCCTTGGAGCTATTTATAGATAGCTTAGTCATCCAGTTCACATTCTCATAGGGATCGAATGGTGCAATCAAACTGCTTGAAGAGGCAACCTCGCTGTAGCTCTGCGAGGAGGCGGCGGCATGAGAGGATAGCAATTGTATCGAAAGCAATCGTTCCTTGCTGTCCATGCGTTTAGATTGACTCGCTGAGGGCTGACTCAACAAGGTCGGGCTATCATTTGCATCTCGCTTTGTTGGCGCTGGTGCATACTGCTTCGGCAGCGGGAGCCATTCTCCACTTTGCGCATCAAGCCAATCAACGTTCCCGTTGTGCCATTCCACTCGCCATACGGTAAGCAGCGGGGCTAGCTGGTACGGGTAAATGCTCGTTACCTGAACTTCCTTATTATGTTCCTCTACAAGCTGCTGCTGTCGATCTAACAATGCATCCTGTAAGGTTGATTCATCGAAGGGCTGCTGTTCGCCAAGCCCATATTCCGACAGTCGTATTCGACCATCGGCATCTGCTTGTAGAATCATATATCCAATTTGCTTTTGTTTGTCCATAACGCGGATGAACCACCCATGCATGCCAGGGCCAAGAGGGAAGCATTCTGTATCTGCATGCTCCCATTGCTGGAATGGGGCTTTCTTGGCGAGCTGCTGCTGATAGTGGATAATTGCTTCATCAATCTGTTTGTTCTCTCCACCCCCTGAAAGCGGGGTCAAAGATGCGGGTGCAGACTGGAAGGTGTGATAGGTAGACGAAGCAGAAGTAGACGTCAAGATGATCGAATGTTCACTAAATAAGGATTGTTGAAAGGAGAGCGGAGCATAAGCTTCGCTTACCAAGTTCTCATTGGTTCTGCCCGATAGTGGCTTGGCTTCGCTTGATGCAAACAGAATGCCGACAGTAACACTGCCAGCTACAAGGGAAGTCAGTGCAGCGGATGCGGCGATATAAGCCAATTTCGTCCACCAAGGTTCATTATTCATCGAATCACCTCTAATTTCCGTTGTTACAGGCTTCCTGTATCGGTTGCTGTTAGTTGATTTCCTTAATTGTAAAGGACAAGCTCTAAAAATGGTGTCGTTCCATTGTTCAGGTGCTTGTCCTTTACACGTTCTATTTTTGCCGCAATGTGGCGTTTCTGCACTGTTCATGATTGATAGGCTTAGGCCAATGTCGAAGGAAGATGAATCAGACCTGCATTGAGAAAATTGACCGCAATCCGAGGCTCGAATTGCCACCGAATCTCTTGGCACCTCATGTCATATTGCTGCTGGATCTGTTCTTGTTTCGAAGGGGAATTTGTATTCCCTTGTTCGGGATCAGTGTCGGAATCATCCCCGCTATGCTTGTCCTTGTTGGATGGCATATTCGCAGCCTGCTCGGCTTCGGTGCTGAATTGCTGAAGCTGAGGTTCGTAATAAGACTTCAATCTCGCAAGCTCTTCTTCCAATCGTTCTGACGCTTCCACAGCCCATGTATTGTCATAGGTAGAGATGAGATCGATTAAATGTCTTTCTACAGCCTCGCGGGCTTGTTGAATAGACAACGACCAAGGCGCAACATGCACATTGGAAGGAAGCTTAGGGGACAAGGGCATGGACAGCAGTTGTTCCATGAAGTCAGTCCGAATTCGTCCCGTAATCAGAGATATTCCGAACGAATGAATTTCCTCTCTCTTTAGGTCGCATGCAAATTCGACGTTAAGATTTAAGAGAAGCCATGGCTCATATGCAGTAGAACGCTTAGTACCTCGTGTGGAACTGTTTGCAGCAGTACTGCCGGCATTGGCTGGTTCAGCGAACAATTGAATGAAGCGACCCTCTTCATGAACCGCTTGCATGATGCTCGACAGCCGCCGGCTGCCGAAGGTAACATCCTCGCGTGGAATTCGTCCTAAGCCTCCACCGCCGCCTGTGAAGGCGGGTGCTACGCCGAAGTAGCGACCGAGGATGGAGTCGCCGGGGGCTGTACCGGCAGGGGTAGAGCCCGGAGGCGGAGCAATAGCTGCACCAGTTGGCGGAGCTGTGGCTTTACCCGCAGGTGGCAGGACTGGCGGGGCAGAAGGTCCACGAGGGGGTTCAGGCTGCATCGCAGAAGGATCGAATACGAAGGTGAATCGCATCGTCTCGGGCTCTGCCCCTGTGCGATCAACAAAACCCCAATAGTAGGGACGGTTCGTAAGCTTACGGTCGGCTCGTTCTGACAGCTTCACGGTTACACTGGCAGGTGAGGTCTCCATGATATGACAATCGGTGGCCTCCAAATAATCGAGCACAAATCGTCGTACTTGCTCCGTATTCATTCCTTCCTACCTCCTATTCCTGTCATCATCCTTCAATCTCGGCACTCATGTTATGCAGGAGATTACTTATTGCTGCACTCTTCTCGTCGTCTTCCATATCTATTTCTTCACGTATCGCATTTAACGAATTGCCTAAACGCTCCACCTCGGTGTGAATCAGATCTTCCGAATCCGATTCCAGAAGAATGCGGGAGAGGCTCTTCTCGAGAGAATCCTGCTTCTCGAACCGTTCTAGGATCATGTCGAGACTGCCGATGACCATCTCAAACATGTTGATTTTCTCATGAAGCAGGTTCAGTATATATTCTTCAATCGTTCCTTGCGTTGATAGGTTGTAGATCTTCACATCATTGTTCTGACCAAGCCGATGTACCCTACCAATCCGCTGCTCTACGCGCATCGGGTTCCATGGCAAATCAAAATTAATCATATGATGGCAGAACTGCAGATTGATACCTTCGCCCCCGGCTTCTGTTGCAATCATGACCTGTGCCCGTCCGCGGAAAAGATCCATCATCCAATCCTTCTTGCCGCGGTTCATCCCTCCGCTGTAAGGAACTGCGACTAGACCGGCATTGCGGAAATACTGCAGCAAGTACTCCTGGGTAGCTCTGTATTCGGTAAACACGATAACTTTTTCATTAATCTCGCGAATAATGTTCATCGCCGTTTCGGCTTTGGTATTCGCATTAATGCCTTTAATGAGATCGACAAGATCCCAGATATAATTGCGAATAGGGGAGTCCTCGGCAAGCTTCTTTGACAAATTCACGAGTGTTAAGAAGACGGCATCCCGACTGGAGCATACTTCCCGCTGCAGCGTAATGAGGGAGAACATGCTGCCGATATCCCCGCTGTTTGTTCGATATTGCTCCTTTACAAATCGAGTGACGCCATCATAGAGCGCCTGTTCTTCCGGCGAGAGGGTGAGTGGAACATTCTTAACGATACGCTTCGTAAAATGAACATTGCCTTCACCTCTGCGATTGCGCACCATGACCTTCGATAGCTCGCTCTGGAGCATGCCCTCATTCTTCGGCATCCGCTTGTCTGCGACGAAGTTCGTGCTGAACTCCCCTTGACCGCCCAACTGACCTGGCTTCAGCAGATTGATCAAGTTATACAACTCGTTCATATCATTCTGAACGGGTGTAGCTGTTAGCAGAAGACAGTATTTCTTGCGCAAATGCTGAATGAATTGATAGTTCGTTGTTTTCCGATTTTTCAGTTTATGGGCTTCGTCAACGATTAACATATCGTATTCCTGCTCCATGAGAATTTCCTTGTGCGGATCGCGTTTAGCAGTATCCATGGAAGCGACTACGATGTCATTTGCCCATTGATATCCCTTCTTTTGGGCGATCGCAGGAATGCCGAACTTATGGTTCAGCTCACGAACCCATTGCAGCACAAGAGAGGCGGGCACTAAGATGAGCACTCGCTTCACAAGTCCACGAATCATATATTCCTTTAAAACAAGACCGGCTTCGATCGTCTTCCCGAGACCTACCTCATCGGCTAATATTGCTCTGCCTCGCATATCATGCAGCACTTTGCGGGCTGTCTCTAACTGATGCGGCAGTGGATCGACGTTTGTAATATGAGTTAAGCATTGAAGCTCGTCAAATGCATGAATTCGCTTTGCCTGCTGGGCTTCGTATGCAAGCCGGAATAAGGTCCAGTCATCCCAAGGGCTGTTTTTGTCAATGCGAGCAAGAAGCTCGTCCGTCCATCCGTTCTCGATAGTAAGGGGGATGCGACCTATTGCAGCTGTGCTAGTACGGGAGGATGTGGAGGGGTTATCTCCATTAATACCCACAGTTCCCATAGATGCTTCGATTCCGGGGTAAGCTAGTGTCGTAGAAGCGTTACTCGGTGTACGAGACTCTTCGTTCGACGGCTGATACGTACGCATGTTGTCTCCCTCCTTAATCGATGCGTTATTCTTCATTACCGTGTAGTATGGACGTAATCTTCTTATTTCATAACTGTTCATACGATACGATGGAAAGAGTTTGAAATGAGGGATTTATCACAGTGGTTTTGTATATGTTGATGTAAAATACTTTTTGGACACTAGATATAGTGTTGAGTACATACCATGTAAGCAGGTCTAACGCACGTGGTTGTTGATAAAGATTTGATGAAATGAAGAAGCACAGGAGGTTGTTCTCTTTGAATATGCCACAGAAGAAACGCTTGGAAGGACTAAGTGAGAAGATATTTCTAGATCGATATGCAAAAAAGGATGCAGATACGAATAATACCCGAGTGGGGGACGTTGTACTTGTATTAACGAAAGATGATCCGAAATTTCCGACGAAGGAGGTTGGAGAGGTTACTGCACGTAATGGCCGGAACTTATCTGTTGCACTCCGAAGCGGGGCGACCATCCAGACGTCTATTGAGCATGTGACGCTGACCGTGGAGAAAACACCGGAGGAAATGTGGGATCGATTGGCATCTGCAATTGCCTCCATTGAGACTAAGGAGAAGCAAGCGGAATGGACGGATAAATTCAGATATATTCTCGATGATTGGAAGCTTGTCCCGGGTGGACGAATCGCAGCAGGAGCAGGAGCAAGCGAGGAGCTAACCTTGTTCAATTGCTATGTCATTCCGTCTCCTAAGGATAGTCGAGGCGGGATTATGCAGACGCTCTCGGAAATGACAGAAATTATGGCTCGGGGTGGCGGCGTTGGCATCAATCTATCCTCGCTTCGTCCAAGACGGGCTATTGTGCGTGGTGTTAATGGCTCATCCAGTGGCGCGGTTTCATGGGGAGGCTTATTCAGCTATACGACAGGACTTATCGAGCAGGGCGGCAGCCGGCGTGGTGCCTTAATGTTAATGATGTATGATTGGCATCCGGACATTTTGGATTTTATTACAGTGAAGCAGACTGCAGGTCAAGTGACGAATGCGAACTTATCTGTCTGTGTTAGCAATGGATTTATGAAAGCCGTGAAGGAGGACTTGGACTGGGAACTTGTATTTCCAGATACGAGTGATCCGGACTATGATGAGCAGTGGGATGGAGATTTGGAGAAGTGGAAGAAGGCGGGCAAGTCCGTCATTCCTTATCAGACAGTTAAGGCCCGCGACATTTGGCATACGATTATAGAGTCGGCGTGGAAGTCTGCGGAACCGGGTGTTGTCTTCATGGAGCATTATAATCAGATGTCGAACAGCTGGTATTTCAACCCGATTATCTGTACGAATCCTTGTGGAGAACAGGGACTACCGGCGTGGGGTGTCTGCAATTTATCCGCGCTCAACCTGTCCAAGTTCTATGATGCTGAGAAGCGGGATGTTGCTTGGGAGGAGCTATCGAAGGTAACGCGTTATGCGGTGCGCTTCCTCGATAACGTCATAGATAAGACTCCGTATCATTTTGAGGAGAATAAAAACAATCAACAGAAGGAGCGGCGTGTCGGGCTGGGCTCGATGGGATTGGCAGAATTGATGATCAAGCTTGGCATCCGATATGGAAGTCCTTACTCGCTCGAATTCCTTGACCGGCTGTTCGGCTTTATTGCCCGCGAGGCCTATTTGGCTTCTGCGGATATTGCTGCGGAGAAAGGGGCTTTCCCTGCCTTCCAAGCAGAGCCATACTTGTCAAGCGGCTTCATGAAGCAAATGTGCGGTGTATTTCCTGAGGTCGAAGAAGCAATTCAAGCGAAGGGGATGCGTAATGTAACGGTCATTACACAAGCGCCGACGGGCAGCACGGGTACCATGGTTGGCACTTCCACCGGGATCGAGCCGTACTTCGCCTTCAAATATTACCGCCAGAGCCGTCTCGGCTATGACGAGCAGTTCGTGCCGATTGCGCAGCAATGGAAGGATGCGCATCCGAACGACCAGCTGCCGGATTACTTTGTAACAGCGATGGATCTGTCAGCAGAGGATCATATACGTGCCCAAGCAGCGATTCAGCGCTGGGTGGACAGCTCGATTTCCAAAACGGCGAACTGCCCGAGTGACTTTACTATCGAGCAGACGAAGGAATTGTATGAACTGGCGTTCGACCTCGGATGTAAAGGTGTAACCATTTACCGAGATGGAAGTCGAGACGTGCAAGTGCTGTCGACGGAGAAAGAGTCGAAGCAGGAAGAGAGCAACCATTCAGGATCGGGGCAAGCTGATTCCGAGGAGCCACAATCAACACAAGGAGGGGTTCTTCATTGCGAGTCTTCCTTTGTCTCTGAGGGTCAACAGAAGACGAAGAACAATGGGGACGGAAATGAGCAGCAGCTTCATCGTCAGGATACTGGCTCGTCTGGTGCATCGTCTTTGAGTGTCTCTTCAGATCATGAACAGAAGGATGGAGTCCGAGCGCAGGAAAGTAATGACGGTCAGGAATCTACTCAGGAATCTACACATGGCAATGCTTCTCCTTCTGCTGAGGTAACTGCAACCAAGGGGGGAGAGTCTGAATCAGCAAGCTCAAATAATGTGTACAAGCGCCGTCCCCAAGTATTGCGCGGCGCAACGTATAAGATTAATACGCCGTTCGGGATGGCGTACATTACGATTAATGATTTGAATGACATTCCTGCAGAAATCTTCTTAAACGTCGGCAAGGCTGGATCCGATGTATTTGCGATGGCGGAAGCGCTAGGCCGCGTATGTTCCCTGTTCCTGCGCTATGGCGACCATGGCAACAAAGTAGAGCTGTTAATCAAGCATTTGAAGGGAATCGGTGGTTCAGGCTCCGTTGGCTTCGGTGCTAATCGGGTGGAATCGATTGCAGATGCAGTCGCAAAAGCGCTGGAGACACATATGCAGGAGCAGGCATGTGATCAAGAGCGTCAGCGAAATAGTAAAGGGAGAAACGGTCAGCAGAACCATCAAAATGACAGCGGTCAGTCGCATAACAATAACCAACAATCGAGTGAAAATGGCCATCAGTCAAACAACAACAATCAGACTGTCAGTGGCAATCATCAACAGGTTAATTCTTCACGACAGGAATCGATCGAACAGGAACCAATCGCAGCTGCGATTGAAGATTCATCATCTGCTCAGAAAGATACATCTCCACCGATGATGAGCGGGATGTCGAGAGACTTATGTCCTTCCTGCGGCTCAGCTTCTCTTATCAATATGGAAGGCTGCAAGACGTGTGCGAACTGTGGATACAGCCGTTGTTCATAAAGAGCATATGTTTGAAGATTTGAGAGAAATGAGTGCTGTGAATCATTTGTATGTAACGTTCATTGTAATAGTCGGGGCAATACATCGGCTACCTTGTCACCGTGGCGGCATGGATAACAATTCGGTGGCGCTGTTTGAATAATGAAGAGAGGCGCGCAGATCAAATCGCCGATTAATGGTTACAAAGTATAGGGCAAATGGAAAACCCCCGTGAAGCTGCTGTGGCAGCGCCCCGGGGGTTTGTGTTTTGGTCTGGCGCAGCATGACGCCAACTATTTAACCCCTGACAGCCTGTAGTATGGCTGCAGCCGGTCCCTGGTTGTTTTCTAGTTGCATAAAATGAACGGGAGATTACCTTAACTTCAGATCATTTTATATAGGTTAACAGAATAATGACACTTCTAAAACAACAAAAGCCCTACCTCTCTTTTGTCCTTGCGGCTCCGATGACCGCGCCAGTGTGAATCAGAATTTCGTCTTTACATAAACTCATACTTCGTTTGGGTTATTCAAAATAAGAATTTAAAACTTCGTGGTCACGAAGGGTTATTCTTCTAGCGAGGAACGTAAAAGGGGTTAAATTGAAATTACAATATCATATTATATCACAGATGTAGCTATCTGGCAAGAGCTATATTGGGTTCTACTTTGGGCTGCGCAGCGGACCGTATGACCCGTTAGAAAGACCCCGCTCAGGATCAGTACCAGCCCAGCGAGCAAATCGGGTGTATTGGCTCATCCAACATCAGTGCTCCCCAGACGCTTGCCATGGCAGGGATCAAGTAAGGGGATATGGTCCGGAAATTTCGGCGCTGGCGAGCTTTGTTGATTAAATTTACAGGATAATTGAGATAGATTTGACGCTGTGGAAGGCGACTTCTAAGTTCTGAACGCTTTCTGCTTCCGGAGTTTTTGAAGAGTTGACTTAGAGTTATTTTATGGTATTATAACAATATCAGTACTATAAATACTAAATGGGTACTACAGGTACGAAAGAAAAAAGCAAAGTAGAAAACGAATGGAAGTAATTATGATTTTTTCCGATTGTTTCTTACCTATCGGGATGCCTTTGATGATGAAAATGCAGACCGAGGGAGAAATACGATGAATTTTGAGAGATTGGGTTGATGATCGAGAGGAGGAACCATTTGCATACAGTATTCAATTTCATGTTCCACGATAGATTACTATCTAATTTGGAGAGACAGAAAGGAAGATGACCATGGCTGAAAATCAATTGAAAAAGCATGGAGGCAACATTCTGATTTCCGATGATGTCGTTGCCACAATTGCTGGTCTTGCAGCGCTTGAGACTCCAGGAATTACTGCTATGTCTGGCGGACTATCAGATGATTGGGTGAAGATGTTGAGTGGCAAGAACGTGCAAAAGGGCGTGTCCGTCGAGGTAGGTGAAGTTGAAGCTGCTATAGACCTGCGAGTTATGGTTGTGTACGGTATGAAAATTCATGAAGTGTGTCATCAATTGCAGGTAAACATCCGCGAAGCGGTTCAAAGTATGACTGGACTTTGCGTTGTAGAGATTAATGTAAGGGTAGAGGGGGTCTCTTTCACAGATGAGGAGGTGAAGGAAATTCAACGAATTAGCAAATAGGTTATCGCTAAAAAACGATGGGAGAGGTGTATATGTATGTTAGATCCACGACTTACGAAATTAGCTGATATTCTCGTAAACTATTCTACAAAAGTGCAAAAGGGAGACAATGTATTAATAGATTCAACTGGAATCGATACATCTTTGGCAAAGGAACTTGTGAAAGCCGTGCATAAAAACGTACCATCACCCTATCAGGGATTTACATTCGAAAATGTCCGATTGGAGTTTAAAGATGGAGAGATCATCCATGCGGCAGCAAACAACACCGAGCGGCTAAACAATATCTTAGATGCGGATGAAGGTGCACGTTACATAGGGGAGTTTGCAATTGGGGTGAATCCTGCTATTAGGGAACCAATGCAGGATATTCTGTTCGATGAGAAAATCGATGGCAGCTTTCATTTCACACCGGGACGATGCTATGATAATGCTTCAAATGGGAATGAGTCAGCAATCCACTGGGACATGGTGATGATTCAACGCTCAGAGTATGGCGGTGGAGAGATTTGGTTTGATGATCGACTGATTCGAAAAGACGGACGTTTCGTGATTCCAGAACTGGAAAAGCTAAACCCCGAAAATCCAAAGTAGTTAGTGCTAACTTGGTCGCAGAATTTGACCCCAAGGAGATAAAGAGTTACACTTTCCTAGTACCCAAAGTACCATAAATGGATCTATCGGTACTACTCTTGGTTTGAGGTGAACTAAGGATGAAAGAACGAATTGCCAAAACTGCTATCGCGCTATTTCATGAAAAAGGAATCAAATTTACAATGAATGATTTGGCGCGCGAATTAGGTGTCAGCAAAAGCACGCTGTACGAGCATTTCCCGTCCAAGGACGAACTTATAGGTTATGTGGTTCAGCAAGTTAACGAAGAAACGGAAAGACGATTTCAAGAAGTGATCCAAGATACGAATTTGACCATATCTGAAAAATTGAAAGGGATACTCTTGATTGTCCCTCATGATTTTCAGAACAGCTATGTACGCTTACTGGTCGAACTTCGGCGGTACTACCCCGAACGGTGGAGGGAAATGGAACAAGGCATTAATGATGAGTGGAATATCATTACTAGTCTCATTGAAGAAGGCATCCATAATGGTGATTTTCGTCCGATGCATATTCCAACACTGATCCAAACCCTCAATTTCTTAATGAAATCGATTTTCGATCAGCGCAATTTAGCTTCCAGCCAAATTACGGTGCAAGAATCTCTTTCCATGATGGTAGATATCATATTGAATGGAATTAGGAAGTAGAATGAGGCTCCCATTTGTTAGAGCTGAGAAAAACAATATTTGCAGGTTTCCGTTCTTCTCAGCTTTTTTGTTTTCGTGGATTCACTAAGAGCAAATGTATGAAATACTTATTATTAGTACCAAAAGTAATATTTTAGTACTAATAGTACCTGGATGAAAATGAAGAAAGGTGGGAGAATCCGATGGGATTTTGGGAAATCGGTTTGATCTTTGTTAATTTCGCCCTTCTGGGGTGGACTCTATTTGCAGGCTGGAAGACAAAACGGTGGTCTGTTACCGCCTTGACGGTTGCCTACGGTGTTCTTATCATACAGCTTATCGCTGAAGGCTACCGTTGGCAGATGATTCCGGCTTATGTGTCCCCTGTTATATTGACAGTATGCTATCTATTGGCCAGGAGCAAAGAGAGCCCCAGAAACAGAATTACGGTAACGGTTCGTACATTGCTGCTTGTCATTTATTTGTCTGTAGCGGTCGCAATGCCAGCACTCATGCCTGTATCTTTATTTCATAAACCGACCGGCCCATTTATGGTCGGCACAACGCTGTATCATTGGGTTGATGATCAGCGGGAGGAACTTTTTACAAAAGATCCGAATGACCGGCGCGAGCTAATGGTACAGATTTATTATCCTGCAGGTGATAAAGGCGAGGGAAATCGCGAGCCCTTTATCCGCAATGCGCATGAGGTCGCAAAGGGGCTGGAAAAAGATGTGTCCGTCCCGGCATTCGTACTAGGCCATCTGAATGTGGTGAAATCGAATGCGTTCACGGAAGCCCGGCTATCAGACGCCGAGAACCGTTATCCCGTATTGATCTTCTCCCATGGTTTGAACGGTTTTCGCAATCAAAATACGTTTCAAGTCGAGGAGCTAGCAAGTCAAGGTTATATCGTCTTATGTATCGACCATGCCTATGACGCTGCGGCTACCGTCTATCCAGACGGTCGAACTGCATACTTTCAGTCTACGAATCTAACTGAACTTACTGAAAGAGATCGCCATATCAAATTATGGCGGGAAGATACCGCTTTTGTGCTAGATCAAGTGGAGAAGCTTAACCGAGGCGATGTAGACGACCGCTTTACGGGAAGGATCGACACTTCGCGAATCGGTATGTTCGGCCATTCTTACGGTGGCGCTACCGCCGCACAAATGCTGGTGGAGGACTCCCGTATCAAAGCAGCCATTAATATGGACGGTCTGTTATATGGGTCAAATGTGCCAGCTACGGGAATCGGCAAACCGTTTCTGAGCATGAGCGCAGGGATCATCGATGATCCACTTGAAGATATCAAGGTAATAAATAACCGCAACGAGCGTGCGCTTGCCGGCGGTGGCATGTCGATGGTCGTTCCTCACACGGATCATACGAGCTTCACTGATTTTCATCTGATTTCACCATTATTGCGAAGCCCTGGCGAAGATCCACGGTACGTTCATCGTATCATTAACGAATTCAGTCTCGCTTTTTTTGACCTTTATGTGAAACAGACAGGCGACAGCTCAGCACTAGAAAGGTTGGCCGCAAAATACCCGGAAGTTAATTTTAAAGTGAACTGAAAAGTAGGGGAAATCATGAAACTTCTTAATCAAAAAAAGGAGAGGACAAACATGAAAAAAACAGGAGTACTTATCTTAGCGGCCGCAATAGGATTAGGTTTTAGCAGCAATGTACATATTCCGGTTGCTATTGCAGCCGAGTCGACTACGACCATCCTGCCGATCAATTTAGCTGTAGACGGGACGGTAACCGCAAGTGGTGAAAATGGGTCGCATGAAGGCAAGGAAAAAGCGTTCGATCAGTATATTTTTTCGAAGTGGTTAACATTCAATACTCCAGCATGGCTGCAATATGAATTCACGAGTGCAAAGATCGTTAAATCGTACTCCATTACAACTGCGGAGGATGAGCCTGGAAGAGATCCGAAAAGCTGGGTATTAAAAGGATCCAATGACGGGATTGTCTGGGATGATCTGGACACACAGCAGAATCAAAGCTTCACCTCCCGACATCAAACGAAAACCTATTCATTTGCCAATACGGCTGCTTATAAATTTGTAAAGTTTGATAACTTTGCTAATCAGTACGATGACGGCGGGATGCTGCAGTTATCCGAAATTAAGCTATTCGGTAATGATGTGCAGACTTTCAGCACGATTAAGCCCACGGTTACAGCCAGCGGAGAAAATGCGCCAGACGATATCAAGGCGAATCTGGTTGACGGATCAAGCAATACCAAGTGGCTAACTTGGAACAATACGGCATGGCTGCAGTTCGACTTTGGCGAACAGGTTATGATCGATGGTTACGCGCTTACGTCGGCTAAATCGTACAATAATAGTCCCGATGCTGATCCGAGAAGCTGGGTTCTGCAGGGATCCAATGATTCTATCAACTGGACGGATTTAGATACGAAAAGCGATGAGAACTTCAAGCTTCGCCATCAACGTAAACATTACTTATTGAATAACAATACAAATGCCTATCAATACTATAGGCTCAACAATATCCAAAATCATAGCGGCTACGCTTTGCAAGTAAGCGAAGTTGAATTTTCGCGTACGAATGACATGTGGCATACCGAGAACCCGATCATCGAAGTTCAGAATCTTGCGGGCTACAGTTTATTCGATCAAGCGCTACCCAATGCCCAGCAAGAAATTTTGACGATCTTGCGTAAATTAAATGAAATTTTATACAAGAGTCCGGCAGAAATGCCGGTTAGAGTTAAGAAAATTCTGGTGGAAATCGTAGACACCCCTGGAGTTGCCTGGATGTCAGGAGACAATGAGTTAAAAACGCTAGGTATCAGTTCTCAGTATCTCGCAAGCTTCGTAGCTAATAATCCTAACAACTCATTACGCGATGAAATTATTGGAATCCTTTACCATGAATTGGGTCATGCTTATCAATATAGCGACTTTGATGTGGAAGCAGTAGCTGATAGCTTGCGTTACGAAACGGGTTATCATAATCGTTATGGTATCAGCCCGGGTGGAACTTGGTCTAGCAATGGAACGGCGAACTTCATTCGCTGGATTGAAGATTCGAAACATCGCGGATTCATTCGTGCATTAAATGCGGCAAGGATCCCCTATGGCATGAATGAGCAACAAATTCAATTGTGGAAAGAAAGTCAATTTCAATTGATTACTGGCATAGACGTGAATACCCTCTGGTCTCAATATCAACAAACACTTTCTAATCATTGATTAGGTATCTCAGCCTTGCGAAAGAGAGTGATGGGCGGCCCTTACATGGAAAAGTAGGGGTCGCTTTTCTGTTTACATTACATTTCTTCCCCGTCTCGAGTGATCCAGCTCTCTCCATCTCCTACTTATCCCATCAAGCCCTTCATCTCAATGATGCTCAATAGTAGTCAACTCAGTTGCATGTTTCCATAAATGACAAAGGTCAAAATTTTACCCACACTAGGTCATAATCCATCCTTTGTTCTCCCTTGCCTGCGAATTATGATGAAGTCAACAAATTATAAGCTGAGGTGACATAAAAAGTGGAAGAGACAAAATCAAGTTATCAGCTTCCAAAGCAGCAGGCGGAGAGCGGAGTGAAAAAATTTTGGTCGCCACGGAGAAAGGAAGCATTAGTTGGTTGGCTGTTTTTACTGCCAGAAATAGTGGGCATGTTGATGCTTAATGTATTTGCCCTTGGGTTTTCATTGTATTTAAGTTTTACAGATTGGGATTTATTATCTGGGGTATCAGGTATTAAGTTTGCTGGTCTGCAAAACTTCATTCATTTATTTCAAGATCCAACGATATGGAAGGCATTATATAACAACTTAGTATATACGGTGTTAACCGTGCCAATTCCGATTGCGCTTGCGCTTGTATTAGCAGTTGTTATTCATAGTAAAGTCTACTTTAAGGATTACTTTAAAGTCGTATTCTTTATACCTTACATTTCTTCGATTATCGCTGTGGCAGCAGTGTGGAGCATCTTGTTCCACCCTTCACTAGGCCCTATCAATCAATTTCTAATGGATCTTGGTATATCGAATCCTCCGAAATGGCTCGTTGATCCGAAAACATCACTAATCGCGGTCGCTATTATTAGTGCGTGGGCAGGGCTCGGTTACACGATTATTATATACATGGCGGGATTGTCCAATATTTCCGAAGAATTATATGAAGCGGCAGAAATTGATGGGGCGACGGGGCTGAAGAAGTTTTTCAATATCACGATCCCGCTGCTCCGTCCAACGACGTTCTTCCTGCTTATTACGATGCTTATTGGTTCATTTAAAGTGTTCGATATTATTTCGTATTTGACCGAAGGCGGTCCTGATAATTCATCAACGGTAATTGTATTCCGCATCTATCAAGAAGGTTTCGTCAACTACAATATGGGCTATGCATCTGCAATCTCTTGGCTGTTATTTGCGATTATCGGTCTGATTACTGCGGCAACGTGGAAGATGCGCCAAGAAGAATCATTTTAATAGAAAGGGAGAATACGATGCTAACCTTACGTAATAAGATTACCAAAATTATCGCTACCGTGTTAATGGGGGCATTGTCTATACTTTTTATCTTTCCATTATTATGGATGGTGTCGTCAGCGTTTAAATTTGAAAAAGATGTCATGCGCTTCCCGATTGAATGGATTCCATCTGCAACTAACTTTGTCAATAACTTCAAGGCAGTATGGATGCAAAAGGTACCGTTCGGTCAGATTTATTTCAACTCCATTAAAGTGGCAATTATCGTTACTTTACTCTCGTTACTTATATCAACGATGGCAGCCTATTCCTTTACGAAACTACAATTTCGCGGTCGAAACCTTGTATTTGCCGGGCTGTTAGCCATGATGATTATTCCTGATCAAGCGACGCTCATTCCTCGCTTCATGCTTATTCGTTGGTTGGGACTATATGACACCCATGCAGCGCTAATATTGATGGGTATGTTTTCGATTTACTTTACATTCTTGTTGCGTCAATTTATGGCCGGTGTGAGTGATGATATTTTGGAAGCTGCTAAAATTGACGGTGCAGGGCACCTGCGCAGCTTCACTTCGATTATGCTTCCGCTGTGTCAGCCTGTAATCGCGACGGTGGCGATTATTAAGTTCATCTGGTCGTGGAATGATTATCAAAATCCGTTAATCTTCTTGCAATCGAAATCTTTGTATACCGTTCCGCTAGGGATGACCTTGTTTAGGGATGATTATACGACCAACGATGCGATTATGATGATGGCGGCAGTATCAGCGATTATTCCTCTGCTGATTGTGTTTATTGTTTTGCAGAGACAAGTTATTAGTGGGATTGCCCTTGGTGGTGTGAAAGGGTAAGCAATACGGACTCATGATAAATCTGTAGACATCTCTAGGTTAGAGTCTTCTAATAAGTCAAAATCGTTATCGCACAAGCACAAAATTATACACGCAGGCAATTTGCAAACGTTATATACTGTCTGTAAGCGCTAACAAGGCCTTGACTCAAAGCTTACTATCATTCATTTTAGGGGGAAGTTGCACATGGCAACTAAAAGTAAACGTTATTTTCTTCTGTCCACATGCCTACTACTAGCATTAATGATGTTTACAAGCGCTTGTGGAAACAAAGCTGACGAATCCGCACAATCGAACGGTACAGAGAAGAAGGAAGTGACCCTTAAGTACTATAACTGGGACAATGAGGCTCAACAAGAGGGTACAGACGCAATGCTGCGTGAGTTTGAAGCTGCTAACCCTGGTATTAAAGTGGAACATGTCGTGCTCGTCCCGGGTAATTCATTGGAAATGTTAAAGAAATTGGACTTCCTTATTTCGTCAGGAGATGAAGTTGACGTCGTTCAATTGCCAAGTACTTCAGCGGTCGTTGAAAGAGCAGTTCGCAGTGCATTTACGCCACTAAATGAATTCTATGATAAAGAAGGTTTGAAAGCGGAAGATGAGTATTATGTAAATCCGCAAGTAGACGGCAAATATTACGGGATGCCATATACATCAGGTTATACCTATGTCATGCTCAATAAGAATGCGTTGGATGAAGCGGGACTGCCCGTTCCTAAATTCGGCTGGACATGGGATGACTATCGTGAGTATGCGAAGAAGCTGACAAAAGGTGAAGGCGTAGACAAACGATACGGAACATACTTCCATACGTGGGAGTTGTATATGAATGCCCCAGCGCAAACGGTAATGAAAGATCCGTTCCGCTATGACGATGGCAGCACAATTCTGTCTGACCCAACCTATCCGTACTTCTTCCAATTGCGCAAAGACATGGAAAGTGTTGATAAGTCAGCGAAACCCTATGCGGATGTGCTAGCATCTAAGCTTAACTATCGCAGTGAATTCTTCGGTGGTAGTGCAGCGATGATTATGTCAGGCAGCTTCACGATTCCAGATCCAGGCAATCTTGAGCAGTACCCACATGATTTTGTGACTGCTTTCGCGCCAGTTCCTTTGCCTCCAAAGAATGCTTTGCCTAAAGATTATGAGGGCGGTAAATACTTTGTTGGCAGTTCACAATTAGCAATGGGTTCAACAACGAAGCACAAGGAAGAGTCATATAAGCTGATGCGCTTCATGTCTACAGCAGATTCAGCCAATAGACAAGAGTTTTCCGGTTGGAAGAAAGCAGATCAGACAAAACTATTGGAGCGCATGATCGGTAAAAACACGGACAAGTACGATGTAGAGTCATTGAAGAACACGCTGTTTGGCGCCGATATTAAGTATTTGGATGCTTCCAAGGTCCTTACCACTTCGAGTGCTGATTTAACAAAAGTTATCGACGATGGCTTCAGCAAATTTATGCTTAGCACGGAGCCAATTGAGAAAGTACAAGCATGGATGGTTGAAGAAGCAACGAAGATTATTAATGAGAAAGAGAAGAAGTAACGATTTGTAAGTAATATAATAAATAGAAATCCGCTGAAACTAGGCGTCTCTATATTCCATGCTATATAAAGTACAAATAGTGGGAAGAGGGACGCCTTTTCTATATGGTGCTCAGAGAAGGGGTGAAGAGTGATGAAAAAAATACTAAGTTTGTTACTAGTAGTTGCGATAGTAGTCACGTTCTTGCCTGTTGGCACAGGTGTAGCGATGTCATCAAATGTTGCTAATTTATTTCCGAATGGTGATTTCGAATCAACAGCAGCGCCGAGCGGTACTTGGACTCAATATACGGATACGAACCCTGCACCTGTCAATTGGGACACATGGATTCCTGTAGGTTCTGGTAAACCAGCTGGTAGGACAGTAAGTGTAACGGTCGCTACCTATGATTCTTATAGTGGTCAGCAATCGATGCTGATAGATGCTTCCGGGACAAGCCGTGTATCGATTAATGCTAAGGCACCCGTGGAGGCTGGGAAATCGTACCGCCTGCAAGTGTGGTATAAAACCGAAAATATTGCAGGTGGCAGCGGCGCTTATTTCCGCACTTCTGTGCTGAATGCTTCTAACACCAAATTAATAGATGGACCTACTTCAACGAAGGTGTATGGTACGAACGATTGGACGATGCAGCAAGTTTTTATAACGGTGCCGGCTGGTGGTGCCAAATTTTTTGTTGAATTGTTTTTAGAAAATAGCACCGGCAAAGTGTGGTTTGATAACATTCGGCTGGAGGAATATGACGGCATAACGGGGTTAGCGCTTGAACCGACGGCAACGATGATGACGGTTGGGGAGACGAAGCCGCTAACATTAACCGTCACTCCAAATAACCTGCCATCTCCCAAAGTAATATGGAGTACTAGTGATGAGAACGTAGCTGCTGTTGATCAAGCTGGTAAGGTAACAGCAGTTGCAGCGGGCGTGGCAACAATCACTGTTGCGACAGAAAACCAGATGATAAAGGCACAAAGTACCATTGGTGTAGACTCTACAGAGACAGCGGCTGCTTACGACCAATTGCGTGAACGCTGGAAGCAGAAGTTAGTAGGAGCTGTAGACGATAACCTCGCTTCTGATCCCGCTATTCTGGCACTAGTAGCTGAGATGGACAATAATGTATCCAATGCCGCTAAGACGGGTTATCTTGATACGCTTAGTGCTAATGATAGCAGCCGCAGATACTTATGGTCGGATCTTGTCGATAACGCCGATACCAAGGAGCAGCATGCCAACAACATCGTTAGCGAGTTTACTCGTATTAAGATAATTGCAACCGCTTACAATACAGAGGCTTCTCGTTTCTATCACGATCCACAGCTGCGGGATGCAATTATAGGTGCCCTGGATTGGATGTACGCTAAGCGTTATAACGAGCGTTTATCCTACAGCAGCGCCAGCAGCTGGTGGGGATTTGAAATCGGTGCACCGCAGCTGTTAAATGATTGTTTGATCCTTATGTATGATGAGTTGAACGATCAGCAAATAGGCAACTTTATGCGGACAATTGATAAGTATTGTCCTAATCCAACAAAGCGGGTGCAAAATAGCTCCGTGATCGAAACCGGTGGCAATTTGCTGGACAAAGCACTTGTTGTAACTCTTCGCGGCGTAGTTGGTAGAAATAGCGCTAAAATTACGCAAGGACGGGATTCGATTGGTTCCGAATTTAATTATGTCACGAAAGGTGATGGTGTATATGAGGATGGTTCACTGGTGCAGCATGCGAATATCGCTTACACGGCTGGCTATGGTGCAGTCTGGCTCAGCCGCACGGCGGACATCACTTATTTGCTCAACACTTCACCATGGCCTGTGACTGATCCACGTGTGGCTAACATTTATAAGTGGGCAAGTGATACATTCGAACCAGTTATTTACAAAGGGCTGTACATGGATATGGTTAACGGGCGGGGGATCTCCAGAAAAGACTCGGGTACGGCTCGCGGCACGATTGTAGCTTTAGCAAGTTTAGCAGAGGGTGCACCACCAGAGGTTAGCGCTACTATTCGCAGTATGGTTAAGGAATGGGTAAGTAAGGATACAACCTTTGATGATTACTATAAAGGCTTGCCGATTTATAGTGTGATGCTGCTGAAGAAAGTGATGAACGATGATACTGTCGCACCGCGCGGTGAGCTGTCGCGCAGTTATATGTTCAACGGTATGGCCCGTGTCGCGCATCATCGTCCGAACTACGCTTTTGGGCTAAGCATGTTCTCAGACCGCATTTCTGCCTTTGAAATGGGCAATAAAGAAAATGTAAAAGGCTGGGATACCGGTCTTGGCATGACCTATATCTATAACGAAGACTTATTGCAATATCGCGATGGATTTTGGGCAACGGTTAACAGTTTCCGTCTGCCAGGAACAACAACAGACGGATCTGGAGAAGGAAAGATGCCGGGCGAATGGGCGTACTATTACAATACGAAAAGCCATGTTGGCGGTGCAACACTAGATCATTTATATAGTGCAAGCGGCATGGATTTCTCATTAACGAAAGTAACGGGCAGTGATTTAAGTGGTAAGAAATCATGGTTCATGTTCGATGATGAAATTGTTGCCCTCGGTACAGATATTCGTAAAACATCGGCCGCTACAAAATCGGTAGAAACGATTGTTGATAATCGCAAGTTGAATAGCAGCGGTGATAACGCCTTTGTGATTAACGGTGTACAGGTGCCTACAGCATTGGATTATGCAGCAGATATTGATGATGTAAACTGGGCGCATCTGGCGGGCAATGGTGCAGGTTCTGGTACGGATATGGGCTATTATTTCCCAACTACACCCACACTGCATGTCGTACGCGAGGCGAGAACAGGCTCGTGGTCTGAGATTAACAACGGTCAATCGCAAGATAAGCTGACGCGCAACTATGCCAGCATTGCCTTTGAACATGGGAATAATCCACAAGCAGCTAGTTACGAATATGTGCTGCTTCCAGGTAAGACAGCGGCACAAACACAAGCTTATAGTGAACAATCAGCTGTCAATGTGCTAAGCAATACATCAACCGTACAGGCTGTTAGCAATATGCAGCTTGGCATCACCGCTGCGAATTTCTGGAGTGCGGATACTGCGGGAAGCATCCAAGCTAAATCCGCAGCTACGGTCATCATGAAAGAAGACAGCGGCGAAATGAAAATTGCGATATCCGATCCAACGCAAAAGCAAAACAAAGTGACGGTTGAAATCCATCAACCGAACTTGACATTGCTGACTGCAGATACGGGGATAAAAGTTACACCGATACAAGATGGAGTTAGCATTGAAGTCAACACTTCGGGATCGCTCGGTAAGACATACACGGCAACATTTGATCTCGGCAAGACCTACACCGTAACCGTGGAAGGTGCAACAGCAGATAAACAGACGGCTAAGAAAGGTGAGGCCGTAACGGTAACGCTGGATACGCCTGTGGGTAAAGCGTTCGACAAGTGGATCGTTACGCCAGCAAGCTTGACGTTAACCCAAGATACAACAAACACTAACATGTATACGTTCCTCATGCCAGGTGAAGCAGTTAAAGTAACAGCAACGTATAAGGACGATACACCGGTAAGTGGCGGATCGACACCATCACCGGATCCAGCACCAACATCGCCGACACCAACACCTAAACCTAAACCAACTGAACCAGTGAAACCTACTGATCCAGTGCCCCCTAAAGTAGATTTGTCTGATATCGCAGATCATTGGGCTAAGGCTTCCATTGAAAAATCAGTTGAGCTTGGTTTTGTAAGTGGCTATGAGGATGGAACCTTTAGGCCGAATGGTACGATAACTCGCGGTGAGATTTCAGCAATGTTAGCTAGAGCGCTAAAGTTGGAACCCGTAAATACAGGGTTTATTTTCGCGGATCAAAGTCAAACACCAGTATGGGCACAGCCATACATTCAAGCACTTGCGAAAGCTGGATATATTTCAGGCTATGAAGACCGTACATTCCGTGCGAATAAAGATATCACCAGAAGTGAACTCGTTGTTATGATTGTTCGTGCACGGGGTCTTGAAGTACATCCAAATGCAACTCTGACGTTTACAGATGCGGATCAAGTGCCAGCATGGGCTAAGCCTTATGTGGCAACTGCAGAAGAAGCAGGCCTGATTAAAGGAAATGGAGTTGGTACATTCAATCCTAATGCTGCTGCAACCAGAGCTGAAGCAGTTACTTTGATTGTAGGCATGTTAAATGATTTGAAATAAGAGATGCTGTCTATTCAAGCCATCTGCATTAGTCACGTCTTAAGGTCAACGACTTAAGTAGGTGCCAAACTGTATCATCTAAGTGAAGGTGACTTCCCAGCAGGTGTGAGTACAGATGAAGATATTTCCATTTTACAGTTAGCAGAGGTTAAAATAACCAATCGAAAGCCAAGATCCGATTTTTAGGATCTTGGCTTTCGATGTTAAGGTCAAAATATTGCATATATATAAAAAAATAATGCGTGTTTCTACCTATCTTTGATTTGCTATTATTAGCCTAAGTTAGGTTGGGTTTTTAATTTCCATATAGATATGTATGATATCTTTTTATATTTTTCAAGATGTTGCAGCGGGAAAATGAGAGGGGGGAAATGGTAATGAACAGCAGTGGAGTTATAAAAACAGAGCAAGTTAAAGCGGCAGCGTTGGTGCGGCCGTCTGAGCGGCAGTTGGCGATACAAGAGATGGAGTTTTACGCTTTTGTACATTTTACAGTAAATACGTTTACGGACCAGGAATGGGGCAGTGGGCAGGAGCAGCCGGATATTTTTAATCCGACACAGCTGGATGCAAGGCAGTGGGTACGCGCTTGTAAGGCCGCAGGGATGAAAGGGCTGATTCTGACTTGCAAGCATCACGATGGGTTTTGTTTGTGGCCGAGTGAGTATACAGAGCATTCGGTGAAGAATAGCCCATGGAAAGATGGCAAGGGTGATGTCGTTCGTGAGGTGGCAGATGCTTGTCGTGAAGGCGGGTTGAAGTTTGGGATTTATTTATCGCCTTGGGATCGTCATGAGCCGTGTTATGGGGATTCGCCAGCTTATAATGAGTACTTTACCAACCAACTGCGCGAGCTGTTAACAAGGTATGGGGATATTTTCTGTGTATGGTTTGATGGGGCTTGTGGTGAAGGTCCTAACGGCAAGCGGCAAATATATGATTGGAATGGCTATTATGCACTGATTCGTGAATTGCAGCCAGAAGCGAGTATTTCGGTGTGTGGGCCGGATGTGCGCTGGTGTGGCAATGAGGCGGGGCATTGTCGCAAGTCGGAGTGGAGCGTAGTACCTGCGCAGCTGCAAGATAAGGAGAGAATTCAGGAACATTCACAGCAGGAAGATAATGCTGAATTCGCCAAGCGTTTCACTTCAGAGGATGAAGACTTGGGTAGCCGCGACATAATTGCAAATGTATCGGAGCTTGTCTGGTATCCAGCGGAAGTGGATACGTCGATTCGTCCGGGATGGTTCTATCATGCGAGTCAAGATGATCAAGTCAAGTCGCTGGATGAGCTGCGGAATGTGTACTATGGTTCGGTCGGAGGCAATGCTACGCTCTTGCTTAATATTCCTGCCGATACGCGCGGTCTGCTCCACGAGAATGATGTGCAACGGTTAGAGGAGCTCGGAGCTTGGATTCGCAATACGTTTGAGACGAATATGGCACGCGATGCTGCTGCTACGGCTAGTGAAGCGATGGCTGGATATGAAGCGGCCAATATACTGGATGGCAATCGAGATACGTTTTGGGCTCCTGAGCAAGGTACAGAGGTGGCGAGTATCACTGTCGACCTAGGAACAGAGCAAACGTTTGACCATATCGTACTGCAGGAGTATCGCTATACGCAGAGGATTGAGAGTTTCAGCTTGGAGTATTGGCAAGACGATTCTGCTGAGGCTGCAGAGGAAAGTACGGATACAGCAGCAGGTACAGGGGCATGGCAGTCAATTCTGAATGGTACGATTATCGGTCACAAGCGGATCTGCCATTTTCCAGCCATAAGCAGCAGTCGCTTGCGTCTTCAGATTACTGGCTCCCGCTGGTGGCCAAACTTGTCCACATTCGAAGTGTACAATAGTCAGGTTCAGGGTGGTGAAGGGAAATGAATAATCGAAATGCTCATCCGGAAGTGGTCACCTTCGGGGAAAGTATGGCCCTATTGATCGCTGAGGGAGGAAAAGGTCTTGAATACACATCGAATTTGACGCCTTCCTTTGGAGGAGCTGAGACGAATGTAGCGATCGGTTTATCAAGGCTTGGACATTCCGCAGGCTGGTGCGGTCGGCTTGGAGATGATCCGTTCGGGCAGCGGATTTATAAGATGGTGCGGGGGGAAGGCGTAGATGTTACACGCGCTTCATTCACAGATGAAGCCCCAACAGGACTCATGATTCGAGAGAATGCAGCTGGAAGAAGCTCTGTCTATTATTACCGCAAGCTATCGGCGGCTAGTAAAATGACTCCTGAGCATTTGGATGAGGAATATATTGCTGGAGCAAAGATTTTACATATTACCGGGATCACACCTGCATTAAGCACATCCTGTGCGGAGACGGCGGCAGCAGCGATGGACATCGCGAAGCAGCACGGCGTCAAAGTGAGCTTCGATCCGAATTTGCGCTTGAAGCTATGGGATGTGAAAGCAGCCCGAAAGGTTCTATTGCCATTGGCGCGAAAAGCGGATTATTTCTTGCCGGGATTAGATGAATTGAAACTGCTGTATGAGACGGAATCGATGGATGAGATCGTTGCCAAGCTCAGTGAGCTGTCCGCTGTAAGCATTATTAAAGGTGGCGAGGATAAAACCTATATTCTGGAGAACGGAAAACTGTCATCAGTTCCTTACTATAAGGTTGATCATGTAGTCGATACGGTAGGAGCTGGAGATGGCTTCTGTGCTGGATTTCTAGCTGGTTTGCTGCGGGAATATAGCCTTGAGGAGGCGGTTCGTCTCGGTAATTTGATAGGCTCGCAGGTAATCCAGACAGTTGGCGATTGGGAAGGTCTCCCTAGTGGAGCGCAAATCGAGCGATTACTTGCCGGTAAGGTGCATGTTGAGCGGTAAGATGTGTTTCATTGAGGACTATTTATAGAAACGACATTCGATAAATGGGGAGGAGAACAATATGAAGAAAATGCAGATTACTCAGAAGATAGTACAGGAAGGTGTCGTTGCCGTACTTCGCGGGGAGACGGCAGAAGAAGTTGTCGCAATGGCCGAGGAAGCGATTCTCGGCGGAATTAAAGTGATAGAGATTACGATGACAGTTCCATTTGCGTTGAAAGCAATTGAGACACTTTCTCAAAAATATAAATGGGATTCGTCGGATGAATCTACTTATGCGATTATTGGCGTAGGAACCGTGCTGGATGCTGAAACGGCACGCGCGGCGATTCTTAGCGGCGCTCAATTCGTAGTGTCCCCTTTCCTTAGCGCTGAGACCGTAACCATGTGCAACCGATATCGCGTACCGGTAATGCCAGGAACGATGACGATTAAGGAAATTAATGAAGCGCTTGAGCTTGGAGCCGATATCGTCAAGCTGTTCCCAGGCAACCTGTATGAGCCATCCGTAATCAAGGCGATCAAAGGCCCATTGCCGCAGGCTAACATTATGCCAACCGGCGGTGTGTCGTTGGATAACCTAGGTGAATGGGTGAAAGCCGGAGCGGTAGCGGTAGGGATCGGCTCCGATTTGACGAATGAAGCAGTTAAGAACAAAGATTTCTCGTTGATTCAGAAGAAAGCTGCTGCTTATGTAGATGCATATCGTCAGGCAAAAGGGCTTTAAAACATTCGAAATAATATACGCAGATCGGACGATTCAGCATGTATGAATCGTCCGATTTTCTTGTGCAGCATGACCAGAAAATAGAGTGACAAGTATAGGTAGTTACACGATTTGAATGGACCAGGATGTAAGCAGCTGAAGCGTACGATATGTCAAAAAGGGACACACACATGGTCATAAAAGTGCATCTATTTTTAGGTGGAATGTCGATATAATGGTGCGAAGTACGATATTGGGGATACGAGCTATTACACAGGATTCTGTAAAGAAATGAGGGTAGCTTAATGAATCATATAAGCAACTATTATTTGCTTGAGCGGACAGCGGCTAGCAAATGGACGGAAGCGTTTCCAATCGGTAACGGGCGCTTAGGGGGCGTTGTATATGGTGGGATACAGCGCGAGCAGATTCAATTGAATGAAGATTCGATTTGGTATGGTGGTCCAAGGGATAACGATAACAGAGCAGCGCAAGCGGCGTTGCCGGAAATTAAAAACTTGTTGCTGCAGGGTAACGTGCGCAAGGCAGAAAAGTTAGTGTTGAAGCATATGACGAACGTACCCCAATATTTCCACCCTTATCAGACATTAGGCAACTTGTTCTTGGATTTTGATACGGATATAGATGTTCATGCAATTCATCATTATTGTCGTGAGCTAGACTTGGATAATGCTTTGGTTCAGGTAAATTATGAATTAGGACGGCAAGATGCAATTCAGTACAGCCGTGAGATATTTTCTAGTGCCGCTGATCAAGTGCTGGTCATCCGGATGACTATGACCGACGCCGCAGGTTTAACCTTTGCAGCTAAATTTGACCGTAGACCATTCACCGGTGAAATCGTTCAGACCGATGATGGACAGGCTATTGCCATGAAAGGACAATTAGGAGCAGATGGCGTACGTTATGCCGTTGTACTGCGGGCAGAAGTTGAGGGTGGACAATGTCAGACGGCGGGCAGTTATCTTGATATTCGCCAAGCTCGTGCAGTCACGCTTATTGTTGCAGCGCAGACTTCATTTCGCTGTGCTGATGCTTATGCTGTTGCTTGTCAACAGGCAAAACAGGCAGCAAAAGTGCCATATGAGACATTGAAGCAGCGACACTTGGATGATTATAAGCCGCTGTTTAACCGTGTAACGTTGGATTTGGAAGCGGAGGAAAGAAGAAGCACTGAGCCACAGCTTCAGGTTCCTAGACAACAATGCTTGTCCACGTCGCAGCGACTAGAACGATATCGGCAAGGTGCCGCTGATAATGGGCTGGAGGCGCTGTTTTATCAGTATGGGCGTTATTTACTGCTTGCCAGCTCCAGACCGGGAACTCTGCCAGCTAACTTGCAAGGGATTTGGAACGATAGTTTTACTCCTCCATGGGAATCGGACTATCATCTGAACATTAACTTGCAAATGAACTACTGGCTTGCCGAGACGGGGAATTTAGCGGAATGTCACCTGCCGCTATTTGATTTTATTGAACGCTTAGTCATCAATGGACGCCAGACAGCGCGCAACATTTATGGTGCACGTGGATTTGTTGCTCACACGAGCAGCAACCTGTGGGCGGATACAGGCATTTACGGTGAATATGTGAGCGCCAATATGTGGCCGATGGGTGGCGCATGGATTGCGCTGCATATGTGGGAGCACTATTGTTATAACGGCTCACTTTCGTTCTTGCGCGAACGCGCGTATCCCGTGTTGAAAGAAGCGTCGTTATTTTTCATAGATTTCTTATTGGAGCTGCCATCAGGACAGCTGGTGACCGTACCATCCCTATCACCAGAAAACTCGTATCGTAGTGAACAGGGTGAAGTCGGGGCGCTATGCTATGGTCCATCGATGGACTCGCAAATTTTGTATGCGTTGTTTACAGCATGCATCCGTGCCGGTGAGCTATTGCAACTGGATGAAGGGCATATGGAACAGGGGGGCCAAGAGGACAAAGATTTATTGGCACAGTGGAAGCAAGTACGCAGTAAGCTGCCACAGCCGCAAATCGGCCGCCATGGACAAATTATGGAGTGGGCGGTTGATTATGAGGAAGTAGAGCTGGGGCATCGCCATATTTCTCATCTATTCGCTTTGCATCCAGGGGAACAGATCATTCCTCATCGCAGCCCTGATCTTGGACAAGCTGCGAAGTTCACGCTGCAGCGGCGCTTAGCTCATGGTGGAGGACATACGGGCTGGAGTCAAGCGTGGATTGCAAACTTCTGGTCAAGGCTGGATGAAGGAGAGCAGGCACATCTGAGTTTGCGCAATCTATTAAGCAAAGCGGTACACTCGAACTTGTTCGGCGACCATCCTCCATTCCAAATTGATGCCAACTTTGGTGGGGCAGCAGCGATGCAAGAGATGCTATTGCAGTCGCACGGGGATGAAATCCGGTTACTGCCAGCTCTTCCGCATGCGTGGCGTCAGGGTTATGTTATTGGCTTGCGTGCCCGCGGTGGATTTACCGTTGATATGGCTTGGAAGGAAGGCAAGCTGCAGCAGGCGCAAATAACGTCTACGCTTGGCAAGCCTTGTGTTATTTATAGTACGGTTCCGCTTACTTTCCGTTCTGGTAAGCCATCAATGGCAGTGGCTGTAACACAGCCCGCGCCACATACGTATCAGCTGGATATCCCGCTTGGAGCTACGGTTATAGTAAGCGTAGCGTAGGTTACTGTCGAACTAATAACATAAAAAGGAAAAAGTAAAGTCAAATAAGCAATAAAGTCAAAATTGTTCACAATCGAGCAAAATAATTGACTTACTATTGCTGGGAGCATTTACTATGATGATTGTAGGTTCAATATCGAATGATCATCATTGTTCATTGTGATGAATCCAAGTCTATGAAATCGGGAGGAACTAGAAAATATGCAAACTATGGAGACACGCTACGCGTATGCGCCACAATCGATCGCACGCATGACAACAGAAGAATTGCGCAAGGAGTTTTTAGTGGAGCAGGTGTTTGTTCCCGGTGAAATTCGCTTGACTTACTCGCATAATGACCGTTTGATCTTTGGTGGCGTAACACCTACGAAAGAGCCGTTAGAGATTAAGCTTAGTAAAGATTTGGGTGTTGAGTATTTTCTAGAGCGTCGTGAACTAGGTGTCATTAATATCGGTGGTCCTGGGTTTATTACGATTGATGGTGTGCGTGAATCGATGAACAATCAGGATGGCTATTATATCGGCAAAGAGACGAAAGAAGTGCTGTTTGCTAGTGCAGATGCTAGTAATCCAGCGAAATTTTATATTTCTTCTAGCCCGGCTCATCACAAATATCCGAATGTGCGTATTTCCATTGATAACATTAAGCCAATGGAGACAGGTGCTGATAACACAATGAATAAGCGTAAAATTTATCAGTACATTCATCCGAATGTGTGTCAGTCATGCCAGTTGCAAATGGGCTATACGCACCTAGAAGAAGGAAACGCTTGGAATACGATGCCATGCCACACGCATGAGCGTCGCATGGAAGCGTATGTATACTTCGATATGGAAGGGGACAACAAGGTATTTCATTTCATGGGCAAACCTGATGAGACGAAACATCTCGTTGTTGGCAATGAGCAAGCGGTTATCAGTCCAAGCTGGTCCATTCACACCGGTGTTGGCACTAGCAACTATACGTTTATTTGGGCAATGTGCGGCGAGAATATCACATACACCGATATGGATATGGTCGCTATGGACGATCTAAAGTAGATAGATGAATAGATAGGGTTTATAGAGAGGGGAGTATGAAGAGTTGTCACAATTTTCGGTAGATCAATTTCGCCTTGATGGCAAGGTAGCTCTCGTTACAGGTGCAGTGTATGGGATCGGATTGGAAATGGCATGCGCTATGGCGCGTGCGGGTGCAAAAATTGTATTTAATGCTCGTGAGCCAGAAACGGTAGAGATCGGTATGGCTGCTTATAAGGAAGCCGGCATTGAGGCGCATGGATATGTATGCGACGTGACCGACGAGCCAGGTGTACAAGCGATGGTGCAACAGATTGAAGCGGAAGTTGGAGTCATTGATATTCTAGTCAACAATGCTGGCATTATTAAGCGGATTCCAATGACAGAAATGACTGCGGAAGAGTTCCGTGAAGTCATTGATATTGACTTGAACGGACCATTTATCGTTTCCAAAGCGGTTATTCCAGGGATGATTAAAAAAGGTGGCGGTAAAATAATTAATATTTGCTCGATGATGAGTGAATTAGGACGGGAAACGGTGTCTGCTTATGCTGCTGCCAAAGGCGGCCTCAAGATGCTAACCCGCAATATCGCTTCTGAGTATGGCCAATATAACATCCAATGTAATGGTATCGGACCAGGCTACATTGCTACGCCACAAACAGCGCCGTTGCGTGAGCTTCAAGCTGATGGCAGCCGTCATCCGTTCGATTCCTTTATTATTGCGAAGACACCTGCAGAGCGTTGGGGCGAAACTCAGGATTTAGCAGGTCCTGCGGTATTCTTAGCTTCGCCAGCTAGTGACTTTGTCAATGGGCACATTTTATATGTTGACGGTGGAATCCTTGCCTATATTGGTAAGCAACCTTAATTTCGAATAGTAAGATGAAAATATAGAGACTAACAGGAGTACGTTGCTGTTAGTCTTTGTAATTTATCTGATGTGTACGATGTGAGTTATGAGGTTTGTTGTGCTGTGAAAACTGTTGAAGGAAGCGTGAATAATCGTGATGGAGAAAATACGTAGCATGCAGTGGAATCATCGTGACGATGTAGCGGAAGCCCTATTGACGTTAGTAGAGCCGTTAAGGTCACGGTTAACAGAACAGCCTGGACACTTAGCATTAGGAAGCCACGGCACGGTCTATACCGAAAATCGCAGAGATGCCGAAGGATTCTTACGAATCCTGTGGGGATTGGGGCCTTTCCTCGTTCATTATGATGACGAGCAGCTTCAGCATCAATGGATGCGTGGACTAGCGGAGGGTTGCAACCCACACAGCGAGCATTATTATGGCAAGACGATGGATGGCGATCAGCTGCTGGTCGAGATGGCTTCTATCGCGACTACACTGCTGCTTGCACCACACAAAACTTGGGATACTCTTTCGAAGACAGAACTGCAGCATTTGGCGGACTGGTTATGGCAAATTAATGAACGCCGTTTGGCACCGAATAACTGGCACTTCTTTCGCATCTTAGTGAATGTGGCACTGAAGCGACTTGGTATGAAGTATTCTCAAGAGATGATTGAACAAGATTTTGCTCTGATTGAGTCTTGCTATGTTGGCGATGGCTGGTATTTTGATGGAGTGGATCAGCAGTTTGATTATTACATCCCATGGGCGTTCCATTATTATAGTTTAATCTACGTTACGTTTATGGCGGATGAAGATCCGGAGCGGGCAGCTAGGTTGAAAGAGCGGGCTATTCTTTTTGCGCGCAGCTATCAGTATTGGTTCGATAGCAAGGGAGAGGCGATTCCTTTCGGTCGCAGTCTTGCGTATCGATTTGCGCAAGCAAGCTTCTGGAGCGCGCTTGTGCTGGCCGACGTTGAAGCTCTGCCATGGGGCGTCATTAAAGGGTTGTATGCGCGCAATATGCGAAGCTGGATGAATCATGATATTTTTACGTCAGATGGCGTGCTAAGCGTAGGCTATCACTATCAGAACTTGGTGATGGGCGAGGGCTATAACGGTGCGGGTTCCCCGTATTGGGCATTCAAAAGTTTCTTATTGCTTGCTGTTTCGGAAGACCATCCTTATTGGCAGGCAGAGGAAGTAGAGCAAGAGGTATCACCAGGCCGGCTGCCGCTGCCGAGCATGAAGGCGTTGATTGAACATACGCATCATTCACAACATGTGCTTATGTATCCGGTAGGTCAATTTATTGGCTATCAGAACCATGCTTGCGCCAAGTACTCTAAATTTGCCTATTCGACTGTATTTGGCTTTAGTGTGCCGCGAAGTAATTATTACTACTATGAAGGTGCTTTTGATAGTGTGCTTGCTGTTAGTGAGGATGGCGTACATTTTCGTGATAAGCCGCTTGATTCGAGCTATGAGCTGCATGAAGATCGACTTATACATAACTGGCAGCCGCAAGTCGGAGTTACGATTCGCAGTACGATTATCCCTTGTGGCGACAGCCATGTACGCATCCACGAGTTGGAAACTAGCCGTGCCTTAATTGCCTATGATGCCAGTTTCTCAGCGCCGTTCACCACGGTTAGCAGTGGCGACACAGCCGTAGTCAAGACAAGCTGGGCAAGTTACGATTCGCCTGTCGGGAGCACCATCGCCAAGGCGGTTAGAGGATTCACACAAGCGGAGATGATTCGCACCGAGCCTAACACCAATGTATTCTATGAGCGTACTCTGATGCCTGCACTGCGTGCTGAACTTCAGCCAGGGACACATTTATTAGTTAGTGTGATGGCAGGAGTTCCTGCTGGTTGTGAGTCGCAGCTGCCTGAGGTGAGGCTGACATCGGATCGCGTAATTGTGCACCATAACGAGCAGACGACAACGGTTAAGGTGAAATAGAGGAAAGCGAATACAACAAAAAAGTCAAAATTGTTCACATTTCACACAAATTAAGGCGTACATTCTGCGGAATGTATCCGCTATCATAAGAAATGCATTGAGTTATTTTTCTGGGAGAGGGCTGAAATGCAGATGTCTACAGAAGGAACGCAAACAACGGTCATGCAAGCAAATAAGCTTTACACACAAGCAATTGAAAATATTCTAGCGAAGACGCTGAACAATATTGATAAGTTTGGAACTCAGTTTCCGCATGTTAGCCTGAATGGGAAATATCAACTGAATGATAACAACGACTGGACCAATGGCTTCTGGTCGGGAATATTGTGGTTATGCTATGAATATTCACAAGATGAACGTTATCGGCAGGCAGCAGAAGCTACAGTGGCTAGTTTCCGTCAGCGCTTTGATCAAAAAGTTGTATTGGATCATCATGATATTGGCTTCCTATTTAGCTTGTCTTCCAAAGCGCAGTGGATCATAACAGGCGATAATCGTGCTCGTGAGCTGACACTGGAGGCAGCTGATCATTTATTGAATCGTTGGCGTAACACGAGCGATGGAAGCGGATACATTCAAGCTTGGGGAACGAAAGATAACGAGCAAGAAGCGGGTCGTATCATTATCGACTGTTTGCTTAATCTGCCATTGTTGTATTGGGCAAGCGAACAGACTGGTGATCCAAAGTATCGAGAAATTGCAGAAATCCAAGCAGAGAAAACGCGGCGCTATATCGTTCGTGGAGATGATAGCTCGTACCATACTTTCTTCTTCGATACCGAGACGGGGGTTCCAATCGGCGGTGCGACCCATCAGGGCTATAGCAACGGCTCGACGTGGACGCGGGGGCAAGCTTGGGGCGTATATGGCTTTGCACTTTCCTATCGTTATACGGGAAATGCAGCATTTTTGGAGACATCTAAGCGTATGGCGCGCTACTTCCTTGAGCATTTGCCTGCGGACAGTGTTGCTTATTGGGATTTCAATGCGCCTGTAACGGCTGATACGTATCGCGATAGTTCAGCTTCAGCGATTGTAGCTGCCGGACTGGTAGAGCTTATCTCACATTTGGATGCTGCTGACCCCGACCGTCCTTATTTCGAGAAGATGCTGACAACCAGTATGGAGTCGCTGATTACCAACTATGCTACGATTGGTGACGATGCAGCGGAAGGTTTGCTTAAGCATGGCTCGTACTATGTCCATGGTGGGTTGTCCCCTGATGATTATATGATTTGGGGCGATTATTACTACTTGGAAGCGCTCATGCGTCTTACACGCGGTATTCCTGGCTACTGGTATGAGCGTAAATAGAAATAGGAAGAGAAAGCCGATGATGTTGGCTTGAACAGTAACGGAAATGATGAAGGATTGAAGGAAGGGAAGTGACGCTAACCTCATGTTCCATTTAACTTACTATAAACGAATGTTACTTTCCTTCATGCTATTTATTATCGTACCGATGGTTGCTGTATCTGCGCAATCTTTTTATCTAATTAAAGAATCGATGCTGGATAAGCTGCATGCAACGAATGAGAACATGTTGAACGTAATTGGAGCAGAATTTAGCAAAACAATCGATGATGCTACATTTGCCTCCCATTTCATTGTAAACGATGAAGGCTTCAAAACTAGCTTACGTAATTTCGCTGATGTGAAGCAATTAAATAGTTATGCTGATTATGAGAATTTCTCACAAATCAAAGCTGTATTTTCGCTTATCAATTCAAAAACGTTGAATAGGCAGACGCAGATGTACTTAATTAACCGCCAGCAGTTTATTATCCCTTCAGGAGATGATGAACCGGCGAAACTACTACCACATTTACCTGAACTGTATAGCAAAATTAATTTCCAGCAGCCAGAAAGGCTGCAGTGGTTAGGACTGCTCGAGGACAAGGAAGCTAGTAAATATTATATTGCTCGTGTCATCTATGATCGCGTTAGTAAAGAGCATACGGCCGTGCTGCTGATTGGAATTGAACAGTCCTATTTCGAAAAAGCATTACAAGCTGTGAAGTCATGGGATGTTGCTCTCTTGGATGAGCATGGTGACCGGATTGCTGGCTCAACACAATTGCTTGCATCCGATTCAAATAAGGTGGACGATCGAATGCGCTCGGAAGTCGTGCTGAGCAAAAACGGGTGGAAGCTTGTGTATGAGATGAGCAACAACACGTTTAGAGGCATCATTTCAAAGACGCTTTATATCGGTTCTGCTGAAGTCATGCTTTTTGTCATTATATTCTCTTTGTTTGCACTGCTGATCTCTAAACGATTGCATCGTCCAATTGAGCAATTACAGCAGGTTGCAGGACAATTTGGCAACGGTAAGCTGGATGTTAGGCTGCAAGTTAAGGGAGATGATGAGCTAGCAGCGGTTAGCAAGACGATTAACTTGATGTTGGATCAGCTGCAACAGTCCATTCATGACATGGAACGGCAACAGGAGCAGAGACGAGTGTTGGAGCTTGAGGCGCTGTTTATGCAAATTCGTCCCCACTTTCTGTTGAATACGCTTAACTCAATTAAGTGTAGCCTAATGTTGCAGAAAGATCGCCTGCATAGCGGTATGATTGACTCTTTAATGAGCCTGCTGCGTGCCTATATGAATTTCAATGCACTAGCAACACTGCAAGAAGAGTGTGAGTTAATGGGTCACTACATTGATATTATGCAAATGCGCAGTGATATTCCAATCCAACTGCAAGTCGATGTAGAGCCGCAATTGCAGATGCTTAAGTTTCCAAAGTTATTACTACAACCGTTAGTTGAAAATGCAATTTTACATGGGTTTGTCGATACTGATGTAGATATAGAGGGCAATGATAGTGGGCGCCAGCAATCTCAAATTTGGATTTCCGTCTATCAGGACGCGGATACCATCGTCATTGAGGTTGCCGACAACGGAGCAGGTATGGATGAGTCTTTGTTGCATCGCCTGAATGAAAGTGTGTTGCGTTGCAGTGATGAACCTGATCCTAGTTATAAGCGGGTCGGATTGGTTAATGTTGCTCAACGCTTGAAACTATCTTTTGGTTCAGAGGCTACGCTTTCTTTTGCTCCTAACAGGTATGACGGTATAACGGCACGAATGCAGATTCCAGTGACATCAAGCGGGGGGACCACCAGTGATATACAAAGTGATGCTTATTGATGATGATGTGCCAATGCTCAAGCTATTGCAGCAAATGATTGATTGGGAACAATTACAGTTGAAAGTGGTAGCTGCCACCTATTCCAGCGTAAAAGCAGTACACCTGTTTCAGCAGACCGTTCCAGATATTGTGATAACAGATATTGGCTTGCCACAAAAAAATGGGATTGAGTTAGCAGAGCAGTTTCGCCAACTCAAACCTGACGTGCGCGTCATTTTCTTAACCTGTCATGAAGACTTCAACTACGCGAGACAAGCGCTTAAGCTTCAAGCTGACGATTATTTAATTAAAGATCAGTTAACAGAAGAGCAGTTGCAACAAAGTTTGCATAAGTCGCTGCGCTTACTGAAAAAACAATCATCGTCTGTCAGTGTACAACCTTCAAGCTACAATCAACAGTTGCTCAAGCAAGGTTTATTGCAGAGTGTGCTTGATCGAACGAATGTTGACGAAATCCTTAAATATGCTGCTGGCATTGGAGTAAGGTGGAACTGTCCTTGGTATATGCTCAGTCTTGTGCATGTACAATATGCTAGTTACGATGAACATTACTCACAGCAATCGTTATCGTTAATTTGCTATGCCGTCTACAATATTGCGGAAGAATTAGCGCGCAAGTTTGAAGGGATCACACCATTTTTGCAGCAACAGCATCTTGTCATTGTGTATAACTATCACGATAATTTAGCAGATAACACCGTGTTGCACTTCAACAGCTATTTACAAAAATTGAAAGAACGAGTTGCGCAATATATGAAATTGCAGCTGGTTAGCATCACAGTAAGTGATAAGCTGCAACTTAAGCAAATGGGTACTTGTTATCACACCTTATTGCGCCATAAATATGAGTTCTATGTTGGGGAGTCGATGCAGATTGCCGATCGCCAGCAGGCGATAGGATCAACATGGCTGCAATTGCCTGCAGGGGAGCTCAACAACTATAAAGTTGAACTGAAGCAGGCGCTAGCTATTCATGATATAGATGGCATACAACGTATTATCGGGAGTATGAAGCAACATTTTCAAGCAAGGATGATTGAACCTGCTTCATTCATGCATGAGCTGCAAGTTTGCTTACGCGAGCTGACGATTGCAGCTTCGGTTAGACTCGATGAAGCGATCTTCAATTATATGGAGCAGTCACGAACCCTTGTTGATGTGCTTGCATTAGCGGAACGCACGCTAACCGCGATGGCTATGCCTAGCGATAAACAGGGGAAACAAGGGCAAGGTACACTAGCTAATAGCTATGAACCTAAGTTACAGCAAATTCAACATTATATCGAACAAAATTTAGCTGATAGTATTACTTCCATTGATATTGCGCGCTATCTGTATTTGAATCCAAGTTACTTCTCACGCTATTTCAAACGCATGACTGGCAGCAATTTTACGGATTATGTACATCAGTATAAGATGAACATTGCTTCACAAATGTTGAAAACATCTGGGCATACGCTGGAACAGATCGCACTGACACTAGGTTACTCAGACCGTACCTATTTCTCTAAAGTGTTCAAAAAGTATATGGGCGTAACACCGAGTGAGTATAAGAACGAATGCTCGTAAATCTATCAAAAATAACGGAAGAAAGAGATGATCATCTTATGACACCACTAACGCAGTTTACGATTGAAATTCACGATGCAAATCATACCGTATTGGCAGCTGCTTCTGATCAGGGGCAAGCCCAGCTTGTATATCATCAGCCCTATCAAGAGGGTGACCAAATTGTTGTAAAGAGCGAGCATTCCAATCAATATGTAATGTTGCAGCTTGATGATACGATGCCAGAAACGTTCGTATATTTGGCGACAACTTGCTATCGGCTTACGATTCCATTTGGAGAGAAGAAAATCTCCTATAACCCGAAATCATATAGTGGTGACATCCATGCGCTTAGCGTGCGTCTAGCGACTGAAGCGGAAATCTCCAGTTACAAAAATGTAGCGCTTAATCCGTTCGACCAACATGAGAATGACAGTTGTTATCCGCATGCGATTGCGAATGTGGAGACGCGTGGAGAGTCCGTGTTTGCCGCACGCAATGCCATTAATGGCAATTGCTTTAATGCAGGTCACGGGGCATGGCCATTTGAGTCGTGGGGGATTAACCAGCAAGATGACGCTGAAATGAGCGTGCAGTTTGGACGCACTGTAGCAATTGACTGCATTGCTCTAACGCTGCGAGCAGACTTTCCTCACGATAACTATTGGGAGCAAGTAACCGTCTGCTTCTCAAACGGTGATTGTGAGACGATTCATCTCACGAAAACGCATGCCAAGCAGGTATTTAAGCTTACGCCGCGTCAGGTAGAGTCATTGACAGTAAAGAACTTAATCAAGTCCGATGACCCGTCGCCGTTTCCTGCACTAACGCAAATTGAAGCTTATGGCTATGAAGTAAACTGAGCGAATAAAAGATATAGATCTGAGCCTGCTGTGGGCAGAGAGGTCTATATCTTTTTATTTTCATTTAACGTATATATGTTTTTTCAGCCATTGTCTGAAAACCTGCAACTGTTCCCCAGTATGGAAATAGTGTTCTCCATTCTCCATTACTTGCAAATTACAGTTAAAACGTTTATTAAATTCAGATACAACGTCAAACTCACATACGTTATCTTCTGAACCATAGAGAATGGAAGTTGGAATATTCCAAGCAACAATAGGATGTTCTTTCACATAACAGTAGTAGTCCCAGTAGAGAGTTTGTCCAATAGGTGTAGAAATTTCTTTCTCTATTTTTAATCTACTCTCACTTACGTTAAACCATGTCATCATATTATTTATAATACGTTCCATATTTACCACAGGAGAGAGAAACAAGCACTGCTTCAACGGCTCATGGCTATATGCTAATAGACTAAAATACGCTCCCATGCTACAAGCAAAAAGGCTTATATGATTTGATAACGATTTTGCATAGGTCATAATTGTATGAAGGTCTTGAACACAGTTCTGAACGTTGCAAAGGTAAGTATCATCCTTACGATCACCATGTTGAGGTAAATCAAAGCTAAGCACTTGATATCCTAATGCTGTTGCTTCTTCTGCAAATACAATAATCGAGTCATCTGCCTTGTTTGACATGTTACCATGCACCACCACAAATAACTTATCTGATTTGTCACCCCACAAAATCGCTGGAATATTTTCTATTTTCAAATTATTTTTTATCATTATAATTTATCCTCCATTTTCTAATTCTTGGTGTGTCATTCTACCTCTACATAGTAACTCCCTAATTAGTTGTGAATGAAGTCAAAGAAAAGGATTTTCCATATAATACCTCCAAACCTATATATATGGCTTAATTATACTATGTGTTTTCTATTAATATATTAATTTTCAACATCTATTTAAACGTAGCCATTTTTTAAGCAAAGGTCAAAATTTTACTCGTGGAAGGTCATAATCCGTCCTTGGGTCTCTCCTTCTCGCTGAGTATGATGGTATCAACAATCAGTTATGTGGAAGGAGCATGTTTCAAATGGGAGAGCAGAACCAGAACAAACAAGGCAGAGGGCGCCTCACCATTCCTACCGACCTTGATGTCGTAGGAGAAACGCTGAAAACGATGGAGTTGTGGGGTGCTGATGCTGTGCGCGATGCAGACGGCACAACTTTCCCGCAAGAGCTGGCTGAATGTGGAGCGAAAGTATACGCTACTTACTATACAACCCGCAAAGACAACAATTGGGCGAAGGCAAACCCAGATGAAGTACAGCAATGCTATATTTCAACGAAATTTGTTCCTGCCACAGGCGCTGAACTTTCCATTCGTCTGTTAGAGGGAATCAGCGAAGACTTATTGCAAGTCAACAACCGCGATGATATTTACCGTTGGTGGGAAGTTATCGATCGTACCACTGGCGAGGTCGTACCTACGAATCTCTGGAGCTATGATGAAGCTAGCGGCTGTGTAATGATTACGAATACAACACCTTATCATGAGTATAGCGTGAGCTTCTTAACCTATCTGATTTGGGATCCCGTTCATATGTACAATGCTGTCGTTAATGATTGGAAGGATTTCGAACGACAAATTACGTTTGACGTACGTCAGCCTAAGACACGGGAATACTCCAAAGGCAGACTTCGTGAATTTTTGCGGGACAAGCCTTATGTAAATGTAGTACGGTTCACGACGTTCTTCCATCAGTTCACGCTCATATTCGATGAACTGCGTCGGGAGAAATATGTGGATTGGTACGGCTATTCCGCGAGCGTCAGCCCATATATTCTCGAACAGTTCGAGCGTGAAGTTGGCTATAAGTTCCGTCCGGAATACATTATTGACGAAGGGTACTACAACAACCAGTATCGGATTCCGTCAAAGCAATACTTGGACTTTATGGCCTTCCAACGTCGCGAAGTGGCGGGGCTCGCTAAGGAGCTCGTTGATATTACCCATGAAGAAGGTCGCGAAGCGATGATGTTCTTAGGGGATCATTTTATTGGCACTGAGCCTTATATGGATGAGTTTAAAACCATCGGGCTGGATGCAGTCGTGGGCAGCGTCGGCAATGGTTCGACACTTCGTTTAATTAGCGACATTCCTGGGGTGAAATATACAGAAGGGCGCTTCCTGCCATACTTCTTCCCTGATACGTTCCATCCTGGCGGGAATCCAACGGCAGAAGCTCAAGAAAACTGGTTAACGGCAAGACGAGCTATTTTGCGTAAGCCTGTAGATCGCATTGGCTATGGCGGTTACTTGAAGCTGGCGCTGGACTTCCCAGACTTTGTTGATTATGTAACGCAAGTTGCCGATGAATTCCGCGATTTATATGAGAAGGCACGCACGAAGCCAATGTGCTTAGCTAAAGTTGCCGTTCTGAACTGCTGGGGGAAAATGCGCTCTTGGGGCTGTCATATGGTGCATCATGCGCTGTACCAGAAACAAAACTACAGCTATGCGGGCATTATTGAAATTTTGAGCGGAGCTCCTTTCGATGTATCGTTCATTAGCTTTGACGACATTCGTGAGCAGCCGCAGCTGCTAAAAGATATCGATGTCATTATTAATGTCGGTGACGCTGACACCGCACATACCGGCGGTGACAACTGGAAAGACCCGTATATTGTTGAGCAAATCCGTGCATTTATTGCTGGCGGAGGCGGCTTTATCGGGGTAGGTGAACCTTCTGCGGTTCAACATCAAGGTCGTTTCTTCCAGTTGGGCGATGCTCTTGGCGTAGAGCTGGAGCGCGGCTTTACCCTCGGCTACGATAAATATAATTGGGACGAAAAGCCGTCTCACTTTATTACCGCCGATATGAATGGTGACATTAACTTCGGTGAAGGCAAGAAAAATGTATACGCAACGAGCGCTGATATTTTAGCTTGCAAGGATAAAGAAGTGCAGTTTGCAGTTAATAATTACTTCGGCGGCCGATCTGTCTATATCGGTGGACTGCCGTATAGTGCGGAGAACGCCCGCTTGCTGCATCGTGCAATATTATGGTCATGCAGCAAGGATCACGAATTGCACAATTGGTTTAGTTCGGATGCCCATACGGAAATCCATGTCTATCCAGAAACAGGTACGTATTGCGTTGTCAATAACACGGCAGAGCCGCGCAACACGACTGTGTACGCGAATGGAAAGAGCTTCGAATTGGAGCTCAAGGGAGGCGAATTGCGTTGGTTTGATATGTAAGGTTACGTCGTATTACAATTGAATAACAATTAGATTAGGCTGGACAATTAGTGAGATAATTGTTCCAGCCTAATCCTGTTTTTGGCTGACATAGAATAAGTGTTGAGATGTGAATTCATCGAAAGAAGGGGATGGACATGATGGAAGGTAGGAGTGAAGAGCGCGATAGATATATGGAAGCCTATCATGTATGCGACAATGTAAAGTTATATAGTAAATATTTGCGAAACAGCACGCCGAGCGTCATTTTTATCGCCGGATTAGGTGATAGCAGTGAGACATGGGAGATCGTGCAGAATCGAATATCAGAAGTAGCGTCGACCTTGTCTTATGACAGGGCAGGTATTGGCAGAAGCCAATCCGTATCAGGAACACGAACATGTCGTTGTTTAGTCGAAGAGCTTTCCGAATTGCTGCAAGTGCTTAACGTAGAACCTCCTTATGTATTGGTGGGGCATTCCTTCGGCGGCTTAGTCGCTAGATTATATGCAGGCCTTTATCCGCAAGACATATGTGGAATCGTGCTGGTAGATGCAGCGCCTGAATACAAAGAGTTGGCATACGAAAAGGTGCTTCCGAAAGAACGGATTGCGGAAAATAGGGAATATCTGATGAACCCCATGCAGAATAGTGAGCGAATCGACAAGATACGAAGCTATGAGCAAATTGCCGAACATGTACAACTATATGACATTCCACTCTCTATTATCATAAGAGGGTTGCCCGATGAGTACCATGAAGGATGGCCTCACATGGAAATATTAGAAGTGGAACAAAAGCTGCAATCCGAGTTTCAGCGATTGTCGACGTCAAGCAAGATTCGAATAGCCAATCAGAGCGGACATTACATTCATCATGATGAACCTGAGATCGTAGTAGAGGAAATCATGAATATGCTAGAGGAGAGTAGAAGCTGAGCAATTCTCTCAAATCCCCGTAGAATGGGTATGGACGAGCCACTCTACGGGGATTCTATACATAAATTATAAAAATGGAACAGAATGCGCCCCCTATATCACAACTCTATGCAATATCGAATTTCTTCTGCTTTCTGCTCAAATCCGAGCGACTCATACAATTGCAATGCTGTTCGATTATCGGTTAATACCTCAAGGCTCGCACGTGGTATGTCATGAGACTTCGCATATTGGAGTGATTGAGCAAGCAGGAACTTCGCAAGGCCCTGTCCACGCCATTGCTCGCGAACGAATACATTTTCGATTTGGGCATAATCATCTTCTTTCCACGTCAATAGACCGGCGACGACGGTATCCCCTTGGCGGACAACCATTGAATTCCAGAGCGGATACTGCCTGTATTCATTCAGTCTTTCCAATCCAAGCGGGTTATCTGGCCAAATTTCTGTGTCGATATCCAGATAGGCATGAGCTTCTTCATCCGTATCCAAATTCCAATGAGAAAATTGATAACCTTCAGGCAATTGCAATTCTGGGATAGGTGCTTCTATCATTCTTTTCATACGATATAGACTAATCAGATGACGGAAACCACGCTGCAGGAAGAATTGACTGTTCACCTCTTCAGTTGAATCATTACCAACACAGAGTCTCGTTCCGTATTCGGCAGGAAGTGTTGCCTTCAATTCAACGGCTCTTGCGTACAGCAGCTCATAAATGCGGGCAAGTAATACATAGTCATGCTCACGTTCTGGGATCGCTTTGATATTAACGTAAATGGCATGCTTGTTCTCTTGAGCGCGACCGGGCGGTACAATATTAATGATGCCGACTTGCCCCTTGGCAACCATCTTGCCATGCTCAAAGGCACAATACACGTTGCTCCAGTTCGTCTCCTCGCCTACCCACCAAAATATCGCATTCGGACGCGATGTAACAGATTGATATAATTCCCCTAATAATGGCATGTCCTCTTGCTGGAAATGACGAATCTGCAATTCAGTCGTAGTATGCTCCATTCGATACCTCTCTCTGTAAGTAGTAATTTCGTGCTGGCAGGTTGTTCTGCTCCTTTTTCACTATAGTATACAAAAACTGGGTTGACAATATATTCCTCGATTGTGTATCATCTATTTTAATATCCATCTAATTTAATGATTATCTAATTTGATTATTGTTTAATTCGTGCATGCTCTACGGATACTGGAACATTACTTAAATAAGCTGAGGAGGAGTGAATGCCTGTATGCAGTTAGACAAGGTGGTTGCCTATCATAAGGCGTTGGCGGATCCAACACGTGTCAAGATGCTCATCCTGCTTGCGGAAGGCGAGCGGAATGGTCAGGTATTAGCGGAGAAGCTATCGGTTACTCCTGCCACGATTACTCATCATGCGGCTAAGCTTCGCGAAGCAAGTCTTATCAACGAACGGAGAGAGAAGAACACGATTTATTTTTCATTAAATGATTATTTTCTAAAGAATAATGCTGCTGCGGCTATTAATCTCATTTACCGCGGAGCTGATGGAGGTATAGGGATGTTGAGTGAGGAACAGAAGCGTTTGAGGGATTCGGTGATTCGCAATTTCTTCTCGAAAGAGGGCAAGCTCAAAAATATCCCGTCGCAGTTGAAGAAGAAGCTTATCATCCTGGAGCATATGGTGACTAATCTGGAGGCGGGACGCAGATATAGCGAGAAGGAAATCAACGAATACATTATGGCCTACCATGAGGATTTCGCAACGATTCGCCGGGAGTTCATTATGCATCAATTTTTATTCCGAGAAAAGGAGATTTACGAGCTGAACCCGCAGGAAATGTGGGCAAAGTGGGTGAATCTTGCTTGAGAACGAGAAGTGACTGTTCTGCTGGATACCGTGGGAAATCCGCGAGTATCCAGCAATTTTTCAATCAAATCGAGCAATGCGAACTGCCGGTTCATAGTTTGATCGTGTGTCACCATGGTTCTACGATTGCAGAGTTCTGGCGCGAGCCGTATCGCAAGGATTGCCCGCAACTGTTGTATTCCGTAAGCAAGTGTGTGACCTCCATTGCGGTTGGTATTGCATGGGACATGGGACTCATTCGCCTGGACGATCCGGTCATTTCATTCTTTCCCGAGCGGCTGCCAGAGCGAGTATCCGACAAACTATCCGCGATGACGATCCATCATCTGCTATCTATGACAGCAGGTCATGAGGGTGATATCTACCCTGTTGTGGCTAAGGAACAGGACTGGATCAAGGCATTTCTAGCACAAGAGGTGGATCATGAGCCGGGTACTCAATTTCAATATAGTACACATTCGACCTATATGCTGTCTGCCATATTGGAGCGGGTAACGGGGCAGAATCTAGTAGACTTTCTCATGCCTCGATTATTCGAGCCGTTAGGCATCGCTAGACCTGTATGGGAAACCTGTCCGATGGGAGTTACTGCTGGGGGGATGGGGCTGAGTCTAACGACGAGTGACGTAGCGGCATTCGGTCAGATGCTGCTGAGCAAGGGTATGTTCAAGGGAAAGCGCATCGTGTCAGAGCAATATATCCAGATGGCGACAAGCGAGCAAAGCGATAATCGCAAAGGAACCAATCGAATCGATTGGGCTCAGGGCTATGGCTATCAGTTCCATCGCTGTCGAGACGGCTGCTTCCGAGCAGACGGGGCATTCGGTCAGTTATGCTTCGTCTCTCCGAAGGATGGGATTGTCATTGCTGCGACGGCTAGCTATCCGACCATGGATATGCTGCAAACACTTCTGAATCTCATTTATGAACATCTCCTTGACGAAGTTGACAGCAGTGGTGATACTCGGGAGCATCCGCATACAGATGTGCAGCAAGAGGGCAATCCATCAAGTATTATTGATCATTCCAGTCAGTTGCCTCCCGTTGAGCCTTGGGCTTGGATGGTTCCGTTACACAGAAAAGCGCGGCAAACAGTAGGGGGACAGCATGCCCAACAAGTACTGGAACTGCCGGAACTGCATCAGCATGTGTACGTCATGCAACCGAATGCAAGTGGATTGAAGCAAATTCGCTTCGATGCTCAGAGTGAGACGGTTCAGCTTCATTTGCTATATGGAGATGAGCGGGATATTGCTGTGCCTATAAACGCAGCGCAGCCGATGCGTACGAAGGCTGTATTTTACAAAGATCTATCCATGTCCCTGCAGGAAGTCGTTGTATATGCATCGTGGGTGAACGAATGTACCCTGCGCGCCAAGCTATTTTATATCGAAACGCCTTACGTGGTGACCTATATCATGAAGTTCTATCCGCAGTCGATCGACTTGGAGTTTGCTATCAATGTGTCTTTTCATCTGTCCAACTTCATAGCCGTTGGTTACAAGGTAAACTTGTAGTATGCAGGAAGTGTATTGTGTATTCCATATCGAATGTAAGCCATGTAAAGTACGGGTAGTCATTTAGCATCTGTGGTTTTGTAGCGTGGTTTTATAGCATGATTAGTGTGTAGCTTGAGATACGGATGGCATAATGTTTGCATCAAGGATGTGATTGCGTATAATTATGGACAGCATGATAAGGGAAGGAAATGACACGATATGAACCAGAACTCCAAGAAGAGCATCATTGATAAATTGAATTTGAACAAATATCCGATGAAATTATTCTTAAACAAACCTGACGATATTGCGGAATTCGATGGGTTGGATTATGACACTGCGATCAAGCGGGACAGCTATGATCTTATTTTTGCCTTTATCTACTCCTTAGAACAATTTACAGAGCTGGTACAAATGGTTATCGATAAGCAGTTGCTGAACAACAAGGGATATCTATTCACCGCTTATCCGAAGAAAAACAATCCCAAATACGAGCAATATATTGAACGCGACAGCTTCTTCAGCATCGGTTTGGTTAATGAGGATGGCTATGTAGGAAGCAGCGAACTTAAATTTGCTCGGATGGTCAGCTTGGATGACGTCTTTACCGTAATCGGCTTGAAGTCCGAAGCCAAAAAAGCAGCCAAATCAGCATCTCCTAAAAAGAGCCAATGCGTTGATGATTATGTTGAGCATGTTGCAGATATTCAGGCATATTTAGCAGGCAGTGCGGAACTGGAGTTTTACAACAGCCTGACACCGGGATATCAAAAGGACTGGGCGCGTTACGTGTACAGTGCTAAGCGGAAGGAAACACAGGACAAAAGGTTTGAAGAAATGAAGGCGATCTTGGCCGAAGGATATAAATCTTTTGATTTGTATCGCAGACGGGATAAGTAGTGCATCATGAATTCATGGGGGAGAGCCAATGAGTCACGCTTTTGCACAAGAGATTCACAACTGGGATTCATGGGGAGCGGTGTATCAATCGATTGAAGATTTTCGACAGCTTATCGAAGTCATTTATCAAAAAGAAAATCTGAGCGGGGCAGAGCGCATATTCCAGTTGACGCCAGGTACAAATGCGGTATTTCGTGCCGGCAGCTATGTGATTAAAATATTTGCACCCAAGGAATCTGGAGCAAATACAGATGCGGATTATCAAGCAGAAATAACTGCTATGGAACGTGCTATCCAGCAGGGCATCCACGCACCGAATGTGATCGCAGCATCCTATATTCAAGATAAGTATTTGTTCCGATACATCATTATGGACTTTATTCAAGGTCAGGAAGCGGGGAAGATGCTTACTGGCTGGACATTAAACCAGAAGGAAGCGTTCGTGAAGCAGCTGTTTGCTAATTTGGACAAGCTGAATACGTTGCCTTCGGAGCAAGTCGATGCAAGTGCAATACAGCAGAGGGTTATACGCAATACGAGATGGAACTTCTTTTCAGAGTCCATTCGGGCGCAAATTGCTGAAATCGTGACACAAAGCCCGATATCCCAACCCGTATACGTACATGGAGATATTACAGCGGAAAATGTGATGGTGGATTATGGAGGTCAATTGTTCATTATCGACTTTGCAGACAGTACGATAGCTCCTGCCGAGTATGAGTACCCGCCAATCCTGTTCTCCTTGTTTGATTTTGATGCTGATCTGATTCAATTGTTTAGGAGAGAGAGAGGATGCGGGCGCGAGACGTTCATCGATAAGCTGTTTCTGGCCATATTGCTGCATGAATTCGGGTTTGTATTTGTAAAAATGATTTGTGAGAAATATTCGGATCAGGAAGCGCAGGCCTTATCGGATATTTACGAAGTAAAGAGAATGCTGCAGGCGCATCTGCCAATATGATGATGGCAACGACAATTGAAGATGAGCAATAAACGAAAGAGAGCACACCGAACCCGTAGGGGAGCCGGATGTGCTCTCTTCTTCGTATATTTAGAAATAGTCAGAGAAGTAAGGGATCTGCCGAATAATGAGCTTCTCCAGCAGGTCGATGGTGGCCTCGTTGGCTTGGAATCGACCGATTTTCGCCAAGTAGGATGGGCGCTTGTATCCCATAAGCATCGTGGTCAAGGTTTGAATATCGAATTCAGCATCCCGCTGATTCCCGCCTTTGGTAAGATGCCCGTTGCCCTGCTCATCTACCGTTAATGTAAATACGCCCTGATTCCATTCCAGCATCGGGTCGTGGAGTACGAAGGTGAAGCTGCATGGAGATTCTTGCGGCTGGAACGGATATTGCTCCAGGAACAATCCAATATCCACGATTCGTGCCATATAGTATGGCGCAATAATTTCTTTAATATCGCTGTCCTCGAGCAGGAATGCAAGCGGCTCATCCGTGTAAATATGTCCCTTCACACGGGTCACCATGGAGAAATGTGCGCTAATAAAGTTCCATAACCCGTTGCGTGCCTCTTGATTGACATACACCATTTCTTTCATATAGAACACTTCCTCAGCGATCCAATAGAGCAAGTATCCTGTCGGTTCATGGTTGCTGTCATAATAGACTGCGACCGTCATGTCATCGAGATCCCATCGCAGGTATTCTTCCCACGCCAGATCGTTGCGCAGCATAGCGCCATGTGTCAGCAGGGCGAAGCGATGATAGACTTGCCGTACATCCGGATGCTCAATGGTGACGCGTTCGACATTGCCAGGAACCGTCTTGAGCTTCGGCAGCTGTGTATCCTTCACATCGAATGAGATTTTATCAGAGATGATTTCCCAGCCTTTGCGACGGTAATACGGGATGGAGTAGGGATATAAGTAGGACACGGATTGCTTGCGCTTGCGCATGTTCGTCAGAGCTTGACGCATTAGTTTATTCATTAAGCCAAGATTGGCGTATTCTGGGTAGGTTCCGACGCCTGTTAGTCCACCCATTTCGTAGATTTGACCGAATATATTCACTTGGAATGGATACACGGCGAGTTGGGATATCAGCTTGTCGCCATCGAACCATCCTAGTACATCGGCCTGCTTCAGTATGGGCAGCTTCGCTTGCGCGATTTCGCGATTCTCCCATCCAAGCGCCTGCAGATCATGATTGGTCACTTGGAATACATAGCGCAGCAGAGCGTTGAATTGCTCGCCGTGGCGGATTTCAACGTCCCTCATTTTCAGTCTTTCTTGCAGCTCTTGGCGGCTCATGAATGAGAACCTCCCTTTCATGGATGAATCACCTTATATTATCTTACACTAATTTCCCATGGTTCAATCATGCAATGGTGTGCTATCTAGAATGCTTCCGTACAAGCAAAAACGCCAGCACAAGATGTGATGGCGCTGTATTCTGCGACATATCGCTTACTTTCGTTCCATAACGGCAAAGTAGTTATTCTCATCGTCAGCAAAGTTGAATACCCTGGCACCAGGCATTGTCACTACATCACCAACTGTAATGCCTTTGTTCTTGAAATCTTCATACAGTGCATCGAGATTGTCGGAGAATAGCATGATCGAAGGTGTCCCTAGGTTGAGTTCTGGCTGCATTTCGGCAATAAGCTGCTTATTGTGGAGCACGAAGGATGTCTGTGCGCCTTGTGCAGGAGCAATTTCAATCCACTTCATTCCCTGTCCGTTGTTATCTTCCGACACGACAATGAATCCGACTTTTTCTGTCCAAAATTGAACCGCTTGGTCTTGATCATTGACATACAGCATAACTTGTCCGATTTGATTGATCATGGATCATTCTCCAATTCTAACGTTTTGTGATTGAATTCTTATCGATCGTACAATTTTTAGGCAATGAATGCAAGCGGAGGTGAGTAAGTGAGCAGCCCTCTGTTGTAGGCCGGTATATTTGGATATTCCTAAATGTGATTGGAATCACAAAGTATGTAAACAAGTTCAATATAATAGAAGTACTTGGGGATGAAGTCTAAAAAGTCGAAAAGGAAGCCATGAGATAAATGTATACTTTCGTGATAATTGAAGGATTGGCTTTGTGTGAAATAGGGTAAGAAGGAACTACAACTAAAATCCAGGAGAGTGAGAGCTCATGCAGAAAAATCACGTGACCGAGTATCAAGAATATGTAGAGAACAAATTTACGAAACGAATTATTCATAAGGATGAGGAAAATGTGATATTCGTACTGAACTTCAGTCCGGGAGCCGAATTGCCGACACATCGTCATCCGGGCGCAAACGTTAATGTTCTAGTTCTGGACGGAAGCGGGATCGTGAATAGTGATGGGGTGGAGACTGGAGTTGCCGAAGGTGACATCCTTCATATTAGTGGTGACGAGAGCTTCTCTTACCGCTGCGGAACAGATGCCGTTTCCTGTCTATATGTCGTGTTGACAAAAATGCCGAGTGAGTGCTACGCCCAAAATATTTGATCAAAGCGTTGGATGAAGCAATTGGTGGATTCGTGCCCCGAGATCAAAAAACCGTTATTTTGAAAAGAGATTGATGAAAATAACGGTTTATTATTTGATTAAATATAAATTTTCATATAATAGTTTGATCATTTCTTATTTAACTAAAGCACCCGATCGTTTAAGTTTATATATTCACAAACTTTCCCCATAATTGGTTATTATCAAAAACAGAGAAACCAAATATGGATATTAGCGGTTTTTTGCTTTCTGAATGGTCTTATCCCTAAACCCTTTTGTCGTCTGCGCCCGGAATAAGTCTTTCCATCATTCAGCTACTTTTGGATGTAGCATGAATTGGACTGATTTTATCCATTGCTACTCCTTGTTTCTTATATTTAAAAATAAACAAGCCATTGACTAATAAAACCAATGATCCAAATGCCAATGCTGCCGTAGAGTTCCATTCAGAAATCAAACCAGATAGTATAGTCGCTATCATTGCTGCAATTCCACCAAAAACGTATATGGAACTTCGAACCCTGGCGATCAAATAGTCTGGAGTAATTCCCTGTTGAACAGTTATCTGAACAACAAATGCCATAGAAAGTGCCCCATCAAAGATTATCATTCCGAAACACATGGTGATAAATGAATTTGATATCAATAATAAAATACCAAATGAAGATATAATCATTAAAGTACTGAGAAGATATAACCAGTTTGCATTTTTAAATTTGTTCATTATAAGTACGCCAACGACATTACCTATACCAGCACAAGATAATAGTATTCCAATATACTCTTCTGAAAAATGGAGAGTATATTTAGAATGAATGGTAACACTAAGCACAATAAAACTGGTTGAAAATCCGAGAACCAAAGCTGAAATTGTCGATACAATTTGAGCTCCATTAGCATAGAGGTACTTTACACCTTCTTGGGAATCCCGAATGAAACTCTTCAGTTTCTGTTTTCCCTTCATGGGCTTATCAGCCGTTTCCTCCTATTGGAATAGAAAAAACACGGAACTAATTCTCTGAAATAAAAGCACTAATGAAGTCATTAATGGTGATCCAGACAGACCCAATATGATAATAGGTATGATTAGTTCGCGAAAACGTTCACTTAGGATTTTAGATATATTATGGAACCATAACTTCCCAAAATCAGCATTAATCATTAAATTATTCACTTTTGAACACCTCTTAAAATTGATTTACTACCTTCCTCTTATTTAAAATCTGATTAATCAATCTACTAGACTCATCGTATATCCTCCTTGCAAAACTTCATGGAAATATTAGTACATAGAATATTCCTTAGAAACGATAATACTATAAATGTGGAGTTATATTTTCCTCTCTTATTCAACAAAACGGCCATTGTGAACATAAGTTAAGCACTGCTCTTGCACTTAACTGCTCCTATAGTTAAAGAAAAAAATCCTGTAAAAACAGGATTTTAATCTAACTAAAAATTTATCTTAGGGTAACGACATTCAAACATATGTAAATAAAGAGTTCAAACATATTATATATTTAGTACCTTTGAATATTATTTTGTAAAAAAGATTGATTATTTCGGAAAGCGAATCTTCAACTAACGCCTCCGTTAGTTGAACAAGAATCATTATTTTTACTCATTATCCTACTAAGACAATAGCTAGCAATAATGCTGGCTTTTCCATTTATCTAAAAATTATTTCCTTTACATCATTTTTTTGAGGTATGGAATCTTTCGCCATACAAAATGACTTAGCAAAAAACTTAGAATGATTCCTAAAAATGCCGTTATAAGAAATTTAGCCATGACCGGTATTGGTAGGTCATTCAATGTATATTGAAGGAAGACAACTACTGGCACATGGATGAAATAAACAACAAATACATTGTTTGATAACCTCTTTGACCAACGATTGGTGCCGTTAATTTTTTCTCTAAATAAAATTAGAAGACCGATTACAAGCGAAATACACAGTAACGTCTCAATTAATGATCGAGTCAACGAACCAAAGTTTTGTCCACCCTTTAAAAGAAAAGGATCTACCGTATTCCCTCCAAAATACAAAATAGTTACTATTAATACTCCAATAATAAGCCAGATGTATCCTACTCTCGCACTCAAAGTTAGAAACCATTTGCGATGATAGGCCATAATGCCTAAACAAAAGAAACTCACATACTGTGGTACATGTGCAAATTCTGTTTGAATAAATCCTACGAAAGCTGTCCAATGATCAATAGGAAACCATATCCTTGTAATAAAAGTTACTAAACTAACGACCAACCACAGGGAGAGAATCTGATAAACCTTAATGTTTCCATCAAATTTTTTTGTGGTTTTCTTAGATGTAAAGAAGGTCCAGACTGAAAAAACAACCGCATACACAAGTAAATGCTCTAAAAACCATAAATGTCCAAATTGCATATCAGGCCATGATGGCCCGGACCAGTTCGGGGGTTCATTACCAAGTCCAAAAAATATATTAACATAGTAAGAAAAAAATGAGATGGGTTCATAATCTCTGAAATTAATGTAGTATAAATACATCAGAATAGGAATTATCACGAGAAATCCCAGTAGTAATGGAATCCCAATTCTAATAAGCCGTTCTTTTAAAAACCGTTTCGGCCCTTTTCTCGAGATTGATTGAGGGAGAAAATAGGCTGATAAAAAGAAAAACATACTCATAAAAAATGCTGCATTTACAGAGAAAAATCTGCCCAACCAGTTGATAGATTCATCATCCATAAAATACCACCAACCACCTGGTCCATATGCTTGTCCAGCATGGTGAGCTACTACAAGCATAATTAAAGCTATTTTTAGATTATCGATGAAATATAAACGATCGCTCTCTTTATTCACCTATAAACCCCTTTCCCATTAAAAGTTACACTGAGATAATAGCAATGTATTTTTCACCACTACAGGAAAATAATTTTATAAATGATCAATCTTTATTTTAAATACGCATACTTTTTTTAAAATGATCAATCTTTTTTATAAGACTACAGCTTGGATGGAATTCGGAACAGTTAGATCATGCTGATCGTACTTATCGTTCTCTAGCCTTCGAATGGAGCTGGGAGTTCCGACGCAAAGCTGAAGTGATGCGCAATGATGTCCACGATCCGTTTGGAAGCTTGTCCATCGCCAAAAGGATTGCTGGACTTGGTCATGACTTGGTACGCCTGCTCATCCGCAAGTACCTGGTTTGCAATGGTGAATATCCGATTCTCGTCCGTTCCAGCTAGTGCAACCATGTTAGCTTCAACCGCTTCTGGCCGTTCCGTTGTATCTCGCATCAGCACGAGCGGCTTGTTGAATACCGTTGTCTCCTCTTGCAGACCCCCGGAATCACTCATAATAAGATAAGAGCGGGCGAGCAAATTTATCATATCTGGATACTCCAATGTGTTCAGCAAGTGAATCCGTTCATGACCAGACAGTAGAGTATGTGCTGCATCCCGCACGACTGGGCTCATATGGACAGGATAAATGACAGCCGTATCAGGATGTTCGTCTACAAGACGACGAATCGCTTGGAACATGTGCTGCATCGGTTCCCCATAGTTCTCCCGGCGATGAGCAGTAACCGTAATAAGTCTCCCGCGGTGGTGAATCAGCTCATTTAATGAAGCTTCATGGAACGTATAATCCTCTTGGTATGTCTGCAGCGCAGCATCTACAGCCGTTTGCCCCGTTATATAAATATGCCCAGCATCGTACCCTTCACGAAGTAAATTGTCCTTCCCAACTGAGGTAGGCGCGAACAGCAGATCGGTTACGACATCTACGATTCTGCGATTCACTTCCTCTGGCCACGGAGAGTATTTGTTGTGGGAACGCAAGCCTGCTTCTACATGCCCGACAGGGATTTTGTGAAAGAAGGCCGCTAGTCCGCCGCACATCGCTGTCTGCGTGTCGCCATGAACAAGAATCATATCCGGTCAATCTTCTGAAATGATATTATCCAGCCCTGCGATTGCAGCAGAGGTGAAGTAGGCTAGCGATTGATTTTCCTTCATTAAACTTAAGTCAACATCCGGTGACAACGAGAAATGAGAGAGTGCCTGATAGAGCTGCTCTCGATGCTGTCCCGTGACGACAACCTTGGTATCGATTGGAATGCTGCTTCAACTGTTGCACGACTGGGCACATCTTCGTCGCTTCCGGTCTCGTTCCGAAGATGACCATGATTTTTTTCTTTGTCTCCAATGGAAAGTCCCTCTCTTAAGCAATTCTAATTATCATTCCTCATATTACCATGGGTCGAAATGGAAGTCATATGTATGAAGTATGCTTCCCTATATAGGAATGAAACGGACATTGGAAATCCTGTACCTGTGGAGAAAAGGTGGCGTGCAAGTGATATGTTGGGCAAGAACCTTTTTAAGTTAAAAGCATTAAGAAATCTATGTAGTGGCTCAAAACTAGGTGATGAAACAATATGTTTGATTGCTGGATACAATAAAAAAAAGAGACTACGATCCTGCAAGATCCTAGCTCCTTTACAAAAGAGCCAGTGGGCAACCACGCGAGCATATTCTACTTTTCAGCGAAAAGCCACCGATTAAGGGACCAAACTAGTCTCGTTGTTTTCTCGCTTGTTGTACGCCTCTTGAAACGCTTGGTAAAGCACGTGGAGTCAAAAATACGTTACTTATATTCACGTCAGCTTTACGATTTTTTTCTAAAAAACAGAAGAGAAATCAGGATAATTACTAGAATTGCAAAAATATTAAAGATCACTTGGAATGTTCCAACTTGTGTCCGAGAAATAATAAAACCCATAATAGCAATAACTAGAACCACTAACCCAAAAAAGATATTTTTTTTATTCAAATTAACCCCTCCTCCCGGCGAAAAAACCCTATACCTAATTGAAGCTATACCTGATGAAGTAATTGAACAAGGATCCAAACAACTGCCGAATGGCTGAGTGCTTACACAGGTGGCATGTATATTACAGATGGAGATAAATTCTATAATACTTCAAAAGTAGAGACTTTAGGGGTAATTGGGTGTATTTCTGCAGTAGGACTGGCTATTGCCGAAAACCTGTTCTCATTTGGGTCAATTTTTAATTTTAATAATACCCAAGGGTGGGAGAACGCATCGCTGGCAAGCGATGAGTTCAAGTATTCAAAACGTTGATGTGAAAGTGATGTAAAACATCAACAGAAACGTACGGAATTCAGCCTTCCAGAACGGAAGTCCATTGGCAAAAAGCCCGTCAAATCATGGGTTCCGCGGACTGCTACAGATTGCATCCCAATAGAGCATGTTCCCGCAAGAACTCAACTTCTCTTTGACGCGGGAGAGAGAAATAGATACACTCTTTATAAGGCAAAATATGGTTTTTAGGCGAGGTTAGATGATGAACCAAGTTAATCATGCTCAAGAAATCGACTATCTCATTCGAATATATGTCATGTTTCAACGCTTGCTAGCAGGTGATCTCGACTTCGAACGGGTACAGGACTGTGTGTTTCTCTTTATGGAGAACTTCCTTTATCTAGGCAAGGTGCATGTCAATGTAGAGCAACAAGGCGATGACCGGCCACTCTCTAATCATCTTGTACAGGGATATGAATTTGTTCGTATTCGAAATCAGTTGATTCTTGTTCGTTACCACCTTTGGAAGGATCCTGACACACACCTCCTTTTGTGCGGATAGAAACGCTCAATGTAAGGAGGACTGTACGGGAATGAGAAGTAAATGGTTTGAGAGATGGAGCGAGAAATATCGCAATCGAAAGTTGATGCCTTACTTGGAGCAAGTGAGAGAAATGAGGAAGCTTCATGCACATGCATGGAGTGATTCAGAAATCAATCAGCGTGCGAAAACGATGAAAATGAGGGTTAGAGAAGGAGTAGCATCGGCTCGTGATGTCATAGAGGCAGCGGGACTGGTTGATGAGGCCGTATGGAGAGTGAAGGGATTCCGATTATATGAGGTGCAATGGCTCGCGGGCATGGCTTTACATGAAGGCTGCATCATTGAAATGCAAACTGGTGAGGGTAAAACGTTAGCCGCCGTTCTCCCTGCCTTTTTGCAAGCTTTGTAAGGGAACGGGGTACATGTTCTTACATTCAATGATTATTTGGCCAACAGAGATGCAGAATGGACGAGACCTATTTATGAATATTTAGGCGTAACAGTTGGCTGTATTACGGAGGGGCGCAATTCTGAGGATAGAAAGCGAGCATACGCTGCTGACATAACGTATTTGACAGCCAAGCAGGCAGGTTATGATTACTTGAAGGATTCGCTGGCTAGGGAGACAGAGCAACTCGTCCAGCGCCTATTTCATGCTGCATTAGTTGATGAAGCTGACTCGATTCTGCTTGATGAGGCGAGAGTCCCTTTGGTCATTGCGGGTGAGAGGGGAGTTTCGAAGCGGGAGGCGTTGGCTTATGCAGGCATTGTTAAGCAGCTCGTCTCTGGAGTGGATTATGAGACAGACAAGGAATTGCGCAATGTATACGCAACAAACTCCGGCATCGATAAAGTGGAAGCCATGCTTGGTTGTGGCAATTTATACGAGGATCACAATATTGACGTACTGATCATGCTGCAATGCGCGCTGCATACTGAGGCGCTCTTGAAGAGAAATGTACATTATATGGTGAGAGATGAACGAGTCCAGCTCATTGATGAATGGACGGGGCGAATCGCACAGCATAGGCATTGGCCGGATGGGCTGCAGGCAGCGGTAGAGGCGAAGGAAGGATTGGACATACGCACGAATGGCCAGATGCTAGGAACCATTACGCTACAGCATCTGCTTCATTTGTATCCAAAGAAATGCGGTATGACGGCTACAGCACAGTTGGCAGCTCAGGAGTTCATGGACATGTACGGGTTTCAAGTGATCTCCATTCCGCCCAACAAGGCCAGTCGAAGAGTAGATGAGCCGCATATGGTATTTACGCATCGAGCTGCGAAGCAGCAAGCCATTGTGGATCAAGTTAGGGCTGTCCATCGAACAGGGAGACCCATCCTGATCGGAACGTCCAGCGTTGAGGAATCGAATCAATATGCTGAAGCACTGCGGAAGAATGGAGTATCCTGTCAGGTTCTCAATGCGTACAACGACTGGGAAGAAGCCGAGCTTATCGCCAAGGCAGGCATGCTAGGGGCTGTTACGGTGTCTACGAATATGGCAGGCAGGGGAGTAGATATCCTCCTTGGCGGCGGAAGCTCGGAAGACTATAAGAAAATAGCAAGTCTGGGCGGCCTTTATGTAATCGGAACGAATGTACATGAGAATGCGAGAATTGATAATCAACTAAGAGGGAGAGCGGGACGTCAAGGAGACCCAGGAACTTCACGTTACATGATTAGCTTGGAGGATGATCTATTCATTCGCTATGGTCTTGCTGAGGTACTGCCAAATGATCTCCTTGCTCGTAAGCAGGACGAGCCCTTGAATGATAGCCGAATCTTGCAGTTGATTGAGCATGTACAGCGAGTTGTGGATGGACAGCATCTGGATATGAAGAAGACGTTGAACAAATACGCAGATTTATTGGAGCAGCAGCGAATGATCTTGTTCAATCGACGCAATGAAATCCTGCATGGGAGACAAATATCTAACATTATTGCTAATTATGCACCAGAGCGATATGAGCTGTTATGTGAAAAGTTCGGTGTGCCAACTGTTCATTCGGCTGAGAGACAAGTGCTTCTGGCAATCATGGATCAATGCTGGGCTGACCATTTAGCGTATGTCGCCTATGTGAAGGAAGGCATCCATTTGGAGAGCCTCGGAAACAACAATCCGTTGGATGAGTTCAATCGACTCGTCATCGCAGCATTTGAGCAGATTGATGGGGTCATAGTGCAGAAAGTGCTCGAGCATTTTTCCAACATCGATTCGGGCGGCAGCGAGCTTCATTTTAATGATGAGGATTTGAAGATTCCTTCTGCAACATGGACATATACGATAACGGATCAATTTTTCCCGAATCGAGTTCAACTACTATAATATAGCGGCACATTTTCCGGCGAAAGCACATATCCCATCAAGGATATTTGTTTTCGCCGGAATTGATCGTAAATGACAGTAAGAGTCAAAAGGGAACACCGCGAAATAGATATCGGATGAGGCACACAGGTGTACAATTTCAATCTGTTCTGGTGGAGGATATTACATGACGAGAAGGCGAGCAATAAAATTTCTAGTTTTATTTATTGTCATTAGTTTGCCTCTATTGAAATGGCTCTATCAAGATTACGCAGCAAGTAAAATGATTGAAAAGGCATTGCATCAACTATTCATTGATTATTGCGGTAGGGATGTCGATAACATCAAAGTTGAAACAAAATTGATTCAAGAATTCGGGTTCTGGAAGACTGGACATAATTGGAATGCAGTGACGTCATCTGTGAAAATCCCGGAATTGACAGGGCATCACGGAAATGAAGTAATCAGCATCAGCGATTTTCCATGTTCGAGTAAACACTTTGTGCTTGATAGAGAAAAAGAAAGATTTATTCCAGTAGATCTATTATTTTTGGATTCAAATGATAAAGCAGGGATTAGTTTTGAGGTAATGTTCTTATATTTCATTGTTTATCTTTTTTACTTCACCGTATTAACGGTGTATATCCTACATTCGTATATTCGAAGCAAGCGTATAGGTAAAAAAGAAGCTTAAGCTTGAGTTTTACGTTTTTCTGTCTGAACTACAATAGCAGGACACTTTTGTTTCTTACGGAGGGGGAAATTTCTTGAACAGGTGGATTCGAAACAAAGTAGTTATCGCGTACATCGTTATTTTTGTCCTTCTTACTCTTCCTCTTTTCGTGAAAGTCCTACAGCACTATGACACTTTGGGTAAAATAGAAACTGCACTTCATAAATTGTATAGAGACACTTGCCATGAGGATGTAGAAGAGATCGTAGTAAGAGCGAACATTTTGCAGCCTTTTTCGATTATAGGGGGGGTGGATAGTTTATGGGGCGCAACGACTTCATCCAAGCTAATACCATCAGTATCAGGTTATTATGGAAAGAAAGTGATAAGTATCAATAAATTTCCTTGCTCAAACTATGAATACATTTTAGATAAAGGGAAAAAGGAGTTTGTTCCAATTGAATATCTTATTCTTGGTAGTACAGATGATAACGAAGGCATACCTTTATTAGGTTACTATTTTCTAATACTCGCGTATTTTGTATACTTTTCTAGCATTCTAATCATTCTTCTTGTATACGTGATAAAAAAACTGATTGGCATGCTGCGCAATTCACGGTAATCGAAGTAATGCAAACAACTAGAGTACAGCAGACTAGGAGGTACACATTATGAAAGTCACAAGAGCTGCACATGAAGACCTTGAACAGTGGCTGAAATTGGCTGCAGAGGTGGAATATTTATTCGGTCCAATGGTGGACGATCCTCATTTTGTGGAAGCTGTTGAGAAGAGTATCGAGATGGGAAGGGCGTTTTGCATAAGAGAGAAAGACGGAGATCCTGGTGCACCGCTGTTGGGTGGGGTGCTCTTCTCTTCATCAAATGCCCCGATCTATAAAATTCATTGGCTATCGGTGTCATCTCATGCCAGACAACAAGGCGTGGGTTCGGCAATACTTGAACATATTTTAAGCTTGGTAAAGCCTCCTGCGGAAGTATTCGTTACTACGTTCGGTGAAGATATTCCAGATGGACAGCCAGCAAGAAGACTGTATCAGAAATTTGGATTTGTGCCTCAGGATGAGACGGTTCCGAATGGCCCAGAAGGGGGCTCACGTCAAAAGTTCAAACTATCCATCGGTAGTTAGAGAAGTATCTTACATAAATAAGATTAAACCTCGTACTTGCTGCTGCATGAAATCACGTATTGAAGATATGTATCTGAATTTGTGCAGCAGCAAGCAGACGGAGAGCTGAACTTACGAATTAACGAGATGCATCACTTGTAATAGGGGGGCTGATGGAGAGAAGATGGACTCGAAATACGCTCGATTGTGCAGCACTCGTTCGTCTTCTGGTCCATATTGAGCGGCTAATTCGTTATGCGCTGAGGCCAATTGATGTTCTCCGATGCGATCATAGCACACACATAATTGCAAGTGGGGGAGCCATGTAGAGCATGCTGTATTCGATAAACCAAGAACATCGTCAGATGGATTAAGGGTAGTGGCTGTTTTGTACCAAAAGATGGAGCTCTGCCATTCACTCTTTTGCAAAAAGTAAAATCCGAGGCGACAGCAAATTTCTGACGTGGAGCGGCATATTGAAGGGAACGAATCGCACTCTCTAACTCGAGCTGCTCGTTTCCAAGTGCATGATGGCAGTCAGCCATCTTTCCGCAAGCAGATAAATTGTCCTCGATCCACCCTTGGCCAGTTTCAAGAAAGCGCTCGTAATATTGAATGGCTTCTTCATAACGTGCATGATCTTGCAGTTCATTTGCGTAATAATACAAGTCCCTCGGTGAAAAAGTTTCACCTCGCTGCAGCGCATTTTCATAAATGGCGATATTCCGATTCCTGTCATGATGCATGCTGGCATGGGTTACGGCAACGCTGCAAAATCATCTATCCATACGAAATCATAAATATCGCTTGTGAATGGACGAGCGATTTCTTTGGTTTGATCGGTGGAGCCTGTATCTACGATGATTATTTCATCTACAAAATCAGCGACTGAAGACAGACAACGTGCCAACGTATCTTCCTCGTTTTTGACAATCATGCACAGGCTTATGCTTGGCAAGTTGATCCCTCCATTCGAACAAGGTTGTAGGTGCTTGCTAGTAGATATATATTTCCGTTGTGCTGAAATTGACCTTACAAATGAAAACGATAGCCGTGCGAATAGAAGCTATTCACACGGCTATCAAGGAGGATTATAAATATATGCATTTAGCTGAGTCGGATGATTGTTACCGCTGCACCGGCACCATTATTGATTAATGTAGCTGTCCCAAGGAGTCCAAACAATTGAAGGGAAATCGTTGAATTTGCAGCCAAAGTTACGATGACATCACTATTAAAGCTGGATAGCGTAAGCACTGGCGTTATGGTGGATGCGACATTCGCAGCGCCGTTAATAATTAGACGCGACCCGAGAAGTAGACCGGCAGTTAAATTGACTTGGTAGGTTATATAATATCTACCGGCAGTGGAGACAGTGAATGTGTCGTTTGCTGCGTTGATAGTGATACCTGGACCAATATTCTGTGCACTTGGAAGTGGTACGAGGGTTCCTCCAACAATAACGGCGATCGCTGCACCAGTTGTATTTGCAGCGAATGCAGAAGTTGCAGTTGTACTTGTTCCTGTAGCTCCGGTAGTCCCCGTAGCTCCAGTGTCACCTGTAGCGCCGGTAACGCCAGTAGCACCAGTAGCACCAGTGGCGCCCGTAGCGCCCGTAGCACCGGTAGCGCCGGTAGCGCCGGTAGTACCAGTAACGCCCGTAGCGCCCGTAGTGCCGGTTGCCCCCGTGGCACCAGTAGCACCAGTAACGCCCGTAGCCCCAGTAACGCCAGTAGCACCGGTAGCGCCCGTAATTCCAGTAACGCCGGTAGCGCCAGTAGCACTGGTAACGCCAGTAGCGCCTGTAGCACCAGTAGCGCCAGTGGCACCGGTATTGCCAGTAGTCCCAGTAGCTCCCGTAGCGCCAGTAATGCCAGTAACGCCAGTAGCACCGGTAGCCCCCGTACCGCCGGTAGCACCAGTAACGCCAGTAGTGCCGGTCGCGCCGGTAGCGCCAGTCGCGCCAGTAACGCCGGTAGCCCCCGTACCGCCGGTAGCACCGGTAGCACCAGTAGCGCCGGTAGCGCCTGTAGCACCGGTAGCACCAGTAGCGCCGGTAGCGCCTGTAGCACCAGTAGCGCCTGTAGCGCCAGTAACGCCGGTAGCACCGGTAGAGCCAGTGACGCCGGTAGCCCCAGTAATTCCAGTCGCACCAGTAGCACCAGTAACGCCAGTAGAGCCAGTAACGCCAGTCGCCCCGGTTGAGCCAGTAACGCCAGTCGCGCCAGTAACGCCAGTCGCCCCGGTAGCACCAGTAGAGCCAGTAGCACCAGTAGCACCAGTAGCACCAGTAGCACCAGTAGCACCAGTAGCACCAGTAGAGCCAGTAGCACCGGTAGCGCCAGTGTCGCCGGTCGCACCGGTAACGCCGGTAGCGCCAGTAGCGCCAGTCGCCCCAGTAGCGCCAGTCGCCCCAGTAGCACCAGTAACGCCGGTAGCACCGGTAGTGCCAGTAACGCCGGTAGCGCCCGTAACGCCAGTCGCGCCAGTAACACCGGTAGCACCAGTAACGCCAGTAGTGCCGGTCGCCCCCGTAGCGCCAGTAACGCCAGTAACGCCGGTTGCACCAGTAACACCAGTAACACCAGTTGCTCCGGTAGCACCAGTAGAGCCTGTGTCGCCAGTAGAGCCAGTAACGCCCGTAGCACCAGTAGAGCCAGTAGCACCAGTAACGCCTGTAGCACCGGTAACGCCGGTAACGCCAGTAGCTCCAGTCGCACCGGTAGCCCCCGTAGCGCCAGAAACGCCAGTAGCGCCAGTAACGCCGGTAGCACCGGTAGAGCCAGTGACGCCCGTAGCGCCCGTAACGCCGGTAGCGCCGGTAGCGCCCGTAACGCCGGTAGCGCCCGTAACGCCGGTAGCACCGGTAACGCCAGTGGTACCAGTAGCGCCGGTAGCACCCGTAACGCCAGTAACGCCAGTAACGCCAGTAACGCCAGTAACGCCAGTCGCGCCAGTAACACCAGTAGCACCGGTAGCACCGGTAACGCCAGTAGAGCCGGTAGAGCCAGTAACGCCAGTAGCACCAGTAACGCCAGTAGCGCCAGTAACGCCGGTAGCACCCGTAACGCCAGTAGCGCCAGTAACGCCGGTAGCACCCGTAACGCCAGTAGCGCCAGTAACACCAGTAACACCAGTAACACCAGTAGCACCAGTAGCACCGGTAGCACCGGTGACGCCAGTAGAGCCAGTAACGCCAGTAGCTGCAGTCGCCCCGGTAGCGCCAGTGTCGCCAGTAGCACCGGTAACGCCAGTAGCCCCAGTAATTCCAGTCGCACCAGTAACGCCAGTCGCCCCGGTAGCACCAGTAGAGCCAGTAGCACCAGTAACGCCAGTAGCACCGGTAACGCCAGTGTCGCCCGTAGCACCAGTAGCACCAGTAACACCAGTAACACCAGTAACACCAGTAACACCAGTAGCACCGGTAGCACCAGTAGCGCCAGTAGTGCCAGTAGTGCCTGTAGCTCCAGTATCGCCGGTAGCACCAGTAGCGCCGGTAACGCCAGTCGCCCCAGTAACGCCGGTAGCGCCAGTGTCGCCCGTAGCACCAGAAACGCCAGTAGCGCCAGTAACGCCGGTAGCGCCCGTAACGCCGGTAGCACCGGTAGAGCCAGTGACGCCGGTAGCCCCAGTAATTCCAGTCGCACCAGTAACGCCCGTAGCACCAGTAACGCCGGTAGCACCAGTAAAGCCAGTCGCGCCAGTAAAGCCAGTAGCGCCGGTGGCACCAGTCGCACCAGTAGCGCCAGTGTCGCCGGTCGCCCCAGTAACGCCAGTCGCGCCGGTGGCACCCGTAGCGCCGGTGGCACCAGTAACACCAGTAGAGCCAGTCGCACCAGTAGAGCCGGTAGCGCCAGTAACGCCAGTAACGCCAGTAGCACCAGTAGAGCCAGTAGCACCAGTAGCACCGGTAGCACCAGTAGAGCCAGTAGCACCGGTAGCACCAGTAGCCCCGGTAGAACCAGTAGAACCAGTAGAACCAGTAGAGCCAGTAACGCCAGTCGCACCAGTAGCGCCGGTGGCACCAGTGTCTCCGGTAGCACCGGTAACGCCAGTAGCGCCAGTAGCGCCAGTAGCCCCAGTAGCGCCAGTAACACCAGTAGCGCCAGTCGCCCCAGTAGCGCCAGTAACACCAGTAGCGCCAGTAACCCCAGTCGCCCCAGTAATGCCGGTAACGCCAGTCGCACCAGTAGCGCCGGTAGCGCCAGTGTCGCCCGTAGCACCAGTAACGCCAGTAACGCCGGTAGCACCGGTAGAGCCGGTAGCACCGGTAGAGCCAGTAGCACCAGTAGAGCCAGTCGTACCAGTAGAGCCAGTCGTACCAGTAGAGCCAGTAGCGCCAGTCGTACCAGTAGAGCCAGTAACGCCGGTAGCCCCAGTCGCGCCGGTGGCACCAGTGTCTCCGGTAGCGCCGGTAGAACCAGTAGAACCAGTAGAACCAGTAGAACCAGTAACGCCAGTCGCTCCAGTAGAACCAGTAGAACCAGTAGAACCAGTAACGCCAGTCGCTCCAGTAGAACCAGTAACGCCAGTCGCGCCAGTAGCACCAGTAGAGCCAGTAACGCCAGTCGCACCTGTAGCGCCGGTGGCACCAGTGTCTCCGGTAGCACCGGTAACGCCAGTAGCGCCAGTAGCCCCAGTAGCCCCAGTAACACCAGTAGCGCCAGTAACACCAGTAGCGCCAGTAACACCAGTAGCCCCAGTCGCGCCAGTAACACCAGTAACACCAGTAGCGCCAGTAACCCCAGTCGCACCAGTAACGCCAGTAGCACCAGTAACGCCGGTAGCACCCGTAGCGCCAGTCGCGCCAGTGTCGCCAGTAACGCCGGTCGCCCCAGTAACGCCAGTCGCGCCGGTGGCACCCGTAGCGCCGGTGGCACCAGTGTCTCCGGTAGCGCCCGTAGCTCCAGTAACACCAGTAACGCCGGTAGCACCGGTAGAGCCAGTAGCACCAGTCGCGCCGGTAGCCCCAGTCGCGCCGGTAGCGCCAGTCGCACCAGTAGAGCCAGTCGTACCAGTAGAGCCAGTGGCACCAGTAACGCCAGTCGCACCCGTAGCGCCAGTCGCACCCGTAGCGCCAGTCGCACCAGTCGCACCCGTAGCGCCAGTCGCACCCGTAGCGCCAGTCGCACCAGTCGCACCCGTAGCGCCAGTCGCACCAGTCGCACCCGTAGCGCCGGTGGCACCAGTGTCTCCGGTAGCGCCAGTAGCACCAATAGCACCAGTAGCGCCAGTAGCGCCAGTAACACCAGTAGCCCCAGTAACGCCAGTGTCGCCAGTAGCACCGGTAAAGCCAGTAGCCCCAGTCGCGCCGGTAGCCCCGGTAGAACCAGTAGAACCAGTAGCGCCGGTAGCCCCGGTAGAACCAGTAGAACCAGTAGAACCAGTAGCGCCAGTAACCCCAGTCGCCCCAGTCGCCCCAGTAACGCCGGTAACGCCAGTAGCGCCAGTAGCACCAGTAGAGCCAGTAACGCCAGTAACGCCGGTAGCACCGGTAGAGCCAGTAGCACCAGTCGCGCCGGTAGCGCCAGTCGCACCAGTAGAGCCAGTCGTACCAGTAGAGCCAGTGGCACCAGTAACGCCAGTCGCACCCGTAGCGCCAGTAGCACCAGTCGCACCCGTAGCGCCGGTGGCACCAGTGTCTCCGGTAGCGCCGGTAGCGCCCGTAGCGCCGGTAACGCCAGTAGAGCCAGTAACACCAGTAATGCCGGTAGCCCCCGTAACGCCAGTGGCACCGGTAGTGCCAGTAACGCCGGTAGCACCGGTAGCACCAGTAGCACCGGTAACGCCAGTAGCACCAGTAGAGCCAGTCGCCCCGGTTGCGCCAGTAGAGCCGGTAGCGCCAGTAACGCCAGTAGCGCCGGTTTCACCAGTAACACCAGTAACACCAGTAACACCAGTTGCTCCAGTGGCTCCGGTATCGCCAGTAGCACCAGTAGCTCCAGTCGCACCGGGCGCCCCGGTAGCGCCAGTCCCGCCAGTCACGCCGGTAGCCCCCGTAACGCCAGTAACACCAGTAGCCCCAGTAACGCCAGTGGCACCCGTGGCGCCAGTGTCGCCCGTAGTCCCAGTCGAGCCCGTAGCACCGGTAACGCCAGTAGAGCCAGTAACGCCCGTAGCACCAGTAGCACCGGTAGCACCGGTAGCACCGGTAGCACCGGTAGCACCAGTAGCACCAGTAGAGCCAGTAGCACCGGTAACGCCAGTCGCGCCAGTAGCACCAGTAACGCCGGTAGCGCCAGTCGCGCCGTTAGCGCCGGTAACGCCAGTCGCGCCGTTAGCGCCAGTGGCACCAGTAGCACCAGTAACGCCAGTAGCACCAGTATCGCCGGTAGCTCCCGTAACGCCGGTAGCGCCAGTGTCGCCCGTAGCACCAGTAGCACCAGTAACGCCAGTAGCACCAGTAACGCCAGTAGCACCAGTAACGCCGGTCGCGCCAGTAATGCCAGTCGCGCCAGTAACGCCAGTAGCACCAGTAACGCCGGTAGCACCAGTAACGCCGGTAGCACCAGTAACGCCAGTAGTGCCGGTCGCCCCCGTAGCGCCGGTCGCCCCAGTAGCCCCCGTAGCGCCAGTAACGCCCGTAACGCCAGTAGCGCCGGTAGCGCCGGTAGCGCCGGTAGCGCCAGTAGCACCGGTTGTGCCGGTAGCGCCAGTAACGCCAGTCGCACCAGTAGAGCCAGTAGCACCGGTAGCACCAGTAGAGCCAGTAGCGCCGGTAGCACCAGTAGAGCCAGTAGCGCCGGTAGCACCAGTAGAGCCAGTAGCGCCGGTAGCACCAGTAGAGCCAGTCGCGCCGGTAGCACCAGTAGTGCCAGTCGCGCCGGTAGCGCCGGTAACGCCAGTAGAGCCAGTAACGCCAGTCGCGCCGTTAGCGCCGGTAGCGCCAGTTGCGCCCGTGAAGCCAGTGGCACCAGTAGCTCCTCGTTGTCCGTTGGCGCCCGTCGCTCCAGTTGGGCCGGTCGGACCCGTTGGCCCTGTTATACCTGTAGGTACGCCAGTCGGGCTCGTTGGGCCAGTATGAGGTGGGATTGGGACAAACGGGGGTGGAAATACATTTGCACAACTTTGCGGAGGGAAAATATTAGACCGGACTAGGTTGCTGTAGCTATTTTTCCTTAGATCCCCATCCATGGTGTATGCTCCTTCCTTCAGAATAAGTTGGATGGACAGAGACGATGTATTGGAAACAGACTAGTTTTCATAGGGACATTTCTACCAATACCCACAATGTATGTAGATGAATGTGTATCCGCAACACGAATCAGCAATCAATCGTATTACAGTTTAGGGTTGTCTGTGTGGAAGATGGTGCTTCATGAGGAATACTGCTATAATGAAAGGGAAATCGAGGTGATCAGAATGGGGAAAAAACGCAGAACAGCAGCGGCTCCGACTCAGGCTGCCACGGAGAAGCCGGCTACCTTGAAGGATTTGTTAAGTCCCGATGTCTTGAACAAGCTGAAGACTCAAGCCAAGGAACTGCAAGTCCAAGAAGACACTCGCAAGGAACAAGAGCGCCAGAAGGCTGAAGAAGCCCGCCGTGCCGAGCAGAAGAAGCTGGACAACAACTTCGAATATTTATTGAATAACAGCAGCCTGGATTGGCGCAAATATAAAAAGTAAGGAAAAGCGTGCAGACGAGAGAGTCTCACGCTTTTCCTTCTTTATACACCTTAAAATAAATGGGGGATCGTCTCCTTCCAATCCTGTACATTTGATCTCAGCGTCAAGAGGAGGTAATCTTGGTTATATAGTATTGTTACATTGTTCACATATCGGATGGAGGAGACAGCATGAACTTGCCTATCTTAAATAAATTTGAATTGTTCGAGGCGATACAGAAGCATTGGGGTGGCTTTTTTCGTCAATATGAAATGGCTCTGAACGAGCTTCAGAGTGATTTTCAAATCATTGATCTCGATTGGAAGACCAAATTCGGATATTCTCCGATCGAACATATGAAGGCACGGGTGAAGAATCCGCTGTCCTTGCTCAAAAAAATTGAACGCAAAGGGATTCCGTTCTCCATGGATGCGGTTCAGAACAATATTCGTGATATTGCGGGACTGCGGATCGTTACCACTTTTCTGGATGACGTATACATGATGAAAGAGCACATCGAGCAGCGTGAGGATATCCAAGTGCTTCAAGTGAAGGATTACATTCAGAACCCGAAGCCAAGCGGCTATAAAAGCTTGCACATGGTGGTGAAGACACAGGTTATTCTCTCGCACGAAGTATTGTGGGTACCCGCTGAAATTCAGCTGCGCACATCTTCCATGGATTTCTGGGCGGCGACAGAACATAAGCTGAACTATAAATATGAAGGCGGAGAAGTGCCTGAGGATGCGCGCAACCAGCTCTATGAACTATCCAAATCCGCGTTCCAAATGGACGAGCAGATGTCCATGCTGCGTAATCAGCTGCTAAAATAAACGGAACACCACAAGGCTCCCCTTGATAAGGAGAGCCTCTTTGTAATGTCCGAATTACTTGATGCCATGCCATTTGGCAAGGTGCTCCGCATGAGAGCGCAAATAAGCATGTGGGCCAAAAAATTGATCATAATAATCCAAATCCAAATGGTGGGTCTGCAAATACATAAGTGAAAAGACGGATGGAACCGTGGCAGGAAATTTGCCGAAGGCGTCATAAATGTATTGCGCCATATGGCTGACTGCTTCCCGGAACGGCTCATCGTGGATTTGTGCGCTGCCTCGTACTTTGCGGCTATCCTTCCATGGGCCTGGCGTATCAGAATGGAAGGGGCCGTTTTTGCCAAACTTACGATCACAGAACGCATCCACAGCGGCACGCATATCTGCAAAATGCGGTGGTGTAAACGAAGTGAACACTCCTTCAAGGCCGGTTGGATTAGGGAGCGACCACCGCTTGTCAGTATCATAGCGGAACCCGAGTCCAGGCACATTCGGATCCCCGCTAGCTCCGAGCACAGTAAGTCGGTCAATGCCGTCGAACATCCAGCCGCCTAATCCGAGTGCCTGCTGCATAAGCATGCCAGCATAGGTTGCGGTCGACAACTCAGCCGACAGTTCTGCTAATGAATATTGATCGAGGAATGTAAGCGGAAGCGGATTGTCAACATCGACAATGTCACGGAACTGCTCAATGCCCGGAATAGGTCGGTCGTTCACATCATCGTAAATGCACAGCCCATTTTGGACATAGAAGCATAGGTTCGCAATCGTATGCTGAGCCAAGTCTCCAATTGGAAAGACGAGCAGCGTACCTGGCTTGTTCGCAACCCATGAATTATGCCCCTCCATATAAGGCTCATAATTCGGAATATGTAGACGTTGATTGGAAATGCGGCGAATATTGCTGGAATAAGCTTGAATCAGGTCAATAAGCCGATGGTTGCCATCTGAATCCCGTTCCGTGAGCGGCGGTGTGTCTCGCGTGTCGAACAGATACGTTCCCGTGTCGTCGGTAAAGAAAATCTGAGAGGTATGGAAGCCAGCCGCTGATGGAAATGTTCGACCTGAGGCTGAACCTGAATAATTGGATAGATGCGGCTTATATCGATCATGACGGGTGACGGAATGATGCCAGCCGGTGACACCGCCAACTGCCAGGAGGATCAGTATCTTCTCTATTTCATCCAAGGGGAGCGGCTCGTGCTTGGACGTATAGGCCAGAGCTCCATCTGGTATTTCAGCCCCTCTGAAGAAGCGGCGCGAGCGTCTTCCGAATAAGGCGTCAAGCAGAGGGAATTGAAGCAAATCCTGAAGGGTTTGTTCATCAATATGATGATGGGTTTGAACAGACAAGTCGAAGGCCTCCTTTTTAATCGGAAAATAAAAAGGAGACACACCAATCCGTTAGAAGGATCGGGTGTCTCCAGTTGACTGGTCGAACCGCCGATGCGTATTCGCCTGTATGTTACGATGTATCATATTCCACTATATACGTAAATGTCAATAGGAATTATCAACATTAAATCCGTTCACATGTAAAAGAGCGTGCGCAAAACAATCGTTGACAGGTACATACGGCGGTGATAAGATTCTGTTCAAATCATTATAATCACATCGGAATTATAGGTTGATGTTGACCGGACGACCGGAGACGTTATTCCCTTCATGGGGAATGACGTCTTTTTTCGTTCCTGAGACACAGTTGTTAAATACTTCGAGAAGGAGGGAATTTATGTGGTTCCGATCATTCGGGTAGAACGAGTTTCTTTTCATTATGGAGAAAGTGAAGAGCGAATTCCAGTTCTCTATGATGTTGATTTCGAACTGGCACAGGGGGAAGCGGTGGCCATCGTCGGGCATAACGGTTCCGGCAAATCCACCTTCGCTAAGCTGCTAAACGGGTTGCTTCTCCCCTCAAGTGGAGAGGTATGGGTTTCGGATACAAATACGAAAAATGAGCAAGCAAGGGAGCGACTCCGCTCGGCAGTAGGCATTGTGTTTCAACATCCAGACAATCAATTGGTGGAGACGATTGTAGAAGATGACATTGCATTTGGGCCGGAAAATATCGGTGTGCCTCAAGATGAAATTCGTCGCCGTGTAGATGAGGCGCTGGAAGTGGTGGGAATGACTGCATTTCGCGAGCGACCGCCACATCGCTTGTCAGGGGGCCAGAAGCAGCGCATTGCGATTGCAGGGGTACTCGCGATGCAGCCTTCATGCATTGTGTTTGACGAGTCAACGAGTATGCTCGATACCTATGGTCGGCGGGAGGTCATGGAAGTGATCCAACAGCTGCGCAATCAGGGGGTGGCCATCGTATCGGTTACTCACCATATGGAAGAAGTCGTTCATTTCGATCGTGTCATTGTGTTTCAAGATGGCCGTATTGTACGTGAATGCACTCCGAGGCAGCTGTTCACGAATCACGAGCAGCTGGCTGCCTATCATTTGGAGCCGCCAGAAATGAATCGAATAGTAGCGGGCGTTCATCGGCATGAAGAACTGTTCCGATCAGATCGGCTGACGGTAGCTGAAGTGGTGGAAGAGTTCGAGCACGTGGTGAGGTGGCAGCAGCGGAAGGAGGCGTTATCTTCATGAGTCTGTCTGAATTTGCAGTACAGGTTGAGCAGTTGTCCCACACGTATATGAAGGGAACGCCATTTCAGCAAGAAGCACTGCACGATGTAAACTTTCATGCTAAGCCAGGGGAATGCGTGGCAATCATCGGACATACGGGTTCAGGCAAGTCGACGCTTATCCAGCATCTGAATGGCTTACTGCTTCCCCAAACCGGGCAAGTCAACGTGCTTGGCCTTGAATTGTCCGAATCGAAGCGCTCACTGTCCGAAATACGAAGGCAAGTTGTGGTTCTGTTCCAGCAGCCAGAGGATCAATTGTTCGAGAAATATGTAGCTGACGATATCGCTTACGGCCCGCTTCAATATGGATTGCCGAAGAAGGAGGTCATTCAACGCGTGAAGCACGCGATGGATTTCGTTGGGTTGCCGTTCGAAACAATGAGGAACCGACCTATCTATGCGCTTAGCGGTGGACAGAAACGCAAGGTCGCACTTGCAGGACTGTTAGCTCTGGATCCCCAAGTCATTGTGCTTGATGAACCGACTGCGGGGCTTGACCCGATGTCTCGTCAGGAACTGCTATACAAGATCAAGCGATTGTCGCGAGATGAGGGGAGAACCATCATATTTGTCACCCACAGTATGGAAGAAGTAGCCCTGCTCGCAGATCGAGTATATGTACTGGCAGATGGGAGCAATGTCGCTGATGGAACGACACGTGAAATCTTTGCTAATCGGGAGCTCATTCATCGCTATCGGATTGGAACGCCGCAAAGTGTGGAGCTTGTTCATACGTTGATTGCGAACGGATATGACTTGAGCAGCAGCACGTTCGGAGTTGAGGAAACGGTAGTGGAAATAAGGAAATTGCTTCATCAGGAGGTGGGGTAGAACGATGGCAGAAGCATTTGATTCGGCTCGGCATATTACGATAGGGCAGTACATGCCGGGACGTTCACTCATCCATCAGTGGGATTCACGGTATAAGCTGGCGGCGTTCACCTTATATATTGGCGCTGTTGCCTTCTGTCAGTCTTATGCAGGTAATATAGCCGGACTCGCAATTAGTCTGTTCATCGTCTTCCTTGCGCGCATTCCAATCGGATATGCCTTGAAGGGATTGAAGCCTGCCCTTCCTTTTCTCCTAATTCTGGCCCTTCTTCAATTATTGTTCAATGGAAAAGTGTATGCGAATGGTCAGGTGTACTGGCAGTATGGATTCATTTGGCTGACAGAAGGCGGGGTACGGCTTGTCATTGTATCCACGATGCGGTTCGTAGATATGATGCTCCTCGTGAGTGTACTGACACTGACCACCACCACAACTCAGCTTGCACGGGCCATGCACAGCTTATTGCGCCCGCTGGAGAAGATGAAGGTTCCTGTGCATGCCTTCTGCATGATGATTACGATTGCCCTTCGCTTCGTTCCAACGTTCGCGCTGGAGATGGATAAGATTCGCAAGGCGCAGACTGCTCGCGGCGCATCCTTCGGTACGATTCCGTGGTGGCGGATCATCAAGCGAACACAATCGGTATTCCCCTTGATCATTCCGTTATTTCAATTAGCTCTTCAGCGTGCGGAGCAATTAATTGCGGCAATGGAGTCGCGAGGATACCGATCACATGGCAGAACCTCGTTCCGTTCGTTTGAAGCGCGAACTGCTGATGTGATGCTCCTGTTTGTGGCGGTAGGAGCGGCCTATCTGTTGATTTGGCTGTAATGGAATGGACGAAGAAGTGCCTTGCATACCCTTAACACAGCTGAACAAGGAGGAACCCCCTATGAATTCAAATCCAGGTATTCGCAAAATTGTAATTGCCGGCGTTCTTGGCTCTATTGCCATCCTGCTTGGCGTCACCCAATTAGGTTTTATTCCTGTTCCGACCGCAGCGGGAACGGTAACTATTGTACATATCCCTGTCATTGTTGGAGCCATATTGGAGGGTTGGGGAGTCGGCACGGCCATCGGTCTGATTTTTGGCGTTACCTCCTTGCTGGAGTCTACCATTCCTTTATTTAAAGATCCGCTTGTCGCGATCGCTCCGCGCTTGTTTATTGGCCTATTTGCTTATTTGATCTATGCTGCGCTAAAGCGAAAAAACGAGTACATTGCCATCGGTGCGGCGGGGTTTATAGGTTCAATCACAAACACGGTACTCGTACTGACGGCGTCTGTGCTTCGTAACTACTTGTCCTTAGAAGTGGCGGTTAGTGTAGGGCTTACCAACGGAATTCCGGAGGCGATTGTCTCCGTCATTATTACAACTGCTGTCGTTGCTGGATGGAAGAAGCTCACGCCGAGTCGGAAGCAGAAGGCGAAGCTGCTGAGCGAGGAGGTGGAGGGATAATGAACGGGCAGATTACGGATGTACCTGGTACACGGGTTGGCCAAGCGCATGATGAGGAAGGAATGACAGGATGCACAGTGGTGATCTGGGAAGACGGTGCGGTATGCAGCGTTGATGTACGAGGCTCTGCACCAGGAACCCGAGAGACCGATCTGCTCCAGCCAACCAATCTCGTGGAGCGCATACATGGCATCGTATTGAGTGGTGGAGGGAGTTTCGGTCTCGATGCGGCATCTGGCGTGTCAGACTATTTGGTGGAGAGAAATATCGGATTTGATGTAGGCTACGGGATTGTTCCGATTGTGCCAGCGGCTGTTCTATTTGATTTGTCTGTAGGCAGTCCGAATGCTCGGCCAGATCGTGAAATGGGATACGCAGCAGCATCTGATGCGTCATCGGGAGATGTTGCTGAAGGCAATGTAGGTGCGGGATGCGGAGCCTCTGTAGGCAAGATCGGCGGGTTCGAGCGTGCGATGAAGGGTGGTATTGGAACGGCTTCGATCAAGCTGTCAAATGGGCTGGTTGTAGGAGCGATCGTAGCGGTGAATGCGCTTGGGGAAATTCGAGATCCAGATACTAGAGAACTGCTTGCTGGGCCGCTCAGTGATGAAGGCGAACTTCAAGATGGTGCAAGCCTACACTGGCTGAAGGAGAAGCCATTTTCATTTACAGGGACAAATACGACGTTAGCCATTGTAGCCACCAATGCGAGACTGACGAAGACGGAGTTGAAGAAGGTAGCTGAAATGACACATGATGGGTTTGCGCGAGCAATCTATCCGGTTCATACGATGTACGATGGTGATATTGCCTTTGCTGCCTCCACAGGCTCAATCGAGGCCACAGTGGATCTCGTCGGAACACTTGCCGCAGATGTGGTTGCGGAAGCCATTGCAAGGGGAGTTCGCACGGCTGTTCGTGCTGGAGGGTTATTGGCTTACAAAGATTTGGCTTGCGGAGATGTGAATCCGGCTGTCCATAAGAATAAGCAGAAGGAACCTTATTATGGGGAGGCGACGTTGCAATGATCACAGCCCATACAACCACAGCCCAAACAACCCCCACAAGACTCGCTGTCATCGTCGAAAGAGATGTACCGATTCCAATGCGAGACGGGGTGATTTTGTACGCCGATATTTATCGTCCCGAAACAGGGATTCACCCGGTGCTTCTATTGCGCACCCCGTACAACAAGGAAGATGCACAGACGATGAATTATGCGCATCCATCTTGGTATGCACAGCATGGGTATGTGGTGATTGTCCAAGATGTACGAGGAAGATGGAAGTCGGAAGGTGAGTTTGAGCCTTACCGCAACGAAGCTTGGGATGGCTATGACACGATTGAATGGGCAGCAGCCTTGCCTGATGTGATCCCGAAGGTGGGCACGTACGGCTTTTCTTATGCGGGAGCGGCTCAGTGGCATGCGGCAACTGCAAGACCTCCGCACTTGGCTTGTTTAACGCCCGCAATGACTGGATCGGACGCCTATCAGGGCGGTGTGTACCGCAATGGGGCATTTGCCCTCGCTTGCAATCAGTCGTGGATCATGTTCCTTACACAGAACACGGCTAGACGACATGGACGTCCCGAATGGGAGCGGGAGCTGGCGCGCGGGGGTTCTGTCATACACGGCTTGTACAGCACGCTGCCGCTTCGGGATATGCCGCTCATGAATGATGAGTTTGCACCGTTCTATCAGGATTGGCTGCAGCATCCGACACGAGATGAATACTGGAGAGCACTGTCCATCGAAGAGCGATATGATCGCATTGACGTACCCGTCCTACATATCGGCGGTTGGTATGATCCGTTTGTAGATGGAACCATTCGCAATTACGAAGGGATTCGGCAGCAGGGGGCGAGTGAAGAAGCGAGGGAGAATCAATACTTGCGAATCACGCCGTGGTATCACATGCCGTGGTCGCGATATGTCAGTGAGCTTGACTTCGGCATTGAGGCTTCGAATCGAGTGAATGAGTGGCAATTGGCATGGTTTGATCGGTGGCTGAAAGAGGATGAGCATGCACTGCAATCGTGGAACAAGATCAGCTATTTTGAGATGGGATCGAATCAATGGAAGCATACCCAGACTTGGCCGCCCCCTCAGGTGGAGCTAACGAAATATTATTTGCATGGAGATCGGGCCAACTCCATAAATGGAGACGGTCGATTGTCGCAGGACTTGCCATCTGACGACCCGCTGCTTGCAGATACATACATCTATGATCCGCTCATACCTGTTCCTTCGCTTGGAGGACGATCGGGTGCAGTGCCCGACCTAACCCCGATGGGGCCGAAGCTGCAGCTAGCGAATGAAGTCCGCAATGATGTGCTTGTCTATACGACAGAGCCTCTTGATAGATCAGTAACCGTTGCTGGAGAAGTTGTCGCTAGGGTGTATGCGGCGACGACAGCAGTCAATACCGACCTCGTTGCTAAATTGATGGATGTCTATCCAGATGGAAGGGCGTACAACATTGCCGAAGGCATTGTACGTACAGCTTATCGTCGCTCGTTGGAGCATCCAGAGCCAGTAGCTCCAGGAGAGGTGGTCGCTTATGACATTTCTCTCGGACCAACCTCTATCGTTTTTCAACAAGGGCATGCGATTCGGTTAGAAATTACGAGCTCCTTGTTCCCGACATACGATCGGAATCCAAATAGTATGATCCCGCCTGGGGATGTGACGATATCGGATTTGAAGCTTGCCACACAGACAATATTTCGAAATACGGATTATCCCTCACATTTTATTTTGCCGATCGTAAAAGGTTGAGAGAAGGCCGCGTTCACGGTTGTTGAACGTAGCTTTGTTTATCCTCGGTTTGTGCTTATTTTATGAAGCTTCATATCTATAATGCGATCACAGGGTGGAATCACAAGGGTTACACTTCAAGTATCGGCAAATAGGCTTATTACCTTCTGTTGCTCATACATTGGAAATGGGGTTCTTTTGTAGGTAAGGAATCGATGTTTGGTCAACGAGGGGAGAGGGGAACGGCTATGAATCAGGGAATGAACGGGGGATTTGTGGCAGGGAGTCAGTCATCTTATGCCAATATACAGACACAGTATGCATTCGATGGTGCAAGAGACATGAACTGGTGTAGTCAACCCATAACATTTGTACTTGTTCACGGCTCGTGGGGGGACTCGAGTTATTGGTGGAAGACGGCTGAAGTTCTTCATAGCATGGGGCATACCGTCTATACACCGAATTTACCAGGGCATGGAATGGATCGGAACAAGAATGTTACCCACGCCATGTATGTGGACACAGTCATTCAGTGTATTATTCATCATCAGCTTACGAATATTGTTCTTGTTGGTCACAGCTTCGGTGGAACGGTGATTAGCAAGGTAGTGGAGCTTGTGCCTGACCGTGTTCGGCGCCTTGTCTATATGGATGCATTCGTGGTACGCAATGGATACAGCACGGCGGATGAGATTCCTCCCCAAGCCAAGCAGGAGTGGCTTCAGTTGGCGCAGCAGTCATCTGATAATACGATCATGCTGCCCTTCGCTGTATGGAGAGAGACCTTTATGAACAATGCAAGCATTGAATTAGCGTTTCAAATTTATTGTACCGTTACACCAGAGCCTGCGGGGCCATTATTCGAGAAGCTGGATCTGACGGAATTCTATCGTTTATCTATGCCCAAAAGCTACTTGTATTTGACGGATGATACCGCACTTCCGCAAGGAGAACAGTATGGCTGGCACCCTCATATGTCAAGCCGACTGGGGATGTTCCGGCTTATTACAGCGCATGGCGATCATATGACTCCATTCCATATTCAGCCGCATCTCGTAGCGGAGAAACTTGTAGAGGCAGGGCGGGATTGAATGGCTTGGGGAAGCGGCACGGATATGCCGGCTTCATGCATAACAAAGGCTGGCTATAGGAGTATTCTCCTCAGCCAGCCTGAAAGTGCTGCAATGAATAGAAAATGGATAATTCGAATTACTGTGGATTCGTTGTCCAAATGCCAGCAGTCTTCACGAATACTCGTTGTGGAAGCTTAAGAGCCGCAAGGGCCAGTTCCGCTACGTCTTCTGGCTGCATCATGCGATCTTCGTCGCCAATGTTAAGACCTGCATTAACTGCGAGATCTGTATTTACTGTGCTTGGCGTCAATGCAGTCACGCGGATATTGTGCTTGCGCACCTCCTGCATGAGCGCTTCGGTTAAGCCCATTACTGCGAACTTAGAAGCGTTGTAAGCAGAACCAGTAGCGAAGCCGCGTTCGCCAGCTGTCGAGGAGATGTTAATAATGCTGCCTTCATTCTGCTCGATCATCGCAGGCAGCACGGCACGAGTTACATAGTAAGTTCCCATCAGATTAACCTGAATGATGCGTTCCCACTCTTGTGGATCCATGTCGACAAGCTTGCCGAATTTCGCAATGCCTGCATTATTGACAACGATGTGAATAGCACCCAACTGCTCCGTAAGGGAGGCAACAGCGCGGTTTACATCATCTTGTACCGCAACGTCAGCTGTAGCGATTGCGACGCGAATATCATATTTTGCAGTCAGCTCAGCTTGAAGTGCTTCAAGGTCAGCGCTAGTTCGAGCGATGAGTCCAAGGTGCACACCTTCTTGTGCCAGCGACTCAGCCAACGCTTTGCCAATTCCTTTGCCTGCTCCCGTAATCAGTGCGGTTTTGTTCGTAAGATCTTGTAATTTCATATTCAATAATCTCCTTCTGATGGTTATGCTTGTCCGTTATGACTAACAACAAGCTCATATTTGTTCAAAGAAGCGCCGAGCATGTATTGCTTGCTGTCGCTCGCACCCCGGTGAGATTCGCGGAAGACCTCGCTAGATGTCCAGTTGCGGAACGACTCTTCGTTCTCCCACACTGTACATACCTTCAATTCCTCTTCGCCTTCTTGACCTGCTCCAAGCCATACCTCCATGCGAATGAATCCGCTCATTTGCTGAACGCCCTTGGCTTGCGCGAATCGCTCTGCCACTTGCTTGCCGAATCCCTCTTGAATTCGGATTGTGTTCGTAACGACTAACATGCTATCGCCTCCTATGTGCATGATGGTGTTGATGTTCATTTGTACAGATCATATGTCTGCCTCTCTATTATACTCGAACGCATGGACAAGATCACACCTTCGCATTCCATATGCACATTGGAAGGTTGTGGGTATGAGGTGCATTAGTTAACCGTGGCATAGATCCGAGATACATGCCCCAGGGCCACACAGGCAGGCTCTCTGGGCATGTGCGATATGGGTAGCATTCACTCGTGAGTATCTCCCATCACATTCCATGTGGTTCCCCAGTCCTTCATCGCATCGAAAATAGGACGGAGTGTTAGCCCCATCTCGGTTAGCGAGTATTCAACATGCGGTGGGATCTCGGAGAATACAGTCCGCTGGATAATATGCCGCTGTTCCAGTTCCTTCAATCGGAGTGACAGTGTGCGCGGACTAATTCCATGGAGCGAGCGCTCTAACTCTCCGAACCGCTTTGTACCGTAGAACAATTCACGCAGTATAAGAAAAGTCCACTTGCCTCCGATGATATTCATCGTATGCTCGATGGGGCAAGCAATGGTTGGAGTTGTCCCCGTAGTAGATTCGTGTTCTAGGTGCTCAAGTATAGTGGCTGGGGAGGCAGTAGATTGTGATGTTCCCTCTGGGCACGGTAAGGTTGTCGTTTGTTCTGAAGTTGACATGTGTATCCCCCCTTGGTGTCTATACTTCATTTAGTATAGTGTAATACGTAAGATATCGCCAATGTGCAGTCGATATGAAGACATCCATATCCATAATGAAATGCTGGGGGAGGATATTCGCTTACAATAGAGGAGCATGGGCAGTCGATATCTTTACGATAGCAAACGAACTGAAGAACATGGATGATTGCAGTTTGTTGGCACTTGCTGATTATGTAATGAATGACTTATGTATGATAAAATAGATGTGATATAAGTGTGATACTTGTTAGAGACAGAAGGAGAGGAATGTCATGAAGGTACTTGTCATTGTTGCACATCCCAACTTGGATGCATCCAACGTGAACCGTGCTTGGGCCGAAGAGCTTCGCAAGCATGATAACATCACCGTACACGAGCTGTATAAATCGTATCCAAATGGACAAATCGACGTCGAGAAGGAGCAGGCATTGTGTGAAAGCCATGATCGTATCGTATGGCAGTTCCCATTCTATTGGTACAGCTCGCCGCCATTGATGAAGCAATGGCTGGACAGTGTGCTTACATATGGCTGGGCATATGGCTCTGGTGGCGATCGCTTGCATGGCAAGGAGCTGATGCTGGCTGTATCGACGGGAAGTCCGCAAGAGAAGTATCAAGCTGGTGGTCTCAATCACTACTCCATGAGCGAGTTGCTGAAGCCGTTCCAAGCAACAAGCAATTTAATAGGCACGACTTACTTGCCGGCATTTGTGTTCCATGGTGCAATGGGCGCAGATGAAGCTTCGATTCAGAATAGTGTCAAGGAATACGTATCCTATCTGTTGAAATAGAATGGAATGCACGTTACATTAGCTAAGGATTAGAAATGGGATTGTGCATTATAGGAGATTATTATACGGATAGTGAGATATCTCTGGTTATGATAAAAAAGGTCGAGTTAAAGGGGAAACCAATTCTCCTTGGACTCGACCTTTTGCTTCTTAGTTTTATTCAAATAACGGGAACTCCTAGCGCGACTTATCAATCACAAGCTATACCTTGCTGTACGCGAAGAGGAATCCCATTCCCGAACGCCAGCTCTTCGAGCTTAGCGATAATGCGATCTTCGGTATCGCCGCCAACTGGAATGCTGCACGATGCGTGTGGAAGCAGCTTATCGAAGCTGCCAATGGCAACAGCGTATCCAGCTTGCTCGAACATCGGAATATCGTTCATGTCGTTGCCGAAGCAGACGAATTGACCAGGGTTAATCCCGAATGAGCGCAGGGCAGCCATTTTGTTAACTCCAACGTTAGTCATGTCCAGGATGCCTTCCGCAGAGTGATAGTGAAGCGTTGTATTCAATGACTTGAGCTTTTCAGTGAGTTCCTCTAAGCGATTGCTGCCTAGAACAAGAATTTTAATGGTGCTGTGAATTTCGTTCATCGGTACATGAGCTGCCAATCGTAGGGGATCGACATTGAATAGGAAGGGATGTGAATCCTCCAAGTTATGTGCATAGTTCCACTCATCGTCTACGAGATATGAAGCCTCATATTGCTCCAGCAAGCTTATGATTGTATCTGAAGTTATCTGCGGAAGCGGGCTACTTGCAAGACGTTCACCCTCGAAATAGGTTATGGCGCCGTTGGCGCCGATAAGAAGGTTATTGTGAAAGCGTTCATCGAGTACGGGCAGCATATCCCGGCATGGGCGGGCAGACGCGAAGCCGACGACATGTCCAGCTTCTTGAATGCGTGCCAAGCAGTCCATAATTGGTGCAGAGACCGGCTGTCCTTTGAATGAAATTGTACCATCGATATCGAAAATGAAGTGCATGTGTGACTGTCTCCTTTGTATGTATAAGATAATCGCTAGTCGATCCAGCGGAAGTGATAGCATTTAAAAGAATGAGAGGGCTTGTTGGACGGCGGAATAGCCGAAATAGATGCCGAAGCCAATAAATACAATCCCTGCGGCAATCGATACGTATTGCATAAGGCGTGGCGTGACGGCTTTGCGGCTGACATGAGTCACGATTGCGACGAACAGATCCCATATGAGAATACCGATAATGATCGCACTGCTGTACAGCAAGGTATCCTGCTTGCCTATTACATCTATGGTTGACGCCATAACCGAGCCGTATATGCCAATCCAGAACACGATGTTAAGCGGGTTGGATAACGCCAGCAAGAAGCCCGATAAAAAAGAAGAACCGACATGTTCCTTCTTGGCATCAGAATCTGTGATCTGTACTGTAGATCTGGCCTCGCGAATACTCTCATATCCAAGATACAGCAGCAATATGAACCCGGCAATCCATAGAATCAGTTTGGCGAGCGGCGTTGTTAGGAACGAGGTGGCTCCATAATAGATAAGCAGCATGAAGATGACATCGGTGCTCATTGCGCCAAGACCTAAGAACCAAGCGTTCCAGAATCCATTTTTTAACCCGGCCTTAATCTGTGCAATGCTGATTGGGCCGACGGGGGCTGAGAGAGACAGCCCGAGTAATACATAGCTGAACCATACGCTAGCCATCTGATCTTCCTTCCTGTCATTACGAAATAATGGTATTATTGTACTGACTATCTGTCCTGTTGATAAGTGGCAGATTTATAGATTTGGATGGGGACAGAGGTGAAATGAATATGCTTGAACTGACACCGCATATCGATGATCATGCAACAGAGCCGAAGTATGCACAGCTGTACAGTTATATTGCGAAGCAGATAGTGAACGGAACGTTAGTAGCGGGTACGCGTCTGCCTTCGATCCGAACACTGGCTGTTCATTTGCAGGTGAGCCGCAATACGGTTGAGGCAGCCTATCAGCAGTTGATAGCAGAAGGGTATGTGGAGAATCGCTCCCGAATTGGCTTGTTTGTTATGCCGATTGAAGGGGATGTGAAGCATGCAGAGAGTAGAGATAGAGGATCTGACCGAGAGCTAGCAGGAGGGTTCACAGAAGAAGTTGAACGAGAGCCGACGCAGCCATTACCAACTTCCGTATCGCTGGAGGACAGGGATGGATCTGATAAGGATGCGGAAATTGATATTGATTTTCGCCATGGCAATGTAGATAGGGAGAAGTTCCCGTTAATTGTATGGCGGAAGTTAGCGAATGATTTGTTTCGATATAGGCAGGATGAGGCGCTGCAGTACGGACACCGTCAGGGCGAAGCGGGATTGCGCAGGGCCATTGCTCAGTATTTGTACCAATCAAGGGGAGTGCGCTGCACGCCGGAGCAGATTGTGATGGGGGCTGGCATCCAGCAGCTGCTCATGCTTATCTGTCAGCTGATTCGCCAAGATACGCGTTCGATTGCGATGGAGGAGCCGGGATATGACGGGGCGCGGGCCATATACTATCATCATGGCTTCGAGATAGAGCCGATTGCGCTGGAGGCTGAAGGCATATCTGTACAGCAGCTAAGAGAACGGAATGCTGGTGCGGTATATGTAACGCCGTCGCATCAATTTCCACAGGGCATGGTGATGTCTATTGCAAAGCGGATGCAGCTGCTGCAATGGGCGAATGAGCGGAGAAGCATTATTATCGAGGATGATTATGATGGAGAGTTCAAGTACGGTGCGAAGCCTGTCCCTTCACTGCAAGGGCTGGATGGGCATGGTCGGGTCATCTACGTTGGAACGTTCTCCAAGTCTCTGCTTCCTTCCATACGCCTAAGCTATATGGTGCTTCCTCCATGGCTGCTAACGCGGTATAAGCTTGAATTCTCTGCTTATGAGCAGACGGCTTCGAAGCTGCATCAGATGACAATGGAGCGATTCATGACAGAAGGGCATTGGGACAAGCATCTGCGGAAAATGCGCAAGCTGTATCAAGAGAAGCACAGCACATTACTGACAGCTCTAAAAAAAGAAATGGGCGATCGAGTCCGCGTAATTGGTCAGCAATCTGGACTTCACATCGTGCTTCAAGTGAAGCATGAACATCATGAACAGCAATTAATCGAAGCGGCAAGAACCGTTGGAGTCAAGGTGTATCCGACCTCGACTTATCGAATTCAGCAAGAAGCAGACGAGATGCCCTCCTTGCTCATTGGCTTCGGTGGACTCAGTCTGCACCAGATAAGAGAAGGTGTTGAGCGGCTGAGTAAGGTTTGGTTCGGGTAATGGTTTAGCGGTTGCCTTTTTATCAAAGGAATTATTATCTTTATATTCTATATTCGTAATTACTTTGTGCAAGGCTGATGAGGTCTGTAAAGCAGCTAGCATACTAGCACAGTAGAGTAAACTTAGTGTGCTTTGTGTTAGCATACTAGCAGCAGAATAACTTAATGTTAATATACTAGCAGTTGAGTATCTTGGTGTTAGCGTTCTAGCAGTAGAGTTAAACTTAGTGTTAGCACCTAGCAGTAGAGTGAACGAAGTGTTGGCATGTGGGGCTTGTTATGCTTGTTGGGCAAGGGATAGGGAAGGAAGGGGCGAGCGGATGAACAGCTGGGTTACATTTGATTTGGATGGGACATTGATGCAGAATCCATTTGCTGCATGGATCTTTCCGGAGATTACAAGTGTTGTACGGGAACAATTGCAATTGCGTACAGATATCAAGGCGTACGATGACACGAGTTTCGATATGGGGAAGCTTCTTCATGCGGAACATCGGAAGCGAATGGAAGCTGGTGAGACAGTTGCAGCCTACGATTGGGACGATATGGTAGGAGTAGTCCTTGCTGAACTCGGTGTGACTCCAAGTATAGATATTCAAGTAGAACAACTCGTGCGCAAGCATGCAGAGCCGCCGACGAAGATCTATTTGCTCGAAGAAGGGGTGAAGACCGTTCTGGAGCAGTTGAAGCAGGATGGCTATCGATTGGCGGTTGCGACGAACGGATACTATAAATATCAATATCCTGTGCTTGAGGCGCTTGGCATTGCGGCATATTTCGAGCTTATCGTGACACCGGAGATTGCAGGCGGCGGCAAACCTGATGCACATATGCTTCGTGCTATCCGTCAGCACGGTACAATCGCCGCACATGTTGGGGATCGGCTGGATCATGATGTGTACATGGCGAATCAATCTGGAGCAGCTTCTATCCTGGTGAACCGTAAGCTTCCACAGGAACTGCATCAGCTCGCTCCTGAACAGCGCGTGCATGAACAGATCTTCTTGCCGCTATGCAGCCAGCAGCTTCAGCGGGAATGTCAGAGCTTGCACAGGGAGCTGTTCGGGGATGACGAGTGCACAGTACTGCCGAAGCAGATTCGGCCTGATTTCGTCATCCACAGCATCATGGAGCTTCCAGCCTGCTTAGCTGCATTGGCGGCCAGGTGAGATCGGATTATCGCATTTGGAAATGCCTTACCTGGTCGATGAACATCGTCATGGCCATCGTGGCAGAAGCGTTATTGTCCTGAAGAATGTGGAACGCTCGCTTGACGCTCTTGCCCTTTACATGCACCAAGCGCAGATCACCATGCTCTTGCTCTTTGCGAATGACCCAATAAGAGAGCATTGCAATCCCAAGTCCGGCCATGACAGCTTCCTTGACACTTTGACTGCTGTTGAATACATAGGAACGCTTGATGTGCAGCTTCAGATCACTCATGAATTGATCACTGTACGCCCTTGTACCCGAGCCTTGCTCACGCAGCACCCATACCTCGTCATGCAGCATGCGGGGCTCGATGGTAGGCATGGAAGCAAACGAATGGTTTGGCGGTACAACGAGCACCATCTCATCCTCCATGAACGGAGTGCCAAGCTGAAGATCTGTATATTCGATTTTGCCTTCTACGAGTCCGATGTCCAGTTCATTCGCGCGTACGGACTGTGCAATTTGCTCCGTATTGGCTACGGTTACTTGAACATCTACGCTCGGGTATTGGCGTGAGAATGAAGCAACGATGCGTGGCAATATATATTCTCCGATTGTGAAGCTGGCTCCGATGCGCAGCGATCCGGTCACCTCATCCCGCAGCAGCCCGATATCTTCGCGTGCTGCCTCATAGCGGGCGATCATCTCCTTCGCATGCTTATATAATATCTCTCCAGCTTCGGTCAACTTCACATGCTTAGGCGAGCGATGGATGAGCTGCACACCGAATTCCTGCTCCAAGTTGCGGATATGCTGGCTGACGCCAGGCTGTGAGAGATGGAGCAGTTCTGCGGCCCGCGAGAAATTACGCTGCTCCACGACCGTTACATATACCTTCATTGTATCTACGATCATTTGGCTAACGATCCTCCGTTGATTCTTTACTTAATATAGTCGGTCAAAATGAGTATCTTTAAATGTTGTCGTGTACTTTAACCCAAATCCAAACATGCGATCCATTCCAATATGGGCTGTCCATATGATCCCCACTGCTAAGAGAGTCTGATTGGATAAGAGGATTCCACACATCATGGTTCCGAGCGTCACACAGTAGGTATGAAATACATTATAAATAATTGCCCCTGCTTTATTACTTAGTATATATCCGATCATGGATACATCAGGAACAAATAGCAAAACGAAAAACAACAGCCAGCTGAAATGATAGTAATCGTAAAAATAGATGCATCCTAACAATACGGACAACCCTTCTAAATGTAAGATTGCTTTGCTCATGTTCAGATCATGATCCTCCATTCTTGATGTCGAAGTTATACGTTTACCTGATCATAGCCTGACAGCATAAGGTTGGGCAGAAGCAGTTCTTAAATGATAGGTGTTATATTTCAAGTTGCTAAGCTGCAGCAATCAGGTATAATATGTAATAACAGCGATACAATGAATAAAGGGATCGTGCTACCAACACGATCCCTGCACAACGGCCGCATGTAAGAACGGTCGGCTGCAAAGGCGGACATGAAATAGACCGATACCTTGCTATGGGGCGGTCTATTTCCGTTTATTAAACGATAACAGCATCACGATAAGCGTACCAAAGCTAATCATTAGCGTTAGTGCTTCGAATACTGTCATGGGCATCACCTCCCGTCAGGGAGACTAGCCGACCGCCCTTCATGCCGAATCAGTTGTACTCATGTATCATACCATAATTTTCTACAGTCAGAATATATATTTGAACCTTCATTCGAACACAGTAGTCTAGACTACCCTTAATAGGAGACCATTCAAGCACCTCTAAGGACAAGTTCTTATATCGGATGATATAAAGAATGCCTTGGGGGTATTTTTGTATGTAACTTAAGTATGCCTGGCGAATGGTCAATGTCGGACGGCACATAGAGGCATCAAATTGCTCCTCATGTTATAGATAAATATACCGACAATAAGTTTTCCTTATGCTAGGGATTGCATATCCGTATTTCCCCTCACGAGCGAAGCCATATATAGTATTCATCGTAAGCATCAGGTTACGCCTGCTTAGAGACGGGGGATGGATATGAATAACGGGGAAGTTCTTCTGGCCACCAAGCCGAAGCGAAATAAACAATATAGAGGATTTGCGCTCGGCATCGCGCTAACGCTCATTATTGCGGTTGCAGCGAAACTGCTTGCGGGATTGCCTTTCCTTAGTATTATGGGACAGCTTGTGATCGCCATTCTGATCGGTATCGCGTGGCGTGCTACCATCGGGGTGCCGCAGGAGATTGTTGCAGGGACGAATTTTTCGAGTAAAAAGCTGCTCCGCCTCGGCATTATCTTGCTCGGGATGCGCTTAGACCTTATGGATATAGTACGTGCAGGCCCCAAAGTATTCATGATGGCGGTTATCGTCATTGTATTTACCTTGTCGGTCGTATATGGACTTACGAGATTGTTCAAGGTTGATAAAAGGCTCGGTATATTGACGGCGTGCGGAACCGCAATTTGTGGTGCGGCGGCTGTGGTAGCGATAGCGCCGCAGATTAAAGCCAAGGACGAAGAAACGGCAATCGGTGCAGCGATGGTTGCGATATTGGGCACTATTTTTACATTAGCATATACGTTCTTGTTCCCGGTACTTGGCTTGTCGGATAACGGATATGGGATCTTTGCCGGTGCGACACTGCATGAAATTGCCCATGTCATTGCAGCAGCAGATCCAGGGGGCAGCGCAGCGGTCGATATGGCGGTCATTGTTAAGCTTACGCGTGTAGCCTTGCTAGTTCCGGTCGCTATTCTGATCGGCATCTGGTCGTCACGTGAGAGCCGCAAGGAAGCAGGAGCAGGTGCTCGGACGGAGAAAGCCAAAGTACCGATTCCATGGTTCATCCTTGGATTCCTGCTCGTCAGCGGGTTTAATTCACTAGGGATCGTTCCAGAACAGATTGCAGGATATATCGTCATTGCGGCCTACATGCTGATTGCCATGGCAATGGCGGGGCTCGGCTTGAATGTCGATCTTGTCTCGTTCCGCAGACTTGGGATGAAGTCGTTCGCGGCGGGATTCATAGGTTCCATTCTGCTGTCCCTGCTAGGCTTTGGGCTGGTGCATGGGTTCGGTTTAGCGTAATGCATAATGAATGAAATACGTAAATGTAAGAGGTTAACATACCAATTATGCATTGGTTGTTGACCTCTTCTGTTTTCTAAGTATGTAGGCTGTTCATTTCCAAAAAAAATAGACGCCCAATTGCTGAGCGTCCCACATACAGAACATGGAATATGATATCTCCTGAGGGGGAGAGGAAACCCATTTGTTGCCGTACAATCCTGTTACTAAATCACACTTGCATTATGGAGCGCCTCTTCGACAGGCACGTACGGAAGTGCGAGGTCGCGGGCTACCGCTTCGTATGTGATCGCACCGCCTGCAGTATTGACGCCGCGCATGAGCGGCTGGCTGTTCTGCAATGCTCTGCCAAGTCCGAGGTTCGCGATGCTTAATGCGTAAGGGACGGTAACATTCGTGAGCGCCATCGTTGATGTGCGCGGAACAGCACCTGGCATATTCGCGACAGCATAATGAACGACACCGTGCTTGACGTATATCGGATCGTCGTGAGTGGTAATGCGATCAACCGTTTCAAAAATACCGCCCTGATCGATGGCGACATCGATGACAACAGAACCAGGCTGCATGGAACGAATCATCGCTTCCGTTACGAGCTTCGGCGCTTTAGCGCCCGGTATAAGAACTGCACCGATGACCAAGTCGGATTCGGCTACCGCTTCGGCAATATTGAGTGGGTTCGACATTAACGTATTCACGCTTGAGCCGAATAGATCATCCAGTTGGCGCAGGCGATCTGCGTTCATATCGATAATAGTAACATCTGCTCCAAGACCTACTGCGATCTTGGCAGCGTTCGTTCCGACAACACCGCCGCCAATAACCGTAACCTTGCCGCGTCGTACGCCAGGTACTCCGCCAAGCAGGATTCCGATGCCGCCATGCGGCTTCTCGAGGAATTGTGCCCCAATTTGGGCTGACATGCGGCCCGCCACTTCACTCATTGGCGTGAGCAGAGGCAGCGTGCGATTGACTTCAACCGTCTCATAGGCGATTGCAGTCACTTTATGTTCGATTAATGCGCGAGCCAATTCAGGCTCGGCTGCTAGATGCAAATAGGTGAACAAGATAAGCCCTGGGCGGAAGTAACCGTACTCGGATGATAAGGGCTCCTTCACCTTCATAATCATATCGGCCTGTGCCCATACCTCAGCAGCGCTAGGAATGATAGTGGCACCTGCTTGTTCATATGAGGCATTGTCGAAACCGCTTCCAATTCCAGCGTCATGTTCAATGATGACACGGTGGCCGGCTTTATGGAATGCTGCAACACCAGCAGGGGTGAGCGCAACGCGATTTTCATTATTTTTGATCTCCATGGGAACTCCGATAATCATTGCTTATCCTCCTCAAATATCCTGAACCTGTTTGGTTATCCAATTAAAGTATAATTCGTAGCTCCCGCCAGCGCTTTGTCGTCAGCTCCAAAAAAAATACCCTGTCCTTGTGTAATTCCCACAAAGCCAGGGACAATTGCGTATCGGGTAATCGATCGCAGGGAAGGTTGGCAACGGATGACGTGTTACGTAGATTCGTTGTCCTTGTTTATCGTTGCCAATCGATGCAATTTTAATTCCAAAAATAGTGACATCTTCTCATCCATGCTGTCGACATCGACACCGCCGACTTCTGCAATGCGCTTTAATCGATACATGAGGGTATTCGTATGAATATGTAAGGCTTCCGCTGTCTTCTTCACATTGCAATCATATCGAAGAAATTGTTCAATGGTATGCACGAGTCCGCTTAAATGCTCGGCATCATACATGCGCAGCTTCTCTAAGCCTATATGTTGAAAAGTCTGCTGTGTTCCTCGTGCGGCAGAATGTGCAGTATGCTGTTCGATCAATAAGGGCAAATGACGGTAATAACCGAGCTCGCCATAGCTATGTACAGAATCTAATTCATCGGGGAATGCTTTTTTTAGATTGAGCGTTGTCATGGCTTCTTCATAGCACCGTGATACGAGCAGGAACGAGGAGGATAGAGTGCTTGCTCCGCTGCGAACTGGTGAGGCGCCGAATCGCTGCTTCATATGCAGTATAAGCTGTTGGCACGGTTCCTTGTACAGATTGGCAGAGCTATTTACATGTGATGACAGCACGGGCGCAGACATCATAATAAGCCGATCATGATCAATGACATGAAGCAGCATGCGCATATGCTGAGTTGTTTTGAGCGTGTAATGAATGTGACGATATAACTTCTCTTGGATAGGTGTGCTGAACTGTATCATCCATATGAAATATTCAGGAGGGAACGAAATGCCGAGTCGTGCCGCATGCTCCCGAATGGCTTGCTCTGAGGTGTGGTGTCCGGTTAAGAGCTGCCAGAAGAAATCATGCTTATGCTGATCCTGGCGTCTGCTGTGCAGCTGATGCTGCATTAACTTGGCCTTGGCAGCCTGAGCAGCTTGTGACAATGTCTGGAGAGCTGTTTCTGGCAGCGATTGTTCACTGTCGAGCACCCATATATAGCCGATAATGTCCTGTTGATGACGGATGGCAACCGCCAAGCGATTGCCGAGGCCAACCTCGTCGATATGTTGGATACGTATTGGTTCTAGACTGGACATGAGCCGCTGCATCGTGCCGTCTCTCCATAATGCGCTGATGACTTGCTCAGGGACGCGCCGTCCGATAATCGTTGCGATCCGCGCAGGATCTGTGCCGGGGTGATGCGTGCTGTAGGCAAGCAGCTTATGTCCGGCATCTTCAATTGTGACAGGGCAATGAAGCAGATCACTGACCAAATCCGCAACTGCTTCTAAGCTGTCAAAATGCTGTTCGAACAGCTGGTTCATTTCATTCATGCACATGGCTCCTCAACAGTAGGAAGATCATGACTATTTTAGCATGAAATCCATCTGGCCGACTACATCGGACAAGGTCGAATGACCTACTATTTGCTTGGGGGCAGCTTCCAAGTACGTTTCATTATTCTTTGATTTCTTTGAAAGAGGCATCGTATAACCGGAACATCGTCTTGTAGCCGGACTCATCGATCTTAATGCCAACATCCAGTGTACCCGTCAGCTCCAATGCGCCGGACGTATATCGAAGCTTGGTGTCGGAAGGAACGAATACCATCATGATTTTGTTCCAGTAGGTTTCGTCGCCATTGTCGAAGGGACATTCAGCACCTGGTGCCGGGATGAGCAAGAACCAGTGTTTATCGAATGACAGCACTTCTCCCATATATCCTTTAATTGTAACCTGTTGGCCGGAGAGATCCCAGAATTTGTCCGACGGCGTGTTCTGCTTCTCATTATCGAAAAATTCGGACCACTGCAGCGTACTCGAATAGGCAGGTTTCGATTTTGAAGCAGCGGCGCTGGAATTTGCTTTGCTGGAGGTATTGCCAGCGGTACTGTTGTTGGAATTCGCTTTGCTGGAGCTAGTGCTGCTGGTATTATTTTTGCTGGAGCTAGTGCCACTGCTATTAGTATTTTCTTTGCTAGTGCCACTGCCACTGCTTTTGACATTGGCTTTACTATTACTATTACTGTTACTGTTACTGTTACTGTTACTGTTACTGTTGCTTTTGCTGTTACTATTGCTATTGCTGTTGTTATTTACTTTGACAGAATTGCTTGAAGTTGCCTTTCCGTTCGTATGTGATGATATGCCTGAGTCCATCTTATCGCTGATCTGTAAACGATTGCCGTTGCTTGGTTTGGTGTTATTTGAAGCAGCAGCGGTTGGTTGAACGATTTCTTTGGGTGTCGTTGTTTCCACTGCGTCCACTGGTTTTGTTACGTTTGAAGTCTGCTTATCCTGTGCCTGTGCTGCCGATTTTTGCCCAGACTGATGTTCTGGAGAAGCATTCGGATTCGGTTCTTGCTTATGCTCGGTTGCTGCTCCATTGGTTACACTAGCGGGTGAGGAAGCAGAACTTGATGATTGGTCTCCTTGTTGTGTGGATTTCCCTGTAGAAGTGGGGGTGACAGGATTCCCCTTCGTAGCAGTAGCGCCAGCCCCTGCTTTATTTTGGTTTTCCACAACATTAGTTGAGGAACTAGCAGAACGGACCGTCGAAACATCCGTAGTAGTACTGCCGGTGCTGGCTGTTTGTGTGCTTCCGGTTCCGGATGCAGCGCTTGCCTCGGGTGTGGTATTCGCATGCGTACTGGACGATGCAGCTGCTGCCGCAAATGATTGCGGTGCGCCTGCTCCATCTGTTGCTGGCTGTGATGAGCACCCAGCCATTAATACGGTTAGGCTGATCAGGGAACATAATGCTGAGTTTCGATAATGTGTGTTCATAAGCAATTCGCCTTCTCTCGTATATAGATTCGATCCTGATGTGTAGTACAGCAACATCCATAATGCTATCGACTTCAGAATCTCCAACCCGTTATTGCTCTTGCCTTCATTGCCAGTAGGCTTCCATGTAATGTACAATGATCCGTTCCGCGCAATTGTTGTTGGGGGGAGTATTGGTATTGGCTAACTGCGGAACAACTGCAAGGGATCAACCCGGTATACCTTCCATGCGGGTCCGATTGATGCAAGGAATCCTACTATCAATGCACCAAGAACCAGTTGAATCTCTCCTGGTGCAATCCGAAGCGCATCGACATGTACGCCGCTCCATTCCAAGATGGAGCTTGCGCTGAACGATGTCGCGAGATGTCCAAGGAACAAGCCAAGAATAGCGCCAATTCCCGTTAGGAACATGCCTTCTCCGATTAAGATCGTCCATACATACAACCGTGACTTGCCAATTAGCCGCATAAGGCCGACGTCTTTCTTGCGCTCTGTCACGACGGATGTGAGCGATAGCAAGAGGGTGATTGCGGCCAGCAGAACACAGAGGAGCGATACGAACTGCACGAGCTCCGTTCCACGATCCACTACATTGACGACATCCGCTACGGCTTTGCTCGTATATACCGCCTGCACATCGGCACGCTGATTAAATTTGTTCTTTATTGCTTGTGCGCCGAGCAGGGACTTAGGTTGTACGAGAATGGCTGTAATCATCTTATCTTCTTCGTGTGTAATGCCATGTACATGCCAGGCGTAATCGAGTGTCGTGAAGACAGCGCGATCGTCCGCTGTTCCGAGTGTAGGAAGAATGCCTACGATTCGATAATCGAAGTGCTCATGATCATGATGCGATTCGTCGGACTCATTGGAATGCTCTGATCCTGCTTCTTCCGCTGCTTCTACTTGCTGTTCAGAGTGTGTTTCTTGATGCTGATCATTAGAAGATGCCTCCGAACCTGAATCCGAACCCGATTTCTCATTAGTAGGGTTGTCAAAGGAATGACTGCCACTATTCACAAGGCCATGATTGCCGTGGAACGTATCGCCAACACGCAGACCAAGCTGACTAGCCACATGCGAGCCGATGACGGCTTCCCCAGTCTTCGCATACATGCCGCCTGCCTTCATACTTTGATCCCCGTAGCGCGTATAGAAGTAGGCTGCATCCATGCCGACGATTGGATATCCTTGATAGGAGTCGCCGGCCGTCATCGCATACGCATGAGCAACCTCTGATTCCTTCAGCACATCATGCAGAACCTGTTGAGGGATGTTCTGGGCAGGAGTGCCGACTCGATAGTAGGTATTCAGCACAAGCTGTGTGGAGCTTCCTTTGGAACCGAGTGTTAATTCGAAGGGGCCATAGCCCTTCTCAGCACCGTGCTCGATTCCCGCACGAACCTGAAGGAGTACGAGTAGAAGCGCGATGGTAATCGCAATCGATACAATGGTAAGGAGGGAGAGCGTCTTCCGATGCATCATGTTGCGCCACAGTAGTTGGAACACACTCATGTTGCTGCTCCCTCCATAAGCCGCATGCTGTTCATACTGCTCTTTTCAGCCGGATAAGGATGTACAGCAAGTCGATTAATGGCGGAGATATGAAGCTGCATCGGGTACTGTGAAGCCAAGTGCTGGTCATGGGTGACTGTCAGCAAGGTTGAACCTTCCTCCTGTGCCAGTTGGAGAAGGAGATTCATCGTATATTGTGCCGTATCGTAATCGAGACTTCCGGTTGGCTCATCCGCTAGGAGAAGGGAAGGGCGATTAATCAGGGCACGAATGATCGCAACCCGCTGCTGTTGACCTCTCGACAGCTGCCCTGGAAGATGATTCATACGATCCTGCAAGCCGACCCGCTCGAACCATTGCAGAATATGCGAATGCCGTGCCCGTCCATGCAAGCTGCCATCGTAGACCAGCTCAATATTTTGCTTCGCAGATAGGGAAGAGATGAGATGGAAGTCCTGAAAAATAATGCCCACATTCTTTGAGCGAAAGTGGTCACGTTCCAGCTCTGTCATCTGGTGCAGAGGTTCATTGCCGACCTTACAGGTTCCTTCATCTGGAGCGAGTACGCCGCACAGCAGGTATAACAACGTGCTCTTGCCGCTGCCGCTAGGGCCAAGCAGTGCAATTCGATCTCCTTGTGCAACATGCCAATGTGGAATATCGAGAATGGGAAGAAGCTGCTGTTGATTCCGATAGGACTTGCGTACCTGATGAAGCTGTATCATAGAATCACCTCATTTAGTAAGGAAAAGGCAGGATGACACTGTCACCCCACCCGTTCTCATTCGAATCGATTTGATTATTTCAAAATGATGCGCTCAGACAAGGAATCCCACTTCAATGCTTTGCCAGTCAGCTTGCTGAATGCGTCAAGATCCACGTAGAGGACATTGCGATCCAATTCTGCTGGAATCGAAACCGCTTTGCCGTTCAATGTAACGGAAGATCCGTCTTGAACCTTCAATGTCGCCTTGTCTTTCGTAAATGTAGTCGTCTTCGATGCGCTATCATTCGTTACTTTAATTTGCAGTGCTTGTGCCAGCTTCAGGGCAGGGAAGAGAACCTTGCCATCACGGCTTACCTTGAATTTCGGATACAAGTGCTTGCTTTGCAGCTCGGCAGTTGCTTTCTTCAGATCCAAGCCTTGCACTTTCGCGATGCTTGTCGCAATTGCTGTGTTATCAATTTGACCTTTTACATATTCCGTAATTGGACCATACGCCCATACGCCTACATCTACCGCAGAGTGGCCGTGTCCAGACCAGCCCACCAAGTAGCGCTTCGCCATCACTTGATTGAATGCGCCTTCTTGCTTATAGGAAGAACCGTCGCCTTGCATGATGTATTGAGCTTCTTCATCGGTGATATCTGTGAAGCCTGTATGCTTCTTGATTAACGCCTTCACTTCGTCAGTGGATGCAGCTTTTGCAAGCTGTGGCCCAAGCAGCTCAGAGGAGATTTTTTGCTTGTCCCAAGTATCTACATTTAGTTCATAGATGTTGTCACGGGACAGGGAGAAGCCGCCTGTCTCATGATCGGCTGTAATTACGATGGAAGTGTTGCCGTCCTTCTTCGCGAAATCAAGAGCAACCTTCACTGCTGCATCGAAATCAAGCGTCTCTTGAATCATGGCGCCCAGATCATTCGCGTGGCCTGCATGGTCGATACGTCCGCCTTCAATCATCATCGTGAAGCCTTTTGGATTCGTAGAGAGAGACTTAATTGCTGCAGCCGTCATGTCTGCAAGGCTTGGAGTCTCAGGCTTGCGATCAAGCACGTAGTCTACATGGGAATCGTGGAAGAGGCCAAGAACCTTGCCGTTTTTCGATGTTAACGATTGCAGGCCCTTTTTGTCGTATACAACTTTATAGCCTTTTTTCTCGAAATCAGGAATGATTGTCTTGTCTTCGCGCTTGCCTTTCTCCTGCTTGCTTACGAATTGACGCTTGCCGCCTCCGAGCAGAACGTCAACTGCGCCTGACTCTAAATATTGGGATGCGATGGCATTTTCATTGTCGCGATTGCGAACATGGGATGCATATACCGCAGGTGTCGCATGTGTAATACGAGCTGTCGTTACAAGACCAGTTGACTTGCCAACAGCCTTAGAAGCTTCGATTACGGAAGCGAATGGCTTCGAGATATCTTCATTTGATACGCTGATTGCAGCGTTGTATGTTTTGTTGCCTGTTGCAAATGCAGTACCTGCAGATGCAGAGTCTGTTACTTCACCGGATACGATCGTATCTCCGTCTTCGCCCTTGTCAGCGAAGGTTGTTGCTTGGCCCACATACAGGCTGTCCATATATAAGGATGGACGCTTCAGCTTGTTCTTGGAGTAGATTCGTGCGGCAGATACTTGAGCAGGACCCATGCCGTCACCGATAAGGACGATGAGATTTTTCGAAGTAGGTTCTGGTTTTGCTGCACCCTTAGCGAGTACTGCATCGGATTGCATAGCTCCGAATGGCAGCATGAGAAGTGCCAGCGTCGTCACCAGCGACTTGCGTAACATTTTATTCAACCGAAATCCCTCCAACCAAGTATGTAATTTACATGTTTATTGTAGTCAAGGATTGTTAGCGATTGTGTAAATAAATGTAATTGGAAAATCAAATAGACTTGTATATTTTGTAAATCACCCCTATTGCGATCTTTGATACGCCTATGTCCGGCCTGAATAGCAGTAGGTTATAAGATTCGCTTTTATGAGTAGATTTAGCAAATGAAATGCTGCATGTGTCGGTATGGGCTGCTAGTTGTGAGTAATCGAATAGAAATGGGACGTAAGACCTGTAATGATAATCAGGTAGTCCATTGATTGTTTATCGTATAATACCTATACTTGGTAATGATTTGGTAAAAAAGCGGGAGGAGAACGACATCATGGAGCGCTTTATAGATCCCCTTGGCCTTCCTTTTGGATTTTATGCGATATTGCGTCGGAACGAGCAGGTTGCCGTGAAGTGCCCGAAATGCACTGGCTTGGCCTACATCTCTAAAGGGGAGCAGGGAGTCGTAGTGAACTGCACGGCATGCTTCCATCAAGAGAAGGAACCGGAAGCTTATCGGTATACAGCCAGCGGAATGTGCACGGTGTGCGAGAGATGGTTCAATGAAGAGGTTACCGATCACAAGCAGCAGACACATAAGGCAGTGCATATCGCATGCCCGCATTGCTCAGCTGTGAATCAAGTGCCTATACGTAAGATTGCGGCCTATTCAGGCTGCTACTTGGATTTTCGAAATGAACGGGACCCGATCTTTCAATTGGAGATGTACTACTTGGATTATTTCCGCGGGAAGCCTGTATGGGCAGCCAATAGAGAGCATCTGAACTATTTGATCAGCTACATATCGGCAGAACTGCGTGAGAAGCCAGCTACTGTCATCAAGCGCACGGCTTCACACTCGCTGCCCAAATATATGAAAGAAGCGAAGAACCGAGAAGCTATCGTGAAGCTGCTTCATAAGCTGCAGCGTATAGATAGGTAATTGGATAAGGAGGCATCATGAGCAAACTCAAGCTTAAATTGGCTATTGCGCTAGTCATTATTGTTATTCTGAGCATTCCTGCTTACTTTATTGGCCGTACATTTGGTGTGTTCCAAGGCGAGGTCGTCTTAAGCAAGTATGCGTTAGCGATTGAGAAGGACGGCAAAAGGTATAATGCATGGCCTCTTCTTAACTATAATTCCGCAATGGATAAGAAGGGAGAAGAGCGGCAGTTCTATTATCGGGTAGATACGGGAGACTTGGATGAATTGTTTATGCTGGCGTATGGCCAATATGAGGTGAAGTCCTCTGAGGAGAACCCCTTTTTAGACGGCAAAGTTCAGTATGATAACGAGCGTGTACATGCGTATATCAAAACAGTTCCGAAGTTTGAAAATGCGAATGACTACACGAATATGTATGAATTTTTCGATGACAAAGGAAATCATGTATATACCTATGATCCGTCCGCTCCCATGGACACGGATTATGTGAAGGATATTATTCATGCTGGCATGTCGCGGACATCGGCAGGTGGGGGAACTACGGAGGCCGTCGATCGTTACATCAATGTGACGAAGCTGTTCAAGGACAAATTAGATATTACGGTAAAGCTAAAAGTTGACGATGATAATCGTATTGTAACGATCGTGATGACACGAGACAGGACGTGATGATAGTGACGAATCAGAGTGAATGCAGACAAGGACCTGCTTATTTGGATGGCATTGCAATCCCAGAGAAGCCTGCGGCATGGCACGAGGTAGAATGGACAGGAAGGCTGGCTATTGATGGTGGAGCGAAGAGGTTCCATATTTTCTATTATGGGGAGCTTATGGACGATCTGATAGCGTCGACGGACTTTGCACCACCGCTCATTCTTGCAGAAGATCCAGCAACAGGGAAGCGCTACGTGCTGTTCGATGGATGCAAGCATGGATATGATGCGATGCTGTGCGATGCGTTCACTGCGGAGCAGCATAATGAACGGAAGCCGCTGCTTCCTTATGTAGATGGGGACGGAGAGGATGTATTCGAAGTATTCGTAACCGTCTATTACAATGTCGACTGGGACGACGAATTCGAAGAAGAAGTGGATGAGGACGGGAAGCTGGAGCTGATAAGCGGGGAGAAATGCGACTTCGATGAAGCGAAGCGCAATGGATACGACGCGATCAGTATCACAATCGTGAACTCGCGCGGACGCAAGACGGAAATTGCTCAAGAAGAGCTGGCCTAGCCAGGATAAGTAGAGAGTAGCGGCCATGAGAAAATCAACGGTTTGTGTACTGCTGGCATTCCTTTTCGCTGTGGGAGTACTGGTCGGTGGGGGAAGTTATTATTTGCTGTTGCAGCCCTCCGTTCAGGATATGTTTTTGACTCGGCCGTTTATGATCGTGCTGTTTATCGGCTGTGTTATCGGGATCGTGGCCTTGGTCGGGAGCATGGTGAAAAGGTTTTTAGGTTCGGAGTTGTTTATGTTGTTTTTAATCGGGATTGTGCTCGGATTCGCAGGGATCTGGATTTGGGTGATGACGGGCATGTCGACGTAATTCGCTAGGATGAACCATGGTCTAGTACATGCATATATGTGAGTATGGACAAGCGGTTTAGTAAAAAATGGAGATAACCTTCTGTGCAACCTTTCGATCGAGTGTCCCGTCTGAGTGTGTGAATCAGCTGAGATATCATTGCGCAATGCGTCAACACCAACGAACCATTCGAGAGGAAGTAGACACCTATGAAGAAGACAACCATTGCAACTACCGTAGCATTAGCTCTTGGATTGATGGGCGCACAAGCGTATGCAGCCCCGGCGACACAACCAGTCGACACGAAGGCTGTTGCAACGAACATGGAAGTGAAAGACTTGGGCACGAATTTCTACGACAAATATGTGAAGCAGTTCGTATATAACGAGAATGGCGATATTGTAGGGATAAAACTTAGCGCTTCTCTGGATACAACATGGGTACATAACGTCGGCGCACAAGAGTCGGTTACGATTAACGGCAAAAAAGCGTCCGGACAAGTGATGGTAGATGGAAATCACATCCTCGTACCATTCCGTGCGGTAACCGAAGGACTTGGCTACAAGCTCACATGGAATCAGGCAGAGAAATCGTCCACCGCGGTAAAAGGCGACAAGATGGTGACGGCTATACTGAACAAAGATGAATACCGTCAAGCGGAGAACATTCTGCATCTTGGAAAAGCAGCATTGCTCAAGGAACAGACGTTGTATGTACCGCTGCAGTTCGTCTCCAATGTGCTGCATGCAGGTGTGACGATAGATGCCAACGGTCACATCGAGATTGAGAAAGACCAAGATCCACAAGACTCCTTCGATGGCATGCATTGGGTCATTGTCGTAAATGGCGAAGGCCTTGGCGTGGACAAGAAGGATGTGTACACGACCGAGCACAATGTCATGGTGCCCGTTGAAGAAATCGGCAAGGCGCTCGGCTACAAAGTCGAGAAGAACGAGAAGACTGGCGCATACGAGTTCTCCCGCGCTGCCAAGTGGATTGCACTGAAGGAAGGCGACACGAAAGCCTCAGTAGGCAAAATGCTCGTCGAACTGAAGGAAGCAGCAGCTGTAAAGAACGGCAAGCTGTACATGCCGGTTGACTCCCTTGGCGACGTCTTCGGCGTGAAGTTCGGCATCGACCCGACTGGCGTAATCGGTATTAGTGAAGGAACGGAAGGGAAAGAAGATCCAAACCAAATTCCACAGGATTCCTTCGGCGGCATGCACTGGGTACTTGTTGTAAACGGTGAAGGCCTCGGCGAGATATCCAAGGAAGTATTCACAACTGAACACAACGTCATGGTGCCAATCGAAGAGATCGGCAAGGCTCTGGGCTACAAAGTGGAAAAGAACGAGAAGACAGGCGCATACGAGTTCATGCGCGGAGCGAGATGGATTGCGTTGAAAGAAGGCGACAAGAGAGCATCTGTAGCTAGGATGTTCGTCGAGCTGAAGGAAGCACCAATCGTGAAGAACGGCAAGCTCTTCATGCCACTCGACTCCATGCAAGACGTCTTCGGCGCTAAGTTCGGCGTAGACCCGACAGGCGTTGTTGGGATTAGCGATAAAGAGTAGGGTATTGGGTTATGGACTGAGGCTATCGCTTCAGTTTAGATATAAATAGATTAAAGAGATAAATAGATATAGAAAAAGTACAAAGTGAAGATAAAAGGTTAGAATTATAGGTAAGTCAAAAGACACGCTATCTGTTAGGGGAATACCCCTGCTGCTGGTGTGTCTTTTTTGTGTTGGTACAGGGTATGGGAGCTATTTTAGGGTGAGGAGATAATGATTATTACAGGTGTGTCAAATAAATGGCAACAATTTCATGGTAATTTTGTCCTGTAGGTTAGATAATTGGTATTAGGTATTTGCGAAGTATGCAAATATTCTCTAGGTGAAATAACCTTTTACAATAATAACAAATGAAGAGGCTGATAACATTGCAATTAGAAAATTTCGCAGAAATTCTTAAAGTAATCTTTCCACGAAGTGAAGTTAAACATGATACAGATAAAATTATTTTCGAGTACAGAGGATTAGAAATTAAAATTGATCAAATTCAAATCTCTGAGTTATCAGATAGACTTTCAATTTTAGAACATAGGGAAAGTACATTGTTGTATTCCGATAATTATTACGAAACTCTTGTTAGTTTTGAAGGCAGAAGAATTATGTCTCGATTTGAGAATAATTTTGATGTCGAGGATACTCAAAATAATATTAATTATTTAATTGGTAAGGCTTCTGATGAATATATCCTATTTTTATTGCAAGTTCTTCATACAAACGATCTTCTAAGAGAATTTACCAGAAGAACATTTTATCCATCACACATGTTGCAGGAACGCTTTGAGAGATCTGGTAGTACTAATGTTTTCGATTTTTTAAGGATTGGTTTAAGAAATTTATATACCTTAAAAATTACAACTAGAGATTCAAAAAGCTATGCAGAATTCGAACGCTATAATAATTCATTCTTATTCCACTTGGCGTATAATTTTGATGCTTCAATTGTTGAAATTAAATTGCTTGAAGATTTTTTGAATTCTCAACGATTAGAACGAATTCGCAGGAATACTGACGAAGTAGATCCTCCTCGAAGAAGATATATTCCTGAACTTGTATATCATTATCAAATGGCTGTTGCATCAGAAAGTCCATATCTACAATTTATATCTTACTATCATGTAATTGAGCACTTCTTCGAGAAGATTTATAATGAGGAGTTAGTCAAAGTTGTACAAGATACCGTTTCTAGTCCAAGCTTTTCACTTAAAAGAGAGAACGATATTAAGAAAGTTATTAGAGTAATTAACAACAAATTAAGAGCAAGACATGAGGAATATTCAATTAATGAAAGAGAAGCATTAGAGTTAACTTTAATCAAGTATATTGATTCAAATTCACTTAAAGAAAAACTAAAAGAGTATGATGACTCGTTACTTGATTTCTACCATGATAATGAAGTTGTCTTCTCAGGAGGAGCAACTATTAATTTTGATTCGCCACAAGAAAAAGAAATCCTAAAAAAAATATCTTCGAGAATTTATTCAACAAGAAATTCAATTGTCCATAGTAAGGAAAATGACAAATTAAAATATACGCCTTTCAAGCATGACAGGTATTTAATTAAAGAAATACCTTTAGTAAGATTTATTGCTGAAGAAATTATATTATCAAACTCAAAACTTTTGTAGGAGTCTCAAGACGAAGGTACTTCACCAAACACTGTTTTTATGCTGCAAGCCTCACAGCTCTCGATCCATCAGAAGTATTTGCAAGGGAGTTGGGCAAACCGTACACACCCGACGTTGTCGGGTGTCGTGAACACAAGAACGTTAGGCTCATGCAAAACAACTATGGAGGGAATTAACAATGCCGAGTATTTTTTTGAGTCATACGAGCATAGATAAACCATTTGTTGAGAAATTAGCAAGGGATTTAAAGAGGTTAGGTGTAAATGTATGGTTTGATAAGTGGGAAATAAAAATAGGTGATTCAATAACTTGGAAGATTGAAGATGGAATAAGGGAAAATGAATTTCTTGGTTTAGTGCTATCGCCTGAAGCTTTAAATTCAGAGTGGGTAAAAAGTGAACTGGGAGCAGCGTGGGTTAAGCAAATGCAACAAAAAAAGGTTTTTGTGTTACCAATATATTACAGAAAATGTCAGATGCCTTATTTTTTGGCAGACCGTAAATTTGCTGATTTCAGGAATGATTACGAAAGTGGATTTAATGAGTTAGCTGCTATATTTGGTATAGATGAAACGGAAGCAATAACTCAAGATAACTGGAGGAAATTCACCAAAAACAGAAAAGTGAATTGGAAACAATATAAGATTAGAGAGTTTGAAGAATTAGTAACAACACTTGTTGATCGAGCAGTGCTACATAATTGGAGTGTTTGGGTGGGTGGAACTTCAAATGAATACTCCATCACTCTTTATGCTTACCAGAAACCAGAGAGTAAGTCAATTTCGATTAAGCTAGTAGGTGGGAGTAATGCCTATATGGCAACATTTAAGAATGAATCGAACCCCAATAATTTGAAAGTTAGTGATTTTGATATCTATGTTGGAAACTCTATTGACTACTGCGACGAATTTGTTTGGAGAGTTATGGAGGACTTTAACAATAATTTCGGTACTCCAACAGAAAAGGCTCACTATTTTACTGAGCGATTTTCCAGAAATGATGAAATCTATGAGGCAACAAAAGATATGTTAAAGAGGTTTAATTGGTATAAGGGAAATAATATTCTTAAGTGATTCTAAGAAGGCATGAACATCGGTTAAGACTATATCTACGCTGCGGGTTTTGCACTTAGTTAGAAGAAGTATTAAGCATAGGAGTGGGTTCAACAACGCCCCTGTGAGAGTCCGTTGGACCAAATCGCTTACGCACCTTTAAGCCTCTCGGGTTCGTAGATACAAGAACGTTATCCGAAATAACTGTTAAGGATGAAAAAACATGAGTGTAAATGCTGAATCATCTGTAATTACAAATGATAATGAAGAAAATAATGAGCTGAATACTGACTTAATTGGCCTCGATTTTGTTGATTTAAAAATTCAAAAACTAATGGGAGAGAAGATAGCTGACCAAAAACTAACAAATGCATTAAGATTTCTTTTCGGAATAATAACAGTTGTAGGAATCCTGATAATATTTCATGTAATTGATACTTTTCTTTATATCGGGATTATCTTAGTCATAATAGGTGGGGGAATTTTTGGAGCGAGTTTTTCTGATACGAAACAAAGTAAGTTTGACACTGAAATAAGAGCACTTGAGTTGCAGAAACAACGGCTTGAAAAAAAGTCTACAAATAACAACACGAGCAGGTATTTTGATAGTTTGGTATCAATTAATCTAAGAAATCTAGAAGAATATTATGATCTAGTCAAGCTTAGTAATAAGAAGTCATTCTATTCTTCATTAGTAATGAGTTTTTTTGGAATACTGATCATCTCAGGTGCTCTCACAGTATCATATTTTAGTTCAGAGTTTAAAGATATTACTTATATAGTAACAGCTGCAGGAATATTAGTAGAAGTAATATCTGGGTTAATGTTCTTCCTATATAGTAGAACTGTCCTGCAACTTAAAAGTTACCATGACAGTTTAATCGATGTTCAGAATGTATTACTATCATTTAAGTTAATCGAGGATACAAAAGATGAGCAAATGAGATCTGAGGTAATGAAACAAATGATAGAAAATTTAATTAAACGTAAATAATCATAGTAATATTCGTGTAAGACAGTAAATTAGCATAACACAACATCGACAAAGCAAGCGACCCTGTTGCACATTGATCCTCAAAAAGAAGTAATTGACAGAAAAGCGGAATCAGTTGGCCAATAACTGCGAGCCCAAGTTTCCGACCCGTTCTATATGGTCATTTAAGGCTCTCGGTTTCGTAGATACAAAAACGTTATCCGAATCGAAAGGAATGAAACAATGAAATACTTTATATCAGATGACCATTGGGATATTAATGGTTACTGGGAACAAGTAAAGACTCTTGAACCAAGAATGAGTAAGAGAGCATTCAAATTTTTCTCCTTACATTCCTTTCACGATGCAAAGGTTGAAAGTTTTTCTATTATCAATACAAGGAATTCAAGAACAATTAAATACCCGACTAGAATTGAAGCCCTTCTTACACAAGGGAATAGGAGTACTTACAAGATCATTTGGGATAAAGTGATTGGTATACGATTTGACTATTTAGCTAAGGAAAACTTGAATTGGATCGGTTTGGATGATTGGACGTATGACGAATTGACATTGAATGATGATAACTCTTTAAATCATGAGATTCAATTATCATCAGGAACATCAATATATATTAATTTTCAAAGAATTGACTACCGGCGGATTCAAAGAAGTTCGACTTAAGATAACATCATATTCACACATTGGACAGACGCCCTCGGGTTCAAGGGAGCTGGAGCTGTGGATACCCTCTAACTGGTTTCATGAATTAGTTAGACGTTATGGGAAATGTATGGAGTTAAAAAGATCTCAATATATAAAACCTATTATTACTCTTGATGAGTATTAAGTTCAATAAGAAGCGTGTCCATTAATGAAAATAGATATGAATTTATTTGACAGGTATGTAGAGGAAACAGACAATCCGAGGTGATATAAAATGCTAAAATTCGAAAACAAAGAATTAGAAATATATGATTTTTGGCTTCCCAAAGAAATAGAAGCTCAAATTATAAAATGTTTTGTTGGATTACATGATCAATTACTATTCCCTTATTATGCATGTAATTTCGAGTCGTTCCCAGAAGACATTGATTACATAAAAGCTCGGACAAAGTTTATAAGCCAAGATCCAGTTTTCGAAGATATAACACTTTTAAATCCAAACGATTATATATATTGGTACGAGCCTACTGGATTTGAGGATTTAGTAGGTATACTTAATAGGGATTATTTTACTTATAGATGTATTGTTGTTCCCAAAGATGGTTCGTTGAAAGATTGTAGATTTAAATTATTCACTTATGAGCATGCAATGTATATGGAAGAAGAAACAAGAGCTTTATATATTGAAGAAAGCAAAGAAAATGATTATGAAAATAATGTTTATCCGCTTATAAGAAAAATTCCAATGGATATTACGAATGAAATGAATTTTAAAACAGAAGGTGAAGACTCATAAAATTACTTTTTGTATGCAGCAGAAATAAATGGAGAAGCTTAACTGCGGAGAAAATCTTTAATCTATTGAATGAATATGATGTAAGGTCAGCAGGTACTGAAGAGGGTGCTCGGATTAAGGTTACGGGTGGTCATATTGGCTGGGCAGATATCATTTTTGTGATGGAGAAGAAGCATATAAGAAGATTAAGAGATAAGTATAGTTTTGAGTTGAATGGTAAGAAACTAATATGCTTGGATATTCCAGATGATTTTACATATATGGATGAAGAACTAATCGAGTTGTTGAAAGCAAGAGTATCCGAATATATAGAAATCCCAGATGAATTTTGAAAGAAATAGAAGAAGCCTCAACTGCGAACAAAAAGTGATTCATTGGAGACATTATGGGCATCAAACTTGTTCTTGTTACCGTTGAAGAGAAGGAATTATTAGACTGAATGTTGATTAACCGCTAGGGACATTTTCAGAAATTTAACATCCTACATTCTTGCATTCTCAATATGAATTTGTCCATAATCGAGTAAAGTGGTTTCAATTGATTGATTACACTTTCCGGTATCTTGTCCAATAATATTTCTCTTAATGGAGGTATCCGTATGTCGCAAGTTCAAGTTTTGGGGCTTCTGAAAAGACAGTTGAAAATGTTCACATCTGTTGTTCTCGCCATTCTTATTTTTGGAATGTCTGTTTTGCCTGCTTTTGCGGCTACTCCTGGGAAAACGGTAAGCGCATCGGCCACGCTCGCTTACAATCTTAAAGGATTGAATCACAATGTGGCTGTACAGAAAGCTTACATCGCAGATAAGTATCTTTACGTAACTCAGCGGTCTGGGGGAACATGTTATCTTTCACGATTGCTCATAAACGGAAATAATGCAACGTACGTAGATGAAATGACCGTTACCAACACTGGACATTGTCAAACCCTCGATATGTATACATACAACGATATCAATTATTTCTATTTCAGTTCAAAAGCCGATCCTTCAACATCGTACAACTGGTCCCTCCAGGTGGCACGACTTACATACGCTGCCGGCACGTCAGTTGATTATACGAATCTTCATCGGTTCACCTACATGAATTATGCGAATAAAACGGGTGCAAGACTAGGAGAAACCTATCGTGTTGATGGGGGAGGAAATAGTAAATATACGGTTTTCCGGGTACAAACGAAAGAAGGTACCGTAACTTGGTCGATATATGACACAGTGGCGTTGAATAAACTTCTTGATAGCAACGAACAAGTTCGTCTGGATAGTGCGGCGGCGATAAACGCATGTGTGACCAGTTTTACGCAGTCGGGCGATGGTATAGTCAGACCTAACGGATCTTTCCAGGGGGCTGATATGCTCGATAGCACAGAAATTTATACGTCAGGCGGAGCAGAAGGTGAAACCCCGCAGATTGCGATGATGACAAACAATGGAGCGTACAAAGCCCTCGTGAAAATTACGAATGTGGGAACTCATGAAATCGAGGGAGTACAGACTAAAAACGGTAACGTATATTTTACAATCGTTACGGATCCCGTAAATAAGAAAGATACACAGAAAGTTTATTACGTTCCTGATAGCGTATTTAAATAACGGTCAAACGGGTCAATCCTAGTGCGTAACGTTTCCTAACAGAAACCAAGTGCAGACATGATATGCCGCCATTTTGGTGGCTTATTTGTCGTCTTGAAGAAGTATTGGAGCTCACAACAGATGAATGTTTAGAATGTCGACCAACATCGGGTACATGGGAATATCGCTCTTAGAACTGCAGCTCTAATTAGATTATATTTGAAATATAGACTGGAAAATATGGAAATTACAAGCGATGAGGGAGATAATAAATATAGGAAAGACGCCTTGTTCAATGGGATAAATATCGCGAAAGCATATGAAAGGAGTTCACTATGGAACATGAAGCGTTAGTTGCTCGGTTTCTTCTTTTTCTGTCGGTTGAAAAGCAGCCTATTAGCTTGGCGTTTCTCAATGAACTTATTCAGAGGCATCAAGAGAGAGTGAGGTGGGAAACGCTGACGAAAATACTCGATTGGGAAAAAGGAAATCGAACAGGAAACTACCTCCCTTCTATTGATACGTACATCGAGCGCATCGTGAACAAAGGGATGGGAGGAACATGTTGGACAAATGCAATAGGGTTTCATTGGCTGCTATCCCGGCTTGGATTTTCCGTTTCTTATATGTACATGGATCCTGGCCACTTGTGTTTGCGCGTGGATCTTGATCAACCTTACTATGTAGATGTCGGGTATTGTGCTCCGCTATTTCAGGCATACCCGCTGTATCAATCTTTTCAAGTGAAAAATGTAAGGGAAGTCTTTACCTATCGGGTATCTCAGAATGAAATTCAGATTATTCGAAACCCCGGACCTACTAAAAACCTTGATCCCAATCCGATAGCATTAGAAAAAATGACTCCGCTGATTAGGAATGCGAACAATTGGGAAACATCGCCTATGCTGCAAAACATTCAAATTTTCGGCTACATCAATGGAATTCCGACTTCGTTGAACGATAATGTGCTAAAGCAATATTTTCATCATGAGAAGGTGGAAAGACATCTAAACCCTGACGAGCTGAGAGAATGGGTTACGGAAAAGTTTCAAATCGATCAGCAAATGTACGAAAATGCCTTAAGCATATTCAATGAGAAGAAAACATAATGTATGGAGCCTCATCGAGCCTGAGTACGAAGTAAAAGGAAAGTTGAGTTGGAGTTGGGCAGTTAAAGCTCTAAAGGCGGCATGGGATCTGATTCCTGATAGTGTGAAGGTAGCTTTGGGAGGCACAGCAGGTTTTGCTACGCTATTAAGTGTAATTGACAACTTTACTGGCGCTGTTGAAGATGCTGTCTATGCAGGAGCACTTGCAGTAACAGGGAACGAGACGGTTGCTTGGTGGATCACTAAAGCATTGATGTTATTGCTATAAGTAAAAGTCCTGAGTACAACTTTTATCTAGAGGTGGTGAGAGCTTGGAAGACAAAAAGTTCAATAAGCTAACCACTGCAACAGCTGTCATTCTCCCAATATTATTTATTGTCACATTCTTTGTTTTGCTCAAAATGAACTACTTGGTTACAGATATTATTGCATATGTTTTAGCTGTTGTTTGGATTGTGGTTACAATAAGAGGTATGAAACGGCCGAAGTGATGGGAACAATGCTAAAACAGGGACACCTTCGGGTGTCCTTATTAAATAAGAGATTGATTCATTAATAGGGGGCAACTTAGTGTTGATTAACACATGATGGGAGGTTTAATATCAAAGATAATCAAAGTCAAAGACAATAATCAGTTCAGCCTGTAGATGAGTTTCAAGCACACAGCAGTCTCCTATGTTAAAACAAATAAACCGCCAAATTGGCGGCTTACTATGTTTGCATTGGAATTCTGTTTGGAAACTTTGCGTAAGGAGCCTGCCAGCTTTCATTTTATGAGAAGCTTGTCATGTCAACCATTTATTCGGGTACATGGTATCTTACAACTACAGCTCTAATTGGATAATTGGGGGTTACTTTGGCTGTTATAAGAAATTAAGGATGCCTCGAAAAAGCATCCTTTTTATTATTCTGTATCAGGTTTAAAGATCAAATACAGTACATAAACAATAAGTGTAGCGATACCCAATTCAAACAGCAACCTCAAATAATCCAATTGATAAGCTTCAAAGAAATCACCAACTTTTTGTTCGCTTTGCAGCTCCCAAAGAGGAACATACTTCTTGGATTCATACTTCATTTCTCTGCCCCAAACTACTGTCACTGGAACTTTTAATACACCTAAAATTGTAATTACAATCAAATAGATGCTCAGAAAAATTCTCTTGATAAGCAAATACAGAACCTCCCCCAAAAAAAAGTTGAATGACAATAAACGACATTTGGATAACAAAATTCCAAAAAATATTTTTAATACCATCAATATTCGACAGACAGGCATTTGACCACATGTTAAATTAAGATCAACATTTGGGAATTTACCTAAATGTACCATATTATAGGAGGAATGAAAAGATGAAAAAAGTATCTATTACATCAATGATTCTGCTCCTGGTCTGTAGTTTGTTTGTGTCGGTGGTTTCAGCAGATGCAGACAACATCCCACAGCCAAAGAATAGCAAACCTTATCGTGTTCCCTTCGAACTCTTGAACCAACAAAGCATGAGCAACCAGAAGGGGGCTGTGACGATCACTATCACAGACCCACAAAAACTCAAGGAAATCGCACTGGAAGAAGGGTTGAATGAGGTTCCAAAGTCGGTTGAGTATGAGTATTTCCCGAACGAAAATAGTAACAAAGATATCTACAGCTTACTTGCAAATGAGTACTGGCTTACTACAGAAGACAGAGGTCGTGGACACTATTCCTCGTCTGACATGTACAAAGAATTTTACGTTTATGGTCCCGACACCTTTAAGATTTCCGAAGACACAGAAGTATACTCAAAAAAAGACGGATCGTTGAATGTGGAACTGTATATTTTGTCAGGTGCTGTTGGATTCGAAATTGGAAGAAGAGATACAAGCAGATGGGAAAGTGTAACCACTATAGCAAAAAATGAAAAAATCAGATTTCAGCTCTATACTACTCATCATAAAGTAGATTACTGGGAATGGTTCGGTCCGAAATATAACAAAAAAAGCTCAAAGTGTACAGCAGCAGGGTCTGCTTACAATCCTGATGGTGTATTAATCAAAAAGACTACATTCTAATGTTTGTGTAACATATTCAAAAATGCCTTGTTGTATGACAAGGCATTCTTATATTCTGATAGGAGTGTCCTATTTAATACCTTAAAGGTAGGAGGTGGTATTAATGGATCAGGAAACTAGAAAAATTTTGAAATTTATTCTTAGAACTATTGCAGTTATTTTAGTTCTTGTCATCATCTTAATTGTTTTTGGCGTAGTCCAGTTCATCATCTTGACAAATAGTTAACGGACATAAGGATGGAAAATCCAAATTTATTTCCCTTATTCAGAATAAGGGTTTTTTTATTAATAGGGCAACTTTGTGTCGAGATGATGATATATACATATAATTAGGGTTCTACTGCGAACAGCCGCACCAGATGATGTCTGTTGAACTTAAAGTTATTGCATTATAAAAAAGCTTTGATATATAAGGTTTCTAATGCAACTATTATTAGTTCACCGTACAGATGACAACAACAATAATAAATTACTAATTATTTGAATTCACCGTATCCACGAACATTAAAAATGTCCCCATGATGGACATAGGGACAGCTGCTAGTTACAAGTGTTAATTTCTCGAACGTTTCTTCTTCTGCATTTCTAGTATTAATCTATCTAGTTCTTGGCTGATAAGAACCACCTCTTCGTTTGAAAATCCTCCCTTATTATTCTCGACAATCTTGATTAACTTCTTCCTTAGTTCAACAATTTTATCCTCCAAAGAATCTATAACATCTCACCTCAGTGCACTATCTCTCTATTGAGTATAATGCAGGTTGGATTGTCAACACTAAATCAGACAGCTTTTTTAAGGGATAATCTTCTGTAATCTACTGGACTCATATAGCCTAAGGTTCCATGGATGCGATGTTTGTTGAACCAATTTACGTAGTCATATAGCTCCAATTCTAGGTGATGTAAACTGTGGAAGTTCATCTGATTAATGAATTCCGTCTTCATAATTTTAAACGTAGCTTCTGCAACTGCGTTATCATAAGGGCACCCCTTCATGCTTAAGGAACGACCGATCTTGAACGTAGCAAGTGTCTCATCAATCAACTTGTTCTTAAATTCACTACCGCGATCGGTATGGAATAATTGAATTTGACTTAGATTTCCTTGCACAGAAGCAAAGGCTCTTGTGACTAAAGCTGCGTCCTTTTTCGGCCCTACACTTGAGCCAATGATCTCTCGATTAAAGAGGTCAACTAATACACAGATGTAGTGCCATCTGTTTTTGACTTTGACATACGTTAGATCGCTTACAACGACGCGCTTAGCTTCAGATTGCTGGAACTTGCGGTTCAGTTCATTTACCTGTTGCGATTCGTTGCATGTTGTTTTGTGAGGTTTGTATTGAGCCACGGTGTATGTAGAAACAAGGCCTTGTTCCTTCATAATGCGGCAAATTCGACGTCTTGATACGATAAGTCCACGTTCGTGAAGCTTTGCTTTAATCTTTCTTGTACCATATGCATTTCGGTTCTTCTGGAAGATTTCAACGATAAGCTTCGTAATACCATCTTCATTGCTGGAGTTTTTTGCTTCATAATAGTACGTACTTCTAGTTATTTGCAGGACGTCGCACATTGCTGATACCGAGTATTTGTCGCGATTTTGATGGATGACACTTACTTTCGTCCCATGATCAGCGCTGCTTGCTTTAGGATGTCATTCTCCATTTTGAGTCGTTGGTTTTCTTTCCGTAATGCAATAAGTTCATTTTCTTCTGGAGAGCGGTTGTCCTTCTCTGAGAAGGAACCTGTTTGGTGGGCTTGTTTAATCCAGCGATCCAATGCAGATGCACTCAACTCATACTCACTTACAATGTCTGCTCTTGATTTCCCATTCTCGTATAGCTGAACCATCTGTTTCTTGAAATCATCTGTAAATGTTCGTCTTATTCTTGGCATAGTAGATCCGCTCCTTGTTATGATGTGTTAATTCTACTAGCCCTTAATTTTTCTGTCCAACTAAGTGTAGCCGATCCAGGTTCCAGTAAGATATGTGAGAAAATACCACTGCAACATCATGTCGAAAAATGAAAAAGAGCATCAAATGATGCTCCCAACATTACCAAGGGTGAATACTACCATGATCTCCAGTGAATGCAGTTATAGAAGTGATTAATAGGACTGTGTTAAACAATGTGTTAAAATAAAATTTCTTCATGAATTTCTTCAATGCAAGACCTCCCCAATTAAGTAGTAAAGTAAGCGTCCAATTGTTCAAGTGTGCCTTTATTCATGGAGATATTATTCCCTAAATGATAATTAACTACCATATTTAAACATTTCTTTTCTTCAATTGTATCATTAATTTTAGAATATTCCATTGCACCATCAAGCAAATATGAAATACCCTTTTCAGGTTCGCCCACAGCTAAGTAGTACTCACCCTTAAGTTGCAAATGATCGGCATACCGAGAACGTACTAAGGGATTGGTCTGAGTTAAAAATGATGGATCTATACCACCATTTTCAATAAGCCGTCCTGCTTGTTCAAGCTCTTTTCTCTGCAAATATAATCGCAGGAGCTGATTAGTTGCAGGAACAACGAAATCACTGCTGCATTTTTCTAAAAATGAAGAGAGCTGCTGAACTGATAAGTCAACTCTTCCTTGTCTTGCATTAATTAGAGCTTCCATAAGGAGGGTGTTTTCCCGAATGTTTGGGTAATCGAATTGTTTATATTGAATTGAATAAAGCTCTGATTCTTTATATTCGCCAAGACCAAAATAAGCGTCTCTAAGGACTCCTACTGCATGGACTTTATAAGGACTATCTCCGTGTACAAGGACATTTTTGCAGTGCTCTATACTCTCTTGAAAGTGCTTTAAGTTAAGAGCATGTATACCCAACTTATAATACAACTCAATCTTCTCATGTTGTGGCAAAAAGTCGACGTAATTTAAAATGTATTTCCCACTGTAATATGTTTCCTTCAATTTGCTAAAATCATTTCGCTCAATCAGATATCGTTGGTACAAACCTTTAGATATATAGGGCATTATTCCGTGCGAACGCGAGTGTTCTATGATGAGGTTATATAAGGATAATTTCATGGAGGTATCTTCAATGGAGTCGATGTGTTTATATAGCTTTTCGGTTAAATCTAAGCTTTCTTCATTCGGAGATTCAAGGTATTTAGCTGCGACCTTACGAATTAGTTCAGTGCTGCTCCTTCGTAGGATCGTCGCTTGCAGGATATCGAACAACAAGTCTGACCTTTTCTCTTTTTCAACGTAATAATCAACCAATGTTTCAAAAGGAATCTGTAATGCAGCAGCCAATGGCTGTACCGTTGAGAAATCTGGTCGTTTTACTTCACCGTTCTCTATCCTCGATATCGTACTTTTGTTTATGCCTGACAGCTCTGATAACTGCGTAATCGTTATATTCGATGCAAATCTAGTGTCGTGAATTAGTTCTCCGATTGTTTTTATGATCGATGCCGTCTTCAATGTCAGCCCTCCTTCTTCCGAATTAATTACCTATATTTTACCATGTTGTGAATGGTATGTAAATTGAATGATGACATGAGAAAGATAAGAAACGGAGGGAGAGAGTGAAGAGTGTAGCGACCCAATTCTACGCTACAGAATGGTTAATTCATAGAAAGTGATCAATAGAGAATTTCGAAGAAGCCGATCCATACATTGTGAACCATGAACGTTAGCTGAAAAGAACTAGAGTATAACAACTAATAAACAGGTGATTTATAAGAGTTCATTTTCTATCATTACCAGTACAAAAGCATTGACTTTATTGAAGAGAAAATCGTTGAGTATAACGAATCGAATGTATCATTTAACCCTAAGGTTTCTTTTGCTGAAATTAATAAGCTTATCAAGGAAGCGGATGGAAACATGATTGCGGAAATCAATTGTTTTGATTACGCTTGGAAATGTTTGTACGTCGGTGCACTTTGTGTGAAGGAAGAATACAGAAAGAGTGGCTTAGGATCAAAACTATTAACCGATTTGGAAGCGGTTGCTAGAAAGTATGAAGTACAATTAATTCATTTAGATACATTTGATTTTCAGGCATTAGATTTCTATTTGAAGCATGGATATGAAGTTTATGGTGTACTGGATAAGTGTCATAAACGGTATAATCTAAATAAAGTTCTAGAGTAAAGGAACGTAGCTCAAATAATGCTCCTGCGATAGCTTTCTGAGAAAAGTAATTATTGAATTTCACAAATAGACGCCTTGTTCATTGGGATGAATATGGCGAAATCACTTAAAAGGAGCTCACTATGGAACAAGAAGCGTTAGTTACTCGTTTTCTCGATTTTCTGTCGGTTGAAAAGCAACAGATCAGCTTGACGTTTCTTAATGAACTAATCCAAAAACATCAAGAAAAGAGTGAAATGGGAAACGCTAACGAAAATACTCGATTGGGAAAAAGGAAATCGAACAGGAAACTACCTCCCTTCTATTGATACGTACATCGAGCGCATCGTGAACAAAGGGATGGGAGGAACATGCTGGACAAATGCAATAGGGTTTCATTGGCTGATATCCAAGCTTGGATTTTCCGTTTCTTATATGTACATGGATCAGCATTAGACAAAATGACTCCGCTGATTAGGAATGCGAACAATTGGGATACGTCGCCAATGCTGCAAAAAATTCAGATCTTCGGCTACATCAATGGAATTCCGACTTCGTTGAAACGATGATGTCCTGAAGCAATATTTTCAGCATGAGAAGGTGGAAAGACATCTAACCCCTGACGAACTGAGAGAATGGGTTACTGAAAAGTTTCAAATCGATCAGCAAATGTACGAAAATGCCTTAAGCATATTCAGTAAGAAGAGAACATAATGTATGGAGCCTCATCGAGAAATACATGTTACTAGATAGGAAGCAGATCCTTTATGCTAGCGTGTATTTTTTGTTTGTTATTTTAGATTTGTTTGAAGGGAAATGGTTGATTAAAAACTGAAATGATTCCCGTAAATTACATGTCAATCTCTAATTATGCAAGAGATAATTGATAGTATACACCGATTGAAACTGCTATTTGAAAAAAATAAAATATTTACAGTAAACATTTAGTGTTAAAGTTCTGATACAATCACTGCCCATTTTCTTAGTTATCTGATTTAAGGGTAAACAAGTTAAAACGGAAGAAATCTTAACATAAAGTGAGCACAACGAGAGCATAACCTGAACACCAAATGACAGTTTATCCGTGTCATTCTCGCTTTAATATTGCAACTTTTATTAATTTCTCCACGGTTCTCCTCCTCTTAATAAATTTTGACGACAATGTGGGATATTTCGGGGAATATTGACGACCACATGACGAATTATACGTGTTACTATGACATTGTGAAAGAGCAGGCGAGATGACACGCACGGCTGCATATGGGCAGCACACGAACCGTGGCGTACCTCATCCCGCTTTTTCTTTTTTTTATAATTTCAAACTTTTTCTTAGTTGACGTTTTAATTATTATGACTGATCAATACTTCAGATTGAAAATTTGATTAAGGAATTATTGCAAAAAAATGGTTGACGATGGAATTGGTATGCTATATAAGTAAATTAGTAACATTATCTGGATATAATGTGACGAAATTATGATGAGGAGGAAATGCAATTATGAACCATAGTATTAAATGTCTTCTAGTTGCAACATTGTCTGCGGCAAGCATTCTAGCTGTGACACCATCAGCATTTGCTGACGATTCCACATCCAAAAGCCCGCTCTACCATTCTAATCTGCCAGTAATTGAAGTAGGGAATGGAAATGTACTTGAAGATGAAGTTATCGCATCAACCACCTCAGTAGCATCTTTATTTAGTGGTCTCGATGTGATTAATGCCCAGGGACAGGACGTAACGACGAACGCCATTGGCATTCAAGAAGTTACACGTACAACTATAAGGGTCCCGGTAAATAGTACCGTAACTATGGGGGGCCCTAATAGTGGTTATACTTACGATCTATACGATACTACTGGAGGTCCTTGGAGTATAACTTCTGATGGGAAACTCACCAATGGAGGTGTGGGCTCCGCATACCTCGATCTTTACATGAACGGTACCATTGCTTTGAAATATAAGGTGGTAACCTATTTTCCAACGAACTGATGCTCCGTATGGAGGCCCTGCGCTGTGAATTAAGCGTGGGGCTTTTATCCGTTCAGCAATTAAGATAGATTAAAAGAAGGGCAAGAATGAGCGGTTGCGGGCTTCTGGTGAAGTGTTTCGATTCCACCTATAGGAAACCAACTCAACACAATGGAGACTGGCTGTAGCGGTTGTTGCTACTCAGATGCCTTAGTGATGTTGTATAATGATGGTAAATACTGAATGGGTACTTAGGAGGTTATACTAATGAGTTCACATCATTTATTTAGGATCGTAAGATATCTATCGGATATAGTCGATAAGGGTGGTAACGTTGAAGTAGAGATGGTGGTAGATAAAGTAAGTAGTGGGTGTACGATTCAATGGTTAGTAGCAGAGTATCCAACCTATGATTTTAGCATATTAACTAATGAGTATAAGCACGCGGGTGATGAAGTAAACAAATTATTGAAGGACGAATACTACGGAACAAGCCTAAACTCAAATCGTTTTAATAATGGATATTGTTTTTTAATAACATTGGTTTCAGAAGCAATTTATCGCTCTTATGAAGAGAATAATTTTGAATAAGCCGCTATAGTGAACTGCACCCCAATTGTTAGACACACTCTAACAGTTGGAGGTGCAGTTTTTTATGACTAAATTTACGAAGGATAGGAAATTGGCGATAATTCAAGGGTACAACCCTGATCTTCTATCGCAGACAGAATACGCAAACGAAATGGACGTTATCAAGTCCCAATTCCAATATTGGCTGAAGCTTTATGAGATGCATGGTGAGTCTGCCTTTACTAATTGCTATACAAATTTATTCGGCAAGCTTTAAACTGGACGTACTTAATCATATGGCTCAATCAAAAGCTTCTCTCATGGACACCGCTGCTCTGTTCAACCTTTCGAACTTTTCCATCTTGCATTCCTGGCAGAAAAGATGGAGACAGACGGTTTAGAAGCCCTTGAGCCAAAAAAGAAGGGGCGTCCATCCATGAAGAAAAAATCCAATTCGTCTACTAAACGATCCGTAGTTGAAGGGTCTGTCGAAGCGCTCGAAGAACGTATCAAGCAGCTTGAAATGGAGAATAAGTATCTAAAAAAGTTGAATGCCTTTGTTCGAAACAAGGAACAATCACCAAACAGGACAAAGCACAAACCGTCTGGGAACTGAGGCATAAATATCCGGTGAAGGCACTCATAAAGCTGGCTGGTATCCCGCGTAACACCTATTACAACCTTATAAAGCGTATAAACCAACCAGATCCGAATGCGGATTTGAGAGCTGAGATCCAGTCCATTTACGCGGAACATGATGGACGTTACGGATATCGTCGTATTCGTGATGAATTGGAAATCTGTGGGTGTAAAGTGAACCACAAGAAGGTTCAGCGGCTCATGAAGGAGATGGGGCTTAAATGCCTAGTCCGCATGAAAAAGTATAAGTCATATAAAGGGACTGTCGGCAAGACTGCACCGAATCATCTGGATCGCCAGTTCACGGCGGAGGCGTCAAATGAGAAGTGGGTAACGGACATCACGGAGTTTAAGTTATTTGGAGAAAAGCTGTATCTGTCGCTCAATAGGAGAATGCTGCGTGATTTAAATGACAAGGAAATATACAGGGGAGACTTAATAAATACTTCCAATTGTTTAGTACGGAAAAATAGAGACAACCTATTAGACAGGGGAAACATACATGATGAATCAACAAGTTGTTTTAGACGGTATTACAAATCTTTTGAAATGTGAATTATCGTAATCGCTAGTCGGAATCTATTTACACGGTTCAATGGCGATGGGGGCTTTACCCCTCAACAAAGTGATATTGATATATTAGTCATTGTAAAGGAAAAGCTACCTAATTATATGTACAAGATTATTGCTCGGGAAATAATTCGTCTATAAAAGGATGAATGCTAGAGCACGGCATTCGATATTGGATTGAATATGGAGTAAGGTAGAAAAGTATTTTTTAGTTCCGAGCTCCGTGCTCTAGCTAAGCCTTTACTTGTAACGATTAAATGAATTACGGCTGATTACAAATCTAGCTCCGGCTGTTCCACTTCTTGAGGAACGGATGCTCGAAGCACCTGAACGTTGGACGTCGCCTGGAGTCCCCTATAGGCAGCATGGATTTTCGTGAATCCCGCCTTACGGCCAATCAGATTCCCCTCATCATCGCATTCGAGAATGTCCGGATTGGCGCTTCGGAAAGTTGCTTCCTTGGTCACGTCTATTTCTTTATGTACGGAATAGTCGTAAAGTATGACCCTTACATCGATCATGGAGCCGACACTTAGCGAGTAGTCGTTCGAATCCAGCCGGAGGTTTCCGCGGGCCGGTTCAGGCTCAACCCAATCCTCCGGCAGCACGGTTACTTTCAAGCTGGCATTGAGCCCTCCGTAAGTGGCCCCAATATATGTGACTCCAGGCTCATGACCCGTGACTCTACCTGATGCGTCGATGTCGGCAATACGGGAATCATCCGAACTATACACGGCAACGCCTGATATATCGCTGACCATTCCATTACCGTACACGGCTTGCAGTACTGTCGGCATGCTGGTGCCTGATTTTACTTGCATCTCTTTCTCCATGAATGAAATGCTTGCCAATGTCTGTTCGGTAGGAGGCATGTTCTCGAAAGGTGTCAGCTTCATGAGCTGAAGCTTCCATACCTCTCCTCGTTTCACGGTTCCGGTAAAAATAAACCCGCCGTCGCGAGCTATCGCTGCCTTGCCAACGTCGCTCAGCGGCGGGCCTGGGAGTACTTCGCGGCTTGTCAACTCGCCATTTACGTCGAACGTCACTATCGCATATTCGTATTTCCAGCCTGAGCTCGTGTCTAACATGCGCATACCGAGCAGAGCATACCCGTCTTTCGTCCGCACCAGACTTTTGAAGGATTCCGGGATTGGGGCTTTATATGTTTTTTCCCACTCCGGCTGACCGTTTACGTCCGTCTTTGTGAGGATGGTGACATCACCCTGCTTTGTTCTTTTACGGTTGCCTATCAGATAACCTCCGTCATCGGCAGAGATGATAGAAAAGGCACGCCGTCTCGTATTTGGATCGTGGAACGGCCGTGACCATACGATGTCGCCCTGCTCATTAAGCTTCATCATAAGCATGGCGTCCTCATCGCCAGACTCATAATCTGGATAGCCTATGCCGCCAATTACAATATAACCTCCGTCACTGGCGGGGATCATATCGGTAAAGAATTCGCTGCCGATAAAGCGATAATCACGATACCATACCTTTTCTCCGTTGCTATCCACCTTCAGGATGTAGCACTTTTCATAGGCGCTGGCAGAGAACATCCCTCTCCCGGCAATCATAAAGCTGCCATCATTCGTTTCAACAATAGCTACCGGAGTGTGGTGGAATTGACCATCCTCAACAGCCTTGTGCCACAGTACTTGTCCAGACGCATCCAGCCGAATGAGATATAGCTTGTCCATCGGTTTGCCGTCGTAGGACTTGTAGGTGCCGGCTACTAAATATCCTCCGTCCCTAGTCTCTATCGCCCGGTACGCGGCATTCCCGGACGAATAATGATCTAGCTTTTGCTCCCATAGCGGCTGTCCTTCTACATCCGTTTTAATGACATAAGCCTTAACGACATATTGCCAACTATCTTGCCCAATCATATCCTTCTCCGTAATGCTCCCTACCGTCAAATAACCGCCATCGGAGGTAGGGATGACCGCTTCCCCTCTGGAACTATTTCCATAATCCCTAAACCATTCCACGGTAGCCCGCGGTTGCGACGGCTCGGCAGCTGCTGGACTCATCGTACTCTGTAACCCGAGTGTTAGCATGATTCCGGCAATGCACACGGCTATCAAGCGTGTACATGTGTTGAACAAATGACGCACCTCTCTCCATGAATTATTGCTTGATGTTTGCTGATTGCTGTCGAAGCAAGCGTTGTGGATAGCCTCTATTATGATTATCCATTGGATCATTATTCCTGTGTATCCCACGAATTGCATAATTCTGTATGACGCTCGAACGGTTTTTAATCCTGCACGATAGGGACGGCCTACCCATAAGCTCCGGTGAAAAAAATAAATGATATTGTCATATTTATGGAAATCACCTAACACCTTCCTATTTACACCAAATAAGTAAGCGCAATTGGAATGATGTTAGCAGCAGTTTGGTTAGGGTGTGGTTCCTTACACGCATGTCGCAAGAAATCGATCTGTAGTTCAAAATGTCGAATTTCCCCATCCTTTTTACCTATATTTGCTGTATGATTAACGTATAGATTGGAGATGAAAATTCTTCTAATGGAGGGAAGCATTATCGAAATCTTATCGAGAGTCAAGGAACTCATGTCCATCAACATCAATAGTCTATTTCAGAAGTCAGAAGATCCTGAGAAAACCATTGATGATTACATGCGGAAGTTGAACGATGATCTCGGCAAAGTGAAGGCTGAGACGGCTTCCGTTGTTGCAGCAGAGCAGCGAGCCAAACGAGCATTGGACGAATGCGCAGCAGAAATTGCAAAACTGCAGCGATATGCGGAGAAATCAGCGGCAGATGGGAATGAAGCAGGGGCACGTACTTTTTTAGAGAAAAAGGCAGTTCATTCGGAAAAGTTGCAGCAGCTGCAAACGGCTTATGATATGGCAGCTTCAACTGCTTCTCAAATGAAGCAACTGCAGGACAAGCTGGTCTCTGATATCGGCGAGCTGGAGGCGCGGCGTGCAGCACTTAAGGGGAAGCTTGCAGCGGCCCAGGTACAGGAACGAATAAATGCAAGCAACTCTATACATGGAGATCAGGCTTCCGCATTCGATGCGATGGAAGACAAGGTGAACCGTGCTTACGACGAAGCGATGGCGCTTGCTGAACTTCGAGATGAGAAGAAAGACGATTTGGACGAACTGATCGAGCAGTTGAAGAAGAAAAAGAATTGAATCTCGATTCATAGGCACTACATATAAATAGATACTTTCTATGCTCTAGGGGTGAATAGGTTGCCGGTTATTGAATATAAATGCCCGAACTGCGGTAGCGGGATGGAGTATGATACGTATTCGGAGATGTTAACCTGTCATAGCTGTGGAAGAGAAGACAATGTTCAGGACATGCAGGATCCGATGACCAAATACGTGTTCACAGAGGAAGATGCTGCGGAGGAATATCACTGCCATAGCTGTGGCGCTGTCATTATCACAGAAGCAGAGACGAGCGCAACGAGCTGCAGCTTTTGTGGATCTGCCGTTGTATTAGGAGATCGATTGACGGGAAATTTGGCGCCGGTGAAGATTATTCCTTTTGCCATTAGCAAGGAAGAAGCAGTGATGGAGTTCAAAAGATGGTGTGGAAAGGGACTCATTACTCCGAAAGGGTTCATGTCGGCGAATCGAATTAAGGGAATAACGGGGATGTATGTCCCATTCTGGCTCTATGATTTGCAGAATGAAATTGAGGTTCATGGCAGAGCCACGAAGGTCAGCAAATACCGCTCAGGCGATTACGATTATACGGAAACAGCACACTATGATTTCTATCGCGAGATTTGCCTGGACTATATAAAAGTTCCGGTGGATGCTTCGGCAAAGATGACAGATGAACTTATGGATAAGCTCGAACCTTTTCCCTATGAAAAGCTTGAGAACTTTAAGACTCCATACTTAGCAGGTTATGTTGCTGAAACGTATAGTTATAACGAGGAAGAGCTGCTGCCGCGGGTAAAGGAAAAAATAAAAGAGTATATTTTTGAATTCATAGATTCAACCGTAACGGAATATACGTCAGCGAAGTATGACAATGTTCATATTCACACGGAGACGCAGCGAGCTGACTATGTTCTGCTTCCGGTCTGGGTACTGCATTATGACTATAATAAACTGGAATATACGTTTGCGATGAATGGACAGACGGGCAAGGTGGTCGGCAAGCCCCCGATCAGCAAGTCGAAGGTGTTCGCATGGTTTGCGGGATTATCAGCGATATTCTTCCTCGTATTTCAGCTTGTGTCCTATTTATATATAGGGGGGAAACTCTGATGAGAAGGCATCGTGTTATCGCTGTCGTCCTGCTGTTCGCAGCATTGCTGCTCGTCATCCCCATGGAGATGATCACGGGAAGTGTCAGTGCGGCTGCCAAGAATAACAAGCAGTTAATTGATGATTCCGTGGGTGTACTCAGTAAGAAGGAAGTAAAAGAATTGAACGAGTTGGCTAATCGGTATGGATCGGAAATAGGGATCAATATCATCGGAATTGTAACAGATAAAGATCAAGGGACTTGGGAAGTGCTGCAGGATTTATACGCGAAGAATAACTCCAATGAAGATTTTTCTGTCAGTAATGCAGCTGTGCTGATTCTGAATACGAATCATGAGAAAATCTACATAAATGTATTTCAAAAGGCGGCAGATCATTTGGACGATGAACGGCTAAGCAGCATAACCGATATTGTCGCTGATGAATATGGGGAAGGCCGTTTTAAGGCTGCTTTTCAAAGGTATATTGAGTCCGTCTATCAGTATGTAACAGCGGGATCGCAAGCAGTTGACTCGGGTAAAAACAGTACCGTTAGCAGTACAATCAGCAGCACGAACGATGGGACTACGTTTACGAGCACGACAACCACGACAAGCAGTAGCACATCAGGCACAACCAGCAGCACTTTTACGAGCACCTCCACCAGTACTACGAACGGGACTAGCTTTACCAGCTCAAGCAGTGGTGGTAGCACAAGCGGTGCAATGAATAGTTCTAATCCAAGTATGTTCAAAAAATGGAGCGACGCGAGCAATAAAAAAGGAAGTCAGCTGATCTTCGATGAGGCAAAGCTCCTGACTGGGCGAGAATACGAAGAGCTGCAAGAACTGGCTAAGCAGTATAGTGAAGAGCGAAAAACGGACATGATTATTTATACGACAAATGATCCATCTGCTTATGACGTAAAGAGAATGACTCAAGACTTCTATGATGAATATGGTCCTGGTTATAAAATGCGTCATGGCAACGCTATCATTTTAATGGTAGACATGACACATAGAGAGATATATCTTTCTGGATTCTATAAGGCGAAAGTATATTTCGACGATGATAGATTGGATCAAATCAGAGATAAGATTGCCCCGTATTTAGCGGATAAGGAATACAAGGATGGATTTTTAACCTATCTGAAGACGGTTCATAAATACATGGGCTACCGCCCAGGAGTGAATCCTGACAATCTCTTATTGAATATATGGGTTCAACTAGGTGCGGCTTTAGTCATTGGAGGCGGAATCGTTACGCTGCTCGTATATCGTTCCGGCGGACGGGTTACCGTAGATGCTCAGACGTATGAAGATCCGAACTCAGCAGGTTTGGTTGATTATTCGGATCAATATATCCGTACCTGCACAACAAGAACGAGAAGATATAGCAGCAGCTCCAGCTCCAGTTCAAGCGGTGGTGGAGGCAGTGGAGGCGGAGGAACGACTTCGGGTGGTCATTCGCATAGCGGCAGCAGAGGATCATTTTAGGGGAGAGACGGAGGTTAATACATGTTTTTCAAAAATCAATTTGCAAATGTGGTGGAATGGGAAGAGTTCCGCGATGATATGATCTTTTGGAAATGGGGCAATCGAGAGATCAAAAAAGGAAGCAAGCTGATTATTCGCGCGGGTCAGGATGCGATCTTCATCAATAATGGTAAAATCGAAGGGATCTTTCAGGACGATGGCGAGTACAGCATTGATTCCGAAATCATTCCGTTCCTTTCTACACTCAAAGGTTTTAAGTTTGGCTTCAACAGTGGAATGCGAGTCGAGGTGCTATTCGTTAATACGAAGGAGTTCATGGTCAGATGGGGAACGCGAAATCCAATCCTGATTCCTCACCCGAAACTCCCAGGCGGCATGCCAATTCGTGCGAACGGCACGTTCAACTTTAAGGTGAATGATTATGTTACCCTGATTGATAAGATTGCCGGAGTCAAAGAGAGCTATCTCGTCGAAGATGTGAAGCTGCGAATCACTTCGATTCTGGATCAGTTGTTAATGAAGTGGATTGCAAGAGAAGGCAAGGACTTATTCAATTTGCAGGCGAATGCATTTGATATTTCCAGAGGGATAAAGGAAGATCTGGATATGGAAGTAATAAACAATGGAATTACTATAACAGGCTTCCAGGTCATGAGCTTCAATTACCCAGAAGAAATCCAAGATATGATCACGAAGACGGCATCCTATGAGATGATTGGCGATATGCAGAAGTATCAGCAAGTTGCGATGACGGACGGGATTGCTTCCGGTGATGTAAGCGGCGGGGGAATGGCCTCAGATATGGCAGGCATGATGATGGGAATGAACATGGCGAACGAGATGGTGAAAAATATGAATCAAGACCAGAAGCCGGCAACAGGCGAATCGGCAGCATCATCCGATGCTAGTGCTTCCATTACTTCTGCTTCTACGGAAGGCAATCAGAAGCCGAACTTCTGTCCGAACTGTGGAGCGAAGAATGAAGGCTCTAATTTCTGTCCGAATTGTGGCCACAAGCTGGGGTAACGTCAACCATAATAGATTGTAGAAGTGATAGATAGGTTGTTCCTAAATAGGTACATGACACTGAAACGATAGATAATATACAAAAGATAAAAGGGAGATAAATGGAATGACAACAACATATGCATCATTTGCTTGCTGTCTTCAAATGTTTCCGACACCAGATTTGCATCGTACAGCTGAGTACTATGAGAATCTAGGATACCGTTCGGTCTATTATTTAGAATCTGCTGAACCGCATGTATGCTTGTACCGAGATGCAATGGAAATTGTGTTGACGAAGGGTAATCCAGAGAATTTCAAACCGAATCGATTGCTCCATGGGTATGGGTACGACGGATACTTTATTACGACAGACCAGCAGGGAATGCTGGAGGAATTGACCGCGAGAGGCGTTAAGATTGTGCGTCCACTCACGACAACTGATTATAACAATCGAGAATTCGTATTCGAGGATGTAGACGGAAGATGGATTGCGGTCGGAATGAAGCAATCATAGTTTCCAATGGAAATGAGGGTTAGTAAAGAATGCTAGAGCATCAGCTGAAACAATATTTGCGTGAGCATGAAGCGTTCATGCGTGATTTGCGTATCGTTCAGGATTTACAACTGCCGCAATGCTATATTGCAGCGGGGTACATTCGCAACTATGTATGGGACAAGCTTCATGGGTTCGATAATCGCAGCAGACATAGTGATATTGATGTTGTGTATTTTGATCGCGATGATGTATCAGAGGAACGGGATCTTCGCTTGGAGCAAGGGCTGATTCAGCAGACGGGCAATGAGAAATGGTCGGTCAAAAATCAAGCAAGAATGCACACTCATAATGGAGTAGAACCCTATGCATCAACATGGGACGCACTGTATCACTGGCCAGAAACGGCGACGGCTGTCGGTGCTCGTCTGGACGAACACGATCAATTGGATATTTGTGCACCGTATGGACTGGAAGATTTATTTCAGCTCGTCGTGAGAAGATGTCCGCAGTTCCCGAATCACAGCTATTATGTGGAACGGGTTAGCAAGAAGAATTGGAAGGAACAGTGGCCGCTTCTTACGATCATAGAATAAATGATTGAATATGGAATTTGTGGTTGAACACGACCATGTTAATTGTAGTATCGTATATAGAGGATAGTTAGTTCATTATATGAGCTACTTTCCTCTATTTTTTGTTCAATAGAAATCTTAACAATAGCATTAACACTTTGTATAAATTATTTAATATATTGAGGAGAAAGGCTTTCGTTAGGGGGTTGTTGTGAGAGTACAAGAAGTAATTCTTAATGATAATAAAAAGAGATATAACGAAAATATCAGTAGTATCAAATAGAGATGGGAGCTTAAAGATGGCGAATAGAATTGTTGGAGACTTGGAAAATAAACTAATCATCTACGGGTACAGGAAGCCTCTGCGTTCGCATACTTATTTACCTTTTCTTCCTGAGGCAATAGTTGATGAATTTATAGATGCTACAGTGGTACGAGAGCACGCCAGTAAAGAACAAGAGATTTATCAAATTTATTACTGTTTTGAAGGGGATGGAGAATTCATTTTTCGAATAATTGTCTCGTATCTCGAGGATTCAATCACCATCCTTGCAGATGATGCTAATATCGCGGTGCGTGCTTATAAGGCTCTTTGCGAAAGTTTGGCACGATGGAAGTTACATTGAAGCTAATGGGTAATGATAGTAAAGTTGAGCAAACAACCGCAGCGGTCAGCTTTGTCGTTGAAGTAACTGGCAGGATAGTTGAATGATTTTGCGAATAACTTAAGTCATGACGAATTTACGAAGTTCGCAAAAAAGACGTTAGCCGAAAGAAGTTCTTAGTTTAGGAGGAGTCTATATGATATTAGAAAAAGTTATAAATAGAATTGTAATACAAAGTGAATATAAGGATTTTGTTGATAAGTATATAGATAATATACTTACCGAATTTAAAGGTAAGATTCATAGCATTTATATGTGTGGCTCAATTCCAAAAGGAACTGCTAAACCTTTTAAGTCAGATGCAGACTTTACTATTGTATGTGTAAATCCCAAAGATATTGATTACGAAAGATTGTCAAATATTAAAGACAGGCTTTTGGAAGAATATCCAGTATTAACTAAGATTGATACGATAATTTGCTCGATTGACGATGTATTAAGTAAACCAAATGATTGGGGTTTTTGGGTAAAGATAATTTGTGTTTGCATATATGGTCATGACGTTGGTGAAAAAGTACCACCGATAATTATTTCTCCAGAGTTCATTTTAGACTTAAATACAGAGACCAAGAAGGAAGTAGATCGTATTCATAGTTTACTTTCTAATGCTAGTGATAACACAATGAAAACTAGATATATTAAAGGTTACTCTAAGAGATTAATTCGTGCATTATACTCTTTGGTTTTAGAAGATACAGGTGTATGGCAAGATGACATTATTATGATGAAGAATGCCATATTAAACTATTGTGAGATTGACTCCGCTTTAGTTGATTATCTGTATGCTTGTTACTTGGATAGTAATAATGTACTTGTTGAAGAGTTTCTGGGAATTGCAGATGAAGTATATAGCTATTTTGAGAACGCGTTAAATGCAATGGCTGCTTCCAGAACTTCCTTCGACTAACACCATATTGACGTTTCGGGTCACTCTGAGAAGCGAGTGACCACATCCAGCCCCCTAAGCCCGTCGGGACGTCACTGCATTAGGTGTTCGGCAAGCCTCACAACTATAAGCAGCGACTCTAATTAAAACATAAGACTATTGAGCTAACGGGCAGGTTAGTACAGATATGGTTTTCCTTTTAATTCAAATAATTGACTTTAAATAGCTATTACCGTAGAATGAGGAAAATTACATATTAATGCTTTAATGGAGAAAGTATATCAATTCCTTCTTACAGGGAGGAAACGCCCGAGATTGAGAGCGCTTCTAGGGAAAAGGGTTAAATGAAGTTCGCTCCGGAGCAGTCCTTTGAAACCTTTCTAGCTAAGCAGAGGTGTACCGGTTTAACCGTTATTCATTATAGTGTGAACTTTTAAATAATTTTCTAATATAGGGTGGTACCGCGGCTCCTCGTCCCTTTGGAAGAGGGGCTTTTTGTATTCAATGAAGTTATATTCTGCAACATTATCCATTAGATTGCGTTTATCTAACTGAAGGGGAGCGTATCGCAAAGAATTTTCGAAGACAAGAATTGAGCGAGGGTCAAGAATATGATAGAAACGTGGAAGGAAACATCTATGAAAAAAACAATAATCGCACTAACACTTTCTTTTGTGTGTACCTTACTAATCGGTAATCCAACGATAAGCTTCGCCAATAATTTTTCGAATACGGTTGACAATGGAAAAGTTGAAAATGGACGAGTACTGATTCCATTACGTGCTGTTTCAGAAAGATTCAATTCAGAAGTGATCTGGAATCAGGCAAAAAAAAGCATTACGATTATTCGTGGCAATCGAGAGCTATTGCTGTATGTTAATTCTCACACTGCTTTATTAAATAACGCTGCTTTCAAGCTTGATGTGCCAGCAAAAATTGATAATGGAACAACTTATGTACCAGCACGTGTTTTTGCTGAAGCCTTTGGCGGAACAGCGCTGTGGTCCGAACAAGAACGAAAAGCAACCATTACGATCGGACAGCAACAGGTCTTTATCCGTACAGAGCCACTCAAGTCTTGGAGAATGAGTCAGGAGAGAATAGACGTGCTTAATACAAAGATAAATGAAGCCACCGATCTCTCAAGCTATTCGCAAATTCGAACCTATTTCAGACCTTATTTCACGGACGCATTTATAAACAAGATTATTTACAGTAATGGCATTAAAAATAACGCTATACTAACAAAAAAGGCCGATATTACCTACGACAGCACCACAGCGGCAGGAATGCACCAATCTGCTTACCTTGAAAGTGGTCCTATCAATCTCGAGCTCGTTGATCGTTATGTATTCTATAAATTTGTTGATAACCAATGGAAGGTAGACGATGTGAATGTGGGCAGACAAATAATTGAGCCATAATACGGATTAGCAGTCCATTAAGAGGCTATTTCGAGTCAGAGGACAAAAATATACTAACATTTTGAAGCCGCTAATTATGCGGCTTTTTATTTTTATTCCCGACTGATTACAAGAACTTTGTTACATTCCCGATATTATGATTTTAAGTGAGTTATGGCGACTGTACGAAGCTGATAAACGTATCAAGGGCTTTTGTTCAAGTACATTGAAAGCCTAGCAGTTTTACCGGGGATCAGGCGCGTACTTATCGTGAGGGAGGCACGGGTCTCGGTCTGTTCATCGCGAAAAATATCGTGACTCAGCATCAAGGTACGATTACGGCCCAAAGCAGTTCGATTCGCACGCTTTTTGAAATCCGGTTTTCGAAGCTGGACCTTTAAGGAAAATTTAAACTTAACCCTACTTCTTATTTTATATTTCTGCCCTATTCTTAATGAATGAATGGGAGGAGGAACCAATGAATGAAGAAGTGGGTTTTTGGTACGGCTTCATTATGACGAGAACGATAAAAAAATGGATCCAAAAGGATGCTTTAGCGGCATTGATGTTTCTCGCCTAAAATCCGAAACAAGTCCAGTGAAGCGAATGGCAAGGAAACAATGATTCAATCGGATAATCTCTATGAGGAAGACCTGATTATTCTAGAAAGCAGTGAGCCTTTACAAGACGGAAACCGTGTTCATTTGCAATAGTTATACATATATGTGATGAAAATTCAGGAGGAATTCATTCAATGAAAAAGTGTTTTTGTATCCTATTTATTGGTATTTTAACATTGTCAATGACCGCATGCGGTTCTGGAGGCAGCAATGAATCGGCAAGTACGGAGAAACCGGAAATAAAAGAAGGGAAAACAATCGTTACTTTGGCGTTGCAGCTATGGCCTACACAATCGAGCACATTTTATAAGACGATAGAAAAAAAGGTTGAAGAAAAGTATCCGGACATCGATCTGCAACTTCAGATTTCAGATGATTTTGAAAAATACCAAAAAACGACGAATGCAGCGCTACTATCGGGCAAAGGTCCGGATATTTTCGAAATCAGCAATTTGCCTATCGAAGATTATGTGAACAAAAAGCTTGTCCTGAACATGGATGAGCTCATCGAGCAAGACAAAACGGTGAATAAAAGCGATTTGCAAATGAACATTTTGGATGCGGTAAAGCTGAACGGCGGTTCTTATGCCATGCCCTTAGGGTTCACCCTGCGGACGTTCGTAGGGGATGGGGACATTCTTAAGAACGCGAATGTTGACGATAAGAATTGGACATGGAAGGAGTTCGAAGAGATTTCGAAAAAACTGGGAGATAGCGGCTCGGAACGCCGCTACGCTTTAGCGAATGACCCCCCGGAGCTAATCCTTCAAGAGCTGATTGTCGATAAATACACGGAATTCGTTGATCCTACAGCGAAAAAAGCCAAATTCGACTCGCCCTTATTTCTGGAAACGATGCAACAAATCAAAAAAATGTTTGATGATAAAGTAATGACTTCGGAACCAGCGGATATAGGCAAGCAAATGTTTTATTCTACTGTTTTGCAATCGCCGGCAGAATTAATCAATGGCCCTCATCTTCTCTTCTCCGATCCGAAGTTGCTGCAAAAACCTGAACAAAAAGGCGGAACGAGGATTGTTGTAGCATCCCGGTTCGCAATAAATGCCAAATCTCCGGTTAAAGAGGAGGCTTGGAAGGTTATTGCTTACTTGTTATCCGAAGAAGTGCAATCGCTACAAGAGAGAGAAGGGTTTTCACTGCTTAAATCCGTGAATGAGAAGCAGTTGAACGACATTCAAGAACAAGTTAAAAGTGGGACGTACAAGCTTCCAGACGGGAAAGCGCCTAAGGTGTCGGACGAAGAGTTCACTCAGTTCAAACAATTCATTAATACAGCGGATAACTATTCGGATGCGGACGGTCGTGTGATTTCCATTATCGGAGATGAGGTCAGATCATTCTTTAGCGGACAAAAGTCTGCGGAAGAAGTAGCCAAGCTGATCCAGAACAAGGTGACAACTTTATTAAACGAATAACATAAGTTCAGTTCTGAACAATTTTGTTAATTAACCGAAGAAGAGAATCCCCTTGAACAGGAAACTGAACTGTGACCCTTAACGTCAATGTCATTACTCTATTAACTTAATGACATTGACTTGACGGGGTACAGTTCAGTCCTAGTCCGCCGATGCTTCTTATTACGGGGTCAGTCTAAAACTTATTTTACAGAGGCGCCGATTTTGCAATTCAAAAGCCGCATAGGATCAACAACCTCGGTACAATAGTATATTTTCCCGTGACAATTACGGTGCTGGTTTATTGAACTAACCGTGCCTGTTAGTTTCATGAATACAGTTATAGAAGATCATGAACAGAGTAAAAATACTCTCATCATGAGTGATTTGTCTACTTCATTACAACTCGGTAATCGGGATGAACGGTTCGGGCTTGTTTGTGTGATCGCCTATCATTTTCTCCATCCAGATCATATCGTACCACTGATCAAATTTGTAAGCGCATTTGGTGAAATGAGCTACCTTCTTATAGCCTAGATGGCTGTGGAATTTCTCGCTGCCGTTGTCCAAAAATTCATTCGGCTCACATGGATAAGAGATACATGCGTTCACGTTAATAACATTCTGCCGCTTCAAGGCGTCCTCCAAAGCATAATACAGCTTCTTGCCTAGTCCAGCTCCGCGACAATCCTGCCGTAGATACACGCTTGTTTCAACTGACCAGTCATACGCAGCACGGCCTTTAAAGACAGATGCATATGCATATCCGCAGATTCTCTCGTTTTGAATGATTACTAGATAGGGGTATCTTTGCAGCGTTTGCCGAATTCGATTTGCAAATTCTTGGACAGTTGGTACGGTATACTCGAACGTGATAGCCGTATCGGTGACATAGGGAGCGTAGATGTGTAACAGCTCCTGCGCATCAGCTTCTTCTGCCATGCGAATGTAAATATCTTGGTTCATAAACGCTCGCCTTTCTATTAATGTTGTCGTAGTCTATGTGTTCATGATTTTAGCATAATTCTCAGTAACGTACATCATTTTCACTGCTCTTGATTGGTTTACAATGCTAGGAGACTGCACAGAGTGAAGACATGTGGGAGCTAGGAGCAGCTTGTGCAGATGCAGCAGTAGGAGGTTGCAAGGACGTTGCCATCGAGCCACTGATGTATGCTCTGTCCGGCACACTGAAATACTGGAGAATTATTAGATACGATGATTTTCGCCGATTCTCTATTAGGGAGTCGGTTTTTTTTTGTAATTTAAAATATTTTTACTGAACATCGTCTTTTTGATGATTCATATCGTTAATAGAGATGAGGGGGGGAGTACTGTGCTTTCCGATGAGGAGCTAATTACAGAAATACGAAGCGGCAGCCAAGCTGCAATGGAGATGCTGGTCAAGCGGCATTACGCGATGATCTTCTCATACATCTATCGCAAGATCGGGAACCATCATACTGCATATGATCTGACGCAAGAAGTATTCATCAAGATGATGCAATCGCTGCCCAGCTATCAGAGCCATGGCAAGTTCGAACATTGGCTGCTGAAAATTGCTGTTAATCACTGTCTAGACTACTACCGCAGCAAACAGTATCGTAACTCGCATGTCCAAGCTGAACTGGACGAGACGATTCCGGATGCTCATAGCAACGTATGGGACTTATTCCAGTTGCATGACCAGCAGGAACAAGCGAAGCAGGCTGTGCTCGCTCTGCCGGAACATCAGCGAGATGCTATCATTCTCAATTATTATCATGGGCTTAAGATACGAGAGATTGCGGATGTGACGGGAGCAAATGAATCGACCATTAAATCTCGTATTCGTTCGGGAATTTCAAGGCTGAAGAAAATGCTGCTAGGAGAGGAGGAATCGAGCGATGAGCAAGCGGAGAGAAAACAAGGGTAAGTCAGTTTGGGAGGAGGACATGGAGAAAGCGGACGATCTTGATGCAGAGCTGTGGATGCTTGAATCGGTATTACAGCAATACCGTGTGGAACTGCCCGAGGAACAGCGAATCAATACTACCATTGACGTACTGCGACAATATGTCCCTGATATAAGCGAAAACCCGCGGGAAGTATCAATGATGAGCTATTGGCGACGATGGATCAACCTGTGGAAGATAGCTGCTGCTGATATTGGCATGTTCAGTAAGCTGTACTGGATAAGTTGTCTTATTTTGTTCGGGGCAGGGGGATGGATGGGTGTGACTGTTCAGCAGATGCCTGCTATCGTAGTCATTCTTTTTTCACCGCTTCCGTTCGTGATTGGGTTATTAGAAGTGTTCAAGGGAAGGGAGCAGGGGGTTCTGGAAATGGAGCTGGCCTGCAAAGTTTCTGCACAGGAGCTAATGCTATCGCGTCTGCTTTTTATCGTAATGAATAGTCTTATTCTGAACACCTGCTTATCTGGCCTAGTATATCTTGTTCGTGGCGATATTTCATTTTGGGGTCTAACGTGGACTTGGTTTACACCGTTTATCATCGTTGCTAGCTCATCTCTATGGCTGGCTATGCGTATCCGATGTACCGTCAGTTCGATGGTGACAATAAGCATATGGATGGCTGTCGGAATGATCTTACTCACACGTCCGGATATGCTAACGCGCATGATGGATTTACATATACTCATTACGATTTTGGTTAATGCAGGTGCAGTGTATCTTCTATTCAGACAAGGGTGGAAGCTGCTGCGAAATCACACCTTTATTGCGGAAGGAAGCTTAAGCTATGGAGCTAACGATTCAGAATATTTCTAAACAATTCAAAGAGCTTGTTGCCGTCAATCAATTTACTGCTGAATTAAGCTGCGGTGTATATGGCTTGCTGGGCCCGAATGGAGCGGGAAAGACAACATTGCTGCGCATGCTTGCGGATATTCTGCGTCCAACTAGCGGCATGATTCGGTTGAATGGGCAGGATATACGAACGATGGAAGAGCGTTATCGGGATGTCCTCGGCTATTTGCCCCAGCAATTTGGATACTACAGGCAGTTCACTGGGCGACGATTTCTCATGTACATTGCGGCGTTAAAAGGGCTTGAAAAAAGGGCTGCAGCTACAAAGGTCGAGGAAGTTCTTCAACTGGTCGGTCTTGGTTATGAAGCAGACTCTAAAATAAAATCCTACTCCGGAGGTATGCGGCAGCGGCTCGGTATAGCGCAAGCATTATTGAATGATCCGAAGGTGCTCATCCTGGACGAGCCTACTGCCGGACTTGATCCAACAGAACGAATTCGTTTTCGCAATATATTATCGGAAATGTCCGCAAATCGGATCATCCTGTTATCAACTCATATTGTGTCGGATATCGAGTACGTTGCCAAAGATGTGCTGCTTATGAAACAAGGATACCTGCTCAAGCAAGATAGGCTCGTCTCTTTATTAAAAGAATTGAAGGAATCGGTATGGAAGGTCACGGTTGATGAAAATCAGCTCCCCGTCTTGAAACAGCGTTACAAGATAGTCAATATCCTTCGCCGTGACAGTGGGGTTGAGGTTCGTATCCTGTCTCCAGACAAGCCGCTGCTGACAGCTCAGCCAGTGACGGCAGGATTGGAAGACCTATATTTTCATTATTTTAATGAGGAGATTATGTAATGAGACAGTTATTGAGGTACGAGCTGTTGAAGATCGTATGGCGCAAGAGCGTATTTGTTGTTGGTCTATTAATTGCAGCTATCTATACGGTGGTTATTGCATTTCATGCTGAATATTATCAAGATGGGTCAAAAGAATACCGCTCATATGCGCGTGAGATTACAGCAGAAGATATTCAGCGGGTGGATGAAAGATACAAGAGGAGCAACTGGCATCAGCTGCCGATTCAAGAAAAAAGTATTATGGAGGATATCTCAGGAATACCCAATATGCTGCATAAATATGAACAGAAACTGATCGATATCGACATGCGGCTCATGCTAAGCAAGCCTGACTCATACGAATATAAACAAAACAAATTACAAGAAAAACTACTGTCGGAGCAAGGGCCGCCAACCGCTCAATTATACTATAATATGCCATGGGGCGAATTGATCTATATGGTCGATCAATTTGGTGTTGCCTTCATGGGAGCCATGCTTCTCATCGGACTTTCTCCAATCTATTCAGAAGAATATACTAGGAGGATGGACAGCTTGCTCTTAAGCAGCAGACATGGGCGAAGCAAGCTTATTCATGCAAAATGCTTAGCAGCTATTCTGTACACCTTGTTGTGTGTCCTGGTATTTCAGCTGATCAATATGGGGGTAACGGCCTTGTTGTTTGGCAACTTGGATGGAGCCACCACACCTCTTGATAGTATGAGAAGGTATGGAGACACACGTCCTTTTGCAGAATATCCGTATTCATTCACCGTGTTAGAGTACTATTTTATTCAATTAGGGGTGCAAACCATTGGCTGTGCAGCATTTGCGATTGCCGTGACGTTTATTTCCTCACTTAGCCGTTCATCGTTGGTCACGATGTTGCTAGCGGGGGGCGTACTTGGAATTCCCTATCTACTATTGGATGTTCGTAATATTCGTTATCCGATTATCGAATGGATGGTGACATTCGGCTACAGTCAGTTTATCCGGGTTACACATCTTTTCAACAGTTTCCGTACAGTTAATCTCTTTGGGGAGCCTATCCTATATCCGATAGCTGCATTAGCAGCTCTTTTGGCAGTGACGGCCGTCTTTGTATGGGGAACAACCTTGTTATTCCGACGTCGGCAAGCATGGTAGTGGTGACAGAGGATGTTGGCTAGGTCTTGAGGGCTGTTGAACAAGGAAAATGATGATTATAAAGGGGAAAACATTCGTTGAGTGCCAATCAAAAAGCTATTGAATTAAATCCTTCATCTCATTTTTCTTACAATATTTTGGGGGAAATTTATGTTGAGAAGGAAATGTGGCAACAGGCCGCAGATGCCTTGAACCAATCTTTGATCATACACCCTTCAAATGAAGCTTATAACAATTTGGCTATTGCCAAATATCATCTTGGACAAATACAAGAAGCTTCAGACTTTTTCCTTCAATGTTCCCGAAATTCTGATTATGCAATGTACAGTCATGTTAAGTGCTTAATCGAGCTTGGGAGAAAAATTGAAGCGAAGAAGAAATTAGATGTATTTTCTGAAGATGATGATGATTTTGTCGGTGATGTAGAAGTTGCAGAGTTATATCTTGAATTAGGCTGTTTCAATGAGTCTATTTATTGGTTTTACAAAGGTTGGGGACAGTATTGGAAAACACCAGACTGGGTTAGTAGATTCGTATACGCTTTATGTAAAACCCAAAATGAAAATCGAGCTCGTGACATCTTGAATGAAGTAATTCAACAAAAAATTGAGGAAATAAAAGAAGCTCATAAAGATGATTGTGACGAGGATTGGACAGAAAGGGAGAAAGAAGAGCACATCAAGCAATTGCTTGATGAGAAAAAAGAATATGAGCATATGTTTGAGAAAATTTCATTAGGATTTATTCCCTCGATGGAATTTAACACTTCAATGAGCTCGGGCTGTTACTTGTTCGGATGTAAACGACACAATCACCCAGAGTACCAAGAATAAAAAGAAAAGTTGATTTGATGGGCTACACATAAGATGATAGCCCATTTTTTGTTGATTATTAGCAATCCTCATTTTGGGCTGGCATTGCTTCAATTCCACCATTTGCGATACGTTACCATTTGGAGAAGTACGATGTATCCGTATCACCAAGAAGTCTTTTCCTGTCTGAAATTTACTGTTGACAATCCAATATATATAATAAAGGAAAACAGGGTGTTTAAAAGGAGATGACGAATTGGTGAGTGTAATCAGCAAAGAGATATTTAAATTAGAGCGTAAAAGATTTTTTAAGAAACCTATCATTTTTATCGCCTACAATGACGGTTTCTATTTTCAAAATCCAAGAAGTAGCGAAAAAGTAAACTTCGAGAATATAATTAATATCTTCATCGCAGAGCCTTACAGATTATGCGAAAAAAGCTTTGTCATATTATACAAAAGTGCCGATGGAGAAGAATGGAGATTAGATTTAACAAAGTCTTTATTAGGCAGGGGTGTAGAAAAGCTTGAAAAATTGTTTGAACAAGAATGGAGGCCACTTTTAAGCAATAAAGAAACAAGTGAGACAATTAAATGGTTTAATGCGGCATATGCTATTTTTGCTGTAGCAACTTGGAGGGATTTGGGAGTGTTTGGCGGAGTGGTTCCTACCGAAGGGGCTAAAGAAGAGCAATTTTCTATTTTAGCAGCAGATTGGGGAATTGAATCCAGAGAAGAAGCAGATGAAGTTATGGAATTATTATTTTCCGGCAAGACGAATGTACAGTACATAGAAGAATTAAAAAAATCCAAAGAAGTAGCAGACCCATTTAGATATGAATTGTGTCATGTTATAAAAGAAAAAATGGGCGATAAAGGGGTTTTGGCTTGGGATTTAGTTAGACTTATCCATGTGGCTTCCATGTGCTATATTGCAGGTATCTATACGAAAGAAGAAGCATTGGATCTATGTTTACAAGCTGCAGAAATACTGCAAAGAGTTTATTCGAGTTTTGATGAAATGGGGCAGAGCTACTTGCTTGGATATAGTTTTTGGTCTAAAGAGGACTTGAATGGAAAAACGAATGATGCAAGAGAACGCAAAGATATTCATGAAATGTTATTAAAATTAGAAAACGGCCCATATAGCTTAGACTTTCATCTTCCATTGAACAAAGACTGGTAATTATGAAAGGATTCGATTAGTTGCAAAACAAAAATTCGTGGCCCATTTCCACGCCGGATCAGTATAATATGGATCAGGAATACATAGAGAAGTTCGGAAAAGCTGTAAAGAAAACGAAAGTTAAGAGCTGTTTGATTCTAAAGGAAGGTACATTAATCTATCAGTATTACAAAAACAATAAGATTAGAGACAACCTTCAGCGGATTAATTCATGTACCAAAAGTATTATTTCCATATTAATTGGGATAGCGATAGAGGAAGGATTTATACCTTCGGTTAATATCACCATGGAGCATTATTTTCCTGATATCGTAAACAATCAAGCAGATATACGCAAGAAAGACATTACTATTGAGCATCTACTGACGATGAGCGTTGGGTTGGATTGGCCGGAGTTCGGTGAATGGAACTATATGCCCCCTATGTTTACCCACGATGTAGTAAAGTTTGTATTTGACAGGGAGTTAGTAGATGATCCGGGAAAACGAATGAACTACAATTCGGGATGTTCCCATGTGCTTTCCGCTATTTTAACCAAAGCCACCGGCATGAAGACTTCGGCATTTGCAGAGCAGTATTTGTTTACACCTTTAGGCATAGACGGGGATTACCATTGGTTTGAGGATGCGAAAGGCATTAGTTATGGCTCTGATGGTCTAAGGTTACATCCGTATAATTTAGCTAAGTTCGGTCAGCTTTACTTGCAAGATGGTATATGGAAGGGCAAGAGAATTGTATCTGCGGAATGGATTAAGAAATCTACGGAGCCTTACTTGTTAACCTATGAAAATATTGGTTATTATGCTTCTCATTGGTGGGTAGCAAAGCTAGATACTAATCAGGATGATTTTTCTTTGAACAACAGGATGTACTTTGCAATGGGGAGAAACGGACAATTTATTATTATCATTCCAAGTTTGCAAACGGTAGTCGTGTTTACAAGCACATTGGACAATACCATCAGACCTTTGGATTTTGTACGCGAATACATTGTTAAGTCGATGGTTAAATAAATGACTAAATCATAGGGAAATAATTATTCTGCGCAAAAACAGCCAGCGATTTCTTCGCTTTAAGTTGTAAAGCAGATAAATATTTGTCATTCAACTCACGGGTACTTTAGTATAACTATTGAGTATGTAAGGTGGACGGGTTTGGGGGATATTTAGCCGATAGTTCAAAGCCATTCCCTAATTTCTTTCCAGTTGGACTATTTACAACACGCGAATTAGCTATTAACCAAATTGAAGCCATGCCCAGAGATAATAATTATCAGCTACTTCGGATGCCGATAAATAAAGACTTTTCGTATTTCCATAAAAAGAGTGGAAAGTTAGTTGGAATGGATGCTATTCATCACGAACATTTTCATTATAAAGACGAGTCAAATTAATCATTAAGCTAACGGGCAGTTTAGCTTGGGAAATGTTAAGCAATGTGATAGGGGAATTGGTCTATCTGTAGAATTAATAATCATTTATTGTTTATTTAGGAGACCTAACCTTATGAAGCTTTTTGCGAAAGAAGTTAAGAAGATTGTAGTCAACAATTATGAGTTTCTTTGCGTAATCGACCAAAGATCTGAAAAGGACTTCATTAGTTTTAAAATATACCCGTCCGAGACGAAAACATCGTATTTCTTAATATTATTTTCTTGGAAAATCAACTGGGCAACGAATCTTTGTCAACCGATTGTTTGTGCAAAGTTAATTCAACATGCCATAAGAAGTGGTTGGATCTATAATATTAAACGCTCTGTATTTAAGATTCAAAATGGAGACGATCTAATTGGTCAATTAGGTTTAGATCAGTTAGACCGATAACTCCAATCGGTTGAGCTGACGGGCAGGATAGTTTAATGATTTCGCCGAATTCATCTTCAGAGGTGAAAAGAATATGAAAACTATATTTTTAGTTCAACATTCTTAAGAGGTCGGGGAAGATGTATGATGAGCCAGGTCTTAGGGATTATTTAGATGCTTTTTATATTAGTGAATATGAAATTGACAAAGATAATTGGACAGAAGGGTTTAGTAAATGGTCAGAAGCGAATGAACAAGTGAATGAGTAACTTGTTTCTACGTTGAACTAACGGAGAACGATAGTTGAATACAGACACGAAGGCAGCCGGTCATAATGATCGGATGCCTTTGTTTTACTAACGGGCAGTTTACTTCGAAAAGGTATGAAGAAAGGACTATTCTAACATGGAACACGTATCAAATGTAGACAAGCAGGAATCAATAAAATCTTTGCAATCGACAATCAGTAAACTAGAGAATGCCTTGTCCCAGATGACTCAAAATGGTGCAAGTACTACTCTAGTGAAGAAACGGCTCAGAGCTATTTACATCGGCTTAGCTTTGCTAGAAAACGTTTGGAATCAAAGCCCCCATCATTATACCCAGGGAGATTTAGCAGAAGCTCGCAATGTTATTACTGGTTTATTTCCATCAATTGAAAACAGTTATGCTAAGTCAAAGACTGGTAGTCCCCAAAGAACACTCCTGGAAAGAAGAATTAAAGCGTTAGAACTAGCTGTTCAAGCGATTGACGAACTTTCCACTAATAACTCGTAATATCAACGAAGCACCTCTAAGTTAACGGGACACGATAGCTTAATAAATAACTAAAACGTGGCTGCCGTCATGGATCGGCAGCCACGTTGCGCTAACCGGCAGGATAATGGTAATGGAATAATGAGGAATTACCTCGAATTTCAAATAGGTGAGAAAAACAGAACATAATACTCGTCTATATAGATGTACCAACTTTATGAGGAAGGAGAAAGTTATGAGCTGCAATCAGACAGATGATGATATCATCACCCTTATTCTTCATGGTAAGCCCGAACGGTTCGCTGATTTGGTCAACAAATACAAACAGAAAGTGTATGGGATCTTAGTCGGGATGGGTGCGACCCACGAGGATGCACAAGATACCGCCCAAGAGGCCTTCATGAAAGCATACCGTAATCTGGGGTCACATGAATCAGGCAAGAGCTTTGCCGCATGGCTATATACCATTGTTGTTCGCACATTCCAGGATAAATTTAAGCGTAAAGCATTGACCCTGATTGAACTGGATACAGATAATTTCATAGAAGTGGATACGCCAGAACATATCTACTTGAAAGCTGAGTCCGAAGCAGACATTCATCGCCTGATGTTGCAATTATCCGATATACAACGGCTGGTCTTATTATTGCGCTATACCGAAGAGCTTACTTATGAAGAAATGTGCGCTGTAACAGGGTTGAACATGCATCAAGTCAAAAATGCATTGTACCGTGGTAAACAATCACTAAAACGCCTCATCGAGCAGAAAGGAGCGTATGCATGTGGCACAGAATTGCATCAATCAAGAACGTATTGAGGAGTTAATGATCCAGAAACAACTGGGTACTGTGATGGAACATATCGAAGGATGTATAGCATGTCGCCTTCGGTTGGAGGCATGTATTGAGGAAGGCCAGATGTTGAAGGACGCACTATTTCATGCACAACCTGACGAGGATTTCACCGCGCAGGTCATGGCTGGTATTCTCTCTACTGACAGCGCTTCTATAGAGGAGCAACAAATTTCAGAAGATGGTGAGAATTACAGCGGGTGGTTCCGTCGGAAGCTGCGTATTCGTTGGCCACTGGTTACTGCCGCAGGATTACTGCTGGTTCTCCTCTCCATGAGTTTCGCGCAGCCGACGATTGCGAATTGGATTAAATCTTTGTTCAGCACGACGGATACTGTCGATGTAAGCTTGTTGCACTCGGAGAATTTAGGCATTCATCACTTTGCAAATATTAAGGTGAGTGACAAAGGATATACGCTTGAGATCAAGGAAGTCGTTGTCGATACGGTCCGAGCACTCATTGCGTATCGTCTAACCGATCCAAGTGGAAAAGTGGTCAACGATATGTTTAATGCGGATTTGATTGCATTTACGGATGCGAATGGGAAGTCAATAGGTGCGCGTGTGACAGGACATGATTTTTTACCTGAGTTAAAAGAGAATGGATATGTTAATTCTGGGTATTCTATTGCGAAAATAAGCTTCGTCAACACCCCAGAAACGGATATCATTCACATGAACGGCAACATTGACTATATTGGCCACACTTCGGAGAAACCTGAATTCTATAATTTTCTGCAAGGAAATTGGCGTTTTTCCATGGAGATCGACATCAAATTAGCGAGGAAGCAGTTTCAAATGATTCCACTACATGACGCGAAATATATAGCGCCAGATGGCACACAGATTGCAGCTACGAAATTAATTTATCATGCCAGCGCATACCAAATTGAATTTCAAACCAGGATTTCTCCAGCTGCGGTACCTCCATCAGATCCCATTCATATGAATGACTACCACCAGTTAGGTTTTTACTTGGAGGATCAACATGGGAATAAGCTTGGTAGAGTGAATTATGCGGCCAACGATAAGGATGAGGATTATCGCAGCACTCTAGACAATATGTACTGTCGTAATGACAACAAGGATTCGTCTGATTTAATCACCTGTATATATACGATGTATAACATTAGGGACAACGTGCCTGATCCGGCTCGAATCGTTGTGAAGAATTACAACCTTCCCGTACATTCTTCGGAATCGGTTACGGTCAATATGAAGCAATTATCATCACATCCCGTTACTATGAAGGCGCAGGGAGATGTACTCGCAGTGATGAAAGTAGATGGATTTGCAGATTCACGGCCTTTTTTAGAACAGGGCAAAGGGACTTCGTTGAAACTAATCGTATCTGGCGTATTTCGTAATAACTTTAGGTATGATCAATGGGTAGCAACGGATGAAGCAGGTCAAGCTTATACACTATATATCAATGGGACTGGTGAGATGCATTACAAGAACGTTGAAGACGACCGCATGACACTTACATTAGAAGGAGGAAGACCTGAGGAGTCACCATTCGCCCTCGTTGATGGCATGCAGCATATACCGAAGCAGCTCACACTTACACGAAAAGTTACTGATAAATTATTTACCGGCTTGGAGTGGAGTATTCTTTTGCCTGCTTGCACACAAGAGGACTAGCTCACTGCTGTTAAGCCTTGTATTGTACTATAAAAACAGTTTAACTTTTTTTATATGACCTTGTATGGTTACTCTAACGGGTACGATAGTTGACTAACACACTTTATTGAGCAGGCGACGATAGTCTGCTCTTTTTGTTAAGCTAATCGGTAGGTTCGTATGAAAAGCCCCTACTTGTATTTATCTATGCGTAATGTTAATCTGAACAATAGAGATGCAAACAAAGGAGCATTAAACCTTATCATGTTGATTACTCTGTAAAGATTAACAATTCGAAAAGATGCCTGTAATAGTGACTATACTATTTTATTTGGCATGCTTTTCTTTAATCTTACAGGGTATGCAGGGAAAGGTATATCATAAACCCATTCTGCGGATACCTGATGGTATCCGCTTTTATTTTCGCGGGAAACCGCATCTCTATTGATTCTTACCTGCTTATCCTCCTAATAACGAATGGAGGAACTATATTATGAGATCGAAGTTAGTCTTGATTGAGGGGTTGCCAGGATCCGGGAAAACAACAACTGCTGAACTAGTTCATGAAATTCTTACGGAAATGAACATTAAATCTCAGCTGTTTTTAGAAGGAAATCAAGATCATCCTGCTGATTATGACGGAGTCGCCTTTTTTAAGAAAAATGAATTCGATGAATTATTGAGTACCCACGAAAAGTTCAAAGATTTGTTGAGTAATCGTATGATTAAAGATGGTAACAATTACTTCCTAGAATATCGGAAAGTAAAAAACGAATACGATTCACGTTTTCCAGATGAATTGCTACATGCAGTTTTCAAAAATGATGTGTATGAATTGTCACTAGATCTGAACAGGAAACTGATAACAGAGAAATGGAAGAAGTTTACGGAGAGTGTTTTGAATGGTACAGACACCTTTGTTTTTGATTGTTGTTTTATACAAAATCCTGTAACTATGGGGATGATTAAATATGCCGCAAAGAAGGAAGACGTTATAAGTTATGTCATAGAACTGGCAACAATTGTGGAGCAACTGAATCCATTGTTGATTTACGTAGAACAGAACGATTTTGAACTTTCTTTCAGAAAGGCTGTAAAAGAAAGACCTCAAGAATGGTCAGAGGGATTTATAGAATATTATACAAGCCAAGGGTATGGAAAAAAGCAGAGTTACAAAGGGTTAGAAGGAACTCTGCAGGTTCTTAAGGCAAGAAGGGAATTAGAAGAAGAAATATTTAATGGCTTACATATAGCTAAGAAAAAAGTGGACAACTCTTCCTATCATATTAACGATTATAAGCAAGTTTTAGTGGGGATTTTATCAGAATATTTTGACGCAACAAACTAACGAGAATCTATTACACTAAACGGGACACGTTAACGCAATGGAACAGCGACAGTCTAGGACTTTATTTTCTCGTCCTAAGCTGTCGCTGTTCCAGCTTCTCAGGTCAGTCTAACAGCGTCCGTTATTTATTGTCCGCCTCTGCCAGAGAGAGTAGATATTCTGCCACATTCACAGGCACTTTAGAGTAGAACTTACGGATGGGGGCAAGGGAAGGTAGAGGTTCCATTACCATATAGTATCCATCCTTATTTTTGTATAACGTGTTTCGGCTGGTTTCGTAAAGTTCCCCCGTATTGTTGCCAAACACGGTTTTCGTCTTTTCCGACCACGTTACATAGACAAGCAAGTCCTTCGCATCTTCCGGGATGGAACGAAGGTATTTCCAACGCTCAATATGGAGGTTTTTTGTAAATTCGAAGATTTGCTTATTGTCTGTGATCGTATGCAATCGACTGCCATCGGTAATGGAGTGAACTTCTATTTTCTGTTTTTTTTGTGCCATACGATCCTTGACATCGTCCCATTCTATATTTTGCACATCTTCATCATCCTCAATCTCTGTAGCGACTTCGTCCCAGACAGCGTTTTGTACGGTCTCATTCACGAAATTGGCTGTATCTTCTAATTCCTCAAGACCTTGGACACTTTCTACAATCTGGTTTGTTATTATGCCTGATGAACAACCGCCCAGAAGCAATGCTGCCGCCAGTCCGCCAATCAGGAGTATATTTTTCTTGTTACGCATCGTTATCCCCCGTTCCTTTTTTGCCAAACTAATAATCAATAACCTACAAACAAAATCGTTCGCACACAAAAGAGTGCTGCAACCATTCAGATTGTAGCACTCGATCCTTTTGAGATTATGCACTTGTAAAAAATCGACGGGGTTTTTGTCAAAATTGGGTTACCTGTCATACAAAGCAATCCGAACTAGGAAAGAATGGTTTGAGCTTTCTACATCCATGGTGCCAAGTTCATCCACGGCTTTTTTCACGTTCTTTAATCCTAATCCATGGAAAAACGGTTCGTTCTTCGTAGACACAGGCAATCCGTTGTCCCATTTCTGAATGGGGCTCGCTGAATTCTCAATGCGGATGAATAGCGTGTGGTTGATGTAGGACAGGTTGATGCGAACCCAACGCTCCCCACTCTGTAATTCCCTGCACGCCTCTCTCGCATTATCCATCAGATTCCCAACGATAATGACGGCTTGTTCAAATGACAGCTTTAAGCTAGAAGGTACATGAATATCTGTCTCGACGGATACGCCCTCGTGGAGCATTTCGGCGATTTTGATGTTCAATATGGAATCCAAGTATTGGTTCCCGGTTGAAATCACGGTTTCAATTTCTTTGAGCTGACCGGATGCAGCGTTTAAAAAGCCAATGAGTTCGTTGTTGTTGTCCTGCTTTGCCGCCAGCTGCTCGGCAGTTCGGATATAATTCCCCATATCATGATGCAGTGCCCGAACCTGCTGATGGGCGGCCTCTAGTTCCTTGTAATACCTATGCTGTAATTGCACCTGCTGTTCCAGCATGGTGTTCTCCCGTTCTGTATGCATTAGGGTAGAGAATTTATCAAAAACCACAAACAGCGAAAGGTTAATGAACAAAAATATGAGACTAATTGGAATTTCCACGGTCAGCGAGTAGGGATCCTCCCTGTTAGAAATATAATATTCCATAACGCCTAGCGCTGCCGTACTGGCTACGGTAATGGCCATAAGTAAAAGCCAAAGATGAAAAGGGATAGACCACTGTTTCCCTTTGTCCGTTTTTCGGATAAGTTCCAATAACAGATAAAAACCTACGTGACATAGAATAAGTGTTAGCCAAATGCTCTTATCTTCGATTGGTGTAACGATCAAATCGTATAATAGAATCCAGAAATAGGATACCGTTAAAAGTATCCCAATATATAACACCTTTTTTTGGCGATTCGACGGATAGCATAGTAAAAAGAACATACTGCATAGTACGGTGATGGGTGGAAGCGCCGCAGGGCGGACGGGATTCAGAATCATTCGCAAACCGCATGTTATAGCCAGCATTGCAATAGCGGCTGCTGCATACAGCTTGATGTGATTGATCCGAGCCTCTCCAAACACTTTGGTAAAGAGACGCAGTATAAATAGAATCTCGATCATGCTAAGAACGACTTCAAGCCCAAAAATGATCGCATCGGTAGTTGTCTGAAAATAAGTCATGGATTGCCGCTTCTCCGTTCTATGAAGGACAGATGTGCTTGTTTCACCTCGTTCAGATAGCGCTTGCTGATCGGCAATTGTGCTTCGTTTTGCAAATGAATAGCCATTTTGTTAATGGAGCGGATGTACTCCATATTCACTAAGAATGAGGCGTGAATCCGGCAAAACAGATTCGTATCCAGCCCAGACAGGATGTCCGCGATTTTTCCGTAAAACTCATAGGTATCTCGATTGGTATGGATAATTACCCTTCTTCCTGCCCCTTCAAAATAAAGAATGTCACTGCAGCGAAGCTGGTATTTGTCATGCCCGATCTGAAAAAAGAATAGCTGCTTCGACACTTTGATGTGTTCCGCAGCGTCCAGCAAGATGGGGGACAACTTTTGAGTAGTTACAGGCTTTCTTAAAAAGCGAAACGGCAAAACTTCAAAAACTTCATATACATATTCTTTATGGTCTGTGATAAAGATAATGATCGCATTTCGATCCTGCTCCCGGATAACCGAAGCAATTTCAATTCCATTTTGGCCAGGCATTTCAATATCAAGCAGATAAATATGATAATGTGACCCGGCCTGCAAGCATCTTAGCAAGTCAGCGCCACTATAATACACATCGCTGGAGAATTCCATTCCGGACATGTTTGAAAGTAGATCCTCAATATCATTTGCAACATTTCTATCATTATCACATATTGCTACGTTCATTACAGCCACTCCATTAATAACCTGATAACTTGATTCTATAATATTTTTAGGAAGCCTACAATTTTGTTACATATAGATAGTTCATATTATGTTTACAAATCTCTTAGGAGAATATTGCCTTCTGATAGGTTAAGCGCTATAATCGGTAGGGTTTGTAGATCTACATATATGCTATAAAGGGGGAATCTTGGTGAAGACTAGCAAATGGGATAAGATCAAACGTAGTCTGGCCAGCGGTCTAGTTGCTTCAGTTGCAATGCTCGGATTTGTCATTCCGGCACAGGCGAATCAAGCGCCGGTCGAAGCTCCGCAAGTAAGTTCTTGGTCGATCAGCGTTCTGAATGAGGGAGAAAAGTACGGAATTTTCCCACTGACGTGGTACACAGACGGTACTTTCCAACAGCCAATATCAACGGATAAGTTCCAAGCACTCTTGAAGGCAACTTCTGCGAAGCTGGATGCACTGGAATTAAAGAGAAAGAATACGTTCACTGTACCAGCAACCGAGAAAGTCATTACGAGAGAATCGGTCATTAATGCAGTATATGGTGTATTGGATCAATACGAATTGCCAGAATCGATGAACATTGGCACGGACGAGCCGGTTGCTTTCTTCCAGAAGAAAGGGATCGTTAACGGTACAGGCAAAGGCCTTGATCTAGACAAGCCAAGTACGGTTGAGCAAGCGGTTGTTATGGCAAGCCGTCTTGTAGAGTACACGTATGATGCTGTTGACGGTGGAGCGAAGGGGCTTCTGTGGAAGGCAACGAAAGGGCAAAACACACTTTACATGCTCGGATCGATTCATGTCGGCACTCCTGAAATGTATCCGATGAAGAAGAGTGTGCGGGATGCTTTCAAGCAGGCAGATTCGTTGTGGGTTGAAGTTAATTTGCTAGGCAACAAAGATATGGACTACTTCACACAATCGATGGCGTATGCAGACGGTACAACATTGAAGGATCATGTCTCGAAGGAAACCTATGCGAAGCTGCAACAGGTATTGGAGCAAATGCAGCTGCCGAAGGATGTCTTTGACGGCTTCAAGCCATGGGCCGTATCGAATAGCCTTACGCTTGCTGGCATGACTGGGGCCGCAGAAGAGATGGCGCAAGCTGCTGCGCTTGGCATTGATTCCTACTTCACCAATTCGGCAGTGCTTACTGGCAAGACAATTCATGAGCTGGAAGGCTTAAAGTTCCAAGCTGATGTCTTCAGTAAGGTTCCAGCTGCGACACAAGAGAAGGAATTGAATGATGCATTGGATCACGTGCTGACACCGACAGGCAAGCCGGATGAGTCCATGGAGCTGTTACAATCTTGGCAGAAGCTGTGGGTGAAGGCGGATCTAGATCAGTTCACGAAATCCTTCATTAGCACGGAAGAGATGACACAAACTGATTCGGCAAAGCGCTTGTTTGGCGAACGCGACAAGAACATGGCGAAGAAGCTGATGGAGCTGTTGGATAAAGAAGGCTCCGCGACGCACTTTGTCGTTGTAGGTGCAGGCCATTACGTGATCCAAGATATGGTCGTTGATCAGTTGAAGGCGAACGGGTATCAAGTAGAATTCGTGAAATAGAATAGTGGAATAGAGAGGCTTATCCTTATGTCACTGACTGGTGGCGAGGATAGGCCTCTTTTTCTACGATATTCGGGGGGATATCATGATCGTTTATGATGATTATATGATCGTAGATTTTAATGAAAATAAGGATCTTGAAGCATCGGTTCTCTATTCCTTTTTGTCAGAAGACGACCAACTTTTATTTGGTGAATATATTTACGGCTTGTCACCAGAGCTCATAGAAGAAAGAACCGTGTTAACTAGTGCAGAATGGATTTTCGATTGGTTGCCAGATCCGCAAAAACAAATTCGATGGTATGCACCTAAATCGAAAGAAGAACTTAAGCAATTTTTCTTGGAAACGTTGTATCCTCCTTATCATTGTGTTGTGCTTTCCAGAAATAAAGGAATCAAAGACTATAAATATATATTATTTGCATATGAACATGCTCAATATCATGATGAAGAGTGTACGGCACTTCTTGTAATGAGGGAAAAGGAAGAAGGAAGCTTCGTAAGAGATATCGCTCCTCTGATTGAATCATTATCGTGAATATTCAATATGGTGACATGATGTGCTGATTGCTTTTGCTTTACAGGCATCCTTCAACAAAAAAGAACGGATCGATTGCCCTCAAAGGATGAGAGCATCGGTCTGTTCTTTATTTACTGCTTATTCCCATTTCAATCCGTATTCATCTCTAAATTAATTCGCTTGATTGATGCACAATGACTGAAGATGCTCATTCAGAATTCGCTCAACACGCTCGACTTGCAAGCGCTGCGGCTGAAGGATGAGGTGAAGGGCGAGCCCATCAAGTAGCGCATATAATTTCTCAATTTCAATCTCATAGTCGAGATCTGGCTTGGCCAACTTCTTCTCCTGCAGCAGGTCTATCACGTATTTGGTAACATAATAAATCCCATCGTTCAACTCATTGCTTAAGTGCTGAAGCTCGGTATGCGTGATCGTCTTGGAGGTGAAGGACAGCCATGCTTCCATTTCGGTTCTTCGGTCTTCGTCGATAGGCAGGAACTGCATCAGAAGCTGAAGCAGGCTGGGAAGTATTCGATCATCGAGCACAAGCGTGGATAACCGTTCCTCCACCTGCTCGCGGAAAATATTCATGCAAAAGGCAAATAGCTCAACTTGTGAAGAAAAATAATGACGCAAGGAACCAACAGATAATCCTGCTTCTATCGCGACCGTTCGAACGGTTGCATGATCAAGCCCCTCGCGCTGAATGACGCGTATAGCCGCTTCGGCAACAAGTCTTTTTCGTTTTTCATGATCAACAATTTTTGGCATGTCCCTATTATACACACTTTACCGTTTTTATACAGCATGGTATACTCCTTTTTAATACATTGTACTAAATAAATAGAGAAGGAAGGGATACGGCATGCCGAGCGAGCTCATAAGCAACACGACCAAAGGGAAGGCACGTTGGAAAAAAGGGTTATTGTTTTCTTTTTTGTTCCTCATCATTCTGATTGGTTCAGGATTTGTGTATGAAATGATTGCTTCGAAGCTCGGAGAGCAAGCCTTCCCTATGCAGGGCAAGCTTATTCAGATTGACTCTGGCAATTACCAGCTTCATCTGCAGCGTACTGGCGAAAGTCGGAAAGGTGTTCCTACCATCATCATGGAAGCGGGAAGCGGGGAGACGAGTCTATCTTGGGGGGACATCCCCGCACAGCTTGCTCCATTTGCCACTGTCGTGACGTATGATCGTGCAGGTTATGCCTGGAGTACGAAGGCACGTACGGAACGAACAGGAGAACATATAGTGAGGGAACTGCATGAAGCACTCGACAAAGAAGGAATTAAGGGGCCTTACATCCTAGTTGGGCATTCCTTAGGCGGCATGTATGCACGATTATTTGCTCAGACCTATCGGGAAGAAGTGACCGGGTTAGTGTTAATTGACGCTAGAACAGAAGATTACATGCGGGAGACAGCATCAATCTATGCGCAGGAAACCAATCAAGAAAGGCCATCCGCTTTCTTACTTGGACTTATGAAGAGCTCAGGCGTGCTGCGCCTGTTCCAAGATTCCTTGCTGGAAGGGCTGGTTGCAAAGGAAAAGCGTTCGCAGTTCATCAATGTGATTGCGAAGCCAAGCTATTTCGAAGCCGTTGAGGAGGAAGCGAAGCTGCTTGGGAGCACGGAAGATGTGATTCGTGGACAGAAGCTGGGAGGTATGCCGGTAAGAGTGATTCCACGAGGAATTCCACACCCTTTCTCAAATGCGGGCATTTCCGAACAGGGCGCGAAGAAGCTTGAGGAAATCTGGCAGGCAGGCCAACGGAGAATGCTGGACATTTCAACGAATAGCAAGCTGATTGTGGCGACGAAGAGCGGGCATATGGTCATCAATGATGAACCACAGCTGGTGGTGGACGTTACGAAGGAAGTTCTGTCATTGACTACCGCAACAAAAAACTAAGAATCACATGCTATATGCAACGGCACCATACGCTACAAAAGATGGGGCAATTATGATTAATCGATCAATTGGTGTTGATATGTAGGGATATATTGCAGGGATATATTGCAGGGATATAAAAAGGTCAGGATACAGCGGATTGCTGCGTTCCTGACCTTGATTGGTATGCAGCCAAGCTGCTGGTATCACACACGTTGGGCCTGACTGAATTACAGAGCTATCAGATCCCGGGATAAGGTGTTCAGCCGCTCGATTCCGTTATCTGTAATGAGCACCATATCCTCGATCATGATTGATCCGATGCCGTAGCCGTAGTAAGGGGTCTCCAAGCAAATCACCATGCCTGGCTGGAATATCGTGTTCTCGGATGGGCTTAGAAATGGAGCTTCTTCAGCTGCCAAGCTAAGACCTGCACTGTGGCCTAAATGACCGCGATTGTAGGTAGGCAGACCAGATTGACGGATAATAGACATGGCATCGTTGAAGGCATGCTCCATCGGCATACCAGGTTCGATGATCTTCAATAGATGATCATGTCCAGTTCGCAGTGCGTTGTAGATGCGCTTTACTGTATCGGATGGTTCGCCGAGCACGAAGGTACGGGCGATGTCCGAACCGTAGCCAGCAACATCAACACCAACATCGAACTTAATAACCTCTCCAGCTTGGCTAGGTCTTGTATCAAAAATATGTGCAGGTGCGAAATGGTCACCCACAGATATCATATGGAAGCGGGAAGGCGAGCCGCTCGCATGAGTCAGCAGCGCGAGCCGAAACGCATCCGCGATCTCAGCTGCAGAGCTGCCGATGTGAATGCCCTTGCTGGCTTCTGTGATGCCGATCTCGGCATATGCGCAGCTCTGGCGGAGCTGTTCAACCTCCCATGGAGTCTTGAGCATACGCAGTTCGGTGAAGATCGCGCTGGCTTCCGTCAGTTCGACATTCGGCAGGGCTTCTTGCAGTGCTTGCGCAGCTGCGTACTTCATGGAGCCTAGCTCTACAGCAATTTTGCCGTTACTTACTCCGTAATCAGCGAGCACGTGTTGGAGCAGGCCGAACATCTCCTGAACTTGATGATTGACGGGGCGTCTGCCTTCATACTTATCACCCCGCAAGCCAAGTGGATCATCGACATCGACCCAGGTCGGGTACGTTCGCAGCTCGCATTGTGGAAGGTCATTCGGAACGCCAGCCGCTTCGAACTCGTTCATAATAATGACCGTCTGGCGCGATGGATCGCGGAACATAACGGCCAATGCGACTTCGCTCATCCGCAGCGTATACATGAATGTGCTGGGGTGGCCAGACAAGTAATAGAAATTTTCGCAGCCTGATGCCACAATCGCTTCTATGTTCTCTCTTTCCATAATAGAACGAGCCCGTTCCGCGACACTGGCCAGATGCGCTGCTTTGTCGAACGTCATGCTGTACACTCCCTTTGCAGAATTCTTATCTTATCGTAACGACCAGATCATTCCGAGCTTCTGCTCGTCTTATGAGATCGTGTCTGGTTCACTGGCGAGCTGACGCAAGAACTTGCGGGCACGCTCCGTCTTAGGCTGATCGAAAAATTGCTCAGGAGTTCCTTCCTCCTGAATAACACCGTCGCTCATGAAGATGACGCGATTCGCAACTTCCCTTGCGAATTTCATCTCATGTGTCACGATGATCATGGTCATGCCTTCTGATGCCAGCTTCTTCATCACCGCCAGCACTTCGCCTGTCAGTTCGGGATCAAGTGCAGAAGTCGGTTCATCGAAGAGCATAATTTGCGGCTGCATCGCGAGTGCGCGAGCAATGGCGACACGCTGCTGCTGACCCCCAGACAGGCGGGACGGATACTCGTCCTTTTTGTGGAGGAGGCCTACTTTTTCAAGAAGTGTCTCTCCAATTGTTGCGGCATCAGCCTTGCTCATCTTCTTCACAATGGTCGGAGCCATCGTGACGTTTTCCAACACGGTCATATGAGGGAATAGGTTGAACGACTGGAACACCATCCCGGTTAATGTGCGAATACGCTGTACGGCTTTCTTCTTGGAAGAGGCGTCCAGCGCAGCATTCCATACCGCATCACCGATCTGAATAGATCCGGAATCAGGAGTCTCTAAGCCATTCAAGCAGCGCAGCAGTGTGCTTTTGCCAGATCCGCTGGGGCCGACGAGTACGACGATTTCACCGGAACGGACTTGCAGATCAATATCTTGGAACACGACCAGTTCGCCGAAGCTTTTTCCTAGTTTTTTTACCTCAATCATGATGATCTCACGTCCTTAGTAGGCTTTCGACAAGTGAGCTTCGATTCGGTTCAGAATCGCGGAGAAGCTCAGGCTCATTACCCAATACATAATGGCAATCGCAATGAAAAATGGCATCGCCACGTAATACTGCGCAATCAACAATTGCGCGGTGCGCAGCAGCTCGGTTACCGTAACGATCGATACGAGCGAGGTCTCCTTCAGCATGCCGATGAACGTATTGCCCATTGGGGGAATCGCTACACGAGCAGCCTGCGGCAGCACAACCCGCCACATCGTCTGCCATGGCGTCAGCCCAAGGGATTGGGCAGCCTCTGTCTGTCCGCTGGATACAGCAAGAATGGCACCGCGGAACGTCTCGGACAAGTAAGCGCTGATGTTGATACTAAGTGAAATAAAGGCCGCGTTGAGCGGCCCGAGTGTGATCCCGAAGTCGGGTAGTCCATAGTAGATAATGAAGATTTGCACCAATACAGGCGTTCCGCGAATGATGGACACATATATTCTTGCGACATTGCGGACGAACTTATTTCCCTTTAAGCGAGCTACGGCGACAACCAGTCCGATGAGGAGTCCAAAGAACATGGATACGATCGTAATCAGCAGTGTGTAGTAAGCGCCTTTTAATAGAAAGTCTAGGTTTTGAATAACGAGTTCCATCTCTTGCACCTTCCCGGACTGGCTTAAATGTTAGGTTCTACATCAAACCATTTTTTGAAGATTTCTTTGAATGTACCGTCTGCTTTCATTTCTTCTAGTGCTTTATTAATGGCAGCTAACAGCTCTGGGTTATCTTTACGAATCGCGATACCTGCTACATCCTCTTTAATTGGCTCTCCAACTGCCTTCACGTCGAAATGATTTTTGTCAATCAGCGGCTTGAGTGCAAATACATTGTTAATCGTCGCATCAATACGGCCAACATTCAAATCCTGCAAGGATGTAATGACGTCGTTATATGTGGCAATTTCAAAGTTTCCAACCTTAGGCATAGCTACATCACGCAAATACTTCTCGTCATTGGTTCCAAGTCCGACACCAATCTTCTTGTCTTTGAAGTCTTCGAGCTTCTGAATGGACGTATTGCCACTCTTGACGATGACATTTACCGCATTTTTCACATACGGAGTGGAGAAGTCCATCTTCTGCTTGCGATCATCCGTAATGGTTACTTGGCTGACCAGTGCATCGTATTTATCTTTTTGCAATCCTTCGATCAAGCCCGAGAATTCACCAGTAATGAACTCAACTTCCACGCCAATATGCTTAGCGACCGCCTTGGCGATATCGGCATCGAAGCCATCGACCTCGCGCTTGTCATTGATGAAGTTATATGGGGCATAGGTACCCATAAGCCCGACTCTAATTTTTCCGGATTGCTTGATGTGTTCCAGCGCGTTAGTGGAACCTGCATTAGATGATGACTTGCTTCCGCATCCGACAAGTGCGACTGCAAGAACGGTTAGCAGAGTAGTGGCTTTCAGAAATTTTTTCAGTTGGACTGACATCGTTGTTGCCTCCTTTTAAATGTAGAGATCTCCCCTGCACGAATGGCAGAATACGTTCTCTATTTCGTGCTGAACCTGTCTATGAAAATGGCTATGAGCGAAGTTATCCGAGCAGCCCTCGAAATTCGAATGTGGCCGTGGCTTCAGCGATTTGTGCTGGTGAGTAGCCGGATTGATAATCGACCTCATGCATGGGCCCGAAGAGCCATTTGGACAATACTCCAGTAATCAAGCAGACGAGAATATTGGCGCGCAGCGACAAATCATTCGTGTTCGGCAGCATGCCGAGCTCGGTCGCCCGCTGTATATTGTGCTTGAACGCTTCTTCGAAAGCGATCCAAGTCTGTGAGACCGCCTCTCGTACTGCAGGATCAGCGCCTTGCCCCTTCATGAGAAGCAGTGCCATCAAGTTCCGGTTCTGATCAGCGAACGTGAATAGTTCGGTCAGCAGTCGTGCGGATGAGCTCACCATATCATCTACTGTGCCGCTATGCTTGCGATAGCCTTGAGCGATGACGTTGGTTAGTTTCTCCTTACCATCGTGAATTAACTCTAGGATGATCTGTTCCTTGCTATGAAAATACCAATAGAACGTTCCTTGTGACACACCAGCGGACTTCACCACATCCGAAATCTTCGTACAATGGTATCCTTTGCTTGCGAAGAGATAGAGTGCGGCGTTCATGAGCTGCTGACGTCTATCTTGTTCTTGATTTGGAACGGTAGGCAGCTTAGGCAGTTTGCATCGCCCTCTCTTCTTAACTGATTCGTCAGTTAAGTTTAATTCCGATGCGATTACTATACTTTCGAATGGGCTTGGTGTCAAGGATTAAATCAAATTGGAATAGTCGGAAAATGAAAAAATCACGGTGAGAAAGAGAATATCGCAGGAATTGACTTTATTATTTTCCAAGCAGGATAATAGGAAAAGTGGAGTAATAATAGCTTGAGATGTAGGCAGTTATAGCCTTGAATCCCAGTTATATAGGATCGCAGCAGAACATGGAAAGGAAGCGAATGAGATGAACCCACCGAAGCATATCGTATCCGCAGCAGCAATTATTGTGAATGAAAATAATGAGATCTTGTTAATTAGAGGCCCTCGAAGAGGGTGGGAGATGCCGGGTGGTCAAGTGGAAGAAGGAGAATCACTAGCGCAAGCGGCCATTCGCGAGACGAAGGAAGAAGCGGGAGTCGATATTGAAATTGTTCGCTTCTGTGGCATTTATCAAAATGTATCCGGCGGAATTTGCAATACGTTATTTCTTGCCAAGCAGGTAGGCGGTGAGCTAACGACGACAGAGGAAGCGCTGGAGGTGGGTTATTTTCCAGTGCAAGAAGCATTGAATATGGTTACGTGGAAAAACTTCCGCGAGCGGATTGAAAAATGCTTGGATTCTACCCAGCAGCCTTTTTATGTGGAGTTTTAATTTTGTACATAGATCGAGGATGTGTTGGCATATCGGCTAACAAAAATCTTGGTTATGAATCGTAACAGGTATGCCTCATATATGCAGTAAAAAAAGAGGCCGAGCATGCAGGTGCTCGGCCTTAATCGATTGGTACTATTGATGGTCATACGCAGCTAATGTACGGAGCGATCTGCATTTCCGCTAATGCAACCTCACCGCACATTTTTTGGCTTCGCAGCACACATGCATGTTCTCCTGACTGAAAGGGATAATGACTCAATGAGAGGTGGAAGAGGCTATCCCACTGAGAACATGCTTCGTGCTTCAGGAATATGCTGCCTTCAGCTCAAAATGAGCAGCTGCGATGTTGGATAAAAAGTCCATAAAATCATAGGCATCATTCGGATATTCAGTGCAAACGAACTGCATCCCGCACTGCTCTGCCGTTTGCTTGGCTTCCTGGCCAATGTCGTAATAGACCTCGACATTTTCGGTAAGCGAGGTCAGCTCGCAAATGACGACAGCTTCTTCCTTATCGGAAGCTGCTCCTAGAATAACCTCATTAATATCGGGCCCAAGCCAGCGCTGGGGGGCGGGCTTGCCGCTGCGATAAGAAATATCCCATTTCCCGATATTGGCCTGCTCCGCGATCAATCCAGCAACATGCTTGTATGACGCAATAAAGTCATCATGCGCGGAGGGAAGACCAGGCTTGCTGTGCACCGTAAAGATGACCCGTGTCGTCGGCAGCATCGAGGAAGGCATCCAGACGTAAGCATCTCGCAATCTGCGCGCCATTAGCCGAATGAAGTCAGGATGCGCTTGCCACTCAGAAATGACCGTCAATTTCATATCGCTGTTGGCTGCAGCGATCGCCTTCTTGGCATCTTGAACATAGCCTCCTGTTCCTGAGGATGTGAAGAAGGGCGTAGCATGCAGCACGGCAAGCTCCGTGATGCCGTCTCTGATCGCTTGCTGGATGGCATCGGCTACAAAAGGATGCGAATGCTTGCAGCCGATGTAGACAGGAATTACTTCACCGAACTTGGCCTCTACTAGCTGTGTAATTGCCTCGGACTGACGCTTGGTTACCGTATACAGTGGATCACATGTACCCGTATCGCTGTACCGAATAACGCCTTGCACGATGGCTTCCGAAGGAGAGCCGTGTCCGCGCAAAATATGATGGTACATGGCAGGCACATCATCAATGCTGGCACAAGCGCTGTAGGAAGCAAGAAGGATGGCCCGGCGCGGCGTGTCCATCGATATTTCTGGCGGAAGCCGTGTGGACTGTGAATGCCCGTTTGCTAGGAATTCGCTCATTAATTCGCTGTGTCTCCTTTCCACAAATCCGGGTGAAGCCACGCCGACATTTCCAGCATTCCATCTACCGTATAACGGTTCGGGGCAAGCAGTTCCTTCGCCTTCATTGTCGTAATGCGGTTATTTTTGACCGCGTCCAGTGTGTTCCACGCCGCTTGAGATTTCAAATCCTCTAGCCATTCATCTCCCGTACCGTCCCAATCTCCAAGCACGATATAGTCCGGATTCATGTTCATGACATCCTCAATTGATGCTTTTGTCGATTTCTTAATCCCGAGTGCTTCGGCAGCGGGCTTAGCTCCAGCGAGACGGATCATATCGTAAGAAATGTTCCCTGGTCCCATGATGTAAGGGCCAGTATTCGGGCCGACAGGCGACAGTACGAGAACGGACGGCTTACTTGCAAGTGATGCAGTTCGCTTAGCAGCATCGTCCAGCTTGCCCTGAATTTCCTTGGCAACTTCCTCTGCTTTATCGACAGCTCCAACAGCCTCGCCAATTGTGCGGAAGTTCGCTATCAATTGCTCGAATGTTCCCCATTGATCGAACGTGACAACCTTGACGCCTGCTTGGCTGAGCAATTGCTCGGCATCGTTTTCGCTATTATGGATTTTCGTGATGAGGACAACGTCTGGATGAAATGCCAAAATTCCTTCGGGATCCAATCCAGTCGCACCGCCGACTTGACCGGACACCTGCTTGCCCTTCTCCTCGTTGATAGCCAAATAAGGATTTGCCATGCTCTTCGGTACGGCAACGACTTGCTCCGGAGGAACGATTTCAAGTACGGCATCTGCAGTGTCGAGAGATACCGCAGCAACCTTCGGTGCAGCCTCTATCTTCCCATTGTCAGAGGATGCAGCGGCCTTAGAACTGGTCGTGGTTGAAATGGTGCTGAACGATTTCTCGCTATCGGATTGTGAATTGCTGGTGCAGGCTGTCAACCCGACAGCGGCAACAAGCGTGATCAGGCTCATACAGAGCATGCGAAAAGTGGTTTTTCGCCGAGTTTGTACGTTTCTCATTGTGTAATTCCTCCAAGATGTTCTTTTTCGTAATGGGTATACCATTTCTGCTCTTCTGCTTCATGTTCAAATGCAATGACTGACAGGCCTTCCGTTCCTGGTTCTTGGCGAATGACGGCATGAACGCCATACACATCATAAAGTGCATCTGCTGAGAGCACCTCTTCCGGTTCGCCGAATGCTTCGATGCGCCCGTCATGCAGAAGCAGAAGACGATCGCAGTAACGAGAAGCTAGCGACAGGTCATGCAGTGAAGCGACCACAGCATATCCTTCGTCAGCGAGCTGGCGAAGCAGCGCAAGCGTGCGAAGCTGGTGACGAATGTCGAGTGCGGAGATAGGCTCATCCAGCAGGAGAATTTGCGGCTCCTGTGCAATCGCCTTGGCGATGAATGCAAGCTGGCGTTGTCCGCCTGAACAGGCATGAATGTAGCGCTCGCGCAGGTGATTAACGCCGCATTGCTCCATCGCCCGTTCGACCTGTTGTGCATCTGAACTTGTTAATCCGCCGAACAAGCGGCTATAAGGGTGGCGTCCCATTGCGACGATTTGCTCAATCGTGAAGTCTGCATCAAGCGAGCAATCCTGCGGTACATAGCCGATCATTTGCGCTCGTTCCTTCGTGGAGTATGCCTTGAAGGGCTTTCCTTCAAGTGTCAGTGAGCCTTGAACGGGCTTCAGAAGTCCACAAAGCATGCGAAGCAATGTAGATTTTCCGCTGCCGTTCGGTCCAATAATGCCAAGGAAGGAGCCTGACTGCAGCTTCATGGACAGATTGTCGATGATTGTTCGCCCATCAATCGAATAGGTCAATTGCTTGGCTTCAAGCAGTCCAGGCATGCCCAAAGATGTCTTGCGCCTTGTCTTCATGTCGAACCCTCCTTCCGTTTGCGCAGCAGCATCATCATGAACAGTGGAGCTCCGATGCAAGCGCAGACGACGCCAACCTGCAATGTGATCGGCTGCAGCACCATGCGCGAGGCTAAATCGGCCAGAACGAGGAACGATGCCCCGAATAGTGCGCTGAACGGCAGCAGCAGGCGATGATCCGAGCCGACAATTAGGCGAACGAGATGCGGAATAACCAATCCGACAAAACCGATGATCCCGCTTACCGAGACAGCTGTACCGGTCAAGAACGAAGCGAGCAGTAAAATCGTATAGCGGGTGAATTGCACAGGGACACCGGAAGCCTGTGCATGCTCGTCACCGAGCAGCAGCAAATTCAATGAACGGCTGAATAGCGCCAACAGAACGCCTCCGATAAGAATCGGCAGAGCGATAATATGTACATGCTCCCATGTTCGCGCTTCGAGTCCACCCTGCAGCCAGAACACGATACTGCGCAGCTGCTGTTCATGCGGCGCGCTGGCGATGATCACGTTAATGACCGCCGACAGAAGCGCGTTCATGCCAATTCCGAGCAACAGTAGCGTGGTTACATTCGGTTTCCCACTAGCCCGCCATATGGCCAGGATGAGTACAACGGATACAAGTGCACCTGCGAAGGCAGACAAGGGAAGGGCGAATGCCGAATGACGAACAAGCCCTAAGGCGATGCACAAGACAGCTCCAGCGGCTGCTCCTGACGACACTCCCAAATATCCGGGCTCGACGAGCGGATTGCGGAACACTCCCTGCATCGCTGCGCCCGCGATAGACAAGCTGGCTCCGACTAATGCACCTACGATGACACGAGGCAGACGGATATCCAGAATGATGGTAAGATTCCGCTCTGCAATCTGAATGTGCTCCAGCCAGCCTGTTGCATGAAGCATGGCTGCAAACGTCTCTTTCAACGGTATAGACACAGGTCCGACCGCACTGCCGATGAGTATGGATAACAGCAGAACTGCCAAGCCTGTGGCTGCTAGAACTGAAATCCGGAGGAGTTGGGAGGCCTGCCGGGGACGAAATCGGGAATCTCGCCCTTTATATTTCAGTTCACTCGTGGTGTTCATGGACGACCTCATTTCCTTGATGAAAAAATGTTAGCTAAATATAAATAAGTTGCATTGAGTAAACTTTTATTAATATAGCGTAGACTGTGATCGTCGTCAATCCGGAATGTGGGCCTATTTATCGGATGGGAGCGTTTCATCAAAAAATTGTTCCTCAGGTCTATCATGAATGGAGGACTTGCGGTGCTCTGTTTTAGAAAGCCTGCTTTTTCATGGTTGAATATGGTACATTGAATGAATATAGGAAGATGCAACATCAAGAATAATGGTTAGGAGGATGTAAGATGAACGTTGAGATCTGTGAACCCCATACACCGAGCCTATTTGTAATTACGGGCATTATGGCGTCAGGCAAGTCCACCATCGCGCAATTGTTGGCGGAACGCTTTGCGAAAGGTGTTCATGTGCGTGGTGACATATTCCGTCGCATGATCGTCAATGGCCGCGAGGAAATGTCACCCGATGCTTCAGAGGAAGCGATGAAGCAGTTGAACCTTCGTTATCGCCTGGCTGCAGGAACTGCGGATGCATATGTGGAAGCCGGATTTACGACAGTGATCCAAGATGTCGTCATCGGTGATGTCCTGCAGTCGTTCATTCAGAATTTTCAGACTCGTCCTCTCTACCTCGTTGTACTCTGCCCACGGCCTGATATTGTAGCGGAACGTGAAGCGTCGCGAGGCAAGCAAGGGTATGGGCTATGGACTGTTCAGGATTTAGACGATGGCCTTCGTCAGGGCACGCCTCGAATCGGCATGTGGCTGGACAGCTCAGACATGACCCCGGAAGAAACCGTCGATGAAATCATGCGCAGAGCGTGGACAGAAGCGAAAATCGATACAGACTATAGATAACAGGAGGATCCATGAATGGTTGCCCACAAAGTTGCAAAAGAATACGTCGATACCTTTACAAGCGAAATGGAGTACACCGGTATCAGGTCACGGGATGAAGTGCATGCCAAGGGGATATGGCATCAAACGTTTCATTGCTGGTTATGGAAGGTCGAGAACGGAGAACCAATCTTGCTGTTCCAACGCCGGCATCCTCAGAAGCTAGATTATGCGGGTCTTCTGGACATTACTGCTGCTGGTCATCTAGAAGCAGGGGAATCGCCAATGGACGGCATTCGGGAGTTAAGAGAGGAGCTAGGACTCGCTATTGAGTTCGCCCAGCTTACGTACAGTGGTGTTATACCAAGCAGTATTGAACAGGAACATATAATAGATAATGAATTTTGTCATGTGTTCCTTCATGAATATAGAGGGAGCATTACCGATTTTCGATTGCAGGAAGATGAAGTGGTATCCATAGTCATGCTGGAAGCAGAACAATTCCGTAAGCTGATTGCAGGTGAGGCACAGCAAATTACTGGCGAGGAATTCGTGCCATCGAGTGGAGCGAGCGGGATCAAGGTAGACTTAACGATACAGGACTTTGTCCCTTCCAGAGCAGGTTATTATGAGTATGTACTCGAACAAATTGCAAGCCTAGCCAATCAAGAAGTTAATCAGCAGAATTAGACGAAAATAGCTCGAAATCTCCATTTTCCATCAGGAAATATTCCATGGATTTCACATGCACTCTTTTTGTAATATTAGGAGAATGGGAACTTTTTCAAGGGTAGGAACGAAGATCATTCTATGGAATGCATCATGCGATGAAGGGAGATAGAGATATGTTTATCGAGACGAAAACCATCCAAGTGAAGGAAGGGACTTCACAGCTCGTGGTCGACAGATTCAGCGGAGAGGGAGTCATTGAGAAATCCGAGGGCTTTATTGACTTGAGCATTTGCGTCAAGAAGGTAAGCAGAGGAGATGAAGAAGTCGTCATTCTCATTCGCTGGGAATCTGAAGAAGCGTGGAAAAAATGGGAGACAAGCGAGGCACATATTGAAGGCCACAGACAGAGCCGCGGCAAGCCGAAACCAGAGCATATTCTGGGGTCGCAACACGCTGTGTACGAAGTTAAGGGCATCAAGACTTTTGTAGAAGCATAGATTCTGAGGGCAGCCTAATAGTTATCAAGACCTAACTTATAAAAATCCATAAAAATAAAGGAGAAAACATATTAGACGTATATAATATGCTTTCTCCTTTTTATTCCATTAAAGCCCCTTTACTAGAATAATCATATAACTCATATTAGCTGGTATTTGTTGAATACATTCCTTACAAAAGATTGAGGTCTCCTTTTAAGAGTGAGTACATATATAAATCATCAAATTTACCACAAGTATATTCATAATGTCTCAGCAACCCCTCTCTTATAAACCCTTGCTTCTCTACCAATTTTTGCGACGGGAGATTTGCTGGTTCTATTAAAGCCTCAATTCTTTCCAACTGATAGTGACGGTACCCAAATTTAATAACTGCTTCTAATGCTTCACTAGCTATTCCTTTCCCCCAGTAATCTTTGCTTAACTCAAATCCAACTTCAGCTCGATGATGTTTGGCAACCCGATTAAGAAAGCCACAACTTCCTATAATTTTTCCGAAATCTTTTAATGTAATTCCCCATCTAATGCCAGTACCTTCTTCGATAATAGAGTTATACCAATTAATTTCATCACAAACATCTGTAACGGTTTGGAAAGGCGCTAACCCCATATGTTTCACAACATCTTTATCAGATAAATAGGTAAACATATCATTAGCATCCTCTGTTGATACTTCTCTTAAAATTAACCTTTCCGTTTCAATTATCGGAAATTCTTGTTTCATTCATGTTCCTACTCTCTATTAAGATTAGATTATTTTACATACTCTTTTTATAAAACGGCACCCTTTCACTTAATAACAATTATTTCAAAATTCCATGATTTAAGCAATCGAAAGGATAATTGTCCTAAGTTTAAGAAAAGTAACTTTTGTACTTTCGTAAGGGCTTCTTAACCAAGCAACAAATTTCACGGTTTTTTTATTTTGATTTCCTTTGTCTATCCACTTTTATACGTAATCGAGTAAAATATTTCCTCTAAACCTCGTCGGAATGTTCCGAAAATCAAGATAATTTGGTATAATTAACCTATAAATTCAGGACTTGTGTCTGATATCAAATATTAGGGTGATGATCCTATTCGGTGCGAACCGTATCACTACTTTCGGAGTGAAGGAGGCTGCATAAAAGAGATACGAGTATTTACATGAGGAACACAAGAAATGGAATTTGAAATTATGGATTAGGAGGATAACATGAAAAAGTCATTGTTAATAGGAACGGCAGCCCTATTGCTTTTATCCGCGCAAGCTTCCATACATCCCATCACAGTGAATGCATTTCCACAAGTAGACAAACCCACTATCACCTCAAGCGGTAATGATAATAGTTCAAATCGTGCAACAACGCCGAAGGTTTTGGACATTTCCGGACACTGGGCAGAACACAGTATTATGCAAGCGATCAATAAGGGGTATGTGGAAGGTTATCCTGATGGCAATTTTCTTCCTAATAAGAATGTATCTCGCGCGGAATTCGTAAAGATGACCATTTCTGCTCTGGGAATTGAAGTACAGGAATCGAATGGGAAATGGTATGAGTCCTATGTACATGCAGCTGAAGCAGCCGGGATATACAAGGCTGGTGACTTGGAAGATACGAATTGGACCCAAACGTTGACGCGTGAAGAAATGTCGAAGATGGCAGTGAGAGCATTGGGCATAGATCGAGTAGAGGATAAGCAATGGATGTACCTCGCAACGAAAAATGGCATTATGTCCGGTACGGCGCCGGGAGAATTAACACCTAAGGGGAGCACAACGCGAGCACAAGCGATTACCGTTATTGAACGATTGCTGTCCGCAAAGAAAGGCGACAAATTAGCCGTCGATAAATATGCTGTTGCTGCGGCCGAGATGTACTGGCACAAAACGAATATTTTCACGGTTGCTGAAGAGATTTTTAATTCTCCGGAGAATGATAAGTATAAGTACGCGAAACTGGGGATTAATTCTTGGAGTGTCGATAAATTAACTGTCTCTGCACCCAATAAGTCTGTTGTGGGACAAGTAAATAGTCTAACGGCTATTGACTGGAACGATCCCAAGGATCCTAATCGAAAACTGCTTCCTAGCAAAGAAAAGCTGGTTTTGGATGTCGCTGGTAAACATATCAAAATGACAGATGATATGAAGGTTTATTTAGTCCTTTTAGATTCTAAGTTAGTAGTGAACAAAAAACCAAAATCATATCCTGTTAATAGGTTATCCATTGCAATTGTTGGATTTACTGGTGATTATAAGATGATAAATCAATCAACCGCAATTACATCCCTTGATCCAAATAAAAAAGTATATGGCCTAGCTATTCCAAAAGAGAATTTCCACACAAAGGGTACAATTAGCATTATTGTCGAAACAATGCCTCTTAATGCTCCTTTACACAGCAACACTCTTTCAACTTCGGTTCTTACTAAGTAAGGGAGTGTTAGTTTGAAAAATATAAAAATGATATCAGTCGCATTAATAGTGGTGCTTTTCGCCGATTTTTACTTATCACTATTCCCCATCTCACAGGTTCATGCAAAAGGAGAGATAGCTGAAGAAATAAACTATGAATTTTCTAGCAGTAATGATGATTATGAATTTGGGGGATATTTATTTTCCGCTAATTCATCACTTGAAACAAAACCAATTGTAGTTCCTGCTAAGCCTGGAAAAGTGATAAAAAAGCTTGAGTGGGTGGATAAAGAAACAAGACAAGCCATAAGAAGTATTAACGGTTTTACAATTGGGAAAACGAATTATGACGTAACTGATGGATTGAAGGACGCTTTACAAGGCGCTAAGATGAAAGTGGCATCAAAAGATAATAGTAATTACGGAGGCGTATACTATTGGGATCGATGGTCTATTAATGATCCAGCTAACTGGGACGGAAAACATTGGCGTGCGGGTGCTGGTCGTGTAAGTGTACCAGATAGCCGAGGCTGTGATGCTAATGTACCAACTGAAAATATTCGAGGTCACTATTTACCAAAATATCCGGGATGTACAGATCCGTTTTTAGAAGCAGATATTCCTCGTACGAAACCATTTACAATTGATGAACCTTCTGACCAATTAAACCTGACTTGGATAAAAACGGGGGCTATTTCTAAGGAATTAAAGGATGTAACTGCTGCTAATGTTCTTGTAGACTTTGCTACTAAAATAAATGATATACATGGAATTGGTGGTAATACTGATTCAAGTACTCTGGGGGGGAAAGTAGCTAGATTAGCAGATTTGGATTTAATCACAATCTATTTCGAACAAACCTTCAATAACGATACCTACAATAAGTACTGGGCAAATCCAGGGGCCAAGCAGGTCTGGTATTTCTCTAAATTCTTTGTTGACTTCAACTCAGTTACATACCGATACAAAGACAAATTACTTATCGCTACATATGCCGATGGAACATCGGGACTAGAGATTACGGGTAACAAATGTGTTGCCCCTGGTGGGACTACACAATTGGTTGCCAAATTAACGAAAGTTGATGGCACCACATGGGAGCTGAAAAACCATGCTAAACTAAAGTGGACAAGCTCAAATGCTAGTGTAATGACCATCAACAATTCAGGCCTGGTTACAGCTGTGGCATCTACCGGAACATCATCCATTACTGCTCATTTTGCTGACTCTACTCAAGCGTTAGATGAAAAGGCAGACTTCTCTATGACCGTGGGAACAGGGAACTCCTGTAACGACGATAACAGCGGAGGGAACCCTGGTGGGGGGACGGGGCAGTGCAAGTACACGATTGCGGCTCCTTCATCGGGAAGCTCAGTAACCGGGAATAAGATGAATCCAGATGTAACAGGAATGATCAAAGCAGACAACCGTGGCAATGAGATATTCGATGTACTCAGAGGGATTCCAACCTCCGAGAATTTGTATGCTAATGTGTTTGCGAATCAGTATCTATTCCAACATACGTTTGCTCAAATGTCAGGAAAAGTAAACTATCAGTGCCAGGTAGAGGTTACCTATGCGCTGGAGTGGAAGCAGAAGCAACCAGATGTGTGCACGACGAATAAACAAGGGCAGCGTGTGTGCACGCCGCAACCGGATTTGACGATGAGAGATACAGAATCCAAGACCTACAGCTTTTCCTTCCAACGTGACTATTCGTATTGGCAGATCAACAACATCGAAGTATACGGAATTCAACGAGCGAGCTTGAACAACTACGCACTGCCTAATGGGACAGTGACGCTGCAGCCATCAGGGTACTCAGCCCCTTCTCTTTCAACGGATCACAATTTGGATGTATCGGCTCACGTCAAGCCGAAGGATAGTGGTACAATTTCATTTACACCGGCAACAGTACCAGGAATGTATACAAGGCCGAGCGTGCCAAATGATGAATCACAACTCAAAAGCAGGGCTGAATCACAAACGGGAGAGCCAGAAGTACGAAATGATCTTGTGAGCTTCAACGGCACAACGATTATGAGCAATAGCTGGACGACGAAACATGGAACGACACCTGGAAGTATCCCTTCACCTACGATTATAGGTCAAAATGTTCTCTATCGGAGTGGTATGCTTATTAGCAGCAAGCTCGTCAATGCTGCCAACACCCCAAGCTCTGGCGCAATCTACTACAATCTTGTTCCCGGCAACATAAATGGCGGCAGTGACAAGCAATTCCCAATCAACGGTATCAATACCGTTACCGTACATACACCTGTTGTGAATTACTCCTCAATTACGGATGATCGTGAACATAACCAAAAGACAACACCCAACTACAATCGTGCCGCCTTGATACTGGATCGGCCATTTACCGTCCGAATGCCTACGAGCGGGCAGCATGTGAACTATCCGGGATACGGAGATCGTGATTATGCGAAATATTTCCGAATGAAGCAGGTATGGTTCCCATTTGATGTCTATACCGCAGATCGCAGCAGATTCATCCCGAAGCGCACGTGGACGGACATACCGGTTAACCAATTAGATACGACATTCTTCCTGCCTGTCTGGGTCGATGAGGGGGATTATTCGGTCTTATACCGCACGATTGCGGAAAATGCGCCGGATTCCTTCACGCATCAGCCAACAGCCAATACGAATTGGGAGAACCATGTGGCGACCCATGAAATCGCGGTCGAGGTCATTGGCAGGGTGTACGATTTCCATGTGACGGACATTATGGACTTCAATTGGGAGACGGTATTTCGCAAGCAGAAGGGAAGCAGTGAACCTACTGGAAACTCCTATTGGGTGGGGCGCAAAGGGATTGACGGAGAAGCGCGCGGCAATGCCTTTCCTTATGAGCTTCCTGTCCGCAAAGGAAGCCATCCAGATTCCTCGTATAAAAATGTAGCTGTGAAGACGGGATATGCGTTCAAGTTCGACCTGAAGACAAAGGGGAATATGTTTGGCTCAGGAGATGGCATCCATCTTAAGCCTACCTTCTACTTCACGGACAGCAAGGGGCAGAAGCGGCAGGAAGTAGACGTCTATTACCATACTGATGAACGGAAATTTATTCGGATTGGCTCAGCAGAGGACAAGGTAAGGCGGAGTATGGAGCTTAATGCGCGACTTCGCAACGTGCCGGAGCAGCGCATCTTAGATGCAGCGGGCGCCTTCTATGAGCTGTTCGCCAGCAGCATATCGACAAGCCGTCAAGCTTACATCGAGGAATGGGCAAGGGCAGCGAAGAAGCCGACGACAATTGGCAGCTACAGTGATCTCTTCCTGCCGTACCATGTCCGGACATTTATGGGGCCGACAAGTGTGCCAACTGGTGTCTCGGAAGCACGTGCATTTTCGTCGATTCAACAGTGGTATGGTGAATACAATCTGCCCGCGAAGCTGTATATCGTGCCGAAGGGCTTTGATTTATCGAAACAGTTCAGCTTTAACGACAAGGCGCCATTCTTCCTGCGCGACGGGTTCCTCATTGTGAACGTTGATATAGAAACGGTACGGGACGGGCAGAAGGGCAAGTCGCATTTGCAATACATTCAAGCACCGCTCACGAATCAATGGAAGCGGGAGGGTTCCCGCCCGCAATTCACAGATCCGTATGGCGTTACGTTCCAACTAAAGGATGGGGATGTCATGTTCTACCGAGCGGATCAATCATCGGTTGATGATTTTGGAGTAACAGGCACACATTAATTCGGCGATGTATCATGAATGCACAATGAGATGTGACTGATTGCATCACAGTAATGCTAATCATGTTTGAACGACAATTAGTTAAAAGACAAAGACCCGCAAGACGGACGCTCTGCAAAATAGAGAGCTCCTCTTGCGGGTTATTTTCTTTTCAGTGCCCGAAGATTGTCTTCTCGGCTATTTAATCTGCAGGAAATTGATAGATTGTATAGTAGACCGGCTGTGGTATATTTTAGTTTGCCCATACCTTGTATAATTTTACCTAACTGAAATGTCGATATTAGGAGGAATGCTTCATTATGCAGCGTTGGTTAGGCAAGTCATTGAAGCGCAAGTTATCGATAATGCTGCTAGGTGCCATCCTTGTGCCATTGTTGTCACTGGGATTTGTATTGTACAGCATTGCAGCGAAGGAGGCCGAAGAACGAACGAAGCAGTCCAGTCTGGGGCTGCTGGATCAGATCAAGACAAATCTGGAGTTCATCGTGCAGGACGTTGAGAATATGTCCATTTTCCTAATTGCACAGGAGGACATTCAGCGATATCTCGCGTCCACGAATCAGGGCAGCGGGCTGCAAATTAAACTGATGGGATTCTTATCGAACTTTGCTTTTTCCAAATCATACATCTCCAACATCTCCATCTATCCAAACAACGGCAATCATACGCTATCCAACACGACGATTTTCAACAACGGACTCTTCACAGACAACAAGAACACGAACATCCAACAGGTAAAGGATAAATGGTGGAGCTCTCTCTACACGAACGTGACGACGAACGGAGCAGAGAAGGTCATTTCCTTCGTACGGCCGATAGGGAGCATCACGACTTATCAGCCTAAGGGGATGCTATCCATCAGCATAAGCGAAGCAGCGATTGCTGATTTTATGATGAAGCCGGCTCTGAGCAGTGGAGAGAGCTTGCTGCTAGTAGATCGGGACAATCGAATTCTCTCAGGTACGATTCGGGATAGTCTGTCGAAGTCCGTGACGGAACTGCTTCCGAACTGGGATGCACCAGGGATGCAAGAGAGACAGGGCTTTGTCACCTATGGGGAAGGGAAATACAAGAAAACAATCGTGTATACGACAGTTCCGCATGTAGACTGGCGTCTGCTGGCAGTGATTCCTTATGAGCAGTATCAGGCGCAGAATCAATATGTCGTAACGATAACGGCCATGACGATTGGACTAGCGATGGTTATTATCGCAGGTATCGTGCTGTTCCTTATCATGCGGGTGACGAGGCCGCTACAGACGGTGGCAGTCTCCTTGAAGGGATTTCGGCCCGAGGAGGATGTCATTGCGCTTCCGATTACCTCATCTGATGAAATTGGCATGCTCGTGCATAGCTATAACAAGCTCGGAGAACGTGTCCATGTGCTGATGGAAGAGGTGAAGCGGCATGAATCCATGAAGAAAGAAGCCGATATGCAGGCGCTGCAGGCGCAGATCAACCCTCATTTCTTATACAACACGCTGGCATCCATCCATTGGATGGCGCTCATGAACAAGGATGCCACGATTGCGCAGATGGTCGGGGCATTAAGCGATTTCTTGCGCTTCAGCTTGAATAAGGGGAGCGAGTATTGTCAAGTCACGCAGGAGGTGCTTCATGCGCAGCACTACGCATCGATTCAGCAGATTCGGTACCCGGATCAATTCGACATCACGTTCCATATCAGTCCTGAGCTTGAATCGCAGTGGATGCTGAAGCTTCTTCTTCAGCCGCTGATCGAGAATGCAATCATTCATGGAATACTTGGCAAGCGATCAAAAGGCCGAATTACCGTCATTGCACAACACACTGCAGATGACCATATACACTTCACGATTGAAGATTCCGGACAAGGGATGCCGCAGGAACAGTTGGACGCACTCCTTCAGCAGATCGAACTTCCATTAGACCAGACACGAAAGCCAGAGCACAGCTATGGGCTGCGCAATGTGAACCAGAGGCTCAAGCTGCATTATGGTGAGGCATCTGGGTTGCAAATTCATAGCGTAGAAGGTGGGGGGACGACCGTATCCTTTATGATTCCTTTTATCGAAAAGGAGGTTGAAAGACAATGAAACTGCTAATCGTGGATGACGAGGTTATTATTCGTACAGGCATTCATCAAGTCATTGATTGGTCTGCGATCGGGATCACGGCTTTGCAGCCTGCTGCATCGGGAGAAGAGGCATGGCAGCAGATTCATAATGAACAGCCCCATATCGTGATGACGGACATTCGAATGGGAGCGATGAGTGGGTTGGAGCTGGCGTCCTTAGTGAGAAATCAATATCCAGCAACAGAGGTAATCATGCTGTCTGGGTATGATGACTTTGCCTTTGCACAGCAAGCGATGCGCGTAGGCGCGCAGGATTACATCTTGAAGACGAGCCGTCCAGAGGAGATCATGGAGGCGGTCTTGAAGGCGAAGCAGAGATGGGAAGCAAGACAGCAGCACGATCGGATCGGACATTTGAATGTCCATTTGCTCAAGAAGCAGCTGCTGGAACAGCTGTTGTCGGAAGGAATGCCGGAAGAACAACTTGCGCGCGGACAAGTATTGGAGCTTCTGGAGCTTAAGGCGGAGAGCACAGCATATCAGGTTATTTTCCTCACTGTATCGGGTTGGAAGGATGAACAACTGCTGCTGTTTGCAGCTTCGAATATTATAGGCGAAGCATTGCTGTGTGATATCTTGCTTCGTCCCAATCACATGGTTCTATTATGGAAGCAGAAGACGGAGTATGAGCAGACGAGAATGCTGTCTTCGACGTTCGCTAATTGTGAGAATCTTCTGAAATGCTCGATCTTCGCAGCATTCGGATCCATTGTTCCACACTATGAGAAGATACGGCAATCCTACGTGGAAGCCGAGCGAGCATTGGCCTATGCGCATATCGTTAGCGATAGAAGGGTCATCCAGTATAAAGACATTCAGCATCGAACAGGCGGTAGAACGGTATGTACACGGGAAGAAGAGAATGAACTCGCCACGATATTAACACAAGGCAATCGGGCGACGCTGGCACACTGGATTCAGGAGATTGTGAAGGCGCAAGTCTTAGATGAACAGACAACGCCTGAATCGCTGCTGGCCTATTTGCAGTCTATATTGGTGTCAGCCTGCCGCTGGCTGGAGCGAATGGTGCCCGAAGAACGTACGCTCAGTGAATTTCGCCATCGTCTTCTGCCGAATCATGAAGTAGAAGCGGGATTGTATCGCGCCTGCTGCGCCATCATGGAACGCTATCAGCAATACGATGAACGGAATCGCGCGAATTCCTATATTCAGCGTGCGATGTTCTATATTCGAGAACATTTGCATGAGAGTCTCTCGCTACAACAGGTAGCTGCTTATGTGCATGTGAATCCGAATCATTTCAGTGAGGTGTTCAAGCGGGAAGCCGGCATGAATTACATTGACTTCGTAACATTGGAGCGAATGGGGCTTGCGAAGGAACTGCTAACGGGATCGGAGCGGAAGATAAGTCAGGTAGCAAGCGATTGCGGCTACGAGGATGTGAAATATTTTTGCAAGCTGTTCAAAAAGCATATCGGATTATCCCCTTCTCAGTTTCGGCAGCACAACTGAAAAAAGTCTCCCCTTTCACCGAAGAATATCACCTGCTTTACCAATGTCTTTCTTTTATAGTGGTACCTAAGAGATATCGTTCATAAAAGTGCGACACTTCCACAGTAGTGTACAGCGTGGATAGAGGGCCGATGGTACTGTTGGGCAAACACTTTTGTGAAAAATGAACTGAAGTCATAAGGAGGGCTGCACATGTTGAAAAACAAAATGCGTTGGAGCCAAATGGTTATGCTTGTGATGATGCTTACATTGGTGCTGGCAGGCTGCGGAGGTGGATCGACATCCCCATCAGATTCGAGCTCAGGGGCGAAAGTGGATCCGAAGAGTAAGATTCAGCTTACTCTGTGGCATAACTTCACTGGGGAAGATTTGCGCGCCAAGGCGATGCGGGGGATCATTGAACAGTTCAAGAAGGATAACACGAATGTAGACTTGCAGATTCAAGCAATTCCACCGGATGCATATCGCCAACGATTGAAAGCGGTTGCGGCTGCAAATGAGATGCCGGACGTATTCATTATGCATCCGGGTACGATTGCGAAGGAGTTCTCAGCTGCAGGCTTGATTCAGCCGCTTGATGGATTGCTTGATGCGAATAAGGATTGGAAAGACGGCTACATGCCGAACTCCTTCGATGACTTCACGTTTGACGGGAAAATATACAGTGCGCCAATGGGACTGTCTCCAACGTCTATTTTGTATTACAACGAGAAAATACTAGCGGATAATGGCCTGACTGTACCGAAGACTTGGGATGAATTATTGAACGCAGTTAAAACGCTTAAATCCAAAAATATCATTCCAATCGCGCTTGGCAATAAAGCTCCATGGCTTGCACAATCCAGTATTCTCAGCTCGCTGGCAGATCGCGTGACGGGAACTGAATGGTTTAACAAGGCGGTTGCACAAGACGGAGCGAAGTTCACAGATCCTGAATTCGTGAAGGCGCTTGAGCATTTGCAGGAGCTTGCTACGGTTGGTGCGTTCCAGGAAGGCTTCAACGCGATCGACGGGACACAAATGGAACAATTGTATTCACAGGGCAAAGCCGCGATGATCATTGAAGGTGGATGGGCGGTAACGAATCTAGTCGCAACGGCGCCTCAAGAGGTACTAGACGCCACAGGCGTTGCTGTGCTGCCATCCATTCCGGGAGGTAAGGGAGATCCGAACTCGGTGTCCGGCGCGATCGGGGTTGGACCTGCGCTGAGCAGCAAGGTAGAAGGCGATAAGAAGAAGATAGCGGAAGAACTCATTCTGGCACTGGCTGGTCCGGAAGCTCAGAAGACAACATTAGAGGCGAACCAGCTCGTCAGTTTCAAGGTAGATCTCGATAAGAGCAAAGTGAACGCATTGTTCGCCAAGCTGTATGATCTCGTGAATCAAGTGAAGCGTACACCTGTCTATGATGCGAAATTAACGTCTGGAGCAACAGAGGTCGTCAATAACGGCTTGCAGGAGCTGCTTCTCGGCGGGAAGGCGGAAGATATCGCGAAGAAGATTCAGGATGCGCAGGAGCAAGGGTTGAAGGAGTAGTTTGTGTTTGGACGTAAGGCCATTATTGACCCTACTTGCGTATTGGGATCATGCAGCCTAACAAAAGAAAAGGATAGATGACTATGACCGCTGCATCGCGAGCGCGGATGTTTATCATGCTTGGTTTGCTGCCCGCGCTTCTTATTTATTTGGTGTTCGTCGTCATTCCGGTAATCTGGTCATCGTATTATGGCCTGTTTAGCTGGAAAGGCATGGGCGATATGAAGTTCATTGGATTGAAAAATTATATAGAGGTTCTAAGCGATCCGATCTTCTGGGGCTCATTCCGCAACAATCTGTATATCGTGGCTTATTCTGTATTCGGTCAAGTTCCAATTGCCTTGCTGCTGGCGCTGCTGCTCGTGCGCAATCGCTGGTTCGAGAAGTTCATCCGCGCTTCGGTATTCATGCCGATGGTGCTGTCCTCGGTCGTGATCGGCTTAGTATGGGGATATATCTATCATCCTCAGATCGGGATATTGAACTTCCTTCTGGATTCGCTCGGACTGTCTTCTTGGAAGCTCGGCTGGCTGTCCGATCCGAAGGTGGCAATGCTGTCGATTGGACCGCCGATCATATGGAGCAATATCGGGCCGTATCTAATCTTATTTATCGCAGCATTGCAAAATATTCCGAGCGAAGTGAATGATGCGGCCAAGCTGGATGGTGCTGAAGGGTGGAAGAAGCTGTCCCTCATTACACTGCCGATGATTTGGGGCATGATTAAGGTGGCTGTTATTCTTTGCATCTCGGGAAGTTTGAAGGCATTCGATCTCATCTTTATCATGACGCATGGTGGTCCGGCACACTCAACCGAGCTTCTGGCCACGTATATGTACAATAACACATTCAATATTTTCCGATATGGGTATGGAAGTGCCGTATCGACATCTATTGTCATTCTAAGCTTAATCCTGATTGTAGTCAGTCAATTGCTGATGAATCGGAAGAAGGATGCGCTCTAAGTAGAGGAAGGACTCGAACATGATGAGTAACATAGGAGCGGATTTTTGATCAGACACGATCATGCTTCGATGGTTACCACTTATAAGTCCAAGAAGATAGGAGGAGAGGAACATGGGGAACCAACCCGTTCAACAGCTTGGCCGCATGCCTTCCTCTACAAGGAGACGCGCTTCCAACCGGGTGTGGAAGCAGGGGGTAGCTGGACTGGTCTGGTTGCTGCTAACCCTGTATGCATTATTGACCCTGTATCCATTGCTATGGCTGTTCATCAGCAGCTTCAAGAGCAACGAAGAGTTTTTCTCCTCTCCATTTGGCATGCCAAGCGAGTGGAGATGGGATAACTTCGTTCGAGCATGGGATGTAGCGAGCATGAATGTTGCCTTCGGCAATTCTCTGGCTGTTACGGTAATTTCACTCGTGTCCACCCTGCTGATCGGCGCACTTGCAGCCTTTGTATTGTCACGATTCAAGTTTAAGTGGAAGCCGTACATCATGGGATTGTTCCTGCTCGGGATGCTCATTCCGATTCATAGTACACTGGTTCCACTGTTCATTATGATGAAGCAAATGTCCATTCTCGACACCTATGCGGCGCTTGTACTGCCTTATACGGCATTTGAACTGCCAGTTGCGATATTTGTCCTGTCCGCGTATATGACCTCCTTCCCGAAAGAACTGGAGGAAGCGGCGTTGATCGATGGTGCAGGATATACAGGGATCTTCTTGCGGGTTATTCTGCCGCTGTCGATGCCGGCGCTCGCAACCGTGTCTGTACTTGGCTTCCTGCGCTTCTGGAACGACTTCGCATTCCCGCTCGTCTTCATTAGCAATCCGCTGCTGAAGACATTGCCGCTCAGCCTCTCCATCTTCGCGGATGGCTACGGTACGGACTACAGTCTGACGCTGGCAGCACTTAGCCTGTCGGTCGTTCCGACGATTATTATGTACTTGATCTTCCAAGAGCAGATTATGAAGGGGATGCTGGCAGGGGCAGTGAAGGGGTAACAGTGGGTAGAGTCGGAAAGGCAGCTATGCTTACTTGCAATATACACAACAGTACCGCCAACGAATTTCGTTGGCGGTATTTGTGCTTGCTTCTTGGCTCTGTTGGTTACAGAAGAAAAGAGTACAGGGGTCTTGCTAAGGGACAAACGCTGCTTGTCTTGTGTGAATGCCTAATTATTTCCGCATGGGCAAAGCGCCGTGTCTATCCTTGTGCTGCATCATACTATGTTGTGTACCTAGCGAAAGGAGGTCATCTCAATGGGTGAATTTGCTGGAAGCTGTGGAAGCTGTGGATTTGGAGGCTTTACGAGCACAGGCGCAATCTTAGTTCTGTTTATCTTGTTGGTTATCATCTTGTGCTCTTGCTCTATATAATACGATAGGATTGAACAATATCGTTACCGACTTCAATGATCGACATCATCGTGTTATGCCTTGCTGATGAAGCAAGGCTGTTTTTATTAGTAGGGAATAGCTCGTATGAAGCATTTTTCTTTTCTACACGACATTTACTACATTTACTAGAGTATGCTGGCAAGTCCGAAACCGACTGAGCAAAATGGATGTGTAAGCTACACCCATTTATGTGGCGGTGATCAATCATTTCTTAGCTTTTTACGAACGAGAGCACAAATTTGTGCAGCAGGGTACTATGAAATGAATAGACTAAGGAGATTAATACTTATATACAGATTATACAGCTTATATGTGAGAGATTAAGTCTCATCGTTCCCGTATTCATGGCAAAAGAAAAAGCATCCTTAGCAAGGGGAATATCTATCCCAAGCTAAGGATGCTTGCAGGTTATCGCAGTCCGTTTTCTACTCTATGGTTGCATATTGTGAAAGCAAAAGATTAGTCTTCAAATAACTCATCCATCAGCTGGTCGACTTCTTTTCTGCGTTCTTCTGTAGCTTGTTTGTCAATCGTTATTACATTTCCGACAATATGAACAACATCTCCAACCTCAGCTTCTGCGGGGAGCAGATGCTTCGGATATTCGATGGTATGTCCATCTTCTACTTCAATGGTTACGATATCACATTCAATCTGGTCGATTACCCCTTGAATCAATGTTGTTACCTCGCCTTCTCAAATGTTATTGACTTTCCGTCACTTATTGAAATGACAGTGCCCTCTTTATCAGTTCGGAATACTTTGACATTGGCTTTCTTAAGGCGTTTCATGATGACATCTTTCGGATGATTATATTTGTTATCCTTGCCAACGCTGATTACCGCATACGTTGGATGAATTGCTTTTAGGAACTCAGCTGAGGTAGACGTATCCGACCCATGGTGGCCGACTTTGTATACATCTGCTTTTAAATTCGCACCGCTGTTGACCATGTCGGTTTCGCTTTTACGCTCAGCGTCCCCTGAGAATAAGTACGATGTATTTTTGTATGTAATCTTAAGAACTGCGCTCCATGCATTCAAGTCCTTTCCATAATCTCCGACTGGAGCAAGGAACTCAGCTTGTACGCCATCGAGCGGGAGATCGACCCCTGCTTTTGCGGATTTGATCTTGAGCTTTTGCTTTTTGACCGCTACAAGGAAATCCTCATAGGTCTTCGTTGTGTGAGATACTCTGGGCGCATATACGGATTTGGCTGGAATCGCATTAAGCACGGTATCCAGACCACCAATATGATCGGCGTCAGGGTGAGTGGCTATGACTGCGTCAAGCTCTTTAACCCCGTACTGCTTCAAATATTTGACCACGTTCTCACCTTGACTGTTGTCCCCTCCATCAATTAGGACATGTTGTCCCTTGGGCGTGCGAATTAGGGTTGAATCTCCCTGACCAACGTCCAGATAATATACTTTCAATACGTCTGACGATTGCGCTTTAGGCTTCTCTTGCTTAGGCTTCTCTTTCTGGATGTTTCCTTGAGTTTCCGTACTAGTTGGTGTGCAAGCTGTTAGCAATACGACCAAAAGCAGGAAAGGTATGTATAGTTTCTTCATAGATGCCTCCTTCTCCTATTAACAATATTATCATATTGCAATGGGGGATAGGATGGTTGATGTTGGTCTCTTTCTTGTTCTTGGCCACCGTATAACATGAAAAGTTAACGAGAAACGACTGTATGTAGAGAAGGGGAAGAAATTTAGGTTCAGCAAAGCACAAAACACCTTCAAGATTATGTTTTATCTTGCGATAAGAACGCTCATCAGAAGGTGCTTTTATTTTTCTCACTTTTTTGGGGAACTTCGAATCATTGATAAGGTTTATTTTAGCTCAACGACCGTACTGGCAATCAATTTCGGAGAAGCTGAGGAATCAGTATCAGAAGTGACATCTACTAACATCCTTATCTGAACGGTGTACTGTCCTTTCGGCACCTTCTTTTTCGCCTTGTCCTTGAGATTCCATTCCGCTGTAAACGATAGCTCACCATCCTTTTTCAAATCATGGATGATCAGTTCTTGCGTGAATGCTTTGTTGTCAGACCAGTTGAACACTTCTTCATTGTTTTCATTGTTAACGATGATTTCATATTTTTGTGAGCTGTAAGAGAGAGTAATATCTTTGCCAGACGTGTTGCGGAGTTTCATATGAATGAGCAGGCGGTCTTTCTTTTTCTCGGTTGATAAAGTAGTTTGCAATGCAGGCTTCGATTCCTTTTTATCCTTGCCCTTGGCGGGTAATGGTTTGATTTGTTGAACTTGATGCTTCGATTGCGACTGCTGCTGATTGGCCGCATATGCGCTTTGCGTACTGCCGACTAGAAAAATAAGCGCGCTTACCCATACCAGTGGCAGCATGATTGATTTTTTCATTCACATCACCTCATTCTATATAACGTGAGTGGGGGAGAGATTGTTGCATTTAGGGTATTGAATTGTAAACTACATATTCGAGTTAATGAAAGGATGATTACAGATTGAGTTTTATTTTGCTTATAAAATCGTTGCGAGTTACGGGTTCAAGCAAATCCTATACCATGATATTCTGTCTGTGTCGGTTGATGGAGGTATATCTGGTTGACTTAAGATCGAAACAAAAGCACATAATACGCTAAATCTGAATTCAATCAACGTTAAGAGAGTAAAAGATGTTCAGCGAAATATTATGGAGCAGGTGTAATGGCCTAAATCGTTATAGATTAAACGTGGACATCGATTACATAAAAACTGTAAAGAAGAATGCAAAGCGACTCATTTAACGTGTTTGTCGTCGACCCCTAATAGCGTAAAAATCCCGGGGGATCGACGACAAGTCGTATTAGGCGTAAATGAGAGAAATAGGTTGTTATTGAAAGAAATATCTGATTCTTCTTGTTTTGGTTATAGATGTATACGGTTTGATTATGTAGACTTCTTTTGTTAGAATCGGCTTAACCACAAGTTTTATTGGGGTTTTGAACGTACCTATGAGGAATTGAAATTCGATCACTTCATATAATTGCTTTTCTCGCTCTTGACGTTTTGAACGTACCTATGAGGAATTGAAATCAGTAAGGGCGACGGCTGCGCGTTGGTTTTCGTTTGGTTTTGAACGTACCTATGAGGAATTGAAATCACGATGTTCTTTCCATGTAGCGAGCCATGAGAAGGGAGGGTTAACGTACCTAAGAAGATTCAAATATGCGTTTTGCAGTTTCAGTATTCCTGAACTAAGTTTAGGCATCCTTCTAGAACATTGGTTAAAGAGATGTTTGTAATAAACACACAAAGCCCTAGTCAATTGACTAAGGCTTAGGTAATTCCATCAATGAAGAATGGACTTCATATCCGATTGAGAGTTGCTACTTTGAGAAAGGCTTCCACCTGTTCATAACATTCCAGGAATATGGCTATTTTATTGTCCCTTATTTAGAGATAAATTTACAGCTTCAACAGCATGTATATAGGTTGTGTCAAATACAGGCACTTTGGAATCCTCCGGTTTTACCAATAATCCAATCTCTGTACAACCTAATATAATTCCTTCGGCTCCTAATTCAATTAATCCCTGAATCACTTTTTTATAGTAATCCCTTGATTCTTGATGAATTTTTCCCAAACATAATTCTTCATAAATAATCTTATTGATAAATTCTCTTTCATCGGTATTTGGTACAATAACTTTTATCCCATTCAGCTCCAAGCGGGATTTATAGAAATCCTGCTCCATCGTATATTTGGTGCCAAGTAACCCAATGGTTCGAAGACCTTTTTCTTTAATTCGGCTTGCCGTTGCATCTGCTATGTGTACAATGGGGATATTGATTTTGGATCGGATATCATCTATAACTTTATGCATCGTATTTGTACAAATAACGATAAAATCGGCTCCTCCTTTCTCCAAAGAGCGAGCAGCGTTAGCTAATACCTCACCGGCTTTTTCCCAATTTCCTTCTACTTGGTACTGTTCAATTTCATCAAAATCAACACTGTATAGAAGACATTTCGCTGAATGCAGCCCTCCCAGTTTTCTTTTTACCTCTTCATTAATTATCCGATAATATTCAACCGAAGACTCCCAACTCATTCCGCCAAGCAAACCAATTACTTTCATGTTGCCCCTCCATTCATATTTTTGTCACCTGTTCAACCGCATTTACATTTCTAATTGAACGGTGAATGAACTGATTTTATGTATGCTACTATGGTTCTATATTATAATATTGAAAAGAGCAATCATAAAGGTGACGATAAATCTTAGTATACGTAAAAACTTGTCGTCGACCTCCAATAGCGTAAAAAGTCTTGGGGATCGACGACTAATTATACAAAGGAGCTATAAAGGGGAAATCATTGATATTGAAAGGAATCAATGAGATGTTTGTATGTTTAGATTTAAGAAAATATGGGTTGTTTGTTTAAATGACTGTTTGTTAGAATGGGTGAAGCGATGGCATTTTTGGGGTATTGAACGTACCTATGAGGAATTGAAATGCTGGCGACAAGACACTGCCTAAGGATTTTCGAGACGAGTATTGAACGTACCTATGAGGAATTGAAATTCCGGTGGGTGCTGGTAGTCCCGTGGCGGAATCGATGTATTGAACGTACCTATGAGAAATTGAAATGCCGCTCTAGTGCCTGATATCCAATCCATGATGATGAGTTTTGAACGTACCTATAAGGAATTGAAATAAATTTGCGACCGCCTGCTGCGTCACGTCCATTTCGAGTTATGAACGTACCTATGAAGTGTGCCGACGTTTCACCTGCGTTTTAAAGTACCAATAAGGAATCGCAATGGAAGTGCCGTTTACGTTACATATGGGATCAGATACTCTAAATTTAAAGTAAGAGGGCCTCAACAGATGTTGAGGTCTTTTTTTTTGTCCATTTTTCCGTTGACTTCCTTAAAATGGTGTGTTAGTTTATGTTTGAAAATGAGAATCATTATCACTATATATTGTATTTACATTACTCATCAAATTGCTGTACCGCGATTTCAAGAGGAGGGGAATTTATGCGTGCAACAGAAACAGCGCATACAGATAACGGCTCGAACGTGATGGGCCACATGCAGAAGACGGATTTGCAGGAGATTAAAGCGTTCATGGAGCGCCATTATAATGAGCAGCTCACCATTGGGCAATTGGCGGAGATGGCGCGCATCAGCCCCAAATATTTTGTGGATTTATTTAAACGAAGGTTCGGTCAGAGCGCGATGGGATTTTTGACGGATGTGCGCATTATGCATGCGAAGCGCTTGCTGACGGAATCGGACGCAAAGTTGCGAGACATTGCGCAGAAGGTAGGCTACCGAGACGAGTTCTATTTTAGCCGCAAGTTCAAGAAGGAGGTTGGCTTGTCGCCATCCGATTTCGCTAAAGATTCCAAGAGGAGCATCGCCGTATGCTCAGCTTCGACAATAGGCCACTTGCTTGCGCTCCAACTCATCCCGGAGGCAGCGCCTCTCGATCCCAAGTGGTCTCCTTATTATTACAACCTCTACAGCGACAAAATTAAAACGCATCTTCTTTTAACTGATCCATATCATAAATTCACGTTTGAAATTAATTTGGATAAGCTGTGCCGGGCACGGCCGGACGTCATCATTGCCTCAGATCAGCTCCAAATGCGCGAGAGCAGCAAACTGAATGGGATCGCTCCTGTTCACAATGTATCGAGTAAAGCGGGCTGGAGAGAGCAGCTTATGGGAATTGCCCGCTTCTTGAACAAGGAAGAGCTTGCGCAGCAATGGATCGATCATTATGGAAAAAACGCCCGAGCCGGACGCGCACAAGCGGCGCAGCAGCTGGGAGACGATCGCGTCATGGCACTGCGAATCTACCAGACTCAACTATTCGTGTACCAGAATCGAGGGTTAGAGGAAGTGTTGTACGATGACTTGCATCTCAAGGCTGCCTGCGAAAGAGGGCTGCAAGGCCATTCCCCGATCTCGATGGATGAGCTTCGTGGGCTGAATCCTGAACGGATTCTACTTGCTGTGTGCCCAGAGGCTTCATCCCGCAAATATTGGCTGTCACTGCAGCATTCTCCCGAATGGAGGCAGCTTCAAGCGGTACGGAACGGGCATGTACATCCGATAACCGCAGATCCTTGGTTCGAATATTCAGCTATTGCGATAGCACGGATGCTGGATGAGGCTTTACTGCTCTTTACTGGAAATTGTCCAAACACATTTCAGGATTATGGCTATGGTGAATCCTTCGCAACGTGAGTATACTCAGAGTCGATTGAGAATCGTTATCATTGGAGGAGAGGGATCGTGTTAAATCGACGGAATGCAGGGACAAAAGGTTGGAAATTTAGACTAACAGCACTATTGTGCTGCGTACTTATCGGAAGTTTGCTCGCGGGCTGCGGGGCCAAAAAGGAGAATGGCAATGCCGCATCTGAATCTCAGAGTCCGAAAGAAGCCACGTCCAATGTGTCGGCCACTGCTGCTGGAGCGAAGAATGCTGCGACAACCGAAGAGCGGACGGTAACGGACGAGCTTGGACATGAGATCAAGCTTCCGTCCACACCGAAGCGGGTATTCGCCCCTAACATGGAGGACTCCTTGCTGAAGCTGGGCGTGAAGCCTGTGGCGCAATGGTCTAACGGGAAGAAAGGGCATGAGTACTTGCAAGAAGAACTGAAGGATGTTCCTAAGTTGGACTTGTCGGCAGGGCTTCCTTCGCCGGAGGTGTTAATGTCCTATAACCCGGAATTAATTATCTTGCACACGGAGACATACGCCAAGGACGCAACAATATATGAGAGCTATGCGAAGATCGCGCCGACGTATGTTTTTAAAAATGCGTCCGGAAATATCGAGAAATCGCTCGTCACGATAGGAGACCTGCTCGGTAAGTCCACTGAGGCTGATGCTGCATTACAGGCCTATCGGCAGAAGGTAACGGACGCCAAGGAGAAGCTGAGCAAGGCTGTGGAGAACAAGAAGGTCGCTATCATTCGGTTTGCGCCGAGAGGAATTAGTTTGATGGGAGGCAAGTATTTGTGCGGATATGTGCTCCATCAAGATTTGGGACTTGGTATTACGAAGCTGGTGGCCAATGAGAACAGCGCGAATCTCTCGCTAGAAGTCCTTCCTGAAATGGATGCGGACTATATTTTCGTCATCAACGCTTACGATCAAGGAAGCGACCGCATGAAAGAGATGATGGACAGTCCAATTTGGAAGAGCATGCCTGCAGCCAAGCAGGGTCATGTCTATGAAGTGAACAACCAGTACTGGCTCGGAAGCGGCTTGATTGCATATGAAAAAATCGTTGATGATGCTGTTCGACTGTTGACGGAATAGGGGGCAAAGCGGTTGGAACAAATGAAATCAACGCCGACGCTTACCGACTTTTCACGCCGCAGGATCGAGATTCCACTTGCAGAACAGTGGGTGCTTCGTTCACGCGCAGAACGGCGATCGTATCAAATAATGGTGGCTCAGCCCCTAGGATCGCCTCCACCAAGCGGTTATCCGGTTATTTACTTGCTGGATGGCAATTCCGTATTCGGCATGATGGTGGAAGCGCTGCGGCTGCAATGCCGCAGGCCGGATAAGACCGGAGTGCTGCCCGCAGTTGTGGTAGGAATCGGTTATGAGACGAACGGGCCATATGCACCGGATCGCTTCTACGACTTTACACCGCTGCCTGCCTCGGACTTCAAGCAGCGTTCAGACGGCACACCACTCCCCGAGCAAGGCGGGGCGGGGGCTTTCCTGCAATTCATCGAGGAGGAGCTGAAGCCGCAGATCGAGAGTGAGTTCCAGATAGACCGCAATCGTCAGGCGCTGTTCGGTCACTCGCTAGGTGGTTTGTTCGCGATCTATACGCTGTTCAGCAAGCCAGAGGCGTTCCAATATTACATCGCGGGCAGTCCATCACTCCATTGGAATCCAGACTACATGCAAGAGCTGGAGCGGAAATTTATCGCGCAAGCACGAATGAGAGAACGCTCATTTCCTGCACAGGTGCTTCTTGGTGTAGGAGAGCTTGAAAAAACGCATGTATGCCGTAACTGTGAGCGAGCGAACGAGCTGGCGAATCGTTTGTCGGCTATATCAGCAGACATCGGAGTAGAGGCGGAATACAAGGAATTCGAGCAGGAAGGCCATGTGTCGGTGCTTCCGATATTGGTGAGCCGGGCGCTGCGATTCGCACTGAATCCGGACAAATAAAGAGAGGTTAGTTGAATGAGATATTCAGGGATTGAAGGCAAGGTGGCCGTTGTCACAGGTGCGGCACAGGGAATCGGAGAGGCGGTGGCCCGCGCGTTTGCCGTTCAAGGTGCAATCGTGGCCGTCGTCGATCGGAATGAGACTGGTTGCACCAGCCTCGCAGCCGAGCTTAATGCAGGCGGATATCATGCTGCTGCTTATCCAGTCGACGTATCCGACAGTGCGGCTGTGAATCGAACGGTGGAGCGGATAGAAGAAGAGCTTGGCTCGATCGGCGTGCTTGTTAATGTGGCAGGCATTCTGCGGATGGGCCCGATTGAGACGCTGACCGATGAAGATTGGCAGTCGACCTTCAGTGTTAATGTCAATGGCGTATTCTATATGTCGCGCGCTGTCGTAACGCGTATGGCGAAGCGCAGATCGGGAGCGATTGTGACCGTAGGCTCCAATGCCTCCGGTGTACCGCGCACACAGATGTCCGCCTATGCGGCATCGAAAGCAGCTACAACGATGTTCACGAAGTGCTTGGGCTTGGAATATGCTCGTCATCATATTCGCTGCAACATTGTGTCGCCAGGCTCCACGGATACGGAGATGCAGCGCTCACTGTGGAATGGACAGAACGAACAGAACGGAGCGGAAGCCATGATTGCGGGTTCGCCGGAATCGTTCCGACTCGGGATACCGCTGGGCAGAATCGCGCAGCCATCGGATATTGCTGATGCTGTTGTGTTTCTCGCATCCGAACAGGCAAGACACATCACGATGCACGATATGTGCATTGATGGCGGCGCGACATTGGGATGTTGATGCTGACATCAGGAGAGCAGAAATTGCGGAAGGAGTCGATTGAATATGTTAAAGTACGATGCTGTTCCCACAGCTGAGGGGATACGGCTTCTAGAACAATATCAGACGGGATCGTCCTTTCTATTCTCGTCGCCTCAAGGTGCATTACTGACGCACGGGGAATGGGCGCGGCTGGTGGATTGGCAGGCCGTGGATGAAGAGAGCTTGCCTCAGGCCGTGTCGAAGCTGCTGGATGCAGCTCGGCAGGGGGATCGTGATTGCCCAGTCGTTGTCGGTGCAATTCCTTTTCACATGGAGGAGCCTGTGTGTCTATATGTACCGAAGGAAGTGCATCGGTACGAGCCGTTGCGCATGGATGCGCATGATTTTTTACAACAGGAAACGGAACGAGACAGCTATAGCGTACGAGCTGTTCCGGAGCCAGACCAGTATAAGCAGGGCGTCAACCAGGTTCTTGAGCGGCTGCAATCGGGCGAGCTCCAGAAGGTGGTGTTGTCCCGATCTTTGGAAGTGACATTGAAGCATGATGTGGATGTGCAGCGCTTGCTGCATCGATTACTCTGCCAAAACACTCGTGGATATACGTTTGCAGTGCCATTAACGATGGAGCACCCGCATGCAAGCAAGGACAAGGGCGTATCTGCTGCTAATGGAACAACCCAAACGTTAATTGGAGCAAGCCCCGAGCTGCTCGTAACGAAGCGGGGAATGCAGATTAAAGTGAATCCGCTGGCTGGTTCAGCAGCACGCAGCGATGATCCGAACGAGGATGAGCGTCGTGCCGCCCAGCTTCTAAGGTCGGAGAAGGATCTGCATGAGCACGCGGTCGTCATTGAGGCGGTCGTATCCGCTCTTCGTCCGTATTGCAGCAAGCTTCATGTGCCGGAAGGCCCGTCCCTTGTGTCTACGAAGACAATGTGGCATCTGTCTACGGAGATAAACGGGGAGCTTGCGGATCATGACATATCCTCCTTAGAGCTTGCTCTAGCGCTGCACCCGACGCCTGCCATTTGCGGGACGCCTACGGAGGCAGCTCGGAACTTGATCCGGGAGATTGAACCGTTCGAGCGTGGGTTCTTCACGGGGGCGGTCGGCTGGTGCGATGCGAATGGAGACGGAGAATGGGCCGTTACAATTCGCTGCGCTGAGGTGAAGGGGCGCTCGCTGCGTCTCTTTGCGGGAGCGGGAATCGTAGTCGGCTCGTCCGCGGAAGCGGAGCTTGCTGAGACGTCCGCCAAGCTTCGCACACTGCTGCAAGCGATGGGGCTGAATGAACAACAACCGATGATGATGCAGGGGGGATGAACGATGCTGGCAGGATGCCCGACATGGCCGGAAGAGTTTGCTGCACGTTATAGACAGGAAGGATGCTGGCAGGGAGAGACATTCGGCACGATGCTGCGCCACCGTGCAGCCCAATACGGGGATCGCATCGCAATTGTGAGCGGCGATCGGCGAATCAGTTATGCGGAACTAGATGAGCAGGCGGATCGCCTTGCTGCTGGATTCTATCGTTTGGGGATTAGGGCGCAGGATCGAGTTATTGTCCAGCTTCCGAATATTCCGCAATTTTTTGAGGTCATATTTGCGCTGTTTCGCATCGGAGCACTGCCTGTCTTTTCCTTGCCAGTGCACCGCAGGAACGAGATCGGCTACTTATGCGAGTTCACAGAGGCCTCCGCGTATGTGATCCCTGATAAGGATGCGGGGTTCGATTATCGGGAGCTTGCCGCACAGGTGAAGGACACGCTGCCAGATTCAAGCCGCGTTATTGTTGTAGGTGAGCCAGGCGAATATACAGCGCTGGATGATCTGTATGCGGAACCGAGCATTGGCGAGATCAAGGGGCCGAGCTCTGGAGATGTCGCTTTCCTCCAATTATCTGGAGGGACAACCGGCTTGCCGAAGCTCATTCCACGGACGCACGACGATTACATATATAGCCTGCGCATGAGCGCAGAAGTTTGCGGGTTGAATGAGCACAGCGTATATCTGGCAGTGCTGCCGATTGCGCATAATTATCCGCTTAGCTCTCCCGGCGTGCTTGGCACGCTATATGCAGGAGGGCGGATCGTGCTTGCCCGCGGAGCAAGTCCAGATGAAGCTTTCCCGCTTATTGCCGAGGAAGGCGTCACCATTGCAGCCGTTGTACCGCCGCTCGCCTTAATTTGGCTGGATGCCGCGGAATCGCGCCGCTACGACCTCACTCACTTGGAAGTGCTGCAGGTTGGGGGCGCCAAGTTCAGCGCAGAAGCTGCCAAGCGGGTGCGAACGACGATTGGCTGCACATTGCAGCAGGTGTACGGGATGGCAGAGGGCTTGGTGAACTATACGAGATTCGACGACCCCGAAGAGACGATCATCAATACTCAGGGCCGTCCGATGTCTCCGTATGATGAAATTCGCATTGTCGATGATGAGGATGACGAAGTGGCTCCGGGCGAGGTGGGACATTTGTTGACGCGCGGGCCGTACACCATTCGCGGATACTACCAAGCAGAGCAGCACAATGCAAGATCCTTTACGTCTGACGGCTTTTATCGCACAGGAGATATGGCCAGAATGACTCCGGCTGGATATTTAGTGATTGAAGGGCGGGCGAAGGATCAGATCAATCGAGGCGGAGATAAGGTGGCGGCTGAGGAAATCGAGAATCATTTGCTTGCCCATCCTGGTGTGCATGATGCCGCTGTTGTGTCGATGCCGGATGAATTTCTTGGCGAGCGCACATGCGCATTCGTCATCCCCTATGAAGCTGCCATAACGGGCAGCGAGCTGAAGGCTTTTCTGAGAGACAGAGGGCTTGCATTATATAAAATTCCTGACCGCGTAGAGTTCGTCGAATCCTTTCCACAGACGGGAGTTGGCAAGGTGAGCAAGAAGATGCTGCGGGAGCTGATCGCTGCGAAGCAGGAGGCATTGAGCAAGAAGTGAGCAAAAAAATAAGTAAAAAATAAGAGAAGAAATAAGCGAGAAGCATTTGAAGATGTGATGAAGCATTAGAAGTATATTAGAAATTGTAACTGCAGAAACCAGAGGAAGTTCTTGATAAGAGCCTAATGAAGGTGCTGGAAAAGTGCCAGAAGAAGTTGCTAAAGAGGTGCCTGAAGAGTACCCCAAAAATACCCACCTATAGGATCAAAAGGAGTACTTACAGAACTGTCTGAGAATGTCGCCGATTCGTTAGAAGCAGCACTATGGAAGTTCTATTGGAGTATGTAAAAAGTAATGAGGTTTCGTGTTCATGAAAATGTCTCGTGTTGTTGCAGAGTTTATCCATAAAAACTAGTGAAAAGAGGAGAAATGATGGGTCTTCCTACTATCCTTCCATATCGAATGCCAAGTGAGGCAGAGTTGCCAGAGAACAGGGTCGACTGGAGTCCGGATCCAAGCCGTGCCGTACTGCTTATCCATGACATGCAGCAGTATTTCGTCGATGCCTATGAGGCGGGCGAATCGCCGCTGGTCGAACTGATTGCGAATATTAAGGAGCTGCGCGAACGCTGTTCGGAGCTTGGCATACCTGTCGTGTATTCGGCGCAGCCAGGGGGGCAGAGTCCTGAGCAGCGCGGATTGCTGCAAGACTTCTGGGGGTCGGGCATTAATGATGGGCCATACCAGAAAAAGTTCGTAGACGAGCTGGCGCCGCGGGTGAACGATATTCTCGTGACAAAATGGCGGTACAGTGCCTTTCAGAAAACGAATTTGCTTGAAATATTACGGGAACGCGGACGGGATCAACTGCTCGTATGTGGGATTTACGCGCATATTGGCTGCCTGATGACCTCGTGCGAGGCATTTATGCAGGATGTCCAGCCGTTCCTCATTGCAGATGCGGTAGCTGATTTTTCGCTCGATAAGCATCGCATGGCGTTAAATTATGCGGCTGAGCGTTGTGCAGTGGTGGCAACGACGGAACGGGTTCTGAACGCTTTTAATCGGCATGCTGGCGAGCAGGAAGCAGAGGAAACAGCTGGAGCAGAAGCGGGTTGTTCGGTAACACTGCAATCTGTGCGCGACGCGGTTGCGCAGCTGCTGCAGGAGGAGCCATCTGCGATTGGCGATCAAGAAAATCTAATCACGCAATGGGGGTTGGACTCCATTCGGATTATGAGCTTAGTGGAACGTTGGAAGCGCAGCAGCATTGCGGTAAGCTTTGTGGAATTGGCGGAACGGCCGACGGTAGCAAGCTGGTGGGAGCTCTTGTCCGCCAAGCTCAGCAGTAACTCGGTGCCTAATTATGATTATTACTCGATATAAAAGGAGGTCATCATCATGCACGATCAGGAGAAGGAACGATGGCCACTATCAGGGGCTCAGGCAGGAATCTGGTTCGCGCAGCAGCTCGATCCTGACAACCCTATATTCAACACCGCTGAATGTGTGGACATCCGCGGGCCGATAGATTCTGCTCGCTTCGAAGCGGCTCTGCGCCAGGCGGTGACAGAGGCCGAGGCGCTGCATGTCCGCTTTGGAGAGGATGCAGACGGTCCATGGCAGAAGATCGTCCCCACAGACGACTGGGTGCTGCACATGATTGATCTAAGCAGAGAGGTTGACCCTGAAGGCACAGCCCGAGCGTGGATGAACCGCGATATGGAGAAGCCCGTTGATTTGCATACGGGGCCTCTCTTCACGGAGGCACTGTTTAAGATCGAGACCGAGCGGTACCTCTGGTATCAGCGCATTCACCATATTGTCATTGACGGATTCGGTGCAGCATTGCTGATGCAGCGTGTGGCGCAAAACTATACAGCATTAACCTATGATCTTCCGAATGGAGCCGGAACGTTCGGTTCCTTGCAATCCATTTTGGAGGAAGATGCAGCATATCGTTTATCGGAACAGATGAAGCGTGACCGGGAATTCTGGCTGGAGCGCTTCTCCGACAGGCCGGAAGCAGTTAGCCTTGGAGGACCTGCACAGCGAACTGCCCGTCACTTCGTACGCCGCACTGCGCATATTCCGGCTGCCACCGTGAGCGGATGGCAGTCGATTGCAGCTGAATCGGGAACAAGCTGGCCGGATGTTCTCGCAGCAGCAACCGCGATATATGTGCATCGGTTGACACAGGAAGAGGAGATCATTCTTGGTCTGCCTGTAATGTGCCGACTAGGATCAGCCGCATTGCGCGTTCCTGGTATGGTCATGAATTTGCTTCCGCTGCGTGTGGAGGTAAGTCCGGAGAGAAGCCTTGGCGATCTGCTGCGTGAGGTGACACGTGAGATCCGCATGATTCGGCGTCATCAAGGGTATCGCCATCAGGATTTGCGCAGAGACTTGAAGCTGCTTGGCGACAATCGCAGGTTAATCGGCCCGCTCATTAATGTCATGCCTTTTGTCGAGGATGTCAGCTTCGCAGGCTATCGCGGCAAAGTCAGCAACCTGTCCGCAGGGCCTGTTGATGATTTGACGATTAACGTATACAGCCATGCGGATGGCAGCGGTCTGCGTCTCGACTTCGACGCGAATCCCGAAATCTATAGCTTGGACGAGCTATATGCCCATCAAAAGCGCTTCCTGCATCTATTGGATGAGATTGCACATGCCGAATCGAATCGGCCTATTGGACAGCTTCCGGTGATTACGCCTGAGGAACGCCGACAGGTGCTTGAGGAGTGGAACGATACTGCACATGATGTGCCGAGCATAAGTGTGCCAGAGTTGTTTGAGGAACAGGTGGAGCACGCTCCTGAAGCAGTTGCGGTCGTGTGCGAGGACGAACAGCTTCGATATGGAGAGTTGAATGAGAAGGCGAATCGGCTTGCCCATTATCTCATTTCCTGCGGTGTCGGGCCCGATCGTATTGTGGCGCTGTCTCTCCCACGCTCGGTGGAAGCGGTCATCGCCATATTGGCTATCCATAAGACAGGAGCAGCTTATTTGCCGCTTGATCCGGACTATCCATCCGAACGGCTCGCCTATATGCTGGAGGATGCTGATCCGATCTGTCTGATTGCGACGAAGGAGACGTCCGCGAGCTTGCTCCCATGCAGCAGGAAGACCATCGTGCTGGATGAATCGGCAACGATAGACGCCCTGGAGGAATCACCTGCTTACAATCCTACGGATGAGGACAGGATCAAGGCAATTTCAGCATCGCATATTTCATATGTCATTTACACTTCCGGCTCTACTGGGAAGCCGAAGGGGGTCATGCTTACATTTGGCGGCTTGGCCAATCTGCTGCATGACATGAAGGCACGGTTGGCGCTGAGTCAGCAAGATCGGATGCTATCCGTCACTACGATATCATTTGACATATCCGTAATGGAGCTGCTGCTGCCGCTTATATCCGGATCTGTACTCGACATTGCCCGCAAGGAAACGATTCTAGATCCGTCTGCACTGGCAAGCCGCATTGCGGCAACAGGCGCAACGATTATGCAGGCGACTCCTACACTGTGGCAGGCACTTGCCGACAGCAGGCCAGAACGATTCGCCGGGCTCAAGATGATTACGGGCGGCGAGGCGATCCCGCTCGCATTGAAGCTGGCGCTGCAGGAGTTGAACGGCGAGGTCAACAACCAATATGGCCCGACGGAAACGACGATTTATTCGACCGCGGGGCTGCTTGATCATAGTCCTACGAACAAGCCGTCTATCGGGCGGCCAATTCGGAATACAAGGCTGTATGTGCTCGACAGTTCATTGGAGCCAGTGCCTCCTGGGGTAGCGGGAGAACTGTATATTGTAGGCGCCGGACTTGCGCGCGGATACTTGGGGCGTGCGGATTTGACTGCTGAGCGCTTCGTTGCCGATCCATTCGGTTCTCCTGGTACGCGAATGTATCGTACAGGAGATATGGTGCGTTGGTTGGCAGACGGCACGATCGATTATTTGGGACGTGCGGATCACCAAGTGAAGCTGCGCGGATTCCGGATCGAAACCGGTGAAATCGAGTCGCTGTTGGGTGCCCATCCTGATATCTCACAAGCAGCGGTTACGCTTTATGAGGATCATGCGGGTGAACGACGGTTGGCGGCTTATGTGGTTCCATCATCATCGTCTGGACTTGAACCTGCAGAACTGCGTCAATATGCAGTCAGGAAGCTTCCGGATTACATGGTGCCGTCCGCTTTCGTTGTTCTTGACGCGATGCCGCTTACACCGAATCGCAAAATCGACCGCAAAGCTCTGCCTGCACCAGATCGCGCTGCCGCAGCAGCGGGACGCGAACCGCGCACACCGCAAGAGGAAATCATATGCGCCTTATTCGCAGAGGTGCTGGGGCTTGCTCGCGTAAGCATCGATGATGATTTCTTCGCTCTCGGCGGACATTCCTTGCTCGCGGGACGAGTTATGGTGCGTGTGCGAGAGGCATTCGGCGTTGAGATGAATATCGGAAGCCTGTTCGAAGCGCCTACCGCAGCGTCTCTCGTGCGGCGTCTCGATTCTGCACAGGAGCAGAGACCAGCCATTCGCGCGAGCTTAGGCAAGCGGCCTGAGCGGCTGCCGCTTTCTTTTGCCCAGCAGCGACTATGGTTTCTGTACCGGCTGGAGGGGGCAACGCCTACTTACAATATTCCGCTCGTTGCCCGAATGTCGGGAGAGCTGAATGTCGAGGCGCTGCAGGCGGCTGTTTATGATGTGGTGGATCGTCATGAGACACTGCGCACGATTTTCCCGGATGAGAATGGCACCTCAAGTCAACTGATACTGAATTCAAAGGATGTACAAATACCGTTCGAGGTGCTGGACGTAAGCGAGCAGAAACTGAACGGCAAGCTAGAGGAAGCAGTACGATACAGCTTCCGTCTCTCGGAGGAGCCGTCGCTGCGAGTTCACTTGCTCCGAACGGCGGCGAACGAGCAGGTGCTCTTGCTGCTGCTGCATCATATTGCAGGCGATGGCTGGTCGCTCACGCCGTTGACTCGTGATTTGTCGATTGCGTACGAGGCTCGTTGCCGGGGCGAGGCGCCGGCGTGGACACGGCTTCCTGTCCAATATGCTGATTATGCGCTGTGGCAGGAACAGCTGCTTGGAAGCACCGATCAAGCGGACAGTCTGATTGCGCGCCAGCTCGATTACTGGACGGAAGCTCTGAAGGGATTGCCAGAGGAGCTGGAAATGCCTACGGATTATCTGAGACCTGCGGCAGCCAGTCATCAGGGAGGCACCGTCCAGCTGCAAATTGATCCCGTACTGCATGGTCGGCTGACAGAGCTTGCGCGAGGCAATCGGGCCAGCTTGTTCATGGTGCTGCAGGCTGCATTGGCCGTGCTGTTCACCCGACTTGGAGCGGGCAATGATATTCCGCTTGGCAGTCCGATCTCAGGTCGTAATGATGATGCGCTTGACGGTTTGATCGGTCTGTTCATCAATACACTTGTCATTCGCACCGACACGTCGGGCAATCCAGGCTTCGAAGAGCTGCTATCGAGAGTACGCAAGGTCAGTTTAGAGGCGTATGAGCATCAGGATGTGCCTTTCGAGCGCCTTGTGGAAATATTGAATCCGGTTCGTTCGCGCGCTAGGCATCCGCTTTTCCAAATCATGCTCGTGCTGCAGAATACACCGGAAGCGTCGCTGGAATTCCCAGGCTTGTCGTCGAGCCTGCAGCTTGAGAGCGTGGGTACGGCGAAGTTCGATTTGACTTGGGAATTGAACGAGCGCCGCAATGCAGATGGAGCGCCAGATGGTCTGGATGGGATTGTGGAGTTCAGCGCAGACTTGTTCAAGCGCGATACGGTTGAAATGCTCGCTGCGCGTTATGCGCGCATATTGGAAAGCATCGCCTTAGAACCAAGCAAACCGATTGGAGAAATTGATATATTGCTGCCAGATGAGCGGCATGATCTAGCGCAGGATTGGCTGGCATGGAGTTCATCTGCCCCAGATGCTGCGCAGGCCACAATTCCGCAATTGTTTGAAGCGCAGGCTGCCCGTTCGCCGCAGGCCATTGCTGTTGTTCATGAAGGCATGACTTTAACATATGGACAATTGAACAAACAGGCAAACCGCTTGGCGCATCTGTTGATGGAGCACAGGGTAGGGCCAGAGCATATTGTAGCGCTTGCTTTGCCAAGGTCGATGGAAATGATCGTCGGTGTATTGGCTGTATTAAAGGCAGGTGCAGCCTACTTGCCGCTTGATCCTGATTATCCAGCGGAACGGCTTGCCTATATGCTGGAGGACGCAGGCCCTGTATGTATCGTGACGGATCGGCTCACGATTGACAAGCTCCCGGATGGAGGGATGGGGGCTGTGCCGCGCATCCTACTGGATGATCCAGAAGTGATGCGCCAGTTAGCAAGCTGTTCCGAATCTGATCCTATAGAGCAGACGTGCAGGCGCAAGCTCTCTCCTTACAGTCCGGCCTATATCATTTATACGTCCGGCTCGACGGGCAAACCGAAGGGTGTGCTTGTTCCGCATCAGAACGTGGTGCGGCTGTTCTCCGCAACCGAGCATTGGTTCCATTTTGGCGCCGATGATGTATGGACGTTGTTCCATTCTTATGCCTTCGACTTCTCGGTATGGGAAATATGGGGCGCGCTGCTGCATGGGGGCCGACTTGTCATCGTGCCTCACGCTGTCAGCAGATCGCCAGAGGAGTTCTTGGGTCTGCTCGTGCAGGAGGGGGTAACGGTGCTGAATCAGACGCCGTCTGCTTTCTATCAACTCATGCAGGCGGACAGGGAGCATCCGAACCTCGGGCAAGCGCTGTCTCTGCGCTATATCGTTTTCGGAGGAGAGGCATTAGAGTTGGGTCGTCTGAGAGATTGGTATGAACGGCATGCGGATGATGCGCCGCGGCTTATTAATATGTACGGGATTACGGAGACGACAGTTCATGTCAGCTTCAATGAGCTGAATCGCAATAGCGACGTTCCGGGAGCATCCAGCCTGATCGGCGGATCGATTCCGGATTTGAGGGTGTATGTGCTGGATGATGCACTGCAGCCCGTACCGTATGGGGTAACAGGTGAAATGTACGTATCCGGAGCAGGCTTGGCGCGCGGCTATTGGGGCCGGCCGGGCTTGACGGCGGAGCGATTTGTGGCCGATCCATTCGGTCCGCCTGGTAGCAGAATGTACCGCACCGGAGACTTGGCGAAGCGCGTGATTGGTGGAGGACTGGATTATTTGGGACGTGCCGATCATCAGGTAAAAATTCGCGGCTTCCGCATCGAGCTGGGCGAGATTCAAGTCGTGCTTGCCAGACATCCAAGCGTAGCTCAGGCGGCGGTCATTGTGCGGGAGGACAACCCAGGTGACAAGCGGCTTGTGGCCTATGTGGTTCCTGCTGCAAATGCCCCTTGGGATGCGGCAGAGCTGCGCCGACATGCGGCTTCCATGCTTCCCGATTACATGGTGCCATCAGCCATTATAGGGCTGGATGCACTGCCGCTTACGCCGAATGGCAAGCTGGATCGCAAGGCGCTTCCCGCGCCCGATATTGCTCTTGATGCAGATGGGCGAAATCCGAGAACGCCGCATGAAGAGGTGCTTTGTGATTTGTTCGCCGAAGTGCTTGGCCATCGCCGCGTCGGAATCGATGACAGCTTTTTCGAGCTGGGAGGACACTCACTGCTTGCGGTTCGGCTCATCAGCCGTATCCGCGAAGCGCTTGGACGAGAGCTTAGCATTGCGGTATTGTTCGAGGCGCCAACTGTGTCCGGCCTTGCGGAGCGAATGGAGCTGGATCGGGACAGCGGGAACAGCGCGCTCCAAGTGCTGCTGCCGCTGCGGACGCATGGCGAAGAGATCCCGCTGTTCTGCGTCCATCCGGCAGGTGGCTTGAGCTGGTGCTATGCCGGATTAATGAAGCAACTTGGTGTAAATTACCCGATTTACGGCTTGCAGGCACGCGGAATTGCACAGGCTGAGGAGCTTCCGCAGACACTGGACGAGATGACGGCTGACTATATTCGCCATATCCGCATGATTCAACCGCAGGGGCCGTACCGCTTGCTGGGCTGGTCGCTGGGCGGCAATGTCGCGCATGCGATGGCCGTGCAGCTGCAAGAAGAAGGGGAAGAGGTTGCGTTTCTGGCGATGCTGGACGCCTACCCGAGCCACTACTTGCCGATTCGGGGGGAACCGGATGAGGAGGAGGCGCTGACCGCCCTGCTTGCCTTGGGAGGTTATGACCGCGACAGTATCGGCGATGAGCCGCTGACGATTGCAAGCGCAATCCGCATTTTGCGCAGTGATAGCAGCGCCTTGGCTACGCTGGATGAAGCGACGATTATGAATTTGAAGGTTACGTATGAGAATTCGGTTCGCCTGTTGGGTGCTTATGTGCCGAGAAGGTACGAGGGAGATCTGTTGTTCTTCCGCTCGACGATCATTCCAGACTGGTTCGATCCGATTGAGCCGGAGATGTGGATTCCTTATGTGGGCGGCCGTATCGAACGCCATGATATTGCATGCCGGCATAAAGATTTATGCCAGCCAGGGCCTCTAGCTGAAATTGGGGCAAGCATCCTAGAGAAGCTTCGAAATGCGAGCAGTAGGAAGGACGTTTCTGAAATCCATGTGTAGGTTATCCTCTGTATCGGGTATTCTCTGTATCCTCTATTTTTAGGAGACCATCTTCCCTTTGAAGTGATTAGTTGAGCAAGTTAAGGGGAAGGGGAACAAGGGATCAATATATTCGTGGCAAAGTGCGAACTAATTATTTTCAATGAAATTCACATGAAACAACTTAATGAAGGGAAGGGGTTGCAAAATGGCAAATCCTTTTGAGCAAGCAGACGGCTCGTTTTTGGTGCTGCGAAATGATGAGGAGCAATATTCGATCTGGCCAGCTTTCGCGGCCGTACCTGAGGGCTGGTGCAAGGTTCTTGGCCCTGCTTCTCGGGAAGAGAGCATCGAATATATTAATTTGCATTGGATAGATATGAGGCCCCGAAGCTTAGTGGCGTCAGTGACATCTGTGCTGGAAGAGGCTCAATGAGCAGGCGCTTGGATCCGAAAAAAGCAGTGTGCATCGTGTACGTGGCAGCCATGTTCGTGGTTGCCATGGATGCGACTATCCTCAACGTTGCGCTGAAAACGATAAGCGACGAGTTTCACATTCCGCCAGCCGCATCGGGAGCGCTTAACGTAGGATACCTGGTAAGCATTGCGATCGTTCTCCCGTTGGCAGGCTGGCTGGGAGACAGATGGGGCACCAAGCGCATCTTCTTGCTCGCACTTGCGATATTTACTGGTGCGTCGGTGCTATGTGGAACGGCTGGAGATGTACATTCTCTGATCTTCTACCGCATCCTGCAGGGGATTGGGGGAGGTTTAATTACTCCACTCGGAATGGCGATGCTGTTCCGGACATTCCCTCCTCAGGAACGGGCCAAAATCTCACGGTCGCTCGTGCTGCCAATCGCAATTGCACCTGCAGTAGGGCCAATCCTGAGTGGTGTGATGGTCGAGCATCTTTCATGGCGCTGGATTTTTTATGTGAATTTGCCGCTTGGAATTGCTGCTTTGCTGCTTGGCTTCTGTACTTGCAGGAGCACAAAGAGCCAGAGGCGGGCCGTCTGGATATTCCAGGCGTCCTGTTGTCGGCACCAGGACTCGGACTGGTGATGTATGCGCTTAGCCAAGGTCCGCTGCAGGGCTGGAGTTCACTTTTAATAATCGTTGCGGGCAGTGTGGGAACGGTGTTGCTGGCAGCACTGGTCTTCGTTGAATTGCGAGTACAGCAGCCGTTACTAGAGTTGAGGCTCTTACAAGACCGTTTGTTCCGGACGGCAGGACTTGTCGCCATGTGTTCCGCTGCGGGACTGCTCGGCATGCTGTATGTATTTCCGCTCATGTATCAGCATGCGCTGCAGGCTTCGGCCTTAGATGCCGGCTTGACGACTTTCCCCGAGGCCTTGGGACTTATGGTGTCATCGCAGCTTGTACCGTGGTTTTATCCAAAATACGGGCCCAAGCGGATCATTATTGTCGGGCTGCTCTGCACATCGGCAATCTTTGTACTGCTAAGCATGGTTGGAGCGGGAACAAACCCATGGCTCATACGAGGCATGCTGTTCGCGGTCGGCCTGTGCTTAGGACATACAGTCGGAGCCGTTCAGATTGCGGCCTTCTCCAACGTACCTCCAGCCTCAATGGGGCGTGCTACCACTTGGTTCGCGGTTCAGAACAGACTAGGACCAGCCGTAGGAATGGCCATATTGTCCGCCATCATGGCTGGCCAACTAACGAAAGGAGCAGTCGAAGCTGCCAATGCTGGACAGCTTGAAATGAATCTTCTCGCTTACCGTACCGCCCTGCTCGGTGCAGCTGCATTTCTGCTTTTTGGCTTATGTGCCGCCTTCCGAATTAAGGACAGCGACGCCGCCGCGACCATGAAATCTCGGCAATCTTCCACTCCTGCGGCAAAGCCTGTAAAGGCTGAAGGATAGAGGATAAAGGATAAAGGAAGTATCCTGAAAAGCTAGATTTGTGGTAGCATTACAGTGTATATACTATTGTACAAGTGTTGGTGTTCGTTGTGAATTATTGTCGTCGACCCCCAATAGCGCATAAAACCCGGGGGATCGACGACAAATTGAAATATGGAGATAGGAAGCGAAAATCGCAGATTGAATGTGAAAATATTCGATTTATTCTGTCTTCTAATCACCTCTCTAAAGCTTGTGTGAAGTAGAGACATTTAGTAACATTAGCGTAATAGCAACACTTTATGGGTTTTGAACGTACCTATAAGGAATTGAAACCGATATCCCGTAATCCATACATCCGCGTATGTCCAGTTTTGAACGTACCTATAAGGAATTGAAACAGCTTATCTCGAAGCGTCTTTTCTTCTTCCTTCAACGTTTTGAACGTACCTATACGAAGTAGAAACATATTCCACTGAGGATCGAAAAACATTAAGGTATCAAGGTTTTTCGGGAGGGATAGTCGTCCAGCGTCGGCTGATAGTCTTGCTGATATTGAATCTACCAATCTCTTTGAGTGAACTATAAGGCAAGTGTAGTATAATCAAATCATGGAAAATCGATTACCTATTCAGGACATATCCTTAATCACTGGTCTTAGTTCTCATACTCTACGCTATTATGAAAAAATTGGTCTTTTAGAGGGGATTGAAAGGGATGAAAATGGATATCGTAAATACTCAAAGACCGATATTTTATGGATAGATTTTCTCATTAGGTTACGTAACACAGAAATGCCTATAAGGGATATGCAAAAATTTTCAGAACTAAGACATCAAGGTGATTCTACCGTGACTGAAAGACGAGAACTATTAGAAGCTCATCAAGAATATGTTCTTAACCAAATTAGGCGACTAGAGAATAATTTAACCAAGATTAATGAAAAAATTGACTACTATAAGAAGTTGGAGGAAAAAGCTAAGTAATACAAATTAATAAGATTGAAGAGACCCTAATCTGAAGGGTCTCTTTTTTTGATAATTAGTGAACATAAAAATTTTTACTTGCCTTAAAGTGCACTCTAATCGATATACTGTTTCCTGTTGAAGAAAGATAGGAGGAGAAAAAAATGAAATATCGATTTATTGGAGATTTAAAGGTTTCATCTTTAGGATTAGGATGTATGGGAATGTCAGAATACTATGGAAATCAAAATATTGAGGAATCGATTGCTACGCTTCATTATGCCTTAGAACTTGGCGTGAATTTTTTTGATACAGCAGACCAATATGGAGTAGGGACGAACGAAGAATTAGTCGGTCGAGCATTGAAAAGTGTCAGACAACAGGTTAACATAGCTACCAAATTTGCTTTTGTAAGAGATGAGGCTGGGAAGGTAATTGAAATCAACGGAAGACCGGAATATGTAAAAAAGGCCTGTGAAGCAAGCCTGGAACGGTTAAATACGGACTACATAGATCTTTATTATCTACATCGTGTAGATCCCAGAGTTCCTATAGAAGAGACTGTTGGTGCTATGAAAGAATTAGTTGAAGAAGGGAAAGTTCGACATATTGGGCTTTCAGAAGTTTCTTCTCAAACGATAAAACGAGCGCAAAACGTACATCCTATATCAGCATTACAGACAGAATACTCCATATGGACTAGAGATATCGAAGAGGAAATCTTGCCCCTTTGCCGTCAATTAAATATTTCTGTTGTTCCATATAGTCCTTTGGGACGTGGTTTTTTATCCGGAAAGATCAAGTCGGTCGATAAATTCGTAGAAAACGATTTTAGAAGGAATGCCCCACGTTTTCAGGGAGACAACTTCAATCAAAATCTTTCATTGATTCGACCATTGGAGGAGATAGCAGACCAACTGAACATTAGTCCTGCACAACTCGCATTAACATGGTTGCTATCGAATGGAGAAGATATCATCCCTATACCAGGGACAAAAAGGAAATCCTACTTAAAAGAAAATATAGCGGCAATAGATATTGAATTGCTAAAGGATGTAAAGGATTTTATTGATAAAGCTGTACCGCTAGGTTCGGCAGCAGGTGATCGGTATCCTGTATATTCTATGAAATTGTTGAATCAGTGAAAGAAGGATGTAGAGTTGGAAGCTTGGAGAAGAAATATGTATATTTTGAGCATTGCACAATTTTTAGTCATGTCTGCATTTAGTTTAATTATACCTTTTATTCCAGTCTATCTTAAAAATGATTTAGGAGTTCACTCTCAATCCGATATTCAACTTTGGACAGGGATGATTTTTGGAGCTACTTTTTTATCCGCCTTTCTGTTTCAGCCGATATGGGGGAAAATTGCAGATCGAACGAGTAGAAAAACGATTCTTATCCGATCAGCTATTGGGATGGCGTTTGCCACATTCTTAATGACCTATAGTACATCCGCTTTGCATTTATTAGTTCTAAGATTTTTCTTAGGGATTTTCGGTGGATTTATTCCTGCATCTGCTCCATTTATTACAATGAATACTCCTCAAGAAAAAATAGGATATGCACTCGGTGGAGCCCAATCTGGTGCCTACGCCGGAAATATTTTTGGACCTTTAATCGGCGGAATTTTGGGGCAGTGGATAGGATTTTATAAAATCCTTTATGTGTCTAGTGCTATGTTGTTGATTTCAGGGGCTCTTATTTTATTCTTTTTAACAGAACTTAATAAACCTGAACCAAATAACTTGAAACTTTCGACATCTAGAAATAAACGTATTACCTTTTTTTCTGAACTGCGGGAAATTACAAAGAAGCCTCTGATTGGAACTTTATTTATGGTTGGATTTCTTATTCAGTTTTCAACGATGAGTACCTCACCATTTCTGGCTACGTATGTAGAAAGTATGTGGAACAATGATGCCTTTTTAACAACCATGGTAGGGTTATCAGTTTCTATCTCGGGTGTTTCTATTATGATCTTTTCTCCTATATTAGGAAGAAAAGCAGATCGAGTTGGTCCAGAAATTATCCTCTTCATTTCTTTGTTAGGGAATTTTATTTGTTATGTTTCTCAAGCGTTGGTTTCTTCTATCGTGCTGTTTCTGCTCGCTAGGTTTTTAATGGGGATATTTATAGGTGGACTTCTCCCATCAGTAATAAGTTTAATACGAAAATATGCACCTGAAAAAATGGAGAGTTTAACATTCGGTTATTATCATAGCGCTCTATTTTTAGGAAATCTAATTGGTCCTTTACTTGGAGGATATTTAAGTGGAATCATTCACATAAAAGGGGTTATTTTGTTGGCCGGTCTTCTCTTTTTGATGAATAGTTTAATTTTAAGATTTCATTTGTTTAGGCACGAATCCTTTGTATCTTTACTGATGAGGGTCAAAAAAGGTTAAGTGGTTTGGCGTAACGGAATATGGAACCTGCACTTACAGAAAAAGTGGGCGCTAATACGAAAGTAAGCTTCTTGTGTGTAAAGTAGGCTACAGGATCTAAGGCTCCTACAAGACCGCTTGTTCCGGACGGCAGGACTTGTCGCCATGTGTTCCGCTGCGGGACTGCTCGGCATGCTGCATGTATTTCCGCTGTATCAGCATGCACTGTAGGCTTCGGCCTCCAGCCAGCGAGGCCGCCATGACCGTAAAATCTCGGCAATCTTCTATTCCTGCGACGATGTCCGTAAAGGCTGAAGGATAGGAGATAGGAGATGCTCCTAAATTGCTAGATTGTGGTAGCATTTAAAATGTATATACTTTTGTTCTGGTGCTTGGTGTTCGTTGTGAATTTTTGTTGTCGACCCCCAATAGCGTAAAAACTCCGGGGGATCGACGACAAATTGGAATATGGAGATAATAAGCGAGAATCGCAGATAGAATGTGGAAATATTCGATTTGTTGATTTGTCTAAGCATCTCTCTAAAGCTTGTGTGAAGTAGGGACATTTAGTAAAATTAGCGTAGCAACAGCACTTTTTGGGGTTTTGAACGTACCTATGAGGAATTGAAACAAGTATGTCTTCTCTATTCCGTCGCCCATGTCCATGGTTTTGAACGTACCTATGAGGAATTGAAACTCCCTTATCTCTGATAAGACAGGCTGTAAGATTAGTTTTGAAAGTACCTATGAGGAATTGAAACTAATGATAACTCTTATTAAGTTCTATCATCGTATCTAGATTTGGACGTACCTATATGGAATTGAAACCTTGAAAACGCACTAGAGGTCGCCCGCAAATTGGCGAGTTTTGAAAATACCTATGAGGAATTGAAACTATCCATAACCAAAGTAAGGATCAGCCTTACCTGGGTTTTGAAAGTACCAATAAGAAATGAAACAGTCAAAACCATTCCTGCATCTGCTTCATGTTCTTTAAGTTTTGAAAGTACCTATGAGGAATTGAAATGACGGCATATCCTTCTTAACTTCGTGGATTTGATTTCGTTTTTAAAGTACCTATGAGGAATTGAAATTTGAACAGTTCATCGATAAAGGCATTGAACTCGCCAGTTTTAAAAGTACCTATGAGGATTTGAAACATAAGGAACTGATGGCCAAATGGCAGGTAGGGTGTCCGTAGAATTTTAAAAGTACCTGTAAGGAATTAAATTTGCTCATTCCGGGCGGTCCAGAATTATTACTTCAATTCTGAATGAACCATTACAGAACTGAAAATAAGTTTACAACACTATACAAGGAAATTAATGGGTCGCTAATAGCAAATACTTCACTCTCTTTGATATAAACTAATATTTTGAAAAGCCTATACCTGATATAACTTTCTCCTTAGAATGGTCAATCGACCATTCTTTTTTTATTGCTCTCATTGTTTAACTCCTTAACTCATTTCGTATAACCCAAAAATTGCAAAGAAGTGTCAAATTACCTCGAAAAAGGGCAGGAAATAATGGAAAGGAAATCGAAATGATTACTGGTGCAATATTACTAGTTCTATAGTTCAACAGAAGGAGGAGGGAAATGACTAGTGCAAGATGATAATAGCGATTGGTTGAGAAAGTGGGAATCACTGCTGGAACAACCCTTGGTTAAAGTTAGATCGCGTCTGGCCACGGTGACTTTAGAAGAACATACAAATCAAAGAAGCGAAGAATCCAGCATGGTCATTAGGCCGTTGACGATTGCTGAGGTAAATCGGATTCGTTCAAATTGGGAACAGTTTAAACAACGTCCTGGGTCATGTCGAATAGACGCGTTATTGAATTGGGCAAGAAAGCATGTATCAAATGTTGCGACTGAAGCAACTTCGTATATGTCGTTGTTCGAACTGCTGCGGGTTGAGGCTGCTATACATGAAGTAGATCCACAGGGCAAAGGATTTCAATTGGTTCTAGGGGATTTGTCTGGCATCCAGCCTTATCTATTCGCTATTGCCCGTACAGGTGAGGAAGGGATTGCTCGTCGGTTACGGTCTCGAAGCTTTATATTAGGAATGTTGGCTCAGTCCGCGTCAGTATCGTTAACCTCTCGGCTTGGACTAAGCCCAGCCTGTATCCTTATGTCAACGGGCGGTATTTTTATGTTAGTTCTTCCACGAGAGTGCTTATGGCAGATATGGAAGGCGGACATGGATCATTATTTGTTTAAAACCTTCCAAGGTGAATTGCAATTGCACATGGCTGGGATAGAAGTGCAGCAAGGACAAGTCCATTCCATGTCAGCACTAATCTCGGAATTGCATAACAGGGTGCAACGCGAAAAGTCAAGGCCATTTGCATCGATGCTACAAACAACTGGAGAATGGTCTGATAAGCAATGGGTGCACGATATTTCTCCGGTAGACGATTGTTCGATGGAACTAGAATTAGGGAGCAGATTGCCGCAAGCAATGGGTGTACAACTTGTTCCTGGAGAGTCTGATGGGGGAACGGTTTTTAAATTATGGGGAAATATGGAAATGCATTTGCTGATGCCTCAAAGCAAATCACACCCAGATGCGATATGGACTGAATATTGGAATGACAATGCTCCGCAATTTATTGAAGCCGGTTGGGTACAAGCATCGAGTATATCTAATTATGTGCCGACTACAGATAAGCAGACAATGACATTTGTAGAAATGGCAGAGACTTCTGTGGGGAAAAAAGCACTTGGGATATTAAAAGCAGATATTGATCATCTTGGATTATTACTATCCTTTGGACTAAAAGGATGCAAAAACGATTATTCATTACATGAATATATGTACATTAGCAGGAATTTGCATGTTTTTACGTCAGAGATTATTACGGCCAAAATTATAGAACAATTTCCAAAAGTGTATACAGTGTTTTCGGGCGGGGACGATTTATTCTTTATAGGACCTTGGTCAGATATGCCTGAATTTGCATTGGAGTTGAACGAGCAGTTTCGATTCTATGTTGAAGACAATAACTCAGTCACATTATCCGCAGCATTATTATTTGTCTCTCCGAAGACTCCGATGGCCTCACTTGCACATATAGCAGAACAATCACTGAGTGAAGCTAAGGATACAGCGAATGAGATCAGACTTTCCAAGGCTTATGCGGAAGGCCGGAATCAAATTTGTCTGCACGGTCAGATCATGGAGTGGGAGCATCTCAAAAAAGCTTGGGATAAGGCCAAAGAATGGGATACGTGGTTACAGCATGGGGGATGTACACATTCGCTCATGCGCAAACTGCTTCAACTTGCTGAAATGCGGCATGCTTTTACTGCTAGCGGTAAAGTGGAAGGATTGCGTTATCAGTCTATGCTGGCATATACGATAAATCGTTTTTCGGATTTAAAGGGCGACACCGAGGCGAAACGGTCTCAGGAGGCCTGCAAGAGATGGTTAATCCAGCTTCGAAACAGGCATGCGATCGAGGCAGACACTTGGTGGTTTTTGATGCCGTCCATATATCGAATCTTTTATTTCATGCAAGAAAGGGGAGAAAAGGCAAATGAATAAAGGGAATAATTATTCAAAAAATGGGAGGACGAACCAATCTGGAGGTCGCCCGGATGCACAGCGAGATCCTATAAAGCTGCCGGAAGGTTATTTAAAAGAAGGGTACTTTGATAGCGAAGGTCTTCCTAGACGTGAGCTGTACGTGGAAATGGCCGAAGAAGTAGCGAAAAAGTTGGGTTTAGTAGGTGACACAAGTTCACGTTTACGCAAATATTACAACGAAATTCGAACCATTTGGGAAGTAGTCAATGCCGATAAAAGTGTTTCTGAAAAGGCTTTTCATTCTAATAGACACAGATTATATAAATTGCGAGCTACGGCGAGTTATGATTCCAATCGCGAAGATGCCCGTTCTTCTAGGATACTGTATGATTTTGTAGATAGAAATGTTCAGATTGCCGAAAAATCTTTGAAACACTACAAAGTATTTATGGATCATTTCATGTGTATTATGGGTTATTTCAAAGAAAACGGAGGTAAGTCGAAATGGTAGGTAGATTATTAGGTTATCAGGTTGTAACAGGAATCATACGTTGCGAAACTGGCCTTCGCATTGGGGCATCCTCAGATTCATTAGAAATTGGAGGGCTTGATAATCCCATTATTGTAGAGCCTATTCATGGTATGCCGTATATTCCGGGTTCTTCGCTGAAAGGTAAAATGCGATCGTTGTTAGAGCTAGCGGAAGGAAAGTTTAATCCAAATGGAGAGCCGTATAGTGGGGCAAAATATGGTGGTTCTATAGAGAATTGCAATATCTCTCGTTTATTTGGCCCGCATCGCAATCCGAATCATAAATTCGGCCCATCGCGGTTGATTGTTCGGGATGCCCATCTTACAGAGGAATGGAAACAACTATTTATAAGTCGGAAAACAGAGTTAGGCAATCAATTTCTTGACATCAAAACCGAAAATACGATTAATCGCAATACAGGAGCTGCACGTCATCCGCGGCATCAAGAACGCGTACCGGTCGGAACCGAATTTGATTTTGAATTCGTTTTGCGTAATTTTGACTGGAATGAGGTATTCGGAAACGAGGAAGTAGACAACTTGAGAGTATTGGCAGACGTGATGGTTAAGTTGGAAAAAGACTATCTTGGAGGTTCGGGTACACGAGGATACGGGAAAGTTATATTTACGAATGTGAAGGTTGACGGCAAACCATATGACATACATACACGTTCATTCATAGAAGACGGTGAACAGTAATGCGCTGGCTTGAAATTACGATAGAGCCTAAATCAAGCGTTCTGACGCCTTGGCAGGCAGATACGCTGTTTGGGCATATGGCATGGGAAATGCGTTATGATCATGGGGAAAAGAAGCTTCGTGAATGGCTGGATTCATTTGCTTTGCCAGATGACGAGGAAGAGAGAGCAGCATTCATGCCTCCATTCGTCTTGTCTGACGGCTTTGCAAGCGAATGGTTGCCGCGTCCCATGCTTCCGCCACGTAAGCGCAATGCTTCCGAATTTTCTTTGAATGAAGCGCGTCAGGCTAAAAAGCAGAAAAATTTACGCTGGCTGCGGACTGAAAGATGGCTAGAGGGAAACTACCATGATATGGCGGGGCTGTCCAAACAAGGTGATTGGATGACCCGATTATCAATGCATAACATTATAGATCGCAACAATATGCAGACTCTTGAAGAAGGCGGCTTGTTTGCAAATGAAGAGTATTCGTTACCCATTAATCCTGACTCTGGGGAAGCACAAAAAGTGTCGATTTTTGCAGCGGTACGCAGCGATACGGATAGTCAGCAATTGATTGCATTAATGGAACGCGTTGCATTAATCGGTTATGGCAAACGGAAAAGTGTGGGCTACGGCCAATTTCGCATATGCGACGTTCATGATCGAACCGACTGGTGGAACAAATGGGATAAACATGCCAATGCTCATATGTGGTTAAGCCATGGCGTCCCTTCAAGCTATGATTCAGCAAATGGTTGGTATCGAGTTAAGACGAAGCATGGCAAGATTGGAGAGGGCTGGAGTGACTTAAAGAATCCCTTCAAGAAGCCATTGAGTCGCATTGTCCCCGGTTCTGTTTTTACCATTCCAGAGGGGAGTTATCGGAGTTTTGCAGGTTGCATGATCAAAAATATCTCGGACTATCGCCCTGAAATCGTGCAATACGCTTATGCACTGACGCTACCACTAGTTATAGAGGAGACTGCTAATGAAGAAGATTCTGTTCTATTCACTGGGCGGATCTGACGTACAGGACAAACAATTAAAATATGATCGTACTAAAAGCTCTGATGATCAGAAGCGAGTATTTAATGGTTTTTCTGATTTCTGTGAAAAATGGTATAGCATATTAGAGTCTAATACGGAGGAAACAATAGCTAATATTGAAATTCCTCTTCTCAACAATCTCTTAAAGCATTTAGCTGACGAACAGAATAAACCAGACCAAATCGTTTTGTTCTATACGGAACAAAAACCTCAAGACACAAAGGATACCTTTTGGGCATATCGAATAATTGAATATATTGTTACGAAAACAGATTTACTAGGCTATCGCATTCCGGTTGTAAAAGGTATCCAAGTACAAGGCAACCCTGCATCCCTTTCTGAAATGATGTACTTGTACAATGAATTGTTAACGGAAAATACATTGCGTAACGAATGTGGCGTAAGCGAGGCTGATATAGCACTCGCTTGTTTTACTGCCGGGACGCCGGCAATGAGCCATCATTTGCTCGAAGCATTCAGCGGTCTAAAGTACCCTAAGAACAGGCATTATTACGATGTTCGAAGAGACCGCGTTCAAAAAATTCAATTAGCGGATTTGCTTCGTTATGATGATGTGTTCAAATTAGTCGAAAATATGCTTTACAACCGGCAATTTTCTCAAGCACTAGACATCATTCGAACAATGCAATTTACTTTCCTGCAACCGGTATTGAAGGAGATTGAGGATGTCGTTCGTGCTTTCCATTACTGGACCCTCTTCGATTATAAAGAAGCAGTGAAGCACTGGGAGCAAGGTATGAGGGCTTGGAATACAGAGGATGAACATGAATATACCATAGGGTGTGAGCTTCTAACCAAGCTTTATTTAGGAAGTGAAAAAATTAAAACCAAAAATGAGGATTGGCTTGACGATAAAGATATTCGCTTGGTTGTTCAAGATTATTATCGGAAAGCATGTTATTTTTGGGAACGAGAACAATGGCAGGACTTTTCTGTTAGTGCCAGCTCATTTTATGAGTGGTTACTATATATGAAATTTGTTCAAATAATGGGGATCGAGTTTGTGAGAGGAAATCATTCAGGAAAGAATTGGACTCGTTATCTGGAAAGGAAAAAAGAAGAGGTGCAATCCAGATTTCCTGATTTTGAGGGAATCTCCCGAAGTAGTGACCGCATGGCTTTTATCGATATGATAAAGGCGAATTCGAGTAGTTCTGAAATAATCGGATCTTGGGGAGCTGCGATGGATAAACTATATAGAAAAAGAAATGAAGCTGTTCATGCATTGGCAACCATTACAGATACAATAATCAAGGAATGTGTTGGAGAGAATTGGCCAGAAGATACAGGAAGTATGCTGCAGCAAGACTTTCATGTTGAGATTAGGGAAGATAGCATGAAAAGACTTATTCAATCTTTTGTTAAAACAATGGAAAATCGCTTAATGACACATTTACAATTGCAGAAGCAAGCCGCTATTTTACATTTGGTAACTTAATGAAATTGTTAATATAGAGCATTAAAATCACATCGAATACAGACATTAGAATTTGTAATGTTGTCGTCGATCCCTAATAACGCAAAAATCCCGGGGGATCGACGACAATTGAATTTAAGGAAAAGTGTGGTACATTTATGTTGTTGCTTTTCAGTTAAAGATTTATTTTAATTTAAGGAAAGGCTATAATAGTAGGCTTTTCATGGGTTTGTAACGTACCTATAAGGAATTGAAACTTCACTCTTTTCAAATTTGAATAGTTGGTATAGCAGTTGTGTTTGTAACGTACCTATAAGGAATTAAATAAGAAAAATGATTCAAATATATGGTTACGTTTGAAAATACTTATGAGGATTGAATTCAGGGCATGAAATAAAAAGCGTGTAGCGGTTTTGAGATTTCGAACGTGATAGAGGAAAGTGAAAATTAACATAAAATATCAATTCATAATGTAAATTTTTTACCAAAATAACTGTTCTTATCAGAGATTGTCCACTTAAGAATTTTATTAATTGATCGATGCCTTAGGGATTGGTAGTGAACTTGCTGTTAATTGATGAATAGAAAAACTTTTCAATTTACTATACCGGGAACGATCTTAATTTTTAAATGTTGTCGTCGACCCCCAAAAGCGTAAACCCGGGGGATCGACGACAATTGAATTTGATTGAGAAGCCTATCACGTCAAGGAAAAGTGTGGTACATTTGTGTTTGATTCTTTCTGTTAACGTTTATTTTGTTTTTAAGAATTGCTATAACAGTGAGCATTTAATGGGGTTTGTAATGTACCTATGAGGATTGTATTCAAAGGTAAGTTGTTTTTTTCAATTGTAAGATTTTGAACGCGTGATAGAGAAAATGAATTTTAACAGATCAGCTTTCGGTATTTTGAGATTTTTGACTAGTAGCAATTCAAACGTGAACGGAAATTGAAAAATATCAAAGTATAGGCAAACCGGAGTGTTTTAAAAAGGGGGACAAGGTTTTGAGAATCAAAATTACATTGACCTTTGACGGTAAGCTTACCATGCCTATAAATCATCAAGAATGGATTCATGGTCTTATTTACCATAGTATCAGGGATGATGGGTATCGGAACTTTTTGCATAATACGGGCTATCAACAGGGAAAACGCCAATTCCGGATGTTTACTTTCTCTAGGCTAAACGGATCGTATAAACTAGACAGAAATTCTTCTACTTTAGAATTTGAACCACCGCATGTTTCATTTATATTTTCAGCATATGATAAAAAATTGATTCAGGAATTGGTGTCTTCTTTATTAATAAGAGATGATCTCCGTTTGGGAAGTAGTCAGGTTAAGGTTGTTTCTATTGATCAAATCCATGATACCGTAAGCGAGAAAATGCTTATTCGTCTTCTCACGCCTGTTACCATGTATAGCACATTTCAGCTTCACGATAAGAAAAAGACGTATTTTTATTCGCCTTGGGAAGAGGAGTTTAGTAAATTAATCCACGCAAATGCTCTTAAAAAATACGAAGCATTACATGGGGAAGCTATTGCAGTCAATAAATCGATCTCGCTTATCCCCTTCTATCGAGAACGAATCAAGTCAATAACATCTAAGTTTAAGTCAACGTTGATTAAAGGATGGACGGGAGATTTTTTATTGGAAGGCGATTTAGATCTGATACAATTAACCTATGATGTGGGACTCGGCGCTAAAAATTCTAACGGTCATGGTCTCTATGAAGTGATTCGACACCTAGGGGATTGATCGTATTGATTGTAAACTTGCTGTAAATTGATGAAGAGGAAAACATTTAAAATCAACTATATCGGGTACGATTATTATTTTGTAATGCTGTCGTCGACCCCTCATAGCGTAAAAACACCGGGGGATCGACGACAAATGAATATTACTGCAAAACCTATGACGTCAAGGAAAAGTGTGGTACATTGATGTTGGCTTCTTTCTGTTTAGGTTTATTTTAGTTTCAAAAATTGGTATAATAGTGGGTTTTTAACGGGTTTATAACGTACCTATAAGGAATTGAAACCTTCTCGACTGCAATATTCAACATCAATGCAAGCTGAGTTTATAACGTACCTATAAGGAATTGAAACTCCTCTTCGGCCTTCTTCTCAGCTTGGTATTTCTCGTTTATAACGTGCCTATAAGGAATTGAAACTGTCTTCCTGCCATGTCTTCGTTCCTCCCTGTTGCGCGGGTTTGTAACGTACCTATAAGGAATGAAATAAGAGAAATGCTTCAAATATAAGCTCTCATGGTTACGTTTGAAAATATTCATGAGGATTGGATTAAGGACATGGGAATGAGAAGTGTGTGGCGGTTACAAGATTATTAATGTGATAGATGCAGCTTAACAAATGTCAATTCGGGATGTTAATTTTACCGAGACTAACGGTTTGTATAAATTGTTAGAAATTATACGGCTTTTGAATTTTATGAATTGATCCCTCAGGGATTGGTAATGAACTTGCTGTAAATTGATGAATAGAAGAAAACTTTTCTATTTACTATACCGGGAACTATCTTTATTTTTAAATGTTGTCGTCGACCCCCAATAGCGTAAAAATCCCGGGGGATCGACGACAACTGAATTTTGTCTCGAAACCTATGACATCAAGGGAAAGTATTGTACATTGATGTTGTTGCTTTTCAATTAAGATTTATATTAATTTCAGAAAACGCTGTAACATCAGGCTTTTCACGGGTTTATAACGTACCTATGAGGAATTGAAATATGTAACTTGTGGCAAAAGAAAAAGACGCCATAGTAGTTTATAACATACCTATGAGGAATTGAAATTGAAACACGTACGCTCAAACCTAAAGGAACTCGCGGACAGTTTATAACGTACCTATGAGGAATTGAAATCCGAAATCGAAGCGATCCGCCATAGAAACGGCGTCCGTTTGTATTGTACCTATGAGGAATGATTTCAAAGGTAAGTTATTTTTACCAATCGTTGATATTGAACGTGATCGAGGAAATTAAATGTAACGGATCAGTTTTCAGTGTTTTGAGATTTTTGACTAGTAGCAATTCAAACGTAAATGGAAAATGAATATCGATAGTATCGATATTCAGCAACAGGGGGGATAAGATATTGAGAATCAAAATTACATTAACCTTTGACGGAAAGCTTACCATACCTATAAATCATCAAGAATAGCTTCATGGCCTTATTTATCATAGTATCAGGGATGATGAATACCGGGATTTTTTGCATAATACAGGTTATCAACGAGGAAAACGCCAATTCCGCATGTTTACTTTTTCCAGGCTGAACGGTTCATATAAACTGGATAGAGATTCTTCCATCTTAGAATTTGAATCACCGCATGTTTCATTTATATTTTCGGCATATGATAAAAAATTGATTCAGGAATTGGTGTCTTCTTTAATAATAAGAGATGATTTCCGTTTGGGCAGCAGTCAAGTTAAGGTTGTTTCTATTGATCAAATTCATGAAACTGTCAGCGAGAAAATGCAAATACGCTTTCTCACGCCTGTTACCATGTACAGTACATTTCAGCTTGACGATAAGAAAAAGACATATTTTTATTCGCCTTTGGAAGAGGAATTCAGTGGGCTAATCCAAGCAAACGCCCTCAAAAAATACGAAGCTTTCCATGGAAAACCTTTGGCGGTCGATAAACCGCTTTCGCTGACTCCTCTTCATCGGGAACGAATTAAGCCAATAACATCTAAGTTTAAGTCAACACTGATTAAAGGATGGACAGGAGATTTCTTATTGGAAGGCGATTTAGATTTGATTCAATTAACCTATGATGTGGGACTCGGCGCTAAAAATTCTAACGGTCATGGGCTTTATGAGATAGTCCGAAATCTCAGGGATTAATTGTAAACTTGCTGTATGTTGGTGAAGGGACTACCCTATACTCGGTAAGAATTATTGATTGCAATGTTGTCGTCGACCCCCAATAGCGTAAAAACCCCCGGGGGATCGACGACAATTGAATTTTACTGAGAAGCCTATCACGTCAAGGAAAAGTGTGGTACATTGGTGTTGGCTTCTTTCTTTTTAGGGTTATTTTGGTTTCAAAAAATGCAATAACAGTGGGCTTTTGATGGGTTTGTAACGTACCTATAAGGAATTGAAACTAGTTCTCTGTTATCTGCACCAGCGCACCATAAACCGTTTGTACCGTACCTATAAGGAATTGAAACCTAAGAACATCACCAATTGTTTGCATCCTCTTCTTCGTTTGTAACGTACCTATAAGGAATTGAAACCCAAGATGTTCATATCATAGTAGCGAATAACGTAATCATCGTTTGTAATGTACCTATAAGGAATTGAAACTCGGTTGAAAGATCTATTCCTCCGCCAGTAACGCCGTTTGTAACGTACCTATAAGGAATTGAAACCGACTAATGCCTTGGGTGAAATCACGGTGGAAATTGGAGTTTGTAACGTACCTATAAGGAATTGAAACGCCTGCAGAAACTCTTTCACGTTCTCCAAGCTGAAATGTTTGTACCGTACCTATAAGGAATTGAAACCTATTTTCAGCTTCACAATAAACCCGATCCTCATTTGAGTTTGTAACGTACCTATAAGGAATTGAAACTATTCCGACCTCGACCTTGATGCAAATAAGATAGAAACAGTTTGTAACGTACCTATAAGGAATTAAAATAGTACTTCTGAATAATCAAATTGACCTTTAGTGTTCGTTTGTAATGTACCTGTGTACCTATAAGGAATTGAAACCAGAGCATGACGGCGAACTCAATCCGAGCAGGTTGGGGGTTGTAACGTACCTATGAGGAATTGAAATAATTTTCTGATAGTTTCAAGCTTTTCCTCAGTCTAATCCGTTTGTTACGTACCTATGTGGAGTTGAAACGTTGGTTATGAAAGCGGCGTAGGGAAGGATCCAGAGATGTTTCTAACGTACCTATGAGGATTTGAAATTAGGATGGCTAAATGGGGATCGGTAATGTAGCGCAATTAGGAGTGGTTCGACTTGCAGAAAGGGTTGAGAAACAGGTATCTGTTTATTTCTCGATGCTTCAGCCTGCAGCCGTCTAAAAACAAAGGAGTGAGATGATTCTTGCTCCTTTTCATATGTTTTTCCTCTTAAAATCATTAAATTTACACGATCTATACGACATGGTAAAATATAGGTAGTAATTTGATAAAAAGGAGGGATGATATTGAACGCAACTATCATTACAACAATCGGTGAACTAATCCAAGATACAAGGCGCTCATTAAATATGACGATCACTCAATTGTCAGAATTATCAGGTGTTCCTAGAGGTACGATTTCAAGAATCGAGAACGGCGAAGTAAAGCGTCCAGAATTTTCGAGTGTGCGTCCATTGGCAGTGACATTGAATATACCTTTTGAAACATTGGTTGATTATTATGTAGAGGTTGAGAAAAGAGCGGAATCCTTGCTACAAATTCTACAATCAACGATTCGGCAAGAAAGTTCTATTGAACTGATCCGAAAAGTTGCGACCAAATACCTTGAATCTCCGAATGAAGACAGCTTTGACTTGACCGAAAGGCTTTATCAACACATCGACTCCATAGAAGACACCTCCATTAAATTGCCACTGTATAACCTCATCGTTGAACACTCTCGCTCACATGGAATTATGCCTTATATCGCCAAGGGGATGTATCGATGCTATCTAATTGAAAGAAATGATTTTAGCAAATTGAAGGAAACTTATTCCGATGGAAAATATGTCCTTCATTATATTGATTTCTTATCTCAACAAGAGCAGATCGAGCTATACTACAAATTAGGTGTTCATGCATTCAACTTAAAATTCTATAAAGAGAGTATTCATCACTGTAAGAAAATACTTGCTGAAGACAGCAATGCAAGTCACCATAAAGTAAATGCACTTGGTATCCTTATTGAAGCATATTTCTGCATTGGAGAATACGAAGAATCAGAATTTTACTGTCTACAGTACAAACAATTTAATTATCCCAATGTCCAAGAAAACGTGGTTCTTGCCGAAGCGTTATTAAAGGCCAAGAAAGGAAATACAGACCTAGCAATCGAACAACTCCTTACATTTCTTAAGACTTGCAGTGATCTCTCTGCCCTTCCTGCAACAAAAAATCTCCTTCAATTATACTTACAGCAAAACAACCTGAAAGACGCAAAGACTTTGCTGGAGAACAGTAAGATAGACTCGACAATCCTAGACAAAGGCAATCCTTTCATTTTTTTAGGATACGCCGATTACCTTCGGATAAAAGGCGAATATTATTTAGCATTAGGCAATTATGAAACATGCGTTACCTATATGGTGGAGGCAGCCTTGAACTACTCCAAAGTCAATGATACGACTAAAGAAAAAGAATGTCTGAATACCGTTGTGCGTATCCATTTAGAGCATAGCGTATCCCCTCAGTCCACATTTGAAAAATTGAACACATACTTTATTCAGAGTTCAAAAGAATTGGAGGATTAGGTATGAAAAAAATGATAAAAAAACTTTTCTTCAAATCCTGTTTCTACTTAGTTATATTTGTAACAACAACTGATTCATTGGCTGCAGATATTGGGATCATTCATCCGTGGTAAGAAATGGAGGGTTAAGTATGAAAAACTTAATCAAAAGCCTGTATTTCAAGTCTCTTCTATAAACAGTTACCTTTGTGACAACAGTAGCGGCACTCTCAGGCGGATCAGGTAGCATATATCCGTGGTAATGTTGGGAGCATCATTTGATGCTCTTTTTCATTTTTCGACAAAGTGAAACAGTGGTATTTTCTCACATATCTTACTGGAACGTGCATTATACTCAGGAGAGAGATAGTGTACGTGAGGTGAGCGTTATAGATTTATTGGAGCATAAAATAAATGAGCTAAGAAAGAAGCTTACAGAGACTGTTCAGATTAAAGGTGGATTTGCAGACGAAGAAGTGATACGAATTAGCCAACAACTTGATACATACATTGTGCAAATGCAATCACGTCAGGAAAAAAGAAAGAATCAATAATTCAGTAACCCCGATATTTTGCTTAACATATTGGGGTTATTTTAATTGAAATGGTAATAACAGATTCATATAGAGGAGGCTTGATGCAATGGCTTCAAGAAGTGTGGGAACTGCAAAGTCAAGTAGATATGAGGGTTTCCTTTAAACGGTGCACTTTACACAAAGACCCCGGTCTTTCCAGTCGGAAATACCAAGGTCTGAAAAGATTAACGCGAATACAACAACGAACTTCACAGTGAACTCTATCTAGGACGGCGTTGGTTTTACTTTTGCTTTCTTGTTCCTCTGCTGCTATTGCATTTATTCTCTGACAAAGGATCATCGACAATACGAATGTTGGCAATTTGGTTCGTTCGATAGAGAATTTGAACGGGACCTGCACACTTAAAACATTTCCACAGTGTAATCCAACCTCTCCCTTGTCTGACGACTACCTCTTGTACAAAGGAAGGAAACCCTTTATTTTGGCCCTTAATACGTACGAACACATATTTACCGACAAACTTTTTTAGACTGGCTGTTGACATGACTGCACTCCCTTATCATAGGCATATTTTTTTATATTCTGTTCACTCCTTCGTTGTGTGGGTTGTAGCCCTATAATCAGCAGGATTGCCTTCGAAAAACAAACATTCATGACCATTCCGGGTCGCAGGCTTGATGACATTTCGAAAAAACACCAAGCTAGGCGCGTTGCAGGGCATAGTGATATTTTGGGTGTAGCATAAAGGAGTTATTGATATTGGATGGGGACAAAAAGGAAAGAGCCCTTGTCTTAACAAGGGCTCGGGATGCTTCTATTAGATTAAGTGTATGTTTGGGAATACATTGAAGATGGGTAAGACAAGGTACTGTGGGATACAACATGTTGTATTCTTGCAGAACTATTTTAGCGTGGAGCTAATGTATAGGTTTCACCCAGAGCTGTAATGTTGCTGAGCGTATCTTTCCAGCCTGATTTTTCTACAAGAGTTTTAACGCCTTTTGCGATCTCCTCATAGAACTGCTCTTGTTTTTTGTTGTATTTGGGATTGTCGTGAGGATTCGGGGCTATTTTGTACGTATGCTGGCCTGGATTGAATGTAATCCCTCGATTTTTTCCGAAAGATTCTTCGATATATTTATATGTTTCTTTGTTGATCGTGATTGAGCCGCTTACCCCTTTAGCATCTACATTAGTGCCGGAGAAAGGCAACACGATTAAAGCAATGGCCAAAAACAGTGAAAATGATACGGCAAGAAATCCTTTTTTCATGTAAACACTCCTTCTTTCGAACTGAGAGATGGCCACCTCCTTATTTATATATTCCATTTTGCGTGATTAATACCTTAAATTTACTTTTTTTGTTGTGCGAATGACGTGTTGGTGCTGCCCCATAAAAAATAAAGCCTCGGATTGCCCGAGGCTTGTTTGTTACTTCAGTGGCTCAGTTCTGAACTTGGAACGCATCTCATCATAATTTTTCTTCATACTCTCACTTTTGCTATCAGACTCGAAGCCGAATCCTATTTTCCCATCCATCGTTAACACGATCATTTCTTTATCTTTCCCGTCTACAGTTCCTGACAGCAATACGATAGTGGCTTTCTCTCCATCCTTTTCATACTCCGTTGATTCAATAACTTTCGGGTTTTTGTACATATTCTTTTCAGGAATTTCTAGGCTTATCCCCATAGCGAACAGCGGCATAGCTTCTGGATGTACCTTCTCTTCAACGAACTTTTTCTTAGCCTCTTTGTCGGTGCCGTTTAGGTATGTATTGACATAATCGAGTGCTAAAGCTTCATCTTTGGATGCTTGTCCACCTCCGCAGCCTACCAATACTAATACGCAAATCAAGAATATTGCACTAATTTTCTTCAAATAAATAACCTCCTTTTTTCTACATTATATGATTAATTGCTCATATACGCACGTAAAACATCATAGACGAAACTGATTCGTTTGAACGTACCTATTAGGATTGAACGAAATGATAGGAAAAAGGAGTTTCGAGGTTGAAAAAAACGGCAACCCTATAGGTCGAGTTAGGGCTTGCAAGTGCCTCCATACTCGACTTTTTGGTTTACCTGTACATATGGATTATCCATAATTGCAGCGGAGCGTCCTTACTCAGAACCGTTATTTTCCTCGGATTTGGATACTTCAATGGCTGCGGCATCGACCGCCTGCCGGCCTTTTTCATCGATCTGAATTAATGCTTCTTCAATGGTTAGTTTATTCGCAATGACGTCCTCCACGATTTGGTTCCCGACGCTTTTGAAAGCGTTGATGATATCGTAATGAACGGAATCATAAGGATTGTGACTGGATGGGGTAGCCTTAAGCATCGTCAATGGGGTTAGGTCATGTCCCTTCACGGTAGCAATAAGTTCGGTTCGCGCCGGAAGTCCGTGGTTGATCTCCGTGGAAGTCACGGCTCCTCCTTGCATCATCCACTTCAGCAACTCCCAAGCTGCTTCCTGCCGCTCCGAAGCTGTTGAGATTCCGTAAATTTCCTCAATGCGATAGTAATCGCTGAATTCCGGCTTTCGCGGATCTACAGGAACAGTCACCATGCCCCAATTAATAGCCTTTCCGCCCTCGAAATTACGATTAATGTCAAAATTATAAGCGGCGACCTGGGATTGCAGCACCATAGCGGCATTGCCTGTGTAGATGGGGTCGAGTGACATCGTACCTTCGGTTTGCTGCGTTTGCTTATAGATGCGTCCAGAGCGCAGAGCGTCAATCGTTCTACTCCATATTGCCTTCCATGCGGGTGTGTTCATCTGGATTTGTAAGGTTTCGGGATCGATGAATCGCAATCCTTCCGTTTGTCCCCAACGCATAATGAGCGAGATTCCTACATTTTCATAATAATTGGGCTTAAATCCGTATAACGGCTCTCCATCATCGGTCTGCAAGGGAAAGCGGGTCGCCAAGTCAAAGATATCTTTCCAAGTGGATTGATTCTTCGGAAGCGGGATTTTGTATGTAGCAAACATATCTTTATTGTAGTAAATGGCGTAGCTTGAAAAGGTAGGCGCCAAACCGTAAAGCCGGTCTCCAGAAATCCTTTTTAAGGAATCGAACATGATCGGAGATATATTCTTCCATGCATCAGGATCTTGCTTGATAAACGATTCAAGATTAAGTAGATCGCCTGAGTCGCTAAGCTTCTTATAAGAGGATAAATTGTCCATATAACGTAGATCAGCCGGTGATGACTGATCCGCCTCGGGGATAACTTGAATGCTAATATAGGAGGATTTTTGCTCAAAGGCATGGCCATATCTCTTGTAGAATTCGGTTGGTGAAGGATATTCCACCGTGATCGTTATCGGCTTCTCGACGTTGCTTTGGCAAGCTGATAATAATAGCATCGAGAGTATAATACAGAGTATTGCAACTTTGTTCTTCCCCATGATGATACCTCCAACGAATATAAACTGGAAAAAAGGGTGGGGGGCCCACCCTTTTTAGCTGTTACCAAGAATCGCTTGCTGATGATTGATCGCTTTCTGTTCCATCCTTGTAGTATGTACGCGACAATGTATTCAACTTGTAAGAACCTGTTGCACTGTATTCGCCTGTGTACCATGCTGTTTCATTGCCGCTGGTAGTCGTAGAGTTGGTTCCTTGTTCCTTCTGGGTTGATCCCTCGTAGAAGGTTCCGAACACATTAATTTTTTTCATGTTCGAATTGGTTGTTCGGGCATAAGATTTGCCTTTCACTTTCTTTTGGTTTCCAATGACATAGTCGATGTATGCAACCGTCTCTGCATCCGGATCCTTTCCGGCAGCTGATACTGACGCCACACTAACGAAGCACAAGGCAGTTACAAGGCATAACACAGTAATTTTCTTTGTCATTCTTCACATCTCCTTCATTTATTGTTGCAAATCCATTCTGCAGTTCTGCGGTGCAACAATGAATCACCCCCAGCAAGACGTAGTAACGACTCACTTGTACAATCTGGATGATGTGATATATGTAAACGGAATGATCCGCATACATCGGAATTACTTTGGAATCTGCTGAGCCTCGTTCTGCAATTGTTGCAGAGCTTCTTCCAGCGACTGACCGCCATCCAGTATGTTTTTGATTGCAGCATTCGCCTTATCTACAAGTTCAAACGGTACTTCTCCTATGGGATGATAGGATTGCCGCGACGCATACATGGCAGATAGTCGTTCACGTTCCTCTTGATTCGTGCTCAATTCATGTTGTAAGGTGGAAAAGCCATATAAAGAGCGGTAATTCCATTTCGCAACGGTGCGAGAATTAAGAAACTTTACCAGTTCCCAAGCTGCTTCTTTCTCTGTAGATTGAGCGGATACTGCATACAATCCGTCGATTAGCAATGTATCGTTGTTGTCCGACTGGTTGGGGTTAACAGGAAATGGAGCTAGCGCCCATTGAAATGTAGTTTTTTTCTGGGCGGCCAACTGCTTGTACTCTTCATACGTAACCACAGCCATTGCTTGCTTGCCAGCATGAAAGGCCTCCATATACGTATTGAGATCGGAGCTATTTATTAATTGTCCACTCTTCAATAAGGGAAGCGTAAGCTGCCAAATTTGCTTCCAGGAGTCGCTTGAGACTGTCGCTTGGGGTGGATTGCCCTGCATCATGGTTAGGCCTTGCCCGAAGCCGACTTTCAGCATGAATTCAAAGGAAGAAGAATCATTGGTTCCAAGACCGATAAGCGTGTTGCCACGCCCGTCATCCTTTGGAAATTTACCGGACAAGCGGAGCAAGTCCTCCCAAGTCATTCCTTCTTGCGGATATTCGATATGGTACGTATCGAAAAGGTCTTTATTGTATGCGATAGCTTGTCCGTAGAAGGTAGGAGGTAACCCATATAGCTTCCCATTTCCAATTGAGCGGGCATATTCGATGACTTGCGGAATGTATTCTTCCAGCTGGAAGGAATCCCGCTTTATCCATAAGTCCAAATCTTGCAAATCGTTGCGTTCTGCCATTTCTTTTACTAGATCAGGCGGCAAATAGATAATATCGAATTTGTTCTGCTGGACCCAGTTCTCCACAGATAACTTCTTGGTCACGAGAGGAATCGTAGATACGATAGAAAGCCTTATATTAGGGTACTCTTGATTAAATAGATTGCCGTAGCGCTTTAGAAAAGCATTTTCATTCGTATACGCAATCGTAAGCTCTGCCTTTTTATCCTTAGAGAATGGAGGGGCCTCGTTTTTTTGACACCCCGTTAATATACTAGCTAAGCATAGTATTGAAGCGAGAAGCGTTGGAAAGAGTCTTCTTTTCAATAGAAACACCTCGATGTGGAAATTAGACTTCTAAAATATACCAATTAGTCTGTAAGTCATTTATACTATATATTGGTATAAATGTAAATAGGGAGTGGGGAAGTTATATTGAGGTGTTAGAAGAACATCTATATAAGTCGCAGTTGTTCGGTTGGTCGACGAGCTTTCACGGAACAATAATGATGTGTATGACTAAACAGTATGTTTAATTGAATTTAGCCCATTGCTTTGCATGTTCATATAGTTAAGATTAAAGATAGAGAGAAAGAAAGTGCGATTCTACATAAAAGGTGAATGAGCTAGCTGAATACGATACAATGATCGCAGAAAATATTGAGGAGATTTGTCTTGTCGAGGAAGCTTTAACGACAAAAAAATAAGTCAATATCACTAACTTTTGGGTCTCGCTTACGGCGAGGCCTTTTTGATTGAGAGGAGGCGAAGGATGTGAACAACGAATAAGGGAGTGAGGGGAGAGCTAGCTGCCCTTCAATCGGGGCAGCTAGAGAAATAATCATTGAAATCGATTAAGCAGAGTTGGGAAAGAACTGTTGCGGAGGCTTTGAAAAGCATAGAAGAAAAATCCTAGTCTGAATCGATAAGTTCGAGGCGCTCAAGAATTTTAATTGTCGTCAGAGCTGATAAGCGAACAGTCAATTCAACATTACCTGTTAAGACAGAATCATCTTCCAGGGCGTCTTTATTTTTGGCGAAAACCTCTTCGGTAACTTCGTTAACTAGTTTAAGAATTATAGACTTATCCATAAAAATAACCTCCTTTCCGTCGATAGTTCTACATACTTCGACAAATGTGGAGGTTTTTCCTACGTCTCTCAGAATTATTTTATGGAATACTCATTTACTTCGAACGTTAGTATTTTATCGAAAATTACATAGTCTTTGCGGTTGCTGAACGGGCCCTTGTTATTGTTATGCTTGTTTATGGCATAGGATGCCGTGCCTGAACCGGCTTGTTTATTTTCATACTAGTTGATAAAGGCGTTCACTTCTCCCATGCTCAGGTCAAATTCCTTTTCTACCCCCGTTATCATGGCAACGACTAGAATTGCTCTTTCGCCTTGTTCGGGTTCCGGTTCTGGTTTAGGCTCGGGCTTTGGCTCTGGTTTAGGTTCCGGTGTTTTCGGATCGAACGGTTGTAATGTGCTGCCGTCAGGCAAATCCAGAGCAACGATATATAAATATTCTTTCGTGTTGTTCACGATTTCAACGGAGTGTTCTTTGGACACCAAACTAGGGCTTTCGTACGTGATTCTCGAAGTGCTGTCATTATTGCCGTAGAGTGAGAAATTGTCTGTTTTTACTCCATCAATATAAACATCGATGTCCTTTGAGCCAGTGCTGAAGTAGTAGGAAATGAATCGGAATTGTTCTCCGACGAAATTAAATTTCATCTTCGCGCCGCCCGTTTGCCATACGTTTTTGGTACAGCGCGACACCTCACAGACAGCCCATTGTCCCTCGTATGTTATGTTGAACTCGTCATACAGGAATCTTTTCCAACCGTTCTCGGGATTGCTGGATGCTTGCCTAATATTTGAAGCATATACACTTGAAGAAAATGATAATACAAGAAAGATGGATAATAAAACAGGCAGCAAGTATTTTTTCATAAGATCGAATCTCCTTAAATGATTAATATATGGACATATTACCGGGTATAAATAGGGATTGTTTAAACATATGAACCCATTTATTGATAGAAATAGAAAAAAATTTATAAAATATATATATTGAGTGGTGGAAAGAGAACGTTTGTCGGAGCATTAAAATAGCTAAGAGGAGTTTAGCGTCGGAGAATGGAAGCGCGATTAATGCAATGGCCAAAAACAGAGACAATGATACGGCGAGAAACCCTTTTTTCTTAGTAGCAAATAAACAAGAGCCGTTGAGGAAAAAATCCCACGGCTCTATTTGCTCAATTAGTAAATTTAAATTGTTTTTTTGAACTCGAACTTGTATTTCGAATTCGGATCGAAATCGTTCGGCCCAACTGGCATTACGCGATAAAAAGCTTTTTCTCGCGGCTTAACGGTTCCACTATGAAACTCTTGTAAGCCCGGGCCGTTTTGGTTTATATATTGAATCGAGATAATATTGTTATCATAATCCGTTCGAACGTATTGGAGTTGCAAATTCAAACCAAATGGGGGAGTCAACAACACATAGTAATTTTGTTCCCATTGTCCGTAGGAATTATCATAGACATACCAATCTTCGTCAGTCAAGCTTTCGAGAGGTACCCAAGACTGGTAATAAGAGCCGTCTGACATGTCGTTAGCTGTTCTCATTGTATCTCCCCAACCATGGAGTGCAAACGACGAACTTGATCCAAAGACCATTAAACAAGCGATCAGCGCGATTGATGCTGATAGTTTCTTTAATCTCTGCATATTTCATGCCTCCCATTATTTCAGAATCTGAATGTAGATCCTAGTAGCGTGTATGAAATACCAAGATGTAAAAGAACTCAGTTTCTGGCTGGCCAACCATGATTAATCTTAACATACATTATTGTCCGAGTATATAGTATTTATGGATATTATTGGATTATTTTTTTGTGTTGAAATATAGTTGGTTATTCCGGATATTGGTTTCATTTAACAGTTTTGATATAATGATGATACAGATCTTTACAGCAGCTGGAGGTGGATGTAGTGGGATGGGTATATTGGCCGGAGCTATTATTGTTTGTTGCTGGCGTGATATTAGTTCTATTTGGAATTTATTATTGCATTCGCAAATTGATAAGTATTCCTCGTAGAGTTAAACGATTAGAGGATGTTTGTTTATAGAAGTGAGAAGCAAAAGTAACCTGTCATTGTGACAGGTTACTTTTTTTGAACGACACTACATTCATATTTTAGCAGGGATCTCCTTGTTAAAGATCGAAATATGTTCAAGGAGAGAATTGGGGTTGGGTATTTTCACATTCACAACATGCATCATACCTTATGGTTCGTTTTTTAGTTCAATGAACAAAGCATATATGTCAAATTGACAAGGAGAGGTGCTGAATGCCAGTAAACGTAATCATAGGTGATTTATTAAATGCGAAGGAACCGATTATTGGACATCAGGTAAACTGCCAAGGGGTCATGGGCTCAGGCATTGCGAAGGCACTGCGGGACAAATACAGTATGTTGTATCCAAGCTATAAGCAGTATTGTTCCCAGCATAACAGTCCAGATGAGTTGCTGGGCCAGTGTCATATCGTCCAGGAAGGTTCCAGACATATAGCGAATCTGTTCGGTCAATTAGAATATGGCCGACAAAAGAGTAGAGTATATACGAACTATGAGGCGCTTCGAGCCTCCCTGACTACGTTACGAGAATATGCAGTACAGAACCAATTATCTGTTGCTTTGCCATATGGTATCGGTTGTGGCTTGGCGAATGGAGATTGGGATGTTGTCAGTGAGATGATTGAACATGTATTCGGCGATTATGATGTTAAGTTGTACAAGCTATAACTGTATCGTATCGATATTCCAATCAATACATCTTCCCGCTACTTATCGATGTTGGTACTGATCTCGGAGCTGATTGACAGGTACTGAGGAGATTGTGGCTCGATCAACTCAGGCAGGTGAATGAGGAAGACTACTTCTATCTTGTATTTGCCTCTCGGTACCGGCTTGTCTTCGTTATTTTGAAAAGACCATCGTTCCTCATAGCTCATCTTCTCATCCTTGTTCAAGGTTCGTTCGACTACTTCTGCGGTAAAAAATTTATTCAACGACCAACGGTACACTTCCTTGCCAACTTCATTCGTGACGATAAAGTCATACGGTTGCGAGCCGTAGGAAATGACCAGATCTTCTCCTGCCACATTGTGTATCCCGAATTGCAGTGCTACGTAGTCCTTATGCTGCTCTGTTGAGAGAAACGTTGTAACCATATGACTCGCCCCTTATCCATCTATATGATAAAAAACAGAAACAACCTCACCCCTCATAACGTGCAGCTGCTGCGAAAGATTCCACCCGAGAGTTACTATCTCCGAAGTCGGTTTCTCTTACAAATTCTCTTCCCGTCTCTATTCAAACCTGAGTGAGATGTGACAAATCCAACGCACCTGACTTCGGTACAACGGCAGGAAATGAGTATTCGACCTCTGCTGCTCCCCCTGTAAACGATTCTATCAATGTTACGTCCAAAATGTCTCATAGAATAACATTACAATTAAGCTCGTAAGTACACCAACCACCATCCAACCCCATATGTTTGTGAACAGGCTGTTTTTATACTCGCCCATATACTTCTTATTGTTCGTTATTAAGCTATGTTTCCAATTGAATGCTTCTGCAAACGTCCATGAGGAGGATAGGGAGATCGTGATTGCTGCGAGGAAGCCTGCGTTGAATAGGCCGAATCCGAACAGGCTGCTTGCCCATGGGCCGAACAGATCGTGCAGAGCCATAATGATTGTCGACGGATTATCCTCATTCAAGATTTCAGCCTGACCGAATAATGAGGCTCCGATTAGAATACAGCAGATCGCTATGAACACTTGGCACACGCTGCCGATAATGGTGTCAATGCGGGCGAGACGAAGGTCTTTGGCGGTAATGCCTTTGTCAATTATGGCGCTGCCCTGAAAGAAGATCATTCACGGTGCGACAGCATTGCCGATCGTGGCGACAATATACCAGATAAGACTGCCCTGAAGCATTTCAGGGACATTCCAGCTGGCAAATGCATGACCGATATCAGACATGCTCGGACGAGTAACGAAGGTGACGACCACAAAAACCAAGTTCAATGCGCCAACGAACAGCGCCAGACGCTCCTTCGTCCAATATCCAGTGAAGATCGCAACCGAAATGAGCCCCTGTAATGACATACTCCAGCACTCCGCCAGCATCGTTATCGCCAATCATCGTGAGAAGCCCTGGCCCCATTAAAGCCCAGAATAGTAAGGCGTGGCGTTTAAACCCTTTTTCCGTTTCGAAATCAAATGTTGAAAGGTGGATGATTCCGCCCGGGCACTTCCTGCATTCTGTCCTTGCTCTCGCATCCAAGCTCCTCCTCATTGTGAGATGTGAATATCCTATGAGTCATGTTGCAAAAAGTGCATGGACACCTAAAATTTCGTTGTGATTCTGCAACAGAACGGATGGAAACAAGCAGCGTGTTGAGAAATTCTCAACATCAATTCAGTTGGACTAGCACATTTTGATCAACAGGAGAAGTAGAATATAGAAATATTTTACAGGAGGGGGGAAGGGTATGAGTACAGGAGCATTTATTCTAATGGTGGTTTCAACAATCGTATCGTATACATTGGGGATATGCGTGTTGAATAAATTTCATGGACGAAAAAAATAAAGGAGCTTTTGATCTTAATATAAAAGCTATATAAACATAAAATATCTAAATAATAATATCAATATTTTGTATTTTGTAGGATTTATTGTTTGGACATCATTGTGCTTCTTCTCTAAGATTGTAAGGACATAAATATAAATATACATCACCGGAGGTAAGAAAAATGAAGGCATCTAAGAAGTACCTGGCATTTTTGGCTTTTTTGCTGATTTTGCTAATGGTACCACAGAAGGGATATGCAGCAGTAGATTATAGTGGAGGATGGTTGGACGGGGTTCGTGTTGATTTGGCTTCAGGCGAGAAATTGCTTCCAGGAAACTTTGTGATTTCAGATAACAATGAGGGTTCCGCATATACTTTGACAGGTCGTGACGGTGATGCGGATCGTGCTATTGCAAAATTTGTAGAACCAGCTACAGTACGTGCGATAAGATTGAAAGCTGATAAAGCTCTTAGTGTTGCTTTCTTTGATAATAATGGTGAATACATCCAAGTAAATGGTGAAAATGTAACTAAAATCTCTTCAGAACAAGCTGATGGAAGATTGATCGAAATTCCTCGAGCAAATTACATTTCTAAAGTAGCTTTAATTAATGATTCAAAGGAACCTGTAAACATTTCGGAATTTAATATCTATGAGTATGTCATGAAACCACCGGTTCTTAGTACAAATGCGGGATCAAATAGCGTCAATCTCAAGTGGAATCGAGTAGCTGCTGCTGAATACTATACCATTGAACGATCGACAACACCGGGGGGGCCGTACCAAAAAATTGATAGCGTGTTGGGATCTGCGTCTACGTACCACGATCGTAACCTTGTGAATGGAAAAACCTATTACTATGTTATTACGCCAGTGAATCCTATTGGAAGTGGGCCGAAATCGAATGAGGCTTCCGCTACGCCTTCTTCAGGGGCCACATTCGATATTGAATCGGCGCAGGATTATAGTGGAGGATGGTTGGACGGGTATTATGTTGGTTATTGTTACAGCTTGGATGGGATTTATGTTGAAATGGCATCAAGCAAGGATGGGTTTTATCGTCCTGTGATTCCAGATTACCGTAAAGACTCCGGAATGTTTTCTATGACAGGTCGTGACGGTGACCAGGGTCGTGCTATTGCAAATTTAGTAGCACCAGCTACAGTCCGCGCAATAAGATTGAATGCTAATAATGCTCTTAGTGTCGCTTTCTTTGATAAAGATGGTGCATACATAAAAGTAAATGGTGAAAATGTAACTAAAATCTCTTTAGAACAAGCTGATGGAAGATTGATCGAAATTCCTCGAACAAGTGACATTGCAAGTGTAGCTCTATTTAATGATCCAATGAAACCTGAACCTGTAAACGTTTTTGAATTTAATATCTATGAGTATGCCATGGAACCACCGGTTCTTAGTACAAATGCGGAAACAAATAGCGTGAATCTCAAGTGGAGTCAAGTAGCTGATACTATCGGTTATGTAATTGAACGATCGACAACACCGGGGGGGCCCTACGAGAAAATTGGAGATGTGGCGGATGGAACTACGACTACGTACCGCGACCTTAACCTTGAGAATGGAAAAACCTATTACTATGTCGTTTCTCCAATATATAGTAATAAGACTGGGCCGAAATCGAATGAGGTTTCCGCTACGCCTCATGCTTCAGAAGTCACATTAGATATTGAGTCCGCGAAGGATAAAGTACTTCTCGATGAGACTTTCACTGTGGCAGTAGTATTGAACAATGCAACGAACATTTACGCAGAAGATTTTAACGTTAAATATGATAAAACGCAGTTTCAGCTTGTAAATGTGGAAGCAGCAGACCATATGGGGCTATTCCATAAAGGAAATGTGTCCGAGGATACCGTAAGATTGATCACTGCAAGCTTGGGCAAGGATTACGGCATTAACGGAAAAGGCACTTTGGTTCACTTTACATTCAAAGCAATCGGTCTTGGAAAAGGTAAAATTGATGTAGCAAAAGGTAAAATCGCGGATAACGGAACGACTGAAACTACATTAGCAGAAAGAAGTTTCGGTAAAAAAGTAATTGAGGTTGTTGTTGATGGTGGCGGTAACGGAAACGGTAATGGCAACGGTGACGGAAAATCCACTAATTTTACGCTGAAGCACCTTGGTTTTTTGGGATTTAACTATACAGAGGATAAAAACAAATTGACGGATGAGTTGAAAAACTTGTTGGGCTCCACAGGCAATGTTGCGGATGTCGATCTCGTTCAGTTGACGAATGCAATTTTGGCTAATCCGAACTACGATTTCAATAAATAATAGGTTTGCCGCTCCTTATGGGGGCGGCTTTCTTTGTTTGATCAAGCAAACAGAAGAGTTTCAATACCAAAATCGTCTTGAATAATTTGGAAAATGGATCTATAGTAAGTATGACGTTAACATACTAACCGGTCAGTATGTTGAGTGAAGGGAGGCTATGCCAATGAATTTCGATTATTCCAAGAAGGTTGAATCTTTGCGGAAAACGTTGCTGGAATTCATGAATGAAGTGGTGTATCCGCAAGAACGAACGTACGAGGAACAGCTTGGTCAGGCCGGAAGCAGATGGGAGATCCCTCCGATCATGGAGCAGATGAAGGAGCAGGCTAAGCGGGCCGGTCTCTGGAATCTGTTCCTGCCGGACAGCGAATACGGTGCAGGCCTCAGCAACCTAGAATATGCACCCCTGTGCGAGATTATGGGACGTTCCCTTATTGGCCCAGAGGTATTCAATTGTTCGGCGCCGGATACGGGCAACATGGAGGTGCTTGTGCGGTATGGAACGCGGGAGCAGAAGGAGAAATGGCTTGTTCCTCTGCTTGAAGGGAATATCCGTTCATGCTTTTCGATGACGGAACCGGATGTCGCGTCCTCGGATGCAACGAACATTGAAGCGACCATCGAACGGCAAGGCGGCGAATATGTCGTGACCGGACGCAAATGGTGGTCTTCCGGTGCCGGAGATCCGCGCTGCAAGGTGGCGATCGTGATGGGGAAGACGAATCCGAACGCGCCGGCCTATGAGCAGCAGTCTATGATTCTCGTGCCGATGGATGCACCTGGTGTGAATGTCAAGCGCATGCTGCCCGTGTTCGGCTACGATCACGCACCGCACGGACATGCGGAAATTGAGTATGATCGCGTACGTATACCGCTCGATTCCATGCTGTGGGAACCGGGCAAGGGATTTGCCATTGCGCAGGGAAGGCTTGGTCCAGGACGCATTCATCATTGCATGCGCCTAATCGGTGCGGCAGAACGCGCGCTCGAAGTACTGTGCAAGCGCGTACGGCAGCGTACGGCATTCGGCAAGACGCTAGACCGTCAGGGCGTCGTGCAGGATTGGATTGCCTCCTCGCGTATTGAAATCGAGCAGGCGCGCCTGCTGACGCTGAAGGCGGCTTACATGATGGACACGGTCGGAAATAAAGCGGCGAAAGCTGAAATTGCCATGATTAAAGCGGTCGCTCCCAATATGGCGCTGCAGGTCATTGACCGGGCCATTCAGGCGCTTGGGGCCGCAGGTGTCTGCGAAGACTTCCCGCTTGCCTCACATTGGGCCAATGCGAGAACGCTGCGCTTGGCGGACGGGCCGGATGAGGTGCATAAGGCGGCCATCGCCAAAATGGAGCTTCGCAAGTACGAAGAGATGAAAGCGATTACGATGTGAAAAGGGTAGAAACGATTAGAACAAATTTGAAGGTACAGAACGAGACTTTAGCCTTTTCATGAATGGGGGATGGAAGGTGAACGTCAAGCAATTATTTGACTTATCGGGTAGAACGGCGATTGTAACTGGCGGCGGGCGAGGACTCGGCGAGCAAATTGCTCAAGGCTTGGCTGAAGCGGGTGCGAATCTCGTTCTCTGCTCGCGCAGGATTGACGCATGTCTGGAGACGGCCGCCCGAATCCAACAGAATACAGGCTCCTTATGTCATGGGATGGCTTGTGACGTTAGAAATCCGGAGGACGTTCAGCGTGTGGTGGAACAGACGGCAGAAAAGTTCGGTCGTCTCGACATTTTGGTGAACAACAGCGGTGCTTCTTGGGGCGCGCCAGCTGTCGACATGCCGCTCGAAGCTTGGAATAAGGTAATGGACATCAATGCAACTGGTACGTTTTTGATGGCACAGGCAGCTGGGAAGATCATGATTGAGCAGCGCGGCGGCAAAATCATCAACATCGCTTCCGTGGCAGGACTGGGCGGGTCGGATCCGGAATGGCTGGATGCCATTGGCTATAGCGCAAGCAAGGGCGCGGTCATTGCATTCACGAAGGATCTCGCGGTCAAATGGGGCAAGCACAACATTCATGTCAATGCGATTGCTCCGGGATTTTTCCCAACCAAGATGACCCGTGATGTTCTTCAACACGGAGGCGAACAAATAGTAAGCCTCACCCCGTTGAGACGGCTCGGATCTGATCGCGATCTGAAGGGGAGCGTCGTATTTTTGGCATCCGAGGCTTCCGATTACATCACCGGTGCGGTGCTGACTGTGGATGGCGGCATGACAGCCATGTAACTGTCCCTGAATCGCGATCCAAGGCAAGTGTCTCGTCTTTTTTATCCAGTAAAGCTATTTTGAAAGAATGAAGGAGGTCTGTATACCATGACGTCCAGGCAAGAGACATTACAGCAGGATACGATTCCCGTTCGCAAGGGCGAGGAGTTGAATGTTGCTGCGCTAGAAGAGCATTTACGTGAGCATCTCGATATTCCGGAAGCCCCATTGGCAGTGGAGCAGTTCGGGGCGGGACATTCCAATTTAACATACGCGATACGGAGCGGGGATTGGCAGGCAGTAGTGCGCCGTCCTCCACTGGGGCCAGTCGCTCCTAAAGCACACGATATGCAGCGCGAATATACGCTTCTCTCAAGACTGCATCCATTTTTTTCGCTTGCCCCTCGTCCGTATTTGTACTGCGGCGACACCTCAATCATTGGCAGTCCTTTCTTCGTGATGGAGCGCCGGAACGGAATCGTGTTGGATCGAAGCTTTCCTTCGGATGTGGAATATACGCCTCAACTGGGCAGGGATATTTCCGAGACGATGGTCTCGACATTGGCCAGGCTGCATGAAGTTCCTTATCGGGAAACGAATCTAAGGGCGATTAGCCAGCCAGACGGCTTTATGCGTCGGCAAGTGCATGGCTGGATAGAACGTTATGAGCGAGCCAAGACGGATGAGATCCCAGGAGAAGAGAAACTCAAAAAATGGCTGGCTGATTTCTTGCCGAATTCGCAGACACCGACCGTCATCCATTACGATTATAAGCTGAACAATATCATGTTCGCAGGCGACAATCTTACAGAGATCGTCGGCGTATTTGACTGGGAGATGGCTACGGTGGGCGATCCAATGGCCGATGTCGGAGCAGCGCTCAGCTACTGGTTCGAACCGAATGATCCGTCGGAACTGCTGCACGGCTTGGGGCATGTTCCGCTTACGGTTCGCTCCGGCTTCATGTCGCGTGCCGAATTCCTAGAGGCATATGCGTCAAAAAGCGGGCGAGATGTATCGGAGGCCCATTACTACTTGACCTTCGCTTACTTCAAGCTGGCGGTCATCTGTCAGCAAATTTACTACCGTTGGAAAAAAGGGCAGACGAGCGATGAGCGCTTCGGCCGTTTCAACGATACCGTACAGACGCTGATTGCACACGCTTGGCAGCAAGCAGAACGTGGCAAGCTGTAAACTAGATTACGATTATTGCGCAAGATAGAGTTGCAGTTCATCACAATAGGGAGGTTCTTTAAGATATGGGCAATGAGCATTTACTTGTACAAAAGATAGGGCATGTTCTGTCGTTGAAGCTGAATCGTCCAGAGAAGCTGAATGCGTTCAGTCCTTCGATGATTCGGGGGATTATCGATGCGCTGGAGGAGGCGCAGAGAAATACAGACATTCGAGTCATCTGCTTGTCGGGGGCAGGACGCGCCTTCAGTGCAGGCGGAGACGTGACGACAATGAGCGGCGCAAAGCCGAATAACGTCTATGATCATATTGGAATGATGAATGAACTGGTTCATTCCATTAAAGAAATCGAGAAGCCTGTGATAGCGGTCGTGCATGGATTCGCGGCAGGGGCAGGCTTCAATCTCGCATTAGCTTGCGATTTGATTGTTGCAGCCAATGACGCCAAATTTGCGATGAGCTTTGCCCAAGTCGGTCTCATCTCCGATGGAGGGGGATTGTTCTTCTTGCCGCGCCTCATTGGCATACATCGAGCTAAGGAACTGCTATTCAATGCCGAGCCGATCGATGCGGATTATGCCTACCGCATGGGAATCGTAAATAAGCTGTATCCTTTGGAGCAATTGGAATCCGGTGCGCTGGAATACGCCTCTCGCTTGGCGAAGGGTCCCATTAAGGCGTATGGGATGCTTAAGAAAATCGCCGACCGGTCGTTGACTTCCTCGTTGGATGACATATTAGAACGGGAGAGAGTTACGCAAGCCATGATGGTCACGACCGAGGATCACCAGGAAGGTGTTCGGGCGTTCGTCGAGAAGAGACAGCCTTCATTCAACGGTCTGTAGCACTTGTCGGTTTTTATTCGTTCTGAATGACAAAATGGTTAGCAATGAGGAGGCGATTTTTGATGACGCAATCCCATTATGCGTATTGGCCCGCACGATTGCCTGTTTCCATTTCAGTTCCGGACACGACGCTTACTGACAACTTGGAGGTTTCTGCCCGCCGTTATCCGGATAAGACGGCAATCATTTATTATAACAACTTTATTTCCTATCGAACCTTATGGAAAGAAGTCAATTTGATGGCTGCTTATTTGCTCCATCTCGGCGTAGAGCAAGGCGATCGCGTGCTGTTATATATGCAGAATAGTCCTCAGTATATTATCTCCTATTACGCGATTATGCGATCCGGCGCTATCGTTGTACCTATCAATCCTATGAATCTCACCGAAGAGCTTTCCTACCTTATTGAAGACAGCAATGCAAGAGTTGGCTTTGTGAGCCAAGAGCTGTATCCGCGTATCGAACCGTTATTATCAGATCGTCGCCTCGAACGCATCATTGTTGCTACCTATTCGGATTACTGCAGCAATGTGGGTGAAGAAGTGCCTGACATCGTCCGGGCATCACGTCTTGAATCAATATCCCCCCAAGCTGTGTCCTGGACGGAGGCCATGAAAGTAGCGACTGTTCATCGGGGTTCCTTCCCGACGACGAAGGGAAGTGATCTGGCAGTTCTCCCGTATACATCGGGCACGACCGGCAAGCCAAAGGGTTGTATGCACACTCATAAATCTGTACAAGCGAACGTGATTTCATCTGCCTACTGGGGGGGATTGACACCGGAGGCACAGGGATTGGCGACACTTCCCTTCTTCCATGTCATCGGCATGATTCATGGCATGCACGCTCCCATTTTTGTCGGTGCAGCCATGGTCATCATGACGCGTTGGGATCGCAGCACGGCTGCCCTGTTAATGGAACGCCACAAATGTACGTATTGGACAGGAATCAGCACGATGATTATTGACTTTTTAGCCAACCCTGAACTATCTCAGTATGATTTGAGCTCGCTTATGCTGATTAACGGTGGCGGAACTGGGCTGCCGGAGGTCGTAGGCGAGAAGCTCTACCAGGTTACGGGACTGCGATTCGTAGAAGGGTATGGCTTATCCGAAACGATGGCGCAGACGCACTGCAATCCGCTTGACCGTCCGAAGCTGCAATGTCTTGGCATTCCAGCCTTTGGCGTAGACTCGCGGGTCATTGACCCGATGACACTTGAAATAAAAGGGCCGGGGGAAGAAGGAGAAATTATTATAGACGGACCGCAGTTATTTCAAGGCTACTGGAATGATTCAGAGGCTACGCGGGCCGCTTTTGTAAAGGTGGAGGGCAAATTATTCTTCCGCACGGGAGACATTGGGCGGTACGACGAAGATGGATACTTCTTCATCGTCGATCGAATGAAGCGCATGATTAACGCATCGGGATTCAAAGTATGGCCAACGGAAGTAGAATCGATTCTATATCGGCATCCGGCGATCCAAGAAGTATGCGTCATTGGCATTCCGGATGAGCGCAAGGGAGAGGAAATCAAGGCTTATATCGTCCTGCGTGAAGGGGAGCGCGGCAACGTGTCGGAAGGCGATATGATAAGCTGGGCGCAGGAGCACATGGCAGCTTATAAATACCCTCGAATTATCGAATTTGTCGCTTCGCTTCCGGTTACTGGCAGCGGCAAAATTTTATGGCGCAAATTGCAGGACGAGGCATGGAAGAAAGCCGGGGAAACACCGAGCTCCAGATAGAAGAATCGTATCAACGATTTGAAATGCAAAATATCCACTTGTTCCCTTTACATGTCTCTATTGTTCAAGCTAACATAGAAACATATTATTCGACATGAGGGGAGAATCACGCTTGGAGCTGTCCATGAAGGATAAAATCATCAGACACAGTATTGCGCTGTTCGAATCGAAAGGGTTCAGCGATACCTCGATTCAAGATATTGTCGACACGCTCGGCGTGACAAAGGGCACCTTTTATTATTATTTTACGAGCAAAGAACAGCTGTTAACGCATATTCATCTGCAATATATTGACTATTTACTAGCAGAACAGCAAACCATTTTTGAACGCCCGGATAGATCATGTCAGGAAAAGCTGGCTGGCGTAATCAACATGATGATTCGGGAAATCGCGGAAAAGGGTGCCAGCGCACGGATATTTTTTCGCGAGCTTATTCATATATCGGGCGAGGATCTGAATGTAATCAAGGGGAAGCGGGATCAGTTCCGGTTCAATTTACAATCCGTCATCGAGCAGGGAATGGAGAATGGAGAATTCCGCAATGATATCCCGGCGGATATGATGACATTCGGTATCCTTGGTGCCTGTAACTGGTGTTACACTTGGTTCAATCCGGAAGGCGCAGTTTCCGATGTCGAGGTTGCTTCGATCTATACGAAGATGTTTTTGAATGGTTTGAATAAGCAATAGCACGTATTCTTAATTGACAATACGCTTCAGGCTGTGGAGGTTCGTGAATCACGGCAATTTCATCGTATTTATTGGCCACTATAGAGACGAGACCTCCCGTTTCGAATCTATCCCCGGCAAGGAGCAGACCAAGCAATCCGTGGTCTGCTTTTTGCGTGTGCAAGACAATCATCGCGTAATCGCAAGTTTCGTACACCCAACTGTTTCGAAAGGTTCTACCTGAAATCGTTCATTTCCTTGTTTCCTGCTGGAACTTTAATAGATGATGATCCAGCTCTTGGCTTAAGACAATTACCTTCTCGTCGGTAAGGCTTTTTCTCTCTGTTGCCACTTTAAGCAATTGCTGGCGAATTCGCTCGATTTTATCTTTCAAATCTTTTTTTTGCTGATCATCAGAATTAGACGGGGCAATAGCCACTCACCCTCTCTACTTTGATAAATGTTTCTGGCTCATTCTGGCTCCTATAATGGAAAATATACCACATCAACTTTTTTTTGAATCTAAAACTTGCCGAATGTGTTCCATTGGCATGATAAATGTAATTATCGTTGGGAGATATTATGATGTTTATCGGAGATTTGGGAGAGTTTGTGAAGGGTTTTTCTATAAAATGGGACAAAAGTACAAGCTCCAATCCGCATCGCGAGATAACCAAATCGAGTAAAATGAGTTATTGCAGATCCGAATTATAGATAAAAGAAGTAACCTATGATAACATGATACAATGCGGATCAAGATAGGATAGGCATGGCATCCAGTAACTTGTGTCCGCATGTTTTGCAAGTAGCGGGAATGATTAATGACGCACAAGAGGCATAGGTGATGAATGATGGTATCTATTAAAGATGTGGCAAAGCGTGCGAACGTGTCCGTAACCGTCGTATCCAAGGCATTAAACGGATATACGGACGTAAGCGAACAAACGCGGAAAAAGGTGCTGCGGGTTGCAGAAGAGTTGAAGTATTCGCCCAATATGCTCGCCAAAAATTTAAAGCAAAAGGTCGCGAAGTCGATCGCGCTCATTATCTCCAACTTCGATCGTACCGATGGGAGAGACGGGTTGCTGGTGCAGATTATGAGCGGTGCGTTCGAGGCTGCTACCACGAACAAATATGAAATCGTGATATATACGAGCAGCTTATCGGAGCAACAGGACAAGTCGTATTGGCAGTTTTGCAAGGAGCATAAAATTTCTGGCGCTATTATCGCCGGCTTAAAAACGACTGATCCATATTTCCAGGAAATTATTAAAAGTGACTTCCCATGCGTCGTTATCGATACGATGCTGACAGGCCCTCATACGGGATCTGTATCGACGGATAATGTACTGGCTGCCAAGACCGCCATCGAGTATTTAATTGAACGTGGGCATAGATCGATTGCGATGCTGAACGGCCATGAATTTGCTGTAGTCAGCAAGCAGCGGCTCGAAGGCTATCAACAAGCGCTTGCGGAGAATGGGATAGAAGTCGATCCGCATCTGGTCATCAACGCCGACTTTTCTGAGGAGATCGCATATGAGGTGACGGAACGATTGCTGCAGGAGCAACCGCATGTTACGGCTGTGTTTGCTGCCAGCGATTTGATGGCGATTGGCTTTATGAGACGTTGCCGCGAGCTTGGTGTACGCATTCCGGATGACGTATCCGTCATAGGGTTTGATGATATTGTCCTTTCCAGCTATATGACGCCCCAATTGTCGACAGTGAGACAAAATTTCCATAGTATTTCCTATCAAGCGTTCGAACAACTTATCGATATTTTGGAGAATAATTGTCCGGGAACCCACATTAATACTCCATTCCGCATTATTGACAGAGAAACGATCAAGGTGATACAATGACCCTGAAAACGTTTTCTGGCAAGATTTTTTATTTTTAATCATTTCGAAATCGTTTTCGATTTTTTTATCTCTGTTTCGAAAACGATTTCGGTAAAACGAAAGGCTGGGAATCTGCCATGCTTAATTACAACGCAATTTTACCGGATGTAGGCGAGAACTGGGCTTTCACGGAGGAAAAATTCGATCCGCTCCGTCTCGGCAAATGCGAATCCATCATGTCACTGGGGAATGGGTACATGGGGCTTCGAGCTGTTACCGAGGAGCCTTATTTGGGGGAGACGCGCAACTTGTTCGTCAACGGAACCTTCAACAAGTTCGATGAACGGGAAGTTTCCGAGCTGCCTAACGCGGCGGATGTGACGCGGCTTGATATGTGCATTGACGGCCGCAGATTTTCCTTAGAATCTGGAAAGGTGGAGGACTACTCGCGCACACTCAATCTTCGTCATGCAGAGCTCGTGCGAACCTTCATATGGGAGAATGACGTAGGCAAGAGGATGCGATTTGCATTCCACCGTTTCGTATCGCTCGATCAGCTGCACCTGATCGGCATGAAGGTGGAAGTTACACCGCTGAACGAAGCGGTGCGTTTGCAAGTGACTTCAGGCATCAATGCGCAGCTTACCAATACGGGAAGCCAGCATTTTCATGAGGGAGAGAAGCGGATTTTCGATAAGCAATACATTCAATTATTGCAGACGACGACGCAATCTCAGATTGATTTCGTCCTCCATGCCAGTCATCGCTTCAAGTTAAATGGAGAGGCATTGGATCTGGTTCCTAAGATGGACATTCATCGCCGCAAGGCAGCGCTGAGCTATGAGATAGATATTCCTGCGGGATCAACGCTAACGCTGGAGAAACTGAGCACGATCTATACGAGCCGGGATAGTGAGTTCGAAGCGAATTATGAACTGGACTTAATGAAAGCGTTTGCTCTCGATCGAATAAAGCTCGCGGACGCTCAAGGATACGATGCTTTGTTCGAGCAGCATAAACGGGAATGGGCAGAGGTATGGGCGAAATACGATATCCGCATTGATTCCGATCAATCGTTCGATGTGCTGGCACTGAGGTTTGCCATTTATCATCTCGTCGCGATGACTCCAGCTCATGATCACCGTATGGGGATCGGCGCCAAAGGTCTCAGCGGTGAAGGGTATAAGGGTCATTCATTCTGGGATACAGAGATTTTCATCCTTCCGTTCTACATATACAGTAGTCCAGAGATTGCTCGTTCTTTGCTTGAATATCGTTATCTCGGCTTGGAGGGAGCCCGCCGCAAAGCGAAGGAGAACGGCTTCGAAGGCGCCATGTATCCATGGGAGCAAGCTTGGCCATCCGATGGCGAGGTTACGCCGGTATGGGGGGATGTCGATGTCGTGACCGGCTTGCAGACGAAGATATGGTCAGGATTCATCGAACAGCATATTACTTCCGACATTACCTACGCCGTCTGGCATTATTATCAGGCGACAGGCGACCAGGATTTTATGGATCGCTTCGGATACGAGATGATTTTCGACACGGCCGTATTTTGGGCGAGCCGCCTGGAATGGGACGACAACAAAGGGCGCTACCACATTAACGAAGTCATTGGGCCAGACGAGTACAAGGAGCATGTAAACAATAATGCGTTTACCAATTACATGGCTCATTTCAATATGGAGCTCGCCATTCAGTATTATGATGTGCTTCAAGCGAAGCAGCCAAGATTACTGCAGCAGCTTGACGACAAGCTGGGATTGCAGGCCGCCTATGCCAATTGGATCAGCAAAATCGATAACATTTATCTGCCACAGTCTAATGCGGAGCAAATCGTGCCACAGGATGATACCTATTTGAGCAAATCGCTGATCGACTTGAGCAAATATAAGCGGCAGGAAAAGGTTGGCAGCATATTCCTGGATTACAGCTTGGATCAAATCAACCAGCTCCAGGTATCGAAGCAGGCTGATATTATGATGCTGTTCTTCTTGCTGGAAAATAAGTTTTCTCCGGAAGTGAAGAAGGCCAATTATGAGTATTACGAGCCGAAGACACTTCATGACTCTTCACTGTCGCTATCCACGCATAGCATTTTGGCAGGAGATTTCGGCGACGAGGAGTTGGCATACAGCCTGTTCAGGAAGGCAACGGAGATTGATTTAGGGCCGAATATGATTTCTTCAGATGCAGGCATTCATTCGGCCTCGATCGGAGGAATCTGGAAGTGTGTTGTAATGGGTTTTGCCGGATTGCGGATGCTGGACGGCAAGCTCCACCTGAATCCTAGTCTGCCGAAAGCGTGGAGCAGGCTGGAATTCCCTATCTATTGGCATGGCAGTAGGCTATTGATCCAAATCACACGAGATGCGGTTCGAATCAAGTCTTCCGGAGCTGAGGAGATTGCCCTGACGATTTGTGGGAGGGAAGTTCTTATCACGCGTGAGCTAAATCTATCTCTACATTCCGATATTGCCGATATTGGGGCAGGCTCCATATAAGGTATTATTTCTATTGTTCTCGAATTAACGAATCATAGCCTTGCGAGGCTGCTGATAATGAAGTTGATCCATGCATGAACACAGTGCACATCTAAAGGGAGGGTTATGAAATGAAAAAATGGGCTTGTCTATTGGTTGTGACGATGATGGTTCCACTGATTTTGTCTGCTTGTGGCAGTGGAAAGACAGATGGCTCGGCCAAGGGAGACGGATCCAAGGAAGTCGTCGAGCTGAAGTTTACGGCATGGGGAGACGTGAACAGCGGTCAGTCCGAGGTGAAGCTGGCTGAGGAATTCAACAAAACGCACGACAATATTAAGGTGAAGTTCGAACCCGTCCCCGGTGATGGGTACGGCACGAAGCTGACGACTTCTCTGGCAGCGGGTAATGCGCCGGACGTATTCCTGATCGGTGAGGGAGACTTCTACAAATATGTTGATAAGGGCGTAATTGAGCCGTTGGATAGTTATCTGGCAGAGGATAAATCCTTTGATACAGGCTTATTCCAGCAGGATCTGCTGAATATGGGCCGTATTCACGACAAGCTGTATTATTTGCCCAAAGATTTCAACCCGCTGTCCTTATGGTACAACAAAGCGATGTTCGATGAAGCGAAGATGGAATATCCAAATGAGAACTGGACATGGAATGACCTGATGGCCACAGCACAGAAGCTGACCGCGAAGGACGGAAACGGCAAATACGTAAAATTCGGCTTTAACGCAACGAAGTGGGAATATCCAATATACACCTATCTGTGGTCCAATGGCGCAGACATCAGCAATGAGGACGGGACAAAAGCCGAAGGCTACATGAACAGCGATAAGACGATTGCTGTGCTTGAAAAATACATCGCCATGTCCAAAGGGGCTAACAAAGTGTCGCCGACACCTCAAGATGCAGAAACGCTGGGCGGAGACAGCTCGATGTTCATGACGAACAAGCTGGCGATGATGGTAACAGGCCGCTGGGTGAAGTCGGATTTGGACAAATCGGATGTGAATTATGGAACGGCGCTTATTCCGAAGGGGGAAGGCGGCAACCGCGCCGGTATCATTGCGGCAGCGGGCTGGGCGATGAACGCGAACGGGAAGCATAAGAAGGAAGCTTATGAATTCATGAAATGGCTTTCTGGCACGGAGGCCCAAAAATTGCGTTCGGAAAATGGATTCGTGCTTCCAGCAACCGTCAAGGAACTAGAGGAAGTAAAAAGCAAGGAAATTGCAGACAAACCGGTTATTGAAATGATGCAGTATGCGAAAAAGCCGGTTACACTCATATCCGGCAATGGGCCGATCTTCGTTGAGGAGTTCGGCAAAGCGTTAGAGAAAATTTTGCTGGATCGATCCTCCATCAAGGATGCCTTGGATGAAGCCGCAAAAGCGATTGACAGCAAGATCAAGTAAATTGGGGTATGGTGGAGCCGACTCGCTCTGCTCCACCCTCCATTCTTCAAGGAGGTTCCTATGGGCAAATTTCGTTCGGAAAAAACCGGGTATTGGTTTATCCTTCCATGGTTTCTGGGCCTGCTGTTGTTCACGATCGGGCCGATGATTTTCTCGTTCGTGCTTTCTTTCAGCAAATGGGACATTATTACGGGAATTGATTCGATTCAGTTTGTAGGCTTTGAGAATTTTATTCAAATCTTTCAGGATGAGCTGTTCTACCAGTCATTGAAGGTCACCTTCATCTTTGCACTCGTATCCGTTCCTCTGTACCAAATGATTGCGCTGTTTGCGGCCATGCTGCTCAATATGCGCAGCCGCGGCATGAAATTCTTTCGCTTAATCTTCTTCATGCCCTCCGTCATTCCGGCGGTGGCCGTATCGATGATGTGGATCATGATATTGAATCCGGAATACGGCATTCTGAACAAAGCGCTCGCTTGGTTCGGAATCCAGGGCCCTGCTTGGCTGCAAGATCCGTCTTACGCACTCGGTGCGTTAATCGTGATGGGAATATGGGGCATAGGCAATACGATCATTATTTACCTGTCAGGACTGCAAGGCGTACCTGAAGAGTTGTATGAAGCCGCGCAGTTGGATGGAGCCGGCATGCTGCGCCGTTTCATAAACGTAACCGTTCCAATGATTTCTCCTACCATTTTCTTCAATCTCATTATGGGGATCATCGGTGGTTTCCAATATTTCACGCAAGCGTTCGTCATGACCAACGGCGGACCGTTGAATTCCACTCTGTTCTATAACTTGTATTTGTATAATAAAGCATTTTTGACCTACGAAATGGGATATGCATCGGCGCTATCCTGGATTTTGTTCGCCATTATCTTGATTTTAACGCTGCTTGTCATTCGCAGTTCCTCCATGTGGGTGTATTACAACGGCGATGACGACAGAGATTGAGAGGTGTCCATCAATGAGTACAAGTGCGATCAACACGAGGAAGCTGGCTAATGTTCTATCACTTGTTCTATTAACGGCAGGCTCGCTTATTATTTTGGTGCCGTTATTATGGACGATTTCGACCTCGTTGAAATCGCCCGGTGAAGTATTTGGTGATCAATTCTTTCCAAATATCTGGAAATGGGATAACTATGCAAAAGCAGTAACCGCAATACCGTTCTTCACGTTTTTGGCGAATACACTGATCATCTTGATTCCGGTCTTAATCGGTACCGTATTCTCTGCCGCACTGTGTGCATATGGCTTTGCGAGATTCAAGTTCAGAGGCAAGCGCATTCTATTTCTCGTACTGCTGGCGACAATGATGCTGCCTGGCCAGGTGACGATGATACCGATGTTCATTATGTTCAAAGAGATCGGATGGGTCGATACGTTCCTGCCGCTGATCATTCCGTCCTTTTTTGGGGGCGGGGCCTTTAATATTTTCTTGATCCGGCAATTTATGCGTGGAATACCGAAGGATTTGGATGAGGCTGCGTTCGTGGACGGGGCGACCCGATGGACGATTTTCACGAAGGTCATGCTGCCGCTGAGCAAGCCTCCGCTCATTGCCGTGGCGATTTTTACATTCATGGGCGTGTGGAATGATTTCCAGGGTCCGCTGATTTATTTAAATACGACGGATAAATATACGCTTGCGTTAGGATTGTCGATGTTTAAAGGTCTATACAATGTCGAATGGAACATGCTGATGGCGGCCACCATTCTCATTATGCTCCCTGCGCTCATCGTATTTTTTGCGGCACAAAAATACTTTATCGAAGGGATATCCTTATCGTCTGCCATGAAGGGGTAAGAGTGGGGAATAGGCGGCAAGTACCGGAGAGGCTTCGAAAGAATGAGCTGGGAAAGGAATCAAGTGGAATCACATCGATAAGGGAGAGGGCACTATGGTAAGCAAGATGAGCAGACACCCCTTCAGCGTGTACTTGAATGCGGGGGAGTACGTTAAAGTAAACGGTACGCAGGACGGTTATTTCCCTGATTTTGGGCATCATGTTGCGAATGAAATGGGCGGAGTATGGCTGCACCCGGTTAAGTTGCTGGACGGCTTCTGGCTAAAAGTCACGGATACCGAGCGGCATATTTCCGTATGGTCGAAATCAGATTCTTTTGAAAATTTGCCATGGGGAAGCCGATTCAAATACGACCATGGCTTGGGACATATACCGGTAGAAATCACGCGAACACAGTTCGCGCCGGAGCTGGAAAAAGGATTCGTCGTTCATTATGAAATCCATAATGATGCGGATTGCGATACGCACTTGAGCTTGGAACTGCTCGCACGGACGGATCTTCGTCCCGTGTGGTTCTCGGAGGAAATCGGCATACAGGACGGAGAGGAGGATACGGCCCAGATCTTGACGCCTCGCACGGTGTTGGCAAAGGATTGTGACCATGAATGGTATGTGCTGGTCGGTACCGATCTTTCTGGGGAGCAGGTGGAAACAGGCAAGCATTTATTCGGACCCGAATTCACGAGCGGGAATGGAACGGGCATCAAGTTTGCCACTGATGTCACTTTGGCTGCCGGCGAACGATTGTCTTTTCACGTTGTAATCGCCGGTTCTTATATGTCCCGTGAGGAATGCGAGCAAACGTATCGGACACTAACGACTTCTCATTCTCATTTGCTGAAGGAGAAGCAGGCTCTGTATGAACAAATTGCACAGCGCGCCGAGCTGGAGATCGAAGGGGAGAGCACAATCAATGAAGTGTTTGCGTGGGTGAAGTGGAATAACCAGTGGCTTGTTCAAACCGTGGACGGGATCGGCAGAGGATTGACCGCCGGGTCTCCGCACTATCCGTGGTGGTTCGGCTGCGACAATACGTATGCGCTGCAGGGCGTACTGGCGATCGGTGATCAGCAGCTCGTGCGGGACACGATGGGGCTGCTGCGGGAGAAGTCGAAGGAAGTGAACGGCAATGGCCGCATTGTGCATGAGATTACGACGATGGGCGTCGTCGCCAATCCGGGCAATACGCAGGAAACCGCGCATTTCATCGCTTTTGTCTGGGAAATGTTTTGCTGGATTGGCGATGTGGAGCTGCTGCGCGAATACTATCCCGATTGTGTGCAAGGTTTACAGTGGCTGCTTGAGGAGATGGATCCAGATGGTGACCTGCTGCCTTCCGGTTATGGAATTATTGAAATCGCCGGCTTGAATATGGAGCTGATCGATTCGGCGGTGTACACCGTGAAGGCTGTGGAAGCTTTGATGCACATGAGCGCAGTGCTGGAAGAACGCGAGAACCACGAGCGGTACAACATGCTGTATGAACGCATCCGTGAAGCTGTTGAAGCGCTGTATTGGTGCGAAGAGGAATCGCTGTATGCGGACGCAGTGGCGGCGAAGAAAGATATCGCTCCCAAGGTTAGCGTTATGGCAGCACTGGCTGAGAAGCATGGAATTGCTGACTATCGCGAGTATATCGAAGATTTACTCGCCGGCCAGTCTGAAGAGGAGCAAGAGCGAGGCTGGCTGCTCAACAAGAACTGGGTGATCGTAACGCCGATGGAAGCGGGAATTGCCCAGGCTGATCGTGCGCAGCGAGCGTTGGCAAGTATGCGGAACGAGGAGTTCATCGGCGAGTATGGAACTTATCTGGCTGCTCTGTATAAGCAGGGCATGATGACGATCTCGACGGGAGCGCATGCTGTAGCTGAGGCTACCTATGGCAATGCTGATGCGGCCTTGGATTTGTTGAACCGGATGCTGCGCTCCTACTCCATGGCGCTGCCGGGCTCGATGAGCGAAATGTCGCCTGATTATGGCTGCGCGGTTCAAGCGTGGACGACTTATGCGCTGGCTGTTCCCGTCATCCGCCATTTCTTCGGCATAAAGCCGGAAGCTTATCACAGCCATGTTCGGCTGGAACCAGTCATTCCGACCGCTTGGGCAGGGAAGCGAATGCGGCTGCGGCAGGTTCGAATCGGGGAGGCGTTGTTCGATATATCGTTGACGATGTCCGCCGTTTCCAAGCTGCATGTTGAGATTGACAATCCCGACGCATGGAGCTTCGCATTCTTATGGAATGGACAAACCGTAGAGAGCAGCGAGAAGCACATTCATTTGCACATATAAAGGCATATCCGTTTGCTTGAAGATGTGAACTGTGAAATGTGAAACAGGCTATGAGCAATGGAAAATGGAACGATGGAACGCAAGGACAATCACGAGCTGCATACATGCGAGGGGGAGAATCGGATGAAGGTGAGAGCCGTCTTATTTGATCTGGATGGCGTCATTACAGATACTGCGGAATATCACTATATGGCTTGGAAGCAGTTGGCGACCGAATTGAATATTATCATCGACCGCGAGTTCAACGAGCAGCTCAAGGGCGTAAGCCGTATGGAATCGCTTGAGCGCATATTGCGCCATGGAGGATGCGAGCATAACTTTACGGATGCGGACAAAATCGGGCTTGCGACGAAGAAAAACAAGCAATATGTGGAGCTGCTCAAGCAGGTAAAGCCGCAGGATGTGTTTCCAGGAATTCGCGAATTGCTGCTGGAGCTGCAGGATAACGGTGTGCATGCGGTCGTTGCTTCGGCAAGCAAAAATGCGCCGCAAATTTTGCAATCCTTAGAGTTGACCTCGTTGTTCGATTATATTGTCAATCCGGACGAAGTTGCACAAGGCAAGCCGGCGCCTGATATATTCCTGCGCGGTGCTGAAGCCGTAGGCGTGCCATCAGAACATTGTATCGGAATCGAAGATGCGCAGGCTGGCATTGCCGCGATTAAATCTGCCCATATGGCGGCGGTCGGCATCGGCAACGAGAACCTGCTGAAGGCCTCGGGGGCGGATGTCGTACTGCCGACGACGGAGGCACTGACGCTCTCTTTCCTGCAATCGGTAGGCAAAGCGGAAGCAGCAAATCAATAAGGAGCCGATCCTCAATCGGCTTCTTTGCTTTTAGCAACGGATAGGCGAAGGGGGAACCTGACATGAGACAAGGAAGCATCATTTATCCGAATGAGCCCTGGACAATAACAGAAGAAACGCCAGCCCTAGTGAATAATCAGCGCAGCGAAACGGTGTTCGCCGTCGCGAATGGCTACATCGGCATGCGCGGCAGCTTCGAGGAGGGCTTTAGCGGTTCGGAAGGCTTGTCGCTGAACGGAACTTATTTGAACGGATTCTACGAATCTACTCCGATTCAATATGGGGAGGAAGCCTTCGGTTACGCTAAAAACAGGCAAACGATGTTGAACGTTACCGACAGTAAGGGCATTGAGCTGTGGGTGAACGGAGAAAGGTTCGATGTATGGAAGTCAACGGTACAAGAGTATCGTCGCCAATTGCACATGCGCCAAGGCACCATGACACGCAGCTTGCGCTGGAAGACTGGACAAGGTAAGCTGCTCGACCTGCATATCGAGCGCTTTGCGTCTTTTGCTGAGAAGCATCTTGCCTTGATTCGTTATCGGGTTACACCGCTCAATTTCTCGGGGCCACTGCGAATCGTCTCCACCATGAACGGGGAAGTGACCAATCAAGTGACGATGGGCGATCCTCGGACAGGCTCAGGCTTTGCAGGACAAGTGCTGTTGACGAAGGAGTTGAAGGAGAACGGAACGTATGGCGGCATGCTGCATCGCACGAAAAATACCGAATTTACGCTGGTGTCGGGTATGGAGCATGACTTGAATACAGCGTACACAGCCACAACGGTTATGCAGGATCAACGAATGGAGATGACATTCACGGTGGAGGCTGTTCAAGGAGAAGCCGTCATGTTTGATAAATTTATATCCTATCATAGCTGTAAGGAGGAGACGCAAGCCGACTTATGGTTCCGTTCGATTGCCCTGCTAACCTCTGCCAAAACGAAAGGCTATGAATGGTATCAGTCGCAGCAGGCGGACATTCTCGCCGAGTTCTGGAGTACTGCAGATATTTCCGTAGAAGGCGATCCGGCACTGCAGCAGGGGCTTCGGTTCAATGCTTATCATTTATTTCAATCGGTCGGCAGGGACGGCGAAACGAATATGGGGGCGAAGGGCATTACGGGAGAAGGCTATGAGGGCCACTATTTCTGGGATACGGAGACGTATGTTCTTCCCTTCTTCTTATATACAAACCCCTCTATTGCCCGTCAATTGCTGAAGTATCGCCACCGAATTCTGCCTAAGGCAAAGGCGCGCGCGGCGGAGCTGGGCTATGCAGGGGCATTGTATGCGTGGCGGACGATCGACGGAGAAGAGACGTCTCCCTATTATCCAGCAGGCTCGGCCCAACTGCACATTAACGCGGATATCGCTTATGCTGTGAAAAAGTATGTTGAGGCGACGAATGATGACGCCTACCTGCTGGAGGAAGGCTTGGATATTTTAATCGAGACGTGCCGATTTTTTGCCGATGCGGGCGATTGGATCGAAGGGAAAGGGTTTTGCCTGAATGGGGTGACGGGGCCTGACGAGTATACGGCAATGGTCAACAATAATACGTACACGAATGTGATGGTGAAAGATCAGCTCGAATTTACAGTACATTCGCTGCGGCGAATGAAGAACGACATAAATGCATGGAACCGGCTCATCTTGTGTCATCAGGTAAGTGATCAAGAATTGGATGAATGGTCAAGAATGGCTGAGCAAATGTATGTTCACCGTGCAAAAGGCTTGATCGGACAAGACGATAGCTTCTTGGACAAGGCCGTATGGGATTTTGAGGGAACACCCAAGGATAAATATCCGCTTCTGTTACACTACCATCCGATGGTTATCTATAAATACCAGGTGCTCAAGCAGGCGGATTTGGTGCTTGCCTTTTATTTGCAGGGACATCGTTTTACGAAAGAAGAGAAGCTAGCCAATTATTGGTACTACGAGCCGCTGACGACGCATGATTCTTCCCTGTCGGCCTGCATTTATGCCATTGTCGCGGCAGAGCTTGGCGAGATCGAGAAAGCGTACGACTATTTCATGCAATCGGCGCGGATGGATTTGGACGATTTCCATGGCAATGTCAAGGATGGCATTCATTCCGCCTCCATGGCCGGCAGCTGGCTGACAATCGTGAACGGCTTTGCGGGCATGCGCCATGACGAGCACGAACTAACCTTCTGTCCGACCATTCCAGCAGCTTGGAGCAGCTACGCGTTCCGAGTGCAGTATCATGGCAGTATCGTTGAAGTAACGGTAACCAAGGACGCTGCGACATATACGTTAGCTGTGGGTGAGCCGGTTCGGCTGAAACATGGAAATAAACCGTTCGTGCTGGAAGACAGTATGACAATAGAATTACAATAAAATAGGAAAATCGTTCCGCACGACACGAAAATATTTACACAAATAGACCGTTCCCAGCAAGGAAACGGTCTATTTTTCTTTCTATTCGGTTTTGAATTTCGAGGAAGCCTCTCTTAACTGCTTAGTCAATGAGTCGATCTCTTCAATCATCGAGGACAATTGCTGCACCATAGCCGATTGTACTTGAATCGTAGAGGTTACCTGCTCAACGGAAGCAGACACTTCTTCGCCAGAAGCGGACAAGTTCTGAGCCAGCTCCATAACGTCCTCTTTGCCTCGCTTCATGTTGTCCATTTCGTAGGCCATGCCCTTGATTTGTTCTGTAATGTCAACAACGTTGTTCAAAATGGCTTCAAACGCCAGCTTTGTATCATCTACGTATTGATTTTGCTTGGCAGACACATGTTGAAGGCTTCTTACTGATCCATTTGCCTCCTGCGCCAAGCTTAGGTTGTCTGTGATGATTTCCTCGATCTCGCTTGATTGCTTTGCACATAGCTCCGCCAATTGTCTTACTTCGGAAGCAACAACGGCGAATCCTTTGCCGTGCTCCCCAGCCCGTGCTGCTTCTATCGATGCGTTAAGGGCGAGCAAGTTCGTTTGCTTTGCAATCTTGCCGATGGTTTCCGTAATGGAGGCAATGCGCAAGGAGCTTTCCTCCAGCTTGGTCGTGATGGCTGCGATTGAAGCAACTTCCTGTTCACTGTCACCATGAGTATGGATCAGCTGATTCACGACTTCATTTCCGCTATGGAAGACTTCAATAATGGAATCCGTCCGATCCTTCACAGCGGATGACAATTGATTGACAACTGCAATTTTATCCCCAAGATCACCGAACTTATTTACGATTTGCTCGGTATCAAGCGCTTGGGACTCTATCGCTTTGGCGATTTCCATGGTCGTAATCGATGTTTCCTGAATGGATATCGTCGTCTGCTTGGAGGCGGTATCCAATTCATTTGTGCTTGTGTTCAAGTGCTCGATGGAGTGATTCATTTGGGAAATCAAGCTCTTATTTTGTTCGACCATGACGGTGAAGCTGTCCGCCAAGTCTTTGAATTCACTCTTGTAGTTGCCTGTTGCGGCAACGGTAAGGTCGCCGGACGCCAATGTCTTGAACAAGTCGGTTAGTCTTGCGATTGGCCGCGTAATCGTACGTGAGATGAGGATACCCACCGTCAAGGATATCAATAGGGCAACAAGTGTAATGATCGATATTTTGGCGAATAGATCATTAAGAGGTTTCTTAATATTCTTATAGCTGTCTTGCACCACAATTGTCCAATCTGCTTTCGGAATTTTGGAATAACGGATAAAGTATTCCGGATCCTCAATACCACCTCGGGAGATTTGCCCCTTAACCGGAGTCTGAACGACTGAATTAAACTTATCGGATTCTACCATCTGCCCAATTGCCGAGTTATTGCTTGAGTGGAAGATGGTTCGGCCTTCGCGATCCAAGATTATGGTGCTTCCTTGCCCATTTTCGTCCGCATGCTTCAGTTGGTCTACAAAAAACGAGGTGTTCACGGTCATAATAAACACACCTTCAACATTCGAGCCATCTCCCAGGATAGGCTGAGCGAACACAACCACCTGACTGCCGGTACTTTTGGATACAATCGACTCGCTGATGAACGATTGTCCTTTCATTGCCGCTTGGAAATAGGCTCGATCCGTGCGGCTGCTTCCAATGTTGTCTCGGTTCGAACTCGCAATGATGATGCCGTTCTTATCGATGAGACTGCCCGAGCTCGTTTTGAGACTATCAGCCATCAGCTTATTTGCCTTCGTGAAAAGCGGATTGCGTTCAGAGAAAAAATCGTTATCCTTTAAGGAATGCTCCGCCCGAAGCTGTAGCAAGGAAAGGTATGTCTGATTAATAGACGCCAAATAAATGGACTGCTCCTCCAGCTGCACGGACGACCATAACCCTTCACCGATGCGGTTGGCATTCAAAATCATGTTGTTCTTGCTTTCCTTCAAAAGCATGTCGGACCCGTACCAGTACAAAATAGAACTCGTTCCAATCAACATGCATACCGCCAAGGTGCTGATTAACAACGGAAGTTTTACTTGCAGTGACATATTCCCGATGCGAATGCCCCACTTCTTATGTGTTACCATTTTCGTCTCACCCCTGATGTACAAAATATGTTCCTATGACTCCTATGTAAATCCGATTTTCCATCTCTGTATATGCCTCCTTCCAACTATTTGGAAAAATATGATCAGAAGTCTGTTAATCTATTCAACGGAAATATTTACGTGTTTTTATATAGGTAAATTACGGTAAATGGGCACGGTGAACACTTGAGTCATGAAGAAATAAAGAAAGGGGCGTCCCAAGCCATTTCAAATGACTTTTGGGAGCCCCATTTTGCATGCTATTCGGTTTTGAATTTCGAAGAAGCTTCCTTCAGCTGCTTGGTAAGGCTGTCAATTTCCTCAATCATCGAGGACAATTGCTGCACCATAGCTGATTGTACTTGAATGGTCGAAGTAACCTCCTCAACGGAAGCCGATACTTCTTCGCCAGAGGCGGATAAGTTCTGTGCGAGCTCCATAACGTCATCTTTGTTCTGTTTCATAATATCGATCTCATGGGCCATGTCTTTAATCTGTTTGGTGATATCCATGACATTATTCAGGATCACTTCGAATGCCTGTTTTGTCTGGTCGACATATTGATCTTGCTGAGTGGATACGTTTTGGAGACTGCGTACGGAATCGTTTGCCTCCTTGGTCAAGCTTAGATTATTCGTAATGATTTCCTCAATGTCGCTAGACTGCTGCGCACACAGTTCTGCGAGCTGTCTGACTTCGGAAGCAACGACACCGAATCCTCGTCCATGCTCGCCGGCACGAGCGGCTTCAATCGATGCGTTTAGTGCTAGTAGGTTCGTTTGCTTGGCGATTTTGCCGATCGCTTCCGTAATCGAAGCAATGCTGATCGAGCTTGCCTCTAGCTTGGTGGTTATGGTCGCAATGGAGCTGACCTCTTTCTCGCTGTCGTCATGAGCCCGGATGAGCTGGTTGATAACTTCATTTCCGGTATGGAAGACGTCAATAATAGAGTCCGTACGCTCCTTAACTGCCGACGACAATTGGTTAACGACTGCGATTTTGTCACCGAGATCACTGAATTGATTAACAATATGTTCCGTATCGAATGATTGAGATTCCATCGCTTTCGCGATTTCCATCGTGGTGATCGAAGTTTCCTGAATGGATATATTCGTTTGTTTGGAAGCAGCGTCCAATTCGTCTGTATTTGTATTCAACTGTGCAATGGAGCGGTTCATGTGGCCAATCAAGTTTTTATTTTGTTCTACCATGACCGTGAAGCTGTCTGCCAGGTCTTTGAATTCACTCTTATAGCTTCCTGTAGCAGCGACGGTGAGATCGCCGGAAGCCAGCTTCTTGAACGATTCTGTTAATCTGCCTATTGGTCGGGTTATGGAAAGCGAGATTAGTAAGCCAGCAGCTACGGACAGCAGCAGAGCGCCAAGCGTTATAATTGATATGTTCATAAATAAATGATCGAGTGGGCGCTTAATGTTCGCATAACTGTCGAACGAGAATACAGTCCAGTCTGCTCCTGGTATCTTCGAATACAGAACATATTGATCGGCATCGTCAAGATTACCGCGAACAATATCCTTGTTTCCGGAAGCTTGGAAAATCGCTTTTAGCTTATTGGACTGGATCTGTTTTCCAGTCGCAGTCTTATCTTGTGAATGGAAGAGCGTATGGCCTAGGCGGTCCGTAATAATAATTGTGCCTACTTTATCGCTGGCCATTTGCTTCAACTGCTCCACGAAGAACGAGGTGTTGACCGTCGAGATAAAGACACCGTCTACCTTCGAGTCGTCCCCTGATATCGGTTGAGCGAATACGACGATTTGGCTTCCGGTGCTCTTCGAAGTTAGAGCATCACTTATGACCGGCTTTCCCTTCATGGCAGCTTGGAAATAGTCGCGCTCTGCGCGGCTTTGCCCGATGGCTTCCGGAGTGGAGCTTGCAATGACGATACCCTTCTTATCAATGAGCTGATAGGATTCTGTACCCGTACTGCCTTGAAAACTTTGGGTCAGCAGCCTATTTGCTTGGTTGAACAAGGAATTGTCCTTCGAAAAAAAATGAGCATCATCCATAGACGACGCTGCTCGAAGATCCAGCAATGAGCGGTATGTACCATGTATTGAGGCCAAATATACGGACTGTTGTTCCAGCTTTACGGAAGACCATAATCCTTCGCCGATGCGGCTGGCGTTCATAGTTAAACTATTTTTGCTTTCCTTCAAGAGAATGTCAGAACTAAACCAGTACAGGATTGTACTCGTTCCAATCAACATAGCTACTACCATCGTGCTGATTAACAGTGGGAGCTTTACCCGCAGCGACATATTGACGATTCGTGAAATCCACTTCTTGTGTGTTACCATGCTAGTCCACCCCTGCTGTTCTATTTTGCGATGCTATGGTCTGCTTCTACGCGGTTGAAAGTCTAATCACCTCCTATCTGAATAGGTTGGAAAAATATGATGTAATGCTCATTCAATCTATTAAACATTTAATTTTAAGTAAATTTCTATAGGTAAATTACGGTAAATGGGGTGAGTGAGGGAGGGGATCTCGTTCAAGTGAAAAAGGCTGCCTCGTCTTGGATGAAGATGAAGGCAGCCCGCGAGGGCATTTACAGATTGGTGAGCATTTGAAAATCATATAAGTAGACGCCGGAGGAGAGTTTCGAAGCCAGGTTAGGGATAGGGAGTTTTTTCAGCAATTTGCCATCCGACAATTGGTATTGTTCAATTTTATGTACTTGGTCGGCGTCATCATAGCGGAACAGGTAATAGAAAGTGTCATATACGTAGCCCATCGCATCGTTTACATTGGATGACCGCTGGAACTTGGCAAGGGTGTTGGACTTCACAGAAGCCTTCGTATCCAGTGAGAACGAGAAGATTGTACCGTAGCCGTCTACATAATAGAGCATCTTATCCACGATGCCGATACTATTGGCGCTAAGCGAGAAATATGCATTGTCCGGCTCTTCTCCGTATGTATGAAGCGAATAGGTTATTGCCGTATGAGTGGACTTATTAATTTCCATAAGCTGAAGATGGATACGATTGTGCTCATCTCGGGTTGAGAAGACCACGTACATATTGTTTGGTGTGGAAACCATCTTCGATTGCACGATGAGAGAGCCTGTATAGATGTCCAATAGAGGATATTTCGTTTGTTGGAGCTTGCTTCCCTCTAGCTCCATCACAACTAGGTTTAGCCCTTGCAGAGAGGCATGATCAGAGGTTAATACATAGATAAGATTCTCGTCGCTGCCCTGCGCCTCAACAAACTCTGGAATATCCGCGCAATTATGGTGCTGCGCATCTCCCCAGCGGATGGTAGATATATAGTTGTCATGGGTGTCAATCCCTTTGTTGAACAAGGCATAATACAACTTGCTCGAGGTTAAGTAGCCCGACATCTGCCTATACCCTGCACTTACTCTACAACGTGAAGAATATGTATCCTCAGTTCCGTTGCCTTGCTGCACATGAACCTTCTCTCTTGCTTGGATGACAATGCGATTCGAGTCCTGAAGCTGGACAGGAGCATTCCATTCCAAACCATCTCCGTTCCGAGTCTGAATGCTCCCGTCCTTGCCGATAGACAAGAAGTAAGAGTTCCCGCCGCCGATGATTTCCTGAGATAAGGAAGTAGAGTAGTAGACAAGGGCGACGGGAGGGTTATTCAGCTTGGTATTATTGTCTTGTGGAGATGATTGAGAACAAGAGATGAGAAGAGAGGAAATGACTAGGAAGACAGTATAGATAAGGATGCGTAACATAGCATGATACGAGGTCTTCAAGCTTCTCATCTCCGTTCCGAACAAAATTAGTAGCTTCTTACTGTTGTGAACATGGATGAGTCGCGAATATCGACAGGATATACACCGAGTCCGCCATCTCTATCAATATCGATGTTGGCTTTCTCTTTGAAGGCGCACCATACTAACTTGGAGCAGTTCTTGTCGCCGGAGCATGAGGTAAGACGGTTCGTAGCAAAATTGTAGGAGTACTTTTCACCGATGCGGCCATTTGCCCAGTCAGCAGCTTGGGACCGCGCAGTTGCGCCTGCATATTCGTTCTTGAGGGTGAGAATCTTGGAGCCGCTATCTACTCGCTTATCAATAAGCTTTACTTTGCGGACTCCTGTGCTAGGGACAGACTCGACGATATAATCTGGTGTGTAGTAGATGCCTACATGGCCATGAGGGATGCCGATCGTCGAAGCGGTCTCGAAGAACACATCGCCTTTGCTGGAAGAGGCAAGCTGATAAGCTCCTTGACCTTTGTCCCCTGAGGCGATGCTCATTTGCGGAGACAGCCTTTTGGAGCTGAGCTCCTTGTACAACTGTTGGATGATGACGTTGCGTGGCTGATTTGTAACACGGGAAGCGTAATCAATTTCGGACAAGAGCTGTTCCTTCGTCACATCAGGGTATACCCCTAACACGCGATCCAGCTGTGCTTCTTCGTCTTGACCCAACGCGCCAACGGTAGTAGGAACGAATAACGTCAACAGAAGCATAACAAGCAAAATCTTTTTCATTCAAATCCTCCCATCTATCAATTGGTATACTTTCACTTCTATCATACAATCAACTTGGGAAAATATTCAATAAATTTACTAATTATTAATTTTATTGTATTGTGTTGAAATTTGAGTTTCTGTCTGATTTCCCTTTTAAGGAACTGCATTGAGCCATTGTTCGATGACATTAACGGATTGCGGAGCCCAGGCCAGCTTTAAGTGATTGAGCTTCAAGGTAACATTTCCTGCGACAGTTGCAATTCCATCTGTTGCGGAAGCACTATTCACGAATACCACTCCATCGCTAGGCCCTGTATGCTCATTGTGCACGTTCGGAATGTTGTTTTCATTGCCAGACAGCAGGTAAGTGGCAATTGTACCTGGTATGCCGGAGCCTATAAGTTTGTTGACGAGCGAGCCCTGCTGGATTGCAGCATCAATCCCATCTCCCTTCGTGAAGAATCCCGTACCTCCATAATAGGTTGTATACCAATCTTGCTCCGTCGTCGGAAGCGGGTACGTAGTATCCCATTTCGCCAACATTTGCTTTTGCCCGGGAAAATAGTTGCCTTGAGATGTGCTGTATATGGACAGCTCGGGATGACTGCGCCAGATGCCATAACAGATCATTTGTGTGTGGGGAGAAGGGGCATTGGCATTGCCGCCGCATTCCGGAATGATTCCATAATTGAAGGTCCATCCGTGCCTGAATATAAAGTCCGTTCCTTTATTCGGACTGCCAATGAGAATAAGCTTTCGAATATCATTGGCATACGGAGTTCCGCCGCCTTTCGCCACAGAGGAAGCATACATCCGCGAGGCAAAGGCCCCTTTGCTCCAAGCGACAACATCAACTTTGCTGGAACCCGTTATTTGCTTAATAATGTGGATGGCATTCTGGATGTGTTCGGCGGCATAGTAATTGTCTCCATGCTTGTGGCCGAATCCGATTGCAAATACTTTATATCCTTGGCTGACAAGCTGCTGCATCAGGCCTGTGCTCGGGCATGAGGAAGCTCCACATGTATTCGGCCCGAACTCATTTGGGTTAGCCCAAGCCCGGTCGGCATTGTCGTTAGCACCATGGACAAGCAGAACGGGTGTGGATTTTGCATTGGCGTCATATTGAGGTGCATAGTACAGCAAGAAGCGGCTTGAATGGGGCTGGCCAACGCCTCCGAAGAAGGTGAGCCGCTGTCCATTCTGATCTCCCCGGCCATCTGGGGGATATTGTTCCGATGTGAACATGGGATTACTGTCCTTCCAGCGTTCTACCTTAGCCCAGCCATTGGCGACATTTGGAAATGATTGCTCCATGGTCAGCGTTGATCCGCCAGCCTGGGCTTGCGAGAAGGGAATGAGCAGCGTGCACATGAGAAGAACGATGAGGGCCACCTCGATCTTCTTGCCATGCTTAAAACGGGACATAGCATCCTCCCTTTCCTGGACTGCTTCGAGGCAGTCATTCATGAGTTATTGGGAGTTCTCGAAGGAACTCCTAATCTTCATTATAAAGAAAGCGGTTACAATTAAGTTGCTGAATTGCCTGCTTTCAACCAAAAGATCGCTTTGACGAGGATTTTTATATTCAATTATTCAGGCAAACGGAGACTCATGTATAAGTTTCCTGAACTGGAATTAGTTTTTTGTTCGGAGGAAGAAGAAGTCTCCTTGAATTTCCTGGGCGCTCAATCACATAATAAAGTATGGAAAGGGGGAGCTTGATTATCCGTTACTTATACGAGTTTATACAGCACCAAGACGATTTGCCTATCAAGTTATTCGTAAACAGCGTGAAGCATATCCATTTCCATTGGCATAAAGAGATTGAAATTATCTATGTTCTTCAAGGCACGGTGGTCATGTATACGGATCAGCGCCAATATACCCTTCGTCAGGACGATATTATTGTCATCAATAGCATGTCTGTGCACAAGATTGAGCGCATGAACGAGGATAACGTGCTGCTGACGCTGCAATTCGGCCCGGAGTGGCTCGATACGAGCACGTTTATTCATTGCAATTCCAGTACACAGACGGAGGAGAATCGCAAGAGCTATGATGTCATCCGCCATTATTTGGCGAAGATGGTCTATGAGATCAATAAGAAGGCAAGCGGCTTTCGCAGCTATACCCTGGGGTGTCTACAGATGCTGTGCGGCCATCTGCTGCGCTATTTCGCATCTGGAACCAACGAGGCGGCCCTGGAAGATGCGAAGTCGTATGACTACAAGCGGCTGAATCGGGTGCTCGAGTACATCGATCAGCATTATAACCAGAAAATTTCGCTTCAGACGATGGCGGATCAGGAGCACTTAAGTCTGCATTATTTTTCGCATTTCTTCAGTGACAAGATTGGTATACCCTTTCAAAAGTATTTGACGCTTGTCCGTCTCGAGAAAGCACAGGTAGAGCTGGCTAATACGGCGAAGAGCATCACGGAAATTGCGCTCGACTGCGGCTTTGCCAATGTAAAGCTGTTCAATAAATATTTCAAGGAAAAATACAACAGTACGCCGAGCGCATATCGGGAAGCTTTCGCCCTGTCCGATTTGCCGGATCCAGATCGAAAGCCGCTCACCTATGATGAGTCATCCAGCGGAGACTATTATGAAACCGATACGATTCAGGCAATGTCTTCACTCTATCGCTATCTTCATCTCCATACAGACGAGGGTACTGAGTCCAGATCCGTTTATCCGGTGACGGGAACTTTATCAGCCGCTGCTTCAACTTCGGTGAACGTAATGGTTCATGCGAATGAGCAGGGCGCGCCTTTCGCTAAGCACTGGAGCGTCGTCACGACGGCAGGGCGGGCGATCGAGGGATTAAGAGAGGACTGGCGATGCCAGTTCAGCGGGATGCAGCGCCAATTTCCTTTTCAATATATTCGCTTTCACGGCATCTTTAATGATGAAATGATGGTATACAGCGAGGAGGCTGACGGTACGCCGATCTACAATTGGTCCTACGTGGACAAGCTGTATGATTATTTGCTTCAGCAGGGCGTAAGGCCGTTTGTCGAGCTTGGGTTTATGCCGAGCCTGTTGAGAAGGTCGAATGAAACCGTTTTTTGGTGGAAAGGCAGCATTTCCCCGCCTAAGGAGCAGGCCAAGTGGGATGCTCTGATTCAGGCATTCGTACGCCACTGTATGAACCGCTATGGCTGGGACGAGGTGATCCGCTGGTACTTTGAGGTCTGGAACGAGCCTGACTTGTCCGGCGTGTGTTGGGCAGGGACGAAGGAGGAATACTTTGCATTCTATGAATCGACGGTGCAGGCGATTAAGTCCATCTCACCGGAGCTTAAGGTAGGCGGACCTGCTCTTGGCTACGGTTCGTTATGGAACGATACTTGGGCGGAGGAGTTTTTGGCGCATTGCAGCGATCGTCAGGTGCCGCTCGACTTTTTCTCCTTCCATGTGTATTCGGAGTACCCCTTCCAGAAGGAGGAGAATGATCGCCTGACCACGATCATGCCGCCGTCCTTTTATATGGAGAGCATTGAACGATTGAAAGCCAAGCTCTCAGTTACGCCTTATCGCGATGTGGAACTGTTCATGACCGAGTGGAACTTCTCGCTGTATGACCGCAATCTGGTGCATGATACGGCCTTTATGGCCCCGTTCGTCATTTATCATGCGCTCACAACGCTTGGCACTATGAAGGGATTGGCCTTCTGGTCTTTTACAGACGTATTCGAGGAAAGCATCGTTCCGACATCCCACTTCTACGGGGGATTCGGGCTTATGAATCGGGATGGGCTAAGAAAGCCAAGCTACTATGCTTTTGAGCTGCTGCACAGGCTTGGGGATCAGATTATCGCTCGCGGGGACGGTTATTTCGCGACAAGGCGCAGCGATGGCAGTGTACAGCTGCTTCTGTATCATTACGTGCATGTCGATCAGTTATTCGCGAGCGGAGATTGGTCGGAGCTGTCCGATACGAATCGATATGCCGTATTTGAGGAGAAGGGGGATAAAAGATTCCATATCCGCCTCGAAGGGCTTGTTGGGAGCTATAAAATGACAAGCTACCTGCTGGATCGCGAACACGGATCTGTGTTCGATGAATGGGTTCGACTTGGCACCCCTCAATTTCTCACCGAGGAGGAGCTTCATTATTTGGACGCCAGAAGCGGGCCGGTGATGAATACCCAGATGATTAATGCTGTACAAGGCTGGCAGCAAGAAGTGACCCTTTCGCCTCATGGCGTGATGCTGCTTACGTTTGCAAGGCAATACTAGTTGGCCTCAGTTACAGCAGGAGGCTTCAGTTTCTTATTTGCCGGTCCATGAAACACAAAGCGCACCCCTTCTCGGAGGGGTGTTTTTTGTTGTGTAAACGGTTTCCATTCTGCAAATGCTAATCTGGTTGGGCCTAGGAGAACTAGAAACGTCCCTAATTGCAGCAAAGAAGAACAAGAAAGCGCTCTCAATCAATTCTATACTTAAGACATGACATAACCAATCATTAATATGCTGCGAAGGGGGAATATACATGGATCGTCTCATGAAGTGGATGAACGAAAAATTTGCGCCGCGTTTGGAGGCGTTTACAAACAACGTATGGGTATCTTCCATTCAGGAAGCCATTATGGTTACCCTACCTATGATTTTTATTGGATCGTTTGTTACCTTGATCTCGATTCTGAAAGACTTTATTCCGGGAATGCCGGACTTAACGCCTATAACCACATTCAGCTTCGGCTTGCTGGGGATCTTTATCGCTTTCCTCACGCCCTACACGGTGATGCAGAAGAAAGGGCGCGACAAAATCAAGCTCATTGCCGGAGCGACAGGCATCTCCTTATTCCTGATGCTGCTGAAGCCCGTCACGAATGAAGACGGAACAATTCAGTTCATTATGGAACGTTTCGGCCCTTCTGGAATGATTACCGCGCTGCTTGTCGGAGTTGCGGTGGCTGTAGTACTCAATGTGTTCAACAATTTCTCATTTTTCAAAGAGGATTCGACTTTGCCGGAGTTCATCATGGAATGGTTCGACTTCCTCGTTCCGATTGCGATTATTCTTACGCTAGGTTGGGTGCTCGTCTATCAGCTAAACTTCGATATCTTTAATTTGATTGTAAGCGTATTCGAGCCAGTTAACGCGTTAGGCCAAACGCTATGGGGCTTCCTGCTCTTTAACATGATTGGCGTCGCGCTGTACTCCTTCGGGGTCAGTCCGTGGGTGATCATCCCAATCTTCTATGCAATCTGGATTCCAGCGATTGAGCAGAATGCAGCCCTGGTGGCGCAAGGACTTGAACCAGTTAACATTAATACGTTTGAGACATTCTTCTCCGGTTGGCTCGGAGTAGGCGGACTTGGTGCGACCCTGCCGCTTATCATCTTGTTCCTGTTTGCGAAGTCGCAGAAGCTGAAATCGATTGGCAGGGCGACGCTCGTTCCATCTTTATTTAACATCAACGAGCCTGTGATATACGGAGCACCGATAGCATTTAATCCGATTTTGATGATTCCGATGTGGATCAACGGTATCATTACGCCGATTATCGTATACTTGGCGCTAGACCTTGGGTTCGCTCAGATTCCAAGCAAGGTGTTCCAGCTGTGGTATACGCCGATTGGATTGTCCACATACCTCATGTCCGGTTTTAATGGGCTTATCCTGCTGGCAGTCGTGCTGGCCATCATCTTTGCCGTATGGTATCCGTTCTATAAGATTTATGACGCGCAAGAGCTGAAGAAGGAGCAGGAAGAGGCGAAACAGCAATAAAACGTAGAAAGTGGGGATATATTATGAATCAAAAGATAAACGATTGGATGAAGGAATTAACGCTAGAGGAGAAGGCTTCGCTATGTGCAGGACTGAATATGTGGATGACGAAGGGGATCGACCGCCTGAATATCCCGCCGCTCCACATGTATGACGGTACGAATGGCATCCGTAAGACGAATAGCGATGAAGAGATGGGGATTGCTACGACAGGAAATATTCCAGCAACGTGTTATCCAACCGGCTCTGCAATCGGTTCTTCTTGGAATACGGAGTTATTGCACGAGGTTGGTGTAGCGCTTGGCGTTGAAGGGAAGGAAATGGGCGTCGAGCTTCTGCTTGGGCCTGGCATTAATATGAAGCGCACGCCGTTAGGCGGCCGCAACTTCGAATATTATTCCGAAGACCCTTGTCTGTCCGGTGAGCTCGGCGCAGCCTTCGTGAATGGGCTTCAAAGTCAAGGCGTTGGGGCTTCCGTCAAGCACTTTGCTTGCAACAATCAGGAGTTTGAGAAGATGGTGACCAGCTCGGAGGTTGATGAGCGTACCTTGCGTGAGATTTACCTGAGTGCGTTCGAGCGGATTATTAAGAAGGCCGATCCGTGGACAATTATGTGCTCCTACAACCTGCTTAACGGCTCCTATACGAGCGAGAATGAGCATCTGCTAGATGACATTTTGCGCAAAGAATGGGGCTATGAAGGTGTCGTGCTGTCGGACTGGACGGCAGTCAACGATCGTATTCGCGGTCTCAAGGCAGGACTTGATGTTGAAATGCCTGGACCTGCTCATTACAATACGACTGCGATTGTAGAGGCGGTTCAGAATGGCACCTTGCCGGAAGAGCAGCTCGATAAGAGCGTACGGCGCATTCTTACACTGGTAGAACAGGTAACGGCCAATGAAGAGGAGTCGAATACAGCTGCAATTGATTATCATGAGCTGGCGAGAAAAGCAGCGGCTGAGAGCATCGTACTGCTCAAAAATGACAATGGCATTCTGCCGATCGACACTGCGAAGACTAAATCGATTGCCGTGATCGGTACATTCGCGAAGAAACCGAGAATTCAAGGCGCCGGAAGTGCCGAAGTGACGCCAACGCGTGTCGACATCCCATGGGAAGAGGTGCAGAAGATTGCTGGCGAGTCTGTACAATTTAGCTATGCGGAAGGCTATCCGAAGGATGAACGTATCGATGAGGCCATGATCGAAGAGAGCGCAGCGCTTGCAGCGAAGTCTGATCTCGCGATTCTGTTCGTCGGACAACCCGAATATGCGGAGTCCGAAATGCATGACCTTGAGAGCATCGATCTTCCCGAGCATCAGGTGAAGCTAATTCAGGCGGTAGCGGCTGCACAGCCGCGATGCATTGTCGTAACGAGCAGCGGTACTGCAATGGCGATGCGCCCTTGGGTGCAGCATGTACCGGGTGTGCTCCACTCCTGGCTGACTGGGCAAGGCTCAGGCCGTGCGATTGCGGAGATTCTGTTCGGCTTGACGAATCCATCCGGCAAGCTGTCCGAGACATTCCCTGTGAAGCTGTCCGACAATCCATCCCATATGCGAATCCGCGGCGAGAACGGCAAGCTGTATTACCGTGAGGGACTATTTGTTGGGTACCGCTACTATGACCGCAAGGAGCTTGCACCGCAATTCCCGTTCGGCCATGGATTGTCCTATACGACCTTTGCTTACTCAGACATGAAGGTTATGCAGCATGATCGCCGCGTAACCGTGTCTCTGCAAGTAGAAAACACGGGAGCCGTAGCAGGGAAAGAGGTTGTCCAACTGTATATTCACGACGAGGAGTGCAAGTGGACGCGTCCAGAGAAGGAGCTCAAGGCCTTTGCCAAGATCGAGCTTCAGCCGCATGAGAAGAAGGAAGTCGTGTTCGAGCTGGAAGAGCGGGACTTCGCTTACTACAATACAAAATACAATCGTTGGGTCGCCGAAACGGGCTATTTCAAGCTTGTTGCAGGCAGCTCTTCCCGGGATATTCGCCTGACGGAGCGCGTATTCTGTGACTTTGGCAAGGAAGAGGTGTCTTTCCACAAGTTCAGCCTGTTAAATGACTGGATCGCTGATCCGCTTGCCAAATCGGTATTGGAAAAGTGCTTCAATGAGATGAATAAGCATGTTATCGACCAGGTGGTTTTGAATGAAGGGTTTGTCGGGTTCTGGGGAGACTTCCCTGCGATTAAGGTTCTGCAAATGTTCGGCCAGAATTGGCTCGTTCACCGCTCCCCGGATCAAGTAATGGAAGAGCTGATTGCCGAAGTGGATCGCGAGCGCCGTCAAGCGGTTCAATAAAGGCAAAATACACTGCGGTTATTCAGTTAACTTCATAGATAGGAAAGAGGAATCCCCCCCATGCTTGCCATCGGGGGATTCCTCTTTGTTTGCGGAATATCTATAATTTGCTTGCCGCTGTGATTGATTTCAAAAAAACGTTCGTTGAAAAGGATAATAGGGAGGAAATCCATTTGCTGAATAAGCAGGGTGTTGATACTGGGAGTAAGGGGAGTGTGGATGTGAGGACGTGTTAGAGGAATAGTTGTATGCTGAATGCGTCACATCATCGACTTCCTGTTCACATGCTTGGCAATCTGCTGGTGGCCCGATGACAACGGTCTTTGTAATTGGAGCCAATGTATCTTTTACTTTCGCCTCATCAAGGCAATACGAATGCGCCCAGGCTGCTGGAGGGGTCAATCGGAGTATGTCTGAGCCGAAGATGACTTCTGGAGTAGGTGCATCGAAGATCGCAATCAGATGTGTATTGTCTTGGTTCGCAACCTCATAATGCCACCAGCCTTGGGGGACATTGGCGACCTGTCCTGGCTTGATTTGATAGTTTAATAATTGATTCGTGAACGGATTAATGAGGCTGACAAGTGCTTCTCCTGCTACACAATAGACCAATTCACTCGCGTTCTGATGAATATGGGGTTCTACGGTATTGCCGCTGCTTAAATAGATATCCAGTAGCGAGACGTTGCCTAGCGTATTTAATTGGCTTACGCCCAATACGTTAATGTAGTTGTTTGCATCTTTGCGAAAGAATAAGGACTGATTCACATCATAAGCAAAATGAGCATCCGGTGAAGCGAAATCAATGGAGTTATTGGTAGCCATTGCTCGTAACCTGCCTTTATAAGAATTTATATGCCATATCATATGTATTCGCCTACAAGACGTGAGCCCAAATTCTCTAGTTGGAGTGCAAACCTCAGGTAAGGTAGAATGAAGTGGTAATCTATGGATAGGTGCTAGACGCAATACGGAAGGACAAGGAAGTTGCGACAACATGGAAAAGGGAGGCATCATGATGACATATGATGTTATATGGAAACGGCTTGAAGGCGAAGGCCTTGAATACTGTACAGTTACTTTGCAGCCTGCAACGGTAATTCAAGGCAAAGTAATCTGTGCCGATACGGATCGCTGTTTCGTTGAATATGAAGTGAAGTGCGATGCAGAGGGGGGAACTGAGGAAGTCGTGGTGCGTTACCACGAAGAACAGAAGTTAAGAACGCTCAGGCTGGAGCGGGATCATCAAGATCGCTGGACAGTAAATGGGGTAGTTCGAGAAGAACTAACAGGCGCCAAGGATATTGATATTGGTGTAACGCCATCGACCAATGTGCTGCCTATTCGGCGTCTGCAGCTCGAGATTGGTCAATGTGCCGAGGTTATGGCGGCATGGATCTGTTTCCCCGAATTCAAGGTGCAGCCATTGCTGCAATCCTATGAGAAGACAGGCGACAACACCTATATCTATCGCTCCATCGATAGCGGATATACTGCTCGTCTACAGGTGGATGCGAATGGGGTTGCTATGAATTATGAAGATCAGTGGAAGGCATTATAGGCATTCTGCAGGTAGAGGCAGGGTGCTGAAGCTGGAACAAGAAGATCAGGATTAACAAGCTTCCTTAGTTTGCCTTGCTTATCGCGAAAATAGAGCAGACCCCATGTCACTGTATGTGGCGGCAATGAGGTCTGCATACTCTCATTCATTCACTTTACTTGTTCAAGTGCTTCGTTAAATAATTGACGATTCCATCCTTCGCATCTTGCGAATATTCCCAGACCATTGCACCGCCCAGTTCATGTTCCTTAATGTATGCAATCTTAGCCTTCAAGGCCTCCTCATCTTCATAGGAGATGAAGGTATCCCCATTGAACAAGTAAGCGGCCTTAGCGGTCTCATCGAAATAACGCTTGAATCCCTTCTGATTCAAGTATTTCTTTACGATCGTGCTATAGCTCAGATCGATCTTGTCAATGTCGATAGGCTTGCCGATGGAGAAGGCGCCATTGCTGCCCGGCTCGCTCTTGACCTTCTCCCATCCATAAGAATAGGCGGGGATGCCCAGCAGCAGCTTCTTGCTGTCTACCTCATGAGCCTTGTAGCGCTGAATAATGTCATGGACGCTCTCTTTGGCCTTGCCCTTCGCATCCTTGTACAGATTCGCATTATAGTCGGTCGTATCCGACCATCTTCCTGTCAAGTCATAGCTCATGACATTGATGTAGGAGACGTATTTCTCTATTTCCTTGACGTCGACCTTCTCGAAATACCAGTCCTGCGTGCCCGCGGCAAAGGTTAACAAGTACTTCTTATGCACATGCGGAAGTCGGTTCAACTGTTCCCTCAATTCCTTCATCAGCGCTGTAAAGTTGACTGAATCCTCAGGACGTGCCTTAATCGCACCCCAGGCATCGAAGGCGGGATACTCCCAGTCGATATCGACACCGTCCAAATCCAGTTCCTTCACCATGCTAATAATGCTTTCCGTGAACGAATAGCGATTTCCATCCATCGCAGCGTCAGAGAAGCCATCGGCATTATATCCGCCAACGGCGAGCACGAATCGAGTCTGAGGGTGCTTCTCCTTCAACTTCGTGATTTGCTGCTTAATCCGCTCATTTTCGTCCTTGTTCTCGTGGAAATAGATGTTGTTCTTATCAATTCGGGCAAATGCAATAAAGGCGATATCAATCGCTTGATCCTTCCAGTTCATTTGACTGATATCTTTCCAGATTGGAATATACACCGAAGTGATCTTCTGTTCGGCCTGACTGCTCACATTGTAAGCATAGAGAGACATTCCAACCAGCAGAGCAGCAATAAATAATTTCGTATAGAGACTGACCTTCATTCGCGCTTACCCCTTTCCACCGAACAGAACGGTAGTCATGACCTTGCTGAGATTCAACATTTTCACAAGCAGATAGCTGACAGTGAATACGGCGATAACATTGAACACGAGATTGGATGATGTCTGGAGTAGGGACGCTTCTGTTTCGGCCCTTCTCGATACGAGCAGCTCAATCAATAAATGAATGAGATAAATACTGAAGCTTGCTTTCGAAATCGAGCCAATCATTTTTTGCAGCTTGTAATTGACTCGCTCATGCAGGGTTGGTTCCTTCTCCTTAAACCAAATAAACATGGCCACAGCCATGAAAAAGGTCGTAATGGAATAGTTCCCGTAGAAGGTCTCATCCAATATCCCAAGATGTCTAGAAGCGAAGTAGGTGGCCACTGGTGTTAGGAAGAAGGAGACGATGCCTAAATTGAACAATACCTGCTTCCATTTGTCCGGCAAGCCATATGTAAATAAATAATGTCCCAAAATGAAGTAGCCGAGAAACCCTGTGAACAGCGGAATGTTCAATAGCGGAATATTGATATACTGTCCCGTCAGCTTGACGATAATGTCTGAAATAAATCGGTAACCGATGCTAATGGCAGCCCACCAGGATAAGTAATAGCGCAAATCCTTCTCACTGCATGTCTTAACAAGCTTGCTAATTAAGGGAATCGTCATATAAATGGCGATGATCGCATACAGGAACCAGAGATGGACGTAGTTGCCGTCCGTCAGCAGCTTATAGCCGAAATCCTGCAGAAACGCAAGTGCATTCATCTTGCTGTTAACGATAACGTATTGATTGTAAAGCGCATAAATCAGTGACCAGCTGACTAGTGCGATGACGAGTGGAAATACTCGTTTTATATAAAAATCCCTGTATGTCGTAATGTTCACCCGCAGCATCATGGCGCCGCTTATCATGAAAAACACAGGAACTGCAAATCTCGATACGGAGTTGAAAATATTGCTGACCCACCAAGACGATGTGTCGAAATCATTCGTTCTCGTCAGCAAATCTGCAGTAATATGCAGCACGATGACGGCAAGAATTGACAGAATGCGTAGTATATCTACATAAATGATCCGATTGCTCTTCCAAATACTCTCCATATTCTCCCTCCCAAAATGAAGATGCGGCATTCTATTTGTTATATGGCCGCAATGCTGGTTGCGCAGATACAGGTATTAACTAATGGTGGCTACGCCTTTGCGTTCTACGAAGCCCCAGCCCTCATCATTATCAAAGTACTTAATGGTGCCGACAATATTTAAGTACAGCAGTAGATTACGGTAAGTGAGCAGCTCGTACTGACTGAACAAGAACATATAGATATAATCTCGGAGCGAGTAGCTGCTGTCGTACTTCTTGCATAAATACAATGAGGTGATGATTTGAGCGGCATTTACGAGAACAATGATGGAGAACAGGATGAGCATTTGTGTGATACTGCCGCCGAATAGAAGCATGTTAATCAGATAGATAATCGTCGTGAACGCCGTAAGGGTTCCCAGCACAAAGCCATCGATAGCAAAAAATAGACTGACGCCTAGGCTGAATTTCTGCGATAGCTGGGACCAATAGATCAAGATGCAGTCTACGAAAGCCTTCTGCCAGCGTATCCGCTGTTTATTGAAGTTCTTCAGATTTTCAGGGCATTCCGTATAGCATACGGCTTCAGGTGCGTAGACCAGCTTCTTCTTCAGTTGATTGGCCTTCATGTATTCATGAATCTTCAAAGTAATGTCGATGTCCTCGCCAACGGTGCTGCGGAAGCCATTCACTTGAACCAGCACATCTTTGTAAAAGGCGCCAAACGCTCCGGAAATGACGACGATCGAATTGAATACGGATTGGGTTAGCTTCCGTACATAAAATCCGTGAATGTAATTAAGAATTTGGCTCTTGATTAGGCCTTTCCCCATGAATTTCTCTACGATGACGCCATTTTGCTTCTCAGCGCCCTGCACAATCTTGACCGTACCGCCAAGTGCGATAATATCCTCATTGTGGAAATATTGATTGACATACTTCAATGAATTGAATTCCAGCATACTGTCTGCGTCAAGTGTAATGACGATATCCGATTGTGCGCAGTCAATGCCGGCATTGAGCGAATCAGCCTTGCCGCCATTAAGTTTGTCGATCACGAAAATATGCTTATATGTAGTAGAGCCATAGATGCCCTTGATCGCTTGATACGCTAGCTTGCCGTCGCCCGTACGCTGAACTGGCTTCAAATCAAGGAGCTCATTTAAACGCTGCATGGTATTATCCTTCGAGCCATCATTAATAATAATGACCTCGAAGTTGTAGTAATTGACACTGTTCATTGCCTCGATGCAATTTTTGATCGTGAGCTCTTCGTTGTAGGCAGGGACGAGTACGCTGATTGACTTTTCGCTCAGGTCATTATTCAATTGCTTCACCTTGCTGAACAATAAGGGAACGATCGTATACAAGAGCTGAAATCCTAAGAAGATGAACGTTGTCACATAGAAAAAATACTGCATGTAGTTTCACTCCTTCTCTCTCTAATTCGAACGAAACATGAAAAATCTTCCTTGCTTTGTGGTGATAAAGCGAAAAAGTGTGTAGGTGTATGTATGCGCGAGATGAATAAATTTGATGCTGCTTCAACAAAGTAGGGTATCGTGCCGTGATGATGTGGTCTAGGTGGAAAAGCATTGCGGTGTGGGAAATATTGACCAAGCGTTTATTCGTGTTTCCATTATCCTCCAATCTGTTAATTAGGCCATATTCTACCTAATCACAAACTATCCTAATGATTACCATATGTAAAACCGCTTTAACTTTCAAGAAAACGAATACATCACTTTCAATCGTGAGCAGACGAGCATTTTTGTCATTTTTCGTGGAACAGTGAAATTTAGGAAGTCTTTAACATTGTGAAACATAAATGACATATCAAAAAGAGCCGAGTGCTTAACGCACCGGCCCTTCGCCATGAGATGAGAGTTGCTATAAAGCAGCTGTTATTCTGTCTTCACAGGTTCTTGCCTCACGCTAACCTCAAGCAGATCCAAGAAGAACATGAATATCGGTACTCCGAGAATCAATCCCCATACGCCGAGGAAATGCTCTGCAATAATAAGAACGGCAAACGTATAGAAAATTGGCAAGTGAACCTTCGCTGACATCAGTTTCGGATTTAAGATATACGCCTCGATCGCATGGATGACGATGACCATAATGACGACGTATAAGACCTTAATCAAGCCGCCGATGGTGAAAGCAATCGCACACAACGGAATGAGTGAAATCACAACGCCCATTACCGGGATCAGCCCGAGCAGGAAGATCATGATAGCTAAGCCGAACAACTGCGGGAAGCCGAGCAACCACAAGCAGATTGTGGACAAGATGGTATTCACGATGGCGATAAGGAACTGTGCTTCAATGACCTTGCCAAATGAATACAAGAACTTATTTCCGAAATACTCCAACTCCGAATAGATGAATCCAATCTTGCTCGTTCTGAACTTCTCCGTAAATTCCATGACACGCTTCTTCTCCAGTACGAAGAACAAGCTGAGGACGAAGGAAATGATAGCTCTCGTACCCCATTGTCCAATATCAGAGACTGATTTCACGATAAAGTCGAAGCCCTTACTCACATAGCTCGCTAGGTCGATCTTCTGCAGCGAGTCTGTAATGTATTGCATGAACTCGAAATCAAAATCGTAATTCATGAAAGCCTTTGAATTATAGAACTGAATAATATTGTTCACGAGCTGCTCAATCTGTGTAATCACTTTCGGGAAGACGCTGTATGCTCCACCGATGATGGCAAGCAGCAGTACTGCATAGAGAAGCAGTACGGTTACTTTATAATTCACCTTTATGATCTTGTTGATCCTCCGATGGAGGAATGTGTGCAGCCTGTCCACTAAGTACGTTAAGATGAACGTTATAAGGATGAGGTGGATCATGCTTCGCATTGCAAAGAGCAAGGCGATAAGTACAAGAAGAATAAAGATGCGTTTGACACCAGGACCTTTGAAAAATTCTTTCACTGTTTCCATCGTAAATCTGGGGCTCCTTTGATTGTCACTTGTGAGAGCAGTTCGGTCCCTTGCCACATCTGTTAGAAGAGAACGCTCTTCCTTTCACTGTATTCAAGCATATGACATTCCATACGCGATAGCAAATGTAAGGATTCAATCTTTTACTGAAAAAAGTAAATAACTTTCTTACTTTTTTCTTAAGTAGGCGACATCACTCGGAAATATGGTGAAATTGTAAACTGACAAATGGAATATATTGCGCTAAGATGTGAAGGAGACGAGGCGATTGACATAAGAAGGAGAGGCATAAATGAGTATCCGGTGGAAAAACAGAATAGGGTTTTCGATTATTGTCATCTGCATGTTTGCAATCTTTACGTATCAATATAATGCGTCGAGCAATCAACTGAGCACAATGAAAGAGATAAAGGAACGAACACTTCAATCAACATTGCTCGCAGATAATATGAAGCTGTCGGTCGTTCAAGTTCAGCAGTGGCTTACCGATATTGGGGTTACGAGAGCGCAGGATGGTATGGACGATGGATTCAACCAAGCCGCTAAGTATGTCTCACAGTTCCAAGCGGATGTTCAGCACTTCAAGCAGCTTCATCCAGAGCTGTCCAGCAAATTAGATGAGATTGAGGGATCGTTTAGGAATTTCTATGAGATGGGCCAACAGATGGCACATGATTATATTGATAAAGGAACGGAAGCGGGGAACCAGACGATGGGCTCCTTCGACCAAGCTTCTGAACAAATTAACAAGCAGATGGACGACATACGGTCGCAGCAATTGGACCGTATTCAGCAGGAGATGAATGCCGTGGAGCAGGCGAATCGTTCTCATCAGTCGGTCTTATTCATTTTGCTGCTTGCAACCGTTCTCATTGCGATTACGACAGCGGTGGTGTTGACCAGATCCATCGCTCGATCTATGAAGCAGTTGAATGAATCTGCCCGTGTAATCGCAGACGGCGATTTGCGTCACCCTATTATTCGGACTACAAACGATGAGATGGGGCAATTGGCGAAATCATTTGAGAAGATGCGTGTTGATTTATCCCAATTGATTAGTTATGTTCAATCCGCAACAGATATGGTGGCGGATTCGTCAGAGCAGCTTCAGCAGTCGGTATTGCAGACCACGGACGCGACCAATCAATATTCGGAGTCGATGCATCGAATTGCTGAAGGCGCCGAAATACAAATGCGTGCATCTGCCGAGAGTGCAAGAGCAGTAGAAGAAATGGCACAAGGAATTGCGAGAATCGCTGCAACATCGGCTGAGGTTGCTGATTCCGCCCTCCATACAGAAAAATCGGCCTCAGGTGGGGATGAGCTCATTCGTCAAGCGGAACAGCAAATCGTGGCAGTTCATGAGGCGAACCGCAATGCCTCATACACGGTCGAGCAATTAAGCAAGCAATCTGCTGAAATTCAACAGATGGTAAACGTGATGACGACTATTGCTGCGCAGATTCAATTGCTTGCTCTAAATGCCTCTATTGAAGCGGCACAAGCCGGGGAGCATGGCAAGGGATTTGCTGTTGTTGCATCAGAAGTAAGGAAACTGGCAGATCAGTCTAAGCATGCGGCAGGGCAAATCGCAAGCCTTGTAGGTCAAGTGAATGAGAAGATGGATGCAGCGGTTGAAGCGATGGAAGAGAGCACACGAGAAGTTCTCCTCGGGCAAAAGGCAGTGCTGCATGCTAGGCAATCCTTCCATAGTATCACCCAATCGACGGAACAGGTTGCGTTGCAAATTCAAGACGTGTCCGCATCTACGGAAGAGTTGTCGGCAGGATCAGAGGAGGTTGCAGCTGCATTGTCGCAGTTGAGCGATCTTGCACAGCATGCATTTCATGAAAGTGAGCTGTTATCTTCCGCATCACAGGTTACATCGACGGCTATGGAAGATATGAATCGATCAGTTACGCGATTAAACGATCTTGCTGGTGAGCTGCAAGCTTCTGTACGTCATTTCAAGCTAAGCTAAGTGACTGGCATCGAATCGGATTTTTACCTATAATGATAGAGATTGAAGGATGAAGTGAGGGATAATACATGAGTGTAACGATAACGAAGGCATCGATGCGTCAGAATGAAGACAAGACTTATATCGGACAAGTAGTTTTCCAGTTGGAGCAATTGAAATCACCGTATGAAGTTAGCTTCTTCAGCAAGAACGGGAAGGATTGGGATTACAACCTGCACTTCACTGCCCAGTCTGGTGACGAAGAAGAATTCTACGAGTTGGATGCGAAGCTCGAAGGAGACGACGATTTGTTCGATGAATTGTTGACTGCAGCATGGGATACGCTTGAAGAAGCACCTGCAACCGACGTATAGCATATTTGGATGAAGGCAGGACATAAGTTGAAGTGGGTAAAGGATGTGAAGCAGCAGCTTCATATCCTTTTATTATTTTGAATGGAAGGAAGACATTTTATGAGATGGAATGGTATAATACGGAAACGTAAATGGATTCCAAGACATCACAGAAGCAGGCAGGAAGGTAATCATTGTGTGGAGGTGTAGCCTTGAGAAGGATTTGTTGCCTTGGCTTATTTCTATGGCTGACTATATCCTTCGTAATCCCTGTTCAAGCCGCAGATGTACTACACCGATTGACTCACAACGACCAAGATACGCTGCTTATTGGGCAAGTGATACGAAATGAGAAGGCAGGGGTAGCGATTCAAGTCATCTATATCGTGTCAGGTGAGCAGACGAAGCAAGACATTACAGTTACCTGTGCTCAGCAAGCGAATGTGTGCTATGCATGGAATGTTGGGGATATGGCGTTATTCTCACTCGATAGGACGGATACAACAGATAGGAACTATAAGATGAAGTGGGGAAGTTATCCGCTTAAGATTGCAGAAGGTAAGGCGCTTTTGAAGGATGCACAGGTAGAGCCGGACATTGCAGCCTTGCAATACTATGTGAATAGCGGCGGAAAGTCATTATCGTTTGTAATTGATGGGGAACGGGTTCTAGGTAGGTACGACAATGGTGAGATTGTTCGAATTGCGCCTAAGCTGGATCATGCGGCCCAGAAGCATACGGAGGATGGGATTGGGCAGCTGATACGCCCTCATGAATATAATCATCAAGTTACACAGCTGAAAGACATGGATCATGTGGAAAATCGGTATACTCGCGTTATTTGGATTGTTGCAGAAATTCTCGGTTTTTTGATTGCGGGTGCCCTATTACTTGGGAAGAGATAACGAAAAGCCATCAATAATGTTACCGGTAACCCTGTGCATCCAGATGGTTCTTGATCATAAAAAAGCCAGCAAGCTGTCTCTGTAACAGAGGAAGCCTGCCGGCTTATCTTGATCGTAGGATAAGTGCAGCAAATCTTAGAAAATCATATCATTGAAGTGAATTGGAGATTACCACTTCTCTGATACAAGCTTCGCTTGTGTGAAGAGGAGCAGGTAGTCTCTTCCTCCTGCCTTCGAGTCGGTTCCTGACATATTGAATCCGCCAAATGGATGTACGCCTACTAGTGCGCCTGTACATTTACGGTTGAAATACAGGTTGCCGCAGTGCATATGATGGCGCGCATATTCCAGATGCTCGCGGTTCATGCTGTACACTGCACCGGTCAAGCCATAATCGGTATTGTTGAAAATATCGATCGCTTGCTCGAAGTTCGAAGCCTTGCTGATCGCCAGTACGGGACCGAATATTTCTTCCTTCATGATGGTTGCTTCTGCATCAACATCTACGTACACTGTCGGTTGGATATAGTATCCGTTGCCATCGGCAATACTGCCTCCAGCTACGAGTCTGCCTTCGCCTTTGCCAACCTCAATATATTTCATAATGCTGTCGTACGCATGCTTATCGATGACTGGACCAATTGGGGCGTTCTCCTCAGCCAGACCTACACGCAAAGCTTGCGTTTTCTCGGTGACGAGTCGAACAACTTCGTCGTATACCGCCTCATGGACAATGGCGCGCGAACCGGCGGAACACTTCTGTCCTTGGAAGCCGAAGGCAGATTGTACGATCGCAGTTGCTGCTTCTTCCACATCTCCGGTTTGATCCACGACGATGCCATCCTTACCGCCCATTTCTGCGATGAAGCGCTTGATCCACAGCTGGCCTGGCTGTGTCTTAGCAACACGCTCATTGATGCGAAGTCCTACGTCGCGTGATCCCGTGAAGGATACGAAGCGAGTACGCGGATGATCAACTAAGAAGTCGCCAATCTCTGAGCCAGAACCAGGAACGTAGTTTACTACACCTGCTGGAAGGCCAACCTCCTCCAATAACTCAACGAATTTCGCTGCAATGACAGGAGAGGCGGAAGAAGGCTTCAGCACGACAGTATTCCCAGATACGATAGCTGCACAGGTCATGCCAGCCATAATGGCAAGCGGGAAGTTCCACGGTGGAATGACGATTCCGATGCCTAGTGGAATGTAAGTGAGACGATTGTCTTCACCAGCAATTGTTGTAATCGGCTGTGGACCACTAAGACGAATCATTTCCCGCGCATAGAATTCTAAGAAATCAATTGCTTCCGCCACGTCCGCATCTGCTTCTGCCCAGTTCTTGCCGACCTCGTATACAAGCCAAGCAGCATAGTCGAACTTGCGGCGGCGCATGACGGCAGCTGCCTTGAACAAATACCCTGCACGCACATCTGGGGCAACGTGCTGCCACTTGGAGAATGCTGCATCCGCTGCTGCAATTGCTGATTCTGCGAGCTCGACGCCAGCTTGAGCAACATGGCCCACAATTTGATCAAGGTCGCCTGGGTTCGAAGAGGTGCTTCGCTTCTCTGTCAAGATTCGCTCGCCGCCGATGACCAATGGGTAGGTATTACCCAGCTGCTCACGCACTCTGAGCAATGCGCCTTGCATTGCCGTGCGATTGCCCTCTGCTGTGAAATCCGTAAATGGCTCATTCCGATAATCGATTACTGTCATCTAGATGACCTCCTTAACGAATGGATACTTAGTAATATGGAGTTGAGTGCTGTCAATTTGTATGAGATGGATCTGCTATAGCATGCAGGATGCTATGCCTATGCCCCTATGCCTTAAACATCGATTTGAGAACGAACCCGACGTTCGCAGGACGTTCTGCAAGTCGGCGCATGAAATATCCATACCAGTCATTTCCGTATGGGACATATACGCGCATGGTGTAACCTTCGTCAGCAAGCTGCTGCTGTGCTTGAGTCCGAATGCCGTATAACATTTGAAATTCGAATTGTGTGCGTGGAATATTGTGAGTTTGTGCGATTTGTTTGACGTGATCGATGATGTGGTCGTCGTGTGTGGCGATCGCGGCATAATTGCCGTTGGCTAGATGTTGTTCAATGATGTGGATGAAATTGCGGTCGACATCAACCTTGTTCGGGTATGCAACCTGTGGTGATTCTTTGTATGCTCCCTTAACCAGCCGCAGATTGGGTTTGTAGCGGTTAAGATGTTCGATATCCTCGCTGCTCTTGTACAGATAAGCCTGAATGACAAGGCCAACCGTGCTGCCGAACTCTTCGCGAAGCTGATTGAAGATGTCGATGGAAGCTTCGTTGCGAGCGTAGTCTTCCATGTCGATGCGCACGAAGTTATTATGACGGCGAGCAGTATCTAGGATGGCGCGCATATGATCCATGCAGAGCTGTGGCGAGATGTCCAAGCCGAGCTGAGTTAGCTTGACTGAGAGATTGGACGTAACTTGATGCGCTGCTATTTCATTTAAGGTGCGGATACAATACTGTGCTGATTCTGCTGCTTCCTCTTTGGTGGAAATAAACTCGCCAAGATGGTCGAGCGTGGCTACGATTCCACGATCATTTAATTGCTTAACCGTTGTAATCGCTTCCGAAATTTGCTCTCCCGCGACGAATCGTTTAGCGCCAAATCGCAGTCCGTATTTCTTCGCTGTGCGATTGGCCAGCCGATTCTTCGAGAGAAAGAGAAATGCATTGCGCATGATTGCCTCCATGGCGTGCAGCTTCCTCTCTTTACTGTAATGGTATTTTTACATTCTTCTCATTCGCAATACGTTCATTAGCACTGGAATAAGTGTTCAAAAATTATACACAAATACAATTTATGATTAATTATAATCACATCAAGCGCATAAAGTAAATCATTATTTTAGCATCATATGGAAAATGGGTTGGGCTCTACATGTGCACGGAACAGGTGTCTATTTGTGTTTTCGTTGCTTTTTCCCACTCTTTTTGCCATAATTTAAGAAAAAATAGAGAAGAATCGGTGATAGAATGCTAGAGTCGCAACAAATACAATCATGGCTCGAAGGCGTGTTGAAAGCGACGAATGATGCAGTGACGATTGTTGATCCTGAGGGTACGGTTATCTATTGGAATGGTGCCGCTGAGCGTACGTATGGCATTGAGCGGACTATCATCGTAGGGCGGAAGATCGGAGACTACTTCCAACGGGAATCGATTATGCTGCTGCAAGTGATGGAGAGCGGACAGGAAGTGCGCGAGGTCTATCATGAACCGCGTCCGGGGATGCATGTGATGATCAATGCCATTCCTGTATTCGATCAGAATCAGGAGCTTATGGGCGCCATTTCGATTGAACGGAATGTAACACAATATGTGAAATTGAGCGCAGAGATGGTCAGCCGTCCAAGTGAAGAGGGAGTGACGACAGCCTTACTGCCGCTGACCGCGGAGAAGCAGAGCAGTCTAGGGGCCTTGGCTCGGATGAAGTGTCCGCTGCTGCTAACTGGATCTGCAGGAGCAGGGAAGAAGTCGGTTGCGAAGTGGATGCACGCTCACTGTGGTCGTGAAGGACAGTTCGTCTATGTAAGCTGTAGTGGGATTCCAGCAGGCCTGCTGGAGGCTGAATTGTTCGGCTATGAAGGAGAGCACCCACGAATAGGCAAGCTTGAGCTGGCGCAGAATGGAACCTTGTATTTGAAGGATGTGCATATGCTTCCGGCTTCGGTGCAGGAGAGGTTAATAGAAGCACTGCAAGAAGGTCAATATGTTCGGTCGGGAGAGATGGAATCGAAGGAAGCCGTCACGCTCGATGCGCATGTGATAGCCTCGATTCCAGAAGAGAACGGTGAGTGGGCTGGATTTGAGCGGGAACAATCTGCTCAATTGTTGAAGGAGATGTACTATGTGTTCCAGATCGAGCATATTCCTTCTCTCATGGAGCGCCAGCAGGAGCTTCCTGAATTGTCACGCTTCTACTTAAGTGAAGCTGCGGAGAAGGTTGGCGCGGCTATACCGAGTCTAGGTGCGGATGCAATGGCGGCGATAACGTCTTATCGTTGGCCCGGCAACATGGCGCAATTGGCCAATGCGATGCAATATGCGCTAGCGTCTCATCTAGGGCGCGGCGGAGACGGGGTCATTGCTGCTCAGGATCTGCCCGACTATGCCCGGCTTACGACACTGAATGAGTTGACGCAGCCCGAACTCCCGCTGAGCGTTCATTCGGAAGAGATGGAACGAGCGCTTATCTCGGAGACGCTGCAGCGAACGAAGGGCAACAAGGCCAAGGCAGCTAGACAGCTCGGCATATCGCGCGGAGCGTTGTATTATAAGATTAGGCAGTATGGACTGGAAGGTTCATAGCATTACAACTGCATCATAGAATAGACAACTTAGATAGAGATAGGAACAGGTGAGACATCATGAAATTAGGATTGGCCTCATTCCAATGGCTCGTATTTATTTTGGCGGGAAGCCTCGTTGCTCCGCTGGCTGTTGGACATGCGTTTGGATTTTCACCGCAGGATATTGCGGAATTTATGCAGCGCACGTTTTTGATTATCGGGATATCAGGTATATTGCAGACGATGTTCGGTCATCGGCTGCCGATTATGGAGAATCCGGCTGGTTTATGGTGGGGCGTCTTCGCAGTCTACGGCGGCCTCATCGCGGCAGGAACAATATCGCTCGAAGGCGGACTGCGGCAGCTGGAGATGGGGATGCTGATTGCAGGCGCGCTCTTCATTATCATTGCTGTGCTGCGCTTAACGTCGGCAATTGGCAAGCTGTTCACACCGCTTGTCGTAGGGACGTATCTGCTTCTGCTTGTTGCACAGCTTAGCGGCTCCTTCATGAAGGGAATGCTCGGAGTTGGCTATCGTGCCTCTACACATGTAGAGCTTCAGGTTGCGATTCCCGCAATTATTACATTATTGTGTGCCATGCTGCTGCCGCGGAGTTCGAAGGCCTTTTTGCGCAACTATTCTGTGCTCATTAGCTTGTGTATTGGTTGGCTGTTGTTCTATCTGCTCGGCATCACAGAGCCTATACAGCCTTCTGCTTCATGGGTATCAGCGCCTATGCCATTCGCTTGGGGCCTGCCTGAATTGGATTCTGGCATCTTGATGACGTCCTTGTTCGTCAGTCTTCTTCTCATTGCCAATATGATGACGAGCATTCGCGTCATGGAGGGCGTTATGGATAATTCAGGAAAGACATCCGAACCTGTCAATTATGATCGTACAATGCTGATGATGGGTGCGAATACAGGCTTAGGAGGCATTTTCTCCGCAATGGGATGTGTTCCGATTTCAGGGACAGCGGGCTTCATCATGACGACTCGAATTTATGAGCGTCTGCCATTCGTTATTGCCTGTGTGCTCATTGCAGGGATTAGCTTCTTTCCGCCTGCAACGGCCTTTTTTGCATCGATTCCCATGCCGGTAGGGTATGCAACGATATTCATCCCATTCGCTTCGATGGTTGGATTGGGATTGAAGGAGCTCCAATCGATTCCTATGAATGAGCGCAATCGCTTTATCCTCGGCGTATCTATTATGATGGGGATTGGCTGTATGTTCATCCCGGCTGAAGCAGTTGGGCAATTGCCAGGGCTGCTGAAGACTATGGCGAACAACGGATTGATCGTAGGCATGATCCTATGCATGGCGATGGAGCAGGGAAGCCGCTTGCTGGATCGTGGAGCGGGCAGAACACAGAAGGAAGAATCGTAGGAAGCTGAATGTTGTATATAATCTTGCGATGGAACGAAGAGAAGAACAACTAAATATATCGAAAAGAAAGGCGTCAAATTGGATTTGTCGCCTTTTTCGTATTATAATAGATTGGCAAAATAGGGAAATGGTAGATTAGTTCACTTCATCGTTTTTCATGGTTAGAAAAATGAGAACACCCATCATGAATGTAGTCAGTCGATCCGCAGGGAACAAGCCATTCCACTCTGAGGACATCCACATGCCGAACCATTCGCCACCGATTACCTGAAAACCTAGGAACCACACGCACAAGCCAAGAATAAGACCCGCGATCGACAAGTTCTTCGCTTTGTGGAAGGATTCTGCGTCTGCATGCAAGTGGGAGAACAGGCGAAGTGATCCCCAGATGCAAATGAATGCGACAGCTGCCTCTGTGATGATAATCGCAATATAACCAATATGATGAATCGTCGTTCCTGTTATGGCGCGGTACATAATGTTGTTATCGGGAAATGTGGTGTCCATACTAAGCACATGCTTCACGAATTGGAAGTTCGTATTATAATCTGTAATATTGCCGAAGGCGACGAGGAACACATACAGCCCGAAGAACATCACGGCTAATGCTTTGGTAAAGCGGATTAACACACCTGTTGAGAGATTCATAGCTGTTACCCCTTTTCTATGTTTTTCTATGTAATGATTTAACAATACTACTATAGCACCCATGAATATGTTGTCAAACGTTCATATTGGTGTGCGAAAATATCAAATTGCGAGACATACATCATTGACACAGGGAGAGGTTTCAATCGACATGGAAGCTCATAAACAATCACTTATTCATCAATTGAATCTTGCTGTACAATCAATTCGTTGCATCTTGGAACAGGTAACAGAGCAGCAGTTGGATTTGCAGCCCATGGCTCATAAACGTTCTTTACGAGACATGCTCGCTCATTTGACTCTCATTTGCGCGGCCGATCTGCATATTATGAACGAAGCAACTCAGACCGATATGGATCGTTTCTATGAAGAACATACACCACATACAATCGAAGAAATGAAGGAAACGTTGGCAGACGCTCACCAATCATTAGTTGAAGCGATGCGTTCGTGGTCGGAAGAGCACTGGCTTGAAATCAAAACCGCGTATTGGGGAGTTGCATATTCGCGCTTTGAGTGGATGCTGGAAATCATCCTTCATTTGGCGCATCACCGGGGTCAGTTGTTCACCTTGCTGTGTGAGCATGCGGCGGAGCCTAAGATTGTAATGTTTGAATAGATGGGATTGGAGGCATTACACCATGGGTGGGACTGAGAAGACGATAGAGCTGAGATCGCTCAAGCTTACAGATGGTTATGATATTTACGAGATGCTGCAGGGGATCGGCCCAGGTGAGAATGGCTTCGTCAATAGTGCGTACGGCATAAGAAGAGGCCAATTCCGAAGCTACCTGAGACAGCATTGGAATATATCGCAAGGGATAAATCTAATGCCGCAATATGTGCAGCAGACGATATATTGGCTTTATGTGGACGGTCGACCGATTGGATATGGGAAGCTTCGGCACAGATTGAATGAAGCGCTGCTTGAACGAGGAGGTCATATTGGCTACGTCATCCGGCTAGATGAGCGTGGCAAAGGATATGGAACGCTCTTACTCCGTGAACTTGTTCGTGAAGCAGCGGGACTTGGGTTGACAGAAGTGCTGCTGACAGTCGATGAAGATAATCTTCGCTCACGAAGAGTGATTGAAGGCAACGAGGGCGTATTAAGCGACACCAAGGATGGAATTTGCAAGTATTGGATTACGATCAAGACGGGGTAAGTTATCAGCCTTATCAGCCGGGGTTATACTCAGAGTCAACAAATAAAGGAGCAGGGTACTGCATGGGCGTAGGAGGATTCAATGAGCCAGCATCAATGTTCAATCTGATGTCTACGATCTTCCCAATTTTCATTGTTCTGTTTATAGCTGTCTTCATCTTTGTGATTATTAAGGGTATTATGCAATGGAACTACAACAATCAACAGCCAGTTCTAACTGTGGAAGCGATAGTGACGGATAAGCGAACAGAAGTGTCCAATAGTCATCACGCGGATCATCACAGCCATTATTCAACCCATTATTACGCGACGTTCGAAGTGGAGAGCGGGGATCGGATGGAGTTCCATGTGAAGAAATCGGACTACGGATTGCTGGCCGCAGGAGATCGCGGAAAGTTGACATTTCAAGGGACGAGGTTTTATGAGTTCGAGCGGTATCACGTTCGTTGAGAGAAGGATGGTATCATACGCGCAGCTAGACGATACAGTGGGCATGGAACTGGCGAAATGATGTTGGAGCAGCTATCATATAGAGAGACAGACAGAATAGGAACTTTGCAAAGGATGATTGTACATGTGGTGGATTGGAGCGGCTGCGTTCATTCTTATCCTGATTATTGTGATTTCAACGATTGCAGTGAGCCGGTATGCTTTCCGTCAGGTAACAATGTGGGAGAGAAGCACGCTGGACAAAGCGTTTGACGCGGTTGAAGGGTTCGGCTTGATGAGCAGGCAGGAATTCGCTGAAATGGCCAAGGAAGATGTATTCATCACTTCGGAGGACGGTCTGACGCTGCGCGGGTACTATATCGAGCCCTATCCAGAGCGCAAGAAAGTCATGATTGTCGTCCACGGCTATACGGCAAATCATATTATTGGCTCGCAGTTTATCAATCTATTTACCGAGGAAGGCTATAATGTGCTCCTTGTGGATCAGCGGAGCCATGGGCGAAGCGAAGGGACGTATGCAACGTATGGCTACTATGAGCGTCAAGACCTCGATCGCTGGGTTGCATGGGTACGTGAACGAGTTGGTCATGATGCCTTCATCGGTCTTCATGGGCAATCGATGGGTGGAGGCACAGTACTGATGTATGCAGGCATTAATAAGCATGCCAAATTCATCATTGCGGATTGCCCCTATTCGGACATGGAAGAATTAATGAAATATCAAATGAAGGAACTGAACCATGTTCCGCATTTTCCATTTATTGCGCTGTTGGAACGGAGCTTGAATCGGATAGCACAGTTCTCGATGAAGCAGGTGAAGCCGATTCGAGAGGTTGCGAACAAGGACATCCCTCTACTGCTGATACACGGCAAGGCAGACACATTCGTGCCAACGCGGATGAGCGAACAGATCTATCAAGAGAAGACAGAGGGATTAACGAAGCTGGTAATTATCGACGATGCTGTGCATGCGAATGCATACCCAACCGATCGTCAGAAGTACGAGTCTGCTGTGCATGATTTCCTGAAGGAAGTTCAGGATCAATATGACGAGGCGGGAGTCAATGTGTGGACAGGAAGCAATGCGAATGGAGCATGAGGCGCTGGGATTTACGCCATGTGAATTTATAAATAGCTCCAATTCATATCGATGAAATGGATGAAGGATGACTGTATGATGCAGTCATCCTTTTTTTTGTCTTCAATTGACAAAAAACGATGGTAAACATGTTCATAGAATGGAGGATATTGGCGATAAAAACCAATATCTATGTGACAGCAGCTGAAGTGAAAACCGATGTCGAATCTTTGAAAAAAATAACACTAGTAAGCATATAATTATAGTATAATATAGGCTACCACATGACAAAAAATAGCAGATTTCGATCTCCGCAATCGGGACTCCTTAAGGAAACTCACCATAGAAACGAACCCCCGAACGGTATCTTTCCTATTATTTCATCCTGCTGCATTCCTGACATTATTCCATGCAATCCTTGAATTTCACAGTTTTGAGAGAGAATGATGTCCCTTGAGTTAGGAGCTTACTTCTTAATTAGGTAGGAGAGTTATCTCTTCATCTCTTCCTATTCTTATCACTTGCCATTCGCATATTGGAATTGGCTTATATTTTGCCAAGGAGGGATGCCTGCATAACGATGAACACAGGTAAGAAGAGTAATTAGGCAAGAGGGGGGATATCACCGCAGCGAAACAGACAAAAAACAACAAGAATCAATAATAAACAATATTATTCGTTGCGATTCCACAATGTAGGTGTTAGTATGAAGTCAATTACAGGAAAATCAAACCAATTTTAGTGCAGGGCATTCATCATTTTCATATGATATCGAGGAGTGTGTTCTATGAAAAGAAACATGTTCAAAGTACTGATCCTATCATTAATGGCTGTCGTTCTTGTTGCAACAGGCTGTTCAACAAGCGGCAAGTCATCCTCAGGCAAGGCCGCCGTAGACAAGGGGGCAATTGCTGACCTTCCACAATCGATTAAAGACAAAGACATAAAAATTATGGTTATTCGCAAAATCGGCGGTGATGACCATACCGCACAGTATCTAGCTGGAGCCAAACAAGAGGGTGAATCGCTGGGCTTCGTAGTAGATACCTTCTCCGCGAATAACGATTCTGCCAAATTTCATGATGCGATCGCTCAAGCGATGGATAAAAAATATGACGGCGTTATCATCTCGCACGGTGATGATGCGGCAACGGTTGAAGATGTGAAGAAGCTGACGGAAAAAGGAATCCCGGTCGTTACATTTGACTCTGTTCCAGAAGTGTCTTCGGTGAATGGGGTAACCATGACATCACAGGATGATGGCCAATTGGCAAGTCTAGCGCTAGACAGTTTGAATAAGCAGCTGAACGGCAAAGGGAATATTGTATACCTCTGGGTAGATGGATTTCCGCCAATGGTAGCTCGTAACGGAATCTATCAGCAATTTTTGAAAGATAATCCTGGTATTAAGGAAGTGGAGCGTTTCGGTGTGGCTGCAACAGACACATCTGTTCAGACACAGAATGCTGTTGCAGCGATGCTGACGAAGCACGGCAAAGGGGAAATCGATGCGATCTTCGCAACATGGGACGCGTTCGCAATTGGAGCAGCACGGGCGTTGAAGGAAGCGGGTCGTGAAGAGGTTAAAATCTACGGTATCGATGTATCCAATGCTGATCTGCAGCTCATGCAAGAGAACAACAGTCCTTGGGCTTCCACGGCGGCAGTAGATCCGAAGGTAATTGGGGCAGTCAATTTGCGCTTGCTGGCGAAGAAGATTGCTGGTGAAGATACACCTCCGAAATATGATTTGAAGCCGACTTTGATTACTCAAGTTCAATTGAACTCCATAGGTGATGCTGTCAACATGGAGAGCCTGAACAAGATTATTCCGGGCTGGGGTGTAAGCACGGACTTCGAAGAAGACTGGATGAAGGCGCTTAAGAAGGCTAACAAGGCGCAATAACAGGTCGAAGCTAGTCTCGCACAGTGACAGCGAACAGGCAAGCGTCGGATCAGACAACTGGTTAGGCGCGCGAAGCGCTTGCCTGCTCATCGTGAACAGGGGGTCAGGGAGATGGGGAAGACGAGCAAGATACTCCTGGAAATGAAGGATATCTCGATAGAGTTTCCCGGTGTACAAGCGCTTAAGAACGTTCATTTTACAACAGAGACGGGGAATGTGCATGCGCTGATTGGCGCTAATGGGGCAGGGAAGTCTACTTTAATGAAGGCATTGTCCGGTGCGTATAGTCACTATACCGGGGAAATCTGGATTAATGGTGAAGCGGTGACGATCCGTTCGCCGCGTCAGGCGAAAAACCTAGGGATCCAGATTGTCTATCAGGAAGTTGATACTGCGCTGATTCCTTACTTGACAGTAGGCGAGAATATCATGTTGGAAGATATGGTTCATGATATGGGGCCGAAGCAATGGATCAGATGGAGGAGACTTCATGATTCCGCTGGGCACATATTGAAGCGAATGAATGTTCAGGTACCAACCAAGAAACTCGTCAGTGAATTAACACTGGCGGAGAAGCAGATGGTGTTAATCGCGAGAGCAATCTCTACGAAATGCCGCTTTCTTATCTTGGACGAGCCAACAGCGCCGCTAAGTCATGCAGAGACGACTGAACTGTTCCGCATTGTACGCGATCTGAAGGCGAACAATGTAGGGGTTATCTTTATTTCTCACCGCTTGCCGGAACTGTTCGAGATCTGCGATGATATCACGATCATGCGCGACGGGGAACTCGTGACGAAGATGAGGATTGCGGATACCACCCCTGTTGAGACGATTGAATACATGCTGGGCAAGAAGCTTGGCGAGCAGTTCCCAGGGCGCGCATCTTCCATTGGAGGCATGCATTTTGAAGTTAGCAATCTATCTGACTTTCATAAGATTGCAGATATTCATATGCATGTGCGCAAAGGGGAAATTGTCGGCGTCGCAGGATTGGTTGGAGCGGGCAAGACGGAATTATGCAAAGCGCTGTTCGGGGCTTCCAAGATTCAGTCGGGACAGCATAAGCTCGATGATCGACCGATAACCATTCGCAATTCACATGATGCCGTGAAGGCAGGAATTGCGCTTGTTCCCGAAGAGCGGCGCAAGGAAGGGATATTGATATTTGAATCTGTCGTGCATAACATCTCGGCAGCGAATCTATCGAGGTACTGCAAGTGGGGGCCGTTCCTTCAATTTCGCAAAGAAAGAGAAGAGGCAAGAAGGCTTATTGAGGAACTCGGCATTAAGACGCCTAGCGAACATACGAAAGTGCAGAATTTATCGGGCGGCAATCAGCAGAAGGTTGCGATTGGGAAGTGGCTGCTGGCTGATGCGGAAGTATACATATTTGACGAGCCAACCAAGGGTGTGGACGTCGGGGCGAAGAAGGACATCTTCGAGCTAATTACGAGGCTGGCGGAGCAAGGGAAGAGTGTAATCTACGCCTCCTGTGAATTGTCGGAAATCGTAGGCATTACGGATCGTGTGTATGTGCTGTACGACGGACAGATTGTGAAGGAACTGCACACGAACGATACGAATGAAGAGGAATTATTGTTCTATTCAACAGGAGGTAAATAGGTATGAGCATAATTCGGCGTAGTCAAGCTCAAGGACAGACACCCAAGTCGTTTGACTTTTTCGATTTTTTATATAAATACGGAACCATCATTACAATCTTGCTATTGATCGCTGTGTTCGGAACGCTGTCAAGCAGCTTTTTGCTGCCGTCCAATATTATTAATATTTTGCGTTCGATCTCGATCGTAACCATTATTTCTATCGGGATTACGATCTCGCTTGCGGTAGGCGGTTTTGACCTGTCCGTTGGTTCCGTCGCTTCGCTTGCAAATGCGATCGTTATTTCTATGTTTGTATGGCATTCGCAAAATACATTCATCTCGATCATTGCTGCGATCCTGGTATGTCTGATTGCAGGGGTAGTGAACTCGTTCATGATTGTGAAGGTGAAAATACCGGACATGCTTATGACGCTGGCAACGATGTTCATTATACAAGGCTTGGCGCTTACCTATACAAGAGGGGCGACTGTCTCGCAAAATATGGTGATGCCAGATGGCTCGTTCGCAACGGGGAAGATAAGTGCTTTATTTGCTAAGATCGGGCAAGTTCCTTGGATTATTGTCATAATGCTCATTGTAGTCACTGTTGTGCACATATTCTTGAACTACACGAAGCATGGCAGATATATGTATGTAATTGGGGGCAATATCGAGGCGGCGAAACTGTCAGGAATCGCGGTCAATAAGTACCGAGTGCTTGCTTATATTCTATCAGCAGGGTTTGCGGCGATTGGCGGCATTATACTCGCTTCGCGTGTTATGACTGCAGAGGTGAATGCTGGTGCGCCGTATTTGATGGATGCAGTAGCGGCAGCCTTCATCGGCTTCTCTGTAGCAGGTGCTGGGAAACCGAATGCATTCGGTACATTCATTGGAGCAATCCTGATTGGGATCTTGCAAAATGGTCTTGTCATGATGTCGGTTCCATACTATGCGATGGACATCGTGAAGGGGACGGTGCTCGCATTTGCACTGGCATTAACGTATTACAAGAAAAAATAAGGCTTACGGGAGGGAAAAGGAATGAAATATACAACGTACTTTACAATGCAAGAAGCAGATGTAATCGACTATGCGTTAACGAAGCTGGATGTATTCTCCGAGGATGCGAGCTTGACCTGCAAGGAGATTGGGGACGGCAACTTAAATTACGTGTTCCGGCTCGTCGATGAGCAGTCGAAGCGTTCTATTATCATTAAGCAAGCAGGCCCTGTAGCGCGGATTTCGGATGAATTCAAGGTATCTCCTGACCGCAATCGCATCGAAAGCGAGATTCTGAAAATCCAAAATGAGCTTGCACCTGGACTTGTCCCGGAAGTATACAACTATGATCCGATCATGAACTGCTGTGTGATGGAGGACTTGTCCGATCATGTCATTATGCGCACCGCGTTATTGAACCGGGAGCAGTTCCCTCTGTTCGTGGAGCATATTACGACATTTATGGCGAACACATTGCTGTTGACATCTGATGTTGTCATGAATCATAAGGAGAAGAAAGAACAGGTTAAGGCGTTTATTAATCCTGATTTGTGTGAGATTACCGAAGATCTTGTATATACGGAGCCATTCTACAATTGTGCGAGAAACGATGTCTACGAGCCGATTCGTGAATTCGCAGCTAAGCATTTGTGGGAAGATGAAGCGTTGCTGCTGGAAACGGCGAAGATGAAGTTTGAATTTATGACGCATACTCAATCTCTGATTCACGGCGATTTACATACAGGATCAATCTTCGTGAAGCAGGATTCGACCAAAGTGATTGATCCGGAGTTTGCTTTCTACGGGCCAGCAGGATACGATGTGGGCAATATTATTGCAAACTTAATCTTTGCCTATGTGAATGCAGAATGTACAATGGAAGCGGGCGACTTGAAGGAACGTCATATGGAATGGATCATTGAAACGATTCAAGACGTTGTTGACCAATTCCAAACGAAATTCTTATCCTTATGGTCAACATCTGTTCTAGATAAGTCAGCTTCGTATCCCGGATTCGATCGATATTATCTTGATCTGATTATGAAGGATGCAGCGGGTGTTGCGGGGCTTGAATTGTGCCGTCGCACACTCGGCATCGCGCATGTGAGAGAGATTGCATCCATTGCTGATGCTGATGCAAGAGAGCGTGCTGAGCGGATGTGTCTCATCATGGGCAAGCAGTTCATTATGGATCGTTCTGACATGAAGCGAGGCAGTGACTATTTCCGTATCATCAGTTCAAGCAGCGAGATGTACAGCCGATAGAATGGGAGGATGGAAGGATGAGTCAAATGAACAGCGGTCAAACAGTCAGCATGATATCGTCAGTTCGGTTAGAGGATGAGAAGAATACGCTAATCATTCTAGATCAGACACGTCTCCCAAATGAAACCGTATATCTCGAGCTTCAGAAGCTCGAAGATATTTGGGATGCTATCTATCATTTGAAGGTGCGTGGTGCGCCTGCTATCGGCATTGCGGCGGCATTCGGGGTATATTTGGGTGTGAAGGGATCCTCGGCGGACACGTATGAGGAATTCTTCGCAGACTTCGGCAAAGCGAAGCAATACTTGGGTTCGTCGCGACCTACGGCAGTGAATCTATTCTGGGCGCTGAATCGTATGGAAGCAAGGATGGAACAGGTGCAGGATCGCTCTGTTGCTGAGATTAAGGCAGCGTTGAAAGAGGAAGCAGAAGCGATTCGTGCAGAGGATGAACAAGTATGTGAGAGCATTGGACGCTATGCCTTGTCTCTATTGCAGCCGAACTGGGGCATCTTGACACATTGCAATGCGGGGGCCATTGCAACAGCGAAGTATGGAACAGCTCTTGCACCTATCCATCTTGGCCAAGAGCAGGGCTATCAGTTCAAGGTATACGCAGATGAGACGCGTCCATTGCTGCAAGGGGCTCGCTTAACGGCCTGGGAGCTTAAGGAAGCAGGCGTGGATGTAACGTTGATCTGTGACAATATGGCATCTATCGTTATGAAGGAAGGCAAGATACAAGCTGTATTGGTCGGCTGCGATCGAGTGGCGGCGAACGGTGATGCAGCGAACAAGATTGGCACTTCTGGTGTGGCCATCCTGGCAAAGCATTATGGCATCCCGTTCTATGTATGCGCGCCATTATCTACGGTGGATTTGGAGTGCCAGACAGGCGACGATATTCATATCGAGCTGCGTCCTGACAGTGAAGTAACGAGCAAGTGGTATGAGCAGCCAATGGCGCCAGAAGGGGTTAAGGTATACAATCCTAGCTTCGATGTGACCGATCATTCTCTCATCACAGCAATCGTCACGCAGCATGGCATTGCTTATCCGCCGTTTGCAGATTCTCTGTCAGAGATGTTCCGCAAGGAAGCTGCGTCTAAGAAGGGTTGATCGACTGCTTAAAGTAATCGAGTTTATATAATGAGACGAATCCGTTTCTAAACAAAAATCCCCTGCATGCAAATCGACAACGAACAAGGCGATTTGTCTGTCAGGGGTTTTCTTATTGTACATGTATTTATTCGCATTCGTATAAGGAGATCCCCTTCGTGCTAGTGACCTCATGCCATGTTTCATCCAAACGCTGATCGGTAATAATGGTGTGGATTTGATCCAAATCACATATACTTGCGAAAGAAGTTCGATCGAATTTCGTATAGTCCGCAGCTAAATATACCTTGTTTGCCCGTTCTGCGGCAATGCGCCGTACCTCAGCTTGTTGTTCATTGGAGTCTGTCAGTCCATGCTGGATGCTGACTGACCGGCAGGAGATGAATGCTATATCGAAGAAATAGCTCTTCATGTTCACTTCCGCATTCCTGCCCAGAGCCGACATAGAACTGGAGGATATGCCGCCGCCAATGACAACGAGATGCACTTGTGGACTGTCCATCAATACATTAATAATTTTAATTGAATTGGTTACGACCGTCAGACGCTGCTCTTGAATCTGTTGTGCGATGTACAGCGAGGTGGTAGAGGCATCTAAGAAAATAGAATCGCCGTTTGAAATGAATTGAGCGCATTGCGCTGCAATTCGCTTCTTGCCATCAACATGGATATGTTCTCGGAGCTGGATATTGATATCATTTTGAACACCATCAGGTATGTACGCACCTCCATAAGTTCGAGTCAATACGCCTTCCTCTTCTAGTTGTTTCAAATCTCGACGAATGGTCTCCTCCGTGACTTGAAATAGTGAAGTAAGCTTGGCGACCGTAACGCTCTTCTCCTCTTGGATGATATCTTTAATTTTCGCTTTTCTCGTAATAGGCAGCATATTGTCCGTTCTCTCCGCTTATGTTTGATTTTAACTCCATTATATCATATCTCCTCTCTATAGCTTGCCAACTTCATACATAAACAATCCACACAAAACAACACAATGCATTGACAAAACGGATATAAAGTACGAATATTAAATATGTGGCATACGAGGATTCGAACTTTAGATATAAGCCTCTTTATGTTTGATGTGGAGACAAGCCAGAGACACAGGGGGGGTGAAGGATTGAATAAGCTGCAAGCTAACTCAGATACGGAAATGAAAGAACTCATCTGTGACATCGGCAGAAGGATGTATGCACGGAATTATGTGGCTGCAAATGATGGGAATATTACGATGAAGACCGAAGCGGGTACCATTTGGGCTACACCGACAGGGGTAAGCAAGGGCTATATGACACCTGACATGCTGGTGGAGATGGATATGCAGGGTAATGTTTTGTCGGGTACATACAAGCCTTCTTCTGAAATTAAGATGCATTTGCGAGTATATCAGGAGAACTCGGAGGTACGTGCTGTTGTTCATGCGCACCCTCCAGTGGCAACGGCATTTGCTATTGCGGGGATTGATCTGGATCAAGCTATTTCTCCCGAGGCAATTGTTAATCTGGGACGAGTAGCCGTTGCGCCCTATGCGACACCAGGTACGCAGGAGGTTCCCGATTCGATTGCCCCATATTGCAAAGGATATCATGCTGTGCTCCTAGCGAATCATGGTGCATTAACGTGGGGGAGGGATATGACAGAAGCCTATTTCCGAATGGAATCGCTAGAGCATTATGCACTGATGTACATGTATGCGAGCAGGTTGCTTGGCCGCACGAATGAATTGTCAAGTGAGCAGGTCGCGGAACTCGTAGACATACGAAGCCGGATGGGTGTTACAAGCGGTGGAAATCCATCGTTAAGGCGGCGGGAGGAAGACACCCTCTTCGATCAACTTGCGGATAAGATAGTAGAACGAGTGTTATCCAAATTAAATTCGTAGATATGCGCTTCATCGAGACAGATCCCGAAGTCGGCAGGGTGAAGGGATTACTAGAAATTCAGGATGGATTTTGATTCTAATTTCAGACACATATAGCCCCAAAGAATAGTCACAATCCATGCAGCTGCATCGGATGCGACATCTTTGGGGCTGTTACTTTTTCTAAAGGGAGATATTTATTGTTTTCGCTGACTCATTCCATTCCACAGTGCCCGGCAATGCATCACGAAGCAACTGAAGTGGAACCATGAACTTGCCTTTGTATACAATCATGGGAGTCGTAAGTTTATTAATCGTTCCGTCAATGGAGAAGGTGTAATGGTTATGCTTAATTGGGACAATCACTTGCCGTTTCGATGAAGATATGTAGATTTTGTTGTCTTTAACCGAATAGTTTGCTTGTAGTGCCTTTAAGGTATCGATAAGTGGAAGCATAAGCTGGCTGTCATGGCGTACAGCCTGAATAGGCAGTTTAGTTGCTTCCTTGTTAAGAGTGATGGCAGCAGCTACTTCCGTGACGACAGGTTTGTTTTCTTTTGCCTGTTTATTAGTTGTGTTACCAGGTTTAGCGTTGTTTTTGTTTTTTGTTGTTGATTTACTAGATGATGAAGATTTGGAAGAGTTGGATGATTTGGATGACGAACTCTTCTTAGAAGAAGACTTAGATCCACCATTGTGATAGTGGTATTCCCCATACTCCAGTCCCCATTTTTCGCAATTCGTTCTACACGTATGACCCCCGTTGCTATCTGTTCGGCCAGGGTGTGCGATTGAGATCGATGAGAATGTCGTCATCGCAACGATACAAGCAGTACTTACGGCTATCAGCTTACTCCATCTTACACGTTTCATCGTGGTAACCCCTTTCTATTCGCATAGGTATTATGGATCAATTCTATTATAGTTCCACTACCTCTTAAGAACTAGGAAATATTTGAGAAATGACGAGATAGGTCAATGATTATCGTGTTTTTTGCCATTATGCAATTTCGAATGGCTGTGAGATAATGAGATGTAGAAGCATCTGCAGCAGGGGAATCCTGCACGGATAGCGTAAGGATGACGAAGGGGAATGACGTTCATGGCGGGCATAAATGAAAGATTAATGAAGCAACTTGAATTTGTGAAGGAATTGGATAAATTAAAGAAGGTGTTTCGTCGTTCGTATTTGCTTGATGGAAGCCGCCATGAGAATGATGCTGAGCACACATGGCATTTGACAGCGATGGCAATGCTGCTGCACGAATATACAAGTGAACGCAATATGAATTTGCTCCGTGTGCTCAAAATGTTAATTATTCATGATGTGGTCGAGATTGATGCAGGGGATACCTTTGCATATGACGCTGAAGGCAATGCAAGCAAGTTCGAGCGCGAGTCAAAGGCGGCCAAGCGGTTGTTTGGCATCTTGCCAGAGGATCAGAAACTGGCGCTAACACAATTATGGACGGAATATGAGCAGCGTCAGACACCGGAAGCGCAATTTGCCGTTGCACTTGATCGTTTGCAGCCGCTGCTTCACAACTATGTGACAGAAGGCAAGTTGTGGAAAGAGCATAAGGTAACGAGTGAGCAAGTGTTGGCGCGGATTCAAGCAATCCGAGATGGGGCTCCGGAACTGGGGAAGCTAGCAGAAGAACTCATCCGCAGTTCAGTGGAGAAGGGATACTTGGCTAACAGCTAACTAAGGCTGTCTAGCATCAAACCATGAATAAAGGGGGAAGGAGCGAGCGAGTATGCATCCTTCCCTCTTTCCTCTTTGTTCATCTAGACGTAGAGAACCCAACGATTGTGGGTTGCACTCGAACCTTCCAGCTTCCATCCATTCTGCTCATAGTATCCATTGAAGCTGAACTGAATAGGGCAGGCTGATTCTATCGGATGAGGAGCTAAGGTATCCAGCATTTGTCGCAATAGATGCTGCCCCCTGAACGGTTCCGCTACAGCAAATTGATAGAGAGAGATGCGCTCACTCCCTTTGCGAGGGTAGAACCGCAATGCTCCAGCCAATCGCAGGCCGATGACGGCGACAAGCAGCTGCTTGCGTCTAATTGCAGCAGCAACCCCATCTGGACAGCGAAGCTCTCCGCTTGTCAACCCATCATGGTGCAGATCTATTCTTTCATTGAAGAAATGCGTAATTGCGCTCGTTTCTTCCCATTTTGCCAGTCGTATGTACACCGCAATCCCATCCTCAATATTCTTCACTATTTGCCAACTAGAACGAACACGTTGTGATCTGGAGCTTCCATGACGGCAACGTGTCCAGATTCGGTAGGGAACGGTTCTCGAATCCAATGAATATCAGTCCGTTCTTGCAGTTTCGCATACGTCTCTCGTACATCATCAACGAGAAGTTCGATATCGATTTCTTTCAACTCAGGGTTGTTCTGCAGCACAAGCTCTGAGCTGCGTTCATCTGGGAAAGACAACCCCACAATTGTCCATGGTTCCCCATTTGGAAGCGGGCGTGTGATCGTCCAACTCTCTTTTAACCCAATTGCGGTGTAGACAGCAACGGATTCCTCTATGTTGGCAGTATATAATGCGGCACATTCCATTTTACGTATCATTCTATTTCCTCCTTGTATCTCGTACTGCTCATACTGTACTATCTAACCATGACAAATCATGTCATAGTTATGAAATCGTTTTACGATAGGGGGGAGGGGGAGTCTTGGGCATGAACAAATCCCAGCGACTCATTGAGTTGATGATGATCGTGAACAAGAAGCAGCAGTTTACCGCGCGTGAGCTGGCGGAAGAAAGTGGTGTATCCGTACGGACAATATTGCGGGATTTGCGCCAATTAGAAGAGCTTGGTGTTCCTCTATATACGGAGTATGGACCCAGGGGCGGGTTTCGTTTGTTGAAGGAGAAGCTGCTTCCGCCGCTGACATTTCTGGAGCAGGAGGCGTTTGCTGTCTTTTTCGCCGTTCAGCTGCTGCAAGAATATAAGACAATCCCATTTGGCAAGGATGCCACGAGAGCGTTATCGAAGTTCTATCAGGTGCTGTCTCCACATACACAAAAGCAAATCGACGCGATGAAGCGCTGTGTACGATTTTGGGTTCCTCCTCGTGAACAGGATATACCGCATTTGCAGCAATTGCTGCATGCTTCGCTCGACAATAAGGTGATCCAGATCCGTTATGCTTCCATCAGAGGAGAGGAATTGCGCGATATCGTCCCAATCGGCATATATGCCCATAATGGCTATTGGTATTGCCCAGCCTACTGTATGGAGCGGAAAGGGTATCGGTTGTTCCGTGCGGATTGCATGCTTGAGGTGAACGAGGTTGAGCAGCATACGGTACCTATGTTAGAGCTAATGAGCTTGGAAGAGTGGTTCGAGCCTCCCCAACTGAAGGACGATGTTGTTGCCATTTATGTGGAATTGACGAAGCTTGGGGTTCGGAAATGTCAAACCGATCCATGGTTGGATAAGTCGCTGACTGTGCGCGAAGATGGGACGGGTGTGATCAATCACGTGATCGCGGCGACTGAGGTAGGCTATTTGGCGGACATTCTGTTTGGAATGGGGACAGATGCGCATGTCATCGAACCTCCAGAGATTATAGAGTTGATTCAGCAGAAGGCGGAGCAGTTAATTGCACAATATCAAGACTAAGAGAGGTACACTATGAATCTCTATTACCAGTCTATTTGAGGGATATTCTGGGGTTAAACCCCGTCTTTGGGCTTATTGTAATTGTGTGATCCCAATATATACTAAACAGAGAAGTAATAGATTTGGAGTAAATTTGGTAGGAATAACGAATTAATAGAGTGTGATTTCACATAAATTGACAATAATAGTCAAATGGTGCTAGAGTTGACTTATCACTACGTGCTGGTGTGAGAGGTGCCTTAGCTTATGATACTTACCGTCTCTTTTGGAAGACAAGGCCGTGAGTGGTTCGATATTGATGTAGCGGATGATTGTACAGTAGTTCAGTTGAAGGCAATACTTGGACTGAAGCTATTCGGAGAACCACCGAAGAATCATATGCAATATATATTGGAAGTCAAGCAGCCAGAAGGATTATGGAGTACTGTTCCTGAGCAGCAGCGTTTGCTGGAGGCAGGTGTCCGTGAAGGGGCATACATTCGCGTACAGCGAGCGTTCTCCACGACTACAGATTCAGCACCATCGTTTGGTCGCCGAGCATTGTTCCAACTCGATGAGGCTGATGAACATACTGAGTAGTCGTGACAAGAGGAACGAGACGAGGAGTTGTTCAATGTGAACGTGATGTATCAGAGATCGCCTCGCATTAAGCCGGAATTACCAGAGGAGAAGCTTGAGATATTACGACCTCCTGCTGAACCGTCGCGTCCGACGTTCTCTATCGTTACACTGATTATTCCGATTGTGATGACCTTGGTCAGTATCGGATTCTACATATATATGTCCATGTCAGGGAAGATGGGCAATAGTAACTATATGATGTTTCAAATGATTACCATCTCGATGATGCTTATGTCCTATACGCTTCCATTTTTCTTGTATTTGAGCAACAAAAGACAGTACGTGCGCAAGCAGGCGGAACGAAGTCAGATGTATCTGGCTCAATTGGAGAAGCATCGCCTGGAGATTATCGAGAAGCAACATGAGCAGCGAACAGCGATGTATGCGATTCATGGTGATCCAGATGTGTGCCATCAAATTGTGAAAAATCGCAACAGCAGCCTGTGGGAACGCGGGCCTTTTGATGTTGATTTTATGGATGTTCGCATTGGCACCGGAGAAGTGCCTTTTTATATGCCAATCATTACTCCGCGAACCGATGGCTACGAGAAGGATCCACTTATCGAGGCGGCTCATAAGCTCGAACAAGATTCTCGCAGTGTAGATGAGGTTCCAATTACCTTGCCGTTGTATGAGTCGAAGGTAGTCGGAATCGTTGGAGACAAAGCTTCCGTTATGGAAGCAGTACGGATTGTGATTGCTCAGCTGACGACAAGGCATTCGCCTGATGAGGTGAAGCTAGCTGCGCTCTACGATGAGCAGGAAGCAGAGAATTGGGGCTGGCTGCGATGGCTTCCGCATACATGGAATGATGATCGCACACAGCGTTATTTGGCTGATCGGCGTAGTACGGCACATCAATTGGCTGATCAATTGTATGGAATTCTAAATCGTCGCAAGAGTTTCCAGACGACCGGCGAGAAGAAGAAGCAGCTTCCCATTTATGTTGTTCTGCTGCAGGATAGCCAAATGATCGAGGAAGAGCCGCTATATCCTCTTCTATTAGAAGAAGCGAGCCGAGTGGACAGCTGTACCCTAGTGCTGTCTGATCGCAAGGAGCGGCTTCCGATGCAATGCCGCCTTATTGTAGAAGTCGGTGCAGATACTGCTGTATCTACGCAAAAAACGGATCAGGAGGGGATCGTTCAGCATTCCTTCCATATGGATCATTTATCTGCTGACAAGATCGATACGCTGGCAAGATATATGGCGCCGATTCGCTTGAAGCGTTCTGCTGCTTCAGATCTTCCACCCGTTCTAACGTTGTTCGATATGTTCGGTGTAGAACAAGTTGAGCAATTGAAGCTGGTGGAACGCTGGAATCGAAATCGATATCCAGATACATTGCCAGTGCCCGTAGGTGTGCGTGCTGGTGGCAAGCTGGTGTCCTTGAATCTCCATGACAAGATTGAACGCAAGGGACATGGTCCACATGGACTTCTCGCAGGAACAACAGGCTCAGGCAAAAGTGAGGTTATTCAATCGCTAATTGCTTCACTGGCAGCTGATTACCACCCTCATGATGTGGCCTTCATGCTGATCGACTACAAGGGCGGAGGAATGTCTAATACGTTCGAGAAGCTTCCTCATGTCGTAGGAACCATTACGAATCTAGACGAGAGCCTGATCGAGCGTGCACAGGTATCGCTTCGTGCTGAGCTGATTCGCAGACAACGCATCTTGAATGATGCGGGAAACATGCAGCATATTGACGAGTATTACAAGTCGCCGCTTCGCTATCAGAATCCGCTGCCTCACTTGATCATCATCATTGATGAATTTGCTCAGCTTAAGAAGGAGCAGCCAGAATTCATGGATGAGTTGATCAGTATAGCAGCTATTGGACGTACATTAGGTGTTCACTTGCTGCTGGCGACTCAGAAGCCTGCCGGGGTAGTGGATGAGAAGATATGGAGCAATACACGATTCCGCATCTGCCTTCGTGTTCAGAGTGAAGGCGATAGTCGGGATATGCTCAAAATTCCGAATGCAGCTTGGATTACGCATCCGGGGCGCGGGTATTTTCAGGTGGGCAGTGACGAAGTGTTCGAGGAGATGCAATTCGCATGGAGCGGTGCACCTTATCTGGTAAAGCGTCAGGAAGGTCAGCCGCTGCGAATTGAAGTGAGCGAGGTTCGTCTGAACGGGAAGATGGAGGCTTTGCTGCCTAGTGATACACTATTGTCGGCCTATGATGAGCAAGATCAGCTGAAGCAGCTTCAAGTATTCATTGATGCTGTTGCCGAGGCGGCATGTTGTGAGGAAATTAATCGATTGCAAGGGCCATGGCTCGCCCCGCTGCCACAAGAGCTAGGTCGCAGTGAATTGTTCAAGCGTACACGGACGTTGTCAGGTGTTCCCGGTGATTTTAAGGGAATACAACCAATTGTAGGCTTGCTGGATGACGTCATGAACCAACGGCAGGAGCCGCTTGGCATCGAAATGGATCATGAACATTGGGCAGTATACGGAATGCCGGGAACGGGAAAGACAACATTTGTACAGACACTTCTCATGTCTCTCGCTGAGCAGTATGAACCTGATGTCTGGCACGGCTATGTTGTGGATATGGGGCGTATGCTGAAGGATTATGCTGGCTTGCCTCATGTGGGCGCGGTAATTGCAGGTGAGGATGAAGATAGACTCAAGCGGCTGTTCCGCTATCTTCTTGCGAAGGTGAAGGAACGAACAGAGATGTTGTCCGAAGCCGGCGTCAAGACGATTGCTTCTTATCGGCAGGTAACACAGCTATCGGTGCCGAATATTGTTGTTATCATTGACGGGTATTTGAATTTCCGAACTTCCTATCCGGATGAGAATGAATGTTTGGAATATTTGCTTCGAGAAGGCGGCAGCTTGGCCATTTCATTCGTGATTACAGCCAATCGCGTAACCGATATTTTTGACAAATTCCGTAGCAATATATCGAATGCGATTTCGTATGAATTAGCTGATCCAAGCGACTATTACTTTGCTGTGGGCAGACCGGCTAGAACGCCGGCGCGGCTGCAGGCAGGTCGCGGACTCATTAAGCATAACGGGGTACCGATCGAATTCCAGACTGCTTATCCTGCGGATGGGAACAATGATGTAGAACGTGTTCTTCAGTTGCGTTCACAGATTCGATTGATGCACAATTCCTGGCAAGGGGCTGCAGCCCCACTCATTCGCAGCTTGCCTGAGCGTGTGCGTCTTAGTGAACTGCTGAAGCTGCACGACGATTCATACGAGGAAAGCGAGATCATAGAAGCGGAGCAGCTGCAATGCTCGGAACGGTTGCAACCCGTGCCTGTTGGCGTGCGCACAGATGATTTGGAGCCATATCTGGTCAATTTGAAGGAAGGTCCTCACTTCGTCGTCGCAAGTCCTATGGAGAGTGGCAAGACCTCATTCCTTACGAGCTGGATGCTGTCTTTGGCTTATCATATGTCTCCAGAACGTTTGCATATCTATGCGATTGATGTTCGATATGGGGACAATGGCGTTGCTTCGCTAAGAGACTTGCCTCATGTAAGGGAGATTGTAACAGAGGAAGAGCGAATTCCTGGATTCATTCAGCAAGTATATGATCAGGTCTCGTCCCGGAGTAAGGATGGAGGGGATCCAATCCTACTGCTGGTTATGGATGATGCAGATATGCTGTGCAAGCAGCTCACGGATTACACGGTCAAAGATCAACTGTCTGCGATCGTACGCCAAGGTCGGGATAAAGGGGTACATCTCGTATTGGCAGGGGTTCCGTCTGATTTTCCAACCTTCGGGGTGGACTGGTTTAACGATGTCAAAGCATCGCAAGCTGGATTTTTATTTGGGACGATTGATGCGAATGATCTGTCCTTCTTCCGAATCCCGATCTCAGAGTCGCAGTCTTCTGGTCCTAGTGGGTCGAAGGTGCTTCCTCCTGGTCAAGGATATTTTGTTAGACGTAAATTTACAAAAATAAAGACAGCAATACCCTACGATGAAATATGGACTCCGGCCGCATGGACAACACTTATACATAAACGTTGGAAAGTGCGGGTCTGATGGGGGGTGGACACATTGGTGACGAGTAACGAACCATATCTACAAGCGCAAGATGGCAGAAGTGGTATTGAGCTTCACGTAAAAGAATTGTATTTTCTTGCTGGAATCATTGGATCTGATCGCTTGCTTGGGATTGAGGATCCATTTCGGGGCTATCTAACTGAGGAAATTGCAGAAGAATGGAATAAGGTCAAAGCTGCGCTGCTGCGCAAGGGATACTTAACGGAAGAGCCTGGAGGCAGAGAGCTGGCTATGCCATCTCACGTCTATTCAACGGTAGCGGTAACGGGATTGGCAAATCGATCCTGCTGGGTTCGGTTTTCAAATGCAGCAGATGAGGGGCCTAATCGCGAAGTATACGAAGGCTATTTTCATTTTACGAATGAACTAGTCATCGAACGAGCACAGAAGCGGCTCCAACCGGAAATTTGCTCCTTTCGAGAATATGACTCGACGAATGAGGCATGTTCTGTCATTGTGAACCGCATGAACTGGGCTGATCAGCCGGAAAGCGAGATAGCTGCTGTTATGCTGTCCAAAAGGCATTTCCATAAACTCTATGAGCATGCAGATGATCTTACCGTAGAGCAAATGACAAGTCAGCTAATGACCTTCGATGGAGAGGAAGCGGGAGCAATGGCCCTGGCGCATTCGCTGAAGCATCGTACCGCAGAAGGGGAGCTCTTGTTTCTTGTGTGGAATGAGAAAAGCTGGGATGTACAGGGAGCAGCTTTTCTCGTCGGAGGTTCCCGCAATTGGCTTATTCGGCAAAGCTCCAAAGGTGATGAGGATTGGCTGACTGCCACATTAACAACAAAGGAACAACTTGAAGGCCTGTTAATCGAGTGGGAACGCCAGCATTCTATAGAAGAAGGAAGGTGACATCGTGCGCATTATCGTAACGCCGGATGCGCTTCGTCAGGGGAGCCGTCAGTTGCAGGCAACAGCGGAGCAATTAAATGCGATTCAATCGTCATTGGAACGTTCTCTGCAGACGCTGGAGTGGGAGGTTTCTATTAAGGCTGCGATCGGAGAAAAATGGCAGCAAGCTTCTCGGTTATCGGCTCAAATACATACGCTTTTGTTTGATTTAAGCCAGCAGCTTCAGTCCAAGGCGGATCAGTTTCAATCAGCTGATCAGCAAGCGCACCCGATTCTAGGCCATGCCTATCAAATCGGTTCGGCGGCGTCATTATATTCAACGATAGGGATTGGGGGGGCATCACTGATTATCCCTGCTCTAGGGACACAGGTAGGCGCCATATCGAACCCAAATGCGGTTGTTCGGGCGATTGGCACACAAGAGGATAAAGGTTCAGGCGGTTGGAATTGGAAGCCAACGACTCCTGAAATGTATGGCTATGGCAAAGACGGATACCGCATGATCAATATGGCGAAGAGCGGGTTCAATGTGAATGTTCGTGGAGACGGCTACGTGACAATCAGCGGTGCAAGATCGAAATTCGCACTGTCTGAGGGGATTCAAGGAACGAGATATGCGGCATCGAATGCAGCGAATCATGCAAATGTGTGGAAATTCGTTGATCCAGTAGTTGCAGCAAAGGAATCGCTCTCTATCAAGGGATGGAGTGCAAAGCTTGGATATGCGGGGCTTGCATACGATACAGGTACCGCAGTCATGACGGATTACGAGAAAGGTGGCCCTAGTCGTGCAGCTGCCAGTACTGTTGTGAATGGATCAATCGGAGTAGGTACCATGGCAGCGAGTGCTGCCGTGGGAGCCTGGGTAGGTTCAGTCGTTCCTGTTGCCGGCACTATTGTAGGGGCAGGAGTAGGGTTAGCAACAGGAGCTGCTATCTCTATGGTTACGGAGGTAACCATTAATGGCAAGTCTATCAAGACCCATGCGGTTGATGCCGTTGACACTGTGGTGGATACCGTGACTGATACCGTTGCGAGCGGAACGAAAGTGGCAACTGATGCTGTTCAAGATGGCGTTAAAGCGGTGAAGAGCGGTGCAACGAAGGCTGCTGGCAAAGTCGTGAATAAGGTTTCAGATATGTTCGGTTCAGTAGGTAAACTACTGCCTAGTTGAAGCTATTAAAACGGGGCTAATAGACTAACCTAATTTATGACATAGGAACTATATTATGATATTTATTTATCGCTCTGTAGGATCAGAATACTGCTCATGTTATTTGTATATTGGTTAATATGATCAGCTCGTCGCATCGCGTGTGCAGCTTCGATAAGAATTGTAGGATGCAAGAGTAGAAAGGGAAGGATGAATTATGGGGAATCAGACTGAACAACAACATGTTGGGAATGGAGAGGATGCATTGCTTCCACTCGGCTCTATCGTACTGCTGCATGAAGGAAGCAAAAAATTAATGATATATGGCCGCAAGCAGCTGCAGATCACTACGAACCGTTTGTTCGACTATTTGGGAGTCATATATCCTGAAGGGTATATTGATGAGAACTACTCCTATTTGTTCAATCAGGAAGACATTGAAATGATTGTCCACGTTGGCTATACCGATGTGGAAGAAGAGCAGTTCCAACTCGTACTTCAGAGCGTTCCTCAGGCTCAGGAGTCCACATTTTAGAATTAGGACTGCAGACTCTTTTAAATTTGTAATAGATTTCATGTACAATTATTAATAGAAATATTTGCATAATTTATTTGTCGTTCAAATGTCTATGTCTACCAAAAGGAGGAACAAACATGGCAGGTCGCATTTTAATTACACCGGAACAGGTTGATCAAGTATCGAATCAATTCAAGCAGGGTGGAGATCAGAGTCAACAGATCGTGGCCACCCTGACACAGGCTATTCAAGGAATGGAAGGTCAATGGGAAGGGATGACGAAACAGCGCTTCTTCCAAGAATTCCAAGAAGCAAGCAAGCAGATGCAATCCTTCGTTCAAACCTTGAACACAATTAGCGAAGAATTGAAGGCTATTGCGCAGAAGTTCCGCTCTGTGGATGAACAGCGCTAATCGTTCAATTCTTACTCGAATACGAAGAGGAAGCCGGGCGTAGGACACTCCCGGTTTTTCTTACATCATACAGATGCATCATCTCGGGAGGATAGGAATTATGTCATTTCAGCCACAATCAGGAGATACGATCATTATTCAAGATATCGAATATCGGTTCGGCGAACATCCGGCAGCTCCTGGCCTCGTATATGCGCAGGCTGGCAGACAGGGTGTCATCTATCAGCTGCTTCCAACCCGAGGAGATGCTGTAGAGGCAAAGGCGCTCAAAGTGTTCCATCCGAAGTATCGTATCCCTGCGATGGTATATCAATCTGAGCTGCTCGATACCTATAGTGAGCTTCCAGGACTAAGCGTGTGCAGTCGGAACGTATTGACCCCTGAGAAAAACGGAGGACTTATCCAGAAGAGCACGGATTTGCTCTATGCAGTGGTAATGCCGTGGATACATGGCCCGACGTGGCTGGATATCGTTGCAGAACATAATCGGCTGACACGCCATGACAGCCTGCAGATTGCCAAATCGCTCGCACGAGTATGCTCCGGTATGGAGCAGCGAGGTCTGGCACATTGCGATTTGTCTGCGCCGAATGTCATGCTTCCGTTTTTCTCGGAAGTTAAGCAGAGTTCGAAGGCATCATCGATTGAATTGGTAGATGTGGAGCAGCTCTATAGTCCTAAGATGGATCGACCGGATGTGCTGTTCAGTGGCTCTCCAGGATATGCTGCACATCGTGCGCTGCTGACAGGGATGTGGAGTGCATATGCAGATCGATTCGCAGGCAGCATTCTTTTTGCAGAGATGCTTGGTTGGTCATCTCAGCAGATCGTGGATAAGGCATGGGGCGAGAGCTATTTCGACCAACGTGAAATGCAAACCTCCTGCGAGCGCTATGAGGGATTGAAGCATGTATTAACAGAACGATATGGCAGCAAAGTATCGGATCTGTTCTCACGCGCTTGGGAAAGCCAGGATTTGAGCAGTTGTCCGACCTTTGGTGAATGGTTGATTGTGCTTAATGGCGTAGACGAGGAAGAACAGATCGTTATGGACGTTAAGCAGCAGAATGCGCCAGAAGGAACGCAAGCGATTCATGAGCAGCGTTCAGAGGATAAAGCGATAGATAAAGAGGCGGAAGGATGCACAAAGAATTCTGCTGTACAACCCGATGCAGTATCCGCCCCCCTTATTCCTGCTCGGGCTGATGTTGATCCGGATGTGGTCAATCGCCTGTTCCGGCAGGCAAGAGAACTAGAAGAGCAAAATCAACTGCAAAGTGCCTTGGAAGTGTACCGATCGGCTCATCATTTTGTTGAGAAGGAAAGTCCGATGCATATTGAGCTGGCTGCGGCGATTCAAGACTTGGAGCAGAAGCTTGCAAGGGAAGCAGATCAAATGCCACGGTCTAAGGTCAAGCTAGGGAAGCGAGCGATTGCGATCATTAGTGTAGCGTCAGCACTCCTATTGCTTGGCTGTGGAGCTTTTGTGGTGAATCAGATGAACGAAGATGCGGTTAAGAAGGCTGCGGAAGAACAAGCGCTGCTTGACGCAAAGACTCAACAGTTGAAGGCGGAAGAGGAACGGAAGCAGGAAGAAGCAAAACGGCTTCGTGAGGAAGAACAGCGCAAGGAGGAAGCGCGCAAGCAAGAGGAACAGCAACGCAAGGAAGATGAGCAGAAGCGCATAGAGGAACAGCAGCGCATCAAGAAGCTGGAGGAACAGAAGAAGAAGGATGCGGAGCGGAAACGCCTGCAGGCCCAGTATGATCAACAAGAGCAATATGAGAAGTATGTGGAGTGGAAGAAGAAGAAGCGGGATGAACAGACAAGAATGGAACAGGCTCGCGAGCAGGAGCGCAAACGGCTGGAAGCGGCACAGGCCGCACAGGCTGCGGAGAAAGCTGCTCAATTAAAGAAGATTCGCAGTCGTGATGTGGTACTGCTGATTGCCTCTTACAATAAGGCGTATAATGCACTATCAAGAAATAATGTGAATAATGCTTCAAAGTATGCATTAGAGTTTACAGAACGGTATGAAAAGGATCCAGACTACTTCAAAAATGTAGGCAAGGTGGGGACGAGGGCCGGACATATTTATAAGTTCTTGAATGATACGTCCTATATGCTGCCAGACATTTAAGCGGATCAGGCACGATTGAAATAACATGCTATGAGGTGAATTGGACGGATGAACTACACGATACAGGCTTCACAGCGCACGCCTGCACTTCTCATCTATTTAATTGATATCAGTGCTTCCATGAATATGACGATGGCCGGAAGACGGCGAATCGATGTAGTATATGACGCATTATCCCAAGCGATTCGACAGATGGTATTCCGTTCTACGAAGGGAAATCGTCTGACACCGCGCTATCGCATTGCAATATTGGCCTACAGTGACGATGTCTATGATGTGCTGAATGGCATCAAGGGAATTGACGAGATTGCAAGCATGGGGGCATTACCTGATTTGACGCCGGTTCGCTTCTCTGATGCAGCCAAGGCGTTCCTTCAGGCAGAGAGACTGCTGGAGGCCGAGCTGCCTCATATGCAGGACTGTCCTGCTCCGCTTATTTGCCATATGACGGACGGAGTTGCTACCGGGGATGATCCAGCGCCAATTGCTAGGCGGATTATGCAAATGAGTGTGCCGGACGGCAATGTGCTTATCGAGAATATATTTATTACGGATCACATGTTGGATACACCAATTGAAGAACCCCGCAGGTGGAAGGGAATCGTGCAGGATACCGTTCTTACCGATGAACATGCACAGAAGCTGCGAAGCATGTCTTCGATCTTGCCGGAAAGCTATCGTGAGATGTTGGTGGAGGCGGATTATCACCTCTCATCAGGAGCCTACATGATGCTGCCCGGAAATTGTCCAGAGCTGGTCTCGATCGGATTCCAAATGTCTGCCGCTACTCCTGTGCGTTAATTGATTCCTAACGAAGGGATTTCACAATGAGGAGAGATTGCAGGAAGCTATTCAATCTCCGTATGCTTATTGTACAACGATACAGCTTGGATTACGTAAGAAAGGCAGGGTGAATCCGATTGAGTCTGACATCCTTTCACTACCGTTGTTCCCAACAGGTGGATCAGCCGTTAATGACGATCGAGCAATCCTCTTTTCGCTGTAGATTTGCTTACGCACGAGCGGGAGAGACGGCGCAATATAAGGATAACAATCAAGATTATTTGGCCTTTCGCATAGATGGTGGTTCGCTCAGCTTTGTATTATGCGATGGGGTTAGTTTGAGCTACCAAGGAGATTTTGCTGCGAGGTTTCTAGGTGCCCATCTATTGGACTGGATTGCTGTTCAGTCTGAATTGAATGCCGAGTCTTTGCATGCTTATCTGGATTCTCTACGTGATGCAGCAGCTGAGCAAATGTCTGGACTGCCGATTCCCTCGGGACTCCCTCCACTTGTGAAGGAAGTATTGGAAGACAAGAAACGAATCGGCAGCGAGGCGATGTTTACCTGCGGGCGAATCGATGGCACTGATGGAACGGATGAAGCAGAGCCGTATAGTCGAATATGGCTTGCATGGCATGGGGACGGGCGACGTCGGTTATGGCAGCATGGACAAGAAAGCTGCAATCTGTTCGAGACTTCCAGCTCAAGTGGAGAACGGTGGTCAGTCTATCGTGGTCTCATCGGCGGAAGAGCTCATACCTTGCACCACCATATTGAAGGCAATGCACCCTTTCGGCTGATGGTGTATACCGACGGGTTATCCGAATTGGACAGCCTGCCGTATCCGCCTGCAGACGAACTGCTTCGCCACAAGCTGGAGCATCGAAATGGAGAAATGCTGGAGGATGATGTGTCTCTGCTCGACATAAGCTGGTCATCTCGCGGAAAATAAGGAGATATGACAATATATCACATGCCGAACGCTTGCGAGTAAGGTATAATCGTAGCAAAGGAAATTTGAAGCTGGGCCTCTCTTGTCTGTCTGCAGATACAGGTGACGAACTGCAGTGCTCGACAAATGGGAAATAAAGAGACGGCATCCGAGCTGAGGAAGGTTGCCACATGAAGAGAAAACACGCAGATCGCTACGATTGGAAACGGATTTTGTCCAAGCAGTTCGCGCTAACTGAAGTAGATTCTCCCGAATTTACAGGCTACATCTCTCTGATTAAATTCAATGCGGTGCGGCAGCCGTTAACAGTGACAATGGACGGGAAGAGAATAAAGCTCGTAGATACAGGATATTGCTGGATGCAATATTTCCCCCTGCATAAGCATTATTCCATTACGACTGTATTTGATGAACAGGGGGAGGTCATGCAGTGGTACGTGGATGTTTGTGAACCGGTCGGAACGGATGATCGGGGCATCCCCTATTTCGACGACTTATACTTAGATGTTGTGCTGCTGCCATCGGGCCATATCTTCCTCTTGGATGAAGATGAGCTGGAAGAAGCTCTGGAGTGGGGACGCATTACCCATGATCAATACAGCACAGCTGTGAAAGAAGCTTCCCGACTCGTTCATGAAGTGAAGGAACACCCATTAGTTAGACGAAGTAAAGAGGACTTTATAATGATGCAGCAATTGCTTGTGCCATGAGAGAAGACTGATATCAGTCTTCTTTATTTCTTTATAGCACTTGTTCGCATTTCTGCATAACTTGACCCGTATTTAGATCCTATCTATAACTGGAAGTTATTTCGTATTGGTATGCAGTAGGCTAGTCTAGTTCTAGTCACCATAAGCCAACCAATTTTCAACTCTCATTTGACCAAGGGATGGGTGTGGGTTGAAACTTTTTCCATACCTGATGCGTCTAAGATATGTACCTTGCAAATCGTGCATGCGCAAGAAGATGTAACTCAGTTAGGTCAGCCAAGTTTGTTATATCAAGCAGAGGATGCATTTCCAAGTCAGCAGACCAGCCCAACAGCAATTGTTATGTATGCGCTCACACTGGCCTTTCTTCTTATCGCTGCTGCACTCACATTGAGCAAATAGGAAGGGTACGTAAAAAAGAGAGTAAGTCAGTCGGACATGAAAAGGGTTTGCTGCGCGGAATGAACGATACCTATAAGGTGCATGGCGATGACGCCCTGTTATGGATCAGAATTATCTAATCGATAAGCCGCGGCAGGTGATTGCTGACCGAATTTAGCATAGGCCCGAAGATGTTCAGAAGTTGATGGCCGTTGGCAGCGCATTGAAGGAGCAAATTACACAGTTCTCAGCGCTGGATTGGGGAGTGTGCCACGGGGATTTGCATGGAAATACCAATATTAGTTACATCGACGATCAGACGTATACTCATTATGACTTTGACTTGTGCGGTTATGGCTACCGCGCTTATGATATAGCAGAATTTCGCTTGGCTCGAGAGGTGCGCTTAGGCAATGATCCTGGAAAGCTGTCAGAGTTGTGGGATGCATTCCTAGAGGGCTATCAGTCTGTACGTCAACTTCACGAAGACGATATTCGAGCAGTTCCCGTATTCGTTGCTGCACGTCAGTTGTGGTTAATGGGACTATGTCTCCATGATTTGCATATTGTCGGAAGCATCGATTCGGGCGATGATTTTATTGATGAGGAAATGGAGTATTTCAACTCGCTGTCTGTTGAATTCGCAGGTCGTCTATAATAAGTTCATCGATATAAGGAAGTAAACAAGCGACTTAGCAACTTAGGAGGGACATATGAATGTAAAGAAGCTGCCTAGAGAGCAGAAGGAAAAATGGATAGAGGATTTGAAGCAGTATTTTGAGACAGAGCGTGGAGAATCCCTGGGCATGTTCGAGGCAGAGGAGCTAGTTGACTATCTACTGAAGATGTTCGAGCCCTACCTATATAATCAGGCCATCGAGGATGCGCGTGCGATGTTGGAGCAGCGTATGGCTGGCATTGAAGAGGATCTATATGCAATGAAGAAATCGGAGAAGGGCAGCAGATAATCATGCCTTTTACCTTCGCACATCCACTGTATGCTACACCTGTTCAGCGTCTTGCGCCGCAATACTTAAGTGTGACGGGGCTAGTTCTTGGAAGCATGGCACCTGACTTTGAATATTTTATCATGCTTGAACCGTACCAATTGATGGGCCATACGTGGAAGGGATTGCTGTTGGAGGCAATCCCTCTGTGTCCATTGTAATGGATGCAGCATTTCTTATCCAAGGTAGGACTTTCTGTTGAAGTGTATTGAATATATCGATGATGAACTCACCTGTAGAGGAGGGTGTCAATTGCAAATTCGAAAAGCGATGGCTGGCGATGCGCCTGGTATTGCGCGTGTTCATGTCGACAGCTGGCGCACTACCTATCAAGGGATTGTATCAGATACTTATTTGTCTGGATTATCTGTACAAGCTAGACAAAATATGTGGGAACATGCGATCGGACATTTGACAGATGACAAGTGTATTTATGTCGCAGTACAGGATACTGGGGAAATCGCAGGCTTTGCGATGGGCGGTCCAAGCCGGAGCGAACAATTTCCTGATCGAGCAGAATTATATGCACTCTACTTGCTGTCGACCGTTCAAGGACAAGGGCTCGGCAGCAAGCTGGTTTCACACGTGATGGAGCATTCGAAGTCGTTCGGACATACGAATATGTTGGTATGGGTTTTGAAAGGGAATCGTGCTCTTCAATTTTATCGTTGTACCGGTGCATTAATCGTCGGCGAGAAAGAAATTGAGATTGGCGGAGAACCGCATACGGAAATCGCTATGGAATGGGGACAACTGTCGATATAACAGGTAGGATCCGACTACTCCGTTGTGAACAATTGCTCACCACACACGGGAAGCGGGACAGATACTACATTATACATAAGTAGGTGATTTGCAATGGCTTCAACGATACATTATCAATTAAAGCAGTTGGAAGGTTCCACGGCATTATACGCTTACGCTACGGAGGCAGGCGAGAAGAAAGGGTTGTTCGAAGTCGACTTTGTAGAGTATGAACGGATGTGTCAGAAAGGGCAAGTACCTTCGATAGAGGATACAGTTTATTTAATATGCAAGAGTGAGCATGACACTAACTTTTATGGGGGAATACGTGTGTTTTTCCACCTATACAAGCATTATTTACAGCATGGTGCGTATGCCCAGGAATATGGTCAGATGGCGTAAGTTGCATGCTCATGAATCCACACACAAACTCTGTCATTCACTTGATTCAACCATGCAGGTGAGAAGTGAGAGACAACTTAGAGGAGGATAATCATCTTGGAAGCACTCATTATTCCTACGGAAACTCGTAACATCCCACTAGATTTGCTGCTGCTTGCTGATCCGGAAGAAGCTGCCGTGAATCAATACTTGCATCGCAGTATCGGTTATACATTGAATGTGAATAGAGAGACGATTGGAGCTGTACTTCTGCTTCCGACGCGCCCCCACACCCTTGAGCTTGTGAATGTGGCTGTTGCAGAAGAGTGGCAGGGCAAGGGCTATGGCAAGCAGCTTGTACAGCATGCCATTCAGTGCGCTCGTGAGCTTGGTTATCAAGTGCTGGAGGTAGGCACTGGGAACTCCAGTCTGTCACAGCTCGGTTTATATCAGAAATGCGGCTTCCGTATTTGCGGAATCGATACCGATTTCTTCGTCATTCACTATGATGAACCGATCGAAGAGAATGGAATTCCTTGCGTAGATATGATTCGTCTCCGCCTTATCTTGTAAACGTGTACTATAATGGATAAATAGATAGATTTGCATTTATCCATACGTTGATAAGAGTGGGAGCGTGTTACCGATGAATCATTTTACCGATGAAGAAATTCGCATCATTCGAGATCAGGCATTGTCCATTGAGCGAGAGGGGAAGCTTCCGCAGCAGCTGCTGCAATGGATTTATGAGCGTGGATTGTTCAAGCTGTTCGTACCAGTTGAATTACAGGGGAATATGACAGAACTTCCCGAAGCGTTGAAATGGTTCGAGCATACGTCCTGGATTAATGGTAGCTTCGGCTGGCTCGTAACGATTGGCTCTGGAGGCGGCTTCTTTGCACCATTTATGACGCCAGAAGTGGCGAAGGATGCTTATACGAGGAAGGAAGCGGTTGTAGCAGGATCGGGGCATCCAAGCGGAACGGCTGTGAAGGTTGAGGGCGGATACCGGGTGAATGGGCGCTGGAAGTTCTGCAGCGGCTCCACATATGCGACTGTGTTCACCGCCAATTGTGTGGTTCAAAAGCATGCCGAATCGGATACTGGAGGGGAATCAGCAGCGGAGCCGGTCATTCGTTCATTCGTATTCTGGCCGGATGAAGTTGAGATCGTGAAGGATTGGAACGCATTTGGCCTGAAGGCTACAGAAAGTCATTCCATTGTCGTACATGATGTATTTGTACCTGATGAACGAACCTTTAGCATTATGGAGCCAAATGGTCTTTACGATAACCCGATATACAGCTATCCGTTCCTGCCATTTGCAGAAGCATCGTTCGCTGCTGTAAGCATAGGGCTGGCAATGCACTTCCTGGAAGAGGCACGAAATATTGCGGAGCGGAATCGCACTGTATGGGAGAATGCTTCGGTGAACCGTTATGATTCTATATCGAATAAAATCATCATTCAGAACGAATTGCTGACGGAAGCGGTAAGTGCGTTCTATCAGGCTATCGAGCAATCGTGGAACGAGCATACACAAGGCAAGGTACTCACGGACACGGATGTACAGGAAGTATCACTTCGGTGTAAGGAAGCTGGACAAGCAGCCTTATCATCGGCCAATGCGCTTTTCCCGTACTTGGGCATCCATGCAGTTATGGAGGATGCGCCAATCAATCAAATATATCGGGACTTGCAGACTGTGTGTCATCACTCATTGTTAGTGAAGTTTGATAGTAAGAGGCATACGTCACTTCCAAGATAGCTTGGAAACGACATGAAAAAGGCAGAGTAGAGATAGGAGGGACGTCTCCTGGTTCTCTTCTCTGCCTTTATTTCTAGGTCTGAAATAATTGGATACATCCTAAACGAGATGGCAGGCTACATAATGACCAGGCTTAGCTTCACGGAATTCCGGAACAGCAGCCGCACACCGCTCAGTTGCCGCGGGGCATCTCGTACGGAAATGACAACCACTCGGTGGATTGATTGGACTTGGGAGTTCACCGCTTAACACAATCCGCTCCTTCTGCGCCTCGATATCTGGATCGGGAACAGGAATGGCGGACATGAGCGCTTGCGTATAAGGATGAAGCGGTTCATTGTAGAGCGTGTCACTATCAGTCAGTTCAACCATTTTGCCCAGGTACATGACGGCCACGCGATCGCTAATATGCCTGACCATGGACAAATCATGGGCGATGAACAAATAGGTGAGTCCAAGTCGAACCTGAAGATCCTTCAGCAAGTTAACGACTTGTGCTTGGATGGATACATCAAGCGCGGAGATCGGCTCGTCACAAATAATGAGCTTCGGATCTACGGCAAGCGCGCGAGCGATGCCGATACGCTGTCGTTGGCCGCCTGAGAATTCATGCGGATAGCGAGTAGCGTGATCTGGATTCAAGCCAACAAGATCAAGGAGATCTTCGATCTGCTTCTTCTTTTCTGCGCGGCTCGCAGCTAGCTTGTGAATATCGATAGCTTCTCCAATAATATCAGAGATAGTGAGCCGCGGATTAAGCGAAGCGTACGGATCTTGGAAGATCATCTGCATTTCACGGCGCATCGCTGCCATCTGCTTGCGCTTCAGGCTGTAAATATTCGTTCCATTGTAGATTGTCTTGCCGCCTGTCGGCTCGTAAAGGCGCAGGACAGTTCGTCCTACAGTGGACTTCCCGCAGCCGGATTCACCAACCATACCGAGGGTCTCACCCTTATGGATGGTGAAGCTGACATCGTTAACCGCTTTTAATATATTGCCGCGGCCTAGATTGAAATACTTCTTCAATCCCTGTACTTCAAGCAATGCCTCTCTGCTCATCGAGCCACCTCCTGCGCCAACGGATGGAGAAGCCAGCATTTCGCTTGATGCGAATCGCCTACCTTCGTCACTTCCGGATCGTAGGACATGCAGACTTCCATCGCTTCATTGCAGCGAGCGCAGAACCCGCACCCTGCTGGTGGCTTAATCAGATCTGGCGGTGTGCCGTAAATCGGAATAAGCGGCTCATCCTTCTTCTGATCCAGACGAGGCAAGGAACGGAGCAAGCCCTTCGTATAAGGATGCTGTGGATTTTTGAATATATCCCATTTCGTGCCGGTCTCAACGATTTTACCAGCATACATAACAATGACTCGGTCGCATAGATCAGCGACAATTCCGAGATCATGTGTAATTAATATAATGGATGTGCCCATCTCTTGCTGCAGCTGCTTCATAACGCGCAAGATTTGAGCTTGTATAGTTACGTCAAGCGCTGTAGTCGGTTCATCTGCGATTAGCAGGGATGGTTTGCAGGCAAGTGCGATGGCAATCATCGCGCGCTGGCGCATTCCGCCCGAGAATTCATGCGGGTATTGCTGGAAGCGGGAAGCTGGATTCGGAATGCCAACTATAGACAGCATCTCGATAGCCCGCGCCTTCGCTTGTGCAGCAGTCATCTGTTGATGCTTCATTAATACCTCAGTAATCTGTCGACCTATCGTCATCGTCGGATTTAATGAAGTCATTGGATCTTGGAAGATCATGCCGATGTCCTTGCCGCGAATCGATTGCATGTCACGTTCTTTCAGCTTCAGCAGATCATTTCCCTTGAAGCGTATCTCACCTTGCTTCACCTTGCTAGGTGGGCTTGGCAGCAGCCGCAAAATTGATTGTGCCGTTACACTCTTGCCACAGCCGGACTCGCCTACGATCGCCACGGCCTCGCCTTGATTCACATGAAAATTGATACCGCGTACTGCCTTCACCTCGCCGCCACGGACGTGGAAAGAGACGTGAAGGTCGTTGATTTCCAATAAAGGATTCATATTCGTCATCCTCCTCGTCTACTTTTTCATCTTCGGATCGAGTGCATCACGCAGTCCATCGCCAAACATGTTGAATGCAAGCATCGTCAAGCTGATAAAGAATGCAGGGAATGCGATACGCCATGGATAGACGGTCATCGCCTTCAATGCATCGCTAATCATCGTTCCCCAAGAGGCAGCAGGGGATTGTACACCAAGCCCGAGGAAGCTAAGAACCGCTTCGCCGAAGATCGATACAGGAATTGCTAAGGTTAGCGTAACGATAATCGGGCCGAGTGAATTGGGAATCAGATGCCGGAACAAGATCCGTGCTCCCGATGCGCCGAGAGAACGGGAGGCAAGGACGAACTCTTGATTTTTGAGCTGCATCATTTGCCCGCGTACGATCCAGGCCATATTAATCCAGCCAGTGAAACAGAGTGCCAATATAATAACGCCAAGACTTGGTTCTAGTACTACTACCAGTAGAATGGCTACAAGAAGGTCGGGAAGTGTGAATATAATTTCAGATGCCTTGTTCATGATTTCATCGAGTTTCCCTCCCACATACCCCATAATGCCGCCATATATGACGCCGACAATCAGGTTAATGAGGGCTGCGGAGAAGCCGACGATAAGTGAAATACGAGCGCCCATCCAGGTACGGGCGAACATGTCGCGGCCGAGATCGTCCGTGCCGAACCAATGCTCTGAGGAAGGTGGCAAATTCGTCTTGTCCAAATAATTGGTTTCGTAGTCATAAGAAGTTAACATTGGTCCGATGATGGCCATAATAATGAGCAGAACAAGAATAACGAGGCCTGTCATTGCTGCCCAATTGCTGCGCAATCGAAGCCATGAATCGCGCCAAGCGGATATACTCTCGCGTTCGATCGCCTCCGCCGCATGTTCGTCGATGTTCGCTTTTTTGAATTGCTCAGGCTTGATAGGGGGCTGCTGCAATGGATTCTGTTTGTTGTAGGTAATCATGCCGCTTTCTCCTTTCCTTTGGCAAGCTTAATACGAGGATCGATAGCACCATAAGCCAAATCAGTAAGGAAGCGAGCCACCATCAATATAACGCCATAGAACATGGTGATGCCCATGATGAGTGAATAGTCGCGGTTCGTAATACTCATTACGAATATTTTGCCAAGACCACCGATTCCGAAAATATGCTCCACAATGAATGAACCGGTAACAATACCTGCAGTAAGTGGGCCAATATACGTAACAACAGGCAAGATTCCGTTGCGTAAAATATGTCTGCGCACAATAACGCCGGCAGACAGACCTTTGGACTTGGCTGTCTTAATATAATCAGAATGCAGAACCTCCAGCATACTGGAGCGAGTTAATCTGGCGATGAAAGCAATCGGTAGAGCTGATAGCGCAATGGTGGGCATGACATAGGTGAGGGGGCCTGCTAGTCCAAAGACAGGCAGTAGCTTCAGTTTCACTCCAAGCACGTATTGCATAAATGAGGCAAGAACAAAGCTTGGGACAGACACGCCAACGACAGCGAGTACCATGGAGGACGTATCAATCAGCTTGCGATGCCGCATTGCTGCAGCAATACCGAGTCCTATCCCGATCGTGACGGCTACAATTAATGCACAGATACCGAGCTTGAGCGAATAGGGGAAGGATTCGCGGATGGCCTGAACGACTTCACGATCCTGCATTTTCATCGAAATACCAAGATTACCTTGAACGAGCTTGTTCAAATAAACGACATACTGTTCATATAATGGCTTGTCGAGTCCATATTGCTCCATGAGCCTTGCGCGTATTTCTGGAGGAACGGCTTTCTCTGACAGAAATGGGTCGCCTGGGACAGCCTTCATCAATAGAAAGGTAAGTGTAGCCAGAACCCATAAGGAAATGATGAGATACATTAGCTTGGTAAGGACATAGCGAATCACATTCCACCAGCCTCCTGAAGGATAAATTTCAACCTATAATGCTAAAGTCGGGATACATATGAACATTGCCTGCATATGTACCCCGACTATTTACATGCTCAATGTCACGATCGATCGATTAGTGTTCTGCAATATAACCGCGAGTGAAGTTTATTTGTCCTTGGTAGTCGATAAATACATTTTTGACGTACGGCTTCTGTAAATGAACATTTGTATGATAGAAAATTGGTATGATCGCCATATCGTCTGCAATCAGCTTCTTCTCAGCTTGCTTAATCAAGTCCATACGTGCATTTGGATCCACAGAAATCTTCGCATCTTTCACCAGTTTATCGAATTCAGGATTGTTGTACCCAATATCATTATTGCCGCTGCCAGTCGTATACAGATCGATGAATGACATTGGATCATTATAGTCTGTCGTCCAGCCGGCGCGAGCAATTTGATAGTTCAATGCCGTCCGGTTCTTTAGGAAGACACCCCACTCCTGATTTTCAACCTTTACTTTCAGTCCAAGCGTATTTTTCCACATATTCGCGACGGCTACAGCAACTTTCTTATGCATTTCATTGGTATTGTGAGCGAGTGTAAATTCAGGCATTTCTGTCAATCCGGATTCCTTCAAGCCTTTTTCGAGAAGAGCCTTTGCTTCAGCGGCATCTTCCTTGAAATAGGCGGTATCGTCGGTTTCATTGCGATACTCATCATTTAATCCTGCGATACCTTTCGCAACAATACCAAATGCAGGTGTTTGACCACCAAGCGTGACTTTCTCAACAATTTGCTTACGATCAATAGCCATTGCCAGTGCCTTGCGAATATTGACATTGTCGAATGGCTTTTGCTTATTGTTGAACAGGTAGTAATACGAGGCAGCAATACCTTTGATATGAAGCTCATCTGGCTTCGACTCCTTCAGCATCGCAATTTGGTCGACCGGAATTTCACCAGTCGGCTGACCTGCGAATTCAAGTGCTCCCGTTTCATACATGCTTACTTCGGTACCAGGATCCTCGACAATTGTAATTTGTACTTTCGTAAATTTGATTTCATCTTTTGCATAGTAGTGTTCGTTTTGAACCAGTTCAAGTGAGTTTTGATGCTTCCAGTCTGCCATTTTGAATGGGCCGTTCGATATGATAGTACTTGCCTCAGAAGCCCATTTTGAATCGCGGGCATCTGTGTGTACAGGGTAGTAGGATTGGAAGGAGAGTAGGCTTAAGAAGTAAGCAGTTGGAGTCGTGAGTTCGACTTCCAAAGTGTAATCGTCAGTGGCTTTTACTGCTACAGAATTTGGATCCGTGGATTTCTTCGTGTTGTAATCTTCTGCGCCTTTGATGTAGTACAGCTGATAGGCATATGGTGGAGCTGGCAACATCTTAGGATCGAGAACACGTTTCCAAGCGTTCTCGTAATCTTTTGCTTTTACAGGATCGCCGTTCGACCATTTGGCATCTTTGCGGAGATGGAAGACATACTTCGTCTTCGTAGCATCTTCTTCCCAGCTCTCTGCGGTACCTGGAATAACTTTTCCGTGCTCATCCAATCGTGTGAGCCCTTCAAAGATATGGCTCAATACTTGGAAGGAAGTCGTATCCTGAGATGTACCAGGATCAAGGGAAGGAGGATCACTCTTCATGTTGAAGCGGAAGGTCTGATCTGAGGCGAGTGCCACGTCCTTGTTCTCTTCTTTTTTCTCACCTGTCCCGCTGTCGCCAGGTTTCTGAGTCTCGCTCGGCTTGGACTCAGGGGCAGGCGTGCTGCTGCTTCCGCAAGCGCTTACAAACGCACTTATTGCCAGTAAAAGCGTCAACATAAGCATCATGGATCTACGTTTCATACGTGTACAGTTCCCCTCTCAATGGAATAATCGTTTACACCATACGCCAACCTTACTAGATGCAGGTCAGAGGAGATAATTGACACCTGGTTTGTACCATATACTACCATAATGTTAGGGGTTCGTCTTTATATTTTTCGATGATTTTATAAAAAATTTATCAAATTCGTAACGATTACCGCATTGACAGCATGCCAATTAAGGTACAATTAACTGTTAGAATACTTTTATCAAGGGAGGGAAGAAACATGAAGCCCATACGAAATTCAGCGAAGGCAATCATATTAAAAGACGGGAATGTACTGCTTACGAAAAATAAGGATCATGAAGGCTTTTTCTATCTGTTCCCCGGAGGTGGCCAGGAACATGGAGAGCAGCTAAGTGAAGCGTTGAAGCGGGAATGTATGGAAGAAATAGGTTGTCATATCCGAGTACGCAACCTGGCGTACGTTCGTGAGTACATCGGTAAAAATCATCAGTTTGCACAATGGGATGCCGATATCCATCAGGTTGAGTTTTATTTTGTTGCTGAACTTGATGAGCGTATTTCTCCGACAGAGCATGAGGCTCAGATCTTTGCAGGAACGAATCCTGACGAGTATCAGGTTGGTGTAGAGTGGGTTGCCTTATCAGCGCTAGAACACATTCGAGTCTATCCTGCACAATTGATACCCAAGCTGCAAGGTAAAGGGGAAAAAGACGTCTACATGGGAGACACGAATTAATTAATACGCAAACATTTAACTTTCAGTAATTATGAATAGTGTGGAAGGCTAGATCTGGGATGAGGAGCTCGATAGAGCTGCCTTATCCTTTTTTAATTGGCAGAAGATTGCTGCTTGCGAAATGCAACGACTCCCACTATAATGATAATGATTATCAATATCATATTATGTACATAAATAAGTTGGAGGTTATATACATGAGCACATTGTTAATTTATGCGAGTATGACGGGGAATACAGAAGAAATGGCGGAAGCTGTAGCCGAAGGCGTCAAAGGAACTGATGAGGAGCTTACGATGAAGGAAGTCATGGATGCCTATGCATCGGAGATGGCAGATTACGATGGAATTCTGCTTGGCGCGTACACATGGGGGGATGGTGAACTGCCCGATGAATTCCTTGATTTCTTCGATGAGATGGATGATGTGGATCTGACGGGCAAGAAGGCGGCCGTGTTTGGTTCTTGTGATTCTTCGTACGCACAATATGGTGCAGCAGTGGACATTCTCATTGAGAAGCTGCGTCAGCGCGGCTGCGAGGTTGTGTTGGATGGCTTGAAGGTAGAATTGACGCCTAAGGCTGACGAGAAGGAACTGTGTAGACAATTCGGGAATGCTTTCGTTGGCAAGCTTCGTTCATAATCAGGTCTAGTTCTGCCTCTGTTATTTCGTAATCATCCAAAGCGATAATTCTAATAACAGCATCTAAAACAGACATCAGCTCGTGTCCTTATTGAAGGTGACGGGCTGTTTGCCTTTGTCACGTTGAAGAGATAGATAGGAATAGAGATAGAGATAGAGATAGAGATAGAGATAGGGCGTGGTTAGACAATCGCGGGCGGTTATGGCATGATCTTGTGTAGAAGAATAAGGTGAACCCCAGATTCATAAGGAGGGAAATCATGATGCGCAAGACCGAACTGTTCTTTCCCGTTCCAGTCCTAGAGACAGCCCGTACACGTATGAAGGAAATGACACTTCAGGATGCTGAGGATATGTTTGAATATGCCTCTGACGAAGAGATTTCGCGGTTTGCAACATGGCCTGCTCACCAGACGATTGCTGATTCGCAGCGTTTTCTGAACTGGATTATCCAGCGTTATAGTCGCGGAGAGATTGCTCCGTGGGGAATTTACTGCAAGCAGTCGGAGCGGCTTATCGGCACAAGCGGCTTTGGGAATTGGAATCAGCAGCATGCACGTGCCGAGATCGGCTATGCGTTGTCCAGATCCTGCTGGGGACATGGCCTCATGACAGAGGTTGTGAACGAGGTGATTCGTTATGGATTTACTTGGATGAAGCTTGTACGGATTGAAGCTAGATGCTACCCAGATAATACTGCCTCGATTCGCGTGTTGGAGAAGTGCGGTTTTCAGCAGGAGGGAGTGCTTCGTAAGCATATTTTTGCAAAAGGGCGCTACGAGGATGTTCATTTGTTCTCCATTATTAACGAAGACTTGTTGGATGGGCAGCAAGCATAAAAAAGAGCAGTACAGGTAGGAACAGCCCGTATTGCTCTTTCTAGATTTCAGATCTATCCGCTCTATGGAATTATTGCTGCGTACATCATCCAACCTTCTACCAATTGTTGAGCAGGGTAACGGTCTTCGTTTTGCTATCCCAGTCAAATTGATAAGTAAATACATTCTGCAGAAGACGAAGCGGGATAAAGGTTTTATTGTTAATAATTTGAGGGAACGTCGTGAGCACCGTATCCTTGCCATTCACCTTCATCTTGCCAGTTAGTGAGCTCCACGTAATATCTGATTTGTCCCCTTCAATATATACAGTATGGCTGTATGATTCCCATCGCACCTTCAAATTTAAATGCGTGCTTAGATCCTTAATAGGGATATATGTCAGCCCATTCTCGATCAAGGCGTCATGGGATAAGATATTCCCATCCGTATCTACCACACGGACGACCGGAATCGGAGCCGGTTGCATTTGAACCTTATGCGCGGCACCATCACCAGCATAGGCGAAGCTTGAACCAAGCAGTGTTATAAGTAGACAGCCTACTAGAATGGATAGGCTGTATTTCAATGTACGAGTAACATCTCTCATGTAAGCCCGAAACCCCCTTTAACAATAATAACGATGATAGAATGAAAAAGTTGCAACATTTAGAAGTCTTTTTTAATCTGGACAAGTACGGAAACGACGTGAGAAAATAAAAAACATGATTCAAAACTGTAATTGGTATAACAACGATTTCCTGTGGGGGAGTTCACGTTGGATAAAATTATCATCATCTCCTTACTAACTATGCTTATCCATTTATTTGAGACATTGTCCTATGCGGTTCGCTACGCGGGCGTACGTACAGGTAGACTTGCAGTTGCTCTATCATTAACCGGCATAATTGTCCTTGTATCTCGAACTTCGAATTTGCTTCAGGGCCCAATGACAGGGAAAATTATCGATTATGCAAAGCAGCATCCGGAATTCGATTTGGAAGGCCAGTTCCGTATTGTAATCGGCTCATCAACGGTAGGAACGCTGCTGGCAATGCTCTTTTTTCCAACGGCTGTCTTGATTGCAACTAGAGTGATACGTCATATGGAAGTATCAGGCTCTATTCCGAAATTGATTTCATCCGTATCCCTCGATCAGATTCGGCATGTGAAGCATCATCTGCGAACGCCAACATGGAACATGCTCCGCTCGCTGCGGATCATGGGAATTCCGAAGCGCTTGCTGCTATTGAATTGTCTGGTCACCAGCATCTATACGATCGGGGTTCTGGCAGCACTGTACGCATCTGCATTAAATCCAGAGTATAGTACGGCCGCCTCGCAATCATCTGGACTAATTAACGGACTAGCTACGATCATACTCACGATCTTCGTCGATCCGCAAATGGCGATGCTTACCGATCGCGCAATGGGCGATGCGACAGAACGGAATCGCTTAGGTAAAATATTTGCGCTCTTGATGTTCTCAAGAGCGGTAGGTACGATTATCGCTCAGTTGCTGTTCTATCCAGCTGCTGCATGGATTGCTTGGGTCGTTCAAGTCATCTAGGTGATGAACTCGCGTTCGACAAATTGTCATTACCCATATTTATGAAAAATGAACCGTTCTTCTCCGTGAAACCCAACGAAATACATGCCTGCTCAATGAATCAAAGGGCAGGTTTTTTGTTGTTGATTTCTTGCAAATAGGTCAAATAGGTTCCAAATCTATGATGAAAAATGGTAGAAAGAGGCATTTCTAACTTACATTCTGTTTTTCTTGTAGATCTGCGTTGAGAGGTGTTGTAATCCGTCGATTTATAGTAATATGAAACTAGTTTATTTTTCCAATGATAATAACGGAATAGGAGTGCTCAATTGTTTATGGTGGGGAAAGATCGCCCAAGTGTGATCGTGCTAGGCGGTGGTATCGCCGGCATGAGTGCAGCGCACGAACTAATGGAGCGTGGATTTCGCGTCTCTGTGTATGAATGGAGAACCATTCCAGGAGGCAAGGCACGAAGTATGCCGGTTCCCAATTCGGGGACGAATGGTCGACCAGATTTGCCAGGAGAACACGGATTCCGGTTCTTCCCAAAATTCTATAAGCACGTTACGGACACCATGAAGCGTATTCCCTATCAACGGCCGAACAGCACCGAGAGGTTAACCGTATTTGATAATCTAATCGAAGGAACGAACTTGGGACTTGCCTTCTTCAATCGTCCTATGCTTCCTTTTCTTACTGAATTCCCGCAAACGATACGCGGCTGGCGCACACTGCTTAAATCACTATTCGATAATAAACTTGGTCTAAGTGAGAAGGACGTCGACCGTTATGTAAACTGTCTATGGCAGGTTCTGACCAGCTGTGATGAACGCCGGCTGCTGGATTATCAGCGAGTAGCATGGTGGGATTTTCTACAGGCGGAGAAGCAGTCAGCGGAATTCAGACACATCTTCACTGGCCTAACGCGCATATTGGTCGCAGCACGGGCGAAGGAAGCGAATGCCTGCACAGTAGGCACGGTAGCTGCAACCGTTATGCTGGATATGGTGCTGCCAGGAGGTAGTGCGGATCGCTTGCTGAACGGCCCTACCAATGATGTGTGGATCAATCCTTGGTTGACTTACTTGAGACAAGGGGGGGTCGACTATCGCTTAAGAGCGAAAGTTGAACATATTCATTGTAAGAATGGCCGGATTCAAGGCGTGACCATTCAAGAAGAAGGCCGCTCCCACATTGTAACCGCAGATTACTATATCGCAGCACTGCCCGTTGAGGTGATGGCGGAACTGATTACGGAGGATCTAATCGAGGGTGATCCATTGCTGGGTAGACTGCCTGAGCTAGCGAAGAACGTAGAATGGATGAACGGCGTCCAATTTTATTTGAAAGAAGATGTCCCTATCATCCATGGTCATGTCATCTATATGGACAGCCCTTGGGCATTGACTTCTGTATCCCAAGCTCAGTTCTGGCCGCATTTCAAGATGAGCAATTTCGGCAATGGGGATGTGGCAGGTATCATCTCGATCGATGTATCGGATTGGAAGACGCCTGGTATTGTATTCGGGAAGCCGGCAATGCACTGCACTAGCGAGCAAATTAAGATAGAAGTGTGGGAGCAGCTGAAGCGGAGCTTGAATCAAGGTGAGACCATACTGAGCGATGATATGATTGTGCATTGGTATCTCGATGAAGATATTCAATTCCCGAACCCGCATGAAGTGATCAACATGGAGCCGCTGCTCGTGAATCATGTCCACACGTGGAACTTGCGGCCGAATGCATATACAGCAATTCCGAATCTGTTCCTTGCGTCGGATTATGTTCGAACGAATACAGATTTGGCTACGATGGAAGGGGCGAATGAGGCTGCGCGAAGAGCGGTCAATTGCATTATCGAACGATCGTCGATCGATGCCCCACCCTGCAAAATATGGGATATGTATGATTATCCATTGCTATCGGCATGGCGTTCCAATGACCGCTCCCGATTCCATAAAGGCCTTCCATGGAACGGGAAAATCATTGGCTGACTCGAATGCTCAACGTTCAAGGCATTGAATCGATAGGGAAAGGAATAATGATGTTGATCCATTCCATATTAGCGCATGAATTCAAAGGGCTGCTCTATATTATGAGCGCAAGTCTTATGTTTCTCATCATCACGCCGAAATTCATGTTCGCTCATTACCGTCGCAAGCTGTTGTTTATTTTTATCTTAATTTTGCTGACTTGTTTTTATATTGGGTATGAAGATATCGATCCATTGCTGTACGGGCTGCATTTAACTCCTGTGTCTCTTGCGCTAGCTGCTCTGTTCGAGGGTTTGCTGCCAGGGATATGTACATGGTTGGCATTCAATCTGTGTACATTACTATACTTGCAGATTTACTCCGTACCGACAATCATTGGTTCCACGATGATGCTCGCAGCTGGACTTATTCTGCACTATAAACAGGTGCTGCAGAGTACCTATTTGAAGATTTTCCTCATGTCGCTGCTGCTGATTACGGTATATTTAGCGGGCTATCTGCTCTTCTTCGATCAATGGGATCAAGTGCTGGGAGTAGAGGTGCTGATTGCTGTCATTGGAACCTATTTGTCCTCGATGTATGTAAGCTACATCTATCATCATGTCAAAAATCAGGAACGGATGCGGGAAGAGCTTTTTCGTGCTGAGAAATATCAAGTTATCGGTCAGCTAGCCGCTTCCATTTCTCATGAAATTCGTAATCCACTGACAACTGCACAAGGCTTTCTACAGCTTATGAACCGTAAAAACTTGACCCCGGAACAAATTCAGACCTATCGGAATTATGCAGCTTCCGGCATTGAACAGGCGAATTCGATCATTACAGATTATTTGAATTACGCCAAACCAACGGTCGAGGTGGCTCGTCCGCTCTATGTTCAGGAAGAACTAGACACCGTCGTTCCCATGGTATCTCCACTTTGTTTACTGTCGAAGGTGGAGGTAGTTGTCCAGCATCTATCTCAAAAACCGATGTACATTATGGGAGAGTCGAAGAAATTCCAGCAGTCGCTGCTAAACATAATGAAAAATGCAGTCGAGTCCATGCCGGATGGAGGTACGTTGAAGGTTACCACCTGGTCGGATAACGAGGGAGTGCATATTCATATTAAGGACACTGGGGTTGGCATGAGCGATTATCAAATTAAACGAATTGGCATGCCATTCTATACGACGAAGGAGAAGGGAACAGGGCTCGGTCTAATGGTCGTTATTAGTCTGGTGAAATCGATGAACGGCACAATATCGTACTACAGCCGCCCAGATGAGGGCACTACTTGTGTATTGCAATATAAGCAAGTTCACTTGTAAGGGCGGAATATGGTTTTGCAAGTCCATAGAATGGCGAAAACAAAGGACATTCATCTAGATATTACTGCTGCTAGAGAATGTCCTTTTGTGTGAACAAGTTATTAGGTTCAGTGATCAAATCGGTTAAGACATCAATTCGACCGTATCTTCGTCATCTGTGCACACGAGCGGCGATAGCTGATTCGCAGGTTCGTGAACAATCCACAGCTCGTGCAGCGCACGAGTACAGCCGACATACAACAGCTTCGCATCAAGCAAGCTGCATGGATATCGATGCTCATCGACGTCAAGAACAAGAACCGCATCGAATTCCAAGCCTTTGGACAGGTATACCGGAAGAACGGATATTCCGCCTTCGTATTGCTGCTCGTTGCCATCAATCAGGTGGATGCTGTGCTTCAGTTCTCCTTCGATATTTGCCTGGAGTGCTGCGTGCAATTCTCTGGCTTCATCCGCTGTTCGAGTCAATAAAGCAATCGTATTATGTCCATTGTCTTGGAAATCAGAGATAATCTGCTTCAGCTGCTCTGCCCTCTCGTTCGTCTTGCTGCTGACAATACGAACCTTCTGACCGCTGCGGAATACCGGAACTGCCAACATGTCTGTTCCTACACCTCGTTCTAGGATGACGTTCGCGAACCGGATGATTTCCATCGTCGAACGATAACTGCGTGTTAAGGCGAAGTAATCCGTTGCATCCGCTTCGAACAGTTCTCGCATCTCTGACCAGTCGTGAATACCAGCATACGCATGAATCCCCTGTGAGAGGTCTCCTAAGATGGTGAAGGAGTGGTTTTTGGCAAAGTGGTCGAGTACTGCAATTTGTAAAGGCGAGAAGTCTTGCGCCTCATCGATGACAATATGATCGTATCGGTACTCAGATGAAATCCCGTACAAGCGGGAATGCAAATAGAGCAGTGCTGCCAGATCCTCGTGACGAACCACTTTTTTCTTCAAATACGCTAAGGTTTCTTTGCGCACGGGCTCTGGAATGACGATACTGCTATCGCTATCCGTGTCGCCCTGTTTCTTCGGTTCGAACAGGGAGCGATACATTTCCCATGTATCGAGGACAGGCCATTTCTTCATATAGGCTTTGAGACGCTGCGTTGATAGCTTCTTCTTATCCTTCAGCATTGTCTTGGAGTGTTCTCGCTTCAGTTCCATCTGAATCCAGCGCTGAATGCGGGCCATAACGCGCTCCTTGCGCTTGGCCGGCTCGTAGGAGCGATACTCCTCATGGAACCAGCTGTATATGGTTGCATACGGGAGAACGGTTCCGTCCCAAGGAGAGAAGTCGCCGCTTGGAACCGCGTTCTGCTCGTACTTCTTCATAAGCTGATCCATATGAGACAGCAAGGAGAGGGAGCCTTTGAATCGTCCCGAAACGTGATCGTCAAGGACTGGACGCGAATCCAAGGAACCGTACCATTTCTCGACTTGCTCCATCGGAGATGCGAGTGTTACGGATAGCTGCATATCCATTACCGCCAAAGCCCATTCAGGGAACGTCTGCTGCTGGATGTTGCCGACACCCAGTTCAGGCAAGACATCGGATATATAGTTCAGGAACATGCGGTTGGGCGCAAAAATCATCATCTTCTCGGCACGAATCTGCTCCTGATATTGATAAAGCAAATAAGCAAGGCGGTGCAGAGCAACGGTCGTCTTACCGCTACCAGCGACCCCTTGTATGAACAAGGCAGTGTTCTTCGGAGCGCGAATGATGCGATCCTGCTCCGCTTGAATCGTAGATACGATATCGCGCAGTCGATTGTCCTTGTTCTCTCCTAGCCGGTAGACGAGAAATTCGTCTGTAACATGGCTGTCGCCTTCCGAGCGATTGTAGGTATCGACGACTCTTTGCAATTGTTGGCTGCGTATCGCCAGATTGCGCTTGAGATGTACGATGCCCTCGATAGGGCCGTCTAATGAATCATAAGATACCGGAGCGGTGCCGCCGGAGAAGGAATAGAATAAGCTCGCAATCGGGGCTCTCCAGTCAATCACTAGCGGGTACGCTTCATTCTCGACTTCTGCACTGCGATGAACGCCTCGTTTGCCGACATACAGCTTGAGTGCTTCATCCTTGCCGTTTTCTTCGAAATCGATTCTTCCGAAATAAGGCTCTTTCCGGGCTTGAGCCAAGCGTTCTTCCTGCTGCTTGCGGTTGTCCTCTAATACTTGCAGCGTAAAGTCGTGCCCAGTATAAGGGGCTACATTATGAACTTTGTCGTATTGCTGCTCGATGATGTCGAGCGTGTCTTTCAGACGGTGCTGCTCTTCTTGAAAGGCACTTTGAAACGTGTCGCTCACCTTCAGTTACCTCCTAAGAAAGGATTGTGTAATCTCTCCTACTTCTTTGTTGAGACACATCAAAATATGGAAAGAGAAGAATTAATATATCATATTGACCCTGAAAAAGCAATGATATTTCAATGATACATCGCAGCTATTGCTTGACAGTAGGCTAGGTTCGTCATAATGTACTGCACCGAGCCATATATAATGAGACAGGAGAGTGCTGCGAAGACGAGCCTATAGGTGAGAACGAAGCGATTATGATGTATGCGATGCGCCATTGTTGAGAAATGGTCAAGGGGACATCGCTGTTAATGTATCATCTGAACAGTAGCGTAATTTCAATATAGGAGGGATGACATTTTAATGAAAAATTCCAAGCGATTTATTCTCTTATGTGTAGTGTTTATCACCATGACGATTCTGCTAAGCGGCTGTATGCCTGGAGACGGTTCGTACACGGATCAATCACCAGCAGGTTTCTTCTGGGGGATCTGGCATGGCTGGATTGCGCCGATCTCGCTGATTTTTGGGCTTTTCAAGGATGTAATCCGTGTATATGAGATCAATAATACAGGCTGGTGGTATGATCTCGGATTCTATCTTGCGATTGTCGGCGGTTTTGGAGGGTTTGCGTTCAGTCGGAGAAAAGGAGATCATCATTAGTAGACAGTAAGCTAGTTGTAGATGTTGTCGATAAAAAGGATTCTTTGCATGCGGTCATGCGAGGATCCTTTTTTATTTTGATAGGTGAAGTGATCTGTCAAAATGGATTACATGACAAAAATGAAAGGAAATTGTAAGGCATAACAATGGTTACATTTCATCGTACCCAGTAAAGTATATGGTATAGAACAGGTAAGCGAAGGAGTGTAATTAGCATCTATGCTGGAAGTCAGAAATGTATCCAAAATATATGAAGGCAAAGTGTCTTACAAAGCACTTTCCGATTTGAATTTATCGATAGGCAAGGGCGAATTTGTCGGCATCATGGGGCCATCTGGAAGTGGTAAGACTACTTTCTTGAACGTGGTGTCCACGATCGATAAGCCATCATCAGGAGAAGTATTGATTGGCGGCAGCAATGCACACGCTCTTAGTAAGCGTAAACTAGCTTTGTTCCGTCGCAGAGAGCTTGGCTTTGTATTTCAGGATTTCAATTTGCTGCAGACCTTGACCGTGAAGGAAAATATTATTTTCCCATTGACGCTGGAGAATGTCAGCATTAAGGAACAGGAACAGCGTGTAAAAGTGATTGCGGACAAGCTTGGAATCGGACATATTCTGGACAAGCGCACCTATGAAATTTCGGGTGGTCAATGTCAACGTACTGCGATTGCGCGGGCAATCATCCATCAGCCGAAGCTGCTGCTTGCGGACGAGCCGACTGGTAATCTGGATTCCAAGTCAGCCAAGGACGTGCTTGAAATGATGGAGAAGATCAACAAGGAAGACGGCACCACGACGATGATGGTTACCCATGATGCATTTGCTGCAAGTTACTGTGACCGCGTCATCTTCATCAAGGACGGTTCGCTGTACCAAGAGCTGCACAAGCATGATGAACGGCAAGTATTCTTCCAAGAAATTATGAATGTCTTGTCAGCATTGGGGGGAGCGGAAGATGAACTTTCGTCAGTTCGCGTTTAAGAACGTATTTCGGAACAAGCGATTGTATGCCGGGTATTTCATAAGCTGCGCCTTCTCGGTCATGATCTTCTTCGTGTATTCGATGCTGGCCTTCCATCCGGAATTGAACATGGCCGATAGCGGCAAGTACGGCAAGGGTGCTCAGGCGGGGATGGAGGTTGCGCAGTACATTATTTATGTGTTCTCCTTCTTCTTCATCCTGTATTCGATGAGTGTCTTCTTGAAGACACGGAAGAAAGAATTCGGTGTGTGTATCATGCAAGGGATGTCTGATATGCAGTTGAAGCGCCTTGTATTTGTGGAAAATATCATTATCGGATTTGCTTCAACGGTTGCAGGGATAGTTACCGGATTAGTAATGTCAAAGGGAATGCTCATGCTAGGCTCATCCTTGTTGTATTTGGATGACCCATTATCATTCTATTTCCCAACGACAGCGTTGTGGTTCACGTTCGCAGCCTTCATGGCGCTGTTTATTGCGATTTCATTATTTACGGCTACCATATTACGTACAAGTTCCTTGATCGACCTGCTAAAAGCTTCAACGAAGCCGAAGCCAGAGCCCAAGGCTAATGCGGGGCTCGCGATATTTGCAGCACTGTGCATCTTGGGCGGGTACGGAACTGCGTTTGTAGTCCGCGGGGAACAGGTTCTATTTGCCATGCTGCCAGTAGTCGTTCTTGTCTCGGTAGGCACTTATTTCTTATTCACGCAGCTAAGCGTGTTCATCATTAATAGGCTGAAAAAGAAGCAGAAGCTGTACCGCAGGAACACAAATATGCTGACATTGTCAGACTTGGCCTATCGGATGAAGGACAATGCACGGATGTTCTTCCTCGTCGCCATTATTTCCACTGTCGCCTTTACGGCTATTGGTACACTCGTTGGCTTCAAGGCAATGCTGACAAACAGTGTGGCAGATTTGATGCCGCCTATGTCGTATGAATCGACTGCAATGAGCAATAAGCACGAGCAGAAACATGTAGATTTGATTGAGTCAGCACTCAAGAAAGAAAACATCAAGTATGATACCTACATCATTCATAGTAAAACAGCAGAATTCAAAGATGGATCGATTATGAAGGTGATGAGGGCAACGGAATACAATTCATTCGCCAAAGAGCGCATTCAGCTCGGTCAGGGTGAAGGATTCATACTGGAAACGACAAGCAATGATTTTGGCAATAGGAGCACAGCTTCGAATTGGTCGAAGGGCCAGTCCTTGACATTGAAGCAGACGGGCAAGTTGAAGCTAGTTGACACACTTGAGATGACCGACGATGTGAGACAATATGTATCGGGCGGCGAAGTGCTGGTATTGTCAGATGAGGACTTTAAGGCAATCCCGCTTACGAAGTTCGACGAGACAAATTATATCTTCAACATGGAAAACTGGCAGGCGACAAAGACATTGTCAGCAGACCTGGAAAAGCAGTTCCAAAAAGAAAAGCAGCAAGACTTCCGCTTCCAATCCAGAGCGACATCGATGTCAGAACTCAATCAAGGAATGGGACAAATCTTGCTGACAGGCTTATTTGTCGGAGTCGTGTTCTTCGTATCAGCAGGCAGCTTCCTGTACTTCCGCCTGTTCTCAGATTTGGATAATGATCTTGTCCAGTACCGGGCAATTTCGAAGCTGGGGTTGACAGAAGGGGAACTATCCAAGGTTGTTACGACGCAAATCGGACTTCTGTTCTTTGTTCCGATCATTGTAGCTATCGTTCATGGAGCGGTTGCACTGAATACGTTGCAGAATTTGTTCCCGAACGTATCGATTTTGAAAGAAATCATACTCGTATTAGGCACGTTCTTCATCATTCAGGTCGTGTACTTCTTGCTCATTCGTGCGAACTATGTAAGAAAGCTGAAGCGAGTATTGTAATAACACAGTTTTATCCTTATCAGAGAGTAAGCCGTATCGTGGCTTGCTCTCTTACTATTTGAATTGCAACTGAGGCATGAACGTGACAATTTTGAAAGGAAAATGTAAGCAATAACAATGGTTGTATTTGCTAATCGGGAGTAAAGTGAAGGTACCGAAAACAACAAGGAGCGTGTAATTCTGCTATGCTAGAGGTTAAAAATGTATCCAAAGTATACGAGGGTAAAGTCTCTTATCAAGCATTATCGAATTTAAACCTAACCATTGGCGAAGGTGAGTTCGTTGGGATTATGGGGCCGTCCGGAAGCGGGAAAACGACATTTTTAAACGTGGTATCGACAATCGACAAGCCCACATCTGGAGAAGTACTGATCGGTGGGAGCAATGCGCACGCCTTAAATAAACGCAAGTTGGCACTGTTCCGCCGTCGTCAGCTAGGCTTCGTATTTCAGGATTTCAACCTGCTGCAAACCTTAACGGTGAAGGAAAACATCGTATTTCCATTAACACTTGAGAATGTGAGCATTAAGGAGCAGGAGCAGCGTGTGCAAGCGATAGCGGAGAAGCTGGGCATCAAGCAAATTTTGGATAAGCGCACGTACGAAATCTCTGGGGGACAATGCCAGCGGACTGCAATTGCGCGTGCTATGATCCACAATCCGAAGCTGCTTCTAGCGGATGAACCGACGGGGAATCTGGATTCGAAGTCTGCGAAGGATGTACTCGAAATGATGCAGAAAATCAATAAGGAAGACGGCACGACGATGATGATGGTAACCCACGACGCATTTGCTGCCAGTTACTGTGATCGTGTCATCTTCATCAAGGACGGCTCGCTGTATCGAGAACTGCACAAGCATGATCAACGACAAGTGTTCTTCCAGGAAATTATGAATGTGTTGTCGGCAATAGGAGGCGCGGAAGATGAACTTTCGTCAGTTCGCGTTTAAGAACGTTATTCGCAACGCGCGGCTGTATGCCGGTTATTTTATAAGCAGTGCTTTCTCTGTTATGATCTTTTTCGTATATTCGATGCTGGCCTTCCATCCAGAATTGAATTTGGCGGAGAGTGGGGGATTCGGAAAAGGCGCACAAACTGGGATGCAGGTTGCCCAGTATATCATTTACGTCTTTACGTTTTTCTTCATTCTTTATTCGATGAGCGTTTTCCTGAAGACGCGGAAGAAAGAATTCGGAGTCTGCATCATGCAGGGGATGTCCAACATGCAGCTGAAGCGCCTCGTATTTCTAGAAAATACGATCATTGGATTTGCTTCGACTGTAACTGGTATAGTAGCAGGACTGATTTTGTCCAAAGGGATGCTTATGCTCGGTTCATCCATGTTGTATTTGGAGCATTCGTTATCGTTCTATTTCCCAACAAAGGCGCTTTGGTTTACATTCGTGGCTTTTATGCTGTTGTTCCTTGCAATCTCATTCTTTACGGCGACAATCTTGCGAACAAGCTCGCTGATTGACCTATTGAAAGCTTCGACGAAGCCAAAACCGGAACCGAAGGCGTCGGTATGGCTGGCTATCCTGGCTGCTGTGCTGCTGCTGATCGGTTATGCGATAGCTTTTATCGTACGCGGCACCCTTGTTATGTTTGCACTGCTGCCTGTCGTTATTCTTGTGTCGATCGGTACATACTTCTTATTCACACAGCTAAGTGTGTACATCATTCATAAATTGAAGAAGAACAAGAAGTTGTATCGCCGGAATACAAACATGTTGACACTGTCCGATTTGGCATATCGGATGAAGGATAATGCGCGCATGTTTTTCCTTGTCGCGATTATTTCAACCGTTGCGTTTACAGCCATCGGCACGCTTGTTGGGTTCAAAGCGATGCTAACTGAAGGCGTTGCAGGATCGATGCCGCCGATGTCTTATGAGTCCTATGCCGACAATAAGCAGGAGCAAAAACATCTTGCATACATTGAGACAGGGTTGAAGGAAGAAAACGTTAACTATGACAGCTTCGTTATTCATAATAAAGATGCGGAGCTTAAGGATAAATACTCATTCAATGCAATTTCCGTAACGGATTATAACCTGATCTCGGAGGATAAGATTCGTGTAGATGCAGGAAGTGCGGTATTGATGCAATTCAAGATGGATGACTTCGGATATAACAGAGGAAAGAAGGACTGGTCGAAGGGGCAGACTTTGACTCTGAGCAGTGGAAGCAAGCTTCAATTGACAGATGTACCGGACATGAGCAAAGATGTCCGCCAATACATCACTGGAAATCATGTGCTTGTGATGTCGGATTCAGATTTCAACGCACTTCCAAAATCGAAAACCGATATGGATATGCATGTATTTGCGATGGATGACTGGCAGGGAACGAAGGCAGTAGCGGAGAAGTTGACTACACAGTTGAATGCTGATAGTGCCAATGCCTACTATCGTTTCCAGGCGCGAGCGCTTGCGATGCAGGAAGTGAATCAGGGTATGGGCCAAATTCTGCTGACAGGCTTGTTCGTAGGAATTGTTTTCTTCGTGGCAGCAGGCAGCTTCCTTTATTTCCGACTATTCTCGGATTTGGATTCCGATATCGTGCAGTATCGTGCTATCTCGAAGCTGGGTCTGACTGAAGGGGAACTTTCAAAGGTTGTATCCACTCAAATCGGACTGCTGTTCTTTGTACCGATTGTCGTAGCTATCATTCATGGTGCCGTTGCATTGAACACACTGCAAAATTTGTTCTCGCAAATCTCTATTTTAAAAGAAATCATTCTAGTATTAGGTACATTCTTCGTTATTCAGGTTGTCTATTTCCTATTCATTCGAGCAAATTATGTGAAAAAACTAAAGAAGGTACTGTAATCAACCAGTCCAAAAAAGATAGGAGCAGGTCGCCGTTGCGATCTGCTCCTTATTATTTATTTGCAACATTATGAGGTGAACCAATGCTTAGGATATTGATTTCCCTGTGTGCGATGATATGTCCACCCCGCCAGTACTAAGACAACAGCTCCTAACCCGACCGGAAACAACAGGTAAGTCCAAGGGGCGCCTGTCATCATAATAAGCAGCGGATCGGCGCCCGCAGGTGGATGAATGGTTCTGGTCCATTGCATGAAGGCGATGGACAGACCGACGGCTAGCGCGAGGCTCCAGACATGCACGCCAACACATGAGCTAATGGTCAGCCCGACCAGTGAACTGATGAGATGGCCCCCTATTACATTGCGCGGCTGTGCCAATGGACTGTCTGGCAGAGCAAACAAAATAACACATGACGCTCCAAAAGGAGCCATCAAAAAAGGGGACGACAACCAGCCTTCAAGGAGTGCTAGTACCAGGATAGCAAGTCCCCCTCCTGTACCTGCGAGTAGCGATGTTTTTACATATTGAAGTGATGGACGTTTTCGGCCAATTTCAAGCATTTTCTCTGTTACGTTAGAATTGTTCATCCTATAGTTTCCTTTCTAAGTAATGAGTTCGTGTCTCGGATTGATTGCACCGGTGCTTGAAATATATTGTATAATGTGATTTGGTATTTGTAATACGAATAATTATGATATCTCACATTTCATTTTCCGATATCAAATTCTTATCGATGCGAGATGTATTGTTCTCGTTACGGTATGAGGGATGTATTATGTGGTATCGATCACGGGATGAGAGAGTATCATTCACGCTTAGATAAGTGCATGAATTGTATGAAGCTGTTTCATGAAAGGGGAAGAGGGATGTTTGAACTATTAGATGGGAAGCAAGTCGAAACCGTACGGGTGGTCGCCCACACGAAGAGCATTAGCCGTGCGGCCGAGCAATTAGGATACGTACAATCAACAATTACCTCACATGTAAAGATGGTGGAGAAGACGGTTGGACAAACATTGTTCCATCGCTTGCCGCGTGGTGTAGAACTGACCGAGGCCGGGGCTATCTTCCTGCGTTATAGTGAGAAATGGAGTCTGCTGGGCAGAGAGCTGACCCAAGAGCTTCCGGCGGGCCAATCGATAGAGGGAACAGTTACATTAAGTGTGTTGGAATCCTTTTGCACGACGCGAATGACGGACTTGTTAACAGCAATTTTCCTTAAGTATCCACGAATCAAGCTTCACCTGCTTCCGGGATTTATGGAGGATACATGCCAGCGAATACTTCAAGGGGAATGCGAGCTTGGAATTGTGGCCGGTCGGCCGCAAATGGGCGGTGTTGACTTCCTGCCGCTTGTTAATGTGCGGATGGTGTGGGTCGTTCCTATGTCGATGCAGCTCCGCTGGGAAGAGGAAGGCTGGGAAGCACTGGATGATGTTCGAGTCATTGGATTTGGCTCGCAATGCGTCTATCAAGCAGTAGCATCTCAACTTCTCCAAGAGAGCGGGATCAAGCCTAGTCAATATAGTACCTTTCATAGCTTAGAGATGATGAAGCAGACAATCAAGGTGGGAATGGGCATGGCGTTATTGCCTTATCGAACGGTAAAGGAGGAGATCGAGCAGGAAGCGCTTGGCTATCTTCCGCTACAAGTACCAACTCTAATCCATGGGCTTGTATGGAAGCAGGGGGATGAATTATCCCCCGCGGCAATTACGATACGCGATATTTTGGTAGAAAAGTTCAAGAACGAGCAGGAAGCGGATTGATGAGGTCTCCAATTAGGGAGTAATCATCAATCATTGTTTTCATTTAACTGTTCATACTGCATCGAGCCGTCGCGGCATATTGCTTATTTGGATCGCACTGATCATCGAGAATAATGGATTGTGCCGCCAGTCCCTCTCTCCATTGCAATGGCAGCGGACAATTGGTAACCAGCGTATGGAAGCTGGACAATTCAGCAATTTTGACAAGCCCTATTTTCTCGCACTTCGTTATATCTGCGACTAATATACTCTGCTTCGCATGATGCAGCATAATCTTGCGTATTTCAGCTTCTTCTTCATTGGCGTCAGTTACGCCGTGTGTAAGATCGATACCGGAGCACGAGAGGAAGGCTTTGTCGGCAGTATATCGGGCGAGGGCGTTGGCAGCAGCATGTCCAGAATAGGACAGTGATCGGCGGCGAAGAGTACCACCGGTACAAATTAATTTAATATGTTCAGCATCTGATAGTTCCATGATGACATTTAGTGAATTTGTGATTACAGTCAATTGCTTGCGCGCTTTTATTATTTTGGCGATATGGAGTGAAGTTGTACTCGAATCAAGCATAATCGTATCCCCATGTTGGATAAGCCTAGCGCACTTTGTTCCGATCCATTTCTTTTCAGACAAATAGCAGTCCTCGCGCACCCATACAGGGACGTCAGAGCTTACGGATGTCTCTGCTAAAAATGCTCCCCCATGTGTTCTTAGCAGGAGACCTTCTTTCTCCATACGATCCAAGTCTCTTCGCACTGTTTCTTCCGTCACTCGAAACTGCTTGCTAAGCTCTGCGACGAGAACTCTGCCGTCCTGGAACAGGTGCTGCATGATGCGTTTTCGGCGTTCAATGGCTAACAAGGCATTTACACATCCTCACGATAAGGTGGACAATGGTGGCATCTTGCTTCATGTAGACCTCTATTATAGCGAAATATGGTATTTTTGACGAGTTAAGAAAGCATAACTATTTCACAACACGAATTAAGTAAATATTCTACTCTGGTCATCTCTAGAAAAAGGTTATAGACTAGAGGTGAATTAATCCATGCTTCATGCATTGCAGATCGAATAGAATGAACAGGACAAGGGAGATGAACGATCGATGTCAACACATATGCAGCCTACACTCGTCTTTCCGGTAATCAGTGACATACATATTGATCCTTCGGGTGAAGGTAGTGTCGCCAAGTTCGAACGAGCGATGCTGCAGTTGAATGCAAGGGCGCCTCATCAGGATGCGTTTGTTATTGTAGGGGATTTAACAAACAATGGACTTGAGGAGGAATACGATCGCAATTTGGAAGTATTCCGCAAGCATAAGCTGCCAGGAGCGACACCGCTTATCACGATCGGCAATCACGACTATTGGAACGGACTTCCGATTGAAGAAGCGCAGGCTCGCTTTCTTGCAAAAACGGAGATGCCATCCTTATATTTTCATCAGGTCATTAAGGGTTACCATTTCATTGTCATGGCGACAGAGGATAAGGTTACATCAGGGTACTTCTCATTGGATCAGATTGCATGGCTTCGCGAACAACTGCAGGTGGCTGCAGCAGATTCAGCAGAGCGTCCTATATTCGTCTTCCTGCATCAGCACTTGAAGGACACCGTGTACGGCAGCGAGGACTGGGGCATTCAGGACAATATTGAACCGCTTATGGAGGCATTGCGGCCATATCCGCAGGTTATTACGTTCTCCGGGCACTCCCACTATCCGCTTCAGGATCCGCGCAGTATTCATCAGGAGGACTTTACTTCTGTTGGAACGGCTTCGCTTAGCTATATGGAAGTGGAACATGGCAAGCTGCAAGGGAATTTGCCGTTAGGGTTCGAGAAGTTCAGCCAAGGCTTGCTTGTCGAGGTATATGAGGATCGCGTTGCGATTCATAGGCTTGATTTCGAATATGATCGTCAGATTGGAGACGCTTGGATTGTGTCGCTGCCGGCGTCAACTTCAACCTTTACATATACCATTCATCGTGACACAGATGCGCCATGCTTCCCAGATCACGCACAATTGCATGTAGAAGCGGACTGTACAACCTCGAATTCTACCGTTATCGTCTTCGATCAGGCGTCCGATAATGAGCTTGTGCATGCCTACAACGTTACGGTTGAGAATCGTAGTGATGTAGAAGAGATTGTACATTACGCTGCATTTTCCGAATCTTATAAATATCCGGTTCCAGAGCAGCTTCGTCTGGAGATACCAGGGCTGAAGCCAGATTGTGAATACTCCATCGCGGTACAGGCAATAGATGCATTCGGCAATGGGAGCAAGCGTGTGCTGCAGGGAAGCTGTCGTACTCGTCCTGTTGAAGTGCTGAAGGTGGAAAATTAATTTATCCTAATTAGTATTCGAATATTGTATAATCCAAGTGCCCAAAGCGAACCAACGCTTTGGGCACTTTTCGCATTCACCTCAGGATCATATTCGTATTTTTATGCATCGTGATGACAAAAACATGTAAAAGTATCAATAATCGTTGTTTTGTCATATTTCAACATTTCATTGCAAGGCATATACTTCAATATAACTAGAGTGGTGCAACTAAAGAACTAGACTCATGCGATCTAGCAAACAACTTACTATGACGCTGTACTATTTTTTGAATGAAGAGGGGGAACATATGGGACTTGAAGCAGCATTGACTATTTTTCTGTGTACAATTCTTGTGTACTCTTCAATTGCCAAGCTAGTAAGTTATCATGATTTTGAAAAAACCGTACAACAGCTCAACTTTCCTTCTTTTACGGCTTGGGGCGTCATAGTGTTCGAACTGCTAATTGCCGCCTTACTAGTGATTGATTCAACTCATTATGCTGGAGCAGTAGGTTCGCTTCTCCTATTTGGTTCATTCTATTTCGTAGCTGGAAAAGCACTATGGGACAAGAAAAAGATTACATGCAATTGCTTCGGGAAAACGACAGAAGAGCAACTAGGTTGGGGGACAATGATAAGAAACACTCCATTCTTCGGAGCCTCTCTATTATGCATCTGGCTGCATAGTCCTGCTTCCATGAGCGGAACAGCAGCAATCGAATGGATCAGTATTGCTGGTTTCACTATCGGGCTCATTAATGTCTATACGTTATGGAATAATCGCAGCCTATTAAGTTAGGAGGACATGAATGGAACAGGTTTTTAACATTTCTTATTTAGCACTATGGATTATTGTCACATTGCAAACCTATTATATTGTCCAAATTGGAAAAAAGCGAAATGTTCAACAAGCCAATACGAATCAAGGCCCAGTGTTGGTGCATGAGCATCATGGAGTGCCTGCGGGTGAACTGTTTCCCCAGCTCCAATTTGACTCGATTAATCAAGGATCAATTGATTTGAAGAGCATGACCAAAACAGGATTCCTCATCGCTTTTACCTCTGTAAGTTGTGATCAATGCAAACTCGTATACCCAATCCTTAAACGCTTCTATCAATTAAGGCCAGACATAGAAATTATCTTAATGATGCAGGGCAATGATTTTGACGTAGAGAAAATAATTGATCAATTTCAGCTAACGATGCCCATTGTCCCTATCATTCCCTCAGATATGGCCAGACTTCAGACAGGATACTACCCGTTCATCTATTACTTATCCTCCGCCGCAGAAGTACGAACCAAGAGCATTATCAATTTTGAAGAGCAGTTGAACTTGCTAGTTGAAAAGGGGCAGATGAAAGTTGCTGCTTAAAGTAATTGCAATAGGTAGTTAAGGCGTCTGCCTTTGACTATAAATATGACTATGTTGAAAGGAGGCTATGCATATGAGTTCAGGTTGCTTCACGACAGGCGGATGCACTTCGTCTAAGTGTGCGCACTATCCGCAAGAAAAATTTGTTTATGAAAGCGTTTATGTATGCGCAGGTTCTTCTACTACTACTTATTATTGTACTTGTTAGTAGCCAGACGGAGAAGAGAGGGACTCCCTCTCTTCTCTTTTTCATTGCATTGAAAAGATCGTATAAACAGGAGAATAAACGATGGAAATTTCAAGTGATGGGAAACGTAATTTTAAAGAAAAAAGAAGACTTGTTATCAATGTACTATTTCAGTTTATCCCCACGATGATGAAGGTCATTCCTGGAATGACTATGATTATTGTTGTGTGCAATATAATAAGTTCGTTAATCCCTGTCGTTCAAATTTATCTAGTAAAGGAACTCATTGATGAGATAACCGCACTATTCGAAAGCCACTCCAGTTCCCTGCTGACAATCTATCTGCTGTTAGGGATTCAGGGTACACTGCTGCTTCTCGATAAACTAATTCAATTTGGTGAGAAGATTGTAGGGTTTCGTGCGCAGCAGCACTTAAAGTTTTATTTTGAACACTTATTAGTCCACAAGTCATCTAAGCTTCCGCTTCGTTATTTTGACCGTCCCGAGTACTTTGATCAGCTTGAGCGAGCAGCTCTCGGCATGGATATTAGAGGATTTTCGATATTTGTATTATTTATGAACGCGCTGCGGAACTCCATATCTATAATCGGAATGTTGTCTGTCTTACTATCCTTTCATTGGATACTCGCACTTGTTGTGCTGCTTATGCTGATTCCTAGTTTGTGGGTCAATTTATACTTCGGCCAGCGCAAATACATGCAAATGATTAATCAAACCCCAACACAAAGAAAAACACACTATCTGCTCCAACTTTTGCATAGCCGGCATGCAGCTAAAGAATTTAGAATCTATCAACATACAGATTATGTAATAGGGAAGTGGACTGAGTTATTTTGGAAAACAACAGATGAACGATATCAATTGGAGAAAACAGCGAGCTGGAGAGCCTTATTAGTTGGTTCTGTACAATCATTTTTGAACATAGGTACTTTCGGTATATTAGTATGGTTTGGCTATCAGGGGTTATTGACAATAGGCCATTATGTTTCACTGACGCAGGCTTTGGTGCAAATAGAGGGGTTCATATCAGGATTGGGACGTAATATAGCTGGGATATATGAAGAATCCTTATTTGTCAGTGAAGTATTACAATATTTACATATAGAAACAGAAGAAGACAAGGAAAGAAAAGAGAATACAGTTATGTTTCCAAGTCAGCTGCATGATTGTATTGAGGTGCGCGATCTTACTTTCTCATATTCGAATCAATCCAAGCCTATATTGAAAAATATTACTTTCCGTGTTGCGGCTGGAGAAAAAATTGCAATCGTAGGAGAGAATGGGGCAGGCAAGAGTACGCTTGTGAAATGTTTATTAGGACTCTATTTCCCGAACGAAGGCTCAATCACATATGATGGGATAGAAATTCGTGCAATAAATACAGCAAGCCTGCGGGAGAATGTGTCTGCTGTGTTCCAAGATTACGTCAATTACCAGCTAACTGCACGTGAGAACATTGCCATGGGAAAGTTGGGCCATATTCATGACGATGCAATGATTATGGAAGCGGCAGACAATGCCGGGGCAGGGGAGATACTGCGCAAACTGCCGCAAGGCATGGATACGGCGCTTGGGGCTATGTTCGAAGGCGGACATGAATTGTCTGGAGGACAATGGCAGAAAATTGCATTAAGTCGGGCGTTTATGAAGCAGGCACAATTCATGATATTGGACGAGCCAACGGCAGCTCTGGATCCTAAGTCTGAAGCGGAGGTATATGATCATTTTATGAAATTATGCGAGGGGAAGACAACCATTATGATCTCCCATCGATTGAGCAGCTGCCGGCATGCTGATCGAATTATTGTACTTCATGATGGTGAAATCATCGAAGAAGGCAGTCATGAGGAGTTAATTCATAAACAGGGCAACTATGCAGAAATGTTCGCTTCGCAAGCCGGAAGATATAGTGCTTAAATAGGAGTATTAAAGAAACAATACCGGAAGTCTCTGTCATGTTGAGATGAAAGGTATTGTTTTTTTTATAAAAGAACGTGTCAAAGTATCAATAATCGTTGGTTTGTCATATATCCGTGAAAGCGCTTTGCTTTTACAATGAAGAAGACAACATCTGGAAGGAGTTAAGATTTATTCAGCAAGAGTTATTTTGAATCTAGGAGGGATTTTCATATGGCGAAGGCAACCACGGGAGCAGAGATAGAACCGGGCCTGAACCTGGATAAGCATAAGAAAAGCGCATTAAAACGATTTTTTATGCAAATAGACATACAGCTCATGGTGCTGCCCGCACTTGCTCTAATCTTTATATTTTCTTATATCCCTATGTATGGCATTCTTATTGCTTTTCAAGATTATAAGCTTAAGGCAGGCTTCAATCTGTTTAGCAATGAATGGGTAGGATTAAAGCACTTTATTGATTTTTTTAATTCACCAGAATTTGTACCTGTTATGCGCAATACGATTATTATCAGTTTTATGAAATTTATCTTCGGGTTTCCAGCGCCAATTGTGTTAGCGCTTATGCTTAATGAAGTGCGTAAGATGGCCTTTAAACGGGTCATTCAAACCGTTACGTACTTGCCTCACTTCTTATCATGGGTAGTTATCGGATCCATGGTTACATCCTTACTGTCCGTAGACAATGGCAGCATAAATATGCTGTTAGAGAAGCTCAGGATTATCGATGAGCCGATTAACTTCATGTCATTGGCAGAATATTTCTGGTCGATTCTCGTTGCAACCAATGTATGGAAGGAAATAGGGTTTGCCTCCATTGTATATTTGGCAGCGATTGCAGGGATCGATCCTCATTTGTATGAAGCAGCATCGATAGATGGTGCGAGTCGATTCAAGCAGATGACGCTCATTACACTGCCTTGCATTATGCCAGTTGTGATCATCTTTATGATTCTTGCAATCGGCAACCTGCTCAATGCAGGCTTCGAGGACATTCTCATTCTCGCTTCGAATCCAGCCTTGAGAGAAGTATCAGACTCGCTTGATGTATATGTAGTTCGTGTCGGTATTGATAATTACAGGTACTCCTATGCAACGGCAATCGGCCTGTTCAAGGCTGTTGTCAGCGTCACGTTGCTTACATTTGCGAACTTCATTGCCAGAAAGACGGGCAATAGCTTATGGTAATGAATCATTCCATAACTAGGAGGACTGAATAATGATACGTGATAGTATAGGAGATCGCATCTTTACGGTTTTTATCTATGTAGTGTTAACCTTATTGGCCTTTTCGACCTTTTATCCATTCTGGAATTCACTTGTCATATCGTTTAATGAAGGATTGGATACGTCTAAGGGCGGCATTACTTTCTGGCCGCGCGAGTTTACATTGGAGAACTATAAAATTGTATTCGAAGATTCGCGATTAATGAATGGGTTTGTGATTGCCCTCTTGCGAACGGTCATTGGAACGGTAGCATCCATCTTAGCGACGGCCATTTTTGCATACGGGATGTCGAAGCGAGGGCTTATGGGCCGCAAGTATTATATGATTATGTGTATCGTTACCATGTATTTTGGAGGCGGTCTCATTCCGAGCTATATGCTCATTCGTGGACTTGGTTTGTTCAACTCTTTCTGGGTGTTCATTATTCCGGCACTTATTAGTGTATGGAATATGATTATATTCCGAACCTTCTTCCAAGGCTTGCCGCAAGGCTTGGAAGAGTCAGCGAAGATTGACGGCTGCGGTAACTGGGGTACATTCTTCCGTATTGTCTTCCCGTTATCTGGCCCTGTTATTGCTACCTTGTCTCTGTTCACAGCGGTTGCGCACTGGAATGAATGGTTCGTAGCCAGTATCTATATTACGAACGAGAATCTGCTTCCTATTCAGACGATACTAAGACAGATACTATTCTCCAACATCGCATCTGAACAGTTGTCCAATGTAGATACGAGTGCGCTTGTGCACATCAATGCTGCGAAGAAAATAACCTCTAAGGCATTGACGATGGCGACGATTATGGTAGCAACGCTTCCAATTGTATGTGTGTACCCGTTCTTGCAGCGTTTCTTTGTAAAAGGTGTATTGATTGGCTCGTTGAAAGAGTAGCGATTGTTTAATCTGCTGGACATTTGGATGCGTTTAGAGCAACCTTGCTTTAAACATAGATTACAAAATTGAAAGGGGAAAAAGCCGTGAAGAACAAAAAAAATCTTCTGCTGAGTGTGTTGTCTGTTTTTATGGTATTCACTCTGTTAGTAGGATGCGGCAGTGGGAAGACAAGTGCTCCACCTGAGAATGAACCTGTGAAGCAAGGCGATACGGGCAAAGAATCAAGTGAAACTCCGAAGAGTGACCTGTACGAATTGGGCAAGGAACCACTTGAAGTATCGTTCTATGGCAACTATGGTTGGTACCAGCTGCCGAAATGGGGTAAGGACCCTGCTTCGAAGTGGATACAGGACAACTTGAAAATTACGGTCAATGGAATCAGTTCAGGTGGCAACAATGCACAGAAGCTGCAAACGATGATTGCGGGCAATGAGCTTCCTGATATTATCTGGACTGACAGAGGGCCCGATATAGAACGTCTTCGTGAGGCTGGTATGCTCGTACCATTGGATGAGTATATTGACAAGTACCCGAATTTCAAGAAGTATTTGACTGAAAATCACAAAGCATTGCTCCGTTCGCCTGACGGCAAGATCTATCAGGTACCGAACTATTATACACAGCAGCCAAACGGAAACGCGGGCTATGCAATCAACAAAAAAATCTATAAAGAGCTCGGCTCTCCAAAATTGGAAACGACTGACGACTTGTATGCATACTTGCAAGCTGTTCATAAGAAGTACCCTGACGTCACTCCATTTGAAACGGGATTGGCGAAAGACGGTCACGGTATTGACCAAATCTTCTCTTCCTTTAAAGAAAACAACTTGTCCCTTACTCGTTTCTTTGCTGTACCAGATGGTGATAAAATGGTCTCCATCTATAAGGATCCAGGCTTCCGTGAATCCGTTGTATATACAGCGAAGCTGATGCGTGAGAAGTTGATGACACAAGATGCGAATACGCAGACAGAAGATCAAGTAAGAGAAAAAGCGATGAACGGCAAGTTTGCTGTTATTGCAACTTTCGATCCGATGAAGATGCTAGCTGTAGCAGATGAGGAATTGAAGAAGAAGGATCCGGAAGACGGCTATATGTTTATTAAACCGATTGTAAAACAAGGTCTGGATGCTAGCAAAATCTATCCAGGAACATATAACCAACTTGGATGGAACGTAGCTGCCATTACGACAAATGCGAAAAATCCAGAGGCCATATTCGCGATGCTTGACTGGATGACTGGCCCTGAAGGCAGCATGGTGCTGAACTGGGGGCCTCCAGGAGCGGATGGTTATTGGGATGGATTTGAAGCTGATGGTCTGACACCGAAATTTAATAAGGATAAATACATGAATGATCCGAAAACGCTTTCTGAAATAAATGGTAAAGCTGGCGACTTGGTATGGGTGGGCAATACAATGTTCATGGATAATACGAAAAAGCAAATGTTGTCTACTGTACCAGCAGATAAGATTGATTTCAGCAACCGCTGGCAAATGGAAGTAACATGGGCTTCGCAAGGTGACTTCACGGAGTTCCTCGGCTGGGAGCCGACTCCAGATAGTGAAGAGGGGATTGCTAGACAAAGTGTTAGAGATATTTGGTTGACAGCTAGAGCAAAATCCATGTACGCGAAATCCGATGAAGAAGCACTGCAAATTCTGGATAAAGCACATGATGATTCCATGAAGGTTGGTTATCAGAAGTTCCTTGACCATGTTACAAAAGTTTGGACGGAGAATAAGAAAGCAATGGGTAAATAATCTTCGGAACGAAGGCTCGCTGTCTGCCAGCGGGTCTTCGTTCTTTTGATCAAATCTTTTATTTTGAAATCATCTGACTGTTCAAATGATAGTTGAACTTGTTATACTTTGTTTAGGGAAATGCTGGAATGAGAATTGTATGACTGCATCGTTTGGGGGGCCTCATTCATGTATAACGTGTTGTTAGTTGATGACGAGATGCTTGATCTGGAAGGAATGAAGCAATTCATTCCTTGGGAAGAGCTTGGGTTAGAAGTTGCAGCAGCGGTAAATAACGCCTTTGAGGCTTGTCATATTATTGATAGTACGCCTATCGATATTATCGTCAGTGACGTTAATATGCCGAATATGTCCGGGTTGGAGCTGGCCCGCAGGGCGATTGAGATAAATTCCAATATCCGAATTATTTTTGTAAGCGGTCACCAAGATTTCAGTTATGTGAAACAGGCATTATCTTTGAAGGCATACAGCTATGTACTCAAGCCGATGAATGATGATGAGCTTATCGCTGCACTCGAGAAGGTGAAGCAGGATCTTGATGATGACCGGAAGCGTCGCGATGTGGAGGAAGCTTATCAGCATATGATTCCGATGGCGAAGAATGACTTGCTGCTGCGGTTGGTTGACGGGCAGTGGAGAAGTGAGCAGCAGGATGGAATGATGAAGCTAGTTGCCTCTTATGGGCTTGACAAACTGAATTGGCCTGTCCGAGTTGCTGTTATGGAGCTTGACTATATGACTTGGACGCAAGAGCATACGAGCTTGTCACACGAGGTTACAACGAAGGAATTCCTGTATGCGGTCAATGAGGTTGGATTGAAGCATCATATGCCACATTGCTGCAAGTTGACGCCTCATCGGATGATGGTGCTGATTCATGATCAGTATTTAGACCCTTTTATTGATGATTTATATAAGGTGATTGAGACTCAGTTCTCCGTGACGATGACAGTTGGGGTAGGGGAACCAGTAAACGGATTGGAACAGCTCTATCTCTCGTTCCAACAGGCAACCAAAGCGGTTGATGGTAAAATGTTTATTGGCAAAGGGAGGCTTATCCGCTACGAAGCGGTAAGTTTGAAGCCCGAAATGATGGATGCGCGTACATTGGAACAACGTATGGAGGCACTATTTCACGCCTTGATGGAATATGAGCTGGTTTGTATTTACGATGAGATAGAGAGGCTCTTCGAATCTGTGAGCATGCTCCGTTCTAAGTTTACCGTTCATAATCTCGCGATGTTCATCATATGGAAGCTGGATGAGCAATTGAAGACAAAGGATGAAAATCTGTTCGATATATTGGGTATGGAGCTGCATAACTTGGATATTCTGCTGCAATTTGATACGGTGAGCGATATTCGCTCCTGGCTCGTCAGGAAGACATTTGAAATATCTGAATATTTGCGCAGCAAATCTACCTCCAAGAATAATCGGCTCATTCGAGAAATGATTCAAGTGATGAAGGATAAAATGAGCGAGAACATTACACTGAAGGACGTGGCGAATCAATTCTCATTCTCACCGAACTACTTGGGGTACATGTTCAGGGAGGAGACTGGGAAATCGTTCAGTGAAGTCCTTATACAGCTTCGTATGGAGCGGGCACGCGAGCTGCTCCATGAGAGCTCCATCAAAATCTATGAAATTGCGAATCAGGTAGGCTATCGATACCTTCCCTATTTTAGCAGACAATTCAAGGAAGCATACGGCATGACTCCGATGGAATATCGCAAGCGGGAAACATGATAGGGGAGAAGTCAATGAACGAACAGCGACCGAAGTTCCGCTATTTGCCGATTGGCTACAAACTCATGCTGACTTATATGGTGTTCATCATTGTTCCGGTATTAGTCATAGGACTTGTCTCCCATTCCATGTATGATCAATCGATTCGCAAGCATACACGGAACAATATACAAGGAACACTGCTGCAGATTCGCGATAATATTGAATATAAGATGCAGGATATAATTCGCATATCTTCTATATTGTACGGCGACTATGAGCTGTATCGATATTTGCGTAGCTACGAGGAAGGCTGGGAAAATTATGATCGCATTACGAAGTATGTTATTCCTAAGATAGAAGCGGCATCTTCGGCAACTGGAATGAAGCTGTGGATTTCTGTTTTTTTTCGTAATGAATCCATAAATGAGATCCATCACAGTACATTTGGGAAAGAGAATCCTACGGATTATAACTGGCCGTATGAAATTTATCATTTGAATCGAATTACAGATAAGGATTGGTATAAGAGCTTTCCACCCGAGAAGTACAGCATCACAATGAAGTGGAGCCAAATTGAGCGTGATGCGGAGAATAGTCGAATTTCCCTGCTTCGTCGGCTTGTGGACACCAATAATCCTCTGAAGCTTCAAGAAGTTGGATTTTTGCGCATTAATGTTGCGATCTCGGAGCTGTTCGATAGTATTAATTATTCGAAGATTGGAAATGACAGCGTAATCTACCTAGTGGATGAACAGGGGAGAAGCATCTATCAGTCTGGCAAGTTGCCTGCTAATGAAGCGGATACGCAGAGCAACTATTTGACGATCCAGGAGACGGTAGGGAAGCAATCTTGGCAGCTGGTCGCACATGTGCCTCTTTCCATTATTCAAGAAGATTCGATGAAGGTTCGATTGTTTGTTATTTTTATTTGCTTGATCTGCTTTATTGTGTTGTCATTCGCAGGAGTGTTCATTTCGAGATATTTCTCGATTCGGATTACGAAGTTCGTGTCAGTGCTCAATGCTTTTCGGGAAGGCGATCTGCACAAACGAATTTCCTATCGGGGCAAGGATGAATTTTCTCAAATTGCCACCGCATTGAATAGCATGGGCGAAAATGTTGAAGCGCTAATTAAGGAAGTGTATTTGACACAGCTGCAGAAGAAGGAAGCGGAATTGGAGATGCTGCAATCGCAAATCAATCCGCATTTCCTGTATAACACGTTGTCCTCTATTAATCGGCTAGCGAAGTTCGGGGATAATGAGAAGCTGCAGCAGATGGTATTAGGCCTGGCTAAGTTCTACCGACTTGCGCTTAACAACGGCAAACTGATGATACCGGTACATAATGAGTTGGAGCAGGCACAGGCTTACGTAGATATACAGAAGATTAAATACGGTGATCGCATTAGTGTTATGTTCGATATTGACCCAGCAGTATGGCCGTATCGTACGGTAAAGCTGATTGTACAGCCATTTATTGAAAATGTGTTGGAACATGCTTGGTGTGGAGATCGAATTTTCATTCGAATTGTAGCAAAGAAGGATGTGGATGACCTGCTGTTCCGGATCATCGATGATGGGGTAGGTATGACCGCTCAGCGAATCCATGATATTTTTGATGGAAGAGACCATGTGAATACAGGCTACGGCATTCGAAATGTAGATCAACGTATTAAACTGCACTACGGTGCAGAGTATGGAGTTACAATTGTGAGCGGGCTTGGCATTGGCACATCTGTATCCATACGTATACCAGCTGAGGCATCAGAGCAAATAACTTCCCAATAAGCGCCAGACATCCTGTATAATAGATGATTATGAATCCATGCTCAGAAATGGAGGAAAATCAATTGAATGCTCGATCATTGGCCTTCTTGGCTGTTCGGCTCGGCGCTCTCTATTGGATCGTGACCGCCTTCCTAGAGTTGGCGAAGATTGCGGCTGCGCTGGTAAATATGATCTCCTCGATGATTCATATGGGGGTTGGAAGTGAAAATATGGTATACACCAATTTCGTCATACTGCTCCTCCCTGTCCTTGTTCCGCTTATAGGAGGAATCATCCTATGGTGCACGGCAGGATCATTATCGAAGGCGCTAGCACCGTCTAAACTACGTGATGTGACTCTAGTGAAGACACAAGATGCAGACGTATCGAGTAGCGGCGAGAAAAGTGTCCTTCCGATGCGCAGCCAGACGCATTCTGCGAACCCGGTGCTTCGCACCACCCTTCAAATCGGACTAGGTATTGCTGGTATTATGCTTCTCGTGAACAGCATCCCGGAATTTATCAAGCTATTGATTATGCTCTCGAATCAAGAAGTGGCTTTATTTGCAGAGCGGGCTTGGACAGATGACAGCGCCAAGTTCATAGAAGTGATTGTACAGATGCTTCTTGGGATCTGCCTTGCAGTTGGGGCGGGGGGGATTGCTCGTTTTTTTACTCGCACAACGGAATAAAATACGGTTAGTTCTCTACATAAATACAGCGGCTGCACCTTGCTCTATTGGCGAGGTCAGCCGCTGTATATTTATTTGCGCGCGTATACGATTCCAATTGTGTTTGGTCCACAGTGGCTGGAGATGACGCAACCACAATCCGACAGGATCACATGTTTTGCGCCCGTCTTCTCTTGCAATTCGGCCTGAATCATATTGGCATCTTCAGGCGATAAGGAATGAGTGACAAATACGATATCCTTGTCCATCTCATCCACATGATCCAGCGCATTTTGCTTCAACTGCTCAAGTGCTTTCTCGCGTTTGCCGCGAATTTTATTAGCCGCAATCATTTTTCCATCGACAACTTTAATGACAGGACGAATGCGAAGCAGGCTGCCGATCAAGTTCTGCAGACTATTGCAGCGTCCGCCCTTATATAGATAATCTAATGTATCTATAATGAACTCGGTTTCCATTTTGCCGCGAACGTCCTCAACAAGCTCTACAGTTTCCTCCAGAGATGAACCAGATTCCAGTGCCATCGCTGCCTTGAGAACTTGAATCCCGATACCGGTAGACAAATTTAAGGAGTCAATGACAGTTACAGTACCTTCACCGAGCATATCCCCGGCAATAATGGCATTCTGAATGGTGGACGATAAGTGGGAAGACAACCCGATATACAGAATTTTGCGGCCTTCGTTCACAAATGGCTCAAATGCCTTTACAAAATCAGCTGGAGATGGCGAAGATGTCTTCGGCAGCTTGCCGCATGCATCTACATGCTTGTACAATTCCGGAGGGGTCATATCCACTCCATCACGATAAGCGTCGTCACCGAAAGTAACATATAAAGGGATAATGCCAATGTCATAACGTTCAAGTAGTGATTTCGGCAAATCGCATGTGCTGTCCGAAAATATTTTAATGTGATTCATTATGCTTCCTCCTGAAAGGTATGTAGCTACTATTAGGCTATAAAGAAATGTTACTCAACTAGACATTTAACCATTATACTGCAAAAGGAATGGACTTACATAATCCGAATTGAGCGAATAGGCTGAAAAAATATTCCAAATAGGCCGCGAGATTGCGTTCGCTTAAGACGTCACGTTATACTGAAGCAAGATAACAGCATGCTGAACTGTTTCATGATTGGGTACAGCTTGCTTGTGGAAGTACATACGGAAAGGACATGCAGACAACAAAGATGAACAAGATGAATATGGAAGCAAAGGCATTTAGACGAATTCAATGGGGTTTGTTATTTTTTATTGATTATGCGCCGAGGGGCGTTGATCTGCTGCCGGACATCGTAGGCTTTGCCTTGGTATTTAGCGGTGTAACACAATTGATATCCGTATCTGATCGCTTCTTGCTAGCGAAGCGATTATGTATCCCGCTGATCGTTCTAGCGGTGTATGAGCTGCTGCAGCCGATGCTGTTAGGCGGAGTCAGTGCGGAAGCGAGAGCATGGATTGGAGTGTTTCGCAGTATAGCAGAGACGGGGTTGAACATTACACTAGTAACCTTCATGTGCAGTGGTTTGCGGGAATATGCACTGCGCCGTGACTGGGGCTACATCGCACATATGGCCCGTAGACGATCCATCTATTTTACAGTTGCACTCGCTTGTTCATTAAGTATGCTCGGATTCGCGTTTGCATCACCGATGGTATTCTCCGCTATGGCGGCGCCGATGTTCTTGCTATATATTATCGTTGTGTTCATGCTAATGGGATTGTTCGGCCAAGCTGCGAAGATGGTGCAGAAGTCAGGTAGCTGAGCGTAAGAACAATTGAAGGGGGAATAGCAGTGATTCGAATTCATTGTGATGCAGCAACGAGACAGGGGCAGGGCAGACGAAATGAAGACCGGATGATTGCACTTCCCGAACAGCAGCTATATGCGGTCATCGATGGTGTATCTGGATTAGAGCCGATTACAGATGAGGAAGGGCATACAGCGGGAGAGATGGCTGCCTTAAGTATTGCTCGTGGTCTGGAAACTATCACTACTACAGCAGCTATCGATTCTCCACTTGATGTGATGCGTGCTCGACTCATGGATGCTAATCGCAAATTGGATAATACGATGCGCCAATACGGCATCGCTCCACAGGATACAGGACGAAGGTTCGGTGCGGTTCATGCCGCTGTGTGGCTTGATGAGCATTATGCATATTGGACGCAGACGGGCGATTGCATGATATACGCGCTATATGAATCCGGGGAGGTTCGAGCTGTAACTTATGACCGAGTTGCTCCCTTCGATGAGCGAGCCTTGTCAGCGTGGATGGAGCATGAGGAGGATTGGAGAGAGCATAGGCAGCCAGAAGAGATTCGGCAGCGGCTGAAGCAGAATCGTTCCCGTGCGAATACAGAGTTCGGTTACAGCGTCCTTAATGGAGATGAGGCCGTGCAGCATCGCTTGGAATATGGAGCGCTCCCACTCCAGGGAGTTACGCATATACTGCTTGTATCGGATGGCATTTATCCTTGGCGTGTAGACGAGGAACAGAGCAGTATGGAGCGGTGGTTCCAATACATCATTACTACTGGGATGGAGCAATGTGCCGCCGCCTTGGAGGCACGTGAACGAATGGATGCCTACTGCAATCAAATACCCCGATTCAAAATGTGCGACGACAAGAGTGGTATTTTGTTAACAATTGAGCGAATCTAAATATAGGCCCAAATGAGAACGGTTAGGTCGTTCCTCATTTGGGCCTTCGTACTAGAGAATCCTATTTGGAGGAGAATAGGGATGCGAATTCCCCATATCCTTCTTGCTCCAGCTTCTCCTTCGGAATGAACCGCAGGGCTGCAGAGTTAATGCAATAACGAAGTCCAGTTGAGGTAGGGCCATCATCGAATACATGACCCAAATGGGAGTCTGCCAGTTTGCTTCTTACTTCCACACGAACCATGCCGTGAGAAGTGTCAAGCTTATTCTCCACATGACTGGAACGAAGCGGCTTCGAGAAGCTTGGCCAGCCGCAGCCTGCATCGAACTTATCCAACGAACTAAAGAGCGGCTCACCAGATACGATATCCACATAGATTCCTTCTGCTTCATGGTTCCAGTATTCATTGGAAAAAGGGGGCTCTGTGCCATTCTGCTGGGTTACCCGATACTGGATTGGCGTCAGCTTCCCTTGAAGGGCTGTACGCTCTTCATCGGAGATTCCCCAATGGTTCACGATGAAGGCATCTCTGCCCGATGCAGAGCGATAGCGCTTGTAATGGGCCGGATTCTTCTGATGATAGTTTTGATGATGCTCTTCTGCTGGGTAGAACGTGCCAGCGGGAACGATCTCAGTAGCAATTGGTTTATCGAATCTACCGCTCTGCTCCAATTCTTGCTTGGATTGCAGTGCAAGCTGATGTTGTTCCTCATTGTGATAGAAGACAGCTGTTCGATAAGACGAACCGCGATCATGGAATTGTCCGCCTTCATCTGTAGGATCAATTTGCTGCCAGAATAGCTCGAGCAGCTTCTTATAAGGGAATAGGGCAGGGTCGAATGTAATTTGGACGGCTTCGGCATGCCCGGTTGTCTCTGAGCATACTTCTTCGTATGTAGGACTGTCAGTGTGTCCTCCTGTATAGCCAGACACAATCGAATGGATGCCAGGAAGCTCTTCGAACGGCGTGACCATACACCAGAAGCAGCCACCGGCAAAGGTTGCTTTTTCAAGTGAAGGATGATGATTGGATAGTTCTTTGCTCACGATGGGGAAGCCTCCTTATGATTAAATACGTATATCTTCATCATACCCAATTGTTATCATTCGAACAACGCCAGATCTTTAATAGAGCGAGAAAATAGAGAGAAATGATGGTTGAACAATTCGATTGCCGGTGTTATGATTAGTTCACTGAAAAAACGAATACTCCAAAGGGGAGTAGCTAGCACAGTAACCGTCGTCATTACGGGATACGCCACAACGCGCATCCTCGGCGCTACTGGCAACGTATAACGTTGTTTGCGAGACCTTTGCCACGATGGTTGCGTTGGTGAAGGTCTCTTTCTGATCGGAACGCCGTTACCACGAACGTGGTAGCGGCGTTCATGTTTTTTACAGTATTTATACATACTAACGTCAAGGGGGAACTATCAATGGAGCTATTTTCATTAGAGTTCTGGACCACGCTGCTGTCCATTGTCGTCATTGACTTGGTGTTAGCAGGAGATAACGCGATTGTTATCGGTCTAGCGGCTCGCAACCTACCGAAGCAAGATCAGAAGAAGGTCATCATCTTCGGTACGATCGGAGCAGTAATCATTCGAGCGCTGGCCACTTTAGGGGTTGTATGGCTGCTCAAAATTCCGTTCTTGCTCGTGATTGGCGGAGCCGTGCTCATATGGATTGCGATCAAGCTCATGGTCGAAGAGAAAGAGCATAATGTGCAGGCGGGAGGCAGCTTCTGGGCGGCAGTTCGAACGATTATTATTGCGGATGCAGCGATGGGGCTCGATAATGTGCTAGCTGTAGCGGGTGCGGCGAATGGACATGGATTGCTAGTCGTACTGGGACTTGCAATTTCCGTCCCTATTGTCGTGTGGGGAAGCACAATTGTACTGAAATTCATCGAGCGCTACCCGATCATTATTATCATCGGATCAGCGGTGCTAGCGTGGACCGCAGCAAAAATGTTCGTCGGTGAGTTCATGAAGTTCGATTCGCTAGCCGGTCTCTTCTCGAATCCATTCATCAAGTATGGATTTGAGATCGCACTGGTGATCGTTGTCGTGGCAGCTGGACTGTCCATTAAACGAAGCCAGCAGGCCAAGAAAGCAGCGCAGGCATCACAAGTGCATAAACGCGCACAAGGGGAATAATGTACGGTCATCAAGATATAGCAGTAGAAAAAGCGGTACAGTTGTCGATCAACTGTACCGCTTTTGCATGAGTTCTTCCCTATACGAACTTCGGAAGCCAATCTCCGTGAGCCTCGATCAGATCATCGCATAAGGAGACGATATCATCTAGACTAAGCTCTGCTGCCGTATGCGGATCGAGCATGGCCGCGTGGTAGATATGCTCCTTCTTCCCTGTAATTGCAGCTTCTATCGTAAGAAGCTGAGTATTGATATTCGTGAGGTTCAACGCTGCAAGCTGTGGCGGCAGATCGCCAACATAGGTAGGTGTAACTCCGTTGCGATCAACGAAGCATGGAACCTCAACACATGCATTGCGCGGCAAATTGGTGATAAGTCCCGTATTCATAACGTTACCACCTAGTTTGAATGGTGTTCCTGTTTCCATAGCATCGAAAATATATGAGGCATATTCATGGGTACGGTGGTGTTCGATATGCTGGTTATTGACGAGCTGTTCACGCATATTTTTCCAACCTTCAATTTGGTTGATGCAGCGTCGAGGGTATTCATCAAGAGGAATGTTATACTTCTCGATCAGTTCTGGATACTGTTTCTTAATGAAGTATGGATGGTATTCAGCGTTATGCTCGGAGGATTCCGTCACGTAATAGCCGAATTTGAACATAAGTTCGTAACGTACCATGTCGGTGTGCTTTGTCTTTTGTTTCTCCAAGGCAAGGCGTTTAATTTCTGGATATAAGTCCTCGCCGTTGCGAGTTACCTCAAGCAGCCACGCCATGTGATTAATGCCTGCAATCTTCGCACTTACACCTTCACTGTCGATGCCAAGATCATGGAACAGCCAAGGTACGCATACTTGAACACTATGACAGAGTCCTACTGTTTTGATCCCGCCGTATGTATTCATCACATTGGTCAACACGGCCATTGGATTTGTATAGTTCAGGAACCAAGCATCTGGGCATACTTCCTGCATATCTTTGGCGAAATCAAGCATGACAGGGATCGTTCTCAGATTGCGGAAGATACCCCCAATTCCGAGCGTATCTGCAATGGTTTGGCGAAGGCCATACTTCTTCGGAATTTCGAAGTCTGTAATTGTACATGGATCGTACCCGCCAACTTGAATCGCATTCACTACATATTTAGCGCCGCGCAGTGCCTCTTTGCGGTCTCTGTAGGCAACAACTCGGCAGGTGCTGCCAGTCGTTCCAAGCATGTTGGTCAACATGCTCTCGGAATCACGAAGACGCTCGTGGTCAATATCGAACAAGGCAAGCTCAAATCCTTGCAGTGATGGAGTGAGCATGCAGTCACCTAATACGTTTTTGGCAAATACGGTGCTTCCTGCTCCGAGAAATGTAATTTTACTCATACATCTTGTCTCCTTTCGTTCCGAGCTGCTGTCATGAAATGTAAGGGAACATCGGCATGGTGTGATGCAACTTGGAAATGATTGTTGTACAATTAATGTATCTGAATCGATTAAGGCTTGGTATGGGGAAAACGAATGTGAATATGGAGGATTGTTGTCAGTTAGGAGGGAACCGGATGGGTGAACGAGCAAATCTCGCAATTAATGAAGCACCTTCCAGGGGAGAACTGTCCGTATTGTTCTGCGGCCAATCAATCACGGAACCTCTGCACCACGTAGGTCCTAGCGTTCATGATTACGGGATCGTGCATTGTGTACAGTCTGGCAGAGGGAAATTTACGATTAGAGGGGTTGCCTATGAAGTTGGGGCAGGAGAGAGCTTCTTCATCTTCCCGGGGGAGCTTCATCATTATGTAGCTGATGAAGCAGATCCTTGGCAGTACCGCTGGATAGGATATCGCGGCAGCGGTGTCGAACAGTTGTTGGCGATAATCGGCATTGGGCCGCATGCACCAATTGTTCAAGGCTATCGCATACATCGAGTAGAAGCGTTGTTCCGGAATGTATATAAAGCACTTCAAATCGGAGGCAGTGCTGGGGACATGGAAGCTGAGGGCTATATGCGTGTTGTTCTTGCTGAATATGCACGTACTACTGACAAAGGTTCTGATGCGAATAACGATGATAAACGCTCCGATATCGAACGTCAGGTAGAACAAGCAGCTCGCTGGCTGTCGCTGCAGTTTGATAAATCCATATCCATAGACGAACTTGCACATACGCTAGGCTATCACCGCACCTATTTATCGAAGATGTTCCGCAAACAAATGGGGGAATCGCCTATGCAGTTTTTGCTGCGCATCCGGATGGAGCGCGCCAAAACATTGCTGATGACGACAAGGTTAACAATCGAGCAAATTGCTGCGGCTGTCGGCTACGAAGATGCTCTTTATTTCTCGAAATTGTATAAAAAATGGTATTCACACTCTCCTTCCTCACATCGAACTGAGATGCAGAGTGGCAAGCCGTCAGGGTGTCTATATTTTTGAATGCGCTTTCGCGATGTGATCCATAAAAAAGCATCCCACACAGCCTCTGCTGAATGGGATGCTTGTAGTTCGTTCGTTACATGAGAAAATAAAGTGCGGTAATGACTACCGCTGACAGGATAATAAACCATATCATATGCTTCAAATCCCGATTAAGAACCTGTATATCTGTTTTCAATGCTTGCTCTTTGCCGGAAGGCCCGCTCTCTTGCTTCATTTGTTTCTCTGTGTTCGTGTTCGTTGTCGTCATTGTTATTCTCCTCGTCTGTAAGTGATTGTTGAGTTGTACAGGCGAGGGGACGAGCCACGAACTTAGAAGTGAATTTGAGAGGCCTCAAGAATTGACTGCGCAGTAAAATCATATACGGCGTATCAAATCTGTAACTGGGCAGCCGGCTCCTCAAGAGGGCGATCGCGATATAGAGAATGAATAAGATGAACCATAAAGGCATGGAAAAATGCTTAATAGACTGAACCTGATGAATGCCTACTACAGAGCTTACATGCTCGGGATACGTAAATGCGGATTCATCAGGATGCATGAACATCATTTCATTCGAAGCAAGAGGGGTAAGTGCTGTACATACGATAGCAAGCACACTAAGTACAAGCAATATATACCTTGGCATACGGGCATGTATAAGGCGCATCTTATCCCCTCCTTCCTGTCTATAATCCATGACTAGTTAAGAAGACAGTATCATAACTGGATTGGAAGAAGCAATAGGGTCTTCTGTATCCTACCGCTTAGTCATCATCTTGTTGCGACTGATGACCTGCAATGAAGTTGTTATTGTGAATTACCGAGTGTCACACGTTTTAACCCGGGCAATAGTGCAAAAGCAAATGTAACCAGTGGGGATACCCACAGGAAGAAAGCATATGGCATGTAATCCAGTACGGTAAGACCAAGAGCGCTTGTCATCATTGCACCGCTGACCCCCCAAGGAATAAGCGGATTCACTAATGTTCCGCAATCCTCCAATGTACGAGATAAGGTGAGTCGTGGAATGCCGCGCTTATCATATTCGGATTCGAACAATTGGCCTGGAATCAGAATCGACATGTATTGTTCCCCTGTAATCATGTTCACCCCGATTGAACTAAGTCCGCTTGTGATAACAAGTCCTTCCTTGGTCTTCACAGGTGCTATCAGACGATTGAACATCGTTTCAATGATGCCTGCATGCTGCAGCAACCCTCCCAGAGCGAAGGCAATCGCAATGAGCGATACTGCCCAAGTCATAGACTGAAGGCCACCTCGGTTCACGATGCGGCTTACTTCCTCCATCTGGAATGACCCTTGGAATCCTCCCTGCATCACTTCCATCCATTGTGGAACATTTACGTCTCCTTGAATGAGCGCAGTAACTAGCAGACCCGATCCAATACCGAGCAGCATCGTAATGATGATTGGCAATCGCTTAAATGCAGCGATAAGCACGACAGCAAGCGGCAGTAAAGTTAGCGGATGAATATGAAATACACTGCGGATATCCTGCTGCATCGACAGCAATTGATCCATATTGGATTGAGCGGAAGAACCGAAAAATAAAAAGGCGATGCAGGTAATAAGAAATGCGGGTACGGTCGTCTTCGTCATGTTGCGAATATGATCAGGCATACTGACACGTGCAACGGCAGATGCGAAATTCGTCGTATCGGAGAGCGGAGACATCTTATCCCCGAAGCAGGCACCAGACACGACTGCCCCTGCTACGATTGCGGGATGGACGCCCATGGAATCCGACATGCCTATCAAGGCTACGCCGAATGTTCCGACTGTCGTCACTGAGCTGCCGACAAACATCGAGACGATAACCGTAAGCAGCAGAGCGCTAATCGTGAACCATTGAGGCTGAAACCAAGAGGTTCCATATACGAGTAGCGTAGGAACTGTCCCGCTCATCATCCATACTGCAATCAGGATTCCGATAAGAGATAAGAGCAAGGCAGGCATAACAGAAGCTTGAAGTCCCTTAATCAATGCTCGTTCTACTAGATTCCACGATTGTCCAAATAGCAAGAGTAGACAGCCTGCGGCAACAGTTGCTGTTAGCAGTGGAATATGCGGCTGTGCACCCCAGCCTAGTATCGTAAGCAGTAAAATGGCGATGATGACCGCAAAGATGGTAACACTCTGCACGAAGCGGAGTGGCTGCTTGACCGATTGTTCATCATTCGTATTCATAGTTATTCAACTCCTTGATGGATAACGTTCTAGTATGTAAAGATCGGATAGATACTTTTATACATACACGCTTTTATGCATAAAAGCAAAAGAAGCGTCAATGTTTTCATTCTAGTACGCTTGATCTAATAGGTCTACAGGTAAGAAAATACATTCGAGTCGGAGAATGAGGCAAGGAACATGATTGGGGCAGCTGCGTGGTATTCACTGGACAAAAAAGAACGGCCTGTTCTGAACAGGGATGAAATCCCGTTCGAATAGGCCGTGAACGTGCTCGAGCTTATTATGGTTCTATAGCTGTCGTACAGATTGCCGCATGTGGACTTGGCAGGGTAAAATAATTCGGCGGGAGGCTTGATCCCGATCCTTGATTCGCTCAAGCAGCAGCTGCATTCCGGTCTCTCCAAATTGATATGCAGGCTGTGAAGCAACAGAAAAGAACGGATTCGCTTCTTCTACCCACCCAAAATCGTCAAAGCAAGCGATCGAGATATCATCCGGAACTCGCAGTCCGACATGATTCAGCGCAGTAAAGATAGAGAGCGCAAGCATGTTGTTGGCAGCAAAGATAGCCGTAGGGCGAGATTGCGGCTCCAATTCCGTCCAATGAGATAAATCGAGCGCATCCCGATCATGTAAATAGCCCATTTGCATGCATAGTTGTTCGTCAAATGGGATGCCGGCTTCCTGCAAGGCGGCGATATAGCCTGCTTTGCGCTCCCTGGCGGTCGATACTTCTTCAGACCCGTTCAATAGGGCAATCCGTCGATGTCCATACCGAATTAATTCACTGACCATCTGTTTGGCACCGCCACGGCTATCCCCGAGTACTGCATCACAATCGATCCCTGGAACCTCACGATCAAGCAGCACGAACGGGACATTTTGTCTTGTCAGCCATTCCAGATGTTCTTTGGATTGGTCTCCACTGGGCGCGAATAGGACACCATCCACCCGCATGGACAGTATCATTTGAACATAGTCTTTTTCCTTCATTAAGCTCTCATCACTATTGCCGAACATAAGACGATATCCATGCTGCATGGCGGCATCTTCCGCTCCGCGGGCCATTGTTGTGAAGAATGGGTTTGTGATATCTGTAATTAGTAGAGATAATATTTTGCTCTCTTGGGTGACGAGACAGCGAGCAACTGAATTTGGTATGTACTGCATCTCTTCCATCACTTGCTTAACTTTGGTTCGGGTCTTTTCGCTGACCCTGCCTGTATTATTAATGACGCGTGATACGGTCATTGCAGAGACGTTGGCTTGTCTCGCAATATCATAAATGGTAGCCATATGAAAATGCTCCTATTATACAAATTAAAAGAAGGCTGCATCGGGATGTGGGTATTTGGAAGTTTAAGGGGTAGTCATTTCTAGGATTCACCTTCTGATTATATCCTACTACTTTTGTTCATTGTATGCGAAAATTCAGGTTCACATCAAGAGGAAAGCTTGAGGAAAGGCGAAACAGTGTGGAACTTTGTATACTTCAAAAGTAAAAGCGCACTAATTTTAGTGCGCTTTGAAGCAGTACTACTGCGATAGAAGAAATGATGATGAGAACATTAAGTTATACGTAAAAAAGTCCGATCGTATAAGGAAGTGGTATTGTGATCTTCAATTGCTCGGCAGAAGGCCATTCAGGCGGGAGAATGTCAGTTGCTTTCGGATCGAATAGCAGGGAGAACAATTGACTCTCAGTAAGCTCAACTGACGCTGCATCTGGATACTCAAGGCGAACGGTGCCGCCTTCAAGCTCTGTGACCTGAATATGCACGGCCAGCGCCCCTTGATCACTCCACCAGTTCTGCATATAGCGGAATAGTCGCTCCATGCTTGGAACATACAACGTCCCTTGGTTTGGCTCCTCTTCCGAAGAATAGCCGCACAGACAAGTGCTGACTTCCGTATCTTGCCATGGTACGTACAGTTGGGAAGCAGTGATTTGCTTCTGTTTCATTACAAGCTGCAGCAAGTATACAACCTCTCCAGCAGCGCCGCCATACTCATATACACGAGGTGGAGCATCCTGCTGTTTGGCAGAAGGGAACAAGATATAGATGTATGCAGTAATGTGACCGTTGCGTTCCAGTACGTATACTTTAGGCTTCATCATGACGCAGGAAGCGAATGCACCGCCATGCTCAAGTCCGTGCATATCCCATAAGCTTAAGTCAAAAGCAGCTTCTCGTTGCTGAGCAAGTTCATACCAAGCAAAACAGTCATTCTCAGTAAGAACGCGAGCTGTAACACCCGCTTCTTCAGCAACATCCGCATCTGCGGTAACCGTATAAATCTGTGTTTGACCGAAAGGATAACAACGATTGCGAGTATAGAGCGATCGTCCTCCGGATACGAACATCATCACTCCGCCTGTAGAAGCAACATGATCTTGAACCTTGTGCAGCAGATCCGTACCGAATCCTTTGCCGCGAGCAGCCTCGGATGTGCATACCGAGCCGAGTGAGAATACAGGTAGTCGAGATCGTCCGATACGGACAACCGATGGAAGCAATCCCATATGTGCGAGCAGTTCCCCATCCTCAAACGCACCGAATGAGTGAGAGGTAATAGGGGAGAACAAGTACGAAAAACTATGTGCCATCGACATCTGTTTTTCATTGCGAAACACGTCATCAGACAATCTGGCTGCAGCATCATAATCAAGTGCCTGCAGCATACGAATCGTTGCCATATTAATGCTTCCTCCTTATAAATGGGGCTATTACTCTTGGTGCTGCGTGATCCAATGCATCAATTGCTCTCGAGTCGGCATACCTCCCTGCGCACCGAATACAGTTACAGACAATGCCCCTGCGGCCGTCGCGAACGGAATTGCTTCCTCTATAGAGCGGCCTTCCGCAAGCATTACGGCCAGAGCGCCGTTGAATGTGTCACCAGCTCCCGTAGTATCAACAACGTCGACCCGGTGGCTTGGACTATGGTGAAGTTGTCCCTTGGCGTCTGACCAATAGGCTCCATCAGCCCCTTTGGTTAACACGATTTTACCTGGCATCGCTTGCAGAGCAGATTGCCAATCGAAGGCGCCTGCCTGATCCGCTTGCCCGAGAAGCTCGGCAAGCTCATACTCGTTCGGCGTGAGCACAGTGACTTGGCTGAGCAATTGATGATCCAGTTCCATTGCTGGCGCTGGATTAAGGATGACAGGGATTGCTGACTCAGCCGCGATCTCGATGGCAGCTCGTACCGAAGGAAGAGGAATTTCAAGCTGCAGAACGATGATGTCCGATTGGCGAATGACATCGGCGTATTTGCGAACTCGTTCAGCTGTTACCTGTGCATTTGCACCCGGTACAACAATAATGCGATTATCTCCATCCTTCACAATAATGGAAGCGGTTCCTGAAGATACATCACGAAGTACTTCAACAGCTTCAGTATGTATGCCTTCACGATTCAAGTTATCTAACATCATTGTGCCGAATGTGTCATTACCGACACATCCGATGAAGCTGACATCAGCCCCTAGACGTGCGCAGGCTACCGCTTGGTTGGCGCCCTTCCCTCCGTACATGGTCGCGAACGATTGACCAGTTACCGTTTCACCTTGTGCTGGCACTGTGGAGGTGACCGTTACGAGATCCATGTTCAAGCTTCCGATGATTGTTATTTTTGGCTGCGTCACATTACATCTTCCTTCCTCTTGCTTGCTGTGTATGCTGCGGCATTATGCCTTACATACAATAAGACGCGAATCCTGCGTACAGGTTCGCGTCTTATGACCGAGATGTCGGCATATCTAGCATGGTTAGCGTGTTGGCGGAGCAGTTGCGCGCCCATTTGCCTTCACTGCATCCCGTACCTGTTTGCCGTCCATTTTAACATCAAACGAGATGGATTCCAAATACTTTAATTGCTTTCGATCATAAGCCTCATCTTTCTTAATTATTTGGTCTTTATAGATGAAGTAAGGGGTGAAGTGCATTGAGATATCTCCTTGATCCAGCGTTAGATTCAACAGCCCTGTATCCGCTTTGTCTCCTTGCACATAATCTGGAAATAAGAAGTTGCCGATCGAATAAGCAATTGGCTTGCCTTTATAAAATTCGAATCCCTGCAGAACATGGACATGACTGCCGATGATGGCATCTGCACCGGCATCAATGATTTCACGCGCATAGGTACGCTGCCATGGTTCTGGACGATGACTTTTCTCAACCCCCCAATGGAGATACACAAGCAAGTAATCACAGTCTTTACGTTCTCTTTTGATAACAGGGAGAACACTTGATTTATTATACGCTTCCGCAATTCCTGGCCGCTTCTCTCCAGCGAACCAATACGTTTGAGGGATAAATCGGGAGAAGGCGAGGATCTTAATTGTTTGACCCTTAATCTTCACCGTATGCGCCCGATACGCTTCTTCTTTATTTCTTCCGCCGCCTACATAGGGGATGTCATATTGCTCCAAGTATGATAGTGTGTCGAGAAATCCCTTCTGTTTAAAATCGAGGGTATGATTGTTAGCGATCGTAACCAGATCAAACCCGGTATTTTTAATTCCTTGCAAGGATTCCGGATCGGACTTGAAATTATACAGTTGATTCGTATCCTTCTCGGTATGGTGTGTGATAGCTGTCTCCAGATTTACAACTGCAAAATCGGCGCTGCTGACCTCGTCCTTGACGTATTCAAATGGATAATCAGGTCCTTTTTTGCGAATGGTTTCCTTGACGGACCAATCCATGAGTGCATCTCCTGCAAAGACAATTCGGATGGGATCATGCGAAGGAGGCAACACAAATTTACTTGATTCGTCCTTTGCTGCAATGTTCTTCTTTTTTTGCTCGTGATTTGGCTCCAGTGGGGACGTAGGAGTCACACTTTCATTAGGTGGAGAAACCAAATCAGGCTGGTTCTCTACAGTGCGCATGGCCACTGTCAGCGCGAGCATGCAGCCAAGGCCGATAATTACCAGCAATCCCACCCCGGCTAATTGCTTCAGTTTGCGCGCCCTCTGCTTCTTTATGCGGGCATGCCGCTCTTTCCTGCTCTCGCGATATGAATTCAATGGAAGCCTCCTCAGCTCTGCAAGTACCCGATATTTTCGGATTAAATAAATAATGGATTGTAAGTTTTCACCATACTATTATAATGATCGTACGTACCAAAAAAGTTGCAGATTCTTTGCAAGTCCATTAAATTTTGTAATAAATGATGTCAGTCGCGTTTTCTTTTCGAATCAGCTATGGTAAAATAAATATGCTTACATTTTGTAAGTATAGAAGGAGGGATGAACGGATGCAATCAGATCAGTTGGGAATGTGTCCCCGATTCGAAGCGGCATTCTGCATTTTGGGAAAGCGTTGGAACGGGCTGCTTATTCAGGTGCTATTGAGCGGGCCGAAGCGCTTTAAGGATATTTCCGCACTCATTCCTACCATGAGCGACAAAATGTTGAGTGAACGCATGAAAGACATGGAAGCGGCAGGGATTGTAGTTCGTAATGTGTATCCAGAGACGCCTGTACGCATTGAATATACGCTTACGGACAAAGGATTGGCTCTGCAGCCAGTAATGGAAGCCATAGGGCAGTGGGCGGAGCAGTGGGTGAACGAATCAATCGGATGCTGCGATGAGACTAACTCTACCTTACAGCATTCGGATCAAGAATAATGCGCAGTGGACAGCTCATCGGATGCCGAGCCTAACTTGACAGCAGGTTAGTGCTCGGCATTTTTGCTGTGTCCACAAGATTGCCTACTTTTTGACGTTGTAAACGTATGGACAAGCTCGTATAATTAAGCGGAATGAGCGATACTAACTTACTTTTACTTTAGGACAGGAGAATGACATGACCATTCACATCATTACGGACGGAAGTTCAGACTTGACTCCAGAGATCGTCCAGCAGTTCGGCATCCATGTAGTACCTCTATATGTACGTTTCGGACAAGAGGTGCTGACCTCTGATATGGATACCGCTCAATTCTATGGGCGTATGCGAGAGGAGGAGGATCTGCCGAAGACATCCAGTCCGTCGCCAGCTGATTTCTACCATATGTATCAATCACTTGGCACTGATAAAGATATATTGGTCCTTTCCTTGACCTCTAGCTTAAGCAGCACTTACAATCATGCATTAATGGCAAAGACGATGTACGAGGAAGAAGGTCATCCGAACCGGATTGAAGTTATAGATACGAAGACAGCATCTGCTGGCCTTGGCTTGCTTGCCGTGCGTGCGGCACAGCTGGCTGGAGCGGGGAAGACACTTGATGAGGTTGCTTATACCGTGAGCCACCAAGTGAAGCACACTCGCACGTACTTCACCCTGGATACCCTCGATAATGTCATTCGTGGCGGACGCTTGGGCAAGTTCAAGGGCACGGTCGCTTCTATGTTGAACATCAAGCTGCTCATGGAGGCAAGCGAAGAGGGTTCCATAGAGGTGATGGAGAAGATACGAGGCACACAGAAAACGCTCCGCCGACTGATTGAGAAGGTTGGGGACGCATGGAACCATGTTGACAAAGAGTGGATTGCCTTTGCACATTCCAATTGTGAAGAGCGGGCCAAGGCCTTTATGAAGGAATTGCTCGACAAATATCACTTCGATCAAGTTCTGTTCGTGAATATGGGCCCAGTCATCGGCACCTATGCAGGTGAAGGCGGGGTACTCATCACGTATCAAGAACTGCCACAGACAACGTAAATATTTCCAACATATGATTTATTGAAGGAACACATCGATAAGCTCCCGTCTTAAGAAGCGGGAGCTTTGTTCTGTTGTGTTCATTGTATGGAGAGATTCAGCTCTACTGAATCTGCGTACATAGGCATTCAGGTGGATAGTTCGTTTCTAGATTAAAAGAAGTTTATGTTATGATGGAAACAAGAAAGCAACAAAATAGATAGAAGTACGTTCGCGAACTGGGGGTATTGTTATGTATACAATTATGATCGTGGAAGATGATGATAAGATTGCATCGATCTTGCAGTCTTCTCTTGAAAAATACAATTACAATGTAGCTCGTGCGACAAAATTCAGCCAATTAAAGGATGAAATGCTGGAAATCAATCCAGATTTAATTTTGCTTGATATCCATTTGCCGGCCTTCGATGGTTTCTATTGGTGTCGACAATTCCGCAGTGAGACGAATGTACCCATCATATTCGTCTCAGCACGTACGGGAGAAATGGATCAAGTAATGGCGATTGAAAATGGCGGCGATGACTTTATTACGAAGCCATTCCATCTCGACGTCCTTCTAGCCAAAGTAAAAGGAGTTCTGCGCCGAACCTATGGGGAATACGCAGCTAATGGTGGGGGCAATGGTGAAGAGCTGATTGTCCAAGGCTTAACACTGCACCGGGCGAAGAACACCCTTGAATGGTCAGGCAAGCGTGTGGACTTGACGAAGAATGAGGCTCTTCTCGTTGCTTGCCTTATGGAACGGATTGGCTATATCGTATCTCGAGAGACATTGCTGGAGACGTTATGGGATGATGTGGACTTCGTCGATGACAATACGCTAACCGTGAATGTTACCCGCGTTCGCAAGAAGATGGAGGAGATTGGAATTGCGAAGGCAATAGAGACAGTGCGAGGCCAAGGGTATCGCATGTCAGCTACATGGGTGAATGAATGAAGCCGGGAATGACCTTTCTCCAATATGTAAGAGACCGAACTGTAATTATCTTAACGTGCTTCTTAGCGATAGCGATTGCATTGCTTGTTGTGTGGCTAGATCTTAGCATTGGGCAGCGATTTGCTGCGAAGGAAAGTCTCATCTATATCTTCATACTTGCTGTGTTCATTCTTATGATTGGTTTAGTCTATGATTATACGAATCAACGGCGCTGGTACAAGGAAATGTACAATGCAGAGACGAATGCAAGTGATAGTGACTTCACGCTTTGTTTGCAGCATCCAAGCACATTAGAGCAGAGACGAATGCATGCGCTTCTATCACGTCAATATCGCTCATTTATGAACGAACTGCTTACGATGCGGAAAGACCGAGAGAAGCATGTTCACTTCACGAACCAATGGGTTCATCATATGAAGACTCCGGTGTCTGTTATTCATTTGCTTACACAGCAGCCAGTATATGAGCTTGATCAGTCTCAGATTGAGTCGCTGCTGCGGAGTGTGAGTGAAGAGGCTGATCGTCTTACGAGAGGTCTGGACATGATGCTGAGTACGGCACGACTGGACAAGTTCGAGCTGGATCTTCATGTTGGGGGATTGAATCTAAAGCAGGTCATCCGGCAGGTTGTGAATGAGAATAAAAAATCGCTGATTAAGCATAAAATTTTCCCGAAGATTGAAGCCGATGATGTGATTGTCGATAGTGATGAGAAATGGTTGAACTTCGTCTTAACACAGCTTGTAACGAATTCGATTAAATATATGAGGGACAAAGAGGGCTCCAAATCGTTAATGTTTAAGGTGGAGCGGGAAGGTGACTCAATACTCCTGCATGTTCAAGACGAAGGAATTGGTATTGCTCCTGAGGATTTGCCGCGTGTATTTGATGCATTCTTCACCGGTCAGAATGGCCGTAAGGAAGGGGATGCAACCGGTATGGGACTCTACTTGGTTAGACAAGTTTGCGCCAAGCTGGGACACACAATCAGTATTGCATCGAAGCTGAATGAAGGCACGACAGTAACGATAAAGTTCGAGTCTAGAGCTATGCACCATCAGTTGCTGGAGCGATTGCACTAAGTACATGACCCGATGAACAAACGCTTACCCTGAAGCCCTTTTCCATGAGGAAGAGGGCTATTGTTATAGGATCAGGCGAATGTGACAACTTTGTAAGGTGGTAGAGGGGATTGAAAGCCAATTCGATGTTGGCAGGAAGAAGGGAAAGGGTATACTGTGTGTATACATGAGGATTCTGGAGCGTAAGCAAGGAGGAAGGGGCGGACACCTATGCCTGTATTAGAAGCTAAGCAATTATCCAAAGTATATGGAACACGAGGAAACATGACCTATACGGCTCTTCAAGATATCAATCTAACGATCGATGAAGGGGAATTTGTTGGGATTATGGGGCCATCAGGCAGTGGCAAGACGACACTGTTGAACATATTAGCTACGATAGACAAGCAAACTTCTGGAGATGTGTTTATTAACGGGACGGATCCGGCGAAGCTGAGCAATCGGAAGTTGGCCTATTTTCGTAGAAGAGAACTCGGTTATGTCTTCCAAGACTTCAATCTGCTGGATACGTTAAGTATTCGGGAGAATATTATATTGCCGCTTGCTCTTGACGGCATCTCGGCTAGAGAGATTGAGCGCAGACTGTTGGAAACGGCGAGCTGGCTTGGCATTGATCATATATTGGATAAGCGTACTTATGAAATTTCAGGTGGTCAGAAGCAGCGGACGGCGATTGCACGAGCAGTCATTCATCAGCCATCTCTGCTTCTCGCAGATGAGCTGACAGGAAACTTAGATTCCAAGGCTGCGAAGGATGTTATGACTGCGCTCGAAGATTTGAATGAGCGATCGAATCGGACCATATTGATGGTCACGCATGATGCTTTTGCGGCGAGTTATTGCAAACGAATCTTATTCATTAAGGACGGCAGATTGTTCTCCGAACTGCGACGTGGTGCCAATCGACAGATTTTCTTCCAGCACATCTTAGACTCGCTAAGCTTGCTAGGAGGGAACTTCGATGACATTCCGACAGCTCGCTACAAGTAATATCAAGGGGAATTGGCATCGATACAGCGCTTATTTTTTGAGCAGTGTTTTCGCGGTAATGATTTTCTTTATGTATGCAGCATTTATTTACCATCCTGACGTAGTTAATGGACAAGTGCCTGGTGGACATCGAATTCGAGAAGTAATGATGATGTGCGAGTATTTGATCATCATCTTCTCTTTTTTCTTTACGTTATACTCAAGCTCTGCATTTTTGAAATCCAGACAGCAGGAATTCGGTTTACTTACTCTGTTCGGAATGACCAAGCTGCAGTTACGAAGACTCGTATTTTATGAGAACATGATTATTTCCATCCTAGCCATTGCAGTAGGAATGGGAATCGGCGCCTTTATGACGAAGCTGTTTTTGATGGCTTTATCCCACATACTGGCTGTCGATACCCCGATTACTTTTTATATTGTTCCGAAAGCGATTCTACTAACATCGGCAGGTTACTTGATTTTGTTTACGTGTATTACCGTGTATTCATTGAGAAAAGTAGGGCGCAGTCAAATTGTTGAGCTCATACGGGCGCACAAAGAGCCGAAATCACCGCCTAAATTCTCATGGGTGCTCGTCATTCTCTCTGTATTTTCGCTAGCGCTGGGATATAGTCTGGCTTATGTTACAACTATACAGTTGTTCGGCCTAACCGCGTTACCGATATTAGGATTCACGGTGCTGGGCACCTATTTCTTCTACACGCAGTTCAGTGTAGCCATTATCCGCATACTGCAGCGAAATAAGCGCGTCTATTATCGAAGAACCAATTTGTTGAATATCTCACAAGCAGCATTCAAGCTGAAGGATAATGCCCGTGTGCTGTTCAATGTATCCATTTTGTGTGCAGTAGTGTTGACAGCTACCGCAAGCTTTTATGCGTTCGATCAGACAATGAAGCGGCAGCAGTTGAATGATATGCCGCAAAGCTACGTCATTACCTGGACGAAGGACAGACAGCAACCGATCAAACCAGAAATGATAAAGGCTTGGGGGGACAGCACAAAGAACGAGATAGAACAAGATGCTGACTTCAGGTATGTTGAAGTGTATTATACGCAAGAGTTGTCTGAGAACTATGGAGCTATGGTTAGTGTGTCTGATTATAATCGGATCATTGCAATGGATGGGGGACAACCCCTTTCCCTTATGAACAATGAGATGGTTCTTGTTCTTCGTAAGCCCCTGAATGTGGATGAACCAAGTGATTCGAAACTATATTTGGGATATCCAGGGCCTGTAACGATCATGATTCGTGAAACGTCTGCAAAGGTATCGGGGCATATTCGTGATACGTATACAAAGGTATCCGGGCATATTCGGGAAAAGACCACAAGAAATGTAATCAATTCAGGCGTAGGCGTTTACAATGTGTTAGTCGTTAGCGATGATTTGTTTGCCCCATTTTTCGATAAGGCGCCGGCTGACCGAGCTCGATATGGACATGCATTCAATTGGTCGGATTGGGAGTATTCCTTGGCCTTAGACAAAAAGATCCGGGAGCACGTGTCGTTTAACGAAGAGGAAGATGACAGTATCAGAATCTCAAGCAGGGTGTATGATTGGAGCAGCACGAACCAAGTGTCCTCTCTAGGGATGTTCATCGGATTGTTTATTAGTTTGTTATTTTTTATCGCGAGCGGAAGTGTCATCTACTTCAAATTGTTCACCGAACTGCAGGATGATCAGGCATACTTCAAGGGGTTAACGCGAATTGGTTTGTCGATTGCGGAGATCCGTCGTGTTGTTACGTTCCAAGTAGGACTTATCTTCTTCGCACCATGCATGGTAGGGAGCGTTCATACATTGTTCGCCTTGAAGACACTGAGCAACCTGGTTAATTCGAACATGATGGGGTATGCATTGACAGTCGTGAGCATGTTCGTTGTGATGCAGGCGCTCTTCTTCTTCGCTGCACGAAAAACCTATATGAGGAAAATATTGGAGGAAGTAGTTGTATAAATAAGGGCCAACTCTCGTATTTATGTCGAACGAGTTGTAAATCCGACGGATTTTGTTACGGGATTGATACGATTTCTTGCTCATCTTATTGCATAATAGACTAAGAAACCTGTATGTTTATAGGTAGAGAAGGCAAGAAAGTGAGTTGACGTAATGAAAAGACGATGGCTACGCATTCGCAACTACGCCGAACACTCCAAAGTTCTTGTTGTACTGATGTTGTTGATATGCATAATCACTGCTTGCTCCAAGACAACTGAGCAGGAGCAGCAGGCAGAAGAGCAATCTAGTCCGGCTTCGAAGGTGACAGTTACTATCGAGGGCGGTTCCTATATACCGAACTTGTCAGAACGCATTGAAATTGATTGGAAGTCAGGCATGACCGTTACCGATTCCTTGAAGCAGACAGGAATTGTAAAGATCTCTGAAGAGGATGGTGTGATCATGTCCGTCGGAGATGTTGCCCTGGATACGAAGATGGGATGGGGCATCGTGGTCAATGATGAAGAACTTAGGCAACCTGCAGCGATGGAGAAGATCGTTGGCCCCGGTGATACAGTTGTTGTGTTTGTGAAGCGAATGGATGTCAAGACGAATTCCCTGCCTGCTGCAGGACTGACATTGAGTATCGACGGAGGCACTACGATCCCAGAAATGACCAATACCTATGTGGTCAGCTGGAAAGAGAATATGAATGTAAACGATTTAATTGATGAGTTTGCACAAATCTCCTTGTCAGATGACGGCAAGCAAGTGCTGCACATCGGTCAGCGGAAAATGGAAAAAACGATAGACTTTGCCTTAAAGGTAAATGGGAAGAAGATGACGGTGGTCGAGGGACGGAAGCTTGTTCTGAAGCCAGAGGACCAGATTGAATTCATCATCACTCCATAAATGATGCATATCCATACAGTCCTCAATGTGAGCGCGGGACGCGCGTCTCATGTTGGGGGCTTTTTTGCGTTGAGATGCATGATGTGCACGATCCTTGACAAAGACATCATTTATAGAATTTTCCGCTCGTTTATTCATTTTCCCCGCAAATTTCTTGTGTCCTTGTTTTTGTATTGCAGATTGAGAGCGGTTTCTGGTTAACTAGAAATAGATATTTTTGTTAGTACAATGGTTCGATTTCATCAATGAACAGACAGAGGAGGATAAGCGAGATGAGTGAAACCATTCAGCAACAGGCAGAACAACGTGAGGATGAGCAGATCGTTCAGCAAGGGGTACATAACTTCAGTGCGGAGGACGAATGGGTGAAGCCAGATCGCCCTGAGTTGCTTGAACAGCTGGAATGGTTCAAGGATCAGAAGCTGGGCTTAATGATGCATTGGGGAACCTATTCCCAGCTCGGTATTGTAGAGTCGTGGGCGCTTAGTGATGTCGATGAAGAGTGGTCGCGAGATAGTGTGGATTGGGATTATGATGCCGAAGAGCTGAAGCAGCAATACTTCGATCTAAATAAGACATTTAATCCGCTGCGCTTTCAGCCTGAATTATGGGCGGATCTTGCTGTTGAAGGCGGCTTCAAGTATTTGATTTTTACGACGAAGCATCATGATGGTTTTTGCATGTGGGACACAAAAACAACAGACTATCGGATAACGGGTGCACAGACGCCATTCCATACCCATAAGTACGCAGATGTATGTAGGCATCTTTTTGATGCATTCCGTGACAGAGGATTGGCGATTGCAGCCTATTTCTCTAAGGCGGACTGGCATACACCTACCTATTGGGCACCAGGGATGGAGCGAAGCAACCCAACGTGGCGGGGCCCGTCCTATAATCCGCAGGAGTATCCTGAATTGTGGGAGCAGTTCGTTCAGTTTACTCATGAACAGATCATGGAGCTGTTAACAGACTACGGACGTATCGATGTATTGTGGTTGGATGCTGGTTGGGTATGCAAGGAGAGCCGCGTATCTCAGGATATTCGTCTCGGAGAAGTCGTGGAGAAGGCTAGAGAGAAGCAGCCATGGCTGCTATCTGCCGACCGTACGGTTGGAGGGCCATATGAGAACATTATTACGCCGGAACAGACGATTCCAAGTGATGCGATGAATGTACCATGGGAAAGCTGCATTACAATGGGAACATCCTTCTCCTTCCGTTTTGAGGACAAGTACAAGACAACCCGGCAGCTTGTTCATATTCTGATGGAGGTAGTCGCCAAGGGAGGAAATCTGGCTCTAAATGTTGGGCCACAGCCGGATGGTCGGATTCCTGAGGGTGCGATTGCTCGCATCAAGGAACTTGGCGCGTGGATGGGCACCTATGGGGAAGCTGTCTATGGAACGCGCATCTGCGCTCCTTACTTTACACAGCGCTGCGCCTTTACACGTAAGGACGATACGGTATATTGCACGTATTTATATCCTTCTGAAGATACTAATGTTAACGATAACATCATTCTTCCGTATACAGACAAGGTAACGGCAATTCATTTGGTAGGGACAGAGGAGAAGCTTCCGTTCCATTCTGACGAAGCAGGATTGCATGTAAAGCTGCCCGCACATGAAGTAGGGGGCAAGGCACCAATTGCACATGTTTTCCGTCTCACAGCGAATTAAGTGTATTAGAAGATCAGTGAGGTAAGTACAGTGGGTAGGGAGTAGAATGGAATGGACATGTTCCTTATTCATACCGGGAAACCGTTAGCAGTACCCTATCTGTAGAGGTAAACAGAAGTAAGGCCCTCATGCCATGAACTTGCATGAGGGCGTTTTGTATTAGATGCGGCAAATTTCATTCGGGCACATTTCACAATGACATACTTCCCGCAGGTGTTCTAATTCGCGAATGACAATCATACCATTCTCATATTCAATAACATCGCGTTTGCGAAGATCGCTTAACATACGATTGACGCTCTCACGAGTAGCGCCGATCATATTCGATAGATCGGTATGTGTAATTTTTTTGTTGATCAGGAGACCGCCGTCTTCTAATTCTTCACCGTAAGTATTGGACAATCTGATGAGAGTGGAGCATAGCGCGCCAGGTTTACCATACATCATTAGATCGCGGAACTTGGTCTGAGTCAGTCGGTGATGGATACCCATCCACTTCATGAAATCAATTGAGAAGTCGCAGTGCTGGCATATGAGAATCTCAATATCCTTCTGCTCAATAAGCAATACCTCAGCTTCTTCAAGGACTTCCGCTGTGAAAGTGTGCTTTGTACTATGGAATGGATCAACTTGGCCGACCAAATCCCCAGCTTGATACATGTACAGGATTAGCTCTTTGCCTTCATCCGTAGACTTTGTGATTTTTACACGTCCGCTCTTCAGGAGGAACAGCTTATCAGATAGATCTCCTTCCCAGAAGAGATGAGAGCTGTCAGGATAGGTACGTTCTTTACCGATATTGATTAATCGTTCTACATTCTGTTCTGAGAAACAAGAGGTATTGCAGGGCTCTCCAAATTTGTCGGTGATGTTAGTCACTCTGTTCCCCTCCAATTTACATATTTCAAATTTTAGTAATTTTGACCCAAAGAATTCCATGTGACAAGTTTCACTATATGAATACGTATTACTATCATGGATGTTCCGCACGCAGTTGTCAATTTATTTACGATTAAAATTATTTACAGTTTGGTTAAATCGAGTGATTAATATCACGCCAATCAAATAAAATCGGGGAGAAATAAAAAAATAAGCAAAATCAATCAATGTTGTGAAAATAATCACATACCAATACGAAAAAGATGGGTACAATGAAAGTGTGAAATGATTCACAAACAATTGTGTCCAACACGAACCTCAGAAAAGGATCGTAACAGAACAGCAGACACACCGTATAGAGAAACCCTTTCTTAGGTTCATTGCAAGGTATCCATGAATGGAGGCGGAGAGAATGGCGACAAAACAAGAAACGAAACCAACTGTAGAGAAAAAAACGGAGCAAGTCGATGTTACGAAGCACATTCAGCAACTGATTGACCGCGCTAATAAGGCGCAGGAAGCATTTATGGACATGAACCAAGAGCAGATCGACAAGGTCGTACAGCAAATGGCACTCGCTGGCTTGGATAAGCATATGATGCTTGCCAAGATGGCTGTTGAAGAAACGGGCCGCGGTGTGTATGAAGATAAAATTACGAAAAACATTTTCGCAACTGAATATATCCACAACTATATCAAGTATGACAAAACGGTAGGTGTCATCGAGGACAATCCGCAGGGTGCTTATATGAAGATTGCGGAACCGGTTGGAATTGTCATGGGGATTACGCCGGTAACGAACCCAACTTCAACAACCATGTTCAAGGCGCTCATCGCAATAAAGACACGCAACCCGATTATTTTCGGCTTCCATCCATCCGCTCAGAAATGCAGTGCGGAAGCAGCTCGAATCCTGCATGAGGCAGCGGTGAAATATGGTGCTCCTGAGCATTGTATCCAATGGATTGAGTATCCGTCGATGGATGCGACTAACGGCTTGATGAACCACCCTGATGTGGCGCTAATCCTGGCGACAGGCGGTGCTGGTATGGTTCGCTCCGCTTATAGCTGCGGCAAGCCTGCCCTAGGCGTTGGCCCAGGCAACGTGCCATGCTTCATCGAGAAGACGGCAGATCTGAATCAAGCGGTAACGGATTTGATTCTGTCCAAGACGTTCGATAATGGCATGATCTGCGCATCCGAGCAAGCTGTCATCATTGAAGAGCCGATTTACGCGCAAACGAAGAAAATGATGACCGCTCAGGGCTGCTACTTCTTGAACAAGGAAGAGACCGGCAAGCTCCAAGCGATGGCAATGAAGACAGACACCTGTGCGGTGAATCCGAACATCGTGGGCCAATCTGCAAAGAAAATTGCTGAGATGGCCGGACTTCAAGTACCAGATACAACGAAAATACTTGTAGCTGAGCTGGATGGTGTGGGGCCGAAGTTCCCACTGTCTGCAGAGAAGCTGAGCCCCGTGCTTGCTTGCTACAAGGTGAAGACCGCAGAAGAAGGCGTTGACCGCGCGGCTGAAATCGTGGCCTTTGGCGGCATGGGTCACTCTTCGGTCATCCACTCGAATGATGACGAGGTAATTCGTAAGTTCGCCGACCGTCTGCAAACAGGCCGCATTCTGGTCAACTCTCCTTCTACTCATGGCGCGATTGGAGACTTGTACAACACCAATATTCCTTCGTTGACACTTGGCTGCGGATCGTATGGCCGCAACTCAACTTCTTCGAACGTAACAGCGGTCAATTTGCTGAATATTAAACGGGTGGCGAAGCGTACAGTGAATATGCAATGGTTCAAGGTGCCAAATAAGATTTACTTCGAGAAGGGTGCAACACAGTACTTGGCGAAGATGCCGGATATTAGCCGTGTCATGATTGTGACCGACCCAATGATGGTGAAGCTGGGCTACGTGGAGAAGCTGGAATACTATTTGCGTCAACGTCGCAACCCAGTCGTCATTGAAGTGTTCTCGGATGTCGAGCCAGATCCTTCGACGAAGACAGTGGAACGTGGTACAGAAATGATGCTCAGCTTCGAGCCAGACTGCATTATCGCCTTGGGCGGCGGCTCGCCGATGGATGCAGCGAAGGGCATGTGGCTATTCTACGAACATCCAGATGCTGAATTCGATAACCTGAAGCAGAAGTTCTTAGACATCCGCAAGCGTACATTCAAGTATCCACGTCTTGGCCAGAAGGCGAAGTTCGTCGCAATTCCAACGACTTCGGGTACTGGTTCGGAAGTAACCTCGTTCGCGGTTATTACGGATAAGGAAAAAGGCAATACAAAATATCCGCTAGCTGATTATGAGCTGACGCCGGACGTAGCGATTATTGACCCAGAGTTCGTGTACAGCTTGCCGAAGACGGCAGTTGCTGATACAGGAATGGACGTTTTGACGCACGCGATTGAAGCGTATGTATCGGTAATGGCAAGCGACTATACTGATGGTCTGGCAATAAAGGCCATTCAGCTCGTGTTCGAGAACTTGGTGAAATCTCATCATGAAGCATGTCCGAAAGCTCGCGAGAAAATGCACAACGCATCGACACTTGCTGGTATGGCATTCGCGAATGCGTTCCTAGGCATCAACCACAGCTTGGCGCATAAATGGGGGGCGCAATACCATACTGCACATGGTCGCACGAATGCGATTCTCATGCCTCATGTCATTCGCTACAATGCGAAGAAACCAACGAAGTACGCTTCGTTCCCGAAATACGACCACTTCGTAGCAGATGAGCGCTACGCGGAAATTGCACGCATCCTCGGTCTTCCATGCCGTACAACGGAAGAGGGCGTGAACAGCCTTATCAACGCAATTCGGGAATTGAACCGCGAACTGGGTATTCCAGAATCGTTCCAAGCAATTGGCTTCGATGCCAAGGACTTCGAATCCAATGTTGATTACTTGGCAGACCGCGCCTTTGAAGACCAATGTACAACAGCGAATCCGAAGCTTCCACTCGTAACAGAGTTGGCTGATGTATATCGGAACGCATTTTATGGACGATTTGAATAAGCAAGAATGATACGATAGCAGGGCAGTGGGGGAGATCTTCCCCGCTGTCTTTGCTGTTTATCAACAACTGAACTCATTGCTTATAAAGCGGTAAACGAGTGCTAAGCACTTGCAAAAAGCAGGGCAGCAGTGGAGATTACAACATTTTGAATTATATGATGTGAAAAAAATCATTTGTCTAGCTTATATTGTGATAAATATCACATAATTGAAAGTGTGAAAAGAGGTACAATGAAGGCGTAGCAAGGGAGGAACGAAAAAGGTTCAGAATTCGCCTCTAAAAAACTTGCTGCATAGCCTCACTCGGCATTACGAAAAGGCAGCTATCGAACGAATGCGAAAGATAAGATAACCGCCTTGCAGCCTTTTTCGTGAAAATCATCACAAGCAATGTGAAATGGGAACGAGAACATCTTGCTGGGTGTGTGCTTTCAATTCGATTACAACACATACAGAAAAACAAACATGTATGGAGGGATTACGATGTCGGTGATGGAAAAGAACATGACAGAAACAAATGAAATGAATCCTTGGCGTGGATTCAAAGCAGGCAAATGGCAAACTCACGTGGATGTCCCGAACTTCTTGGACGGACACATCAAGCCTTACTTGGGCGATGAAGCATTCTTGGCAGGTCCAACGCAAAACACGAAGGATCTATGGGATATCGTGAGCCAGCTCTCCAAAGAAGAACGTGAACGCGGTGGTGTATGGGATGTTGATGTTAACACGCCTTCAACGATCGTATCGCACAAACCGGGATATTTAGATAAAGAAAAAGAAAAAGTAGTAGGTGTACAAACGGATGCTCCGTTCCGCCGCTCCATTCAACCATTTGGCGGTATTAAGATGATGATCGATGCTTGTAAAGCATACGGCTTCGAAATGCCGGAAGATGTTATCAAAATTTTCACAGACATTCGCAAAACACACAACCAAGGCGTATTCGATGCTTATACATCCGACATGCGCATGGCGCGTAAAGCTGGTATTATCACAGGCTTGCCAGATGCTTACGGCCGCGGCCGCATCATCGGTGACTACCGCCGTGTAGCGCTGTACGGTATAGACTTCTTGATTAAACAAAAGAAAAACGATCTGAATAATCTTGAGCTGGATGCAATGGATGAAGTTACTATCCGTGACCGTGAAGAAATTTCAGAACAAATTCGCGCACTCGCTGAATTGAAAGAAATGGCTGCAATGCACGGTATGGACATTTCGAAACCAGCTGTCAACGCACAAGAGGCGTTCCAATGGGTATACTTCGGTTACTTGGCAGCCATCAAAGAACAGAACGGTGCAGCAATGTCCCTTGGTCGTGTATCCTCGTTCCTCGATGTGTATGTGGAACGCGATATTCAAGAAGGTACTTTGACAGAGCAAGAAGCTCAAGAATTGGTTGACCATTTCATTATGAAATTGCGTATCGTTAAATTCTTGCGCACACCTGCTTACAACGACCTGTTCAGCGGTGACCCAACTTGGGTAACAGAATCGATCGGTGGTATGGCTTCTGACGGTACAACACGTGTAACGAAGAACAGCTTCCGCTTCTTGCATTCCTTGTACAACTTGGGACCTGCTCCAGAGCCTAACTTGACTGTATTGTGGTCGACAAAGCTTCCTGAAGCGTTCAAGAAGTATTGTGCGAAAGTATCGATTGAAACAAGCTCCATTCAATATGAAAATGACGACCTGATGCGTCCAATCTACGGCGACGACTACGGTATCGCATGTTGTGTATCTGCAATGCGCATCGGTAAGCAAATGCAGTTCTTCGGCGCTCGCGCCAACTTGGCGAAATGCTTGCTGTACGCCATCAACGGCGGTAAAGATGAGAAGCTTGGCTTGCAAGTAGGTCCAGAGCTTCCTCCAATCACTAGCGATGTATTGAACTACGACGAAGTCGTGAAACGCTTCAAGCAGATGATGGAATGGCTCGCGAAGTTGTACATGAACACACTGAACGTGATTCACTTCATGCACGATAAATATTGCTATGAGCGCATTGAGATGGCGCTGCATGATAAAGAAATCTTGCGCACAATGGCTTGCGGTATTGCCGGCTTGTCGGTAGCAGCTGACTCCCTGAGTGCAATCAAATATGCTAAAGTAACACCGATTCGCAACGAAGAAGGCATCGCAGTTGACTTCCAAATCGAAGGAGAATATCCTTGCTACGGTAACAACGATGATCGCGTAGACAGCATCGCTGTAGAGCTGGTTGAATCGTTCATGAACATGATTCGCAAGCATAAAGCTTATCGTAATGCATTGCCAACACAATCGGTACTGACAATTACGTCGAACGTTGTGTACGGTAAGAAGACAGGTACAACTCCTGACGGACGTAAAGCTGGCGAACCATTCGCTCCAGGCGCGAACCCAATGCATGGCCGCGATAAGAAGGGTGCGCTCGCATCGCTTAGCTCGGTAGCGAAGCTTCCATATGAGCACAGCTTGGATGGAATCTCGAATACATTCTCTATCGTGCCTAAGGCGCTTGGTAAAGAACTTGATGTTCGCAAATCCAATCTCGTATCGATGATGGATGGATACTTCGGCAGCAATGCGCACCATCTGAACGTTAACGTGTTCGACCGTGAACAGCTGATGGACGCGATGGAACATCCAGAGAACTACCCGCAATTGACAATTCGCGTATCGGGTTATGCAGTTAACTTCATCAAACTGACTCGCGAGCAGCAATTGGATGTAATCAACCGCACATTCCATGGTTCGATGTAAGAACCTTCTGTACGGTTGAAATCGAAGTAAGTTGAGCAATGTAAAGGATATACTCGATATTTGATAAGTAAAGGGGCGCAACTACACCACATGCCTAGTACCTTTCGGTCAATGGCAGGGAGGGAGCGCCCCTCTTGTCATGTAAGCAGGTTGTAATGGGCTGGAGAGGAAAGTGATAGAGATGATCGGACGTATTCACTCGTTAGAAACATTCGGTACCGTTGATGGGCCTGGCATACGATTTATTTTATTCATGCAGGGGTGCGCGCTCAAATGCCAATATTGCCATAACCGCGATACATGGAGCTTAGGTGACGGCAAAGAAATGACGCTTGAGGAAGTACTTGCTGAAATTGAACCTTACTTGCCTTATTACCGCAGCTCTGGCGGCGGTTTGACCGTATCGGGCGGGGAGCCAACGCTGCAAGCTGCATTCGTTAGAGAGCTATTCCGTGAAGTGAAGCAGCGCTGGGATCTGCATACAACCCTGGATTCGAACGGTTTCAACGAAGTAGCGAAGCTGGAAGAATTGATGAATGTTACGGATCTAGTATTGCTGGATATTAAGCATATTAACAACGAGAAGCATATTGCCCTTACAGGTGTGCCGAATGCACGTACGCTGGATACGGCGCGTTGGTTATCTGAGCATGGCAAGAAAATGTGGATTCGACACGTATTCGTACCGACGATTAACGACAATGAAGAGGACTTGCTTGAACTGGGTCGTTTTATCGGTACACTGCAAGGTGTTGAGAAATTCGAAATCCTGCCGTACCATCAAATGGGCGTATACAAGTGGGAACAGCTAGGTGAGAAGTATCCGCTTGAAGGGATTCCTTCCCCGACTGCAGAAGAGGTGGAGCGTGCTTATGCGCTTATTGAGAAGGGCCGCGGGCAGACGAGCGTATAGTGTATTTCATATCTATTTATATAGGAAGAGAGATGACTTGCCTAGCAGGGAAGAGGTCATCTCTTTTTTTTGTTGCAATAGATGAAAGAGTGTTCACTTAGAACGTGCATTCAATAATATTGTGTATAAAATGATCGGAAAGAACTATTTCTAAAATGGAAGGAAAAAACTATAATGCGCTTTAAGGATGAAAAAAAAGGAAATCACACAACTTAAAATGGAAGCGCTATCATCGAGGGAACTTTTTTTTTGCAGGAATATATGCTGTAGAAATGCATTTTCTTATCCTCATAACTGGTAGGTGAAGAGACTCTTCTAGCTACTGGTTCAACATAGAAAGGGCATCAGGCATCATGAGGGAACAGCTTTCTTGGATAAATTTATGCATAGAGGAGGTATGATTGCAGCTTAATCATTAGATGATTCGGGCAGTATTCTTCGAAAATGAACGTATATAGGAGGGATATTGATTATGAAGATAAAGATGACAGCACTTGTCCTTAGTATGATGCTGATATTGTCGATTATTCCGAACATGCCGAATGCCCAAGCGGCACCACAGCTCCGCAATCTTGCACCGAGCTCTACCTACACTTGGTCGGAAGCGCCGGAATCGAATTATCCGGATACAGGCAACAAGCTAACTAATGGCGTTAAGGGTGCTGCGAATGTGACAGATCCAGCCTGGGTCGGGCACATTAAGAAGAAGGCGCGGGAAGTCACATTCGACTTTGGTGAACGGAAATCGATAGCAAGTGTTAAGGCGCACTTCCTTCAAGATTGGCCAGGTTCTGCGATTTTGTTCCCGTTGAGTGTATCTATCTATGTGTCAGATGATAGTATGAATTGGGGAATTGTCGGACACAAAGCAACGGAACGTGGCTGGACGAATGGCCCTCCGATTGATCAAACCTATGTATGGGATGGCAGCAAAGATGGGGTTGCAGGCGGAGGACAAGGTGCTACGATGGCCTATGCACGCTACGTGAAGGTTGTGTTCTCGATGCATCCACGGGCATGGACATTTATAGATGAGATTGAAATTATGGGAACAGACGGCAAGGCTGACGGGGCAGTTGTTGTGAATATGAAGCCGTTCGAATTCCAGTACCCAGGCGTCGACACTGCTGGAATCCGTAATTTATCACTTGTCTACAATGGGTATTATCCTGACGTTCCTGCGTGGACAAAAGACAGCCTGATTCCGGAAATTGGTTACGTGAATCAAGCCGGACAGATTCAGGATTGGTTCTTTGATGGTGTGTTGATGCTGGGTCTCCAATCTCCGGCGGGTCGTGATTTCGGAAAGGATTCACTCCTGACGGATTGGCAATGGTATCTGGATAAAACATTTGGCGCTCAAGGTGACTTGAAGCAATTGAATGAAGCAACGAAGGAAGTAGGAATCCAACTCGGACAGCCGAACCACAAAACGAAGGTTGTCATGATGCTGCCAAATCCGGGAGAAAACACGACGAATTTCGGAGATATTGACGGCGACGGAATTACGGAGAACTTTAGTGAAGCCAGCGTAGGCATAGAGAAAGCTTTGGCGACACGCCAGAAGGCAGTCAGATGGTGGTTGCAAGAGGTACAAAACCGCTGGAATGCGAACAACTACTCCAACCTTGAGCTGGTTGGCATGTACTGGGTGGATGAAGAAGTTAGCTGGTCCAAGTCAGCCCCAGACTTCCTGCGGATGATGAACTCGGATGTTCATGCAAGAGGGTTGAAATCGTTCTGGATCCCTCATTCCTTAACCTATAAGAGTTTTATATGGAAGGACGCAGGCTTCGATGCAGCGACGTACCAGCCGAACTACTTTTTTGAAGATTTATCAATTGATCGTCTAGTAGATGGGATTCAAACGGCCAAACGATATGGCATGGGTGTTGAAGTCGAGTTCGACAATCGTATGCTAACGGATAATACGTTCCGGAGCCGATTCAATGAATATATGAACGCAGGCTATCAATATGGATTCGCAGGGAAAGGCTTTACTGCGTATTATAAAGGAAGCGGGCCGGTTCTGCGCGATGCAGCGAGCAGCACGAATCCGAGCATACGTGAACTGTATGATAGGCTGTACAATTTCACAAGAGGGAATTAAATAGAGGATGCAAATGCAATAGCTCATATTCATTCACCTGCTTTACAAAAATTGTATTGCGTGAGTAAAATTGGGAAGTTACTAGACGAGCAGATATGCTAGGTGTTTCATAAATTGGCGGTCAAATCCTCAAACCGAGGTTTTGATCGCTGTTTTATTTTATCCCTCATTCGTTAGAGGATTTTATCCCCCAATAGTTAAAATGTCGTCCTTACAGGAAGGACATTGTCGAATTATAATAAAAGCGTACCAAACAACATCAAGATCTTACCAACAGACAAAAACATACGGGAGGGTCCTTACATGAAAAAAGGATTGGTAATGATTCTGACACTTCTGTTCATCGCAACGACAGCGCTTACAGGATGCGGATCGAAGACAGAGAGTGGTTCTGAGAAGCCAGCGAACCAAGCTGGTGAAGATAAAAAGGTTGAACCATTTGAGCTTACACTTCGTCATACGCAGCTAGGCGATTCGAAGAAAAACCGCTTCGCTATCTTGCAAGATGTTGTGAAGAAGACAGAATCCGAAGTTCCAGGTCTAACAATTAAGCTTGACGGTGTTGACTCTGAGGTTAACCGCAAAGAGAAGCTTCGTGCAGAAATGGGAAGCGGATCTCCTCCAGATATCTTTGATGCCTTCGGTAACCCAGACGTGAAATTGTACGCGGAGAATGGACTTATACTTGATGTAGCTCCGATTCTGGATGAGCTTGGATTGAAGGACAAGTTCCAATCTCTTGCACAATGGACAGTAGAAGACAAGATCTACGGTTTACCAATCGGTGCTTCTATTGAAGGTTACTTCTATAACAAAGACTATTTCGCTGAAAAAGGAATTCAAATTCCAAAAACATTGGCTGAGCTTGAAGCAATCGCTGAAAAAGTAAAGGCTGACGGCAAAATTCCATTCGCAATTGGTTCCAAGGATGCTTGGGTGCCATTGATGACAACAAACACGTTGTGGTCCTACTTCGGCGGTGCGGATATTACTTCCGGATTTGCGAAAGGAACAACGAAGTGGAACGATCCAAAAATGGTAGAAGCATTTGCGAAGCACTCAGATTGGATCAAGAAAGGCTACTTCAAAAAAGGCGAGCTTGGTCTTGATTATGCAACACAACGTACACAGTTGGTAAATGGTGAAGCAGTTATGATGTTCGATGGATCTTGGGCATCTTCCGTATTCGCTGATGCAACACAATCCGGTAAATTGCATAACAAAGCTGGTTTCTTCCTGATGCCTCCAGCTAAAGAAGGCGACGGGTACAGCGTAATGTTCGACTCCAACAACGGATATGCATTCTCTTCCAAAATTGCTGAAGATCCACGCAAGATGGAAGCGGTAAAAGCGTTCATCAAGAACTTGTATAACGAAGACATGCAAGTACGCGGCTTGAAGGAAGATGGCGTTATCCCTGCAATGAAGGTTGACCAAGCGAAGCTGGACGAAGCTTCCCAAGGAAACGACTTGCTGCAAGCGATCATGGCTCAAATGAAAGACGTGAAATTCACATGGCCTGCATTTGATGCACTCGTTCAAGCGGATGTGAATACGGCACTCGGTCAACAGCTCCAAAAAATGATTAGCGGCGAAGCTGAACCGCAAGCGGCTCTGGATGCCGTGCAAAAAGTACAAGAAGAAGCGAACGCAGCATCGAAATAAGATAAATAAAAAGCAAGCTTGACCACAAGGAGCACCACCTGTCCGTATCGGGGGGTGGTGCTCATTTATCATCCTGAGCAGCAGTCAACCAGTATGATTACGATGTGGGACGGACGGAGGGAAATCATATGAACAAAGCATTAAGAAACCCCTTAACATATGTGTTATTTTTGCTTCCTACGCTCGTTTTGTTCATCGCATTCTTTATATACCCGGTAATCAATGCGATTTACTACAGCTTTACGAGTTGGAACGGAATATCGAAGGACGTTACATTTATTGGCTTTGACAACTATCTCAATGTGATGAGTAAGCCAGACTTTTGGGAATCAGTGAAGAACAATGGATACTTTATTTTGTTCTCCTTGTTAGTCCAAGTCCCGTTAATCATTTTCTTCTCACTGCTCATCTCCAATGTCAAGCGTTTGAAAGGATTGTACAAGACAGCAGTATTCATGCCGTCTGTTATGTCCACGGCCGTCATCGGTATTTTGTGGGGCTTCATTTACGATCCGGACACAGGGCTTCTTAACAAGCTGTTAGGTTTGTTCGGTATCGATCCGCTTATGTGGCTGGCAGACAAGAAAACGGCAATGATTTCGATCTTGATTACGAACGCTTGGCAGTGGACCGGTTTCTACATTGTTATGGTGTTGGCTGCAATTCTAGCGATTCCGAAAGATCTTGACGAAGCAGCTATGATTGATGGCGCAACTGGCGTTCAACGTGCGATGCGCATTACGATTCCGCTTATTATGCCGATCATCTCCGTGGTTATTATGCTATCGATCGCAGGTGCAATGAAGGCGGCAGATATCGTCATCGTTATGACCAAGGGCGGCCCGGCAGGGGCAACCGATGTTATGGCAACTTATATGATCAAGCACTCGATTACAAGCTTCAAATATGGCTATGGGAACAGCATCGCAGTCCTTATCTTCGTGTTCACGCTCATCGTTACTGTGCTTTACCAAGTACTTATTGCGCGTAGAACGGAAAGGATTGAATACTAATGATGAAACAGCTGAAAAAGGGCACCCCTCATATTTTCCTACTGTTGTATTTGGCGGTTATTCTATTCCCATTCCTGTTCGTCTTGTTCTCATCGGTAAAGACAGACAACGGAGCCATTGCAGCGAATCCATTCGGTTTGCCGACAGAATTTGCTTGGGATAACTATGTGAAAGCTTGGGTCAATGCCAAAATTAGCACTTATTTCGTAAATAGCTTGTACATTTCACTTGCAGCATCCGTGTCTACGATTCTCATCGCGTCTCTTGCATCCTTTGCGATTACACGTATGCGCTATAAGAAGATGAGTGCAGCAGTGTTCCAGTTTATTTTGCTAGGCTTGCTCATTCCGGGCAATGCATTGCTGCTTCCGATTTACGGCATCTTGAAGAACTTGAACATGCTCGATAAGCACTGGGCCCTATATGTTCCTTACACGGCAGGGGCAATACCATTTACGATTATTATCTTGGCGGCATTTATGCGAAGTCTCCCGTCTGAGATTGAGGAAGCAGCTGTAATTGACGGCTTGAAGGCACCAGGCATTTTCTTCAAAGTCATCTTGCCGTTGACGGTACCAGCGCTCGTGACCGTATTCATTGTCAACTTCCTCGGCAACTGGAATGAATTCTTGCTCGCAAACTTCTTTATCTCAACAGACAACTTGCGTACACTTCCGGTCGGTATGGTCGGCTTCCGTGATACGTATAACACGAACTACGCGCAGATGGCGGCTGGTATCGTATACAGTGTCGTACCTGTTATGGTCATCTACGCAATCCTGCAAGAGAAAATTATTGAGGGTCTCACAGCAGGCGGGGTTAAGGGCTAATCTTTTCATAGTTTCTGCATGAAATGTAAGCTCTTACGTGTTAATATATTCATAGATGACTAGAGAGAGAGTAAAGGGGTAATGTGCACAATGAATTTACGATTTAAGATGTTTAGTGGATTTATTTTGCTTATCATTATCCCTTTGCTTTTACTTGGAACGATTACATTTGTGATTACATTTAATTTGCTAGAGAAGAAATATAGTGAGCAAGCGCAATTCTCGATGCGGGCCATGAGCCACAGCATCGGCTACATATTCGATGAAATCAATAAAGTATCCGACACAGGCATTGCGAATAACGTCTTCCAGAAGGCGTTGGTATCGCCTAATCCTTACGAACACGATATGGTAAGCTCAAGCGTCGTCAGATATGACGATAATGGAAAGCTTTACTTCGTGGATGAACAGGGGCGGCCAGTCGGAAAGCAAGTTGATGATACGCTAAAAGGCACGGACTATATCCGGATGAACGAACGCCAGCAAAATTTCCGCAAGCTGCTGTTCAACCATCCTGCGATTAGTTATGCCTTTTTGTACAATTTCAGCCCATATGCACAAAGAGAAGGGATTATCCCAATATTTTCTAAAGACAACTTCAAGGAAATGCCTTTTCATGAATTCAAAAAGCATCCTGTATTTAAGAAAGTCATGGACTTGAACGGGGTTCCGTTATGGGTCGGGCCAAATGAATTTCCAGAACTGACGGGCTCCGAGCAGGTCTTTACCCAGATTCGAGTTGTGAAGGATCTATCGACGATGAGGCCAATTGGAATATCGATCATCCAGATTAAGAACTGGGATCTCGACACGTTCTTTAACAAGTTTTATACGGCTGATCAGATGGAGAATACGAAGTTCTTTATCGTCAATCGTGATGGACAGATTCTATACGACAACTCGAAGCAGCTCGCTGGCCATATGATCGCTGATTATGCTTCGAAGCCGATCAAGTTCGAAAATACATATGTAAGCTACAAGGACAAATTCGGGGAACGCGAAAGTGTGATCACGTACCACCCCATGAGTGATTACGGCTGGTATTTGATTTCCGTGCGCGACTGGAGCTCTCTCTCGAAGGAGATGGTCGTATTTCTGAAATGGGTGTCTACCATCTTATTCCTCTGCATCCTTGGAGCGCTGCTGTTCAACCTGTTGTTTACGAACCGAATAACGCGCAACATTACGCGCATCGTTCGATTTATGCGCAGGGTTGAGGATGGAGATCTGAACGCCCGTGTTGATGAAGAGGGCAGAGATGAGTTAAGGATGCTCTCACACGGATTCAATAGTCTCATGGAGCGTGTGTCTGGCCTTATTGATCAAGTGAAGAATGAGCAGCAGCAGAAGAATAAGGCGGAAATGAGAGTGCTGGAAGCTCAAATTAAGCCTCACTTTTTATTTAATACACTTGAATCGATTAATGTGCTGGCTATTCAAAATGAAGGGCGAAAAGTTAGCCAGATGGTTTATCGCCTCGGCAATATTTTACGCATTAGCATTCAGGATAAAGAGGAAATTACGCTTCGCGAAGAACTTGAATATTTGAAGAGCTATCTTGAAATTCAAAAGTTTCGATTTGAGGAGCTGTTCAACTTCGAAATTGACGTGCCGGAGCACATCATGCACTGCAAGGTGATGAAGCTGACCCTGCAGCCGCTTGTTGAGAACTCAATCCAACACGGATTTGATGGAATTGAGCACACAGGATGGATCCGCATTACCGCATTTGAGGATGAAGATCGCATTCTCATTCGGGTAGAGGATAATGGGATGGGCATGTCGAATGAACAATTAAGAAAGTTCCAATATATGCTCTCTGATGAGCAAAAATCGGTTCTGCCGCAGGAAGAAGAGTCGTACAATACGGAACGTAGGGGACTCGGAGTTCGCAGTGTAGCAGATCGCTTGCGCATTCGATATGGTCCTGGTTATGGATTGTTCATCTGTTCCGCTTCACAGATGGGAACGATGATTCAGTGTGTGATACCGAAATACGAACAGGGTGATACGTTATGAGTGTGAAGGCATTGCTCATTGATGATGAGGTACCGATTTTGAACAACTTGAAGCTGGTCATCCCGTGGGATGAGCTGAATGTTGAATTGGTAGGCACAGCTCGCAATGGTGTGGAAGGGCTGGAAATGGTGCGGCAGCACGAGCCAGACATCATTTTGTGTGATATTCGTATGCCCGTTATGGACGGTATGGACTTTCTGCGAGAAATTCGTAAAATGGGTTGTGAAGCTGAGGTTATGATGCTGACCGGCTATCAGGAATTCGAGTATGCTCGCATCGCAATGCAGCATGGTGTTCGTGATTATGTATTGAAGCCGATTAACTACGATGAGCTGGAATTGACCGTGAAGAAGCTTGCTGATCTTGTACGCACCCGTCAACTAGAGAAGAAGCTGACGGAAAGGCGCTGGGGGCGCATGATTAGTCTCGCTTACGAGAAGATGATGTTCGATGTTCTTATGGGATTCTCCACTGGCGCACTTGCGGCCTTCATGGTCGATGAAGAGCAGCCGATTGACAAGCTGGCTTACTCGCTGCTGCTCGTTGACTTGGATGGCTATGCACAGCAAAGCGCCTCTTGGAGTGACAATGAGCGCAAGCTGTGGAATTTCGCAGTTCGCAACGTGCTGCAGGATGCCATTGTGGATGATTGGAATAAATATGCCGTATTGCAAATGCGTGAAGGGGAGTGGTGTGTACTTCTTCAATGCTATCGTGACCAGCATGAGGTTACTTCGGTCGATATGGCACGCTGGGCACAGGAAATTCAGCAGGCGGTTCGAGGCCATGTGAAGATGACCGTAAGCCTTGCATGGGATAATGGGCCGATCCCTCTCATGAGCTTGGCACATACGTACAAACGCCTGCAGCGTACTCTTATTTTGCATACCGATGATGAACAGCTCGTATCTGTCGATGAAGGCTCAGTAGCAAGACAGGCGGCCTCTGTCTCACAGTGGCAGTTAGTCGAAGATATCGTGGCGGGGATGAAGCAGAATGATCGCTCTAAGGTCGATGACGGAATGCATGCCTTGCAATCCAGCCTGATGTATATGTCTGAGCAGTCCATTGTACGCGCGGAAACGTTCCTTCATTATGTCATCATTCACTTGATTCGTGAGATGAGAGAGTGGGAACTAGTTACACCACAAGAAGAAGAAGCGGTGTGGAATAAGCTTCAGCATATGATGGGCGTCAAGGACTTAATGTGTGCGATTATGGAGTTAGTCGATCATACGAAGGAACACGCGATGAACAAGAAGTCGAGCGAGCTCCTGATGATATCAGCCAAAGACTATATTCACCGCAATTTAGGCTCAGATATCGGCGTCGAGGAAATGGCTGATTACTTAGGAATCAGCTGCAGTTATTTCAGTTTGTTGTTTAAGAATCATTTCGGGGAAACGTTTGTTGAATACGTGACGCGTCAGCGAATGGAGCTGGCGATGTCATTGCTCCGCACAACAGACAAGAGCATTACACAGATTGGTGCGCTTGTTGGATATTCAGAAAGACGGTACTTCTCCAAGGTGTTCCAGAAGTACACAGGCAAGAAGCCGACGGAATATCGCGAGGATGCCGTTCAGACGGGAAAATGATAACGCTTAAATGAATCACATCAAGAATTCACGATATGAAGAGGATGGGATGAGTGAGATGAGTAAACTTCAACTGACGCTTGAGCAAAAAATTGGCCAAATGGTGATGTGTGGATTCGCAACGACAGAGGTAAACGATAATATCCGTTCCTTGATTAAGGAGCACCACGTTGGAGGCATTATTTATTTCAAGCGCAACGTGGTGAGCAAAGAGCAAGTAAGTGCGTTATCTCATCATTTGCAAGAGATTTCCGGAGAACAGACGAATATCCCGCTCTTCATTAGTATTGACCAAGAAGGCGGTATGGTGGCACGGATCGACTGGGAGGATATTACGCTGATCCCAGGCAATATGACAATTGGAGCTACGCGCAGTGCTGAGCATGCTTATGAGGCTGCACGTATTTGCGGAGAAGAGATGCTCCGTCTTGGCATTAACATGAACTTTGCACCGAGCTTGGATGTGAACAACAATCCGGAGAATCCTGTAATCGGAGTTCGTTCATACAGTGAACGTCCTGATCTGGTAGCTGAACTTGGAACTGCACAAATTCGCGGCCTGCAAGAGGCGAATGTGGCTGCAACAGCGAAGCATTTCCCAGGACATGGCGACACGGCTGTCGACTCTCATCACGGCCTAGCCACTGTACCGCATGATGAGGAACGATTGGTTGCAGTTGAGCTTGCTCCATTTGCGCGTGCGATTCAAGAGGGCGTGGATTGCATTATGACGGCGCATGTCATTTTCCCTGCATTTGAGCCGGATTCCATCCCAGCTACGTTGTCCCATAATGTGCTTACGAAGCTGCTCCGCCACCGTATGGGCTATGATGGCTTGATCGTAACAGATTGCTTGGAAATGCATGCAATTTCGAAGGAAGTTGGTGTGGCTGAAGGTGCGGTGCGCGCAGTTGAAGCCGGTGCTGATATTTTGCTAGTCAGCCATACGTATGAAGAGCAAGTTGCATCGATTCAAGCGCTGTGCGAAGCTGTTCGTACCGGTCGCATCGCTGAATCGCGCATCGACGAATCCATCGATCGTATCATTACCTTGAAAAATAAGCGTCATATGGGCGAAGAGACAGAAGTTCCAGAGGATTTCACTTCATATTTCGCTACGCCTGAATCTAAGGCATTGGTTGATCGTATGTTCGAGGACAGTACGACGCTTGTTAAGGATGAGGCTGGTGCACTTCCGCTTGATCGCAGCGCGAAAACGCTTGTGATCTGGCCTCAAGTGCGTACTCGTTCAGAGGTCGATGATCTCATCGTACAGGAATATACGTTGGCATCTGCACTGCAACCACATATGAACGATGTGGAGCTGCTCCGGATTAACAATGATCCAGATTCCGTTGAAGTGGAAGAAATTTTGGCAAGCACAGAAGGATATATTCAGATTGTGATCCTGACTTACAATCCAGTATCGAAGCTGCATCAAGGACAGGTTGATGTGGTGAATGCATTGTTAGCACGCAGCAATACACGCGTCATTGTTGCATCGACTCGCAATCCATATGATCTGAATCAATTCCCTGATGCACCTACGTACTTGTGTTGCTATGAGAACCGCCCTGCTGCAATGAAAGCTCTGGGGAATGTGCTGCTCGGCCTGCAGGAGCCGAAGGGCAAACTGCCGGTTACGATTTCGGAGCAATACCCATTTGGGCACAGTGCTTCTTACGCGAAACAGCAATAGAACTCATCTCGAGACCTGTACCGAGCGATCGGTGCAGGTCTTTTTTTGGATATGAAGAAAATGTAAAATCACAATGATTTCAGAAAATGAAATGTAAATATTGACTTTCATTTAATATTCCTTAAAAAAAGAATGAAAAAATAGAAACTTTTTACCTAGTAATGCGTCTATAACTATGTTCAATCTACACATTGTATTAACATTTCGAAATATAAACGATGGATGAGGAGTAGGACATTTACTATGAAATCTTGGAAAAAGCTTTTCGTTGCCTGTGTAGCCGCAGTGCAATTGTTCACAGTAGTACCTGTGTTCGCTGCAGAGGGGACGACGAATACTGAGGTAAGTGGTACAGTCGAAACGGATAAGTCTTCAAATACTGCGGAAGACAGCAGCAATCAGGAAGAGAAGCAGCAAGACAACAAGCAAGTTTCGCAGGCACGTGTTCAATCCGTTCTACCTGGGGAATATGACAAGAATGTTGTTGTCCTAATTGCAGACAGCAATAAGATCTATCAAGATGGGATTGAATACACATCTCCACAGCCGATTACGGTCAAGAAGGGCGTTTCCTATATCGCAATTCGTTCACTGATAGATCGCTTTGGATTCAAGCTGGACTTTGATAACAAGACGAAGGAAACGATCATCAAGAACGGTGACAAAGAACTTCGTTACAAAATGGGAAGTACAGACTATCGGGTAAACGGTGTCTCTACAAAAATGAAGGGCGCTTCTTATATTTCAAATAGCGTATTCATGGTTCCAGTTACATCCGCGATGGATGCAATGGCAATTCCATATAAGTGGGAACAAGCGTCGAAGCGCATCATCATTCAGCTTAGTGCTAAGCCAATTGCGAAGTTTAAAGTTGATCAGAAAGACATTATTGCAGGAGAGACTCGTGTTACATTCACAGATCAATCCACGCATCCACGTGGCCGTCAGATTGTTGAAGTAGATTGGGACGGGAATCAAGAAATCTATGACGAGCCAGGCACATATACGATTACACTGCGCGTACGTGATGAGGATGGGGAGTGGAGTGATCCGTATTCCCAGACAATTACGGTTACAAGACCGCATACACCGCCAGTAGCAAGCTTCCGTACGGATAAAACGACATATAAAATGGGTGAACCGATTAAATATGACGATTTGAGTACGGATGAAGAAGATACGGAATTGAAACGCGAGTGGGTGAACAAGCAACCGGCATTCTTCGAGCCGGGCGAGAAGACAATTACGCTCAAAGTGAAGAACAAGTACGGCCTTACGGCTGAAGTAAGCCAAACGATCTCCGTAACGGATGAAGTGCTGTACACGTTCGATGATTTTAATAAATTGTTCACACCACAAGGGGATAAATATCAAGTAGACGCTGGGTCTATTCTTGGTTATAAGGAAATCAAACCAAAAGTGACCGAAGAACGCCGTGCATTGTACCGCGCGAACAGTCCAGAAGAAGTATTGAAAGATGGGATCCTATATCAAGATCGTGTTGCAGGCGGAGCGCGGATTTTTGCACACCATTTGAATTCGACCAATTATAATATGAAGTTTTACATTTTGGTCACGAACGTATCCGATGATCCGGCTACCTTGACTATACAGCATCAAGGCTTTGCAGGGCCTAGTCCCAGTCCGCAAGATACAGGGATGAAGGCGACAGTTCGTTATTTCCAATCATTTGAGGATGGCAAAGCAACGGAAACAAAGTTGAAGCCGAATGAAACGAAAATTGTAGTACCAGAATTGAGCAATCCAACATTCAAACCAAGAGATGTGTTTACGTTATATTCGGATTTCTACGGAGATAGTACGCTTGAATATACGATCGTTGCACTGGATGCAAAGAAGGATGTGTTAAAAGAATTCGCGAATTTGCCTCAGTTGCCGATTGACGGGAAGCATATTCGTGGTACATTCGAAAATGCCGATCGTGTGTTCACGGTGGACGAAACAGTTGGCACTAAGGAAGAACGCCTGTTAATCGCAGATAACAGTAGCGATAAGTACATTACCGGCTCCGACATGATGACGTTTGAAGATCGTCTAAATGCGGGCAATTATGGGGTATTGTATCGTATCCACCTGAACAAGGTCGCGCCTAACACACTTATTGCCTTCAATTCGCGCGCAGGATCATATACGGGTGCCATATTAGTAAATGGTAAGGCTGTAAATACGCCGAATCAGGGATTGCTAAAAGGTTCGAATGAATCAAGTGTAGTCTATCGTACAGGAGATTATGAAGAAAAGGTTGAGATTTTATTCTCTCCTGCAGCAGGCAGCAGCTTACCGGTCAATTTCACATTTATGCCACTTCCGAAGGCGAAGTCTTAGTTCATAGCACTGATCTTTTATTATAAATTGAATCATTTTTTTGAGAGGGGGCTGTCCCTATTCCAATAGAATAGGGGCAGTCCTTTTTCTATACTTCGGGTTTGACTTTACAGCTAGTAATAGCGCATTATAGTAGTGACGGGTTCCACATCATAGAGGAGGGACTTCGATGCTGAAGACAGAGCAAATTATAGAGAAAATGGCTGATTCAGGGATGAGGATTACGGATCAGCGTCGAACCTTAGCGAAGCTGTTCGCTGACACGAATGGATATTTAACACCTAAGGATGTATACGAATTTATGGGGAAGCGCTATTCCGGCTTGAGCTTCGACACGGTATACCGCAATTTGCGAATCATGTTCGATCTAGGCGTTCTGGAGCAGGTAGTGTTTGAGGATGGAGTCAAGTTCCGCGTAACGTGTGCAGATGGGCATCATCACCATCACATGATATGTTTGCAGTGTGAGAAGACGTATCCGATCCATTTCTGCCCGATGTCGCAGACCGATGTACCTGATCAATTTCAGGTCGTTCAACATAAATTCGAAGTGTTTGGATACTGCTCTACATGCACAGATAAGGATAATTCAACTTCTGTACCTAACCATAATACAGGTGGACCTGGGATATGACGGAGGAAGAAGGCAAGCGATGCAGTTCCTCAAGTGAGGACATTCCTAAGCGTGAAGATGACCAACGTCAAGTTCAACGGAGCCTAGGAACAAGGATGGCACAGGCACCAGTTCGAGTCTACCGCAAATGGATATCACCGCTCAAACCGCCTACGTGCCGCTTCTATCCGACATGTTCCACTTATGCAATGGAAGCATTGGAAGTCCATGGGCCTGTGAAGGGCACATGGCTGACGATGAAGCGAATTGCCAAGTGCCATCCATTTCACCCTGGAGGCGTAGACAAGGTACCTCCGAAGCGTCCTTGACAGAGGGACAGTTCCTGATTTATATTTGAGGGTAGTTGTTGGATGCACATAATTGGAAATCGATATCTCCGAGGAACGGATAAGTAAGCTGAGAAGCCATTTCAGAGAGCCGGTATTGCTGGGAACCGGTATGGATGCTCTTCCGAACATGGTCCGGGAGGAACTGATGGTGAGCGAGTGATTGAGCTGCGTGAAGCAGGCTCTACCGTAAGCTGTTGGCGCATCATTCCCGTTAACGAATGCTTGATCGGCTACATACCGGTCACAATGAAGCCGCCTGTCGATATGTATGCAGGTGGGAAATTGGGTGGTACCACGTGAGATACAGCTCTCGTCCCAAATTGGGCGGGGGCTTTTTCTGTTTATTGAAGCTTTTGTCGAAGCTTTGATTGAAACTCTAGTGAAGTGCAAGAAAGACAACATCGGATTTGCTGCATGAAGAGGCATATGCTGAGGAGGATGAACGAACAATGAGTCAACAACGCAACACATTTTACATCACAACGCCGATCTACTATCCAAGCGACAAGCTGCATATCGGTCATGCGTACACAACAGTAGCAGGGGACGCAATGGCACGCTATAAGCGTTTGCGCGGTTTTGATGTTCGCTACTTGACGGGTACAGACGAGCATGGTCAGAAGATCGAACGCAAGGCGAAGGACGCAGGGGTAACTCCACAGCAGTTCGTTGACAACATTGTCAGTGGGATTAAGGAGCTGTGGAACAAGCTGGATATCACTTATGATGACTTTATTCGCACAACTGAAGAGCGTCATAAGAATGTGGTTCAGACGATTTTCGACCGCTTGGTTCAGCAAGGAGACATTTACAAGGGGACGTATGAAGGCTGGTATTGTACACCGTGCGAATCGTTCTTCACAGAACGCCAGCTCGAGAATGGCAACTGCCCGGATTGCGGCCGTTCTGTGGAACTGGTTAAGGAAGAGAGCTACTTCTTCCGCATGAGCAAATATGCGGATCGACTGTTGGAATTCTATGAAGCGAACCCAGAGTTCATTCAGCCAGAATCCCGTAAAAATGAAATGATTAACAACTTCATTAAGCCAGGCTTGGAAGACCTCGCCGTTTCCCGTACGTCCTTCGATTGGGGCGTGAAGGTGAAGAACGATCCGAAGCATGTTGTTTATGTATGGATTGATGCACTGTCCAACTACATTTCCGCTCTAGGATATGGCTCGGACAATGATGAATTGTACAAGAAGTATTGGCCAGCGGATGTTCATTTGGTTGGGAAAGAGATCATTCGTTTCCATACGATTTACTGGCCGATTATGCTGATGGCGCTTGATCTTCCGCTTCCGAAGAAAGTGTTCGGACACGGCTGGCTGCTGATGAAGGACGGCAAAATGTCGAAGTCCAAAGGCAATGTTGTCGATCCTGTTATGCTGATTGATCGTTACGGATTGGACGCGCTTCGTTACTACTTGCTGCGCGAGGTGCCATTCGGATCAGATGGTACGTTTACGCCGGAAGGCTTCGTAGAGCGCATTAACTTTGATTTGGCGAACGATCTTGGCAACCTGTTGAACCGCACCGTTGCAATGATCGAGAAATACTTCGACGGCGAGATTCCCGCATATGCAGGCCAAGTTACGGCATTCGATGGTGAAATAGCAGCCTTCGCTGCACAGACAGTGGATAAAGTGGAAGCAGCTATGGAAGAGATGGAATTCTCCGTAGCTCTGACTGCCATCTGGCAGTTCATCAGCCGTACGAACAAATACATTGATGAGACACAGCCTTGGGCACTTGCGAAGGATGAATCCAAGCGTGCAGAATTGGCTTCTGTTATGGCGCATTTGGCAGAGAGCCTGCGTATTTCCTCCATTCTGCTGCAGCCGTTCTTGACCCAAGCCCCAGCGAAGGTATGGGCTCAGCTTGGTATTGAAGCGGGAACGATTACGTCTTGGGAATCTGTTCGCACATTCGGAGCCATTCCGAACGGAACCAAGGTTGTGAAGGGTGACCCGATTTTCCCTCGTCTGGAAGTAGCAGAAGAGGTGCAAATCATCGCTGAAGCAATGAACGGAGGCAAGAAGGAAGAGCCAGCAGCTGAAGAAGCACCTGTCCAAGCAAAAGCAGTAAACAGTGCTGCTGCAGCTGAGACAGGTTCGGTGAAGCCGGAGGATGCCAAAGAAGAAATCGCAATTGATGATTTTGCGAAGGTAGAGCTGCGCGTTGCACAAGTCACACATTGTGAACCTGTTCCTAAAGCAGATAAGCTGTTGCGATTGGAATTGGATATGGGCTATGAGCAGCGTCAGGTTGTATCAGGAATCGCTCAATATTACAAGCCAGAAGAGCTTATCGGACGAAAGGTAATCTGTGTAGCGAATCTGAAGCCAGTGAAGCTGCGTGGTGTCTTGTCCCAAGGTATGATTTTGGCTGCTTCGAAGGATGGTCAATTGACGGTTGCAACAGTCCCAGACAGCATGCCGAATGGTGCAATTGTGAAGTAACAGCGGTTTGAACGAAATAAATAGGTGGCAGGCATATGTGGATGATTAGGATATGAATTGCCATAGAAAAAGGCCGGGATCTAAACGATTCCGGCCTTTATTTGTTGAACGTCATTAATTCACGAAGAATAGGACGAACAGTCCTGCAAATACACAATAGAGCGAGAACCATTTCAGATTGCCGCGTGCCATAATGCCCATGAACCATTTCAAGGCGAAGTAGGATGCAACGAAGGAGCATACGAAGGCAAGCAAGTATGGAATCATCATTTGCCCCAGTGTCGGGTCTTTGATCATGTCCTTCCCTTCAAGAATCATGCTTCCTAGGCTGACCGGAATGTACAAGAAGAAGGAGAAGCGAAGGGCAGTTTCCTGCTTCCATCCCAGTGCCATCGCAGCAACGATTGTTGAACCGGAACGGCTAATGCCTGGAATGAGCGCAACCGCTTGCGCTAGACCAACGATGAACGTCTCGCCAAATGACAGATCTTTGTCTCCCTTGCGGCCGCGCAAGTTGCGTATCAGCCAGAGAGCTAGTGCAGTCACGAGCAGTGTTGCTCCGATAATTTTAACACCTTTGAACACATCTGCAATCGTATCCTTGAACACCACTCCGATAATCCCTGCTGGAATCGTAGCGAGAATTAAATAAATTACGAACATGAAGTCGTCTTTTGCATCCTGAGCGCGTGTGAACAGGAAGCGGAACGTATTTACGGTAAGCCGTACGATATCTTTACGATAAATGAGCAAAATAGCTAGCAAGGAGGCAAAGTTGACGAGCACCTCAAAGCCGAGACCTTCGATATGTAATCCGAATAATCGCTCAGCAATAACCAAATGCCCGCTTGACGATACCGGTATTGGTTCAGTGAAACCCTGCACCAATCCAAGCACGGCATACTTCAGCCATTCGATCCAATCCAAATCATTCACTCCTTAATTTCTTTTGTATATGGTTTTGAGCCTAGCGGTAGGATAGGCACTCTATCATATTAGTATCGTCTATCAATGATGTCAAAGAGTAACATGATAGAGAGTGCCTTACAATTTTGTCACATCTGCTTCCAATGAGTATGCAAGCAGGAAATTGGAATGGCAGAAAAGTTAGGATTGACAAGGGAGAAAAGCCTTTTTATAATCTTAATAGTAATCATTACGAATTACAGAAAATTAACATGCGTAACTACATAATTTGCGCAGAAGGAGTTATTCATATGAAGCTGAGAAGTAAATATAGAAGATTGCGTCATTCCTTGTTGACCCTGTGCTGCTTCGCATTGGTGTTGGCAGGATGTACACAAGGTTCTCAATCCGGTATTGTAGAAGGGAAACTGAATGTTGTCACGAGCTTTTATCCGATTGCATTTTTAACAGAACAAATTGGCGGCGAACATGTAAATACCATCAATCTCATTCCAACTGGGATTGAGCCACACGATTGGACACCAAAAAGCCGTGACCTGCATAATGCATCGAATGCCCAGCTGTTGCTCGTCAATGGTGCAGGCTTCGAAACATGGCTGGACGATTTTTTGAAAGGCTTGGATTCCTCGTCTAATGTGAAGACAATTGAGGTAAGCAAGGGCATTCCCCTCATTGAGGCAGATGGAAGCGAGCACGAGCATCACGAAGGAGAAGGCGATACTTCCGAACATGCGCATGAACATGAACATGGCAGCACAGATCCGCACACGTGGGTGAGTCCAAAATCCGCTTTGACGATGGCAAGCAATGTTAAGGATGCACTCGTTCAAGCCGATGGTGCGCATAAGGGTGAATATGAAGCTAATTATAAGCAGCTAAAGTCGAAGATTGAATCCGTAGATAAGTTATATACGGAGAAGCTAAGCTCGCTGAAGCAGCGTGAGATAGTGGTATCCCATCATGCATTTGGATACTTGTGCCGGGATTATGGATTGACGCAGCATGCAATTATGGGCATTACGCCTGATGCCGAACCAAGAGCGCAAGATTTGGTGAAGCTCTCGAAGCTGGTGAAGGAGAAGGGGTTAAAGTACGTATTCTTTGAGGAGCTTGTATCGGATCAATTAGCGAATACACTGGCTGGTGAAGCGGGTGTGAGCACACTTGTATTGAACCCGCTTGAAGGCTTAACGAAGCAGCAAGCAGATCAAGGGGACAATTACGTAACGCTCATGGAACGCAATTTGCAAAATCTCCTTGTCGCGCTACAATAAATGAGGAACGGATCAATGTCCGTTACCGAGAGTTGCACGGCTGGACGGTTCGTGCAAGGAAGAGAGAGGGCACAATGAGCACAATGATGAATATGACGGACACCTGCCATAACCAGGTGATTTCAATAGAGGATGTTGGCTTTAGCTATGAAGGACAGACGGTTCTGCGCGATGTCAACTTCACCGTATATGAGCGGGATTTTGTAGGTGTTATCGGCACGAATGGCGCTGGCAAGACGACGCTCCTGCGACTGATGGTCGGTTTGCTGAAGCCCACCTCAGGGCAAATTAAACTGTTTGGAACGCCGATCAATCGGTTCAAGGAATGGGATCGGATTGGGTATGTGCCGCAGAAGAACTCCTTTAATCCATTATTTCCGGCGACTGTGATGGAGGTCGTACAATCCGGCATGTACAATCGCCGGCGAATGTTCCGACGGCTGAAGCAGGAGGAAATCAATCAATGCCATGATGCGATGCGTGTGATGCGGGTTGAGGACTTGGCGGATAAGCGCATTGGGCAGTTATCGGGGGGGCAGCAGCAGCGGGTATTTCTAGCGCGAGCGATGGTGAACAAGCCTGAACTGCTCATATTGGATGAGCCTACAGTTGGGATCGATACGGAAACGCAAAACGATTTCTTCAACCTGCTGCAGCATCTGCATGAACATCACCATATGACCTTCATTATGGTTTCTCATGATATGGATCTTGTGAATTCATGGCTTGGCTGTGATCCGAAGGGGACATGCGGCAAGCTGAACTTCTACGTGAGGCATTCGCACAATGTGCAATGTTCAGAGCCGGATCTATCGCACGGTATACTCTAAGGAAGACTGCTCCTTGCTCTGCATGGAATTGAATTAAAGGGGACGTTGTCATTGCTGGACATCATACAATCTGATTTTTTTATACGCGCATTGATCGGGGGATTATTAATTGGCGCCATAGGCCCGCTTATGGGAATGTTTCTTGTGCTGCGTCGGTTGTCCATGATAGGGGATACCCTCGCGCATGTGACAATCGCTGGGGTAGCACTTGGGTTTCTGCTCGGCGTGTATCCGCTGGCCATGGGGCTTGTATTCGCGCTTGTGGGTGCGATTGCGATTGAGAAGCTTCGCAAAGCTTACAAAACGTACGCTGAGCTCTCCATTGCTGTCATCATGTCAGGCGGTGTTGCGCTGGCATCGCTCTTTTTTACGCTAGGAATGAACTTTAGCGCGAATGTGAACAATTATTTGTTCGGAAGTATTTATACTCTGAATGGCACTGACTTGATCGTAGTTGGGGTTGTAACCCTTATCGTTGTCGTATTTCTGCTCCTCTTCTTCAAGGAAATGTTTTTGCTTACCTTTGATGAAGATGCAGCTGCGGTAAATGGCCTTCCGGTACGAATGCTTAATATTGCCGTCACGGTGCTGACCGCGCTCGTAATTAGTGCAGCCATCAAAATTGTAGGCGCACTTCTCGTCTCGGCCTTATTAACGATTCCAGTAGCCATTAGTCTGTTTGTAGCCAAGGGATTCAAGCAGTCAGTTATCGTATCAGTGCTTGTAGCCGAAGCTGCTGTCGTTGGCGGGCTGCTGACCGCAGGGATTTGGAATTTGGCGCCAGGGGCTACGATTGTCCTATTGCTCATTGCCGTGTTAATATTGACATTGATAGCAAGAAGAGGAATTCGGGTGTGATACAGCGCCCATCTTCTTCCTGTTAGGGCAATCGACTAATACGGGGAGGCGAAGCGGTTGGGTCATATTACGGTGTGGATAGCTTTCTGGGCGGGATTTGTATCCTTTATATCTCCATGCTGTTTGCCGTTATATCCATCTTACATTTCGATCATTACGGGGATGTCGGTGAGTCAATTAAAGGATAAGCAGAATAAGCGCGAGGTTAGATGGCGCACAATGACTCACACGTTGTTTTTCATTTTAGGGATCAGTGTTGTGTTCTATACACTTGGTCTGGGTGCTACTCTGCTCGGTTCTTACTTGGCTGAATATCGAGATTTGATTCGTCAGATTTCGGCTATTTTCATTCTCATTATGGGGCTTGTGCTCATCGGTGTATTCAAGCCTCAACTCTTAATGAAGGAACGGAAGCTGGATTTTGGACAGAAGAGCGGATACTTAGGCTCCTTTTTGTTCGGGATGGGCTTCTCCGCAGGCTGGTCGCCTTGCATTGGCCCAATTTTGACTGCCATCATTTCATTAAGTGCATCTGAGCCAAGCACAGGAATGTTAATGATTACCGCCTATTGTATTGGTTTTGGTTTGCCATTCTTTATTCTATCCTTCTTCATTGGCTCAACTCGATGGCTTACGAAATATTCGGGCGTCATGATGAAGGTAGGCGGGGCAATTATGATCGTGATGGGGATACTCTTGTTCACCGATCATTTGAGTCAGCTGAATATTTGGCTGCAGCAGATTACCCCGGAGTGGATGAGAAGACTGACATAACTGACAGAACCTACATAATTAAATCATATCTACCGTGACCGCTGCCGTCTAATTTCATAGATGGAGCGGTCTTTCTATGAATTTCCACATATCGCAGCTATGGTAAATGTCGAGCAAAACAGGTCTAAGGTTGAACTTGATCTCGAAACCATGTAAACTTAAAGATACACGATTATTTCCGTATATGAATATGCATGCTTCATTTCCCGCTAAGGGAAAGTAATCTTTATTGATGTGAAATGAGGAACATATTGAAGCAGGAAGCACTTTTGGACAAGTCGTGTAACGTGGAAGGAAATGAGGGACGCTTGATGCCTACACCAAGCATGGAAGACTATTTGGAACGTATCTATAAACTGATTGACGAGAAAGGATATGCTCGCGTATCCGATATCGCAGAAGGATTGGAAGTGCACCCTTCTTCTGTGACGAAGATGATTCAGAAGCTCGATAAGGACGATTATCTTATTTATGAGAAATATCGCGGGCTCGTGCTGACTAGCAAGGGGAAGAAGATCGGCAAGCGATTGGTGGATCGCCATCAGCTGCTCGAAGACTTCTTAACCTTGATCGGTGTAGCCGACGAGCATATTTATACAGACGTAGAAGGTATCGAGCATCACCTAAGCTGGAACTCGATTACATGCATCGAAACACTTGTTGAATACTTCCGCAGAGACCCTCAGCGCCTGCAAGCGCTTCGTGATTTGCGCAGTGAATTGGATAATGAATCGTAAAACATCTGTTTTTTGCGAAACAGATGTTTTATTTTTTGCGTCTAATAGTTGAGGGGAAATGATATTGACTCATTTTCTCGTTCAACATGGACAAGGGAGATGGAAAAAAGAATGATGAATCACGCGAAAAAAGTACTTCTCGGCACATTTGCTGCTGTTATGCTAAGTACACTTATGCCGCAGATGGGGAATGCGGCCAGCAATGACATTCGAATATTGATGAACAATAAGCAGCTTCAAACGGATGTAGCTCCTTATTTGGTGCCAGGCAAGAATGTGACGATGCTGCCATTCCGAGCAGTAGGGGAAGCTACTGGTGCAACTGTAGGTTGGGATCAGGCGAATCGCCAGGTTGAGTTCCAGAAGGATGGACATACCATTCGCTTGACAATTGGCGACAGCAATGCGGAAGTGGATGGGCAACATGTGCAGCTTGACGTATCTGCCTCCATGCGTGGTGGACGAACGATGGTTCCGCTTCGCTTCATCAGTGAAAGTGTTGGATTGAAGGTGGACTGGAATCAGCGAGAGCGTATTATAACAATTGTCTCTGAGGGTGGCGAAGCAGCCCCTGAAGATGGCGAAGCGATCCATGCGGAATCGATGAGAGGAACGTGGATATCGACCGTCTACAATATTGATTGGCCGCAGGATCCGAAGAAGTCAGGCTTCAATGCGGAACGTCAGAAGCAGCAGTATACAAGCATGCTGGACAAGCTCCAAAAGGCAGGAATCAACGCTGTATTCGTGCAGGTGCGCCCAACTTCAGATGCCTTCTATCCTTCGAAGCTGCTTCCTTGGTCGGAATGGCTGACAGGAACGCAAGGCAAGGATCCAGGATATGACCCATTGAAATTCATGGTAGAAGAGACACATAAGCGCGGCATGCAGTTCCATGCATGGTTTAACCCTTACCGTGTAAGTGTACAAGGAGATGTATCCAAGCTGGTTAATGGTCATCCCGCGAAGGAGCATCCAGACTGGGTTGTAAAGCACCAGAACAAGCTTATCTATAATCCAGGCGTCCCAGAAGCTCGTCAGTTTGTGCTTGATTCCATCATGGAAGTTGTCAATAACTATGATATCGATGGCGTGCATCTGGACGATTACTTCTATCCATATGGCGAAGACAAGGAATCATTTAAGGATAATGATACATATGAACGCTACAACAAGGTGTTCAATAACAAGGGAGATTGGCGTAGAAATAATGTGAATGAGTTCGTTGAATCCCTGTACAAGCAGATTAAGTCGGCGAAGCCGAATGTACAATTTGGTATAAGTCCGTTCGGAGTATGGCGCAACTCCAGCGCAGATCCAACCGGATCAGCAACGAAGGCGGGACTTAGCAGCTATGACAATCTGTATGCAGATACAAGAACATGGATCAAGAATCATTGGATCGATTATATTGCACCTCAAGTGTATTGGCACATCGGCCACAAGGCTGCGTCCTACGACACGTTAGTGAATTGGTGGGTCAAAGAAACGGCAGGCACTGGGGTGGAACTATTTATTGGACACGCTGCCTATAAGCTTGCGGATGCAAATGAAACGGACTGGAACAGTGCAGATGTACTCATTAAGCAGTTGGAGTTCAATTCGCGAATTGATGCGGTAGCGGGCAGTATATTCTTCAGCGCTGCTGATCTGGTAAGAAATACGAAGCAGGTATCCGATAAACTTCAACAGTATTACGAGGAAAAATAGAAGAAAGCCATAATCAGAAATTATACCTTTCATACATTCATATCCTCTCCTGCATGAGCATACATACAAGAAGAAGCAGTATGTGTGCGAGGAGGGGTATCCCGTGCGTATCAATGCGGTATTCGAAGGCGGGGGAGTCAAGGGGATATCGTTAGTTGGTGCAGTCCATTCAGCCGAGCAGCACGGGATGACATTCAACCGTGTCGCAGGCACTTCATCGGGTTCGATTGTAGCCTCATTTCTTGCCGCTGGCTATACTGCCGAAGAGATGGAGCGGCTCATATTAGAAATGCCTTTCTCATCCTTCTTACAGCGTGCTCCAATTTTCCAGATTAAATGGATAGGGCCAGCCATGCGGCTGATGTGGAAAAAGGGGCTATATTCAGGTGTAGCACTGGAGAAATGGGTGCATGATTGCCTGTTGAAGAAAGGGATTCGCACGTTTGGGGATTTGAAGAAGGAACAGCTAAGAATCATTGCCTCGGATATTACGAATGGGAGGCTGATGGTTCTCCCTGACGACATTGCGAACTACGGGATAGACCCAGCATCATTTCACGTGAGCAAGGCAATACGGATGAGCACAAGCATTCCTTACTTCTTCGATCCGGTGATATTACGAGCCCCATTCGAGGTGAAGAATGGTCGAACGAAGAAGTTTGCTGATCAATTCTCCTATATTGTGGATGGTGGGATGCTCTCCAATTTCCCGCTATGGCTATTCGATGACGAGGTTGACCCGCGATCGAATCGTCTGATTCCAACGATCGGTTTTCAAATGGTAGGAAATCAGTCTGGCCAGCCCCATCAGATTACGGGTCTCATCACGATGCTTCAGGCCATGGTATCCACCATGATCTCGGCACATGACCAGCGCTATATCGATAAGCAGAACCGCTTCCGTACGATCAAGATCCCTACACTGGGTATCGGAACAACTGACTTTGATTTAACCGTTGAGCAGAGCATGGCATTATATGAGTCAGGCGAGAAAGCGGGTAACGCCTTCTTCGAACAGTGGACGAGGGACGCTTATGAGAAGATGTATAAGGTGCTTTGTTGCGGGAAGACGAAGATATAACCAAAAAACAGCGCTTGGATGAAGGAAACTCATCTACGCGCTGTTTTCTTTATTTAGTCTGTTGTCTGTTCTCATCCTTAGCCTTGTTGCCCTCAATGACCGTAAGTTTTGCTTGGGATCGAGGTCGTATGCGCTTCTTAGCTTGAGACGCACGTGCTGCTTTCAGCTTCGCCTCTGTACGAGGTGAGACCTTCACCTTGACGCTCTTCTTCGGCCCAAATCGATAGACGAGGAATACAACGGCAATGATGGCGACGGGAATTAGAATGGATATAGGATCTCGAGTGAAGCTGCTAACGATTCCGATTCCAACCAACACAGCCATGAGGAGCATAAACCATCGCGGCAGTCGAGCCATCGTCATCATTCCCTTCTTGTCATAGTATTGATGTAGAATTAGGATACAGCCTGTTTAGGCTGTAATTCGCGATCAAGCTCACACATGCGATTGAAGGAAGCAATCGACACTTCCACCTGATCATCTGTAGGTTCCTTCGTTGTGAGCAGTTGCAGCCACAGTCCAGGATACCCAAGCCAGCGAAGCACAGGCACATTCCGCAGGGCATTCGTTAATCGCAGGAACTCGTAGGATACGCCCATGACGACCGGAATCAACAGGAGCCTTGGATAAATGCGTTCCCATAAATTATCATATGGGATAAAGGAGTAAATAACGACTCCAACGATGACGGACAAAATAATAAAACTACTGCCGCAGCGATAATGCAGCGTGCTGAACTTCTGTACGTTCTGTACCGTTAGATCTACGCCGGCTTCATATGCGGTAATTACCTTATGCTCAGCGCCATGATATTGGAACAGACGCTTGACAATAGGAGTCTTGGAAATTAGCCACAAATACCCGAGAAGGAACGCAATTTTAATGACGCCTTCAACGACAGTATGGATCACGATATTATTGAAGGCCGACCCGAAAATGAGTTCTTCAATGACAACTGGAACGGTTGTGAAAATAATTTTACTAAAGATAAGCGATAAAATTCCGACTACCGCTACCCCGACGATCATCGCAAGGTTCCATTTGGAGTCTTTGCCTGCCTCAGCAGCTTCAATTCCTTCTTCATCCTCTGCGTATTTCTCTGCAGCGTAGTTTAAGTGCTGATATCCCTTAGCACTGGCATCGAATATGCCAACAATCCCTCGGAGCAGCGGGATTCTTTTTAGCTTGGCAACCCATGCTTTATCTTTCTTTGGTACTTCGTAGAACGTAATGGATTTATCTTTGCGACGGACAGCCGTCACATTGACGTGCTTGCCGCCGAACATTACGCCTTCAATTACGGCCTGTCCACCGTAAATGGATTTCTGATCTGACAATTACTTCACCATCCCCATCTTGAATGCATTCCGCTTTGCGTGTGTACCGAAGGTGCCTCAAGTAAGAGGCACTTCACGATTTTGAAATAATAATAATTTTATTGTAGCGAATTTTGCTGGCGTTTTCCACACCATGATTGTAATCCGCCTAGGTTGGAGCATACTACATACACGTTGAGATGATCACAATTGGGAGGAATGGCAATGAATGAAAGGCAAGCAAGGGCGGAGCGTAAGAAGAATCCTACTGACCCATTATCGTTTTCTGTGCAAATCGGTTTTTTTGCCGGGCTGATATGGGGCGGGATACGTTGGCTCGCGTATACTTTCCACTTTACTTCGGTGATCCCTGGGATGATTGCGGAACCTTTTTACCCGCATAAATATTTGATCACTACCCAAGGCCAGCTAGTAGGATGGGGCGCATTCATTTTATTTTCAATCGCAGCTTCCATACTATATACACTTTTCCTACGGAAAGTACCTGGTCCGTACCCTGGAATTCTATATGGGATAGTATGGTGGGTTCTATTATATGTTGCACCCGGGCCTATGCTTGGTCTCGTGCATCCAGTATGGAGGACAACATGGAACACGATATGGACAGAATCATGTATCATGCTTGTCTGGGGATTATTCATCGGCTATACGGTAGCAACGGAGTTCAATAATGAACAGGAGCGTGAACCCGATGAGGCAGAGCGTCTCAAAATGAAGGGGGGATCGGGCTATGCCAGCGGTGGAGGACAGGGATCTGGGAAGTCAGGAAATAGAGGGCCTGACCGTGTACCCAGCGAAGGAGTTGTTCATTCAGCAGCAAGAAGTGATTCTGGGGAAGAGGCGCATGAATACCCAGAGCGACGCAAGCCTAAACCGATCATGTAGCTAAATGCGCGATGTCATGCGGGGTTTGCTGTATTGACGCTTCTCATTTTCTGCATCGTATGTTAAAATACGTGAGGATTCGTCTGTTGACGGTACGCTTGAGAGGTGGAATCATCATGGCTTGTTACTTGTTATTGAACGGACCGAACTTGAATATGCTCGGCATTCGCGAGCCTGGTGTCTACGGGAGCGAATCGTTGGCTGCGATTGAAGCACGGCTTACAGAGATGGCTGCATCTTGGGGCGTTTCAATGGAATGCTACCAGAGCAATCATGAAGGAGCGCTCATAGACCGTATCCATGAGGCATATGGGACATGCGACGGTATTGTCATTAATCCGGGAGCACTTACGCATTACAGCTATGCATTGCGAGATGCATTAAGTGCAGTTCGCATTCCGACAGTGGAAGTTCATATGTCCAACATACATAAGCGGGAAGAGTTCCGGCATGTGTCTGTAACCGCTCCTGTAGTGGTAGGACAAATTGCGGGATTCGGAGCATTAAGCTATGAGTTGGGATTGTCTGCACTGCATCAGTATGTGTCCTCACAACGGGCAGAAGGTCAATCTCAAGGGTGACGGAACAATGCAAAGTCGGGAGATGATGAGAAGATGAGCCAATCACGTTTGACTCGTTTAAGAGAAGCAATGGGGATGAAAGGCTTGGAAGCCATGTTCATCACAAGTGCGGTGAACCGTCGTTACATGACAGGATTTACAGGTTCATCCGGCTATGTGCTGATTACGCAAGACCGCGCAGTGCTGCTGACGGATTTCCGCTATATGACACAGGCGCCGCAGCAAGCTGTTGATTATGACGTTGTTGAACACGGCGCGAAGATGACAGATACGCTGAAGCAGCTTCTGTCTGATATGCATATTAGTCGTCTAGGGTTCGAACAGGATCACGTCGCATTCGCGACTTATACAGGATATCAAGGACAGCTCGAAGGCATCGAACTTGTACCTGTATCTGGGCTGATCGAAGATCTTCGCATGATTAAAGATGAGGGAGAATTGGCGATTATGCGCGATGCTGCTCAGCTTGCGGATCGTACATTCAGCCACATTCTGAACTTCCTCAAGCCAGGCGTATCCGAGAAGGATATTGCGCTTGAGATGGAATTCTTCATGCGTAAGAATGGAGCAACATCGAGCTCCTTCGATACGATTGTTGCATCTGGCGAACGATCCGCATTGCCGCATGGTGTTGCAAGTGATCGCATCATCCAAGGCAACGAGTTCATTAAGCTTGACTTCGGTGCTTTGTACAATGGGTATTGCTCAGACATTACACGTACGGTAGTACTGGGTAAGCCGACTGACAAGCATCATGAAATTTATAACATTGTTCTTGAAGCACAGATGAATGCAATTCAACATATTCGTCCGGGGATGACTGGACGCGAGGCAGATGCCTTAACTCGTGACATCATTAAGGGTTACGGATATGGTGACCATTTCGGACACAGCACCGGTCATGGCTTGGGTATGGAAGTTCATGAAAATCCAAGATTGGCATTCGGAAGCGATACGGTGTTAACTCCCGGTATGACCGTTACGGTGGAGCCTGGTATCTATATTCCAGGATTCGGCGGTGTACGTATCGAAGACGATATTGTGATTACGGAAGACGGGATTGAAATAATAACACAATCAACGAAACAACTGCTCGTATTAGACATGTAGTGACGGGCGCAGTTCAGTAGATATCTAACCGATACACTGAGCATCGAACGTATTTCATTACGGTTAATCGGGGTTGCCATGCATGTAGGAGGGAATTTAGAGTGATTTCAGTAAACGATTTTAAAACAGGTTTGACGGTAGAAGTAGATGGAGATATCTTTACAGTCTTGGATTTCCAACACGTTAAACCAGGTAAAGGTGCTGCGTTCGTACGCTCCAAATTGAAAAACTTGCGTAACGGCAACGTTACGGAGAAGACGTTCCGTGCAGGTGAAACAATCGGCCGTGCGCAAATCGATAACCGCGAAGTACAATACCTGTACAACAGTGGTGAAGAGTATACATTCATGGACAATGAGTCCTACGACCAATTCTCCTTGGACAAGAGCCAATTGGAATGGGAATTGAACTTCTTGAAGGACAACATGATCGTTAACATCGTAAGCTATAAAGGTGAAATCCTTGGTATCAACATGCCGAACAACGTTGAGCTTAAGGTAGTTGAGACAGAGCCAGGAGTTAAAGGCAACACGGCTCAAGGTGCAACGAAGAACGCAACAGTGGAAACTGGCTTGAACGTTCAAGTGCCACTCTTCATCAACGAAGGCGATGTACTGCTTATCGATACACGCGAAGGCAAGTACATTTCTCGTGCCTAATTATTGAATAAGATTTTTAATAAGCCCTGAGTGCCCTGTGCATTCGGGGCTTTTATAATTTAACGTACCGCATTGGTAAAATTGTGCTATAATATGCTATTAAAAGAAAGTGCAAGCATTTCTAGTTCATAGGGTGGGAGTGAGTCAGTGTGGCACTATACGTCATGAAGTTCGGAGGCAGCTCAGTAGGAGATATTGAGAGAATGAAGCGGGTTGCCAAACGAATCGTAGAAAAAAAACAAGAAGGCCACAAGTGTGTTGTTGTTGTATCAGCAATGGGAGACACGACGGACGAATTAATCGATCAATCGAAAAGCTTGAATGAGAATCCTCCTGCGCGTGAAATGGATATGCTGCTCACGACAGGCGAGCAAATCTCGGTAGCGCTGTTATCCATGGCCATCCATCAGCTTGGTCACCAGGCGATGTCTATGACCGGATGGCAGGCTGGTTTCCGAACAGACGGTACATACGGCAGGGCACGTATTGTCGACATACAGTCTGAACGGGTGAAGAATGCACTGCAGGAAGGTCAGATTGTAATTGTGGCTGGATTCCAGGGGATGTCGGAAGTCGGAGAAATAACAACATTAGGCCGTGGAGGCTCGGATACGACAGCCGTTGCGCTGGCTGCTGCTATTCAGGCGGATGTATGTGAGATTTATACGGATGTTGACGGCATATACTCTACAGATCCTCGAATCGTAAACTGTGCCCGGAAGCTGAAGGAAATATCCTATGACGAAATGCTGGAGCTGGCTCACCTAGGGGCAGCCGTACTGCACCCGCGTGCAGTAGAATACGCCAAGCACAATTCAGTGTGTCTTGTTGTTCGATCCAGCTTTAACTACAATGAGGGGACAATCGTGAAGGAGGAAGCTACAATGGAACAGGGTGTAGTCGTTAGTGGCATCGCATATGATAAGAATGTAGCGCGTATTAGCATTTTGGGCGTCGCTGATTTGCCGGGAGTATTGGCGAAGGTATTCGGAGCGCTTGCAAATGAACATATAGATGTAGATATTATTGTACAGAGCGGTGTATTAAACGGTGAGGCAGACTTCTCCTTCACGACAGCACTTGCTGATTGTGAGCGAGCAGTATCCGTTATTGAGAACATTCGCGGTGAGGTTCCATACCGTGAAGTTACATCGGAGCGAGATTTGGTGAAAATTTCGATCGTAGGGGCTGGTATGGTTAGCCATCCGGGTGTTGCTGCTAAAATGTTCGACATCATCTCCCGGACGGGAGTCAGCATTAAAATGGTGAGCACCTCTGAAATTAAAGTATCCTGTGTTGTGGCAGCTGATAACCTGCATGATATTATCCGAGCTCTTCATACAGGCTATGGCTTGGACACAATGGAAACAGCATTCGTAGGCGGTCCTCAAGACCGTAGATAATGGATGGACTGCATATTTTAGAACTTATCAATAATCCACCTGCTTATTTGCAATAATAGTGCGGTTATACCGGCGGCCATTAATGGCCCTACCGGAATGCCGCGCAGTAGAACGATCCCGATGATTGACCCAGCCACTAGGCCGACAATCATTTGCGGATCGTTTTTTAATAGCTCCAGTCCCTTGCCATTCATAGAGGTGGCAATAGCACCGCCCGCAAGTGCCATCATACCCGGCCAGGAAGATAGGGCTGACCATAGATCGTGGGTAGTGATTCGCTCTGCCGCAAAGGGAACAAGCACGGCAATGGTAAGAAATAATAATCCGAACTCCAATCCCCGACGTTCAATGGTGGGAAGATAGCGCTCTAAATGGACAAGCTTAACGATTAGCAAAATACATGCGGCAGTCGTAATAATTGGAGATCGGCTAACGAGACCTATGAGTATGAGCGTAACGAGTACAAATTCACCATTCATGTATCATGCTCCTCAAGAGAGAGTTGTTCATACCATCGTGCTGATATGCTGTAGTCATTTTCAATGTATGAACAAGCCCCTCTGCTTTAGAACATAGACCGTCTGGCGCCTTGCTCGTAATTGTGACGTTTATGATGATATAAACGGCTTCATCGTGTGGTTGTCTGTAAGAATGGGGACGAGTGAATACGTATTGACCGTTGCACAGAACTCTACATCTTTTGCGAAGCCAAGCTTGCATAGTTTCTTGCCGCCCGAACATTGTTGAAGCGCTTCTGGAATGCGATTCGCATAATACTGATAGGAGCTGTGAACGGTATATCCGACATCATTCATGGTTAGTTCGTTTGCATTACCCATACAGCGTTGCAGCTCCGCAATTATAAGTCCGGCGCATAGGCCGTCCTCGAAGGCGAATTCATCTTGTGCGCCTGAACAGAGCAATGCCACATCCTTGCGCAGTTTGCATGCAGCATGTGCAGTAGCTTGCGCATTAATGATTGCTCCGGCTAATATATAGTCTGCTTTCAATGCTTTCTGGATGGCACGCGTACCATTTGAAGTTGTTAGCACGATTCGCTTGCCTTCTATGCTGTTCGACATGTATTCATAAGGGGAGTTCCCTGCGTCGAATCCTGATATTTTTTTGCAGTAGCGTTCCCCAGCTAATACATCCTCATCTTTGGCAATTTGTTTGGCTTGGGATACCGTCTCAACGGGAATGACGCCGGAAGCGCCATAATGAAGGGCAGTGATGATCGTGCTTGTTGCACGAAGTACGTCGATGACAATCACCGTGCGATGTGTCAAATCTATTGCTCGTGCCTCGTTTACGCTAAGAATGACATCGATATGCATGTTGGTTCCCCCCCCTTTTTTTATATTTCTGGTTACGTGTGTCGAACAATTAGATCATGTATTGAGATTGAACCATGGCGCTCATTGTATCTGAACGCAGTCCTCTGCGGAGTGCTTCGAAGGCAATAACGTCATGTGGGGATACGTTGCCGATATTCGCCTGCAAACCAACCGTTCGCAAGATTTCAACCTGCTGCTCCTTGTGTGGAGCTTCCCACATCAGTCGGCTAGGCGTATGCACTGCGGAGACAATACGATTGACCAATGAGGTATCACAACTGCCGCTGCAATCATACACGCCAACCCCCACACCAGATTCTCTTCCCTCAAGTGTCATCCATTCGGCTCCGTGAGCAAGATCTTCTGTAAAGGTCTCTACGATATCGGAGAGAACAAATGGTGTTGAATTATCCTTCTTGCCATACTCTGTACAAACAAGCAGTCCTTCCTCGCTAGCGCGGCGGATGAGCGCATTCCGCTCCTTGCGGGTTAATGTGATTGTGCCGTCCGACACCTCAACTCCCGTAAAACCAGTCACTCTCATCATATGAAAAAAAGCATCCACCATGCCTTGCGCGACAGCAATTTCTAAAAACGTACCTCCAGGAATGACAATAACATCATGACGTGCTGCGGCTTCCAGCTTGGTGCTAAGCAGAGAAAGAGGCGTAACGGCAGAGGTTCCAAACCCCAGCTTTATGACGTCGATGTGCTCGTGAGCGAGCTCCAGCATATCCGTAAATTCGCTCATTCCCATTCCTTTGTCCATGACCATCGTCATTCCCGTGGTACGCGGCTTCGCAGTACGTATTCCGCTTGGATCAATTAATCGACTCGGCCAACAGCCAACTTGGTTGTCAGTGAAGCTCATGGTTTACAATCTCCCTCATCTCATGAAGATAGTCAAACTATGAAGTCAATATATGCATACCTCACCTGACAGGTGCCTAGTTGCCTATATGTGCGTGTTCAAAAAGGCCGGTTTTCAGCACCGAAGCTTATGCTACCGTTGTGCGTTTTTTCAAAACGCCTCAGTTGGATGAAGCCAGGGCCTGAGGAGCGGAGCGTACGTTTTGGGTACATGAGCACCTGAGATGTTTCCGCAGGAAACATACTTCGTAAGCATCTGCTTAGGCCCGGCTGAATTCAAGATTCGATGCCGAGTCCACTTCATGATTTACTTCGTGATCAAAAGCGGACTTTTTGAACAACCTCTATATGAGCAGCGTCTATCTGCCAGATTCTCGCGATCTACTGCTCTAAACAAGTCTTGTCCTGCATACAATGTGTCAATATGCGTATTGTACAGGCTGCGTTCACTTGGATCGCTTGATGTTTCCAATTCATGATTGTGTACAGGAGGGGAGAACGGTGACGATTGATAAGTTCGTAGCGAGTATGGCGGGACTGCGCTTTCTGTCTGGATCTCTGGAGATTGCTGTAGCCCTCATTATGTTGAAAGTAAATGATACCGAGAAGGCGCTTGCCGTTAATTCATTGCTCGCTCTTGTAGGGCCGCTCGTGCTTATTACAACGACCACAATTGGGCTGATAGGCATAGCAGACAAGTTGAACTGGACGAAGATTGCCTGGATTGTTGCTGGTGTTACATGCTTGCTTATCGGCATTTTGAAGAAGTAGTGGACGGGGGTATAGGGATCAATCGGTACTAGTCCCACCGAGGTGCATATTTGCCGGACAAGGGTCATACATATGGGATACACAAGGTAGCACCTTATTTCCCTTAAAATAATGAGGATGACCCAAGGAGGATGGGAGAGATGAATGTATACAGCTGGTCAGCGGTGCTGCCTCCCGCGCTTCGTTCTATCTTGCTGCACTTGCCTGAACGCATCTTAGGTGAATTGGAAGAAGTGAGAATCCGACAAGAGCGCCCGCTAGAAGTCAGTGCAGCGGGGGAATTTTATTTTGTGACTAGGGAAGGCACATTGACTGATAAGCCTGATACAGCCTATCGTCCTAACCGCGAAGATAGCCTTCAATTGCTTGACTATGTAACGAATCATTCGCTGTATACGATGGAGGAAGAGCTTCGGCGTGGGTTCATTACGGTAGCTGGTGGACATCGAATTGGACTAGCGGGTCGGACTGTGCTGACGCAAGGAAGGGTTAGCCATCTTCGGGATATAACGGGCTTCAACTTGCGTATTGCCCGAGAAGTAATGGGCATAGCCGACGACATTATTCCACAACTGCTTGATTTCAAGCATCGGACAATCCATAGCACACTTGTCGTATCCCCTCCACAGCATGGGAAGACAACCCTGCTGCGAGATATGGCTCGGGCTATCTCCTCTGGCTGCTGGAATCATCCTCAGGCACTCTGGAAGGCGCTTAAGGTAGGCATTGTAGATGAGCGTTCTGAAATTGCCGGTTGTACGAAGGGAGTGCCTAGTTACCATCTTGGCTATCGAACAGATGTTATAGATGGGTGCCCGAAGGCAGAAGGATTAATGATGTTTATTCGTTCTATGTCTCCCGATGTGCTTGTTGTGGATGAATTCGGAAGAGAAGAAGATTACGAGGCGATGCGAGAGGCCATACATGCTGGCGTAAGGATGATCGCATCTGTTCATGGATCGGACGCAGAGGATGTGATTCGACGTCCTGGAATGGCATCCTTGCTTGATGGAGGGGGATTTACTCGGGTTGTTACGCTGCGGAGGACAGCTAGACAGTGGCAGAGGAAGGTGTACGACGGCAAGCTGCGAGCACTTCAGCCCAGCATCGTAGCGAATGTGCAGGGAGGAGGTGGGTACCACGTATAAATTGCTAGGAGCAGCAATTCTCGTTGCGGCTACGGCGGGGATAGGGTGGGTACAAGCAGCTGCATATGCGGCGAGACCGAAGCAGCTTCGGCTGCTGCACCATGCACTGGCTCGATTGGAAACCGCAATAATATACGGGCACACCCCGCTATCGGCAGCATTTCACGATATTGCACAGCAAATGCCCCCTGTACTGCGCGATATATTCCTCAGCGCATCACAAGCAATGGAACATTCCGCAGCACAATCATTTACGGCAAGGGAAGCTTGGGAGAAAGCGTGGGAACGATATGGCAGCAATACCTCGCTAACGAAGGAAGACCTCCGAATTATTAAGGAACTTGGGTTTACGCTTGGAATTAGTGATCGAGAGGATCAGAGCAAGCATATCAAGCTTGCGATTAAGCAGCTGGAGCAAGAGGAGTGGAGCGCTCGGGAAGATCATAGCCGCTATGGCAAAATGACTCGCAGTCTTGGTGTGCTAGCTGGTTTGCTCGTTGTAATTTTGATGTATTGAGGTGCCAGAAGATGAATGTAGATGTCAGCGCCATTTTTCAAATTGCCGGAATCGGTATTATCATCGCGATGATTCACACCGTGCTGAAGCAAATGGGAAAGGAAGATATGGCTCATTGGGTGACGGTCATCGGCTTTGTTGTGGTCTTGTTCATGGTCGTTCGCTTGCTGGATCACTTATTCCAAGAGATTAAAACCATCTTCTTGTTTCAATAAAATAACGGTAGGTATACAGGTCAGGTGATTTCGTGGAAATCATTCAAGTTGTAGGACTCGGACTTTTGGCGACCATTCTAGTATTGGTTGTCAAAGAGCAGAAGCCGATGTTTGCGTTTATCATTTCAACCTTTGCTGGAATCGCCATTTTTCTATTCTTGATTGGGAAGATCGAAGTCGTCATTCAAGTGCTGGAGGACTTGGCCGATCGCTCGGGAATTCAGCCCATTTATTTGAAGACGATATTGAAAATGATTGGCATCGCCTACATCGCGGAGTTCGGCGCTCAAATTGTTCGGGATGCAGGACAGGATGGGATTGCATCTAAGATTGAACTTGCCGGGAAGGTGCTGATTATGGTACTGGCTATCCCGATCATAAGCGTCATTATCGAGACTGTAATGAAGCTTCTTCCTGCTTAACGTGAGGTAAGGTGGAGTGCGAATGAACCGAATTCAATTGCAAGAACGGCATTGGAACATGGTCTATAGGAAGCGGGTATGGCTCCTGTTGCTGCTGTGCGTGTTGTTCGCTAGTGTGGGTACGGCATTCGCTGCTCCTGCGATAGGAGACAAGCAGGTGACACAGCCGCAGCAGCTGCAAGAAGAAGGGCCCGCAAGACCCGCCCCAACAGAAGCATGGATCGAGCAGCAGACGAAGCGATTACAGACGAGCGAAGTGGAGCGATACTGGAATGATCTGCTCGTCAAGTATGGGGGCTACTTTCCTAGAGATGCCATGCCAGATTTTTTTGATTTGCTGCTTCCTGGCGGTGAGAAGCTGACAGTCAGCAATGTGTTCAAGGCTATCGGGAAATTTATGCTGCAAGAAGTGTTTATGAACGGCAAGTTAATTGTCACGATTGTCATACTCGTCGTATTCAGCATGGTGCTGGAAACGCTGCAGACCGCCTTCGAGCGCAACACAGTCAGCAAAATTGCCTACACAATTTCTTACATGGTCATCATTATTCTGGCTATTAACAGCTTCCAGATCGCAATCGGCTTCGCCAAGGAAGCAATATCAAGCATGATTAACTTTATGATGGCGATGGTGCCCTTGCTTCTAACCCTGCTGGCTTCAATGGGGAATGTTGTGACCGTTACAGTCATGCATCCGCTCATCATCTTTATGGTTCATTTGGTCGGAACACTGATCTATGTCGGTGTATTTCCACTTCTATTCTTCTCAGCAATTCTGCATATTGTCAGTTCCATATCTGACAAATACAAGGTGACTCAACTGGCGAATTTGATGCGGAGCATCAGTGTGGGATTGCTAGGTGTTCTGTTAACGATCTTTCTGGGCGTGATCTCCGTGCAAGGAGCTACGAGCTCAGTCACTGATGGGGTATCTATTCGAACAGCCAAGTATATAACCGGCAATTTCGTTCCTGTAATTGGACGCGCATTCTCAGATGCAACGGATACCGTCATTTCGGCATCGCTGCTCGTAAAAAATGCGGTTGGGTTGTCAGGTGTCATTATTTTGCTGTTTTTATGTGCCTTCCCGGCAATCAAAATATTGACGCTTGCATTAATCTATAACGCCTCGGCAGCCATTATGCAGCCGTTAGGAGATTCCCCTGTGCTTGGGTGCCTGAAGACGATCGGCAAGAGCATGATCTATGTGTTTGCGGCTCTAGCTGCGGTCGGTCTCATGTTCTTTCTAGCAATTACGATTCTCATTACGGCAGGCAATGTGACGGTTATGATGCGCTAGGCCGCGCGGATGAAATGGAGTGAACGAAATGAGCTGGTTAAGTCAATGGATGAAAGAGATCATCATGATAATTTTACTGGCAACGTTCATTGATCTGCTTCTGCCCAATCGCTCGATGCAGCGATACGTCAAGCTAATGCTTAGCTTAATTATTTTACTAACCTTATTATCACCTGTCCTTAAGCTGTTCGATGCAAGACTGGCAGATCAATTAGCAAGCGAATGGAGCTCTACGTTGTCATCCACGTTAACCGCAGAGCGAAATCAGTCAACGAGCGTAAACGAAATCCGAAGACAAGGAGAGTTGCTAGCCCGTGAGCAGGAAGGCAGTGCGCTGCGGCTTGCAGAAGCGGAAATTGGCAGTCAGATGAAGGAACAGCTTGCGCTTGCCTTTCGTCACAGTGTTCAAAATGCCAACGGTACGAAGAGGAACATCTCGGAGGAACAGGTACAAGTGGAGCAGTTGCAAGTCAGGCTTACCCGCAATGCGAAGGGGGAACCAATCATTGAACGGATAGAGCTTGCTCTTTCTGCCGGACAGGCTGCTGTGAGCGAAACCGATTCTATAGATTTCGTTAAAACTGACGGCACAGTGGAGGCTGTGAAGCCGGTTCATCAAGTACAGATTCAATCAGGCTTGATTGGACAAGAGGGCCCGGAGACGGGACAGTCTCAGCAATTCAAGGAAATCCCAGCATCAGGATACTCTGAACAGCTGGGGGAAGAGGCCGAACAGTATCGCAGCAAGGTTACGAATCAAGCGATACGATCACTGATGACCTCTTGGATTGTGAATGCGGAGCAAATCAAGGTGGAGTGGAAACGAGCTGAACCAAAGCTGTAGGACAGCCATCCTTTGGTCATGCGCTCAAACAGGTGAAAATCATGAAAAAACAAGCATATTTTCTATACGGTAGCATATAGGTGAAATAGGACAAGTAAGCCAAGTCCATTCGATAACAAAGGAGTCGATCATGTTGGCGAAATGGTTGCAGCAGATTGAAACGTGGATCGGAAAAGGCAGCAACGGTTCCAAGCGCGTCCGTTCGTTCCGCTGGCTGCTCCTGCTCGGTCTTGTCGGCGCAGCGCTCATATTGTTCGGCTCGTTCCAGCCTCAGGGAAGCGATGGAGGGTGGTTCGGGGGCAAAAGCAGCGCAGACAAAGAGCCGCCGGCTGTCGGGGCCTTTGACTCGATGGAAACCAAGAATTCATCTGATAAGGCTTCACCGAATGTATTCGAGTCCATTGAGCAGTCATTTGAAGCACGCGTCAAAGGCATTCTGGAGGGAATTGTCGGCGTCGGACAAGTTGATGTGCTTGTCACGATCGACTCCACAGAGGAACTGATTGTTCAGCGCAACTTCAAGGACAATCAGCAGCAGACCGAAGAGACAGATTCGAACGGCGGCAAGCGGCACACTACCCAATATACGCGCGATGGTCAAATCGTGACGCTGGAATCATCGGGCAATCAAGCTCCAATCGTGACGAAGCGCATTAAGCCGAAGGTGCGGGGAGTCATAGTCGTTGCGAAAGGGGCAGAGAATGCGACGGTGAAGAAGATGGTCGTCGATGCTGTCGAGAAAGGCTTGAATGTACCGGCTTATCGGATATCGGTCGTTCCACGCAAGATTGCTCAATAGGTAAGCTTGAACGAGAAACTGAATGAACACTAGGAGGTAATGAAGAATGAATACGAAAAGACAGACGATATGGTTAGTGTCTATGCTGAGCTTGATGGTCGTATTGTCCGCATATTATTTGTTCACGGAGGACACAACAGCTCCAGCGAAGCAAACGGTAGACAATGTACGTTCAGAACAGACGTTGAAAGGTGATGCAACAGAAGTTGGGCAATTGCCGGAAATCAAAGTCACTGAGGTATCTACAGGGCATGGTGCTGATCCTAGCGTCAATGGCAAAGACGCTGCATCCGAAGCTAAGGAGAACAGCAGCAAGAGTGACGGGGCCAATCCTTTTGCGACAAGCACTGGCAAGGACGATGAAGCCAAGAATGCTGGAAATGAGACTAGCGCTGCTGCGAAGGAAGACCAAGAGAAGGCGATGCTGGACAAAGTTGAAGCAGAAGGTGTTATGAAGCGGAGCTCTATTGAAGAACTGCAAATGCAGCGTGCAGAGAAGTATCAGCAAGAGATGGAGAAACTCATGAGTGACCTGAACTCAACCAGCAGTGAGAAGACTGCTGCAGTCCATGACGAAATGGGCAAGCTGGAAGAGCATGAGACGAAATTATCAAACCTGGAAACGGAGCTGCAGAAGCAGTATCAGAGTGCAGTCATCACACAGGATAATGATAAATATCAAGTGCTTGTGCAGAGCAATAAGCTTGAAGCCAAAGATGCTGTTGAAATAGTAGATAAAGTCATGAAGGACTTGAATGTGACACAAGATAAGATTGTTGTAGAATATGTCAGTGAATAGCGAATGTACTCGAATCTAGCCCAGTTGCAAACTGGGCTCTTTCCATTTGGAACGATTATGTTATAATACTAACGTCTGTAGATTGTCCTTTTTTGAAGGTTGTTCAAAAAGACAGCTTATTTTTGAGAAAGCAACGGAAGGTCTCTCAGCATGGAATCTAGCATTCAATCACAAGGATTGTCGCATCGAATATGTCATTTCTTCTGCGGCAACACGGCACTCTGCTATGCATGCAGCTTAACAGCTACTTGTGCGCACTGCTGAACAGATTCGGTATTATATTCTGCATAGACAGCATGCGCTGAGCGTCCTTGCGGATCTCTGTTGCGGAATACCGCTCCCTTTTTGGACATGTATTTGCAGTATGAAACTACCTTGCTATAAGAGACTTATCAATTGTCACGAGGAGTGAAACATGTTGTTCAAGATTGGCGAAATCAAAGAACTGATCAAGCTGTTGGACCAAACTTCCGTGCAGGAATTGGAAATCGAGAACGAAGGTTATCGTCTTTCCATTCGCAAGCCCGGCAAGACTGAAGTCATTAGTGTTCAGCCAGCACCTGCACAGCCTACATATACCCCGGTTCCAACTGTACCTGCACAGCCAGCAGCTGCAGTTGAGACAGCTCCTGCACAGCCAGCAGTAGATGTTGTTGCCGACACGAAGGAGCAGGCGGGATTGCATAAGATTGTGTCTCCGATGGTAGGTACATTCTATCGTGCTTCTTCACCAGACACGCCTCCATTTGTGAATACGGGAGATAAAATTAACGAGAAATCGGTCGTATGTATTTTGGAAGCGATGAAGCTGATGAATGAACTCTTAGCTGAAGTCAAAGGCGAAATTGTTGAGATTCTTGTAGAAAATGGCCAGTTGGTTGAGTTCGGCCAGCCTTTATTCTTGGTGAAGCTGGATTAGTGGATGCTATCATCCCGAACAGATGTAAAGCCAAGGAGGTTTAAAACATTGAAATTTCAGAAGATTCTAATTGCTAACCGTGGTGAAATCGCTGTTCGTATCATTCGTGCTTGCCGAGAACTTGGAATTGCAACGGTTGCAGTCTACTCGGAAGCCGATCGTGATTCACTTCATGTACGACTTGCAGATGAAGCGTACTGTATTGGCCCTACATCTTCCAAGGACAGTTACTTGAACTTTACGAATATAATGAGTGTTGCTACATTGACAGAATGTGATGCAGTACATCCTGGCTATGGTTTTTTGGCGGAGAATGCTGACTTTGCTGATATTTGCGAGTCATGCGGCATTACATTCATTGGTCCTTCTTCCGATGCGATTGAGCGTATGGGAGACAAGGCTGTAGCGAAGCAGACGATGAAGGATGCAGGAGTTCCTGTCATTCCTGGTTCCGACGGTCTCGTTGAGAATATCGAAGAAGCTCTTATGATCGCACGCGATATCGGTTATCCTGTCATCATTAAGGCAACTGCCGGCGGCGGTGGCAAAGGGATCCGAATTGCGGATGATGAAGAGATGCTGGTCAAGCAAATTACGACAGCACAACAGGAAGCGGAGAGAGCCTTCGGTAATGCCGGCGTTTATTTGGAGAAGTATTTGACGGGCATGAAGCATGTTGAAATCCAAATTATCGCAGACAAGCATGGTAATGCAGCTTATCTAGGCGAACGTGACTGCTCCGTGCAGCGCAGACGTCAGAAGCTGGTTGAGGAAGCTCCTTGTCCAGTGCTGACGCCAGATATTCGTATGAAGATGGGCGAGGCAGCTGTACGCGCAGCACTCGCTGTTGACTACTCGGGTGCAGGTACTTTGGAGTTTCTGTTCGGTCCAGACGGCAATTTCTACTTCATGGAGATGAATACTCGTATTCAGGTTGAACATCCTGTTACCGAGATGATAACTGGAATTGACCTTATTCAAGAGATGATCCATGTAGCGGAAGGCAATCCATTATCGTTCCGACAAGAGGATGTTCAGCTTAATGGATGGGCGATTGAGTGCCGTGTTAACGCAGAAGACCCTGATCGCAACTTTATGCCTTCCGCAGGGCAAATTCAATTCTATTTGCCTCCGGGAGGAGCGGGTGTACGTGTGGATAGCGCAGCATATCCAGGTTGTGTGATTTCTCCACACTATGATTCCATGATTGCGAAGCTGATCGTGTGGGCTCCTACTCGCGAACAAGCGATTGAACGTATGAAGCGTGCACTTGCGGAGTTCGCGATAGAAGGTATTCATACAACAATTCCGTTCCATCAACGGTTGCTGCGGCATCCGAAGTTCGAGCAAGGGGATTTCGATATTAAGTTCCTGGAAGAGCATGAAGTCTAGAACGTCATCATGAGTAATTTGTCATAAAAATAGACAAATGCTATAGTTATGATTATGACGGACAAGAACTGCCTCTTTTCAAAAAATAATGAGGAGTGTGTAACGGATGAATCAGACGATTATTCCGGAATTTGAGCGTACTGATCTTGGCAATATTCAGATTGCTCCTGACGTGATTGCAGTGATCGCTGGTCTAGCTACTATTGAAGTAGAAGGTGTAGCGGGTATGAGCGGTGGCTTTGCAGGCGGTATTGCTGAATTACTTGGCCGTAAGAACTTGTCCAAAGGCGTTAAGGTTGAAGTTGGACAACGTGAAGCTGCAGTAGATGTGAACATCATCGTAGAATATGGTCGTCGCATTCCTGTGATTGCTGATGAGATTCAGCAGAACGTAAAGCGCTCCATTGAGATGATGACAGGTCTTCATGTTGTTGAAGTGAACGTGCATGTGCATGACGTGCATTTTAAATCGCAAGAGAAACCGGAAGAAACGGAAGTATCTACGCGAGTGAAATAATGATGGCAGTAAACCCCCTCCTGGTGGCAGGGGGTTTACTGCCATTCCATGAGGAGGATCGTCAAGCGTGAGCAGAATTGTAGACAGACTGTTGTTGTTTGTGTATAGTTTGGTCATTGGTTCGTTATCGGTAGCAGCCATTTTAGCTGCACTAGGCTTCATTCCCGAGCGGCTTGATCCAACTCAGCCTCTATGGCTGCAAACAACAGTAATATCGGTTGCGGCCGTTATTTTATTGCTTAGCGTCCGCTTCGTTTACGTTTCTATCCGTCGTGAGCGGAAGTCAATGTCATCGATTGATCAACGCACCGATATTGGTGATATTAAGATATCGATAGAAACGATCGAGAACGTAGCGTTGAAGGCAGCGTCGCGCGTCCGTGGTGTTAAGGACTTAAAGGCACGAATCCGCACCAATGAATCAGGGCTCGATATCACGATTCGCACCGTTGTGGACGGGGAGACGGCGATACAAAGCATGACGGAGGATGTTCAACGCCAGGTTCGCGATTATGTGCAGGAAATTACCGGAATACCGGTTTCTTACGTTTCGGTATACGTTGCAAATATTGTGCAGACGCAAACCTTTAAAGCGCGCGTTGAATAGGTGGTGAGCTGTCCGATGTGGAAGGAAATATGGGAGAGTCACGGCGGACGTCTACTTGGCGTCACGGCGGGCATTTTTTTTGGCATCTTGTATCTAATTGTTGGTTTTTGGGATATGCTATTTTTTGCACTTCTTGTATTCATCGGATTTGCAATCGGCAGACAGCGGGATCTGAAATTAGGCCCCTTGTTCCCATTTCAGCGAATTGGAATGTGGATGTCTGAACGTTGGAGAAGGTTGAAGTAGTCCTATGGACGCTCCGAACGACTGCTTGACCGCCGGTTCTGGCCGACGGAAGGGAATCGGGGAGCTTCATAGGATTTTTTTCACAAATAAATCGTAAGTAGATGCATCGAAGTGCTTAAGATCGTAGTAACGTTGGCAATTGCCTTAATGAACAGTAGAGTGCATGCGCTAGTGAATTGAAGGAATACGAATTCGACATGTCGGATGCTTTACATGCAGGAGGATAAATCATGAAAAGACGCATCGCCAGAGAAATGGCTATTCAAAGTTTGTATCAGCTTGAAATGACAGAGGTAACGCCACATCAGGCTGTTGCTATGATTGTGCAAGAATCTGCACAAGACAATGAAATAGGTGTTAAGCATGAGCATGCGGAAGCCATGCATGCTCATGTATTGGAATGGGTACGAGCTACATGGGAGCATCACGTTGAGATCGACGAGTTTCTGGCACGTTATTTGAAAGGGTGGCACGTTGAGCGTTTGTCCAGAGTGGATAGACAGATCCTTCGTCTGGCTACGTACGAAATGAAATATCGCGATGATGTCCCTCCTAAAGTAGCGATCAATGAGGCCATCAATTTGGCGAAGCACTTTGGTACGGACGAGTCCGGAAAATTCGTCAATGGAGTTCTAGGGCAGATGATGCGTGATATGGACGGAGCTTCTACTACGGAAGCTGCAAAGGAAGAGACAACAGAAGAATAGAAGTAAGTTCAGCTTGGATGACAATGTCGAGTATTCGGATGGAGGCGCAGAGAATGATAACAGCAACTTTATTGGATGGTAAGGCATTATCTCGTACAATTCGTGAGGAGATTACGGCGGAGACCGCTGGGCTGAAGGACAAAGGGATACAGCCAGGGCTGGCTGTCGTTCTCGTTGGTGAAGACGCTGCTTCGCAAGTATATGTGAACAGCAAGCATAAGACATGCTTGGAGCTGGGCTTCAATTCGGAAGTACATCGTCTTCCGGCAAATACGTCTCAGGAAGAGCTGCTGGCTCTTGTTCATCGCTTGAATGAAGAACCTTCCATTCACGGAATTCTTGTGCAGCTTCCGCTGCCGAAGCATATTGATGAGAAGGCTGTCATCGATGCAATTGCCGTTGAGAAGGATGTGGATGGATTCCATCCTGTCAGTGTCGGTAATATGGTCATCGGGGATGACTCTTTATTGCCTTGTACGCCAGCAGGCATTATGGAAATGCTGAAACGCAACCAGATTGACGTTGCTGGCAAGCACGCTGTTGTTATTGGGCGAAGCAACATTGTAGGCAAACCAATATCTCTCCTTCTCCAACGTGAGAATGCAACAGTTACGATGTGCCATTCTCGGACTGTCAATATGAAGGAGATTACAAAACAGGCAGACATTTTGGTTGTTGCGATTGGTCGCGCTAACTTCGTGGATCGTTCTTATATTAAGCCAGGTGCAGTCATTATCGATGTGGGCATGAACCGCCTTGAGAACGGTAAGCTGGCTGGAGATGTTGACTTTGAGGACGTGAAGGAAATTTGCGGCCCGATTACACCTGTACCAGGCGGTGTAGGACCAATGACAATTACAATGCTCATGTTCAATACACTCAAGGCCGCCAAACGAATACATCACATTGCGCACAACGAATAGTTGTGCGCTGTCTGTCATTGGGAACGAAAGGGGGCAGACAATGTGTCCGACGATGCACGAATATTATCAATTAAAGAAGTGAACCGCTACATCCGCATGAAGATGGAAGGCGATCCGAGGCTTCAGGATGTATGGCTTCGTGGAGAAATATCGAACTTCACACATCATTCAAGCGGGCATATGTATTTCACATTGAAGGATTCTGATAGCCGTATACGTACGATTATGTTTGCTTCGCACAATCAAAAGCTGGCTTTTCGTCCGAAGGAAGGAACGAAGGTCATTGCTCGCGGCAATATTACGGTGTATGAACGGGATGGTCAATACCAGTTCTATGCGCTGCATATGCAGCCTGATGGAATTGGAAGTCTGTTCATGGCCTTCGAACAGTTGAAGGAGAGATTGAACGCGGAGGGATTGTTCGGGCAGGAACGCAAGCGAAGTATCCCGCGTTATCCTGCTGCAATCGGCGTCATTACTTCGCCGACAGGTGCTGCTGTACGGGATATCCTCATTACGCTGCGCCGCCGTCAGCCCGGTGTTGCGGTATTGCTATACCCCGTATTAGTACAAGGAACACAAGCGGCAGGATCGATTGCTCAGGCGATCGAGGCGATGAACCGCAGCGGCGAGGTGGACGTGCTGATTGTGGGCCGCGGCGGAGGATCGCTAGAAGAACTATGGGCATTCAATGAAGAAGTGGTTGCGCGAGCAATCGCTGCATCGACGATCCCGATCATCTCAGCGGTTGGACATGAGACTGACTTTACGATTTCGGACTTCGTAGCCGATCTTCGAGCTCCTACACCTACGGCAGCGGCCGAATTAGCGGTCGCGAACAGGGAAGAGCTCAGGCAGCATCTTACACATGTAAATCGCAGGCTGCAATCGGCAATGAATCGTCTCTTGAATCAGAACCAGGAACGGTTGCTTCGGGCACAGCAATCTGCCGTGTTCCGCAAGCCTGAACAGTTAATGATGAAGCATGCGGATAAGGTTGCGCGCCTGCAGGAGCAGTTAACGTACCGGTTGCAGTTGATCCAAGGCCAATCTTCACAGCGATGGAAGGAACTGCGTGGTCGATTGCGTGAACAGACGCCAGTACATCAAGTGCGTGCTGCACGCAAGCGGTTGGATGGCAATCAGCATCAACTCGTTCAGTCGATGGCTGCTATCACGAAGCAGAAGCGGATGGAGGCAGCTGGGATGATTAGACAGCTGGACGCGCTTAGCCCACTTAAGATTATGTCAAGAGGGTATAGTCTTGTGTATGATGAACAGGAGGCGAAGCTGATCCGCTCGATCGAAGAAGTGCAGCTTGGAGACGTAGTGCGGGTGAAATTATCGGATGGCCAATTGGATTGTCATGTATGGTCGATGAAAGGAGAGCGTGAATAACTCTCATGGAAAATAAAGAGACTATTAAACAATTAAGCTTCGAGGCGGCGATGGATAAGTTGGAAGAGATCGTTGCCAAACTAGAAAGCGGAGACGCTCCTCTTGAACAATCAATTGAGTTGTTCCAAGAAGGAATGATGCTCTCTAAGCTTTGTTCAGAGAAGCTGGAACAAGTTGAACGCAAGATAGAGATGGTAACCGAGCAGAACGGCGAATGGAAGCGTCAGCCGTATGCAACAGAGGAGACGGGTGATTCGATTGATTAATTATCAATCGGCCGGAGTATTTGCCGATTATGTGAAGCAGCAGGCAACTCGGATTGAATCGATACTGCCGAAGATGCTGGACAGCAAGCGCAATACTCCTGAGCCGCTAACACAATCGATGCATTATTCGTTAATGGCAGGCGGCAAGCGGCTGCGGCCAGTATGTGTGTTAATGGCCTGTGATAGCTTAGGGGGCAACACACGAGCAGCGGAGCCGGTTGCATGTGCCATCGAGATGATTCATACGTACTCATTGGTACATGATGATCTGCCTGCAATGGACAATGATGATCTACGCCGTGGCAAGCCGACCAATCATAAAATCTATGGTGAGGCCATGGCAATTCTCGCTGGAGACGGTCTGTTGACGCAGGCTTTCCACTGTATTGTGCAGAGCACACGCCAGCATGGTGTTGCAGCTGAGGTATCCTTGTCTATTGTAGAGGAATTGGCAGAGTATGCAGGGATGAACGGGATGGTCGGCGGGCAGGCTGCTGACATGCTCGGTGAGCAAGGGATTACGACGTTGGATCAGCTGGAATACATCCATCTGCATAAGACAAGTGATCTTATTGTATGCTCCCTTCGCGCAGGCGGGCGGATTGGTGGCGCATCGGAACAGCAGCTGCAAGCGCTGACGACCTATGGTTATAAGCTTGGGCTCGCCTTTCAAATTCAAGATGATATTTTGGATGTCATCGGAGATGAAGCCATGCTGGGTAAGCCGAAGGGAAGCGATGAGAAGAGCGGGAAGGTTACTTATCCGTACTTCATCGGCCTTGAAGAATCGAAACAGGAAGTGGAACGCTTGACTGAGGAAGCGAAGGCTGCAATTGCGAATGCAGGGTTCCAAAAACCTGAGCTATTGGTTGGCATGGCAGATTATTTGATGAAGCGAGACCATTAATTGGCGAGTATTTAGGCACTGTTTATGATATAATAGGCCTTGCGTAGAGTGGTGCAGTATTCTAGTCGGCCTACCAACGCTGAAGGCGGGCCTAAAAATTCGCTAAAGGGCACGGCCAAAGAACGCATGAATCGTATGCCGTATGAAATCTGGCTTGCAAAAGAGGCTAGGGGTTGGTTCAGGGCTGCCCGAGGAAAACTCCTAGACTGTTCACTGGCGTGAAGCTTCTTAAGGATTATAGTGTGGACTAAGTGGTAATTCAGTCTGGCGATTGGCGACAACGTCAAGGCGCTCTTAATTGGAAACGGCCTGCTCGGCGACGAGGAGGCGAGCATCTGGGAAAACCTACTTGACCTAAGCCACAGCGTTTACTTTAGAAGTTGCCACTCTTAACTTTACGTAACTGATCAGACAGTTCTAACACATAAAGGATGGAACATCACATACAATGAAATTCTCTTTCAAACATTCCGTTCGGTGGAGCGTATTTATTTTCATCGTCACATTTGCTCTAGCTGCTATTTTTTCCGTCGTATCGACTTCGATGCTGGAGGGAGTAGGCTGGGGCATCGGGATGGTGATCGTGCTCCTACTCGTGCTCATCGGAGTGTTTTTTGATATGATGGGGTTATCTGCAGCGGCAGCGAAGGAGACACCTTTTCACGCCATGGCTTCTGAGAAGGTTGCTGGCGCGAAGCAGGCGATCGCAATCGTTCGTAACGCAGACCGATTCTCCAATTTCTGTAATGACGTGATCGGCGATATGACTGGAGTAATCAGTGGGTCGGCCACAGCAATAGTCGTTACGAACTTGTTATATTCGATGGATGCTGACTCCGCAGTAATGAAGACGGTAACGAGCGTTGTCTTCACAGGACTCGTATCAGCATTGACGGTTGGCGGGAAGGCACTCGGAAAATCCTTTGCTATTTATTACGCCACTCCGATCGTCCTGCTAATTGGGAAGTGTTTCTACGTGTTGGAGACGAAGTTCAATATTTCATTCTTCACCGTTGAAACGCAGCAAATCGAAACAACGAAAGCGAGGGAAATCCCGTGCTGCTCGAACAGATTAATCAACCTAGCGACTTGAAGCAGTTGCCTAAGGAGCAACTGGAGCCGCTAGCGGCCGAAATTCGTCAATTCTTAATTGAAAAGCTGGCAGTGACCGGAGGTCATCTAGCATCTAACTTGGGGATTGTTGAGCTAACGCTTGCCCTGCATTATTACTATGACAGCCCGAAGGACAAAATGTTATACGACGTTGGCCATCAAGCCTACGTTCACAAAATATTAACAGGACGCAAGGATCAGTTCGATACATTGCGCCAATATAAAGGTTTATGCGGCTTTGTGAAGCGTGCAGAGAGCGAACACGATGTATGGGAAGCCGGACACAGCAGTACGTCTTTGTCCGCCGCAATGGGGATGGCATTGTCCCGTGACCTGCAAGGTCAGGATAATCGGGTAGTCGCAATCATTGGAGACGGTGCGCTCACAGGCGGTATGGCGCTGGAAGCATTGAACCATATCGGGCATGAAAAGCGCAAGTTGATGGTTGTGCTGAATGACAACGAAATGTCCATTGCGCCAAATGTAGGAGCATTACATAATTATTTGTGTAAAATTCGCTCTGACCGCAACTATAAAAAAGCCAAAGAAGAAGTTGAACAGCTGCTCAAAAAAATTCCGGCTATTGGCGGTAAGCTGGCTAAAACGGCAGAACGCGTGAAGGACGGACTGAAATACCTAGTCGTCTCCGGCATGCTGTTCGAAGAATTCGGCTTGAAATATTTTGGCCCTGTAGACGGTCATGATATTGATAAGCTCCTGGACATTTTCCAGCAGGCAGACCGTATCGATGGACCGGTTCTCGTCCATGTTGTAACCCGCAAAGGGAAAGGATATTCACCAGCTGAAGCCGATTCCCATAAATGGCATGGAGCAACACCTTATAAGATTGAATCCGGCCAGCCCCTTAAATCAGTGGGCACGCCGAATTACACCGATATCTTCAGTGATGTGCTCATTGAGCTCGCTGAGCAAGACGAGCGAATCGTGGCAGTAACACCTGCAATGCCAGGCGGATCAGGACTCTTGAAGTTCGAGAAGCTGTATCCGAACCGGATGATTGATGTAGGTATCGCAGAGCAGCATGCAGCAACGATGTGCGCTGCTATGGCTATGGAAGGAATGAAGCCTGTATTTGCGGTATATTCAACCTTCCTGCAGCGAGCGTACGATCAGGTTGTACATGATATTTGCCGTCAACAAGCTAATGTCATCTTTGCAATTGACCGAGCGGGCTTCGTAGGCCCAGATGGGGAGACGCATCAAGGGGTATATGATATACCATTCTTGCGTCATATCCCTAATATGGTCATTATGATGCCGAAGGACGAGAATGAGCTTCGTCATATGATGAAGACGGCTGTTGATTATGACGCAGGCCCGATTGCCGTTCGCTATCCGCGTAATGCGGTTGTAGGGGTACCAATGGACACCGAATTGAGCCCGATTCCAATAGGAACGTGGGAAACCGTTCGGAATGGAGATTCAGCGGCTGTGCTGGCTATCGGTCCGATGGTGCAGGTTGCAGAGGAAGCAGCAGAGTTGTTGCGAAAAGAAGGCATTCGTATTCGAGTGATTAATGCGAGATTTGTTAAGCCGCTTGATGACGAGATGCTGCATCAGCTAGGGAAGGATCGCATTCCGGTAATCGTGTTGGAAGAAAGCTCGGCAATCGGAGGTTTAGGTAGTGCTGTACTGGAATGGTATGCTAACCATGGCGTTTACGATATGAGAGTGAAGCCAATTGGGGTTCCTGATTGCTTCGTCGAACATGGTAGCATTAAGGAACAGCGGAATGAAGTTGGCTTAACGCCTGAACGGGTTGTGAAAGAAGTTCATTCGATGTTATTCGCAACAGGCGGCAATAATCGGTTGACTCGGGCTTAATTATGTTCGCATTGATGAATGAATGGAATGAGACGGGAGTACAGAATGTCTATACCGAAGGAACGAATTGATGTCCTGCTCGTCGAGCAGGGGTATTATACGAGTAGAGAGAAGGCCAAGGCTGCCATTATGGCAGGCCTTGTGCTTGCAAATGCGGAACGAATTGAAAAGGCTGGCATGAAAGTACCGCGTGATGCTGCAATTACCGTGAAGGGAGCGGTTCATCCTTATGTGAGCCGCGGCGGACTTAAGCTGGAGAAGGCGATCCAGCAATTCGGATTGAACATGCAGGACGCTGTAATGCTTGATATTGGAGCATCTACTGGGGGATTTACCGATTGCGCATTGCAAAATGGTGCACAGAAGGTGTATGCGGTAGATGTCGGCTACAACCAGCTTGACTGGTCTTTGCGCAATGATGATCGGGTAATCGTCATGGAGAGAACGAATTTCCGATATACGGAGCCAGGGGATTTAGTAGGACCGGTACCGGATACAGCTTCTATTGATGTTTCTTTTATTTCCTTGAAACTGATCCTACCACCACTTGCGCGATTGCTGGCTAAGCCTGGACGGGTAGTTGCACTGATTAAGCCTCAATTCGAAGCAGGGCGTGAGAAGGTTGGCAAATCGGGAATTGTTCGTGAAGCAAGTACACATGAGCAGGTGTTGAGAGAGATTCTTGATTTTGCTGCCTCGATCGGTTTCCAATTGGAAGGGTTAACGTACTCTCCAATAACGGGCGGAGAGGGAAATATTGAATTTCTAGCGTACTGGAATGTGCCTGAACTTACGGAAGAAGAAGTGCCGCATGTATCACGCGATCTGATCGCTGACATCGTGAGGGAGGCACATACTACGTTCCGATCCTAGCTGGCAATGGAACATGCTGTAGAAGAAACTCATCCGGGACAAGCATCCGTCGGATGAGTTTCTTTTGCACCATAGCACGTATCTAATCAAATCTATATGCGCATAGGCTGCGAACCAGGGGTGAATTTCGATGGGTGATCGTTGGATCATGGGATTGATCGGAATTGGTTTGGCTGTATGGATTGGATATGCAATACGACATTATATGCGAACACCTGAAGCGATGGAGAATGTGTGCTTATCCGAGAGATATCCGCAGGATGATGAGATTGTCGCATTGCTTGAGTCAGCGGGTTACGAGATCATTGGCGGCAAGTATTTTGTGCCAATTCAGATTCAGATGAACGGAGAAGAGCTAGAGTCCACGAAATTGTGGATTGATATGGTCGTCAAACGGGGCGAACAATGGTATATTGTTCGTATCGTACGCGAACGGATGCAGCTCGATTGGAGCGCCAGTGCGATTCGCAGACATTGGGGAGCTTACTTCGCGGCATATCCTGAATGTGATGGGCTGCTTGTCGTTGATATGGCAGAGCGGCGAATTCGCATGCTTCATATGGAGTTTGGGGAAGCAGAAGCTTGACCCTTGCAAGATTAGGCGTAGGTATGAAAGAATGGCAAGCGAACAATGCAATATGAAAGTTATCGCAATAAGCAAATAATAAGTCATGGAATTATGGTGTAGACAGTATGGAGGGCATGCATGAAAGGACAACGACATATTAAAATCCGAGAAATCGTAATGAATAACGATATTGAGACGCAAGACGAGCTGGTGGATTCATTGCGCAATGCAGGGTTCCATGTTACTCAAGCAACTGTATCTCGGGATATGAAAGAATTGCATCTCATTAAGGTGCCAATGGACAATGGCCGATATAAATATTCACTCCCAATCGATCAGCGCTTCAATCCTGCACAGAAGTTAAAGCGGTCACTTCTTGATAACTTCGTCAGTGTAGACAGCGCTGAGAACTTAGTAGTCATGAAGTGTCTACCAGGTACAGCAAATGCGATCGCTGTATTGATGGACTCGATTGAATGGCCTGAAATTATGGGCACGGTATGCGGTGATGATACAATCTTGATCATTTGCCGTACCAAAGAATTGAGTCAGAGTGTTGTTGATCAAGTGATGAGTTACATTTCATAAGTGTTCTTCCGGGAGGGGTTCTTCTTGCTAGTAGCTATATCTATCCGCAATTTGGCGGTTATTGAATCGGTACAGCTGCGGTTTCACCGTGGATTTCATGTCTTAACGGGGGAAACGGGCGCGGGCAAGTCGATCATTATTGATGCGTTAGGTCTTATCGGAGGAGCAAGGGGATCAGCAGATTTTGTTCGATATGGCTGTGATCGCGCGGAAGTCGAGGCTTCGTTCGATCTTGCCATTGATCATCCGGTATGGGAGGCGCTTTCCCGCTTAGGGATTCAGGGAAGCAGTGAAGAGCTCCTCATTATTCGCAGGGAATTGACCGCGCAGGGCAAGAGCATGTGCCGGATCAATGGTCAAATGGTTACGTTGACGATGCTGCGCGAAATCGGTGAGCTGCTCATAAATATTCATGGGCAGCATGAGCACCAATCCCTGCTCAAGGTTGAGCGTCACTTGGACTGGCTCGATGCTTATGGCGGGGAAGAGGTTGCTGTACTTAAGCGGAAATATCGTGATGATTACGGATGCTTCATGGCGCTGCAGCATGAATTGAATCAATTGAAGGAAACGAGTCAACAAGCCTACCAGATGCTTGATCTGTACCGGTTCCAGATTGAGGAGCTGCGCAATGCACAGTTGAAAATTGGCGAGGATGAATCATTAACGGAAGAAAAGCGCAAACTAGCCAATGCGGAGCAGCTTATGGATCATGTAAATGTATCTTATGAACGCTTGTATGGCCAAGGTGCAATGGATTCCGTTAGTGTCGCAATTTCCAAACTTGAAGATGTGCTCATGTACGACACAGTTAAGTTTCAGCCTATAATTGAGCAAATGCAAAATGCGTATTATCAACTGGAAGATGCGGCTTACCAGCTCCGCGATTACCGTGAGAATATCGAGTTCAATCCGGAACGCCTTGAACAAATTGAGGATCGACTGGATCAGCTGACTTCATTGAAGCGCAAGTATGGCTCAACTGTTGAGGAGATGCTTGAATATTTAGCCAAGATTGAAGATGAAGCTGACAAGCTGGAACATAAGGATGAACGCATATTGAAGCTCGAAGCAGAGACACAAGAACGTCTGGGTAAGCTCGCTAAGCGAGCGCAAGCCCTGAGTGATGCTCGCCGAGAGTTATCACTGGAATTGACGAAGCGAATTGAAGCGGAACTGCAGCATCTTCATATGGAACGTACTCGGCTCGATGTCCGTTTGGATCGATTGCAGGATGGACAAGGCGGGCATGAGGTCGACGGTGTATCTGTTCGCTTCACGAAGAACGGATGGGATGATGCAGAGTTCCTTATTTCACCGAACCCTGGAGAACCATTGCGTCCGCTCCATAAGATCGCATCTGGCGGTGAGCTGTCACGTATCATGCTTGCCATGAAGACAATCTTTGCCGAAGTTGATCGAATCCCAGTGCTCGTATTTGACGAAGTGGATACTGGCGTAAGTGGCCGGGCCGCTCAAGCCATTGCTGAGAAGCTTGCTGAAGTGTCTCGGAGTGGACAAGTATTCGCTATTACTCATCTTCCACAGGTTGCTTGCATGGCTGACCACCAATACTACATCGAGAAGCAGGTTCGAGATGAACGGACTTCTACTCAGGTACATGAATTGGAGGATGAAGGCCGTATTATCGAGCTTGCTCGCATGCTAGGCGGGGTGGAAGTAACGGAAGCGACTATGCATCATGCACAAGAAATGCTTGAATTGGCTGAACGTCAAAAAGGTGCGTAATTCTAAGGGATTTAGGAATCATTTTCACTTATAAAACGTAGGGGCCGGGGATACCTTAAAGTTACGAAATGGGCACGTCTCTTTTCGTCAAGCTTCCGTCTAACAAAGGAGTGTGACCACCTTTGAACCCCAACGTCAAACGACTGCTTGGCCTAATGCTCGTCATTCTTGTATGCTTAAGCACTACAACAGCAACCTTTCGCACGTATGCGGCGCTGCCGAATCAACTGAGGTTATTTGAAGGACAGCAAACGAAGCTTGATCTCGTGATGCCTGTTCAGGCTTCAGCGACGGTAGATCGACCGGATATTTTGCGTGTGAACGGCGAGAATCGACCTACATTCCAATTATCACCGAATCGTCCAATTTCATTACAGTCAGCCCAATCAGGTCAAGCAGAGCTGAAATTGAAGCTGTTCGGAGGCATTCCACTCAAGACATTGAAAGTGAATGTAGTTCCGAATTTGCGTGTCATTCCCGGAGGCCAAACGATTGGCGTCAAAGTCAAATCAGCAGGCATCCTTGTTGTCGGCCATCATCTTGTGAAGGTTGAGGGAGAACGCAAAGTATCTCCAGGTGAAGAAGCAGGTGTTCGCCTTGGTGATCTCATTACGAGTATGAACGGAAATCGATTGAATGATGTAAGCAAGGTTGCGGATATCGTGAAGCAGGCTGGCGAGAACAAACGTCCACTTGATCTTGTAATTCGGCGCGGCGATACTGAAGTGAAAGCTCAGTTGACCCCCGCGTACGATCAGGAGGACAAAACGTGGCGGCTAGGCTTGTACATCCGAGATTCAGCAGCCGGAGTAGGAACTTTGACGTTCTATGCTCCAGACCAAGGAGTGTATGGGGCGCTTGGACATATCATTACGGATATGGACACGCAGACTCCGATCGTGGTGGGGCAAGGTGAAATTGTCCAGTCCCATGTAACTTCCATTTCGAAAAGTCAAAATGGAGAACCAGGTGAAAAACGTGCTCAATTTGTGAAGGAAAGCCGTGTTTTAGGCAATATTGAACGTAATACGCCATTTGGCATTTTTGGTAAGATGGTATCGAATCCAGAACATAGTGTATATAAAGAACCGATTCCTGTTGCATTCCGCGAAGAGGTTAAGGTGGGACCTGCCGAAATGCTGACCGTGGTGAATGGTCAACAAGTGGAACGATACAAGATTGAAGTCGTCCATGTTACGAAGCAATCAGCACCTGCAACCAAAGGGATGGTTATCCGCATAACAGATCCGCGGCTGCTGCAAAAAACCGGAGGCATTGTGCAAGGGATGAGCGGCAGTCCGATTATTCAAGATGGCAAATTGATTGGTGCAGTTACGCATGTGTTCGTCAATGATCCAAGCTCAGGCTATGGATGCTTTATCGAATGGATGCTGCAGGATGCTGGTGTTGTCCTGGCTTCGCCTCAGTCAATGAATGAACAAGGGAAGGTTCACGTTCAACGTGATCCTTCTTTTTCTTTTACATCACGACGATCGCATCAATCTTCAGGATATGTCGAATCGATACGAATGAATACGAAATCTGTTGGATCGTTGGACAAATCATTAATTATAATAGAAAAATTTTAAAAAATAAAGAAAAAAAGTTTTCGACAGAAGGAATTTCATCTTTGATGTCGAATAACATGATCTGGAAGCGATAAACACCAAACCGGTTACTATCGTGTGCGAAACTTTGACAAGGGAGGATCCCAAGTTGCAAAAGATCGAAATATTGTTAGCGGACGACAACAGAGAATTTACAAATTTGTTGGCTGATTTCTTATCCGAACAAGACGACATGGTCGTTACTGGTGTTGCCTATAATGGCGAAGAGGTGCTCCAATTCCTTGAGCAGACGAGAGCGGTGCCTGACGTGCTCATTCTCGATATTATTATGCCTCATTTGGATGGTTTGGGTGTACTTGAGCGCTTGCGCAATATGGACTTGTCCCCGCAACCGAAGATCATTATGCTCACAGCCTTCGGCCAAGAGAGCATTACGCAACGTGCGGTTCAACTTGGCGCATCCTATTACATATTGAAGCCTTTCGATATGGACATTTTGGCGAATCGTATTAGACAGCTGGCAGGTGTTGCATCCAATGCTTCGGTAACTGGAGGATCTGCTAGTAACTTAATGACATCATCTGTATCGAAGTCGAATGTCGTACCGCTTGGCAAATCCAAAAACTTAGACGCGAATATCACGTCTATCATACATGAAATCGGTGTTCCTGCGCATATTAAGGGGTACCAGTACTTGCGCGAAGCAATCACGATGGTGTACAACAATATCGAAATTTTGGGCTCCATCACGAAAACGCTGTATCCAGCGATCGCGGAGAAGTACAAAACGACACCCAGCCGCGTTGAGCGCGCGATCCGCCATGCGATTGAAGTTGCATGGACTCGCGGCAACATCGACAGCATTAGCCGTCTATTTGGCTACACAATCAACATCAGTAAGTCGAAGCCAACTAACTCCGAGTTCATCGCGATGGTCGCTGATAAGCTGAGAATCGAGCATAAGGTTTCTTAGGAATCATTGCTGTGGATTTTGCGGCGAGATTTTATTTTTTCGTTGTATTTAACGGTAAACATCAAAATAAATAGCGGAGCACTATCAATAAATAAGCGTCGATCCTAATCGGATGGCGCTTATTTATTCTTGTTATATCATCTATTATATGGGGAATAAACATAATATAGTAAAATTAGATCGAAGATGATTCATTATTTTCTCCGAAACCCCCTTATTTTGTTAGATTTACCTTGATTATCATTGAATGTTGATGCATAACATGCAATAGTATTAAAATCAAATATCAGCATAGAGATTGTAAGAAGGGGAGAGAGTCTTGGTCGGTTTACTTAAATTTACTTTCATCTTCACATTGCCAATATCAATAGTTTGTCTATTATTGCTTTTTTTCGGTAATCATCATGATGTTCCTTTTTCTTTTTATGTAATAACTTTTGCTTCTGTGCTAATACCTATTTTTAGCAGATTTAAATGGAGGCAGCTTGAAGCAGCGGAAATCGATAATAATCGCACTATTACAACTACAGTATTAAATCGGGCACCTGAATTTAAAGCTTCTCATCATTTCGAATCGGTGGGCGCAGAAATGTCATTACTCGTTGATGAAAAACAACAACAAATATGCTTCTGCCATAAAAACAGTTTTAGACCTCAAATATACAACTACCGAGATATCGTAAAGTCTGAATTGCTTCTTGATGAGAACAATATCTCAACGATGCATAGAGATCACTGTGGTCATGATAATGGAGGGGGACACTCTTTACTAGGCTATAGATGTAATAGACGTATCAAAAAAATTGAGTTGAGCATCATAGTAGATGATATGTATCAACCCGTGTATAAAATTAAATTTCTTAACGATGGTTATGGGCTTCTTGAGAATGAATCTGAATATAAAAGGGCTTTTGAAGAGGCATATCAATGTCATCAGCTAATTAATGTGTTAATGAAACGTGGATTAGACTCCGTTAAGCCAAATGAGACCGTAAAGTCGACAGGGACTACAACTGTAATAGAGCCAACGTCTACAGTATTAGTGGCTGATGAGCTTCGCAAGCTTTCTCAATTGAAGGATGAGGGCGTTATAAGTCAAGAGGAATTCGATGCCCAAAAGAAGAAATTAATTGGTTAGTTTAAAATACATAAAGTCATATTGAAATAAAAAAATCATTATAATTTACAATAAAGCACAATCGTAAGAGAGAATAAGTGTCGACCGTACAGGGAGACGCTTATTTTTTTTGATAGATTTTAAGGTAATGATGGAAGATGGGATGGTGATATATTACAATTAACTTATTGAAAAATGTTCCAAACCAAAGGAGAAACCCTGCACATGAGAACGATATTGGTCGCAGACGACGATGAAAATATAGTGGAACTGATAGGATTATATCTCCGAGCAGAAGGATTTCACGTTATTGAAGCACGGGATGGGGTGGAGGCGCTACGGTACATGGATGCGGAGCGAGTCGATCTTGTCATTTTAGATATAATGATGCCGAATATGGATGGGTGGGAGCTGTGCGAGGAGCTGCGCCGTTCACATCCTGATTTGCCTATCCTTATGGCTACAGCCAAAGGGGAGCCCGGGCAGAAGGTAAGAGGATTCCAATTGGGAACGGACGATTATATAACGAAGCCATTCGATCCAGTGGAGCTGGTGATGCGCGTCAAAGCACTGCTTCGGCGTTACCGAATTGCATTCTCGCAGGTTGTGCAGCTTGGCCCGCTGCGTTTGGATCGAAGCAGTTATAAAGTAATGATGGAGGATGACGACTCTGTCATTACACTGCCACTGAAGGAATTTGAACTCTTGTTTAAGCTTGCGAGTTGCCCTGGGCAGATCTTAACGAGGGAACAGCTCATACAGGATATATGGGGGATGGACTATACAGGGGACGACCGAACCGTTGACGTACATATTAAGCGGCTCCGTGAACGATTTTCCAACTACTCGGAGATCTTTAATATTGTGACTGCTCGCAGCCTCGGATATCGAATTGAGGTATGTCATGATTAAGACCCTGTACGTTCAAGTGGTGCTTACGTTCATATTAGCAATTATTATCGGCATTATTGCCGCCTTTTCTGTGTCGGGGTTGTTGTTTCAGAAGGAAATGGAAGAAGTGTCGTACCGTCAATTGATGAATCTTGGTGATGACTTGGCTCGTCTGCGTACATCGATGTCAGCATCTCAATTTAAGGATTACGTGATGTCGTTGAAGGCACTTACGATGTATGAGGTTCGGATATTGAATAGTGATGGAGACACTGTTATTCACCACAATGCGAAAGAACGGGCAGGTTACCCCATTAAGGCAGAACAGCTGAAGAAGGTGCTGGAAGGGGAGCGGATTCGTGCAATTGCGGACAATGATGAACAAGAGCCGATTATCGGGATCCCTATACAGATCGGTAACGAGCGTCAGGCTTTATTTTTGCAAATGTCGATTAGCGGTTTGGATGTAATCGGCCGATTTATTACAATGGTTCTCGTCGTCGTGCTTGTTGTTGGCAGCTTATGTTTCCTGATCGCTGCCCGATTTGTTGTATTGCCGGTTAAGCGAATGACTGCAGCTACGAGGAAGATGGCAAAAGGGGATTTCTCGGCAGAGCTGCGCATGAGGAGAAGAGATGAGATTGGCGAGCTGGCGAATAGCTTCAATCAAATGGCTAAAGAGCTGAACCAGCTTGAGCAGATGAGGCAGGATTTCGTCTCCAATGTATCGCATGAAATCCAGTCCCCTCTAACCTCAATCATAGGATTCACTAAAGCTCTAAAATCGAATGTCATTCCGGAACAGCAGCGGGAGAGATATCTGCACATTATTTTAACGGAAAGTGAGCGATTATCTCGGGTAAGCGATAACCTGCTCCAGCTGGCCTCTCTGGAGTCGGATCATCATCCGATGAACATGAGAGCTTACGCGCTCGATGAGCAGCTTCGGAGAATTGTAGTAGCCTGCGAGCCGCAATGGAAAGACAAGACGCTGCATATGGATTTGCAGTTGACTCCTATAACGATTGTCGCGGACGAAGATCTGCTTAGCCATGTTTGGATGAATATAATCGGCAACAGCATGAAGTTTACGCCGAACAATGGGACAATTACCATTTCGTTAACGAACCAGCCGACAGGGTGGACGCAAGTGACGATTACCGATACCGGAATAGGTATCCCTGATCAAGAGCTAACTCGGGTATTTGAGCGGTTTTATAAAGTTGATCGGTCAAGGCGTAGAGATGGAAATGGAAGTGGTTTGGGACTGGCAATTGTCAATAAAGTCATAGCGCTCCATCAAGGGACAGTCACAATTGCGAGCCGTACTGGGGAAGGAACGACGGTGACGATTAGACTGCGATCGCCTAATGCGATGTAAGGAATTGCAATCATGAAATTTATATATAAGAGAACGAATGGGACCATAGCCAAAGGAAAACCGCGGTTATGGTTTTTTTGTATCCACAAATTTGCAGAACATTATTGTAAAAATGTTCCTGAGTTCATACTCCGTTCATATTTCCTTGTTAGCGTATATCTCAAGCTATCGCAAGGGGACGCGGAGACGTTAAGGAGGAGGAAGAGACACACATTATGAATTCGTTGATTCGATTTTCAATGAAGAATGTGGCTGCGGTGTTCATTATCGTAGCAATGCTGTTCGGGGGAGGTATCTATGCGTCGACGGGCTTGAAAATAGACAACATGCCAGACGTTTCCATCCCGTATGTATTGGTGACTGCACAATATGCAGCACCCCCTCAGGACGTAGTGGAACAGGTTACGAAACCGATTGAGAAGAAGCTCTCCGGCATGGAAAGAATCAAGTCGATATCTTCCACATCCAGTGACCAAACAGCGTCCATTCTTATCAGGTTTGAAGAAGGGGTGGATACTGATCGGAAGAAGGCGGATATAGAAAGCTTGATCCAAGAAATAGCGTTCCCATCGGGTGTAGAACGACCGCGTGTATCCACATTTGGGGTAGCCTCCATCCCTTCCTACTATTTAGCGGTATATGGAAAAGAGGGGGTAACGCAATCTCAATTAGAGGAGCATTTCACCAAGACGATTAAGCCGGGATTTCAAGCATTACGAGGCTTGGATCATATGGACGTGATCGGTGATCGAAGTACACATCTGAGCATAGGACTCCTTCCAGATAGGCTTCGTTCCTATGGGTTAACGCCTGCTCAGGTATCAGAAGCCGTCCGCAACGCTTTGGCATCAGGTCCGGCAGGAACAGTGGAATTGGAGGGGAATACGCTGCTTGCCCGCATGAACAACGGATTAACTAGTGTCAAGCAACTAGAGGAAATTGCTGTGCAATCTCCTCAGGGGGATACGATCCGATTGACGGAGCTCGGGAAGATCACTGAGATCTCGGAATCCAAGTTCATCGCGAGGCTGGATGATCAGCCGGCTATCGGTATTTTGCTATATAAGGCGAACGGAGCTAACGCGGTTGAATTCTCTACAGGTGCCGATCGTTTGATGAGCAAGTGGGAATCAGAACTTGCAGGTGTAACCTTCAAGAAGGTCTACAATTATGCTGACGAAGTGAAGCAATCCATTGGCGGGCTTGTCCGGGAGGGATTAGTTGGTGCACTGCTTGCCTCTCTCATGATTCTGGTTTTTCTGAGAAATATGCGAATGACCTTAATCGTGCTCATATCCATTCCACTCTCCGTGCTTATTGCCCTATTGCTGATGAAATGGATGGATATCTCCCTTAATATTATGACGCTCGGCGGCATGTTTATTGCGATAGGCCGTGTGGTCGACGACAGTATTGTCGTCATTGAGAATATATATGCCAAGCTGTATCGGGCTGAGGAACGGAATGAATCCGTTATCGCGCTGGCGACGAAGGAAGTAGCCAATGCAATTACGTCATCTACGTTAACAACAGTGGGCGTATTTGCACCGATCGGCATGATCAGTGGAGCAGCGGGGCAGCTGTTCCGTCCTTTCGCAATTACATTGGCCTGTGCTTTGATGGCATCACTGCTTGTGGCCCTGACTGTTATCCCGATGCTGGCGAAGCTGCTCGTACTGAAGCAGGCTAATGTGAAGGGACATGATGCTGGAGAGCACAAGCCATCCAGAATTACGACCGGCTATCGCAAGCTCTTAGTGTGGTCCCTCAATCATCGGATCAAGACATTGTTCATCTCAATTCTGTTGTTTATCGTCACAATGGTTGCGCTTGTCCCACAGCTTGCCTTTACCTTAATGCCAGAAGGGACACCGCCGCGTCAGTTCTTCTTCACCATTAAGCTTCCTTATGAGAATTCCTTGAAGGCGACAGATAATGTGATGAAGGAGATGGAAGCGGAGCTTCGCGCTGCTAAAGACGCACAGAATAAGCCGCTGTTCACGTTCATTGAGACGCTGGTCGGGTACGCAGGCGATCCGAATGCGATGCCATACATGGCCCAAATCTATACGGAAGTAAATGAAGAGGCTAATGTGGAGCAAGTAAGACGTGAATATAAAGCCAAGCTGGAAGCATATATTCCCGCTGGATCGGAGCTGGATACACGGACATTGACAGGGGACACCAGTGCAGCGCCGGATTTTGTATATGTGTTGTCTGGTGAAGATGCAGTTCAGCTAAGAGAGGCAGCGGCAATTATCAAGCAAGAAATGATCAAATTCCCTGAGTTGTCGGAGATCAAAGATTCGTTAAGCGAAGCTTCCTCTGAAGTGGTGATCGATGTCGATCCGCGGAAAGCGAGACAATTCGGACTAACACCTGCTATCGTCCAGGGCACACTGCAGACGTGGCTGTTCCAAGATAAGATTGGCGAGTATCGGTACCAAGAAGGTCTGTTGTCCACGGTAGTAGAGACGGAGAAGGGGTTGAGTGGTGATCTGAGCGCGGTTGGACAGATTCAACTGAGAACACCGACTCAGGAAACCATTTCAGTTGCGGATATCGCTACGATTAAACGAGTGAAGTCCCCAGCTTCCATTAAGCGAGACAATCAGAAACAGGTCATCAATGTTACGGCGAAATTAAATGGACAGAACAAAGGCGGCATTAGTGCACAAGTAGCAGCCTCCTTAGATCTGATCCAGCTGCCAGACGGGGTTGGACGATCCGTGTCGGGCATAAGTGCAGATATTGGAGACAGCTTTGGACAGTTATTCATAGCAATGGCTGCGGCAGTGTTTGTCGTGTACTTGATTATGGTACTTACGTTCGGCAATGCGACTGCTCCATTTGCGATTATGTTTTCCCTGCCGTTTGCAGCTATAGGCGGTGTGCTTGGTTTGATTGTTACGAATGAATCGATTAATATTACCTCCTTAATCGGTTTCATGATGTTGATCGGCATTGTAGTGACGAATGCCATTGTGTATATCGATAAGGCGCAGCAGCTGCGAGAAGCCGGACAGGATGTAAGGAGTGCGTTGATAGAAGCGGGTATATCCCGTTTGCGGCCTATCATCATGACGGCAGGAGCAACCATTATGGCGCTGCTTCCACTTGCATTTGGATTCGGCCACGGTACGCTTATATCCCGCGGATTGGCGGTTGTTGTAATTGGCGGCTTGACGGTATCCACATTATTAACGCTTGTGGTTGTTCCAATTATGTATGATATGATAGCTCGGCGTAAAAGAAACAAGAACCAGTTTCTTGATCAACAAGGGAATGGAGCAGCGCCGCTAACAGAAGGGAAGGAGACCTCATCATGAATCAATCCCATTTACGAAGCATGAAAATACTGCTTATGTTGATGCTTGCGGGAGCGGCTGTGGGAGTGGCTGGGTGCTCTGCGTCGGATCAAGTGAATGGTCCCGAAGCGACAAGCGAACAACATTCGCAATCTACAGTTGCAGAGGTTAAGACGACCGTTGTGACCAAACAGATCATGGGGGCCGCACCTGAGATCGTCGCTGATATTGCGCCGTCAGTGACGATAGACATCGTAGCTAAGGGTAGCGGAGAAATTGTGGCAGTGGAGAAGAAGCGCGGAGATCGTGTGAAGCGCGGAGAAGTGATCGCTCGGACGGATGTGTCGCGTATTCTTTCTCAAAAGCAGCGAGCAGAGCAGGCGTTGCAGAATGCCAATAAACTGCTGGAAACTTCACATGAGACGAAACGTGTGAACAATTCGGAAACGCGAATGTCCATAACGAAGATGGAAGAGCAAATCGAAGAGCAAACAAAGGCGTTGAATAAGCTTAAAAACGGCTACGATGAAGGCACTGTAGAAAAAGCTTCTGTAGAACAGTCTGAGCTGCAACTTAAAAATACAAAGTTTGATTTGCAAGTGTTGAAAATGAAGCTGGATACAGCGGAAAGACTTGCAGAGGATGTAGGTGCAGAGGATCAAATCTCGGCAGCAGAGTTTCAATTGAAAGAGGCGCAATTTGCGATTGCAGAAGCTGAAATCAAGGCTCCTACCGATGGCGTCTTGACAGAATGGACTGTGCTTGCTGGAATGAATGTGGCTCCAGGCACGAAGATCGGACGCGTTGCCAATGTCCACACCGTTCGCGTACAGGGGAAAGTGACCGAAGACATGCTTTCTCTGCTTCATGGTAAGAAGAAGTTGCCTTTCTATGTGTCTGGCAAGCCAGAAAAAAAGTATGAGGGCTCTATTACCTATTTATCCGCAGTTATGGATATGGACACACGTACGTATGCTGTGGAGCTGTTAGTGGATAATGCCAAGCTTGAATTAAAGGCGGGGATGAAGGTTCAGGTCATTCTTGCTGGGGAGAATGAACGCAAGGTTCCTGTCGTACCAGCAACTGCTGTCGTACGTGAACAAGGCTCTGCATTTGTGTTCATCTATCAAAATGGTACGGCGATTAAGCGCTCTGTCACACTTGGCACGTTGGAGGATGCGATATATCCGGTAATTGAAGGATTGCAGGATGGAGAATCCATTATTATCTCAGGCCAGCACCAACTGAAGGACAAACAACAGGTGCGGCTTGCGAAGTAGAGGAGTTGACAAGATTTGAAACAGAAAACAATTCAGGTCGTGGCTTTTGCCGCTCTGTGCGGAATAATCATTGGGACTCTTCCGACAGAGGCGCTCGCTGCTGCCACAGATGGGAGCAAGTCAGCTAATACTGCTAATCAAACTACGCATCCTGCCAGCGCAGCGAAAGCGAAGCCAGTTCAGAAGCAGATACCGAAGGCTCAGGACTACTGGAAGAATAGGTTTGGATTACAGATTGACCTAACCAATGTGATCAATAGCGTAACGGACAAAGGGAAACAAGTTGCTGCCACCATGAAAATCAAAAATAATTCTAGCAAAAAGCTCCGTCTTCCTGATTATGAATTATATGTACTGATGGATAACAAAAAGGAATATGCGATGATATCTAGCGAGAACAGTGCTCGCGTTCTGTCTCAGGGCGAAGTGGTGGAGTGGAGGTTAATGAGTCATGTCGTCGAAGATGACATGGCGGCTCCTGTACGATTTATTTGGAAGGAAGTTAATCGAGAGGTATATCCGAAAAAGGAAACAGTCGTTGCGGTGATGGATGTCGTGCAGCCAGCATGGGAAAATGACTATACTCCAATTACCGATCCCGCCTTGATTAAGGAATGGGGGCAATCCTTCCAACTGCAAGCATTGTCGGATTCATCAATGCTTACGTATACGCCTGTAAGCATCATGAAGAGTTCAGGCAAGCCAGCGCAAGTGGCCGAGCGGTTCAAACAAAAGCTGGAGACGGTTCATGTGGTCACTTTCCGTGTCGTAAACAGGAACAATATACGCGAGAATGTCCCAGACATCAAATTGACGGCATGGTCGAACAACGATCTGTATCAGTCTACAAAACTGGGCAAGGCTCCTGAATCGCTCATGCCGGGTGAGGGCGCAACGCTGCGATACGCTGTAGAGACAGGTGCGAATACGGTGCTGACAGGATTGAAGCTATTAACCTCGGAATCGTTTCTGCCTCCTGGAGCGGCCGATCCGACCAAGGCTGCAACCTATCAAGTAGGGCGATTATATATTAACATTCCGAATCGAGGAACGAGTCAGGTTGTACCGACCGATTATAAGCTGCGGGATAAGCTGAATTTCAGCGATAGTACGGATTTATTTCCAGAGGGCTTGAATGTCTCAATGGAAGAAGAGACGCTGTTAGAGAACAAGGAAGCAGGATTCAGAGCACTTCTTCTCCGTTTCAAATTCGAGAATAAGAGCAGTTCCTCAATCACGATCCCATCCTATCAATTCGAACTGGAAGATAAGGATGGATCTCGATTTGGAGGGGAACGACTTGGTGCCAAGACGGATAAGAAATCACTGCTTCCAAGCGCTGCTGTAGTTGAATCTCACATGTTCGTGATCCCTGATGGCTCGAAGGAACCGGAGTTACTGCTGCATGTTGTCGACAACCGAGAAGAACAAACCTATCCTTTCATTGTGGATACGTTCCGTTTCAAGACGAGTTACGATAATACTGGAGACTTGCTGTTTGATATGTATCCATTCCAATTGAAAATTAATGATTGGGGCGGAAGCTGGTTGCGGGGCGGAGCTGACATGGTTCAATCGTCTTCGTATGCCTTAAGACTGAAACTGAATATTATTCGGGCGAAGCAGGTAATGAGTGAGCCGAACTTATCGAAAATCAAACTGGAGCTAACCGATCATAGCGGACGGATGCTTGGATCCAAGCTGTTCTCACTTGTTGAGGAGCCACTCTTGAGGGAAGGAGAACAGAACATCATTTTTGAGAACATTGATATGCTTGGCTTGAGTTATCCTGTCACGGTCAGCTTCTATGAAATGCTTGATACGCCATATGGACCGGTAAAGCGGTTCCTGGGTAGAGTGATAAGAAGTTAATTTTGACCAGAGATTAACTACTATGATAGGAGAGGGTTAGAGAATTATATTTTCTCTAACCCTCTTTTCTTATTGTTACAGATCGAGTAAAGGCAACATCCATTCCTTTAACCCCCGACTTGTCCACGTTTACGAATGCGAAATACAGCCCTATTCACCAAATCGTTTTAAACTTTCTAGGAAATCACCAACAGACAGCTCGCTTATTTGATTAAGCAGGTTATCCATTTGGGTTTTCTTGCGAAGAGAGCCGACCAGCAAGACCTCAACGGCTTGATCGCGGTCGACAAGAACAGATTGAACCTGCAGAGAATTGGTTAATAATGCAGCAATAACTGCAATTTGGTCAATGCTTAGTTTAGGGCAGTTGGCTTTTTTCTTATTATTATTTTTAGAGTTTCCGTTTCCATTTCCACTTGATTTTTTATTATTATTTTTTGAAAAGGACACAGCCACTCACCCTCTTATCAGATTACTCTCCAATTGTCTCTGCTGGTGCTGCCCCCGTTCCTTGAATGATCCCAAACGCATAGGCAACGAACAGAACTATGACCACAATGAGAAGTATCAGTCGTTTATTGTCATCTTCATCGGTCATGCTCATTCTCCTTGGTCACACGGTATTTTATCATGATTATTGTAATCAGGATGAGGGGGAAAGGTTCCAACAGTTCGGCCTAATCTGGCAGTAAATCATCCAGAATACTGGCTTACAAAAATGTAATGTGGCAAATACAGTGTATTTCGTTGACTTTTGATCGTCTAATCGATAAAGTTACGAATGCGACTATAGTGATAAAGAGGGTTACAGATGAACGCGTATCTATTTCCAATTAAATTTGCTTTTCTTACGTTCCCGATAGCGGCATTACTCTTGACGCTTCCTTTTTTAATCGTGCAATATCGCAAATACGGGTATGTCAATAAGGTTCGCGCTTTGGTGCTTTATTCCATGCTGCTCTATTTCATTTCTGCTTATTATTTGGTGATATTGCCGCTGCCACAAAATGTGCACAATTGTGTGGATCGGGCAGGTGCAGTATTTGAGCAGCTGCGCCCATTCCAATTCGTTCGCGATATTATGAAGGAGTCTAATGTTGAATGGTCGCATCCAACGACCTATGTACAGCTGCTGAAGGAAAGGGCCTTTTTCCAGGCCGCATTCAATGTGGTATTGACGCTGCCGCTTGGCGTATATATGCGCTACTATTTCCAACGATCGTTCTTGCAGACGACGGTTATTGCATTTCTTGTCTCATTATTTTTTGAGATTACGCAACGAACAGGCTTGTATGGGTTCTACGATTGTCCATATCGGTTGTTTGATGTAGATGACTTGATTTTGAATACTGCAGGGGGCTGTATCGGATTTTTACTGGCACCAGTATTTACATACTTCCTGCCGCGTTCACACCAGCTGGATGATCATGTCGATCTGAGCAAGAAGCCTGTTGGATTCATTCGCAGAGGAATCGCGGTGTGGCTGGATATGACATTGCTATCGATTATCATGGGTTGCATATACATTGTATACCGTACGATTGCATATGGAGACAACTATAGCAATTTCGAGCTGAGTGAATTCAATTTCTTGTATTTGGCAGCAGGTGTTTTCGTTTATTTTATACTCATACCAACGTTTACGGATGGGAAAACCTTCGGCAAATGGGTAACACGTATCCACTTGGTTCAGGACGATACAGAGGGTTCCCTTTGCAGAATTACATTTGTCGGTTTGCTGAAGCGATACGGTATATTGTATTTCGGTGTGGGTGGCATCAATTACGTACTTGGATATGTATTGAAGTTCAACGAGGCTATGGATTCGCTGGTTATGATATTGGTAGTGATTGCGTGGCTTGGTTTCAACGGTTTACTCTTCCTGCACCTCATGCTGCATCTGTTCAAGAAAGATAAGCGTCTATTTTACGAAAAAATAAGCCGAACTCGTAATGTGATTACCATCCCAGAACGAATGAGGCGAGAGATGGAAGATGAACATTATGCTCCTTCTGCGCAGGATGAATCAGTTGGTAATGAGCCTGAAATCACATCTAAACCAAACTACGATGACATCCTGAACAAAGAGCTGGTTGTTGATGACGTGACAACCTCAGTACCATCCAGTCATGAAGTGCATTCAGATGAGAAACCTGAAAATCAGGTTATGCAGGCTCCGCAGTCAACAGGGTCAGCACGTTCGAATAATGCTCGCGACTTGGTTGATCAAGAGCTGGCTCGTCTGAAGGAGAAGCTGGCGAAGAAAGAAGAATAATTACAAATAAGAAGAGCCTCTAATCATCACAACATTGTGATCATAGAGGCCCTTCTTCTTGGAATTTCGTTCATTTAAATCGAGATGCGAGCGTAAATTGGTAATAAATGCAGTATAGAACAATATCATTCGTTGTTTGACCAGAAGGTTACTCCTAATGCGCCAGCAACAATTCTTATCGTGGCTTACTCTTTGCCTTCTACTGAGCCATCCGCACTAGGACGGAAGGATTGTGGCTTGGGGCTTTTTTTTGCACGGAAACGTGCCGCTACGTAGTTACGCTTGCGGTCGCGATAAAATATCCATCCCCCTATGAAGCCCACGCCAATAATGAACAGAAGCAGACCAGCGGTGAAGGGCAGCCATTGGAATGCGGGAGCAGACAGCTTATCATTGCCATGGTCGACCACATAATCGAACACAGCATTTTTCATAAGCAGAAATCCGCTTGTCGCGGTTACGCCTGGAATAACCAGAAGCAGAACCGCAATAAATCGAGTGATAACATGTGTTTGCTTCATTATGATCTTCACCTGCTCACGTTATGTAAGTTAGCTTCATATTACCTTGATTGCGCATTCTTGTCTAATGTTTCCTCTCCTTTAGAACCAATAGGATGACAGTTGTCATGTTTGCTGCGCAAAGAAAAGGGAGTACAATAGAACCATCGGAAATGAACGCGAAAGGAGAGTTGCTTGTATGACGAAACAAGTAGATGTTGCGATTCTGGGTGGAGGAACTGGAGGTTATATCGCTGCAATTGCAGCAGCCCAGGCTGGCAAGTCAGTCGTTGTCATTGAGCGTGAGAAGCTGGGGGGAACATGCTTGCATCGAGGTTGCATCCCAAGCAAGGCTCTGCTTCGGAGTGCTGAAATATACCGTCAGGCTGGAGAAGCCGAATTCTTCGGCATCGAGATTGAGGGACGGAAGCTGCGCTTTGATCGGGTTCAGGCTCGCAAGCAGAAGGTTGTAGACCAGCTTCATAAAGGTGTGCAATTTCTGATGAAGAAGCACAAAATTGAAGTCATTCATGGAGTGGGACGGATTATGGGCCCTTCCATCTTTTCACCGAGAAGCGGCTCAGTCGCCGTAGAATGTGATGAGGGAGAAGCGATTACGATCGTACCGAACCATGTCATCATTGCAACAGGATCACGTCCGCGCATATTGCCGGGACTTCCAGTAGATCATCCTTCTGTTGTTACGACGGATGAGGCGCTAGAATGGACAGAGCTGCCGAAGCGAGTGGCGATTCTAGGAGGCGGAGTCATTGGGGTAGAATGGGCATCCATGCTGACAGACTTCGGTGTTGAAGTGAATGTTATTGAGTCTGCTGCTCATCTTGTTCCGCAGGAAGATAAGGACGTCTCAACCGAACTTCAGCGTCAATTGGTGAAGCGTGGTGCACGAATACATACACAAGCAATTGTTGAACCGGAGAAGGTTCAGATAGATCCGGACACAGGAGAAGTGAAGCTCGAGATTGTCTCGAACGGACAAGCGATAGACATAAATGCAGACAAGCTGCTCGTATGTATTGGAAGACAGGCCAATATCGAGAACATTGGGCTGGAAAATGCGGGCATTGAATTCGGCAATGGTCGAATTATCGTTAACGAATTTATGCAAACAAATGAGTCTCATATATACGCGATTGGCGATGTTGTTGGGGGATTACAGCTTGCTCATGCAGCATCTGCAGAAGGTATACTTGCAGTTCGCCACATATGTGGCGAGGCAGATTCGGGGATCGATTCCCGTCGTATACCTCGCTGCATCTATACAGCGCCAGAAACAGCATCCATCGGTTGGACGGAGAAGGAAGCAGTTGAAGCGGGATATTCGATTAAGACGAGCAAAGTTCCGTTTCAAGCAATAGGCAAGGCAATTGTGCAGGGTGATACGACAGGATTCGTGAAAATAATTGCAAATGCGGATACCAATGATTTACTTGGGGTTCACATTGTCGGGCCTCATGCTACGGAACTGATAGGCGAGGCAGCAGTTGCACAATGGCTTGATGCAACACCATGGGAAGTAGGCGAAGTTATTCATCCGCATCCTTCATTAAGCGAGATTATGGGCGAGGCAATGCTTGCTGTTGATGGTCATGCGTTGAATCTATAAGTGCATGAGAGTAGTCTGACGTTTTCTTTTGGGGATGTTCAGAGTATAATAGTTTTTAGACTCTAGTCTTAGTACCTGGTATTAGATTACTGACCACTGTTCATTGACTTGTGTGCAGGATAGCTGTGAAGCTGCTCTGTACAAGGGTCGAAGAACGGACTTTGCGATAATAAAGGAGGATGACTCCATGACACCAGATATGACGACTCGTCAGCAGACGAGACATGAAGAGCTTGGCCTAACCCATAAGCAGGCACAGGAAATGTACCGCATGATGCTTCTTGCACGCATGTACGATGAACGTGCGCTGCTGCTGCAGCGTGCCGGTAAAATCAACTTTCACGTATCAGGCATAGGCCAAGAAGCAGCGCAAATTGGCGCGGCTTTTGCGCTCGATCATCAGAAAGATTACTTCCTGCCTTATTACCGAGATTATGGATTTGTCATGTCGGTTGGTATGACCGTACGTGAACTAATGCTTGCCTTGTTCGGCAAAGCGGGCGATCCGAACAGCGGTGGGCGCCAAATGCCAGGTCATTTCGGCTGCAAGCGGCTGCGTATCGTAACCGGCTCTAGTCCGGTAACGACACAGGTTCCACATGCGGTAGGCATAGCTCTGGCAGCGAAGATGCGCAATGAAGATTCTGTATCATTTGTGACGCTTGGAGAAGGTTCCAGCAACCAGGGAGATTTCCATGAGGGCTGCAACTTCGCAGGAGTTCATAAGCTGCCAACCATCATTATGGTAGAGAACAATCAATATGCCATCTCTGTTCCAATTGCGAAGCAAATTGCAGGTCGCGTATGTGATCGGGCTTTGGGTTATGGCTTCCCAGGGGTTCAGGTTGATGGCTGTGATGTGTTAGAAGTATACCGAGTTATGAAGGAAGCGCGTGAACGTGCTGTCCGAGGTGAGGGGCCTACGTTGGTAGAAGCAGTCATGTATCGCTTGTCTCCCCATTCAACTGCGGATAATGACATGGTATATCGTACGAAGGAAGAAGTGGAGGAGCACCGGAATAAGGATGGTCTTCCTCGATTCAAGGCCTATCTGATTGAATGCGGCATCTGGTCTGAAGATGAAGATGCAGCTCTGCGCACTGAACTGAAAGCTGTGCTCGATGACGCAACCGCATATGGTGAACAGGCGCCGTTCCCGCAAGGGGAAGAAGCACTGAAGCATGTCTACGCGGAGGAGGGTCAGGGAACATGGCAGTAATAGAGTATATTGACGCAATTCGACTTGCAATGAAGGAAGAGATGGAACGAGACAGCAATGTATTCGTGCTCGGTGAGGATGTCGGGGTCAAAGGTGGCGTCTTCACAACAACCAAGGGGCTGTATGAACAATTTGGCGAAGCTAGATCGTTAGATACCCCGCTTGCAGAGTCGGCCATTGCCGGCGTTGCAATTGGAGCTGCAATGGTAGGAATGAAGCCAATTGCTGAGATGCAGTATTCAGACTTCATGTTCCCAGCAACGAACCAAATCATTAGTGAGGCCGCTAAGATTAGATATCGTTCAAACAATGACTGGACCTGTCCACTTGTGATACGCGCCCCAATTGGCGGTGGTGTTGCAGGGGGGTTGTACCATTCACAATGCCCGGAATCTGTATTCTTCGGGACACCAGGTCTAAAGATAGTTGCTCCTGCAACGGCATATGATGCCAAGGGCCTGCTGAAGGCGGCAGTTCGTGATCCTGATCCGGTTATCTTCTTCGAGAATAAGAAGTGCTACCGAATGATCTCGGGAGAGGTTCCAGTTGAGGACTACGTAGTACCGATTGGTGAAGCGAAAGTGGTTCGTGAAGGAACGGATATAACAGTTATTGCTTACAGTTTGCCAGTCCATTATGCATTGCAAGCTGCGGAAGAATTGGCGAAGGAAGGCATCAGCGCACATGTACTGGACTTGCGTACGATTCAACCGCTTGATCGAACAGCGATACTTGAAGCTGTCTCGAAGACCGGCAAAGTGCTGATTATTCATGAGGACAACAAGACTGGCGGCGTCGGGGCAGAGGTAGCGGCAATCATTGCAGAAGAGCTGCTCTATGATCTCGATGCGCCGATTCAACGTCTGTGCGGACCGGATGTGCCTGCAATGCCTTATAGTCCTCCGATGGAGAAATTCTTCATGCTGAATAAGGACAAAGTGAAGGAAGAGATGCGCCAATTGGCGATCTTCTAATCGAATGGCAGACGGTATGAAGGAGGAGAGAGACATGGCACAGCTTATGACGGAACTTCTCCTTCGACCGTACAGAACGGGAGTGTGAAAACGATGTCTTCAAATCAGGGAACAGAAGTATTGATGCCGCAGTTGGCAGAATCCCTTGTACAGGCGACTATCGGCAAATGGCTGAAACGTCCAGGGGAGACCTTTGATGCGTATGAACCGATTTGTGAAGTGATTACAGATAAGGTCGTAGCTGAATTGCCGGCAACAGAAGCAGGCATTATGCAAGAAATTGTGGCGCATGAAGGCGAAACCGTTGCGGTAGGCACGGTGATCTGCCGTGTTCAGTCACAAGCTGCTGCATCTGTGCCATCGTCAGCTGCAGGTGCCTCTGAGCAGAATCAGGGCCATTCAGCGGATGCTTCAGTAAATCAAACGGGGCAGGATATGCGCAATCGGTATTCACCCGCCGTGCAGCGACTTGCGCAGGAGCACGGAATTGATTTGCAGCGAGTGGCTGGTTCTGGATTGGGCGGCCGCATTACACGCAAAGATGTAATGGCTGCAATTGAAGCTGGTGGAGAAACCGTAGTAACACCATCAAGTGCTGCTGCAGCTGGCAATGCACCAGCCTCATCGTCTGGTATAGAAATAGCTGGTGGAGCAAGTGCAGCCCCGCAACCAAGTGCGGTGCAGCATGCAAGCGGGCATGTGCGCAACACCGGACTTCATCTTACAGAAACGCCGCGCATTCCTTCGATTGAAATAGAAGGAAGAACACAAGCTGGCAATGGAGAGACCTTCATTGACGTCACACCGATTCGGCATACTATCGCAACGCGTATGCGCCAGAGCGTCTCTGAAATTCCGCATGCTTGGACGACAATTGAAGTCGACGTTACGAATCTTGTACAGCTTCGCAACAAGATTAAGGATGAATTCAAGCGCAAGGAAGGCATTAACCTGACTTATTTGGCATTCGTGCTGAAGGCGATCGTCAATGCGATCAAGGATTATCCGATTATGAACTCGGTGTGGGCTGTCGATAAGATTATCGTGAAGCGCGACATAAACTTGTCTTTGGCTGTAGGTACAGAAGATTCTGTATTAACGCCTGTCATTAAGAAGGCTGATCAGAAGAACATTGCAGGGTTGGCACGAGAGATTGATGAGCTGGCACGGAAGACAAGAGAGGGAACTTTGTCTCCGAATGATATGCAGGGTGGGACATTTACCGTGAATAATACGGGGTCGTTCGGCTCCATCCTGTCTTATCCGATCATTAATTATCCGCAGGCTGCCATTCTTACCTTTGAATCGATCGTGAAGAAGCCTGTTGTGATTAATGACATGATTGCCGTCCGCTCGATGGCGAATATGTGTCTGTCGTTGGATCACCGGATATTAGATGGCGTAATTTGCGGTAGATTTTTACAACGCGTGAAAGAAAATCTCGAAAGCTTCTCATTGGACACGAAAGTGTATTAAAATAGAATCAGCACGAATCGACGGAAGAAAGCGTGATGACAATGAATAATGAATGGAACAAAGCGGATAAGGCTCTTCGTGTAACCCATATGGGGCGTGTCGATTATGGCGCAGCATGGGATATGCAGAAGGAACTCGTTCACGCCATTGATGGTGGTACGAGAGAAGATACGCTGCTGCTATTGGAGCACCCTCCTACGTATACAATCGGTTCACAGCGCCACCCGGAGCATTTGCTGCTAAGCAAGGAAGAACTGGAGAGACAAGGAATTGCACTGTACGAGATTGATCGTGGCGGGGATATTACATATCACGGTCCAGGACAGCTGGTTGGTTATCCGTTAGTGCTATTGGATGGGCCACAGCTTGATCTTCACGGGTATTTGCGATCATTGGAAGAAGCGATTATTCAATTTCTTGCGACATTCGGTGTAATCGGAAGCCGCAAGCCAGAGTATACCGGTGTGTGGGTTGGCAATGTTAAGATAGCTGCGATAGGTGTGAAATTCAATAAATGCAGACGCCGTCGTGGCTTCGTAACCAGCCATGGCTTTGCACTCAATGTGAAGAGCGGCATCCAGCATGAAGGGTTCTCAGGCATTATTCCGTGTGGAATTAGCGAGTATGGGGTAACATCACTGGAGGATTGCACAGGTCAAACCTTCACAGTGGAGCAAGTAGGCCAATTGCTGCTGCCTCATCTTATTCATGTTTTCGGATTCGAAGCGGCCAAGCTTGACACTTCGCTGTTGGTTTAGGAGGCCGCAATAAGTTCAAGCCATGCGATTGCTCGCATGGCTTGTCCCGTAGCTGCTCTGCTTATGTGGTTGCAAGATGAGATGCAGCTAGGTACCCCTAGCATGGATCAGCTTGAAGCACTAGCCATATATAAATGGCTCGACAATCACAAGCACGGTGGATGCGAGCATCGCGGCGAGCATGACATATATAATGATTTTAAACCATCGTTTGGATTGCATAAGAACAGAGAACTCCTTTCATCAATAAGATCATGAGTTATTCTCTATTGTACCTTAAATAAACGTTTGGAGGAAAGAGATATGGTTCAACAGGAAAGACTTGTAAAGCACTTTATGGAATTGGTTCAAATTGATAGTGAGACGAAAAACGAACGTGCGATCTGTGATGCGTTGAAACAGCAGTTCGAGGCACTTGGCCTCCAAGTAACGGAAGATGATACAACGTCTGCAACGGGACATGGAGCAGGAAACCTGATTGTGAACTGGCCAGCAACAGAAGGTCAAGAGAGCGCAAAGCGTTTGTTCTTCACCTCCCATATGGATACTGTTACACCGGGCAATGGCATTAAGCCGCAGCTTGGCGAAGATGGATATATCCGCAGTGACGGTACGACGATTCTTGGATCAGACGACAAGGCAGGCCTTGCTGCTATGTTCGAAGCGATCCGACTCATTCAAGAATCGAATACACCACACGGTTCGATCCAGTTTATCATTACAGTAGGTGAGGAATCCGGCCTTGTAGGTGCTCGTGCAATGGACAGCAGCCACTTGCAGGCTGACTTCGGTTATGCGCTGGACTCAAATGGTGAGATTGGAGCAATTGCAGTTGCGGCTCCTACGCAAGCGAAAATTACAATGGAAGTGTTCGGTAAGTCCGCGCATGCAGGCGTGAATCCGGAAGATGGCATCAGTGCAATTCAAGTTGCCAGCAAAGCGATCTCCCGTATGCCGCTTGGACGTGTTGACCACGAAACGACTGCGAACATCGGCAAATTCGAAGGCGGTGGAGCGACGAACATTGTATGCGACTATGTGAAGCTGCATGCGGAAGCACGCAGTATCGTACAGCATAAGGTTGAAGCTCAAGTGAAGGCAATGAAGGAAGCGCTCGAGAGTGCTGCAGAGGAATGTGGAGCAAGAGCCGAGTTCCACAGTGACATCGTGTACCCTGCATTCCAATTCACAGAGAAAGATGAAGTTGTGCAGCTCGCTAAGCGTGCTATTGAGAGTATTGGCGCAACGACGCGCTTGTTCCATTCAGGCGGCGGCAGTGATGCAAATATCTTCAACGGCATGGGTGTACCTACGGTTAACTTGGCAGTAGGATACTTGGACATCCATACAACGAAGGAGCGTATTCACGTATCCGACCTGGTGAAGACGAGTGAATTGGTAGTCGCGATTATTCAACAAGCTGCACAAGTATAATGCACGACATGTAGCTTGCTTCTGAATGATTATTGCAGGAAATGAATGAAATGATTATCATACTCAGCAGTTGTGCTGCATAGGAGAAGCCCTTGTTCGATACCATTCATGAACAAGGGCTTAATTGTTTTGAAACGGTTCGATTGTGCATAAGATGCAGGGGGATTAAGCATGGTAAGGACAGAACAGCGGAAGCCGCCAAGAGGTAAGCTATTTGCTCGGTAATTTGCGGGTGGCGGGTTGGTTGTCCAATATCTGAGACAGTGGAGTGTTTCCACCATGGCGCATCATGAGACGACGCAGTTCGACGATTACTTCTTGCTTCTTGCCTACTAACAGCATTTCCTGTGCTTGATATATGCGTTGCATCCATTCATCACTCCCGGATCGAATCGGACAAGCCGTAATGATATAATGGGTATGTTCAGCGGAACGGAAATATGTACATAAAGGAGCACGAATATATGAATGAGCAACGAGGTTCTGAACGGGCAAGCAATCCCTTAGAAGAAGTTACAATAGAGACGAAGCCTATTTTTGATGGGAAGATCATTAAGCTTCAGGTAGATACGGTTACGCTTCCTAACGGTTCGACTGCAACAAGGGAGATTGTCCGTCATCCAGGGGCTGTTGCGGTATTAGCGATCAAAGAGGATAAAATGCTTGTTGTTGAACAGTATCGCAAGCCTCTTGGGCGCAATCAGGTTGAGATTCCAGCAGGCAAGCTTGATCCGGGTGAAGAGCCAATCGTAGCTGCAATGCGTGAGCTTGCGGAGGAGACAGGCTATCGTACAGAACATCTCATTCCATTAGGCTCATTCTATACATCGCCTGGTTTTGCGGATGAAATCATTCATTTGTACGCAGCAGATCAATTGATAGCCGGCGAAGCACATACGGACGAAGATGAATTTTTGGAAGTAGATGCGATGACGCTAGAGGAAGCATTTGCTGCGATGCGCGCAGGGCGAATTAGCGATGCGAAGACTATCAATGCGATGTATGCATGGCAAATTTACAAACTAACAGGAAAGTGGCCGGTATAACCGAATGGAGAATGCAGCAAGAAGTGGACAGCATGAAGAGTTGCATACCATGTATGGTGACTTCCATATTCATATAGGCAGTACCTCGGAAGGACAGCCTGTGAAAATCAGCGCGAGCCGCAACTTGACCTTCGAGGCAATAGCACATGAAGCTTCCGAACACAAAGGGGTTCATCTGATTGGCATCATTGATGCGCATGCGCCGGGTGTACTGCGGGATATCGCAACGCTTCTTGATAAAGGCGAGATGGAGGAACTTCAGGATGGCGGTATCCGGTATAAGAACACCACGATATTTCTAGGAACCGAGCTCGAAATTCGTGAAGAAGGATATGGCATTGCACATGTGCTGTGTTATTTGCCGAATATCCATGCTATGGAACGATTCTCGAATTGGCTATCCCCTCATGTCACCAACATGAGTTTATCGTCCCAGCGTGTGTACTTGCCAGGGCGAGCACTGCAGGAAGAAACTGCGGCATATGGGGGATTGTTCGTGCCTGCGCATGTGTTCACACCTTTTAAAAGTATATATGGGAACTGTGCTGACAGAATGGCAGATGTGCTCGATCTGGAGATTATAGATGCTGTGGAGTTGGGCTTAAGTGCTGATACGGAAATGGCGGGATGTATCTCTGAGTTGGATCGATTTACATTGCTGACGAATTCAGATGCACATTCACTAAGTAAAATTGCAAGGGAGTACAATGCACTTGCCATGGCTTCACCAACATTCAAGGAGTGGGCAATGGCCTTGCGTAGGGAAGCTGGTCGCGGGGTTACAGCCAATTATGGTCTTAATCCGCGGCTTGGTAAATATCATCGCACTTCTTGTGCGAAATGTGGCCACGTTGTAGACAGTACTGCTTCCGTAGAAATCACAGATACCCACGCGAATCAGGTACAGCCAAGATGTCCAGAATGTGGTTCAACGAAGTTCATCCGTGGTGTATCCGAGCGGATACGTTCTATCGCAGATCGCGAACAATCGGAGATTCCAGCTTATCGCCCACCATATTGCATGCAGATTCCGCTTGAATTCATCCCTGGTGTAGGGAAGCGAACGCTTGCCAAGCTGCTGGAGCATTTCGGAACGGAGATGAACGTACTGCACCATGCAACGGAGGAGGAACTCAAGCAAGTGGTTGGACAAGCTACAGCAGAACTTATTGTGCTCGCTAGGAGCGGACAGCTGTCTCTACAAAGCGGCGGCGGAGGCACATACGGCAAAGTAATTACAGGAGAATAGTTCGAATCATAAAGGGACGAGCATGAGCATAAGCTGGATGGACGAGATATTCGTCGCTTCAACTTATTCGAAAGGGGCATCATCCATGAAGCCTATTGCTCACTCTTTTCGCTCTCAGCTCCATTTATATATTTTCGTGTCCGTTCTCTTCCTCGTCGGCGTTGTGTTTGGTTCCTTGCTCGTGAATGCACTGACATTGGAACAACAGCAGGATATCGGGAACCATGTGAGTCAGTTTGTGTCCACAATGGGACAAGAGTCTGCTGCTTCTAATCAGGTGGGGAATAGTGGAGAGACGTTTTTGAACTCGACGATGTTCTACGTCAAATGGATTGCATTAATTGCATTGCTTGGCATATCTATAATCGGATTTCCGCTTGTGCTTGCACTTGTATTTGCGAAGGGTGTGTTTATCGGATTCTCGGTGGGGACACTCATCAGTCAGTATGCATGGAAAGGCGTATTATTCGCATTAGTATCAGTCGCCCCGCATAATATTATTGCGATTCCTTTTCTGATGATTGCAAGCGTTGCGTCTATGGTATTTGCCATGCATATTCTGAAAAATCGATTGTTCGTTCCTAGGATGCAATCCTTGCGTGAGCCTCTGCAGCGCTTCATGACACTGCAATCTGTATCCTTAGTAGGAATGGCAGGAGTTGCAGCTGTTGCAACTTGGGTGTCACCTCTTCTAATGAGATGGGTTGTGCCAATATTGACAACGTGATCAGGAATAGACAACACCAAGAATATTGACTTTGTGCAATTCATTTGACACTGCTTGCGTTCTCCCCCTATAATATATAGAAGTGATACAAATGAAACGTGGATGGCAGGCAAGGGGGGAGACCATTGGAAGCGCGGATTGAGAAGATTAAGCAGCAACTTCAATCCCAAGGGTACAAGCTGACACCACAGCGCGAGGCAACCGTGCGCGTCCTGCTCGAGAATGAAGAAGATCATCTTAGTGCTGAGGACGTATTCATGCTCGTGAAAGAGAAAGCGCCTGAAATCGGTCTTGCCACCGTATATCGTACATTGGAACTGTTAAGTGAGCTGCATGTCGTGGAGAAGATGAACTTCGGCGACGGCGTTGCACGATATGATTTGCGCGGTGATACGAATAAGCACCATCATCACCATTTAATATGTGTCCAATGCGGCTCTATGCAAGAAATCCGTGAGGATTGGCTTGGGCCATTGGAAGAGCGCTTGGAGCGAGAATTTCAATTTTCTGTCGTAGATCATCGTTTGGATTTCCAAGGCATTTGTAAGAATTGTCGGGAGAAGCAAGCAGAAGAGCAGGCGGAATAACCGCAAGCATTCAACAGGGAATTGAAATGGCGCTACGCTATGACAGCAGGTCGATAGCAGCGAATGAGCGAATGAAGATGGATATGATGAGGAAGCCTCGGCAGGACTGCCGAGGCTTTATTGCTTGAGCAATTACATAATTGAAGGATTCGTAGATACCCTTCTTCTTCGCTGCACTTGCCGTTTGCGATGAGCGGCAGAGGTGCTTTTGGCGCCGATGGAGGAATGCCGCGGGACAACAGCTTGAGAATGACGGACGGCACGTTGACGATTGCGGCGACGAATTACCAGCACCTTTGACCTGTGTTTGTGTCGGGAAGCGGCTGCAGCCTGAATAGGGATGGCTGGAGTCGAATGCGCTGATTCGAAACCCTCGCTGGCTTCTGCTTCTTGCTGAGCGGCAATAGAGAGTGAAGAGAAGGCGCGGTCTGCTTGAATAAGGCCAGATCCTTGTGAATGGCGAGAGTAGCCGTTCAGAGGCCTCGCAGTATCCATGAGCAGCTTGCGAATAAGGGAAGGTTTTACCTTGCGGTTGTGAGCAAGCAGCAATGCAGCTGTACCTGATACATGCGGGGCAGCCATAGATGTTCCTGAATTTGTGATGAATCCTTGTTTATTGCTTGTGGATACAATATCGCTGCCGGGCGCAGCAACATCAATTCCGCGTCCGCGGCTGCTAAATGATGCAATGCGATTGTTTTTGTCAGTGGCGGCTACTGCGATGACTTCCGGGTAGCTGGCAGGCTGATCGATTTTACCGCTGTTTCTTCCTTCATTTCCAGCTGAGGACACGATCACGATGCCCTTGCGATGAGCACGTTTGACCATAGAGCGCAGCGATGCACTGGCGCCATTCAGTCCTAAGCTCATATTGATGACATCCATGTTATTGCGTATGCACCATTCCAACCCTTCCACAATATCTGACACATATCCGTCACCAGACTGATCCAGTACCTTTACAGCATACAGAATGACCTCTGGGGCAACGCCATACTGCATACCACTTTTTCCAAGTGCAGCAACAATCCCGGCTACATGTGTTCCATGACCATTATCGTCTCTATAGGAACCTCCCTTGCGAATCGTGTTCACACCACCCGCAATATTGAGATCAGGATGAGCCGATATCCCTGTGTCGACTACGGCTACCTTTATGCTCTTCCCCTGGGATGATTTCCATACTTCTGGAGCCTGTATACGCTTGACGCCCCACGGAATTTGCTTGCTGGAAGTAGGTTCTGCTGTAACAGAATTCAGGATCTGACTAGCAGGATAGTACGATAAGGGATAAATATGTGCCCTTACTCTCGCATCCGTTTCAATTCTGCGGACGCTGGGGTGCTTCCTTAATCGCTGCAAGGCATGATGGTTGCCGTCCATATGACAGCACAGCATGTTAGCTGAACCTACTTGTTTTACTGGGGTAATGCCAAATTTTTTGAGTTCGAGTATGCATGCATTGTAGCTTTTTTCGTCTTTTAAAATGATCATTTTACGTACAGCTTTACGATGAGGACGGCTGCTTACAGCCGCCTTCAACATGCGTGATAAGGTGCGCATGCTTGCTAGCCCTCCAGTTCGAAACGAATTTGTGCAACTTCTTAGACTAGTGGAATGGAATGCCTTGTTGTATCGTATGAGACAAATATAGAACGGTGAAATGTTTTAGCAGCGAATTTCAAAAGGGAATACGGAGAGAACCGCATATCCTAAGGCTTGGCATCATATGTTACAGGAGAGTCGAACTTGCCCAGCGGAAGGGGATGAGCAGTGTGATAGTGCCTTTGCGAGCTCTATTAAGACGAATCAAGTTTATGGCGTTATTCCTCATGATGACCTATGCGGTTGCTTATATTATGGGGGCCGTCAGTGACTGGATTTATCCAGTGGACAAGTACCGCGAGCCACATGGCAAGGCAGTTAAGGTCTTCCGCTGGGAGGATGGCTTGGATAGAGAGCATATGACGTTCACAGAACGATTGCGGTTGTACTATTGGTTGGGCGAGTAGCGAACTGTTCGGACAAGGGAAGGGATTTACACTCGTGTTGTTGAATTATTGTAGAGCAGTTGCTTAGATTTGCAGATGTGAAAGTCGCAAGGTAAGGAGTATAGTACGATGGCAGGCTTAATCGAACAACAGGTGGAAGCATACCGAGATTATTTAATACATGAACGGCGAGTGTCCTCGAATACGCGAGAAGCCTATATGCGTGATATACAGATGTTCATCGCATCAGTCGCCGACAATGTGAGCATGGTGGACGACATTCGTGCGTATCATGTGAATCATTATATGTATCAATTGAAGCGGGATGGACGTGCAGCCTCGAGTATTGCGCGCATTGCGGCCTCACTGCGATCCTTTTTCCATTTCTGTATCCGTGAAGGAAATTTGAAGCTGGATCCATCCTATGAAGTAGAGCGCCCGAAGGCATCTTCCAAAGCGCCAGAGATCTTGTCATTGCAAGATACAGAGCGGTTGCTGGCATTACCTGACGAGAGCAATCCGTTAGGGATTCGTGATCGGGCGATGCTGGAGACTTTATATGCGACAGGGGTTCGAGTGTCGGAGCTTATGTCGCTTAATATGGAGGATGTTCAGCCTAAGCTGGGGTTTCTGCGCTGCATGAGCGGCAAGGAGCGTGTTGTGCCTCTCGGACAGGTTGCGGTTGAAGCGTTGGAACGATACTTGAACGATGCACGCCCTCAATTATTATCCTCCTCTTCACAGGCTGATGGATTGGAGATTACAGAGCATAATGCGCTCTTTGTCAATGTGCGTGGACAAAGGATGTCACGGCAAGGCTTCTGGAAAATGATCAAAAAATATGCAGAAGAGTTGGAGTTATCCTTTCCCATTGCGCCCCATACGCTGCGGCACTCGTTCGCTGTTCATATGTTATCGAATGGCGCGGATGTGCGGGCAGTGCAAGAAATGCTCGGGCATGCAGAGCTTGCGACCACACAGCGGTATGTGGAGCATATGAGAAAGTCAAGTATGAAGGACGTATATACCTCCGCCCATCCAAGAGCGAAGAAGAAATAGCGGGAGTATGGTTCAAATCTCCTTAACATAATCTAAGACAAAGAAAGAGAAGGAGTGGTAACCGTGGATAGAGAGAGCAAGCAATTTGGACGCATTGCAGTTATTGTTCTGGACAGTGTTGGCATTGGGGAACTGCCGGATGCTTCGCAATTTGGCGATGCGGGTACACATACCTTGGGACATATCATAGAGCATAAACCGAGTATTAAAATTTCGAATTTACAGCGCCTTGGCTTAGGCAATATCGCCGATCTTGGCAGCTTGAAGGCTGCAGAGTGCCCAGAAGGCGTATATGGCAAGATGGCGGAGATTTCAGTCGGCAAAGACACGATGACCGGTCACTGGGAACTGATGGGTCTTCGCATTACTTCACCTTTCAATACGTATCCAAATGGATTCCCACAAGAGCTGATTGAAGCATTCGAGCAAGAAACGGGCCGCAAAGTGTTGGCCAACAAGCCAGCATCAGGCACCGAAATCCTTGACGAGTATGGTGAGGAACAGATGGCGACTGGATCGTGGATCGTATACACATCTGCGGACAGCGTGTTCCAAATTGCTGCGCATGAAGATATTATTCCACTTGATGAGCTATATCGTGCTTGTGAGATCGCCCGGAAGCTGACATTGTGTGAACCGCACACTGTCGGCCGTGTTATCGCACGGCCTTATATTGGCAAGCCAGGTGCATTCACGAGAACGCCGAATCGCCATGATTACGCAATCAAGCCTCCGGCAAATACCGTGCTCAATCTGCTGCAGCAGGCAGGCAAGGATGTTATTTCGGTGGGGAAAATCAATGACATTTTCTCAGGAGAAGGGATAAGTGCTTCTTATCCGACCAAGAGCAATGCACATGGCATCGACACGACGATCGAGTTGCTAGATCAATCATTTGAAGGGCTGCTGTTCGTCAACTTAGTGGATTTCGATTCATTGTACGGACATCGCCGTGATCCGGCAGGGTATGCGAAGGCATTGGAGGAGTTCGACGCCGCCCTACCTAAGATGATGGATAGAATCGGGCCGGATGATTTATTAGTCATTACGGCAGATCATGGCAATGATCCGACACATACGGGTACCGATCATACGAGGGAGTATGTTCCACTTCTGCTGTACAGCCCTTCCCTGCATGCGGGGCAATCACTTGGGGTTCGTACCACATATGCGGATTTGGGTGCTACGATCGCAGATAATTTCCGAGCAGGCCAACCTCAAGTAGGCACTAGCTTTTTGCATGAACTGTAAAGGGTATGGGCAACAATGGGGAACAACACATTTTGAAAAGCATGATGAAGACGATGTTACAACCGATCGATTCTGATCGGACAATGATGAATGGGGGAAATAAGATGAGCAACACAATTACACACGATCATATTCAAGAGGCAGCGACTTATATCCAATCTAAGATCAGTGATACGCCTGAAGTAGGTTTGATTTTGGGATCTGGACTAGGTGTGCTGGCAGATTTGGTGGAACAGCCTGTAACGATTGCATACGGGGACATTCCGCATTTCCCTGTATCGACTGTAGAAGGCCATGCGGGCGAGCTTCTGATCGGCAAGATCGCAGGTCGTACGGTAGCGATGATGAAGGGCCGCTTCCATATGTACGAAGGATATGGACCAGAGCTGACCGCATTCCCGGTTCGCGTTATGAAGGCGATTGGCGTATCCAAGTTGCTCGTAACGAATGCGGCAGGCGGGATCAACACTTCCTATAAGCCTGGGGATCTGATGATCATTTCCGATCATTTGAACATGACTGGGCGCAATCCGCTGATTGGTGCGAACGACAGCCGTCTCGGGGTACGCTTCCCGGATATGTCTCAGGCATACAGCCCGCAGCTTCGCCAGAAGGCGAAGGACGTTGCAGCTTCGCAGGGTGTTGAACTGCAGGAAGGTGTATATGTCGGCTTTCTTGGCCCGAACTACGAGACGCCTGCGGAAATCCGCATGCTTCGTGTGCTAGGTGGCGACGCTGTAGGGATGTCGACGGTATCCGAAGTAATTGTTGCACAACATGCAGGCATGGAAGTGCTCGGTATTTCCTGCATCAGCAACATGGCGGCGGGCATTCTGGATCAGCCATTGTCGCACGATGAGGTCATGGAGACGGCAGAGCTCGTTCGAGACCAATTCCTTAAGCTTGTTATCGGGATTATCCCTGTGATGTAAAGGGAACCTATTATGTGAAAAAAGGCCGCTGCATGGCTGTCCGTTGATCGGGCAGCAGCAGCGGCCTTATCTTATGGTTCCAGCAATATAAAATGAGCGAGTCCATTCGAAGAAGGCAATTGTATAACGTTCAATTCGATGAGCTGGTTAGTCACATAAGTATATAAAAAATGATAATACCAAATAAAATACTCCTCGAAGGAAGTTTCTTCAGCGAAAGGAGAGGCGTGATACGCTTGAACTAGCATAGAACGATAATCCTCGAACAGTCTGATCAAATCCGCCGTAATAAGATTGGCAATGCGATGCAGTGCTTGATATTCCTCGTTGTTCAGTACAGGGATCATCAGCTTGCCGTTCTTCCACAAATGTAACTGCTTCAAACCCTTTCGTATCTCACTGTCAATCGAACCGTTGCCAGATGAGCTTTGAATAATGTGATCGATTATCGTTGGAATTGCAGCCTTATTTTCTGATAATTCAGGGCCAAATAAAGTACATACCTGTTCCTTGCTGAACAGGGGAAGAAGAGGCTGATTGTATCTGTTATTCCCATACGCGCAATAGTACGCCGAACCGATAGGAACACAGTGGTTTCCGTAAATTCCGAACGGCTCTAGCTGCTGATCAGCATGTTTTTCCAACAAACCATAGTAATAGTTCTTTCCATTGCGAGACGGTCTGTCGGACTTGAGGAATAACTGTTCCACATAGTCGATTTGCACGAAATCTAATAATACATCGCTCATTATAAATAGGGAGAGATCAGCAAATTCAAAATTGTGCAATGCCGGGATCTTGAAAGTCTCTTGCTGGATTCGATTCGCGTTGTGATTGATTAGAGATACGATGTCATTTCCGATTGCGATGCTAAGCTGGTAGAACTGTTGCCCCGCCTCATGTGAGATGACCGGAAATGTCGGAACATATCGCCCCTCTACTTTTTTGGCGAGACCTTCACCATAGAGCAGATCGATGCTCTTCTCCCACTGTGCTTGCGAAATAGAGAGCTCCTTCATTAGCTGTTCCTCTGAATAGCCCAGATGCAGCCCGATACAGATGCGATCAAGGTTATCCTTAGTAAAATCAAAATTCGGGAAATTCAACCCCCGCGAGATCATTTTGTGTTCAAATTGCGACTGAAGCATGATGTCATCCTCTCTCGTTGTGTACTGCATTTCATTTTCATAGGCATAAATTTATTTCCCAAATTTTTTCGACATCATGACATGATAAACCTTCCAAGATCTGCTCTATCTTTCGATAAGAGTGGAATATTTTGCTTCTGAAAGGTAACACTGGATAGAAAGTGCATCCTGCGCATGTAATGCGCTCAGAATGTACGCTATTTAGATAGGAGGGGACAATCTGTGAACAAATGGCTGTGTGCTAGCCTTAGCTTTTTATTTGCTGCCGCTTGTATATTGCCTTCTTCGGCGAACGCATCTTATGCACGGGCAGACTTGCCGCCTTGGACAAATTCAGAAACGCCAAGCCAAGCAACATCCTCTGCTGCGCCGGAAGCCCAATTGGCGGATAACGCGCGCTCAGCGGTGCTTATGGATGCGGACACGGGAACGGTGATTTTCGAGAAAAATAGCCACGATCGGCTTCCGCCAGCGAGTATTACGAAAATTATGACGATGCTGCTTGTCATGGAAGCCATTGACAAAGGAAAGCTGAAGATGACGGACAAGGTGGCAACAAGCGAGTATGCCGCGTCTATGGGCGGATCGCAAATCTTTCTGGAACCGGGCGAAGAGATGACGGTTGAGGAAATGATGAAGGGAATCGCAATGGCCTCAGGCAATGATGCATCGGTTGCGATGGCTGAGAAGATCGGCGGCTCCGAGAAGGCGTTCGTACAAATGATGAACGATAAGGCTGCAGAGCTTGGCATGAAGGATACACATTTTGTAAATTGCAATGGCCTCCCTGCTGAGAATCATTATACGTCAGCGCATGATATTGCCTTGATGTCGCAAGCGTTGTTGAAATATCCGTATGTAACGAAATTTACAGGTGCATATGAGGATTATTTGCGACAGAACACCAGCAAGAAATTTTGGCTTGTCAATACGAATAAGCTTGTACGGTTCTACCAAGGTGCAGATGGGTTGAAAACAGGCTTTACTTCAGAAGCTCGTTATTGCCTGTCTGCGACAGCGAAACGGGATAATATGCGTGTGGTAGCTGTTGTGCTTGGCGAGCCGAATACGAAGACACGCAATGCAGAAGTCACGCAAATGTTCGATTATGCCTTCGCTCAGTATACGAATGTTCCGCTGCTGAAAAGCGGAGATAAGATTGGCGATATTCGTGTGGAGAAAGGGATGGTCGAGAATATTGAGCTAAAGGCTCAGCGTCCATATCATGTTTTACTCAAAAAAGGCGAGGGCACTGACAATCTTCGCTTCGAACTGGAAGGTCCGAAATCTGTAAAGGCTCCAGTAGCGGCGGGTCAGTCGCTTGGGAAACTTGTCGTTTATCAGGGAGATAAGAAGGTTCGTGAATATCCTGTCGAATCCACCGAGGAAATTGCGAAAGCTGGCTGGTGGACACTCTTTAAACGTACGTGCGGCAAGTTGTTTTTTGTCAATTAACGGCGTGCAGCTTCTAGTTTTGTCGTCAGGCAGGAATTGGTTATCCCATTGACGAACTGTATCGGCATCATGGGGAGGAGAGTGAAGCGCCATGAATCTGCAGGTGGAATTGGAACACCAGCGCAACGTATTGATTACCCGTCTGAGAGGGGAACTGGATCATCATACGTCTGAGTACGTACGAATTCAGCTCGACGAAGCGATTCAACGCAAGCAAGTGAACCATGTCGTGCTAAGCCTTCGTGATTTGACGTTTATGGACAGTTCGGGTTTGGGGGTCATTCTAGGAAGATACAAGCAGATCAAGGGACGAGGCGGAAAAATGGCGGTATGCGATATGAATCCCGCGGTACGACGTCTGTTCGAATTGTCTGGCTTGTTTAAAATTGTGCATGTTTACGATAATGAGCGCAAAGCGCTTAATGGGTTGGAGGTCGTATCATGAGTGTACAATCAGACACGAACGTAATGACGCTGCAATTTTCCAGTCGTTCCGAGAATGAAGCATTTGCCCGTGTGGCTGTTGCAGCCTTTGTATCGCAGCTGGATCCGACAATGGACGAGCTGACAGATATGAAGACCGTAATCTCTGAGGCAGTGACGAATTGTATCATCCACGGATATGATAATGATCCTACTGGGATGGTTACGATTTCAGCGGTTATTTCCGGTGAGGAGATTATGCTGACCGTATCAGACAATGGACGAGGCATTGAGGATCTTGAGCTTGCAAGACAGCCGCTGTATACGTCGAAGCCGGACATGGAACGCTCTGGCATGGGCTTCACGATCATGGAGAACTTCATGGATGAATGCGAAGTAACTACCGAACTGGGCGTGGGTACGAGCATCCGCATGAAGAAGCGGATTGAATCGAAAAAAGCGCTCTATAATTAGGGGTTGAAGCCATGGAAGCTGATTTGAAGCAGTCGTCGCCCAATTATTTGGATGACGCGGAAGTGAAGCGTCTGATTGCACTCAGTCAGACAGGTGACTCGTTAGCGAGAGAAACACTTGTCAATTGCAACATACGCCTTGTCTGGTCCGTCGTTCAGCGCTTTATGAATCGAGGATATGATCCAGATGATTTGTTCCAGATTGGTTGCATCGGATTGCTGAAATCTGTTGATAAATTCGATTTATCATATGACGTGAAGTTCTCGACTTACGCAGTGCCGATGATCATCGGTGAAATTCAGCGTTTTCTGCGTGATGATGGAACGCTGAAGGTGAGTCGATCACTGAAGGAGATGGCGAACAAAGTTCGCAAGACGAAGGATGAGTTGTCCAAGCGGCTCAATCGGCTTCCAACGATTAAGGAAGTTGCAGCGGAGCTTGGGGTATCACCGGAGGATGTTGTGTTCGCACAAGAAGCGAATAAACCACCGACATCCATTCATGAGACGGTATTCGAAAATGATGGTGATCCAATTACGTTAATGGATCAAATTGCCGATGATACGCAGGACAAATGGTTTGATAAGCTTGCGCTGAATGAAGCGATAGAAGGCTTGAGTGAACGGGAGCAGCTTATTGTCTATTTGCGGTACTATCGGGATCAGACGCAATCTGAGGTTGCCAGTCGCCTCGGAATATCGCAGGTGCAAGTGTCACGGCTGGAGAAGAAAATATTGCAATCCATCAAAGCCCAGATCGCTCAGTGAGCCAGAGAGGGTATGAGGAGCAAACCGCAGGGAGATGTCCTTGCGGTTTTTTTGCTGTCTATTCAACCATACTAACACTATGGAGGAAGGAGGGGGATGAACATGGCGACTTTGGATGAGTTGCCTGATTCCGGCAGTACCTGCTATATCCGGCTGCGCAAGCAATCTTCGGTCAAGCCAGATCATCCGATTCGACTTAAGGATGTAGCTGAGGTCATTGCAGACGATGCATGGTACACGAAATTAAGAGAGCTTGTGCTGAAGGAACCAAAGACAAGCGACGGCAACATGATATTGATTGACATGATGCACATTACGAGGGCAATTAAGGAACTGTGTCCGAGAATGACCATAGAATGCTTCGGCCAGCCGCATACATTAGTTGAGGTTGTGACGCAGGTGAAGAAGCCAAATATCGCCCTAATTGTTCTTGTCTGGCTGCTGCTGTTCTTCGGTTCAGGCCTCGCGATCATGAACTTTCACGCCGATGTAAGCATGCTCCCTGTACATAAACGAATTGTAGAAATGCTTACGGGTCGGAAGGATGCGAATCCATTTTGGTTCCAAGCCTGTTATTCCATTGGCATCGGTCTTGGGATGGTCGTATTTTTTAATCACTTTTTCCGCAAGAAGTTCAATGAAGAGCCGACACCGCTTGAAGTTGAGATGTTCCTATATCAGGAAAACTTGAACCAGTACATGATAACCGAGGAATACAAGCGATTGCGCAAGGAGGATTTGAAGCGTGACTGAGACTTGGCTGTATGGTCTTGCACAGCTGCTGGCATCGTTCGCGGGAATCGCTGGCGGGATTACGGTTGGGGGCGCGATGGTGGCATTATTTGTCGTGCTTGACATGCTTCCACGGCTAGCACAGCTTACTCGCTCCTTCCACTGTTCGTATTGGTTTGAATACGCCATTATTGCGGGCACGCTGTTCTTTACCGTAACAGATTTATGGAGTATCCGATTCTTCTATGCGGGATGGTTCTCTCCATTCATCGGACTGCTGGATGGGGTATTCGTGGGACTCTTGGCTGCAGCGCTGACGGAGGTATTGAATGTTTTTCCGATATTGGCGAAACGGCTTGGTATGACACATGCGCTCCCTCATCTACTGACCGCAATGGTAATTGGCAAGGTTCTTGGATCTTGGTTCGACTGTTTTAAATACCCGCATTGAAATTTCTGTGTGAATGATGAGAATCTCGCAATGAAGGATATGCCAAGATATGGAGATTCAATAAGAAGGAGGATATTGCCCAATGACAGAGCAGCAAACTGAACAAGAATCGTCGCAAAAGGACGTACTTTCCCCTCCTCATTCGAAATCACCGAAAGAGCAGTCTGAGGATGGGGGCAATCATCAGCATGCATCTGAGCAAGGCAGCTTGCATGACAGAAAAAAGCAGCGTGAGAAGTCCGATACGATAGAAGAGTCCATCATCTATTGGCAGGACAAGGACGAAATCTCCAAGAAGCTGGACGAGACGAAACGAACGCTGCAACAGGTAGTTGGACTTGGGGAGTCGTTCGATATCGTGCTGCGCGAGATGGTCTTCGGCGAGCGGCGGGTAGGTCTGTTCTATGTGAATGGTTTTGCTAAGGACGAAGTGATGACGTTAATCTTGTCCCGAATGTCATACTTGGATAAGGAAGAAATGTCGCCGAACGCACTCAAATCCTTGTTCGAACGCTATATCCCTCATGTTCAAGTAGAGCGGGAGAATAAGTTAAGCAGCGTCATTAATAAAGTGCTCGCTGGCAGCAGCGCTTTCTTTATTGATCATGAATCAAGTGCGATTATTGTGGACTGCAAGACTTTCCCTGTGCGGGGTCTTGAAGAACCGTCGCTCGAGCGGGTGGTTCGGGGTGCACGTGACGGATTCGGCGAGACACTGCTTACGAACGTTACCCTTGTCCGACGCCGCTTGCGTGATCCGGGGCTTATGTATGAAATGGTGCAGGTGGGACGGCGTACCCGTACCGATGTGTGTATTGCCTATATAGATGATATTGCTGACAAGCGTCAAGTGGAGTCGGTTCGTAATAAAATAAAAGCGGTGAATGTGGATGGTCTGCCACTGGCCGACAAGCAACTGGAGGAGGCGATTATCAATAAGGCGTGGAACCCTTATCCGCTAGTACGATACTCGGAACGTCCAGATGTTGTCGCTTCCCATTTGATGGATGGCAGCATTGTCATATTTGTCGACACATCTCCATCTGTCATCATTTTACCGACGACGTTTTTCGACTTATGTCAGCATGCAGAAGAGAATCGACAAACTGCATTTATGGGAACCTATTTGCGGAGTGTGCGCTTCATCGGTATTTTTGCATCGCTCTTCATTCTCCCATTGTGGCTGCTGCTCGTTATCGAGCCGGGATTAAAGCCTGCCGCCCTACAAATTATTGGACCGCAGGAGACAGGGAAGATACCGCTCATTTTCCAGTTCCTCATCGCAGAGCTCGGCGTGGATCTCATGCGAATGGCGGCTGTTCATACTCCGTCGCCGCTTGCGATAGCATTGGGCTTGCTAGCTGCGATACTCGTAGGTGACATAGCGGTCAAAACAGGAGTGTTCGTCAATGAGGTTATTTTGTACATGGCTGTTGCTGCCGTAGGGATGTTTGCGACACCGAGCTATGAGCTGGCGCTGGCCAATCGAATCGTGAGGCTCGTGCTGCTTGTTTCGGTTGCGCTATTCAGAGTTCCCGGACTCGTCATTGGTACAACCGTTTGGCTGCTCTGGCTGACCCTGCATCGCTCGTACAATGCATCATACTTATGGCCGTTCATTCCGTTCAATGCCAAAGCGATGTACAATATCATCGTGCGACAGCCATTCTTGCTGATAAAGACGCGCCCTAGCTTGAATCAGACGCGAGATAATACAAAGATGCCGCCAAGAACGAAGCGATAGCTTCAACGTTTGGAAGGCAATGTGTTTGTCCCTTGACAACCTCTATAATGCAAATGATGGACGGAAAAATCCATTCTTTCAAGATCGAATAAGCTGATATACTCGATGTAATATTTTCACCAACAATTGGAACAACATGAGGGGATAGACATAGAAGATCGAGTGGGAGTGGGGAGAAATGACGATGTACTTACACGGAACGAGCAAGATTAATGGGAATGGACATTTAGAAATTGGCGGTTGCGATGTAACCGAATTGAAGCAGCAATTTGGTACTCCGCTTTATATTTTTGACGAAGCATTAGTCAGAGAACGCTGTGGACAATACATGGAAGCATTTCGCGAGTCTGGGTTAACCTTTCAAGTTGCATATGCAAGCAAAGCATTCTGTACAACAGCAATGTGCCGGTTAGTCGACCAAGAGGGGCTGTCGCTAGATGTTGTATCGGAAGGGGAATTGTATACAGCCTTGCAGGCTGGATTCCCGGCCCAGCGAATCCACTTCCATGGGAATAATAAGACGCCCGAGGAGATCGAAATGGCGCTTGATGCCCGCATCGGCTGCTTTGTTGTTGATAATTTCACGGAGCTGAAGCTGTTGAATGCGATTTGCCAAGAACGCAATCAGTCCGTACCTGTGCTGCTCCGCGTTACACCGGGTGTTGAGGCACATACGCATGAATACATTTCGACAGGTCAGACGGATTCGAAGTTTGGCTTTGACATCGGCAATGGTACGGCGCTTGAGGCTGTGCGTCATGCGGCGGATGCAACTCATTTGGAGCTGCTGGGCATCCACTCGCATATCGGATCTCAAATATTCGAAACTGAAGGATTCCAAATGGCGGTTGAACGCGTTGCACAATTTGCTCGTGGGGTGAAGGAACAGCTAGGGATCGCATTCCGGGTTGTGAACTTGGGCGGCGGTTTCGGCATCCGCTATGTAGAAGGGGATACGCCTCTGCATGTTCGCGATTATGTAAAGGCCATTACAGATGCTGTAAAGCAGCATTTTGCTGACATCGGAGAATGTTTGCCTGAAATTTGGGTAGAGCCAGGCCGCAGTATTGTTGGAGAAGCGGGAACAACACTGTATACAGTTGGCTCTGTGAAGGATATTCCAGGAGTGCGCAAATATGTAGCTGTTGATGGAGGGATGACCGACAACCCTCGACCAGCGCTGTATGAGTCTCGTTATGAGGCACTGCTTGCTAACCGTTCGACTAATGAGTCCACGGAGACAGTGTCGATAGCAGGAAAATGCTGCGAAAGCGGCGATATGCTGATTTGGGATGCTGTGCTTCCTGCCGTCCAGCAGGGCGATCTGTTGGCTGTGTCCTGCACAGGTGCGTACAATTATTCGATGGCAAGCAACTATAACCGTATTCCAAGACCAGCTGTCGTGTTCGTGCACAAGGGGGAAGCGGATATTGTTGTACGTCGTGAGTCGCATGAAGATATCGTGCGCAATGACTGCATTCCAGCTCGTCTACGCAACGAGCCAGCGCTGAAATAGTACGGGATGTGACGATTGCAAGCTCCACGGCAGCAGTTGAATTTCACATCCGAAGTTACACCATATATGGAAATTAATACAACACCCAATCTTCTGTCTTGTCGTGGCATAACGATGAGGCAGAAATCGGGTGTTTTCTTTTTGTTAAGAAATAACGTATAATCGGATGAGCAAGCGTGAGCATTGTACATATGGAAGGAGACGATACATGATGAGCAAATATGCATTGATTGAATTGGAAAAAGGCGGCACGGTGAAAATCCAGCTCCATGAGCAAGAGGCACCAGGTACCGTTGCAAACTTTGAGAAGCTGTCCAACGAAGGTTTCTATAACGGCTTGACATTCCACCGTGTTATTCCGGGCTTTGTAGCGCAAGGCGGTTGCCCGCACGGAACAGGTACAGGCGGCCCAGGCTACACAATCAAATGTGAGACAAAAGGCAACCCGCACAAGCATGAGCGTGGTGTACTTGCGATGGCGCATGCCGGCAAGGATACAGGCGGTTCCCAATTCTACATCACTTACGATGCATTCCCTCACTTGGATGGCGTGCATACGGTATTTGGCAAAATTGTAGAGGGCATGGAGCATGTAGATGCTGTTAAGCAAGGCGACAAGATGAAGCAAGTTACCATCGTGGAAGAATAGAAATAATTGAGGGAAGGCGTGTATGCAGCTTGGCTGCTGCACGTCTTTTTTATTTGAACGCATCTGAATGGTTCCATGCGGTGAAGCGACACAAGTTGCATTTTACCAGGTCAGGTGGTACACTTCTAAGTGCAACATCTTAGAAACTAATTTTATAGCAATACGAATGACAGACCTTCAGGGCAGGGTGAAATTCCCGACCGGCGGTGATGAACCTATTCTTGCGTGTGCAAGGTGTTCTTAGTCCGTGACCCGGGTGGATTCGTCCACACGGTGGATCTGGTGCAACTCCAGAGCCGACAGTATAGTCTGGATGGGAGAAGGGGCGTCAGGAGAGAAGAACTCGATAATTAGTTCTTTCAAGTTCTTATTTTCACAATTTCATGAGCATTCCAGGCGAAATGGACGGCGAATACCTGCGTAAGCGCGAGGTTTTCTATTCATCTATCGTCGTATTTGACATATGCGAAATCGATGCAGTTTGCTGAGAACATCCTTGTTGTCGGTTTTATTTGTCATATACAAATGGAAATTATGCTTATGTGCGACTATTGTGAAATTAAGTACATACCTGTAAGCTCAATCAATCATGCCCTTCGGAGGATCCGAAGGGCTTTTTTGCGTTAGCCTTGATCTGTTTGTGGAAAGGAGGATACCCAATGTCTGCTGTTATCAATGATGAACTGTACATGCAGCTCGCTGTGAACATGGCAGAGCAGGTGCTTGGACAGACCGATGTGAACCCTGCAGTTGGCTGTGTCATTGTGAACGAGGGACGAATCGTCGGTCTTGGAGCTCATTTGCGGCGTGGTGAAGGCCATGCGGAAGTCCATGCTTTACAGATGGCTGGTGAAGCGGCCAGAGGAGCGACTGCGTATGTGACCCTTGAGCCATGCAGCCACTATGGGAGAACACCGCCTTGCAGCCTGCGATTGATTGAAGCGGGAATCGCCCGTGTCGTGATCGCTTGCGTCGATCCGAATCCAGCGGTTGCAGGGAGAGGAATTGCTCTACTGAAGGATCATGGAATTGGGATAACGTTGGATGTGCTTCGGGAGAGAGGTCTCGCACTGATTGAAATGTTCGCTAAGCATATTACGACCGGCATTCCGTTCGTTACCCTCAAGACAGCAAGTACGCTGGACGGCAAGATCGCCACTTTGACTGGTGACAGCAAGTGGATCTCGAATGAGCGAAGTCGTGAACTCGTTCATTCGATGAGGCACCGTCATCAAGCGATTATGGTAGGCATAAGCACTGTACTTGCGGATGATCCATCGCTGACAACACGTCTGTCAGTCCCTGGGGTAAACCCAGTGCGCTTGATTGTAGACTCGAAGCTTCGGATCCCTATGGACGCCAAGGTCGTAACCGATCAAGCTGCACGAACCTGCATCTTCACAACTGCACGGGCAAGCGGGGAGAAGCGGCGTGAATTGGTGTCCCGAGGCGTAGAGGTCTTCGAGTGCGGAGAAAGCGAGAAGGTAGACCTTCAGCAGATGATGGAATGGTGCGGCCAACATGAGATCGGATCCATACTCCTTGAAGGTGGAGGTCGATTGAATGGGGCGATGCTAGAGAAGAAGCTGGTCGACAAAGTTGCAATATTTATGGCTCCGATTGTCGTCGGCGGTCAGCATGCGCCTGGTAGTTTTGTGTTTGAAGGTGTAGAGCGGATGCAGGATGCATACCGGCTTCAGCATGTGGAGGTTGAGAAGCTCGGAGATAATATCTGCATCACTGGATATCCGTTCGGCAAGCGTGAGGTGGAGCATTTGACTCATTCCAGCATTAAAGGAGGAGCATAGCAATGTTCACCGGACTCATTGAAGAAGTGGGCTCACTGCAGTCTGTGATGAATCGGGGCGAGGCGATGGTGCTTCATATCCGAGCATCTAAGGTTCTAGAAGGCATGAAGCTGGGGGATAGCATCGCCGTCAATGGTGTTTGTCTGACCTCAACGTCCTATGATGGCAGCTCCTTCATGGCGGATGTGATGCCGCAGACGTTCCGCCATACGAATTTGAAGGATTTAAGGCCGGGCGATCCGGTCAATCTAGAGCGTGCAATGACAGCAGGCGGACGATTCGGCGGTCATATTGTACAAGGACATGTAGATGGTCTTGCAACGATTGTGGGACGAACAAGAGATGCGAATGCTGTTGTCATCGAATGTCGGGCGAGTCGGCCTGAGATGGCGAAATATATGATTCCACAAGGTTCTGTCACCATTGACGGCATCAGCTTAACCCTAACACGAGCAGAGCATGGAGAGTTTGCCGTATCGATTATTCCACATACGTTGGCGCAAACCGCTCTTCAGCGCAAGCAGCCGGGTGATACCGTCAACATTGAATGTGATGTGCTTGGCAAGTATGTGGATCATTTGCTCCGGTATGGTAGATCAGGGCCGGAGAACGAGACAAAGGATTCGGATCGTTCTGGTTCTGGAGGTCTTAATGCAGCGTTTTTGGCAGAGCATGGTTTTATGTAATGGTGAAAGGGGAGGAACAACATGAAGGAAGCATTTCACTTTGATTCGATAGAAGATGCAATTGCAGATTTGAAGCAGGGCAAGGTCATCATTGTGGTTGATGACGAAGATCGGGAAAATGAAGGCGACTTTATCGCGTTAGCCGACAAGGCAACACCGGAAGTTATTAACTTCATGATTACAGAAGGCCGAGGATTGGTATGCGTACCTATTACGCAGGAGCGTGCCGAGGAGCTTGAGCTTCACCCAATGGTTGCACACAATACGGACAATCACGGTACGGCATTTACCGTATCCATTGATCACGTAGATACGACTACTGGCATTTCAGCGCACGAACGCTCACTAACGATCCAGAAGATGCTGGATGCGGACGCCAAGGCAGAAGATTTCCGCCGCCCGGGTCATATCTTCCCGTTAATAGCGAAGAGTGGTGGTGTGTTGCGCCGTGCAGGGCATACGGAAGCAGCGGTTGATCTCGCCCGGTTGAGCGGATCTGCACCTGCTAGTGTCATCTGCGAAGTGATTAAGGAAGATGGCACGATGGCTAGACTGCCCGACTTGATGGAACTGAAGGGGCAATGGGACTTGAAGCTCATCAGCATCAAGGATCTCATTCATTACCGTAATGAGAAGGAGAAGCTGGTTCAACGTGAGGTCGAGGTGAACATGCCTACTGACTTCGGCATATTCCGAGCTATTGCCTATACGAATGGTGTAGACAATAAGGAACATGTTGCCTTAGTGAAGGGCGACATTGATGGAACTCAGCCAGTTCTTGTTCGCGTTCATTCGGAATGCTTAACCGGGGATGTATTTCATTCACATCGCTGTGACTGTGGCCCTCAATTCGCCGCTGCGCTTTCACAAATAGACAAGGAAGGCAACGGCGTCCTGCTCTATATGCGCCAGGAAGGCCGCGGGATTGGACTTATTAATAAGCTCAAAGCTTATAAGCTTCAGGAGCAAGGGCTAGACACGGTGGATGCCAACTTGGAGCTTGGATTCCCAGCGGATCTGCGGGATTACGGCATTGGAGCTCAAATCTTGAAAGATCTCGGCATATGTCAAATTCGCCTTCTTACAAATAATCCTCGCAAAATTAAAGGGTTGGAAGGCTATGGTCTGGAGGTCGTTGAGCGCGTCCCGATCCAAATGCAGGAGAATGAAGACAACACAAAATATTTGCATACGAAGGCTGCGAAGCTCGGGCATATGCTCGTATTCGACGATATTGAACAGGATGAACAAGCACGCAGATAAGCCCTGAAGGAAATGAAGTACCGCAAGCGTGCGATAACCTTATCGTTATGATTCAGTTATTTATCACAGAGGAGGACTTTACTTATGCCACATGTATTTGAAGGACACTTAGTTTCCGAAGGATTAAAATATGGAATTGTTGCTGGTCGATTCAATGAATTTATTGTCAGCAAGCTTGTTTCGGGAGCACTTGATGCGCTGAAGCGCCACGGGGTTAAAGATGAAGAGGTAGATATTGCCTGGGTTCCGGGTGCATTTGAAATTCCACTTATTGCGCAGAAAATGGCGGAGAGCGGGAAATATGATGCCGTGATCACACTTGGCGCAGTTATTCGCGGCTCCACTCCGCATTTCGATTATGTGTGCAGTGAAGCGGCTAAAGGCGTTGCGCAAGTGAATATGAAGACAGGGGTTCCGACCATATTCGGAGTGCTGACAACAGACTCCATCGAGCAGGCAATTGAACGTGCAGGAACGAAGGCAGGCAACAAGGGTTGGGAAGCTGCGTCTACTGCAATTGAAATGGCGAACTTGACGAATCAGTTAAAATAGTGCTTATTTAATGTAGTGCCCTTTTTGCAAGGGCGCTACATTTGTTTTATTGCTCAGGAGGTTATCACGGGGTGACCGTAACGTATAAGCTGGAACAGTTTGAAGGACCGCTCGATTTGCTCCTGCATTTAATCGACCAAGCGGAAATTAATATTCAAGATATATCGATTAGTGAGATTACCGATCAATATATGGAATATTTGCACAACATGCAGGAATTGGAGCTGGAGATTACGAGCGAGTTTCTCGTTATGGCGGCAACGTTGCTGTCCATGAAATCACAGCAGCTGCTTCCCAAGCCTCCGGTCATGGAATGGGACGACTATGAAGATTATGTGGATGATGAGCCTGATCCGCGGGCAGAGCTTATACGCAAGTTGATCGAATACCGAAAGTACAAGGGAATTGCGGAGCATCTCCGGGAACGCGAGACAGAACGAAGCATGATTTTTTCCAAGGAACCAGAGGACTTAACGCCATTTATGCCAACAGCTCCTGATAATCCAGTGGATGGATTACATGTCACAGACTTGATCGCAGCATTCCGCAAGGCACTTAGCAAAGCGTCGCGCAGAACGCAGGTCGCAACAATTCACCGGGATGAAATATCGGTGAAGGATCGGATTAAGAGCATTATCGACACGCTGCGTCCATTTGGCAAGGGAGGTAAGATGATGTTCTCTAACTTGCTTAGCGAGCATCTCACGCGTTCGGAAATTGTCGTTTCCTTTCTCGCGCTGCTGGAGCTGATGAAGATGAAGCAAGTTCGCTGCTACCAGGATAGCCTCTTTGAGGACATCGTGATTCAATGGAGTGGGGAGGTGGACACGGAAGATGGACTTTCAGATGCTGAAGTCGATTATTGAGGGGTTGTTGTTCATGGCTGGAGATGAAGGCTTGAACATTAAGCAAATCTCAGAAATTACAGAACAGCGCCCAGAGGTTATAGAGGAAGCGATGAACGATCTGCGCGCGGACTTCGAGCGCTCGAAACGTGGTCTGCAAATTGTTGCAATCGCAGGGATGTACGAGCTAGCTACATTGCCAGAACATGCCCCGTATTTTGAGAAGATGGCATATTCGCCATCGCGTTCTTCTCTGTCGCAAGCAGCCCTAGAGACCTTGTCTATCGTTGCCTATCGACAGCCGATTACCCGTGTTGAGATCGAAGAAATCCGCGGCGTAAAATCGGATCGTGCGATTCAGACGCTAACGAACAAGGGTTTGATCGAAGAAGTTGGACGAGCAGAAGCGATCGGAAGGCCGATTTTGTATGGCACAACGAAATCATTCTTAGATTATTTCGGATTAGCAACAATTAAAGAACTGCCGGATTCCTCTGCTTTTGAACAAATGGATGGGTTAGAAGAGGAAACGCAGCTCTTGTTCGAGAAGTTAGATGGACGCCAATTGACGATTGAAGACGTGAAGGAAGTTGAAGAACAATTGGAAGCAGGAGTTCAACATGAGCACGAGGAAGAGATACGATAAGAACTTCTGCGTATGAAGCTGTTGAATATGCAAATATGAGGAGGAACTGCTTTGAACATTCATTTCCACGGTCATTCCTGCATTCAGCTTGTTACCGAACAGCATAGTATTATCATTGATCCTTTCTTGACTGGCAACCCTGCAGCAGTCACACGCTCAGAAGAGATTCATGCGGACTATGTGCTGCTCACACATGGACATGGCGATCATATTGGTGATGCGGTATCCATCTCCAAGCGCTGCAATGCGCCTATTATTGGCATGGTAGAGCTTACGAACTACATGGAATCGCAAGGTGCGCAAGCTATAGGCATGAACCTAGGTGGACCAGCTCCATTCGAATTTGGATCGGTTGCGCTAGTGCCTGCCCTGCACAGTTCCTCCGTTACAGTCAATGGTCAGGATATTTATATGGGTAACCCTGCAGGGATTGTCCTGCAAACAGAAGGGCTAACGATTTATCATGCCGGAGACACTGCATTGTTCAGCGATATGAAGCTCATTGGCGATCGCTACAAGCCAGATATCGCCTTCTTGCCAATTGGCAGCTTCTTCACGATGGACCCGGAAGATGCATTGCTAGCTGCGCAGTGGGTACAGGCTAAAGTTGTCATCCCCGTGCACTACAATACATTTCCTCCTATTCAACAGGATGGGGCAGCATTTGTGACGAAGTTACAGGAGCTTGGAATTCAAGGACTGGAACTTTTGCCTGGTCAATCTATTGATCATTCCAAGCTGATGCTGTAAAGAGGCGCTTGTCCCTAACATTCAAAGAAACTTGCTTGAACGAGGAGCATCAATATGTTCTAATGCTTGCCCGTCAGCTTCGTATGCGATAATACGAGCTGCCGGGTTTTTTATTTGGTAAGGTCACTCGGAATTATGCTCCTCGTGCATGCTAGTTTGGATAAAAGGCCATAATACGGATAGTTTAGGAAATGGAGGCGCATGACATGATAGGATGGGCGATTGCTGGAGGGATAGTAGTTGTCTTGCTTGCCCTCATTGTCTTTTCGTCCATTGAGTGCAAAATCATCATTCACAAATCAGGAAAACATGAGCGAGTTGTTCTATTGATTCGGGCATGCTATGGACTGCTTCGTTGGAAATATGAATGGCGATCCATTCGATTTATTAACATGGAAACAGGGGTTCACCTGCATGTAAAAGCTAAGGATAATGTCGGAACAGGTCATGCAAGTCGAGATGAAACTCAGGTCGATAAAAAATTGATAGAGAGATATAAGCACAACGTGCGGCGACTTCTACGTCATACGCGTTGCATCATTCTATGGCTCAAAGAAACTCTCCAGCGGGTACAGTGCAGCATGTTTACTTGGGATACGGAGATTGGACTGCTTAATCCAGCAACAGCTTGTCTATTGACAGGGGCATCATGGTCAGTGAAGAGCATGCTGGTAGGAGCATTGTCTCACCATATTCGATTTCGAAGACATCCTCAGATGGAAGTGAATCCGCAATTTCACACCCCTTTTTTTTCCACTAGGATCGTTTGTATAACCAAAATTCGCATCGTGCACGCTATAACTGCTGTAATCAAGTTGATTATTCGCATCGTTCGCGCAGAAGGAGGAATACGAACATGGCGGAACATCCTATCGAGGGCTTAATGCATGCAGCCTTTAACAATATTAAGGCTATGGTAGATGTAAATGCAATCGTGGGCGATCCTGTCCAAACACCTGACGGCAGTGTCATTTTGCCGATAAGCCGTGTTGCATTTGGCTTTGCGGCAGGAGGCAGCGACTTCCGGTTGGATGAGAGACACGACAGGCACGACAGACATGACAGACCAGCCTCAGAACGTGGTGAGGCCCGTACAGTTCCTGCAGCCTATGCCTATGGTTCGAAGCCATTTGGAGGAGGTAGCGGCGGTGGCGTCTACATAACACCGATTGCCTTTCTCGTCGTTGGCAGGCGGGGCATTGATGTCGTGTCGCTCGACAATCAGACGCATTTGCTGGAGAAAATTATTGATGCCGCACCTAATGTGCTGGATCAAATCAGTTCGATGTTCAAGAAGCAGGAATCAACGACGGCCGAGGATATTATTATATCGGATCGGTAGGAATATGGCGTCAGGCTTGATTGTTGCTGCCGTTATTGCCGGTAAAATGGCGATGCAGTCAACGGGAGCTTGACGCTATTTTTCATTAGAACAACTCCTGCTTGCTTAAGTAATCGTAAGTGATGGACATACTCGGTCTCGAACAAGCATACATATGGAACAACTTGACCGGTATACAGATTAAGGAGGAACGTATGAGCAAGCATCCATACGTAGGACAAGTTGGAAAGATGATTGCGTTGTGTGCACTGTTGGGCTCGGTTCTGGCATATAATTTGTATGGACGTGCCGCGTCAGCTGATCCATCCGTGGACACAAGTCGCACACAGCGTGAGGCTGTACAGGAATGGTCTGTCCCGCTGCAGGTTGAGCCATCGAATGCAACTGCTTCGGCTCGAATCGCGCCTCCATCTACTGCGGCAAGAGCAGCAGCCTTAATAGATGTAGCATCTGGAAGAGTGCTGTACAGCCATAACGGGAAGCAGGAGCTTCCAATGGCGAGTACGACGAAAGTGATGACCGCGATTGTGGCAATTGAGCATGGCCGGCTGGAGGATAAAGTAAAGGCGACTTCTCGTGCTGTAGGCAAGGAAGGCTCCTCCATTTACTTGAGACTTGGAGAAGAGATGAGTCTCAACCATTTGTTGTATGGCCTTATGCTTCGTTCAGGCAACGATGCTGCGGTGGCGATTGCTGAGCACGTTGGAGGCTCGGAAGAAGGCTTCGTCCACTTAATGAATGAGAAGGCGAAGCTGCTCGGGTTGGAGCATACCCAGTTCCGCAATCCTCATGGTTTGGATCAGAAGGGTCACTATACGACTGCGGAAGATCTAGCTCGTATATCAGCATATGCACTGCATAATGCAACCTTCCGTGAAATCGTGCGCACCCGTACGAAGAAGGCGCCTAATACAATCGACAATTGGGATTATGTGTGGGGCAATAAGAATAAAATGCTTCACTTGTATGAAGGAGCAGATGGTGTGAAGACAGGTTACACGAAAGGTGCATTGCGGTGTCTAGTCAGTTCTGCCACACGGAATGGCCAGCAGCTTGTTGCTGTAACGCTGAATGACTCCAGAGATTGGGAAGACCATAGAAGGATGCTCGATTACGGCTTTCAAGCGTTTCCGCAAGCGAAGATTGTAGAGGAAGGCCAACATATTGAGGGTCAGCCATTCGAAGCTTCTAGATCGCTGACGTATCCGCTTGGATATGGGGAGCAATCGAAATTGTCTGCCAAGCTCGTCGTACCGGCTAACGGTAGTCTCGAAGCAAGGTTAGGTCATCAGGGACGCTTGACGATGTATGTGGACAAGGAACCGATAGCCAGTGTAGATGTTCGAAGAATTTCTCCAGATGAATCTGCGCCAACTCGAGGTGGTTCAGCCGAACACACTTCTGCAGTTCCAAGAGAAAGTAAGAGCGGCAACGTACTCAGTGAATGGATGCTGGTACTAAAACGTGTAACAGGCAGACTATTTGGCGCAGCTTGATCGCCCATGGGAAGGGAGACGGTTGTCATTGTAAATGCGATATGGATGTTCATGCTGCTTGTGGGATTCATCGCTGCTGCCGCTCAGGGAAAGATTGACGTAGTGACGGAAGCCGTGTTCGAGGGAGCGAAGACAGGAGTATCTGTAAGCTTTGGACTCATCAGTGTGATGGTGTTCTGGCTAGGGATCATGCGGATTGCAGAGGATGCAGGGCTGCTGAAGCGGCTTGCCAAGGCTCTTGGTCCAGTCGTTAGGTATTTGTTTCCCGATGTACCTCGCAACCATCCTGCTCTCGGCTTCATTATGTCGAATATGAGCGCGAATTTGCTTGGGCTAGGCAATGCAGCTACACCGATGGGGATAAGAGCTATGCAGGAGCTCCAGAAATTAAATCCGAATAAAGATACGGCTACACCTGCCATGTGCACGCTGCTTGCAATCAATACGTCAAGTATAACCCTAATCCCAACAACATTGATTGCGATAAGGATGAATTTCAACTCTGCTAATCCTGCCGAGATTGTAGGTACTACGCTGCTTGCGACCATTGTAGCAACATTTGCAGCGATCTTCGCGGATCGATGGTACCGAAGAAAGGATGCGAAGCGTCCGCCCCCGCAACAATTAAAGTCTGACAAAGGGCGGTATACGGAATCTCAGGGAGCGGGATATCATACACCAGCTAGTTGAACAATGATTTGATGATTATGGCATCATGACCTTACTTCCAGCCTCGAAATGAAGTAGAAAGGATGGTCCGGTTATGTATGCATTTGTTTCCTCTATATCCGCTTGGGCTATACCGGCCATTATCGTTTTTATTCCGCTGTTTGCCTATTTTCGGCGTGTGCCCGTATATGAGACCTTCGTTGAAGGGGCGAAGGATGGATTCCAAACTTCAATCAACATCATTCCAACCTTAGTAGGCATGATGGTTGCGATCAGTGTATTCCGTGCATCTGGTGCGATGGATTGGATGGTGGGGCTGCTGCGTCCGATACTCGATTGGGTAGGCATTCCTGGTGAGGTGATGCCGCTCGCTTTCTTGCGGCCCATTACAGGAGCTGGCTCTCTTGCCTTTACTACCGATCTGATTAAGATGTACGGGCCTGATTCCATGATTGGAAGAATTGCTTCAACGATACAGGGGAGCACTGATACAACGATCTATGTGTTGACCGTATATTTCGGCGCTGTTGGGATTAAGAAAGGCCGGTATGCACTAAAAGTTGGCCTATTCTCTGATTTGGTCGGATTTATTGCAGCAATTGTCGTCTGTTTCCTTGTATTTGGTTTCATTACAGGGTAATATCATAATAGCTTGAATAATGTAAGTTAATGACAAGCTCGCGCCCTCTTGGCAGCGGGCTTTTCTCTTCAATGAGGATACTAATAGTTTGAGGTGACAGACATTCATGGAAGAACGTTTACAGAAGATTTTGGCGAACGCGGGCGTCGCATCGCGTCGAAAGTGTGAAGAGCTTATTAAGGCAGGTAAGGTAGAAGTTAACGGAGAAGTCGTAACAACTCTAGGCGTAAAGGCAGATCCGTCAAGCGATGTGATTACTGTTAGTGGGAGAACGATATCGGTTAAGTCCGACAAAATAGTATTAGCCTTCCATAAGCCAAAAGGCGTTATTACAAGTACATCAGATCCAGAAGGCCGCAAGACAGTCATGGATTTCATGAAGGGTGTAAAGGCACGAGTATATCCGGTAGGACGCCTCGATTATGAAACAGAGGGGCTGCTGCTGTTTACAAATGATGGTGAGTTAGCCAATATGCTCATGCATCCGCGCCATCATGTGGAGAAGACCTATCATGCAACCGTGAAAGGCGTACCTCATGGGGATAAGCTGGAGCAACTGAGAAAAGGGGTTAAACTTGAGGATGGTATGACTCAGCCAGCTGCGGTGGAATACCATGATGTTGACTTGGAGAGCAATACGGCAACCATCAGTATAACGATCCATGAGGGTCGCAATCGTCAAGTTCGCCGCATGTTCGAGGTGATTGGCCATCCTGTCACCAAGCTGAAGCGTGTGAAGTTCGGCAATATTACGCTGCAAGGAATTGCCCGTGGCAAACACCGTGTGCTGACGAAGTCGGAAGTCAACGAACTCCGTATGGAGATGAAATCCAACCGTACCATGCATACGTAAATCGGATAGAGCAGTAAATCGCTTTTATTGCACCCCGCCCAGTATATGGTGACACATAATTTTCATATTGAGGAAGATATGTCCGCTAATCTATGAATTATAATAGTCGTGGATGGTGTAATGCAATTGTTGCAATTATGTCGTCTGAATGTGAAATATGTCATAGAAAGCAAGTGTTCAATCTATATCAATTGAACCACATCAAGAAGGGGCGATGATATTGGGCAAGAGAAACAAGACAGTCCAGATTCTCATACTAGCTGTCATTGCGATACTTGGCGGGATTGCAATTAGCAATGCGTACAGTAAGCCTACATACCCTGAGGTTGGCAGCCGCATACCAGATGTGTCGCTTCATACGCTGAAGGGCGATACTGTGCAGCTGAGTGATTACAAGGGAAAGTCCCTGGTGCTTAATTTCTGGGGCTCCTGGTGCGAACCGTGTGAGCGGGAGATGCCTACCTTGCAGAAGGCAGCAGATGATTGGAAGGATCGCAACGTGGAAGTCGTCGGCATCAACTATGGAGAAGATGCGATCGTTGTGGACAATTATATGAAAGCGGTAAATGTTCATTTCACGATGCTGCTCGATTCAAATAAGAGTGTAACCAAAGCCTTCGGTGTCCGTCCATTGCCGACCACATTCTTCATCAAGCCTGATGGCAAAGTCCATGCTATTCATACTGGGGAAGTCACTACAAGCCAGCTAGAGTCCTATTTGGAACAAATGGCGAAAGAATAGGGCTTGAAGGGGAGGAGGACTAGGCTGTGCGGTTTGAGAATACGAAGTGCGAATGCGGCCATCAGAATGCAGTAGGAACTGTATTGTGCGAGGCCTGCGGCAAGCCGCTATTTGAAGGGGATGAGGTGGATTCCGTACTGGAAATGCGTTATGACGGGGTTGCGCGTAAGTCACAGAAGGCAAGTCCGTCATGGATTGATCGCATTTGGAATTTCTTCTCCTCAGTAAAAGTGGCGGTTATTCTTATCGTCATTACATTAATTGGTGCGTCACTCGGCACCATCTACCCACAGGAAAGCTCATTTCTCAGCATAGACCCGACACAATATTATAAGAGCACGTACGGTACATTGGGACAAATCTATTATATGCTTGGCTTGTCTCATACATACGAATCCTGGTGGTTCATTACATTGCTTGTCATGATCGGCGCCTCACTGGTCATTTGCAGCATTGATCGTGTACTTCCGTTATATCGTGCATTACATCGGCAGAAGATACGTAAGCATGTCCAGTTTATTTCGAGACAGCGGATTGTCTATGAAGGATCAATAAACCAAGATGCTGAAGCTTGGCTGGATAACATGTCGAACGTACTCAAGAAGAAAGGCTACCGAGTTATTAAGGATAATGAGGCGCTATTAGCTGAGAAGAACCGGTTCAGCCGCTGGGGGCCGTACATCAACCATATCGGACTTATTCTTTTCTTGCTTGCTATACTTGCACGCAGCATCCCAGGCTGGCATTACGATTATTATGACGGCTTTCCGCAAGGAGAAGCCCGTGAAATACCTGGAACTCCCTATTATTTGCAGAATGATAAATTTACAGTTGAATATTACGGCAAGGAAGATATGCCTGAGCAGTTCGTGAAGGAAGGGCGTGTCATACCGAAGCTGTTCGAGACGAAGGCGACACTGTTCAAGTGTATGGACAAGTGTGGTGATGCGCGTGTGAAGCCTGTGCTTGAACAGGTAGCTCAGCACAATATTCAGTTGAATTCACCGCTTGAATATGAAGGGCTCATGGTCTATCAGAGCGACTTTGAATCGCGTCTCGTTGCGGTAAGCCCTGTACTTAGCAATGTGGACACAGGAGAGGTATTCGGCAAGTTTGAACTTCGGGTGCAGAATACGGCTACGGAGTTTCAAGCAGGTCCATATTCACTGAAACTGACAGGGAAATACTTGGATTTTGCAATTGGCAAAAACGGAGAACTGACTACAAAATCGCAAAACCCGAACGCACCTGCATTCAGCTTCTTGATTAAGGGGCCGAATCTCCCAAGTGAAGGCTTGCCTTACTTGTATTTCGCGCTGCCTAAGGACAAAGATCAATTTCATCAGGATGACATTAATGCCAAGCTGAGAGAGAGTTTAGGGTCTGGCTCGATGCCCAATCTTCACATCGGATTAGAATCCATGAAAGATATCATCTATACGAATTCAATCAGTTATATGACCGTGCGTAAGGAGACGGCGCTGCCACTCATCTGGATTGGGGCTGGTATCAGTATGATCGGTCTAGTTATGGGCTTCTATTGGCAGCATCGCCGCATATGGCTTCGAATCGACGGCAATCGCTTGCTGCTCGGTGCCCATACGAATAAAAACTGGTATGGAATTCGGAATGAGGTGGCGAGTGCACTCGGAGCTGTTCACGTAGAAGTAGATGCCAAATCGATCGATCGTGGGGGGAATAAGGCGTGACTTTGCAATGGAGTCAGGACGCATATATTATCGCGTTTTTCTTGTTTTGTCTTTCCTTTATTTTGTACGTCGTGACTGTTGCTGGCCGGAAGATGAAAACTCGCGATCCCGTTCGCTTCGAACGCAGATGGGGAGCAATTTCATTTGGTGTAACGATACTTGGATTTATTAGCCAGATCGTTTATTTCGGATTGCGCTGGGCATACGCTGGGCATATCCCTGTCAGCAATATGTATGAGTTCATGTCATTTTTGTCGATGATGATTATCGGTGCATTTATCGTTGTATACCTTATTTACCGAAGTACCGTATTAGGGCTCCTTGCTGTACCGCTCGCCTTCTTGATGATGGCGTATGCATCGGTCTTTCCAAGCGAGGTACAGCCGCTTATTCCACAGCTGAACTCGGTATGGCTGAAGCTTCATGTGACAATGTCGGCACTTAGCTATGCTTTCTTTGCGGTAGCCTTCGTTGCAGGACTGCTCTACTTATTGCGTACCGTACGTTGGGATGCTGGAAGTTCGCGCAAGCCGCAGCGCTGGCTTGAGTTCACAATGGGCTGCATCGTTGTATTCATCGGCTTTATCGTGGTCGTATACAGTTTTCGTGCTGCAAGCTATGAGGTGGTTATAGGACAGAAAGTTGAAACGGTCAAGACCGGAGGGGAGATCGAGACAGGCTTGGAGATGGTCACCTATACAATGCCGCCGCTTGTGGCTCCGCATTTAAGTGATGAAGCTACCTTGCAATCACTACCCTCTTTCCTAGGCATGAAGCTGCCGTTAATGGAAGCACCGGGCTGGATGAAGGGAGTTCAAGCGGGTCGGAAGCTGAATACGGTAGTATGGTCGGTCATCGCAGGACTGATCTTGTACGGATTAATTCGCTTGCTGCTGCGCAAGCCAATCGCGAAGGCCCTCCAACCCTTGTTCCATGGGATTGATCCAGATACTGTGGATGAGATTAGCTATCGCTCAATTGCGATAGGATTCCCAATCTTTACGTTAGGCGCACTTATTTTTGCAATGATCTGGGCCCAGGTTGCATGGTCAAGATTTTGGGGCTGGGATCCGAAGGAAGTATGGGCGCTTGTGACTTGGCTTGCGTACAGCGCTTACCTGCACTTGCGTCTAGCACGCAGCTGGCAGGGAACTAAGTCTTCTTGGATGTCGGTAATTGGATTTATCATCGTCATGTTCACACTTGTTGGGGTGAACTTGGTGATATCAGGCCTGCATTCCTACTCAGGGGTATAAAAATAAAGGTTAACAAATGGCAAAAAGATGAAACGACTGGGATTACGAACAAGGAGTACCCCAGTCGTTCACATTTTTGCTATAATAGAGCCAAGTATCAAGGCGACGGCGAGAGGAGCATCCTGCGAGTTGCCTGCTTATATTACAGCTAGAGCTACCAACCTCATCAATTGCAGCCGCACTTGGCTTCGCTTGAGGTTTTCTTTTATGGTGGAAAGGGGAGTCATACATGTCCGAGCAAGTGAATCGAATCTTGATCGTCGATGATGAAGAGCGGATACGCCGACTGTTGAAAATGTACCTTGAAAAAGAAGGTTTTGAAATTGAAGAGGCGGAAGATGGAGAAGCAGCGCTGCGAATGGCTGTAAGTGAAGAGTATGACCTCATTCTTCTTGACTTGATGCTGCCAGGCATCGACGGTGTAGAAGTATGCACGCGCTTAAGACAAGTGAAGGCGACGCCAGTCATAATGCTGACAGCCAAGGGGGAAGAGATTAACCGAGTGCAGGGCTTCGAAGTTGGTGCAGATGATTATGTTGTCAAGCCCTTCAGTCCGCGCGAGGTCATCTACCGGGTGAAGGCAGTCCTGAGACGATCTTCGGCTACAGCCTTTTTGACAAGCGATCCGAAGGCGAGCAACAACATTGTATTCCCGCATCTCATTATTGAACATGATGCACATCGTGTGACAGCAGGGGGCCAAGAGATTAGCTTGACGCCTAAGGAATATGAACTGCTGCATTATTTGGCGGTATCTCCGGACAAGGTGTTCTCAAGAGAAGAGCTGCTGAAGGATGTATGGAATTACGAGTTCTTTGGAGACCTTCGTACTGTAGATACGCATGTGAAGCGCCTGCGTGAGAAGTTGAATAAGGTCTCGCCAGAAGCAGCTACTATGATTACTACGGTATGGGGTGTCGGCTACAAGCTCGAGGTGCCAAAATAACGTGAAATTTTGGCGAAGCATTGTCGGCAAGTTGTGGATGACCATTATTGGTCTAGTTGCTTTTGTACTTATCATTTTAGGTCTGTATTTGCTGCATTACATTGACAGCAATTTCGCGCATCCGAACGATATCAAGCAGTTGTTCGTATATACAGGAATTATTGGATTTTCACTTACAACTTTCTTTGCGTTCTTCTTATTTACGAAGATTACGCAACCGCTTCGTAAGCTGAAGCAAGCGGCCGATACGATTCGTCAAGGCGATTACTCCACACGAGTAACACTTCGCTCCTCTGATGAAATCGGGGAGTTGTCCCAGACGTTTAATCATATGGCGGAGGAACTGAACTCCACTATTTTGGATTTGCAGCATGAGAAGGAGCATCTAGCGAGTATTTTGCGCAGTATGACGGATGCTGTTATTACCTTTGATGCATCGGGACAGGTGCTGCTCGCGAACCCGCATGGTGAAACAGTCATGAGCCGCTGGAATGGAATGGATTGGGCGATCGATGAAGATATGACAGGTGCATCCGGAGTGCCGGAGCCGTTAAGACTCATTTTTCATACCGTTATTTCTGAAGCTCGGGAGGTTACGACCCGTGTTCATGTGAAGCAGCAGGTTTGGTCTGTTGTGATGGGGCCTCTGCATGCAGACAGCCGCGTACGCGGTGCCGTAGCCGTATTGCGGGATGTGACCGAAGAAGTGCAGCTGGAGAAGCTGCGCAAAGACTTCGTCGCGAATGTATCGCACGAGATTCGTACGCCACTGTCCATGCTTCAAGGATATAGTGAGGCATTATTGGATGATATAGCTGCTTCGCCAGAGGAACGCAGAGAGCTTGTTCAGGTTATTCATGACGAGTCCTTGCGTATGGGAAGGCTGGTGAAGGATCTGCTCGACCTAGCTCGCATGGAGGCGGGCCATCTGCCAATGCACAAAGCAGAGACGGATGTTCACGAACTTGCTTCCCGAGTCTATCGTAAATTCACAGTACTTGCGAAGGAACGTAATATACCGATTGAAATGAAACTTCATGCGATGGATCCAATTCTTCCTGAAGCGGATGAAGATCGGTTAGAGCAAGTGTTGACGAATTTGCTGGACAATGCACTACGCCACTCCTCTGAAGGACAACCGATTCATATTCGGACGGAACGTACGGACAATGAGTGGTTGTGGATTCACATTGAGGATCATGGTCAGGGTATTCCGTCAGAGGATGTCCCGTATGTGTTCGAACGATTCTATAAGGCTGATAAGGCGCGCAAACGCGGCCCTTCAGGCGGCACAGGACTAGGTCTAGCGATTGTCAAAAATATTATCGAAGCACATCAGGGTCATATCCGAGTTGACAGCATATTAGGGAAGGGAACTACATTCTCCATTGCTCTACCCGTACAGCCAACACAAACCAGTATATGACACAAAACACCCTATTGCGCAGTTCATCGGCAATAGGGTGTTTTTTTGTAGAATGACGATTGGAATATGTGTCAGACGAGGGCACAATTTTCCGATTAATCTTGATGCTCGTGGAACAGTTTCCACTACTCCACGAGCTGATGAAGGATAAGTTCGGTTTACAGCACAATTTCTTTGGCTTTTTTAATGTCTGTAGTTTCTTTCAGTTTTGCGATTACCTCTTCTGGAATGGCTTTGTCGACGGAAAGCACCATGATGGCAGACCCTCCGACAATTTTCCGACCAACTTGCATGGTTGCGATGTTAACACCATTTGATCCAAGTAGTGTACCGACAATTCCAATTACGCCAGGCTTATCATCATGCGAAATTAATAGCAGATGCCCTTCTGGCGAGAGGTCTACAGGGTACTTGTCAATTTGTACGATACGTTCCCCATATCCGTTCAACAATGTACCAGCTACGAGTCGTTCTTCTGTGTTCGTCTTCAAAGTTACGGACAACAGATTTGTAAACCCTTTGGCAACGTGGGATTGCTGAACGATAATATGAATATCGCGCGTTTTGGCAAGGTGAACAGAGTTGACGATGTTCACATCTGAGCCAAAATGCTGGGTGAGAACGCCTTTCACGATATGTCTCGTAATAGTTTGCGTATCGACCTCAGCCAGATCACCAGAGTAGTTAACAAGGATTTCAAGAATTGGGCTCTTTGTCATTTGTGAAGCGAATTGCCCCAGCTTCTCCGCAAGTGTGAAGTAAGGTTGGATTTTATTCAATACAGCCGGCGCAACCGGCGGCATGTTAACTGCATTCTTGAACGGTTCATTGCGTAGAATATGCAGCACCTGCTCCGAAACATCGACAGCCACGTTCTCTTGCGCCTCAACAGTGGATGCGCCAAGGTGAGGTGTGACGATAATCTTCGGATGACCCAAGAATGGGTGATCCGGTTGTGGAGGTTCAACCTCGAATACATCGAATGCGGCTCCTGCCACAATGCCTTCATCGATTGCTTCGACAAGTGCCATTTCATCGATAATTCCACCGCGTGCGCAGTTAATAATGCGCATACCGCGTTTCATGACCTCGAATTGTGGACGAGCAATCATATGCTTCGTCTCAGGCGTCAATGGTGTATGAACCGTCAGGAAATCGGCTGCGCGAATAATCTCATCAACTGTGCCAAGTTTAACCCCTAATTTTTCAGCACGCTCTTCTGTCATGAATGGATCATATCCGATGATGTCCATGCCAAATGCCTTCGCTCTCTTGGCAACCTCGCTGCCGATACGACCCATACCAAGAACACCAAGGGTCTTGTTCATCAGCTCGACACCTAGGAAAGTCTTGCGATCCCATACTCCATTGATTGTCTTTGCATAAGCCTGAGGGATATGACGAGATAATGCCATCATCATGGCAAAAGCATGCTCACAAGTTGTAATCGTATTCCCATCAGGAGCATTGATTACGATAATTCCGTGCTGTGTGGCTGCTTGCAGATCAATGTTGTCTACACCGACTCCCGCACGGCCCACAACTTTAAGATTCTTACCTGCTTCCATGACGCGTGCTGTAACGCGAGTCTGACTGCGAACGAGCAGAGCATCATAATCTGCGATAATGCCAACCAGCTCGTCCTCCGACAACCCTGTTTGCTTCACGACTGTAATATCCTCTGCGTCAACAAGCTTCTGAATCCCGAAATCGCTAATCGGGTCTGATACTAATACTTTGAACATGGAATTCTCCCTCCTGAGCATAGCTATATATTGTATTAGAAACGGCAATGCCGTTATCTTGCTGTTGAAATGAGGCCTTGGTTATGTATCCAGAATATAGCAAAAAACTCCCGTCCACATACTACGACCGTAGTAAGGGACGAGAGTTCCATCTTCGTGGTGCCACCCTAATTCGCTGCTTATTCGCACAAGCAGCCTTACGCGTCTATGCTAGACGCCGAACGTTAACGGGTTCGATTCGGTTACGCCTACTGCCATCAGGGTTCGACGCAACAACTCCGGAACGCTGGAACAAGTCAATCCGCCACCGATTCGCACCGACCATCGGCTCTCTGCAGGCTTCACTGAATGTTCGTTTCCTTCACCGTTTGACTCATGAAATTTTACTTAATGTACCATGCAAATGTTAGGGTGTCAATAGATTTTTATACGAACATAACTGTAGAATATTTGTAAATTGTACGGATTATGATGATTTGCCGGATTCCTTAAGAATATGTTTTATACAGGCGTCTATTGCGATTTGGGAAGAATGGATCAGTTCTTCGTTTTCGGACTTTGTTCGGATTTTTAATGCTTTTTCAAACCAAGGGAGAGCTGATTCGTACTTGTATTGGTCATATAGATTTTTACCATAATGTTGATAGAGAAAGTCAAGCAAATTGAAATGTTGATCGTTCGAAATCGCATGTTCCAGTAGATCGTCGAACATGTGGTTCGATGTGTGGAAGTCACGCATCCATTGATAGGTATGAGCGAGACGGAGCTTATTGATCCACACCTGCTTAGCATTGTTCATTGCAGAATGAATAGAGATTGCGGAAGTTAAGTACGTAATGCTGTCCGCGTAATTGCCGACAATTCGGCTGTAAACACCCAGCATTCCGTATTGTCTTCCTAATTCCTCTTGATTCTGCTGATCAGATTGGGTCTGTTCTTTTATATAAGCAATGGCATTACACATATCAGAGAGGGAGTGCGGAACCTCTCTCAGATCGTCATCGAAATAGAAGGTACAATTGAAATGCATAGATGCAGGCAAAAAAATCGGTCTCCTTTCGTGTGAAGTGCATTTATTTTACAAGGCAGTGTCGCATTAGGCAATACAATCGCACATTTTGCAGATTCCTCAACTTGAATGAACCATCTTCAATCTGATATGATGCATCTATTGAGGGATATAATATGGATTGCTAACTCGTTAGGCAGGGATGTAATGAAACAGAAATGGAATGATTTCAAATCTCGACAAGTAGACATACAACAGTTAGATGATAAGGTGCTTCTTCTTAATTTGTATGTAACACAGGGAATCACACTGATTCTCGGTTTGGTGTGGATTTGGCTTCAAGGCAGAAATCCTTTCTTATTGCTAACTACACAGACATCGAATCTGTCATGGCTATGGCTTGGAGCGGGATTGGCTGCTCTAGTTATTGTTGTTGACATCGCGGTTTCTAGATTTGCTCCTGATGATATGACGGACGACGGTGGGGTGAATGAAAAGCTCTTCCGCAATCGTCCAATATGGCATATAATTGCTATCTCTTTTATCGTTGGCGTATGTGAGGAGATGCTCTTTCGCGGGGCAATACAGCACGCATTTGGTGCATATTGGACGAGTATTATTTTCGCAGCTATCCATGTACGTTATTTGCGCCATTGGTTACCAACTGGAATGGTGTTTCTAATTAGCTTTGCTTTGGGTACTATTTATGAGTGGACAGGAACCCTGTGGGCTCCTATACTAGCACATTTTATCATTGATCTCATTATGGGACTCATTATACGATTTCGGAGGGAAGTATGAGCGAGAATCACCCACACCCTTTATTTCGAGGGTTCTCTCGCAAGCAAGAGCCAGACCTACATAGCCCGGCACTAGATGCTTTACGTTCATTGAGAGAAAATTCATCGAAGAAAGACACACATACGGAGCAACAAGACAGCAACCATGCGATATCGGAAGAACAGCTGCTTCATCTTGCAGAGAATATCTCCGCATCAGATGAAGATATGGATGATCGTTCATTGCCGTCACGCAAGAAGTTATTTCCGTCGAGTTATGTTAGACTGACAAAATGGTTTTATAATTTTCTATTTTTATTATTTGTAGGATTGTTAATTGGACTACTATTTTGGGGTCGTCATAAGCTGGGGCTGGAGGGGTAATCGATGATGGTTGCTTTTACTGTCATTGCAGGCTTGCTGGCAGCAGCCGGAGTGCTTGTTGTTTATATGTTATGGGAAGCACGGGGGTTTACAATTACAGAAGAAGAAGTGGTGCTGAAGCGGTTGCCGTCGACATTCGACGGGGTCCGCTTGTTTTTTATAAGTGACTTTCATCGAAGGGAATTGACTGACAGACATATTGAGCAGATTTTGGGTCATCAACAGGCTTCTTTGTTTCTGGTCGGTGGGGATATGACTGATCAAGGTGCTCATCTGGAATCTAGTGTGGAGAATATAGCGAAGCTGCGCCAATTAGGGCCTGTGACGGCTGTACATGGCAATCATGATTATAAGGCCAATGTTCGGGAGTTAGATGATAAGCTGAATCAGCTAGGTGTTAAGGTGCTGGACAATGAAGCAATGCGGTTGGAGCAGAATGGTCAATTTATATGGCTTGTTGGTTGGGATGACTATAGCTCGAAGCGAACGAATGTGAAGCTTGCTATGAGTGAGCCTAAACAAGAGCCTAGCTGCACCATTGTTCTGACACATGATCCGCTGTCCTTGCGCAAGGCTGAGCTGCAAGGGATTGATCTCGTATTGTCAGGACATACGCACGGAGGGCAAATTTACCTGCCTGGATACGGGCCGCTTCGCACCTCTAAGTTTTACCGCAAATATCTATGCGGCTGGCATAATTTTCTTGGACAAGGTTCTACAACATTGTTTATCACGAAGGGGTTCGGCACCTCGCATGTTCCTTTTCGTTTATTATGTAGGCCTGAGGCACATTTTATTACGCTTCGTTCGGGCATTGATGGCCAGATTTCCTGATTTTTTACCGGATGGTTCGATACAGTTGCGCTCACACTACAATTGATCCTAACGAATTGAAGGAGGGAACAACAGTGAAAGTGACATCGTTCATTTCTGGTGCAGCTATTGGCATTCTGGCTGGTATGTACTTGGCTGACAGACGTTCGCTGGCTAATTTGCAATCCAAATTGCAGGTTGCAGGCAATGTCGTCCAGGATGTGGTTGGCAAAGCGAAGGATAAGGTTATGGATGTGACGACGTCCAATATGCCGGATATTGCTTCCTTGCTCGACATGAAGAAGTTGTCCAAAGAGGCATCTAAGTCGGACTCATTCAGCTTGGATCGCGTCAAGGAACTGATTGAGCGGGATCCAGAAGTGAAGCGCAAGGTGGATGCGATTTTGCGTGAAAATGGGCTGGCTCCGACGCCATCCGATTTGTCAGCTGTGAAAACAGAAACGTCTACTACAACAGTATCTAGCGTTTCCAAAACGCAAGCTGCTCCACGCAGCAAGCCGTTCGAAGAACAACAGTCCACTCACTGATAGCTGAGGAAATTTTATCTTAGAAGCTGCCGAATTTCTTCGGCAGCTTCTTCAATGTTTGGTACATTTACTCTCTGACAACTATTTTATGTAGTGCAAATCCATACAAGAAATGATAACATGAATTACATAGAACCATTTTCAGCACATATTATATGTTGCTTCATAATCTGTTATAACCGAAGTTGCAAAGGAGGGTCCTGTCATGAAGATCGAACGTATCAGTCAAGACAAGATTCGAATTTTCCTTACGTTCGACGATTTGTCTGAGCGCGGGATCAAACGCGACGATCTGTGGCGGGAAATGTCTAAGCTGCAGGAACTGTTCGCGGAAATGATGGATCAGGCGTATACCGAACTCGGATTTGATGCGACGGGACCATTAGCCGTAGAAGTATTCGCAATGCCTGCACAAGGTATGGTAGTTATCGTAACGCGAACGCAGTGGAACCATGCTTCAGGTCATGGTGACGGCATTGAGGATGACGAGTTGGATGATGTATATGAAATGGAAGTAACGCTTGAGGAGAGCGATACGATCGTATTCGCATTTCGAGATTTTGAAGACTTCATCGAGGCGGCACATACGGTTCATGGCAATTTTACCGTACCAGGTGCGCTCTACCAATATAATGGACAGTGGATTTTCCATGCGGAGCCGGCAAATACGGATCCTCAGCGATTGCAAGCCTTCATTGCAATCATGGCTGAGTATGGAGAAGCGGCGTCAGTGACGACAGCTGTTCTGGAGGAGTATGGGAAGTGTATCATTGCAGAGGATGCCATCGACGTTACTTGTACACATTTCAGTCCGCGTCGCGCGTAGGACAGTTTAATATGCGTCCGTGAACAGGGGGGCTTGAGATTTTTCATGGCAAGTGAAAAATTCGGGCTCCCTGTTTCGTGTTTTTCCAGCAGATGGCTACGTCAACCAATATATGCATTTTCCAATGATTTGGACACTGCCCGTTTCGATATCTTCATTTGAAACCATCATTATTCCCTAGCATTCGACAGGGTAAGCGTACATTGCAAACGTATGGTATACTTACTGTTATCCAAATGATCATAATTTTTATGTATAGCCGCCAAAGGAGGATGTGAAGGTGACTTTGCTAACTGCTATCGGCATGCTAGTCGCAGACACTTCTCAGATGGCGGCACAATCTGGTGAAGCTTCGACGCCTATATTGCCTTTGCTTACAGCAGCAATCGCTCCAGGAATTGCATTGCTGGCGTATTTCTACTTGAAGGATCGATATGACTATGAACCGATTCATATGGTCATTCGTGTCTTTCTACTCGGGTTTCTTATTGTATTCCCAATCATGATTATTCAACATGGCCTTGTGTTGTGGTGGGGAAACAATCCGTATGTGTATTCTTTTCTAATTTCGTCCGGTGTAGAGGAATTTGTCAAATGGTTCGTGCTGTACCACATGATCTACAATCATGTAGAGTTCGATGAACACTATGATGGGATTCTGTATGCAGTTGCGGTGTCGCTCGGATTTGCGACCATAGAGAATGTCATGTACGCATGGCTTAATCAGACGTCATTCTCTCAAATGCTCATGCGTGCCTTGCTGCCTGTATCCGGACATGCCTTATTTGGTGTCATCATGGGCTATTACATGGGAAAGGCAAAATTCCTTGGCGGTCGATCACGTAAATATTTAATGTACTCGATTGGATTACCGTTGTTCTGGCATGGAGTGTATGATCTTATCCTAATGATGTCCACCCGTTACTGGCTGTGGTTCATCGTGCCGCTGATGCTGTTTCTCTGGTATTATGGCATGGGGAAAGTACGTCGTGCCAATGCCCGATCTCCGCTCCGATTAATGAATCCGGAAGATGAGGTTAATATGGAGCAATAATGGGAATGCTATATGTACATGCTCAAGTTGTGCACCGCACGAACGGGCGCAGTACATGGTAGCAAGGAGGGCTCATGTGAGGGTGAAGGTAACCATTCGCTGCCAATGCTGCGGCGAAAAATTCATTCTACGTGGCAAACGGGAAAAGGGTCGAATTGAAACGGGCTTCAAACAATGCATCTGTGATAATCGAGATGCATTTCATATTGATGAAGAGCCAATATAAGTATCGTAATAAGAGTGCAATAATGGGAATCGATGCATAAACCTCCCTGATATCCAGCAAACTAACATCACTATGATGTATAAGTAGCTGTGAAGGGAGACGTTTGTACCATGTATAAACGATTAAGTGCAGTGATGTTTCCGATTTTTGCGCTCTTATTTATTGGGGCGATTGTATGGGGATATCAAGAGCATCAAGAGAAGAACTCTATATTGATTAAGGCAGAGAACCAATATCAGCGTGCCTTTCATGATTTGACGTATCATGTTGATAAACTGCATTCTGAACTGGGACAGACACTTGCAGTTAACTCCAAATCGCAAGCGATGCACCGCAAAGGCCTTGTGAATGTATGGAGAATTACAAGCCAGGCGCAAAATGAAATTAATCAGCTGCCGTTGACGCTGCTGCCATTTAACAAGACAGAAGACTTCTTATCACGGATCTCAAACTTCTCATATCGAGCTGCTGTAAGAGATATGACGAAGCAGCCTCTTAGTGATGATGAGGTGAAAATTCTGAAGACACTGCACCAGAATGCTGCTCAAATCTCACAAGACTTGCAGAAGGTTCAGAATAAAGTCATCAGTCAAAGTTTGCGCTGGATGGATGTTGAGACGGCAATGGCCTCCGAGAAGAAGACGATGGATAATACAATTATCGACGGCTTCAAAACGGTGGATAAAAAGGTTAGCGAGTACCCAGAGCTGAACTGGGGACCTTCTATATCAAGCGTGTATACGAAGCGCTCCGTGAAGATGCTGAAGGGAAATCCACTATCAGAGCAGCAAATTAAAGAAAAAGCAGAGAAATTCCTAATTAAGAAGCCAAATGAACCCGTTCAAGTTAGAAAGAACGGCAAAGGTACCGAATATGAGTCGTATACCGTCTTCACGAAATATAAGAACGATGGCAGTGCACTCACTTTGGACTACACGAAACAAGGCTTTCTGATGTCATATATGGACACGCGTCCCGTTGGCAAGAAAAAGTTGACGATGGCGCAAGCCGAAGAGTCAGCGAAGCGATTCCTGAAGAAGAATGACTATCCTGACATGGCTGCAGTTCGTTATGATGAGTATAATAATACAGGCAGTCTTACACTAGTTCCGGTTGCTGATGGCGTATATCTATATCCGCAGCAGGTGACAGCTCGCGTAGCATTGGACAATGGCGAAGTTACCGGGCTGCAGGCAGCTGATTTCGTCTATGAAGGCAAGGAGCGCAAGGTTGGCAAGCCGAAGTTGGGCAAAAAAGAGGCGCAAGCAATGCTGAATCCTGACATGGACGTTCTGTATGACCGCATGTCGCTTATTAAAAATGATCTGTCTGAAGAAGTGCTCTGTTATGAGTTCGGAGGCAAAATTAATGGCGGTGCTTACCGTGTGTACATTAATGCCGACAATGGAACAGAAGAACAGATTGAAGAGATGAAGCTTCTCAAATCATAAATGAAGGCTAAATAAAGGTTCCAATTCCTAGCAAGGGAATTGGAACCTTTTTCTTTTTGGCATATTGGTATCATGGTATAATCTTCATGGAGGGGAAGCATATGTTACCGAATGTCAGTGACACCTTGTACGTGCAGCCAGTTCGGGAAGAAGTGGACGGGTTTGCCTATAAGGCGAGAGTAACGGAGATAAATGAACAGCTGATCTGGATGGAAATCCCGCTGTCGGAACAGACGGGTAAATACGGCTTGTTCTCCAATGGAGAGGAGCTGAATGTCTACTTCTCGCAATCAGATGGGGTAAAGTGGCATTTTCGTACACAGGTAATGGGCAGGCGCAATGAAACCATTCCGATGATGTCAATTCGGAAGCCTGAGCCCCATTGGGTATCACGAATGCAGAGACGCAACTATTTGCGTGTACAAGCGTCGTTGGAGATGGCAATCAGTACGTTGGATGGTGTGAAATTTCTAGCATTGACAGAAGATATTAGCGGTGGTGGCCTCTCCTTTGTTACCGAGTCCAAATGGGGGCTGCGCGAATCACAAATCATCCAAAGCTGGGTTGCAGTACCGTTCCGCAGCGGTACTATCGAGCATGTTTTCTTTACTGGGCAGATTGTTCGTGTTCAGCCTCTCAATGATGAGCGCCAGTTAATCATGCTTAAGTTTGACCAGATTGCGAATGTAGAACAGCAGAAACTGATTCGTTATTGTTTTGAACGGCAGTTGGATTTACGGAAATAACATACATATGTGTTGAAACTGTGCATAGCTTGATTGCAGGGTTGCCATACTACTTCCAAAACGAAGGGGTGACTTCTTATGCACAGACGATTGAAGAAGAAACCAAACCGTAAAATAGCATGGCGCACTTATTCAAAACATATCACACATCCTGAGCTATGCGGCTTATTATCGAAATGGCTAGTTCGCTCGTTATTATGGTTCGTACTCTGTGTTGTAGCCGCCCAATCCTTACTGCTTGTTGATACGTTTCGACCGTGGGTATCGCCTGTGGATAGGCTGGAAGGGGTTCCTTTTCATCCTCCTTTTGAGGAAGAGAATCTATCATTCGATAGAGGCTTGCAGAAGAGGTGACTGCGATTCCCTTTTTGCATCCCTATTCTATGTGTGGTATAATTTTCACGTCGCAGGCAACGCCTGCTTTTTTCTTGAATGGTGCATGAAATGTTTTTCTACGAAGGGAGTCAGCCCCGTTGACACAGTCAGATCACAGCAGACATCACATAAATATTGCCATCGACGGGCCTGCGGGAGCTGGTAAGAGTACGGTTGCACGCCTAGTTGCGCAAGAGCTTGGGTATGTATACATAGATACCGGTGCGATGTACCGGGCGATATCTCTTCACATGTCACGAGCTGGCATTCAACCCGATGAGGCAGCAGCGCTCTCTGAAGAACTGAAACGAGTCACCTTGGAACTGAAGCCGGAAGGCGAGCGGCAATTTGTTATTTTGAATGGTGAAGATGTTACGGATGCAATTCGTACGTCTGAGATCAGCCGCTTGGCATCTAATTATGCCAAATCCCAAGTCGTTCGTGAGCAGTTAGTACATATGCAGCGTCAAATGGCAACACGCAAAGGTGTCGTTATGGATGGACGAGACATCGGTACACATGTACTTCCTGATGCAGAATTGAAGTGGTTCATCACAGCCTCTGTGGAGGAACGAGCCCGCAGACGTTATGCAGAATGGAAGGACAAGGAGAACGCTTCTCTTGAGACGTTTATCCAAGAGATTGCGGATCGGGATCGTCAGGATGAGACGCGTGAGGTGTCCCCACTTCGTCAAGCTGAAGATGCCGTTCTGCTTGATACGACAGGAATGGCAATTGCTGATGTTGTTTCGACGATCGTTGAGCGTGCTAATTTACAAAAGAGTTGGTGAGCTGTAACAATTATGTTCTATACGTTTGCAAGAGCATTGCTTCGAGTATTATACCGGTTCTTGTTCCGACTTGAAGCGAAGAGGAAGGATTACGTTCCTAAAGAGGGCGGTGTAGTCCTCTGCTCCAATCATATAAGCTTATTAGACCCTCCAGCAATCGGGATTATGTTGGATCGTAAGGTTCGTTTTATGGCGAAGGCTGAACTATTCGACGTCCCCGTGCTGGGTAAGATTATAAACGGTCTCGGAGCCTTTCCGGTTAAGCGCGGCGGAGTGGGCAAAGAAACCATCCGAACTGCTTTTAACCTGCTTCGCGACGGAGACATTATGGGGATCTTCCCGGAAGGCACACGCAATACAGATGGTGCTGTCGCAGCGAAGAAAGGTGCAGCGATGATTGCCTTGAAGAGCGGGGCTGCCGTTGTTCCTGTTGCCGTAATTGGGGAATATAAGCTGTTCCGCAAGACGAAGGTCGTATATGGTCCGCCGATTGATATGTCTGACTTATTGGAGCATGGAAGCGGCGCACTTGAGCTAGCGACTGAACGCATTATGGAGCATATCCATCGCATTATACTTGAGGAAAAGGCTGCATCGTAATTCATGCATGTTTTTGCTTCGATGGTATGATACTACAGGTATTATTTTTCTGGTATGCAGTGACCAATAGTTGGTAAGGAACTCTGCTTCATTCGTGGAGCGGGTTTTGAATAAATGGGGTTCAATCGAGGAGGTATTTCACATGTCTGAAGAAACAAAAGTTAACGAAACTGCCGAAACGGCAAGCCAAGAAGCGTTGGAGAACATCGTTTCCTTGAAGAAAGGTGACACCGTAAAAGGCACAATCGTCAAAATCGATGACAATCAAGCAGTAGTAAGCATTGGCTATAAATACGATGGCATCATTCCTGTACGCGAGCTAACTGCGGTATCGGTTGACAATGCTGCAGATGTGGTTGAAGTGGGCCAAGAAGTTGAATGCAAGGTTGTTAGCATTGACGATGAGAAGGAACGTCTTGTTCTGTCCAAGCGTCAAGTTGACAGCGAACAGGCTTGGGACGACATGCAGAAGCACTTTGAAGCACAGGATGTGTTCGAAGTAACAGTCGCTGATGTTGTAAAAGGCGGCGTTGTAGCTGATGTTGGCGTTCGTGCATTCATCCCTGCATCCATGGTTGAACGTCATTTCGTTGAAGATTTCAGCGAATACAAAGGCCGTACGCTCCGCGTGAAAGTAAAAGAAATTGACCACGAGAACAACAAGCTTATCCTCTCCCAAAAGGATGTATTGGAAGCGGAATTTGAAGCTAATAAAATTCGCGTTATGGAAGGCTTGACTGAAGGCCAAGAGCTCGAAGGAACAGTTCAACGCTTGACTCAATTTGGTGCATTCGTTGATGTTGGCGGTGTTGATGGACTTGTTCACGTGTCTGAATTGGCATGGAGCCATGTTGAGAAGCCTTCTGATGTTGTATCCGAAGGTCAAAAGGTAAAAGTAAAAGTACTGAAGGTTGATCCTGCTAACGGCAAAATCAGCCTAAGCATGAAAGCAACTCAACCAGGCCCTTGGGAACAAGCGGGCAACAACATCAAGACAGGCGATATCCTGACGGGTGAAGTGAAGCGTTTGGTTGATTTTGGTGCATTCGTTGAAGTGGCTCCTGGCGTGGAAGGTTTGGTTCACGTTTCCCAAATCGCTCATCGTCACGTTGCTACACCTTACGAAGTATTGAAGCAAGGTCAATCTGTGCAAGTAAAAGTGCTTGATTTCAACCCTGCTGATAAGCGAGTAAGCCTCAGCATCAAGGAAACAGAAGAAGCTCCTGCAACACCAGCACCGAAGGCTGAGAAAAAAGTAAAAGAAGAATTGAACAACCCAAATGTATCCCTTACGAACCAAGCAATGAGCGTTACGCTTGCTGAGCGTTTTGGCGATATGTTGAATAAGTTCAAAAACTAATCTATTCATAAATGCAAATAACGGCGGACTCTTTAGAGTCTGCCGTTTATTTTTGTACTGTGCATCAAATAATAGCATCAGACAAGGAAGGGGGCGCGGTCTCGATGACTTCATCAGGTGTGTTATCAGTAGCGGTGTGGGTTTGCTTTGCAATCTTGATAGCAAGCGGTTGGCGTACGCCCCTATTCGCGGCTGTTACGCGGTCACAGGTGATTATTGTCGGACTTAGCTGGCTGCTTCTTCACAATTGGACGATAGCGTTGTCATACGGCAATCAAATAAATGGTGCATGGGTGCTATGGATGGTGTTGGCTGTATTTTTCCTTGGGCAACAGTCAGGTGGCAAGCTCATTGCCGTATGCGGCCATGTCGCCATGCTAGCTGCAATTTGGATGTGGCTCGAGCTATTAAGCCGATTTTCCATGCAAATGTCGAATTCTCAAACAAACATTTGGCTGATATCAGGCATCTTCTCGTGCTATATTCTGTTGTTTACAACGAATTGGCAGCTGCAATGGATCATTTTGACACTTGGGTTAACCTTAGGAGAAGTTCTCATTCATCTGCGTCTGCATACGTTAATCACTGCTGGAGAAGGGCAAGTTCAGGATGTATGGTGGCTGTCGTTTCTGCTTGTTCGTTTGATGTCAATTATGATGGTGTGGATGAAAGAACGGTTTTTGAAAGGGCTTCTTGGCTCCGAACAATAGTGGGGAATGCGCTTTCTTCGAGTATTTCAACCATTTACGTTAGCCAAGACCCGCTTTTTTTGATATGATGATGTACGTGTATAGTTGCAAAATATGAAGGAGTGAACTGCATGGCAAAACCCATTGTTGCCATTGTCGGGCGGCCGAATGTCGGCAAGTCCACCATTTTCAACCGAATCATCGGCGACCGATTGGCTATAGTGGAGGACAAGCCTGGTGTAACTCGTGACCGTATATACGGAACGGGAGAGTGGATTGGCAAGCCGTTCAATATTATCGACACAGGCGGAATCGAAGTTTATGGTGAAGATGAAATGCTGCGTTCCATCCGCGTGCAAGCGGAGCTTGCGATAGAGGAAGCAGATGTAATTGTATTTATGTGCGAAGCGAAGTCCGGCGTAACGCAAGCGGATGAAGAAGTGGCACAGATGTTATTCCGCTCAGGCAAGCCGATTGTTCTAGCGGTAAATAAAGTCGACAACATGAGTCGTATGGATGACATTTATGAATTCTACAGCCTTGGCTTTGGGGATCCAGTTCCGATTTCAGGATCTCACGGTACAGGGATTGGTGATTTGCTGGATGAAGTCGTAAATAATCTCCCGGATTTATCGGATGAAGAATATGATGAAGATGTCATTAAGGTAGCCTTGATCGGCCGACCGAACGTAGGTAAGTCTTCTCTGGTTAACGCAATACTCGGCGAAGAGCGCGTTATCGTCAGTGATGTAGCGGGGACAACACGCGATGCAATCGATACACCGTTCGAGAAGGACGATCAGAGGTTCGTGCTCATCGATACGGCGGGTATGCGCAAGCGTGGCAAGGTATATGAGACGACTGAAAAGTACAGTGTCATGCGTTCGATGAAGGCAATCGAGCGAGCAGATGTCGTACTCGTCGTCATTAATGGTGAAGAAGGCATTATTGAACAAGACAAGCATATTGCAGGCTATGCGCATGAGGCAGGCAAGGCGGTGCTGTTCGTCGTCAATAAATGGGATATCGTTAATAAAGATGATAAGACTATGCAGCAATTCGAAACCAAGATTCGCGACCATTTCTTATTTATGACGTACGCACCGATTGTGTTCTTGTCTGCGAAGACTAAGCAGCGTTTACATAAACTGCTTCCTGTCGTACAGCATGTTGCTCAGCAGCATGCCAAACGCATTCCAACACATTTGTTAAATGACGTTGTAACTGATGCAGTCGCCTATAATCCGCCGCCAACGGATAAGGGAAGACGTCTCAGAATCAATTATGCGACGCAAGTTGCGGTTAAACCGCCAACGATTGTCGTATTCGTTAATGATCCTGAACTGATGCACTTCTCCTATGAGCGATATTTAGATAATCGTATCCGTGCAGCGTTCGACTTTGAAGGGACACCGATCCGGATATTCACACGCCGGAAATCCGACGAAAGTTAGGAGCGAGCGGAATTGACGCTATCTATTATCGCAATTGTAGCGAGTTACCTTCTTGGTTCAGTCAGCTTTAGTCTTCTGATTGGAAAGTGGCTTCGTGGTATTGATATCCGTCAACACGGGAGCGGTAATGCGGGCGCGACCAATACGTTGCGCGTATTAGGCAAAGGGCCAGCGGCTGGGGTTCTCCTGCTTGATGCGGCCAAAGGAATGGTAGCCGTTCTTATGGGGTATTTGCTATCGGATTACACATGGGTCATGGTGCTAAGCGGGATTGCAGCCATCGTTGGTCATAACTGGCCCGTTTATTTTCGCTTCCGCGGGGGGAAGGGGATTGCTACCACAATTGGGGTGCTGGCCGTTCTAGCTTTTTGGCCAGCCCTATGTGCTGGCATTATCGCGATTGCTTCAATTGCTTGGAAACGTTATGTTTCGTTAGGATCATTGCTTTTTGCTGGACTGACTCCGATATTTATTTTGGTATTCCAATATGATTGGAGCATTTTCTGGGGCAGTTTGCTGTTATGCCTATTTGCATTCTATCGTCATCGGAGCAATATCGTTAAGCTGGTTCAAGGGACTGAGAACCGGCTTGGCGCGAGCAAAGGGGGCGTGTCCCGTGTCCGTTAAAGTTGCTGTATTCGTAGCCGGAAGCTGGGGGACTGCCCTAAGCGAGGTTCTCGCCCATAATGGACACGATGTGTATCTATGGACGAGAAATGAACAGCAGGCAGAAGAGATCAATACGGTGCATACGAACGGGAAATATCTGCCGAACGTTACCTTGCATCCCGGCATTCGGGCAACCAATTCCGTCGAAGAGGCTATGAGCGGTGCGAAGGCTTGCGTTGTTGTAGCACCATCTGCTGCGATGCGCCAAGTTGCGGGAATGATGAAGCCGTATTTAACGGACGAGATGGTTGTCGTACATGCGACGAAGGGATTTGAAACCGAAACGTTAAAGCGCATGTCAGAGGTGCTTGTAGAGGAGCTTGGATGCAGCTCAGATCGAATAGCTGTGCTGTCAGGTCCGAGCCATGCCGAAGAGGTTGTGAAGCAATGTCCAACAACGGTAGTCGTTGCATCAACCAGTACGAAGGCTGCTGAACAAGCACAGGATTTATTTATGAACGAATCCTTCTTTCGTGTCTATACCAATCCAGATGTGATTGGTGTGGAACTTGCAGGAGCGCTCAAAAATATAATTGCATTAGGCGCAGGCTTATCCGATGGACTGGAGTTCGGAGATAATGGCAAGGCTGCTTTATTAACACGCGGCTTGGCTGAGATTGCTCGGCTCGGAGTTGTGATGGGAGCGAATGCGATGACATTTGCCGGCCTTGCGGGCGTTGGCGATCTAGTTGTAACTTGTACGAGCAGACATAGCCGGAACTGGAGAGCTGGCTCGCTGATAGGTCAAGGTATGGCGGTTGATGAGGTGTTGGCTCATATGGGGATGGTCGTTGAAGGTATCCGTACAACGAAGGCGGCTCATTTCTTGGCTGATCGATATGACGTCCAAATGCCGATTACAGAGCAGTTATATCGAGTATTATTCGAATCTCGTGATCCAAAGACAGCAGTTGAATGCTTAATGGGTCGAGTTCGTAAGAACGAAATTGAAGAAGTGGCCACATCGGATTGGTCATCCTAGATATTGATGGGCTTGCACGGACTCTATTATTGGCTAGTATCCTTATCACCTTCATTTATTCGTCGACATACACTGTATAGAGTACAGACCCGAGGAGGGGCGATATGTCGAATAAATTTCCGAAGGATGCATTGAATGCAATCAATAAGAAGTCTGGCAAGAACATAACGGAGAATCAAATCAAGAAGCTTGCAGGTACGGTGAAGCCTTCGACGATGCAGAATGAGGCGCAGTTGCGGCAGTTGATTAAGCAAGTTGCTTCAATGGCCAAACTACCTGTCTCAGAGTCGACAATAAATGACATTGTCAGCACCGTGAAGAAGAGCGGAGTTAACGCAAACAACCTGGAAGCATTGATGAAGTTGATGAAGAAGTAGCAGGCACAATCGATATGATGTAAAAAGAAGACGACACGACAGCGAGTAGCTGATTGTGTCGTTTTTTTGTGCATGTTCGTGCAAAACGTTTCTCTTCTATTTCATCGAATGGTATAATGAGAGCAGTTTGAACGAATGGGAGAATCGGGAAAATGGACAGTATGACAAAAATGTGGGTATCCTTTATAGGAATAGGCCTAATGGCCTTTTCTGCACTGCTCATTGCTTTTGCCAGAAGTAAGACGAGAGGCTGGGTACGAGGTATTCTTTCGCTTATTGCGTTCATTATGCTGCTTGCAGGTATGGTATATGGATTTTTCTCCATCTTGTAGGCGTAATTAACACTTTACTCAATACATATCGTCATTGACGATAAGACGGTCGAAGGAGTGTGATTGAGGATGGTGGACATCCTATTCATAGGCAAGACGAAGCAAGCGAGTATATCTGTACCTGTAGGTACTACTCTGCTGGATGCCGCAAAGGAATCTGGAGTAGATTGGAATTATGCTTGCACGCGCGGAACATGTGCGAGATGTCGCTGCTTAATCGAAGAAGGACGAGAATATGTATCCGAAGTGACGGATGCAGAGTGGAACCGTATGGAGGAAGAAGAATTCGAGCAGGGTTATCGGCTCTCTTGTCAGGTCGTTGCAGAAGCTGATGGCTTCATTCGTGCAGTTCACAAGCCGTATTTTTGATCATAGGCCTGACTGGTGACTGGCAGCCTGAATAATGCAGCATGGATTCAAATGTGAATGGAGCAAATAGCATGATATCATTATCTGAACCAATAATGGGGACAATTGAACAATTAGTAGCATCAGCGAACAACGATATGAAGTACTGGATGCTAGGTGGGAGCTGTGGATTAGTTCTACAAGGGGTACCGCTTGGCCGGGAGCCTCGTGATGTGGATATCTATGCAGATGAGCCCGATGCAAAGCATCTACAGGAGCAATGGAATCCATATGCAACCGATGCGCCCGAATGGAATGCAACGAGTACTTATCATTCCTTATTAAGTCATTATCAAATATGCGGAGTTCCCATTGAATTGGTTGGTCAATTCATCGTGACTACACCGCAATGCCAATACAACACAATCATTCGTGATGCCTTATGGAATCATCGCATCATCTATAATATTGACAGATTTCGCATCGCGTTAATGCCGCTAGCTCATGAATTGGTCTTCAATATATTGCGTCAGCGGGAAGATCGTACAGCTTCGATCGCACAGGTAATCAATGCTGCTCCTGAGCAGCATATTGCTGCTATGAATACGGTATTGGCAAATTGCTCGGAACCTGCGTATATACGTTCCATCGTGAATGAAAGGTGTCCGAAAATGATGTCTTTTTTATTTGTCTAATGTAAATGATTTGTTGTAAATAAAGGTGGAGTCGCATGTAGCCCTACCAACGTTGAGGAAAGGGGCTGGCTAGTATGGGGACAAACGTGCGGTTCGAGCCTTCTGGCAAGGTATGGGGGGCTAAGCGCTCGATGTCGTTATTGGATGCCGCGCAACGCGCAGGTGTTCCGATACGCACAAGATGCAGCGGGAAGGCGGGCTGCTTGATGTGTAAAGTACAGGTATCAGCGGATAAAGAAGGACTAATTGGAGAGCCCACTTTAGCAGAGAGCAGCAAGCTAGGTATCCATTCAGCAACTGGGCTTCGTTTATCGTGCCAGACACTGCTGACAGGGAATCCAGGTACGGTTACGGTGGAAGTCCCAGAAGATCCTCTGAAAGCCATTATTCGACGCAAGCTAGCGGAACAGGAAGATGACAGCTTGTGGTAATGCCAGAATAGAATGAACAGCTCTATCTTCAAGTGTGGAATTGTGATTGTGACTGAGGAGGAGAAGTAGTTGAGGTCGGGGAGACAAATCTGTTGTATCGTGCTATTCGTTATCATGAGCATGACACTTCAAGGATGCTTATATCCGAAGGAGATGCGCAAGGAAAGCCAACAATCGGTTCGTGAGGGCGTACTTCTTGTCCAAAATGCTGTGGATCAGTATCAGAAGGATACAGGTCTGCTTCCGCTAGTAAGCAGCGATGAGAGTGTTCCACGATATGAGAAGTTCCGTGTGAACTTTGAATTGCTCAAGCGAAAAGATCTGCTTAGCGCAATTCCCGGGAGTGCATTTGAATCAGGTGGCTCGGGTGTGTATCTGATTATTGATGAAGAGACGATTCCGAAAGTGAAGGTGATGGATTTACTTACTTCACAGCGGGTCAATGATCTTGCTCGTGCTGTTGATGCGCATATACGGGCTAAGGGTGCGTTGCCGAAGCAGGAGGAAGTATATCCTGGATTCTATCGAATTGATGAGAAGCTGATAGGCATACAGCCTGTAGAAGTTCGAAGTCCGTTCAGCCGAAGTGTACTGTCGTTCATGATGGATGAGCAAGGAAGGGTATACGCAGATTATGCGCAGGATATTATGCAGCTTGTGGAAACCTCTGGGAAGCAGCCTACAGGTCAAGAGAAGGATCTGAGGCCCATGCTTGCGGATGCCTCCTTCTTTGTGCCGGTGAAGTCAGTCGCGTACAAATGGAGCAACGGTGCGCCTGTACCTCAAGAAGAGACTTCCAAATAGACAAATGGAATGAAAGGAAGGCCGGTCGATATGTTCGACTGGTCTTTTTTGCATGCGAACATGGATGACAGGTTGGTACAGAAATAGAAAAGACGATTTACTCATCGATATGCAAGATAATGTCATACTTCATTTCTAACTTCATATATCTGATTTGGAAGGCGTTTGTTGATACGACCTTTTGCGTTCGTGCCCAAGTGGGGGGTCACTCACGGATGAGCATCACTATCTACTAGAACTGAATCATTTACGAAAAATGTTTTGTGTGAGGGGCATATTTATGCCATCTAGCAAATAAGATGTTACTAGTCCAAAAGCATGTACGAGTTGCGTCGAAATGCCCTTGTACGACGTGAAATCTCGGCGGCGAACACTGGCGACAACGGCAACAGCTCAATCCTAGCAACGGTGCCAATCGTTTCTGAAGGGCGAGAGGCGAATGTTGTCTCGTAGTCCGTCGGAAAAATTTGAGGAGGGGATATCAATTGGAGAAAGTGGACATTTTTAAGGACATAGCCGAGCGTACCGGCGGGGATATTTACCTCGGGGTCGTCGGTGCGGTCCGCACAGGGAAATCGACGTTCATCAAACGATTTATGGAAACGGTCGTATTGCCTAATATCACGAATGAATCCGACCGCATTCGCGCAGTTGACGAATTGCCGCAAAGCGCAGCAGGTAAGACCATTATGACGACCGAACCCAAATTCGTTCCGAATAATGCAGTTCAAATTAAAGTAGCGGAAGGCTTGGATGTTAACGTTCGTCTAGTGGATTGTGTTGGCTATGCGGTAACCGGAGCCAAAGGCTACGAGGATGAGAATGGCCCGCGCATGATTAATACGCCGTGGTTCGAGGAGCCGATTCCATTCCAGGAAGCGGCCGAAATCGGGACACGCAAAGTCATTCAAGAGCACTCCACATTGGGCGTTGTTGTGACGACTGATGGTACGATTGCTGAGATTCCTCGAAGCTCGTATATCGAATCCGAGGAGCGCGTCATTCAAGAGTTAAAGGAAGTTGGCAAGCCATTCGTACTGATTATTAACTCGACGAAGCCTCGCAGTGATGAGACGATTGCACTCCGCAATGAGCTGCAGATTAAATATGACATCCCAGTAATGGCGCTCAGTGCAGCGACGATGGGCGAAGAAGATGTAATGGGCGTTCTTCGTGAAGTTCTGTATGAATTCCCAGTACATGAAGTCAACGTGAATCTTCCGAGCTGGGTTATGGTTCTGAACGATACTCATTGGCTGCGCTCCAGCTATGAGTCGTCGGTACGGGATACAGTCAAAGATATTAGACGCCTGCGGGATGTTGATCGTGTTGTGCAGCAATTTATGGAGTACGACTTTATTGCCCGAGCTGGTTTGAGCGGCATGGACATGGGTCAAGGTGTTGCTGAGATTGATTTGTACGCGCCGGACGAATTGTACGACCAAATTCTGATGGAAGTGGTCGGGGTAGAAATACGAGGCAAGGATCACTTGCTTCAGTTGATGCAGGAATTCGCACATGCGAAGCGGGAATATGACCGATTCGCGGATGCGCTTGAAATGGTGAAGACAACTGGCTATGGCATTGCAGCGCCTACCTTGAACGAAATGGCTCTCGATGAGCCTGAGCTTATTAGACAAGGCTCACGCTTCGGGGTACGGCTCAAAGCAACTGCTCCTTCCATTCATATGATTCGTGTCGATGTTGAATCGGAATTCGCTCCGATTATCGGAACGGAGAAGCAGAGCGAAGAGCTGATGCGCTACTTGATGCAGGACTTTGAAAACGATCCAACGAAGATTTGGGAATCTGATATTTTCGGCAGATCCCTGCATTCCATCGTTCGCGAAGGCATACAAGGCAAAATCGCCATGATGCCAGACAACGCTCGCTACAAGCTTCAAGAGACATTGGGCCGGATCATCAACGAAGGCTCAGGTGGATTAATCGCCATCATATTGTAATCGGATTGCAAGGAAGCCTAAGTCGCTATTCCAGATTGGATTAGCCACTTAGGCTTTTTGTATGTTCCTGTAAAAATTCATCGATCTTTTATTGCTAAATCAATTTACAGACTCGAAGGAAGCGGGTATATTTAAGAATAATGCCGGTAACGGTAAAAAGTGGGATTTATTCGTCATGGAGAAATCGAATGGATCAGTAAAGTTAAGAGGCGGGATAGAGATGAGCAGCGTATGGAAAACGCAAGGAGTATCAAACTTACGTTCCGCGCATGTCTCCGATACGGAAGCGGCAGGCGATTGTCAATTTGAAGCGGATTCAAATTTGTACATGCTTGGAATTACAAAATCGTATAACGGGCTATCTGTTCTGAAGCAAGTCAACTTTACTGCATCTAGCGGAGAAATTCACGCTCTTGTTGGCTCTAATGGAGCGGGGAAGAGTACGTTGATGAATATATTGTCAGGCGCATGCCGATCCGATGTCGGAGTCATCCAGTTAGGAAGCGAGCAATTATCAATTCATTCACCTGCTGATGCGAAGAAACAGGGAATTCATTGTGTATATCAAGAGGTAGATGTGGCACTTGTTCCCAAGCTTACAGTAGCAGAGAATATTATGATGGATGACTTTAGCATGGGGAGAAGTTCTTGCTGGATTCGCCCTGCACATCTGAAGAAGAGGGCTGAGAGCATCATGGATGCTATCGGCCTGTCGATCTCGCCTTCGCTGCGTATGGAGGAGTGCACATTAGCGGAGAAGCAGATGGTGCTTATATCGCGAATATTATTGAATGAAGCTAAGATTGTCATATTTGACGAACCAACTGCATCCCTTAGCTTTGAGGAGTCAGAGCGGTTATTTACGATTATGCATACACTTCGAGATCAAGGAGTTATCGTTCTATTTATTACTCATCGCCTGGCTGAAGTGTTTCATCATTGTGATCGTATCTCTATCTTGCGTGACGGTGAATTGGTTCACAGTTCGCTAATCTCTGATATTTGCCCCAAGGAAGCAATTCAATATATGCTGGATAAAACCATAGAAGAAGAACCCGGTGTACATTCCTCTGTTCGTGAAGAGGTTCTGCTTACTGTGAAGGGAATCTCTTGCGGACAGAAGCTTAAAAATGTAAACTTCGAATTGAGACGCGGGGAAATTCTTGTATTTGTGGGGCTGATAGGAGCAGGGAAGACGAAGCTGGCTCGGATTCTTGGAGGGGCGGAGCTGTGCGATGGTGGAGAGATAACGTTGAATGGAGAAGTGCTTCAGCCGCGTTCTATTCGTGATGCGATTCGTGCGGGTATCGTGCTTGTTCCCGAGGAGCGACGCAAATATAGCTTGTTTATGGATGAGTCGTTACAGAGCAATTTATGTATCTCTACATTGCCAAAGTACTGCACAGCGGGTTTCGTATCAACCACGCGAGAGCGGCTGTCAGCAGAGAGCGTGATCGAGCGGCTTAATATCAAGACCGCTTCTGTGAAGCAGAAAGTGAGACATTTAAGTGGAGGCAACCAGCAGAAGGTTGCCATAGGGAAATGGCTTGGCACTGATGCGCATGTATTTGTCTTAGATGAACCTATGAATGGGATCGATGTCGGTGCGAAAAATGAGATTTTCCGCATCATTGGACAATTGTCAGAGGAAGGAAGAGGAATCATTTACTTCACTAGCGACATGTATGAAGCGTCAATGGTTGGCGACCGCATTGTTGTTATGTATGACGGGGAAATGGTGAGGCTATTTGAGCGAGGAGAGGCTTCGGAAGAGCAGTTATTGTTCTATGCTTCAGCTGGTGGCAGGCTGCGAGATGTTGAAGATAGAGTAAAGGGAATATCAGATAAACAGTAGGGGAAACACATAAGCTTATCGTTGTTCTTCAGTCCCTACTTGCATTTGTAACAACGGTATATTACTATAAATTTGTTCTGTGAACCCATTTGGCAGCAGATTGGATATCGTATTGAACTGTTTTGCTGATGATAAGGTATAAATTCTAGAGAAACAGTAAAGAAAATGGATAACGATGCATACTTGAATCAGGAGGTGAACAGAATGAATAAATCTGAATTGGTAACTGAAGTGGCAGAGGCTACGGAATTGTCGAAGAAAGATGTGACGAAAGTAGTTGATGCTGTATTCGAAGCGATTTCGACTGCACTTCAGAACGGCGACAAAGTCCAATTGGTAGGCTTCGGTAACTTTGAAGTGCGCGAACGTTCCGCACGCAAAGGCCGTAACCCGCAAACGGGCGAGGAGATTGAAATTCCTGCAAGCAAAATCCCTGCGTTCAAACCAGGCAAAGCACTTAAAGATGGCATCAAATAAGTGAACTTACATACTTTTGTCTAATAGGGGAACGCAAGTGAGGTAGAAGCCGCGACATGAATGTCGCGGCTTCTGCTCCTTTTCAGAGGGGAAGTTGTGGAATAGGATGCTCTAGATTACTCTTAGCTGCTCTAGTGCTCTGTGCACTGCCGCTGTAGGCGACCAGTACAATACGCTGACCACTTACTTGACTTAATTGCTCTTCCCACTGCTGAAGCAGCTGTAGCTGGTTAGATTGTAAATGTGCTGGGTGCATCGCATTAGCTCCTTTTAGATGAAACGTGCTACACTAGTAGTATGCCCGAAGAATGGTGATTCACATGGTTGACGCTGCAAGGAAGCCAATACATATGCAAGGAGGTCAAGCAGTTGGAAACACAAAATGACTTTATCGTAATAAAGGCCAAAGATCAGGGAGTTCAGGTGATCGGTCTGACACGCGGAACAGATACGAAGTTTCATCATACGGAGAAGCTGGACAAGAATGAAGTGCTTGTAGCCCAGTTCACGGATCATACGTCCGCAATTAAAATTCGCGGCAAAGCAGTTGTTATGACAAAACACGGTGTAATTCATACCGATACAGACGAATAGGAATGAAATTTTTTGTTTTCTTGAGGGAAGCAGGCATAGCCTGCTTTTTTTCATTATAGACATGAGGTATGGACATACTCTGGAACGTCGACACTGTCTGTTATCTGGAGTGTTGACTTGATCTACAATATGTGGAGGTGCAAGGTTCAGAATGAAGAATATGCATCGCTATAGAACTCTGGTCATCGTGCTTTGCGTTACGATTATGCTTCCGCTAGGATTAGGGCTATTGTATTCACTGGGTGAGCAGAAGCCGGACGCCAATAAAGATGTGGCTGTATTTACCCCTTCACCACGCATGGTCAAGCTCACTTCCGAGGAGATCGTGGATTATTTATCAGAGCTTCCACTTCAATTGAAGTTTAGTCGGGTTACTTGGGAGTCAGATAAACTGGTGATTGATGTAAAAGTGGCTGCAACGATTGTCCATCCAGAAATTATTTATCATGATATCCATGAGCTTCTTCGCTTCGCCTTCATACAAACAAGCAATGTCGAACGTCTGCAGCTTCGTGTCGTTATACAGGATGACATGGCTAAAAAGAGATATGTATTGCTTGGTATGGATGCGCAGCGTTCTCAAGTAGATGTGGAAAGTTTGAAGCTTCTCCAGAAATCGAAAGGAACAATGCCGAAGGAGCTTGAAGAGCCATGGCGGATTATTTATACACCGCACTGGGAGCGTCAGTTTCCGGCAGTCAGATGAGAGTAAGGGTCTTGGTCATAAGAAATAGGAGAACGAAGAAATGTTGTCCTATCACTTTAAACATATGCTATAATGATTTAGATTGCGACATCCGTAAGGATGACTAACCGGTACAGTCGGAGGCAGCAGATGAATGGTTATCATATCTCGCAATTGGCTAAGCGGTATGTTGAACATGACATGATCCAGGCGCACACGGAACTGCCTGCGTTTCCTAACGCAAGAGTGGAGCTGATGTTCGCCTTTTTAAACCGCAGTAAGCCAATAGCGGAACATAGTGAATTATTTGCGCTAGTTACATCGCTCGTGCAGGTTGGATTAGACACGCATGATACGATTGAACTGGCAGCGGTGCAGCATAACGACCGCAACTTGCGTTCAAGGCAGCTGAAAGTATTGGCTGGAGACTATTTCAGCAGTCGCTTCTATAACCTGCTTGCGCAGCAAGGTCAGATTGATACGGTAAGGGCTTTGAGCCAATCCGTATGCGATATTAATCGTCTGAAGATGACGATGGTGGACAAGATGAAGCATTGGACAATGACCGCAGAAGAATATTTGCGGGCGAGCGTTACGCTGAAGAAGTCGTTGTTCCAGTCCTTCAACGCTCAGATGAATCAAGAAGACATCTCCACATGGGAGGAACTGCTTGATTCGTTGACAGAGCTCGAAGTACTAGAAAGAGAACAAGAGCGAGCGGATCATTTCGAACGATTCGAAGGCAGCTGGTCTTACTGGCATGTATGGCAGCAAGGCACAGATGAGGAACGAAGAAAATTGAAGCAGAAATTGGTTGACGAGATGCTCTGGAATGCGCTCATGTCCAAGTATGAGGTGAGGGAGCAGCTGGCTTATCAAGTTCGTGTATCACGGGATAAATTGCATACGCTAGCGGTGACATTGCCGCTTGATGAGAGCACCAGACAACGTCTTGACACATTTCTTGCCTTACCTCGTCTGTAAATGATAGTGAGCGTTCAACCTCCAATAGATCGACGATACGTTCGGCGAAGAAAGGAATAGGTGACAGATCGTGGAGACACATTCGCCTAAGACTGGCAAGACCAAAGAACATTATGTTCAAGAAGTATTTCAGAGCATAGCTCCGAAGTACGATATTATGAATGATATACTGAGCTTCAGGCGTCACAAGGCTTGGCGCAACTTCACGATGCGCAAGATGGACATGAAGCAGGGGGAGACAGCGCTTGATCTGTGCTGTGGAACTTGTGACTGGACGATTCAGTTGGCGCAAGCGAGCGGCACAGGCAAGATTACAGGGCTGGACTTCAGTTCGAATATGCTGGCGGTAGGTCAGAAGAAGGTGGATCAAACAGGCCTACACAGCCAAATTGAGCTTGTTGAAGGAAATGCAATGGAGCTTCCATTCCCCGACAACAGCTTTGACTATGTGACGATTGGTTTCGGTTTGCGCAATGTTCCGGATTTTGAGCAAGTCATTCGTGAAATGCGCAGAGTGGTCAAGCCGGGTGGACAAGTTGTGTGTCTTGAACTGAGCAAGCCAACATGGCAGCCGTTCAAGGGCATTTATTATTTCTACTTCCGCCATGTGCTGCCATTGCTTGGCAAGCTGATTGCGAAGCGGTATGAGCAGTATAAGTGGCTTCCAGAGTCGCTTGTTACGTTCCCGGGCCGCAAGGAGCTAGAACAGATGTTTAGAGTTAATGGACTTGATCGCGTACAAGCGTATTCGTTCTTCGGTGGCATTGCCGCTCTTCACATCGGGACGAAGGGGAATGGTCATGCTTAAAAAAGTACGTATCTTCTTAGAAATGATTAAGTTCGAGCATACAATATTTGCTCTTCCATTTGCGTTTATGGGCGCACTGCTGGGAGGAATGGTTGTTCATCAACGCTTCCCAACGCTCCCTGAATGGGGATGGATCCTCATGGCGATGTTCGGAGCTCGAAGCGCGGCAATGGCGCTCAATCGGTTAATTGACGCTGCCATCGACGCGAAGAACCCAAGAACTGCAAATCGAGCAATACCCGCAGGATTGCTGAAGGCAGGAGAAGTACTGTTATTTACGGCCGTGTCGTTCGGTCTTTTATTTTGGGCAGCGGCAAATCTGGAGCCATTATCTGTATACTTGCTTCCGGTTGCCGTCTTTATGTTAGTATTTTATTCGTTTACCAAGCGCTTCACATGGCTATGCCACGTTGTGCTGGGACTTACGATTGCATTGGCACCGCTCGGAGGATGGGTGGCTGTAACGAATGGAATCGATTGGGCAGCTCTCACCTTTTATTTAACCGTTGCGTTTTGGACTACCGGGTTCGATATTATTTATGCATGCCAGGATTATGAGTTCGATAAGAAGGAAGGCTTGAAGTCGATTCCGGTACGTTTCGGAATTGCGAAGTCACTCTGGATTGCAAGAGGCTTCCATATTGCTACAGCGTTTGGATTTATACTGCTATTATTTTTAACTCAATTAAGCTGGTGGTATATCATAGGTACGGTTATTGCAAGTGCCCTGCTTATTTATGAGCATATGCTTGTGAAGCCGTACGATTTGAGCAAGCTGAATACAGCCTTCTTCACGATGAACGGTGTGCTCAGCATCGTTGTATTTTGCTTCACGCTTATTGACATGGTGGTGATGAAGTAATGAGTGCTGCATCTCGCAAGCATTACGTAGTTGGTATTACAGGGGCAAGTGGTGCTATATACGGTGTCCGATTGATTCAATGTCTGTTGGAAGCCGATTATGAGGTTCATCTCATCGTATCAGATGCTGGATGGCGCGTACTAAAGGAAGAACTCGGATGGAATGTTACGAAGCGTCAGCAAGCGATTGAGCTGGCATTCGGCGATTTGGCGGATCGGGTTACGTATCATCCGAACCAGGATATTGGGGCAAGCATAGCAAGCGGTTCATTTCGGGTGCACGGCATGGTGATCATGCCGTGCTCCATGGGAACCTTATCATCGATTGCACACGGCGCTTCCGATAATTTGATGGGGCGAGCTGCTGACGTTATGATGAAGGAAGGCCGTCCGCTTCTAATCGTTCCGCGCGAGACGCCGATGCATGCGATTCATTTGGAAAATATGCTGAAGCTTGCGAAAATGGGTGTACGTATTGTGCCGGCGATGCCTGCATTTTATTATCATCCGCAGACTCTGGATGACATCATTAATTTCCTTGTCGGCAAGGTGTTGGACTGCATGGATATCGATCACCAGTTGTTTACAAGGTGGGGGAATTCGGAAGTACAGACTGCCGAAGATTCGGATCGGCCGAATGGATAACACAAACATGTGGCCGATCTTTTATCTTTTCGTGTCTGTATTTTTAAATTGCATTTGAGTTGGGACTTATTGATCTTGAGGTTCACTTGGAACTTGGGTCGGAAAATACAGTTGGTTAGGTGAAGGCATGAAACTGTGGGACATTTATGCGACAATGAAACAAGATGTAGCGTATATTGAACGTGAATTGGAGCGGAACATCCGCTCCGATCACGAGCTCCTTACGGAAGCGTCGCTGCATCTGCTGAAGGCGGGCGGGAAGCGAATACGTCCGGTATTCGTTCTGCTTGCAGGGAAATTCGGTACATACGATATAGAACAGTTGAAGCGCGTTGCTGTTCCCCTGGAATTAATTCATATGGCCTCACTCGTGCATGATGATGTCATTGATGACGCTGAAACTCGGAGAGGGCAACTGACAGTTAAGGCCAAATGGGATAATCGCGTTGCTATGTATGCCGGCGATTATATGTATGGCCAAGCGCTGGTTGTAGCTACAGAATTGAAGCAGCCAGAGATTCATCGCATATTTTCCAAAGCAATGGTTGAAATGTGCATCGGTGAAATGGAGCAAATTCGTGACTTCTTCAATACAAAGCAGACGATCCGTCAATATATGCTTCGGATCCGTCGAAAGACAGCGTTGCTGATTGCGATTAGCTGTCAGTTGGGGGCGATTGCCGCACATGCAGAGCCGAAGATTGGTTATGCGCTGTATCGCTTTGGCTACAATGTGGGCATGGCATTTCAAATTCGAGATGATGTGCTTGACTTAACCGGTACTGAAGAGCAAATAGGCAAGCCGCCAGGGAATGATATTCGTCAAGGGAATTTGACGCTTCCAGTAATATTTGCGCTGCAGGACACGGAGCTTCGCGAGTCTCTTCTTCGTGAAATTGAACGTATCCGTGAGCGAAATGGAGATACAGATGTATCTGCTGCGCTCGATATGATTCGCCAAAGTGATGGTATTAAGCGGGCTGAAGAGATAGCAAATCGGTATATCGAGAAGGCGCTTGCGGTATTAGAGCATCTGCCTAACATCCGTGCTCGCCGCAATCTGCGCGATATTGCTTACTTTATTGCGAATCGTAATCATTGATTTGAACTATGGTGAAAAAATCGAGTGCCATTTGAAGAAAAATCTGGTATAATGCGTGTGTTGGACGACTTCACATTTGAGTAGGAGTGATCGTATGGAACGCACATTCATCATGGTCAAACCTGACGGAGTACAAAGAGGCCTCATAGGAGATATAGTAGGTCGCTTTGAGCGGAAGGGCTTTAAACTTGTAGCTGGAAAATTGATGCAAGTCTCGCGTGAACAAGCTGAACATCATTATGCAGAACATGCACAAAAGCCTTTCTTTGGCGAACTGGTCGACTTTATTACCTCTGGTCCAGTATTCGCTATGATATGGGAAGGTGACGATGTTATCAGCTTGTCACGCTTGATGATCGGCAAGACGAAAGTGACTGAAGCTGCACCAGGGACGATACGCGGAGATTATGCAAGTCATACGAACTTCAATGTGGTTCACGGTTCGGATTCACCAGAGAGTGCTGAACGTGAAATCGCAAACTTATTCTCAGAAGTGGATTCATTTCGTTACGAGCGGGCATTGGAGCCATGGATTTAATCGGCAGCCATGAGCGCGGCTCACACACGCAGAAACATAATAATTATTTTTTTGATTTCTGATGTAAGAGCTTACATAGGGCAGGACTATGGAAGAACGCGGCGAATAGTAATATTCGACCGTGTTTTTTTATGTTGCGGTGTTGCTGAGCGATCTTGGGCTATGCTTGTTGTCGATCAGGAACTCAGTTGCAGCATATATACGAACTTAGAAGGTGTGAGCACAATTGTCAGAGCGCAAGACGACCTTATGGGATGCAGCCACCATTTTCCCTGCTGCTAATGGATTCGGCCAAGGGACAGCCGTGGATCATGGAGATGATCAAGATTATGCGGATTTTGTCCAATATTTCCGATCAACTACAGGCATCGATTTATCACAGTATAAGGAGACCCAGATGCGTAGACGCTTGTCTACGTTACGAATGAAGAATGGCTACTCGACATTTGCCTCCTATGCCAAGGCGATGAGTGCTAATTCTTCGTTATTTGATGAAATGCTGGATCGCATGACGATCAATGTATCTGAATTTTGGCGTAATCCGCTGCGTTGGGATACCCTGCGCACTCGTGTGCTTCCAGAGCTGTCGCAGCGAACGCGCCAGCTGAAGTGCTGGAGTGCCGCTTGCTCGACAGGTGAGGAGCCTTACACACTAGCGATGATTCTCGATGATATGAGCTTGCTTGATCGGACAGAACTCTCTGCTACGGATATTGACGAGAATGCACTTGCAAGAGCACAGCAAGCTTCCTATATTGAGCGCTCTTTGAAAGACGTTCCCCCATCATTCAAGTCAAAGTACTTTATGCAGCAGTCGAACAGTTTTCATATCATTGATCGCTTGAAGAAATCGATTCGATTCCGCCAGCAGAACTTATTAACCGATACTTTTGCTACTCAGCATGATTTGATTATTTGCCGTAATGTGATGATTTACTTTACGGAAGAAGCGAAGCATGAGTTGTATCGAAAGTTTGCCAATGCGCTTAAGCCGGGTGGGGTATTGTTCGTCGGAAGCACAGAGCAAATATTCAATCCACAACAGTATCAGCTTGAAACGATGGAGACGTTCTTTTATCGAAAATTATAGCTGTTCGAACTTAAAGAGTGTATTCGACTATTTCAGTCATACTGGAATTACATACCATCGAATGGCTAAATTGAACATAGACAGACTACACGTCGATAACGAAAGATGCGCCCTAATGCTTGAAACAAAGCGGCAAGGGCGCGTTTTGTTTTCTTGTCAAACGTTGCCTCCTATACTATAATGAGAAAAAAGTTAAGGGTTTTAGCCATTTACAGCATCACAGTTAAAGGGGGAGCAACTTGTGAGTCTACGTTATTTGACTGCAGGAGAAACACACGGACCGCAGCTAACTGCCATTGTTGAAGGGATGCCTAGCAACATGGTTATTGATTTCGAGCAACTCAATTTCCAACTTCATCGCCGCCAGAAGGGGTATGGCCGCGGCAGACGTATGCAAATTGAGAAAGATACAGCAACGATCGTCGGCGGTGTGCGTCATGGACGTACGACAGGTGCTCCAATTGCTATTGTAGTGGAGAACAACGATTGGAAGCATTGGACGAATATTATGAATGTGGAGCCGATTGAAGGGACAGATGAAGAGAAGCGACGTGTTCATCGCCCGCGTCCAGGTCATGCGGATCTGAACGGAGGCTTGAAATATCAATTGAAGGATCTGCGCAATGTACTGGAACGTTCAAGCGCTAGGGAGACAGCTGCTCGCGTAGCTGTGGGTGCAGTAGCGCGCCAGTTCCTTGCAGCATTCGGCGTCAAGATTGCAGGACAAGTTATTCGCATAGGTGAAATCGAAGCTCCTGCTCACAATTTGTCAGTTGACGAGATTATTGAACGTACGGAGGCTTCTTCTGTTCGTGTGGTCGATACCGATACGGAGAAGAAGATGGAAGCGTACATCGATCAAATCAAAGGCGAAGGCGACTCGATCGGCGGTATTGTAGAGTGCATCGTGGAGGGACTGCCGGTTGGACTAGGGAGCCATGTGCAATATGATCGCAAGCTGGATGGACGCATCGCGCAAGCAGTGATGTCGATCAATGCTTTCAAAGGTGTTGAGATCGGTATTGGCTTCGAGGCAGGTCAACTGCGCGGATCACAAGTTCATGATGAAATTCTATATAGCGAGGAAACAGGATATACACGAGCTAGCAACCGACTTGGCGGTTTCGAAGGTGGTATGACGAACGGAATGCCAGTCGTGGTGCGTGGGGTAATGAAACCTATTCCAACCCTTTATAAGCCATTGCGCAGTGTTGATATCGATACGAAGGAGCCGTTCACTGCACAAGTGGAACGCTCAGATGCGTGTGCAGTGCCGGCTGCGAGTGTTGTCATGGAGCATGTAGTCGCTTGGGAAGTTGCGAAGGCGTTCCTGGAGAAGTTCGGCGGCGATTCGATGGAAGAGATCCGCGCCAACTATGAGCACTATTTGGAACAAGTGTCCCGATATTAAAAGGGGGGAACGTCATGAGCAAGAATCTCACTTTAGATGCAGCAGAGCTTACTGTTGAACTAGGAGAACGCTCTTATCCAATTTGGATTGGCAGCGGTCTTCTCGGTCGAATCGGTGAGGCATTTCAAATGCGCAGCATTCCCACTCGCAGTCCAATTGTGATCATCACGGATGATCATGTGGCTCCGCTATATTTAGAGCGCACGGAAGCAGCACTGCGTGAGGCTGGCTATCAGGTTTCTTCCTTTGTAGTAGCAGCTGGTGAATCCTCCAAGTCGCTGCAGGTGTACGAACAGTGCATCACTGCAGCACTTGATGCGGGCTGTGATCGCCATTCTTCCATCGTCGCCCTCGGCGGTGGCGTAGTCGGGGATTTGGCAGGTTATGTGGCGGCAACTTACATGCGAGGAATTCGCTTCATTCAGGTGCCTACGACGATATTGGCTCATGACAGCAGTGTCGGTGGCAAGGTTGCGGTTAACCATCCGTTCGCCAAGAATATTATCGGGGCTTTCCATCAACCAGAAATGGTGCTGTACGATACAGCGACCTTGCTTACGCTTCCTGATCGGGAAGTCCGTGCAGGACTGGCTGAAATGATTAAGCATGGCCTTATCTGGGATGAAGAGTTTACAGCATGGTGCGAAGCACAAGCTGAACGCTTGCTGGCTAAGGATGAGGAAGCACTCACGTATGGACTGCTTAAGGGCTGCGCGATTAAAGCGCAGGTCGTCTCTCAGGATGAACGTGAGCATGATCTAAGAGCGATATTGAATTTGGGACATACGATTGGCCATGCTCTAGAGGCGGTTGCCGGCTACGGAGAATTGCTGCATGGCGAAGCCATCTCAATTGGAATGGTTGGTTCTGCGCGTCTTGCAGAGCGATTGGGTGAAGATAAGCAGATTGCTGTTCGAACAGAAGCGATATTGACGAAATACGGCCTGCCGGTGGCAGTGCCACAGCATATGAATTCGGATGATATTATTCAAGCCATGATGCATGACAAGAAATTTAAGGAAGGGCACACCGTATTTATTGTGCCTACTGCAATCGGACATGTAGAAATTCGCAAGGATGTACCGGTCAGCCTAGTACGAGATATCATCGAGGAGTTGAAAGGAGAGAAGGCGTGACCATGTATGCAAGAGGAATTCGCGGAGCGACTACGGTAACCCGCAATGATGCAGAAGAGATTCTGCATGCGACTACGAAGCTGCTCCAGGAGATAGTTGCCCAAAATACGGTTCAACCTGAACAGATCGCAAATATTTGGATCACGATGACAGAGGATTTGAATGCTACTTTTCCAGCACGTGCGATACGTGCCATGGAAGGCTGGGATCTAGTGCCACTCATGTGTGCCATTGAAATTCCAGTGAAGGGCAGTCTGCCATTGTGCATCCGCCTAATGGTAACGATCAACACGGACAAGGAGCAGCACGAGATTCGCCATGTCTACTTGAATGAGGCGATAGCTCTGAGACCTGATTTGTCTAGTAAATAGAGATGTGGGAAACCCAGTCTGAAGATCGTTTATGTCTGAAATTTAGTTTGCTGGATTGACGAAGCCGACATTTCCGGTTATATTGATATCAGCATAGTTGAGCAGAGTTGAGTTTGAGATTGAGATGAGTTGAGCTGAGACGAGATAGAATATGGACATCATGTCTATATAGGCTAGCGCCTATTGTATTTGCTGCACATTGATTTATTGCAGCGGCACAATGGGGGGCCTTATATAAGGCGATCCATATCCTCATGAATTGAATTACTCATCCACAATTTCATCGTATACCAACAAGCCTCTGCCTTGCGCAGAGGCTTTTTTTATTCGTACACGTTATTTTTCAGTAGTGCCTTTCATTCGTGATTCGCCTGATTCCGATAAGGCACTGCAACAAGCGTAAACAAGTGAATAAGAAATGGTTGGTAGACGCTCTCGTTCATCACGCGGTATGTAATCGTCGTAACGGCTGCATAACGAAGTTGAAAGGAGTGGAAAGCGATGTATCCCCAATTGGACGAAGTAATCCATCTCGCCCGGCAGTATAATGTCATACCTGTTGCCGAGACGATGATGGCTGATACCGAAACCCCAATTCGATTATTTCAAAGATTGCGCAATGAACCATATGCTTTTTTGTTGGAGAGTGTGGAGGGTGGCGTCCAATGGGCCCGCTATTCCTTCATCGGAACGGATCCATTCCTGCTCCTTCAAGGGAAGAGTGGACGATTGCGGAAAATAGAGCATGGCCATATCACCGAGGTGCGAGAGCGCCCAATCGAGATGATGAAGCACTTGATGCATAAATATAGAAGCCCTGCGCTAGATGGACTTCCTCCAATGACAGGAGGGGCAATTGGCTGCTTCGGCTACGATTTGGTTCAGCAGTATGAACGCCTGCCGCGTCATAAGTACGACACGCTGCAAATGGATGACATCCGATTTATGTTCTGCGATCAACTTGTTGCCTTCGATCATATGAAGCAGCAAATGCAGTTTATTGTGAACATTCATGTGGAACCAGGAAGTTCGGCAGATGTGATACGGCATCGCTACGAGCAAGCGAGAAAGAAACTGCGCAGCCTGCAAATGAAGCTGACAGCACCTCTAGTGAGCAACACCCGACCGGTACAGCAAGCAACAACAGCATCTGCGGCTGAAGAGGTACTGCAGGGGGTTCGATCCTCGGAGACGAAGGAATCATTCGTTGCGAAGGTGAATCGAGCCAAGGAATATATTCGGTCAGGAGATATCTTTCAAGTGGTGCTGTCACAGCGCTTCGAACGGCAGACACAAGCAGACCCGCTTGATGTGTATCGGGTGCTGAGAATGACGAATCCTTCCCCGTATATGTATGTGCTCAAGACAGAGGACGACATGATTGTTGGCACTTCTCCAGAGATGCTTGTGCGTATTAAGGATGAGCGGGTAGAGACGCGGCCGATTGCGGGAACAAGACCACGGGGCGTCACTGCTGAAGCAGATGCAGCGCTGGAAGCAGATCTGATGCAGGATGAGAAAGAGCGGGCCGAGCATGTGATGCTTGTTGATCTCGGGCGGAATGATCTCGGCCGCGTATGCGAGTTCGGCAGCGTGCGCTGTGATACGTACATGAATGTTGAGCGTTATTCCCATGTCATGCATATCGTATCGAACGTTTCTGGCAAGCTTCGCAAGAACAAGGATTTCTTCGATGCCTTCCTCTCCTGCTTGCCAGCAGGTACATTGTCCGGAGCGCCGAAGCTTCGTGCAATGGAGATTATTGCAGAGTTGGAAGAAGAGTCACGTGGGATATATGGGGGCGCTATCGGATATTTAGGATTCAATGGGAATATGGATTCCTGTATTACGATACGTACAATTATTTTCCGAGGAGGCCATGCTTACGTACAGGCAGGTGCTGGTGTTGTATGGGATTCGGTTCCGGAGATGGAATACGAAGAAACGATTAACAAGGCGAAAGCACTGCTGCTGGCGATTCGGATGACAGAAGAGATGTTCAACCGCGAAGGTGACGCTGAAGGGCAAGAGGACAGTGTCAATGAGAGCAAGCTAACGAACGCAGCTGAGGGAAGTGCGGCTGGATACGCGGCATCCTATACTTCAATGATGCCGGCGAACTGGGACTATTATGTCGGAACGGAAGAACGGGCTGCTTCGATCCCGTCGCCGAAGGGAGGAATTTAGGATGACGAGCCAACTTGTAATCGGAAGTGCACTCATGAAGGAGGCGCTTGCTCAAGTGCTGTCAGGGCATCACTTAAGCCGCTCAGAAGCGAGGGATGTAATGGCAGATGTTATGGATGGCCATGCGACTTCGGCTCAGATTGGAGCACTGCTTGCAGGTCTACGTTTGAAGGGGGAGACAGTTGATGAGATTGCGGGCTTTGCTGAAGCGATGCGCAGCCGCGCCCATCAAGTGGTCACTTCGCATGAGCGCCTGCTTGATACATGTGGAACAGGCGGATCGGGCATTCATAAGTTGAATGTCTCCACAGTTGCTGCCATCATCGCCTCATCCGCATCCGTGCGGGTTGCGAAGCATGGCAACCGATCGGCTTCCAGTCGCTCGGGGAGTGCGGATGTACTGGAGGCGCTGGGTGTAAATATTCAGCTGACGAGCGAGGAAGCTGCACAGTGTTTGGAACGAATCGGCATCTGCTTTATGTTCGCGCAAGTCTATCATCCTGCAATGAAACATGCGGCTGCACCACGCAAGGAACTAGGGATACGCACCGTATTCAACATGCTTGGCCCGTTGACGAATCCAGCGGGAGCTGATCGACAAGTCCTTGGGATCTATGATCGCACCAAGACGGGTATTATCGCATCTGTATTACGTGAATTGGGGTTGAAGCGTGCGCTCGTTGTTGCGAGCGAAGATGGATTGGATGAGATCAGCCTGTCGGCACCAACTCAAGTTAGTGAACTGAAAAATGGAGAAGTATTCACATATACCATTACACCGGAAACACTTGGTCTACACACGCAGCCGTTGACTAGTGTGCTGGGTGGAGACGCCGCAACGAACGCGCAAATTATAAGAGGTCTGCTTTGCGGAGAGCAAGGCGCACATCGCGATATTGTTCTTGCAAATGCGGGCGCATGTATTTACGTTGCGGGACAATCGAGCTCCATTGCAGAAGGCGTGCGGATTGCAGCTGATGCAATCGATAATGGGCTGGCGAATCAGAAGCTGGAGCAATGGATCGCAGCAACAGGAGGGCTAGGTCATGTTTCTTGAACGGATTGTACGAACGAAGGAAGAAGAGATACAAGCGCTCAGACGAGTGATGAATCGGAATGAGGCAATTCTAGAGGCAGCAGCGCTCTCACCTTGCCGCTCCTTCATTGGGGCACTTACCGTAAATAAGAACCGTTCGGTTGCCTTGATTGCTGAAGTAAAGAAGGCATCGCCATCCAAAGGGCTGATTCGCGAGCATTTCAATCCCGCAGAGATTGCAGCTGGATATGAGGCGGCAGGTGCTGATGCATTGTCTGTACTTACAGATCGCGTATATTTTCAAGGCGGCAATGACATTCTGCAGCAGGTGCGAGCGCTGACAGAACTGCCGATTTTGCGGAAGGAATTTATTATCGATGAGCTTCAAGTGCTTGAAGCAAGATTGATAGGTGCGGATGCAATCCTGCTGATCGCAGCGATTTTGAGTGACGACCAAATGCAGCATCTGCACGGAACAGCTAGACAACTTGGCATGGACGTTCTCGTGGAAGTCCATAATGAAGTCGAAATGGAGCGTGTAGGCAGAATTGAAGGAATCAAGTTAGTCGGCATCAACAATCGAAACTTGCATACGTTCGAGACCGATATCGAGCAGACCCATCGTATTCGCCATTTGGCTCCGTCAGATTGTATCTTAGTCAGCGAGAGCGGTATCCATCTTCCGGAGCATCTCCGTCGCATGGATGAGCTGCATGTCGATGCGGTGCTGGTAGGGGAACATTTCATGAGACAAGACAATGTAAAGGATGCAGTAGAGCACTTGATGAGCGGTCTTCTAAATTCGAACACTGCTTCGTAAACAGACGTAAGGAGTGAAGAAGATATGGAAGTCGAAGCATCGAAGGAACAAGCGTCATCTACAGCGAGTGCACGTTCATGTGCTGCTCGTGCAACGAAAGTGAAAATATGCGGCCTGACGGATTTCGAGATGACGCGTCGAGTTGTCAAGCTGAGACCAGATCATATTGGATTCGTCTTCGCACCGAGTCGAAGACAGGTGCAGCCGTCTCACGTTAAGCAGTGGCTGTTGAAGCTGAGAGAGGAAGGAGACGCACTTCCAGACCTTGCAGGTGTGTTCGCGAATCCAACTCGTGAAGAGCTGAAGCAAGTGCTGGATGAAGTGCCGCTAACAAGTGTTCAGCTCCATGGGAAAGGCGATACGGCATTGTTGAAATGGATGAAGGATCACTATGATGTTCAAATATGGAGGACGGTTCCTATCATTCGTGATGACGAGCGCCAACCTCGCCAGTCTATAGCAGCAGCTGCGGCGGCATATGAGTTGGATGTCCAATATGCAGATGTTGTCCTGCTAGATACACATTGTCCGATTCAGGGCGGTGGTTCTGGCAAAGTGTTCGACTGGACGGTAATCCCATCTTATGCAGACCAATTGGCTTCATTAAGGCTCCCTCTCTATATTGCTGGCGGATTGTCTGCTGATAATGTCGGTTTAGTTGTGAGAGAGTACGATATAGATGGCGTTGATGTATCGAGTGGTGTTGAAACAAATGGAGTAAAAGATATATCCAAGGTTGAGGAGTTTATCGAAAGGGTGAGGGGAAATGAGCATGGAAAAGAGTAGTGCGACAGCAACAGCAACAGCGACAACGGTTCTACCGGACGAAAAAGGCAGATTCGGACCATTTGGAGGCCGTTTTGTGCCCGAGACATTGATGAGTGCGCTTTTGGAACTGGAAGAGGCTTATCGTACACATGTGAAGGATCCAGAATTTCAAGCAGAATTGATCAAGCTGCTGACTCAGTACTCAGGGCGACCTACTTCACTCTATTATGCAGAGCGGCTTACTGCGAAGCTGGGCGGAGCCAAGATTTATTTGAAGCGTGAGGATTTGAACCACACCGGTGCCCATAAAATCAACAACACCATCGGTCAAGCCTTGTTAGCCAAGCGTATGGGCAAGACGAAGGTGATTGCAGAAACAGGGGCGGGACAGCATGGCGTTGCCACCGCAACAGTAGCAGCGCTGCTGGGCATGGAGTGCAAAGTATTTATGGGTGAAGAGGACATGAAGCGTCAAAGCCTGAATGTGTTCCGTATGAAGCTCCTCGGTGCAGAGGTTGTGCCTGTGATGTCAGGTACAAGAACGTTGAAGGATGCAGGGAATGAAACGCTGCGTTACTGGGTCAGCAATGTGCAGGACACATTCTACATTCTCGGCTCCGTTGTGGGGCCGCATCCGTATCCGATGATTGTGCGGGATTTCCAACGAATTATTGGAGATGAGACACGCAAGCAAATCCTTGAATTAGAAGGACGTTTGCCGAATCTGCTGATCGCTGCTGTTGGCGGAGGGAGCAATTCTATGGGGATGTTCTATCCATTTTTGCAGGATGAGTCGGTTCAACTTCTTGGGGTTGAGGCAGCAGGCAAAGGAATTGATACCCCTTATCATGCGGCTACGATGACACTTGGGACACCAGGGGTATTCCAAGGATCGATGAGCTATCTGCTTCAAGATCAGTTTGGTCAAGTTCAGCCGGCACATTCCATCTCCGCTGGATTGGATTATCCGGGAGTAGGGCCAGAACATGCCTATTTGAAATATTCGGAACGAGCATCGTATGTGCCTATTACAGATGATGAAGCCATGGATGCGCTGCAGCTTCTTACCCGTACAGAAGGCATTATACCCGCATTGGAATCGTCACACGCAATTGCGCAGGCGATCAAATCAGCACCTGGCATGAATAAGGATGATCTAATTGTGATTTGCTTATCAGGCCGTGGGGACAAAGACGTTGCCACCATTATGGAGAGATTGGGGGAGGAACTGCTATGAGTCAGACACTAGCGAGCCGCAATTTACTGGATGATACATTCCGTACTTTACAAGCACAGGGCAAGTCCGCATTGATGCCATTTATAACGCTAGGTGATCCAACCTGTGAAATCACTCTTCGGCTTCTTCTGCAGATGGAGCAAGCCGGTGCAGACATTATTGAACTTGGCATACCGTATTCCGATCCGCTGGCTGACGGTCCGGTTATCGAGCGAGCATCGGCACGCGCGTTGCGCAATCATGTATCGATCGCTGATGGACTGCGCATTGCTGCTCAGGCTAGGAAACAAGGTGCACAAATTCCTTATGTATTGTTTACTTATTATAATCCAGTGCTGCAATTTGGACTGGACAGCTTCTTACACCAGGCTAGGGATGCCGGAATTAGCGGCATAATCATTCCTGATCTACCCTATGAAGAGAGTCATGAAGTCCGTGAAGCTGCTGACCGAATGGGCATTCATCTCATTCCACTCGTTGCGCCGACTTCGGAATCTCGGGTTAGCTCCATTGTGGCAGAAGGAAGAGGCTTTATCTATTGTGTATCCTCGCTTGGCGTTACGGGTGTAAGAGACACTTTCGACTCACAAGTAGATGCGTTTATTGAACTGGTGCGACGCAGTACAGAGCTTCCTATTGCGATCGGATTCGGCATTTCTACAGCAGAGCATGTGAAGCATTTTGCGAAACGCTGCGACGGTGTGATTGTAGGTAGTGCCATTGTAAGGCGCATTGAAGAAGCTCTGCCGCTTCTGGAGCATCCTGATTCATCTGAAGAAGGGATCTTGCAAATTTGTGATTTTGTGCGACAATTAAAACATTAATTTTTTTGCAATGATCTATGTAGATGAGAAAGGTGGTACCCATATGCAGCCGAAGAACAGTGTTGTACACCTGCCTGTATACCAGCCAGGCAAATCTGTTGATGAAGTGAAGCGGGAGCTTGGCTTGGATCGTATTATCAAGCTGGCTTCCAACGAGAATCCGTTCGGATCCTCTGAGCATGCGAAGCAAGCAATATTGAATGAAGTGAATAATACGAGCATTTATCCCGATGGAGCGGCTAGAGCACTGACAGATGCTGTTGCGGCACACTTGAGCGTTGAGCACAATCAATTGATTTTCGGCGCAGGTTCCGATGAAGTTATATTAATGATATGCCGTGCGTACCTGATTCCAGGTGATGAGATTGTCATCGCAGATCAGACGTTTCCTCAATACAAGCATAACGCAGAGATTGAAGGGGCTGTCACAGTAGAGATTCCTTTGAAAGAAGGAGTGCATGATCTGGAAGCAATGCTTGCTGCCGTAAACGAGCGGACGAAGATCGTATGGATCTGCAATCCGAACAATCCGACAGGCACAATTGTAAGTGCGGAAGAATTGGAGCAGTTTGTTGCACAAGTGCCTGCAAATGTCATGGTTGTATTGGATGAAGCTTACTGTGAGTACGTGACAGATCCTTCCTTCCGTGATGGATTAGATCTGGTGCGTCGTTATCCCAATGTCGTGTCCTTGCGCACGTTCTCGAAAATTTATGGACTTGCGTCCCTACGTATCGGATACGGGGTTGGACATGCTGACGTGATCCGTACGATTAATCAAGTGCGTGAACCGTTCAATACGACTCGCTTCGCACAAGCAGCAGCATTGGCTGCCGTTCAAGACCAAGGGTTCATTGAAGATTGCAGACAGAAGAATGCAGCGGGCATTCAATATGTAGAGCAGCAATTTGCGCGTATGAATTTGGAGAGCTTCCCGGCTCACGGCAACTTCATTATGGTTGACGTAGGCTTTTCTGCAATTGAAGTCTTTAACGCGCTCCTGCGTCGTGGCGTTATAGCGCGTGCGGGGCATCATAAATACCCAAATCATTTACGTATTACAATTGGCAGCCAAGAAGAAAATGAGGCAATGATTCAAGCCTTGGAAGAAGCGCTGGCCGAGATTAAGGTGACTTCATGAGAACTAAGATAGCTATATTGGGCGTGGGACTAATCGGAGGCTCCCTCGCCCTCTGTTTCAAAAATAGACCTGGCATGCATGTAGTTGGTTACTCTCCGAGCCCGTCTTCAACAGAGAAGTATGTGCAGCGCGGCGTTGTAGACGAAGCGACGACTTCCTTGCACGAAGCGGTAGAGGATGCGGACTACATATTCGTATGCTGTCCGGTTGGAATGCTGGAATCGATGCTGAGTGATTTGCGGAATTTACCGCTTAAGGCAGGCTGTATCGTAACTGATGTGGGGAGTACCAAGGCTTCGGTCGCACGCTGCGCACGTTCTCTTTCATGGGACGATGTGCATTTTATAGGCGGGCATCCAATGGCAGGCTCGGAGCGTTCAGGGGTTGAAGCGGCAACGACATTGTTGTTCGAAAATGCTTACTACGTGCTCACTCCTGACGATTCGGCGGATGAAGAAGCTTACAGCAGACTTGTATCTCTGCTCCGCTATACGAAAGCACACATTATTCGGATGAATCCAGAGGAACATGATGAAGTGGTTGGCGCAATCAGCCATTTGCCGCATGTAGTGGCTGTAGCATTGGTTAATCAAGTACGATCCTATAATGAGAGCAATGAGCTGTACGAACTGCTCGCTGCCGGCGGGTTCCGGGATATTACCCGCATTGCATCAAGCGATCCAGTCATCTGGAGAGATATTTTGATTAACAATAGGGATGTTGTTCTCCATTTACTTCAGGACTGGAAAACGTCTACGGAACGATTTATTGATATGTTACATCGTCAGGATGGTGAAGGTATTATCCAGCAGTTCACTGTGGCTGGCGAGTTCCGCAGTCGCATGCCGGAACGCCGCAAAGGTGTTATTCAATCGCTTTATGAACTGTACGTGAATGTTCCTGACCATCCGGGTATTATTGGCAGCATTGCGACAGAGTTGGGAAATCATCACATTAACTTGAGCAATGTTCAAATTATTGAAAGTCGTGAAGATGTGCCAGGTGTGCTCCGATTATCGTTCCGGCAGCAGGATGACTGGGATCGTGCGAGGGAGCTGTTAAAATCGAAAGGTTATGAAATATTCATCTAACGGAAAAATTTGTGAATTGAAGAAAATTTTTTACGAAAACCTATTGACGTCATGAAAACGTATACATTATAATAGCAGTACAGTATGGTTTCTCTCCACTCCTATCCAATAGAATTGCACAAGTGTGCAGCCACTCCAATCGGAGTGGTATTTTTTTTGTATTGAAATGGAATTGGCGCTAAGCGTCCTGCGAGCAGTAAGGTATGAACTAAGGATAAACAGCTGGAAAACAGCTTCGTTTAGGTTTTTGACAGGTAGGTGTTCGGCTCTTTATAATTGTGTAAAAGTACCAGTAATGCAGTGGGAGCAGCATCACTGATATAACATGTATGTCTGTCTCAACAAATATGCTTGAATGAAGGGGAAAGGATGAGAGTTGCGATGAAGAATGATCTGCTCCATATTGGCCCAATCACCATATATGGATATGGACTAATGATTGCAATTGGAATTTTTACTGCATATCAAGTATTGGTTAGGCGAGCAGAGAAGAAGCGCATAGAGCGCTCCCATATATCTTCGATTACGCTCTGGGGGCTGCTTGGCGGGTTTATGGGAGCTAAGCTCTTATTTTGGATAACCCAAGGCAATAATCTCATTGATCATCCCGAGATGATATGGGATTTGTCATCGGGGTTCGTCGTCTATGGCGGGATTATTGGAGGCGTGCTTGCAGGCTATGTGTATTGTAAGGTGAAGGGTCTGTCCTTCATGGAGCATCTTGATCTGTTTGTTCCTTCCATTGCCTTGGCACAGGGCTTTGGCAGAATCGGATGCTTTTTGGCAGGGTGCTGCTATGGAGAGGAGACAAATGGATGGTTCGGCATTACGTTTCACGAATCCGAAATCGCGCCTAATGGTGTGAAACTGATTCCTACACAGCTCATGGAAAGTGGATTTAGTTTTGCGCTTTTTTTCCTTCTACTTTATGCAGCGAAGCGCAGTAAAACGGCTGGTGTCATTGCGAGTCTGTATCTGCTGCTCTACAGTCTTGGCCGATTTATCATCGAATTCTACCGTGGTGATATTATTCGTGGAAGTGTCGGCATGCTCTCGACTTCTCAATTTATTTCATTACTCGTAATTGCAATAGCTTGTATCATTTTTGTTAGTATGACTTATCAATCGATGAAACAGCGGAATACGGCGTTGTAAGGCTGGCTTGAATCACTCCTGAGGGGGTGATTTTTTTATGAAATCTGAATCTTAAAAAATTTTTAAGCAATTTTCGACTTTATTATGCTAAAATACGACTTGAAATGATAAAGCTTGAGTGTCATGTTTTCATGGCACAGATCATACCCATAGTACGTATCATTAGGCCTATAGAGGCTTTTATAACATTTTCTCCGATTCGCAACTTTTTTTAACTTCAAGAGTATAACCATTCAGGTAGCGCATCGGGATGGATATGGAAAGCAAGGAGGACTTGAATCCATGACCGATTCCCAAATCATCCGTGAGATCAAGGACGGCAACACAGACTGTTTCGCGGAATTGATGAATCGTTATCAACGCAAATTGCTATCATTTATTTATCATATGTTGAAAAATTCCCAGTTGGAGCTGTTGGCAGAAGATTTGTGTGCAGAGACATTTTACAAGGCATACCGAAGCCTGCATACGTTCAGGGAATCAGATGCCTCTTTCTCGACTTGGCTGTATACGATTGCGCGCAACACCGTGTTAAGCGAACTTCGTAAGCAGAGAAGCATTCAAGTATCACTTGATGAAGAGCAAGGAATCGTTCCGGAAGCGCCGAAGGAAGCGGCGCCTGAATATGCATTGCTGCGGCATGAGAAGGTAGAATTGGTGCGTGAGGCAATCAGCAAGTTGCCTGACAAACAACGCTCCGCTCTCATTCTTCGAGAATACGACCAACTGGACTATCAAGAAATTGCCCAAGTATTAGGGCAAACCGTAAGTTCGGTTAAATCGTTGTTGTTCCGGGCTCGAGCTAGTGTAAAGATCCAGTTAGAACCATACATAAGGGAGCCTGGTCTTGAAGGGATGAACTAACATGAAATGTGCGGAAGCGCTCGAATGGATATCGGATTATGTCGATATGCCTATTGACGATCCGCAACGTGAAGCTATCGATCGACATCTGGAAGGATGCGAAGCGTGTGCGGAGCAGTTCGCAGTATGGTCTGCGAGCATGGATTGGATGGAAGATGAAGTTGAGTTGGAGCTTGATGCGGAACAAGCGAGCAGCTCAGCAGCGAGTCGCGTTATGGATCGCATATATGAGGAACAAGATTGGCTGATGCCTGTACATAGACGTTCTCATGCGTTATCCCTGCGCTCACGTCAAGTGATTGCGGGGATAATCGCTTTTTGTATGGCCATGTTCCTCTGTGCTCTTGTTTTCCTTCTTATTCGCAATGAACAGTCTAATATTCATGCAGTTAGTGGGATACTGCCGACTGCGTTGGCAGGCAGTGATCATTCTGGCCTTGATGCATTTGATATTGAATTGCCGGTTGCAAGCAATGTAAGTGAACCGACAATATTGCGGGTTGTTCCAACGATTCCTCATTATTGGATTGCATTGTCATTGTTTGGGGTGACGTTTGCATTACTGCTGTTGAACTGGTTGACACGAGTGCGTCAATAACGGATGACTAAGAAGGAGTAACAATGAAACAACATATTGGTTTGGTACGCCATGGGTTAACCGATTGGAATGCGCAGGGGAAAATACAAGGACAGACGGATATACCGTTGAATGTAACAGGTCGTGAACAGGCAAGGCTGCTGGCAGAGCGCCTCGTCCAAGAGACTGCACCATTCGATTATGTCATATCCAGCGGATTACAGCGAGCAGAAGAGACTGCATCGATTCTGGCAGATGCACTCCAAATTCCATTACTGTCACCCGCAGAGGGTCTGCGTGAGCGAGCCTATGGTCTCGTAGAAGGCACGACGCCGGAAGAGCGAGAGCAGCGCTGGGGTTCAGGGTGGCGTAAGATGGATCTCGGCCAGGAAAAAGATGAAGAACTTCAGTACCGCGCAGTTCAAACGCTAGAGCATATCGCGAATCAGCATATGGGATCTAATCTCTTAGTAGTCACTCATGGGAGCTGGCTGGCTCAATTGTACATTGCTCTATTTGGAAGCGACAGACAAGGACACATTGGGAACTTATCCTACTCAATATTAGAAAAACGTTCGGAAGGCTGGTATCCGCTGCTCTATAATTGCATGGAGCATATTCGCCATCTGGATCTGACAGCGAAACCGCGATAATGAAAGCTATCATAATAAGCAGTTCGACTTCACGTGAAGTGAAGCGAACTGCTTTTTTGTGTTTGCATGATCAAATGCCTAAGGGCTATGAGGAGAATCTCCCCGTTATATAATATTCGATGTTTTCTACGACAATGTGAATAAATGTGATAAATATTCCAATAATGAGTAATGGACATCGAGGATTCGGCACATTACGTCTGACGGAAACGGAGGTCATGCATGAATTTAGCGGATATGCTCAGTTACGCGGATATTAATCAACTAACTCGAATTGCTCAGCGTTATGGGTGCGTCTGCAATGAACATTCCAAGCACGAGCTGATTCAGTCCATTCTGTCAGTGTTAGGCAGAAGGGATGTGTTCGAACAGCATGTGAACGAGATGACGCTTGAAGAGCTTAGGTTCCTTAACTCCATTTTGTTTGATAAGCGTGCTTCATTTAGCTTGGAGGAATTGATCGCTCGAGTGCAGCAGACAAAGTTCGATTTAGAACATGCTGGTGCTGAACAGCAGGCGGTGACGTCAATGCCGCATCCACGTGAAACGATATCTAAATTTAAGCATAGTGGATGGCTGTTCAATGGCTGCTCGCATCAAACCAAGTATTTGTTCCAAGTGCCGAGCGATTTGAAGATGAGATTAATTGATGTACTCAGGCAGTCATTCGCGATGCATTTGACAGAAACGGATACCCCTTCCTCTTATCGGGATGAAGATGGAAGAATGGCGGAGGACGTGTTACAGCTTCTGAAATTCATCGTGGACGGAAATGTATTGCTGAATGCGGAAGGTGTTATGTACAAAAAAACGCAGCAGCAGCTTCTCGATTACTTTGGCGTACAAGAAGCCCCTATTGCCCGTGGTGAATGGAGATTTGGATACGGGAGAAGATTCCATGATTATCCGAACCGTATGTCGCTTTTATATGACTACGCCTTTTATCAAGGGTGGCTGGAGGAGGGCGATGGACGGTTAAGCTGTACACCGAAGGGGATTGAGCGTATTGCTAACGGGGGGATAGAGTCGTCTGCTTCGTTGTATCGATTTTGGTTGAAGCTGTACAAGAATGCGATTCCGAATTTGTTATCCATCGTGCATTGGATTCAGTTATGTACCAAGCAGTGGACAACGTTAGATTCCTTGGAGCGGGCTCTACTCCCGTTCGTGCGGCCATTCTTCTTTGATTCGTCACAGGCCGTATTCAGACAGCGAATTATTATGATGCTGGTTCATCTAGGCGTCATTCGATTCGGTGAAGATGAGCAGTATGGTTCGGTCATACAGACGACTCGCAGAGGGCAGCTTATTATTGATAGTGTTTATGTCGCGCATGAGGACAAAATTCAGCTAGATGTTGACAAGAAGCATTCTCATTGATACGATGGGTCCAAAAATTTCCTATGCCTAGTGAATTTGCAGCTAGAGCGATGTGGGAATGGTCGATCGGGAGGATGTTATCGAATGTACATACCTTATCAAGGCATATTGCCAGTTGTTGATGCTTCCGTATATGTGGCAGAAGGCGCTAAGCTGATTGGAGACGTGACGATTGGCGCTGAATCCAGTGTGTGGTTCAATGCGGTGCTTCGTGGAGACATGGCACCCATACGGATTGGCAAGCGAGCGAATATCCAGGATGGTGTTATCGGACATGTGAATGCCAATCAGCCGCTAATCGTTGAAGATGATGTATCGGTAGGCCACGGTGCAATTATACATGGCTGCCGGATAGGCAACGGTACATTGATTGGCATGGGGGCTATTGTACTGAACGGCGCTGACATTGGTGAATATGCTTTAATAGGAGCAGGTTCTGTCGTAACAGAAAATAAAAAAGTACCGGCCTATACTCTTTCTCTAGGTTCACCCGCAAAAGTCATACGCGAACTGACAGATGAAGATGTAGAGCGAATGAAACGGACAACTCAGAACTATGTGGTGAAAGGAAAGGAATATAGGATCTCTTAATCGTGTTGGTTGGAGGTGTATCCTATGGATAAAATGAAGGTATCGTATGAGGCGATGTTAAGTTTAACAGCGGAGATGATATGGGACGATGCCATACGGAAATACCGTACGGAAAAAATATATGAACAAATCGACAAAGCACTCGCAACAGGGGATGAATCCTCGTTCCGAACCTTGACGGACGAATTGAAAACATTGCAGTAGCTTCTAAGAACTTGTCCAAAAGGATGCCTTACAAATCGTTATGAATGAAGAGCGCAATTTTGCGGTTCTTCATTTTTTTGTTCATTTCAGTATAATGGGGAGTAATGACAAGGAAAAAGATGGGGGAGACGTCGTGAAATTCAGTGAACTGACCGAAGAACAATGGGAAGAATGGGGGCCGTATCTGGACACGTGCATATTGCCAGTTACAGGGCTGAACGGGACTGAATCCCCAGTCGAAGCTGGGTATCGTCTGGAGAAGCTGCGCGACTGGCTGGATGGCATTGAGATACCTTTCCGAGGAAGAACGGTAACCTATCCTGCATACCATTTCGTATCTGAGCAGCTTGATGATGATGAGCTGAGGCTATTGAATGGATTGTGCACCAGACTCCGACGCCAGGGATTTGCGTATATTGTCGTCGTATCGGCACAACTGCCGCTTACTTCAGACAAGCTTCCGGCCGCGGATTTAGTCATTACTCCAGCTGAGCTGATGGAAGAAGAGGCTGGGCAAGTACGTTCTGCGATGAAGATATGTGTGCAAAATATGTGGAGCGTCACACAAACTCAAGGATAAATGTGACAATATTCAAACATTTTACATAAGAAAAAGGTTCATTCTGGTAATTATATTGGTAAATTCTTGACGCTTTCATAGTGCTGGGATATTATAGTGATGTCCTAGTTAGAATGTGATTATCGTCATAGCAAGCTCTCAGAACGGTTGTGTAAAGGGGGGTTAGACAGTATATGAGTAAACCGCAGAATAACGAGCATCCACCTCAAAAGCCGCGAAAAGAAATGTCCCGTCGACAATTTCTTACATACACGCTGGGTGGGGCAAGTGCATTCATGTTTGTTGGTCCTACTCTGCCGATGGTCCGGTTTGCAGTTGATCCGTTGCTTCAGAAGAAGTCAGAAGGCGATTACATTAAGGTTGCTGAATTGAGCAAGATTTCAGAATCTCCTACTGAATTTACCTTCGAAATCAAGCAAGTCGATGGCTGGTATGAGAGTACTCCAACGCTCACGGCATGGATAAGCAAGGATAAGGAAGGCAATATATTTGCATTGTCTCCGGTGTGTAAGCACTTAGGATGTACGGTTGACTGGAATAAGAATCCGGCATACAAGGATCAATATTTCTGCCCGTGCCATGGTGCGCACTATACGAAAGAAGGCAAGCAGTTAGCAGTTGCTCGTGCACCGCTCGACGAATACAAAGTGCAGGTTAAGGATGGCTTTGTATATTTGGGCGATATCATTGCGAACCAACACGTGCAATAACGAGGAGGCGTAAATAACAGATGTTTAAAGGTGTTTATAACTGGATTGACGAACGTCTGGATATAACGCCGATGTGGCGCGATGTGGCGGATCATGAGGTGCCTGAGCATGTTAACCCTGCACACCATTTTTCTGCGTTCGTGTACTGTTTCGGTGGCTTGACGTTTTTTATTACAGTCATTCAAATTCTGTCAGGCATGTTCCTGACCATGTATTATGTCCCTGATATTGTGAACGCATACTACAGTGTCGAATATTTGCAGACGAAGGTTGCTTTCGGACAAATTGTTCGCGGTATGCACCACTGGGGAGCAAGTTTAGTAATCGTTATGATGTTATTACATACGCTCCGTGTATTCTTTACTGGTTCCTATAAGGCCCCACGCGAGATGAACTGGGTAGTCGGCATGCTTATCTTCTTCGTCATGCTAGGACTCGGTTTCACGGGATATTTGCTGCCTTGGGACAACAAAGCTTACTTTGCAACTAAGGTCGGCATGGAGATCGCGGATACCGTACCATATATCGGTCCGTATTTGAAAGAATTGCTGCAGGGCGGAACGGTCGTCGGGGCGCAGACATTGACGCGATTCTTCGCGATTCATGTGTTCTTCCTGCCAGGGGCACTTCTTGCCTTGCTTGGAGCGCATTTCTTCATGATTAGACGCCAAGGCATTTCGGGACCGCTATAAGGGAGGAGGAAACGAGATGGCACATGGGAATTCCAAAGAAGAAAAAGTCGTCTTTGTTGGCGACTCTCGTGTTAAGAAGAGAACAACCACAATCAAACAACCGGATTACACCTCATTTCCGGGGAAATCCGAAGCCTTCATTCCAAACTTCTTGTTGAAAGAGTGGATGGTTGGCTGTGTGGCACTGGTCGCTTTTCTAGTATTAACGATCTCGGAAGCTGCACCGCTCGGTTATCCGGCGAACCCGAATAACGCGGCGTTCGTTCCGATTCCAGACTGGTATTTCTTATTTCTCTATCAATTCTTGAAGTATCCATATGCATCAGGCAGTTATGTTGTTATTGGTACGGTGTTAGTCCCTGGTCTTGCATTCGGAGGCCTGCTGCTTGCCCCATTCCTTGATACAGGGAAGGAACGCAGATTCTATCGCCGCCCAATCGCATCCTCAATGATGATTTTGACATTGATCGCATGTGTATATTTGACAAGAGTCGCTTGGGTTCACTATGAGGCCGAGATGGCTGAGAAGAATATGATACCAGAGCATGTCGAGCGTGAGGAAAAGGCACGTGAGGCTGCTGAGAAGGGTGAGGCTTCTAACCAGCCAAAACCAAGCAAAGGCATCGCCATCGTTGAAAAGGACGATCCGGCATTTGCTAACATGAAGAAGGTTGGCTGCTTAAGCTGTCACGCAGTTGATATGAAGGGTGCTGCGGGCCCTGCCCTCGTTGGCATTGGTGACAAGCTCAGCAAGGATGAGATCTTAACGGTCATTAAGGATGGTAAAGGCGGAATGCCTTCTATGGTGGAAGCAGCCAAGAAGGAAGGCCTGAATGACCAAGATATCGAACATATTGCCGACTGGCTCTCGAAGCAGAAGGCAGCAAAACAATAGATCCAAACGTTACAGACCTGATTGCATTCGAGCAGTCAGGTCTTCTTTCTCATTTTGGTTTGTTTTGAAATCTTACATTTTGTATGATAGTGAATAGACGATATCTTAAAGAAATGGAACTGGAGCAAATATGAACTTGTTATCATTGATCAGCACACGTTTTCTTTCGCAGCGATGGGTATTATGGTTATTATTTTGGAGCAATCTTCTTGGAACGATTTATGGTTACTATTGGTATAAAAATCAGTTAATCTACACGTGGGAGCACAACCCTGCTTGGCAATTGATTTTCGTTCCAGATAGTCCTACGGCAAGTCTATTCTTTACGATCAGTATTGGATTTTTGCTGTTTCGTCCGCAGCCTCGAACCATATTTGGCACGATTGCAAAACGTATTATTGAAGCGTTAGGCGTTGTTACGTCGATTAAATATGGGATTTGGGCATGCGTCATGATAGTAGCTGGAGCTTATTTGGGCTCCCCAATGGTGTGGCAGGATTGGATGCTAATCGGTTCACATTTGGCGATGGCGGTTGAAGGGCTGTTATTTGTCCGCTTATTTGCATTTGGCAGTGCAGCACTAACGCTGGCTGCGTGTTGGACGTGGCTTAATGATACCGTTGATTACAGTGCGGGGGTATACCCATGGCTTCCGAATACACTGGCAAATGAACTGTCTGCAGTGTGTATTTTTACTTTTACATGGACAGGGATTAGTGTCGTTATGACTTGGCTAGCAATGCGCTATCGAGACCAACGAACGAATTTACCGAAGTAAGCTTTGTTCTAAATGTGGACATCCTCCCATACGATGATGGGGGAGGGATGTACATGCGTGCGGTAATGGTTGTGATATGTATGCTCGTATTCCTAGGACTGCCCGATTTTACATATGCGGGATCTCGACTTGCTGCTGAACCGGGTCAGACGGCGAGCGAGAAGTGGAAGCAGCTAGATCAGTATGCAGAACAGATTTATCGGGCGAGCGTTGCAGGAGAGATCGAGAAGATACAACAAGCGGTTCAGGCTATGGGGAAGCTGTTCACGGAGACAACATTTAATGATGCGACAAGTGTTGAAGGTGTGCGTGCACTTAGCGATGCAATCGTACAAGTGAAGCGGATATTGCCTTCCATTCAATTGAAGCAAGAGGAATTGATGAGTGCATCGGCCAGATTGCGCCTTGCTACGGATGCATTAACCAATCCGAAGCAACCGATGTGGCTTCAATACGAGCAGGTGCTGCGTGATGATATGGCACGATTGCTTGCTACGGATAATAAGAGAGAATGGATTCCCTATGCCAACCGCTGGTTGGAACATATTGATCGGATTCGTCCTGCTGCGACCATCCAGCGAGATGTGCAGACGATTGAGATGATGGAGTCGTTAAGCCAGCTTATCCGTGAGTCAATAATGGGAAAACACAGTCCTAAGGAAGCAAATCAGGCATTAAATAAATATGGAGACTCGGTGCTGATCCAGTTATTTGGTTCGAGTAAGGCGAATCCGACATTAGGGCCGCTTGCTTATACACCGATGCCGTTTCAATGGATTTTTATGCTGGCCTTTATCGTATGCATGATGTTGGCTTATGTAGGCTTTCAGAAGTATCGCTATGAACAATATGCTATTCGTCCAGGGAACTTCCGCAACAGTAAGAGGTAGAAGTCAGTTTTATCAGTATCTCGTTCGGACAGGCAAGGATTGAAAAATAGAATGAAGGATGGGATGGGCGAATTCTTCATTCTTTTATGAATGCCTATCTTACAGTAGACCTCGATATAGGCCAGCGACAGCAGGCTTGCTTCGAGGTCTGTTTATTTGGGGCTAAAATATGATTTCAGTAGAACGCTGTGCAAGCAGTGGGATGGGAATTCCCAGCGTTCGCGAAGGCAGAGCTTCTTTTACTTACTCCTCTCGAAATCCTTCACCAAGCACATCATGAACATCGTTCACAACAATAAATGCCCGTGGATCGATTGTTTTTACGATCGTTTTGAAGCGGCGAATTTCTGTGCGGCTAACGACACAGTACACCATTTGCTTCTGGGAGCGGGAATATGCTCCTACTGCTGGAATAAGTGTGACCCCGCGTTCCATTTCTTTTGTAATCGCATCCGCAATCTCCTGCGAATGATCAGAGACAACGGTGAATGCTTTGGCTGCATATGCTCCCTCTTGAATAAAATCGATGACTTTAGAGGAAATGAATACAGCAACGAGCGTATATAGAATTTTTTCCTTCGGAATATAGAACAAAGCAGCCCCTATGATGAATATATCGAGGATAAGGATGAATTGCCCCATGCTGATACCGAATTTACGGTTCGCAATCCGGGCGATGATGTCGACGCCACCTGTAGTACCGCCGAATCGAAAGACAATACCGAGTCCTGTTCCTACGGTAACGCCAGCGTACAAGGTGGCCAAAATGAAGTCATTCGAAGTTTGAAATGGTAAAATCCAATGCATGGAGACCGCACGCTCGAACAACCATAGGAAGAATGTGAGGTTAAGAACACCGTAAAAACTAAGTGCCAGCTGCTTCATGCCAAGTGCTCTCCATCCGATGATGAACAGTGGGATGTTCAAAACTAGCGTAGAGATTGATGGATGAATACCTGCTGCATAATTCAATAGAACGGTAATTCCTGTAACGCCGCCTTCCATCAACTGGTTAGGCATGATGAAGTAAATTAATCCAAATGCAAAAATCGCGGTTCCAACCGTTATCGGGAGAAACGTATTCCAAATGCGTTGAACAATGGTCGATTTCACAAGTATTCAGGCTCCTTTAGGCAGGAAGATGCTAATTCGTTCATTAGTATATCGGATTACGAAGCAGATAAAAAGCATTTGTTTTCCAGACGGTGATACGATAACATAGTAGCAGAAAGTAACGAATTCGTTACCCTCAATATAGGGAGCAGATTACATTCATTTCAAACCACTTTTGCATGAATAAAGAAGGGGATCGTATGACAAATCCAGAGATGAAGTCTTTCCTCACTTCCCTGCGCAGCAAGCCACTCGCGCAAATGCAGCAGGAAGTTGATGACTACATATCACAGTTTAAGGAAGGCTACTTCAGCCCCCTTGCGATGCTTGCCCGATTGTCTGAAGAAGTAGGGGAATTGGCGCGTGAAGTGAATCATCGCTATGGGGAGAAGCCAAAGAAGGCTTCAGAAGAAGACAACTCCATTGAGATGGAGCTTGGAGATATATTGTTCATTCTGTTGTGCTTCTCGAACTCGCTCGGTATCGACTTGACGAAGGCTCATGATGCCTGCATGCACAAGTTCAATACACGTGACGCGAATCGATGGACACGGATTGATGAACAGACATCAAACGAATCATAATCGAAAAAAACATATCGTTATTGGAGCAGTTGGGGGGACATAAAATGGAACGAATTCGCGTAGCCGTCTCGGGTGCAAGCGGACGCATGGGAAGAGAAGTTGTGAAAATGGTACTGCAGGACGAGTCCTTGGAACTGGTTGCAGCAATTGCACCGTCAGCGGGCGCTGTCGATGCGGGCACGCTAGTAGGACTACCTGCATGCGGTGTTACAACTACAGCAGATGTTGAAGAGACACTGCAGAAGGTAGAAGCAGATGTCATGGTTGATTTCTCGATCCCGCAGGCCGTAATGAAGAATACGATGCTTGCAATTGAGTATGGAGTTCGCCCTGTTATTGGGGCAACAGGCTTCCAGCCGGAAGAGATTGAGCAATTGACGCAACTTTGCCAAGAGAAGAAGCTTGGTGGTCTGATTGCGCCGAATTTCTCTATTGGGGCCATTCTTATGATGCAATTTGCACAGCAAGCGGCCAAGTATTTCCCAGATCTCGAGATCATTGAATATCACGGAGATCAGAAGCTTGATGCTCCTTCTGGAACTGCTGTAAAGACAGCAGAATTAATCTCTCAGGTAAGAGCGGAACATCGCCAAGGCAATCCGAATGAAGAAGAGAAGATCGAAGGTTCCCGCGGCGGATATTACAACGGATTCCGTATTCATAGTGTTCGCTTGCCAGGGGTCTTTGCTCAGCAGGAAGTTATCTTCGGGGGCTATGGGCAATCTCTTAAAATCCGTCACGACTCCTATGAACGTTCAGGGTATATGCCGGGTGTGAATATGGCAGTCAAGAAGGTAATGAATCTGGAGCAATTGGTATACGGCTTCGAGCACCTGCTTGATGACTGATCAATTGACTTCGATTTCGCTTAATGCTGTATGCATTTGTATTTTAGATAGCTCGAAATGAATGTGAGCAGGGGACACACAACGGAGGGATAGACATGCTAAATATCGCATTTATTGCACATGATCGCAAAAAAGATGAAATCGTTAATTTTGTTATCGCATATGAAAAAGTGTTCCAAGGTCATAAATTATATTCAACGGGTACGACAGGGCTGCGCATTATGGAGCAGACAAGCCTGGATATTCATCGCTTCCAGTCTGGCCCGCTCGGCGGCGATCAGCAGATCGGCGCACTTGTTGCGCAAAATGAAATGGACTTTATTATCTTCTTGCGCGATCCATTAATGGCTCAGCCTCACGAGCCGGATATTATTGCTCTTCTTCGCCTATGCGACGTGCAGGGCATTCCAGTTGCAACGAATATTGCGACAGCAGAAATTCTTGTTAAGGCGCTTGAACGCGGCGACTTCGCATGGCGTGAACTGACACATAAATATAAGCCGGGAACGGAAGAATGATGAATACTCTCGACATTCTTGCATTCGGAGCGCATCCTGATGATGTCGAGATCGGCATGGCGGGCACGATTGCCAAGCATACGAAGGAAGGGTATCGTGTCGGCATTTGCGATTTGACTGAAGCGGAGATGTCCTCGAATGGTACGGTAGAGCTGCGCAGAGAGGAAGCGAGGGAAGCAGGAGAAATCTTGCGGCTTTCGGCACGCGGTAATTTGTGCCTTCCTGATCGCGGTTTACAGGTAAGCAAGGAGCATATCGATGCGGTGGTAACCGCTATTCGTAATCATCGTCCTCGTATTGTCTTCATGCCTTACTGGGAGGATCGCCATCCTGATCATATTGCCTGCAGCCGCATTGTTCAGGAAGCAGTGTTCAATGCAAAGCTGCGGCGTTATATGCCAGAGCTGCCTGCGCATACGGTTGAGCAAGTCTATTATTATTTTATTAATGATGTTGCTGCTTCTCAAGTTCTGGTTGATGTGTCTGATGTATATGATCAGAAGCGGAAGTCGCTTCAAGCATATCGCTCTCAGTTTATGAAGCCAGATGGCGACAATGACTTCGTCGCAACTCCATTGAATCAGAATTATGTGGAGCGGGTTGCTGCACGAGATTCGCTGCTTGGTCAGACTCGCGGATTTGAGTATGCGGAAGGGTTTGTCGTGAAAGGCCCGTTTGCGGTATCTCTTTTCTTGTAGTGCGTGTTCAAAAAGGCCGGTTTTCAGCACCGAAGCATATGCTTCCGATGTGCGTTTTTTCAAAACGCTTCAGTTGGATGAAGCTAGGGCCTGAGGAGCGGAGCGTACGTTTTGGGTACATGAGCACCTGGGATGTTTCCGCAGGAAACATACTTCGTAAGCATCTGCTTAGGCTCGGCTGAATTCAAGATTCGATGCCGAGTCCACTTCATGATTTACTTCGTGATCAAAAGCGGACTTTTTGAACAACCTTTATAGTGATCCGTGTGAGGGAATGGCGAAAAGGGGGGACAGCTATGAACGAAGGTCTTAAAATCGGCATTACGTGTTATCCGTCGCTCGGTGGCTCTGGTGTTGTGGCGACGGAGCTTGGCAAGCTATTGGCTGAGCGGGGACATCAGGTTCATTTTATTACACATAATATTCCGTTTCGCTTAGGTGCAAGCTTTCAGAAGAATATTCATTATCACGAGGTCGATGTTAACGATTATTATGTCTTTCGTTATCCTCCTTACGATTTATCTCTGGCAAGCAAGATGGCACAAGTGGCAAATATGCAACAGCTTGACTTGCTGCATGTTCATTATGCGGTTCCGCATGCGGTATGCGCTTATTTGGCAAAGCAAATGGCCCACCCAGGGCTGAAAGTAGTCACTACCCTGCATGGAACCGATATAACGGTATTGGCTCAGGACGAATCGCTTAAGGATATGATTCGCTTCGCCATTAATGAGAGTGATGCGGTTACGGCTGTATCGAATGATTTAATTAAAGAAACAAGAGAATTGCTTGATATTACACGTCCGATTGATCTTACGTACAATTTTGTAGATAAGCGTGTGTACTATCCAAGGGAAGTTGCTCAATTCCGTGCTGACTTCGCATACCCGAATGAGAAAATATTGATGCATATCTCGAACTTCCGCCCTGTTAAGCGGGTGAGTGATGTGGTGGATATTTTCAATCAGGTTCAGGAGCAAGTTCCGTCACGCCTCGTCTTCGTCGGAGAAGGGCCTGACATGCCGAAGGTGCAGTGCCGCATTCGAGAGTTGGGATTGGAAGATCGGGTACATTTCCTCGGGAAGCAGGATGAAATCGCACAGGTGATTTCGCTGGCAGATGTGCTGCTGCTCCCATCCGAGAAGGAGAGCTTCGGGTTAGTGGCCCTGGAAGCAATGGCTTGCGGTGTACCTACGATCGGCTCCGAAGCAGGGGGCATACCAGAGCTGGTGAGCCATGGAGAGACGGGTTTTTTAGCGCCAACAGGAGATACAGCGGCGATGGCCAATTATGCGATTCGACTGTTGTCTGATTCGCAATTGTCGCAGAAGATGCATGAGGCATGTCTGCATCGGGCACGACATGTATTCTGCAACGATCTCATTACGTGGCAATATGAACAAATTTATTATCGTGTGCTTGGGAAGGAAGCGTTGGATCCGAAGCCGGTGTGCTGAGGGTGATCTGCTGTATGCCGTACCCATTACCACCACACGTCGAATGCGCGCAATGGCCATCTCCGTTGCGCGCTCTTGTATGTATTGATGGGAGGAGACCTGATGATGGGCGATGAATATGGAAGCATGGGCGGCTTGACCTATAACTCGCTGTTCCAGGAAGCGGAACAAGTGATGAACTGTCTCCTGGAAGCGGGGTTCAGTGCTTATATGGTTGGGGGCTGTGTCCGCGATCCGCTGATCGGGCGGCCGATCTATGATGTGGATATCGCGACATCCGCCCACCCAGAACAGGTAGTGGCTTTGTTCCCAAAGGTGATTCCGACAGGGCTGCAGCATGGGACGGTAACTGTTGTGATGCCGCAGAATACCTATGAGGTGACCACCTTTCGCAAGGAAGCGGCGTATGAGGGGCACCGTCGGCCAGAGGAAGTCGAATTTATTGATGATCTAGATGAGGATCTAAGAAGACGGGACTTCACGATTAATGCGATGGCTAAGGATGTGAACGGGTGCATTCATGATCCATTTGGTGGACAAGCCGATCTGAGAAGGCTCATCATCCGTTGTGTCGGCACAGCCGAGGAGCGTTTCCGCGAGGATGCGCTGCGAATGATGCGGGGTGTGCGCTTTGCGTCTTTGCTTGGCGGCGTGTTCGCCAAGTCGACTTGGAAGGCGCTGCGGGTCAATAGGGAGACGCTTGAATTCGTTGCGATGGAACGTGTACGGGACGAGATATGGAAGCTTACAGCAGGCCCGAATCCGGCGCGCGGATGGGGTCTGCTCGTACGCAGCGGTCTCCTGGGTCATACGAAGGAGCCGCTGGGAGCACTTGCGTCGACCGATTGTGCCCGGTGGCAGCCGCTGCTGTGCGCGCTCGGCCAGGTGGATACGGCCGAGAAGCGCATGGCGCTGCTGCTGCTTGGGCATGAGGTAGACGAAGCGGAGGCGCAGCGCATTGTGCAGGCGCTGCGCTGCTCGGGCGCGCAGCAGGACGCCATGCTGGCCGTCCTGCGCGCGGACGCCCGGCTCGCGGCTGGCGGTACTGCCGCCTTGGCCGCGGCCGGGGAAGATAGCGGCGCCTTGGACGCGTGGCGCCGCACCTTCGCGGAGACCCTGTTCGCTGTCGGCGAACAAGGTCTCCGCGATGCACTCGCGTGCCGCCGCGCCCTACTGGGCGTTGGGGCGGCGCGCGAGTATGCGGCTGCAATGCAGCCGTTCCTCCAGCACGGCGAGGCTTGGCTGGAGGACATTCCCGTCCGGGACTTGCGAGATATTGCCCTGACGGGCTCGGATGTGTTGCAAGCCACAGAACGGATGGCAGGGCCATGGCTACGCCAATGCTTGGAGCAGGTATGGCTCTCCGTAGCATTAGGGGAACTTGCTAATGAGCGCGAGGCTCTGCTTGACTATGTAAGGAAAGCGTGGAATGAACAATGAGTGACCAATTACTAGCATGGTTCAAAGAGCATCCAGGAGAGTTTATATCCGGTGAAGAGATTAGCCGGAGACTTGATATATCACGTACCGCCGTGTGGAAGCAAATCAATCGTCTTCGTTCGAAGGGCTACGAATTCGAAGCTGTGCCGAAGCTGGGCTATCGACTCGTTCAAATGCCAACGCAGCTGGATGAATTGTCTCTGCTTGAGAAACTGAAGACGAGCAAGCTGGGTCACCAGCTTCGTATCATTGCCCGTACGGAATCGACGCAGAACGAAGCGGCTGTGTGGGCACTGGAAGGAGCAGCAGACGGTGCGGTCATAATCGCGGAGGAACAGACAGGGGGGAGAGGTAGACAGGGAAAAAGTTTTCACTCTCCCGCAGGCAAGGGAATATGGATGAGCCTGATCCTCCGCCCGCAAATTCCGCTACAATTCACGCCGCAGTTGACACTGCTTTCCGCAGTTGCGCTATGCCGCGCAATGAAGCGTATGACGGACGTGGATTTAGGAATAAAGTGGCCCAATGATATTTTGTATGAAGATAAAAAAGTATGCGGAATACTGACAGAATCTTCAGCTGAGGATGAGCGACTTGTTCATGTTATTGCGGGGATTGGCATCAGTGTAAATTTGGAAGAGCATGACTACCCAGAGGAATTGAGGTCTAAAGTGACATCGCTCAAAATTGCTTCGGGTAAGGAAATTGATCGTGCCTCACTGCTTGCAGAGTGCTTATTTGAATTAGAGCAGCTATACAAGCTGTATGTTGAGCAAGGATTTGCACCGATCCGTACGCTATGGGAAGCGCAAAGCGTAACCATTGGACGCAGTCTGTCGGTGACGACCCCGAACGGAATTGTATCTGGGGTTGCACAGGGACTTGATGACTCCGGAGCGCTTATCGTGCTGGGCGAGGATGGTTGTTACCGGAAAATTTTTTCCGGGGATGTACACTTTACGTGATGTAAGTAGGAATAAACTCTGGTATAATAAGTGTCGGCTTGGCGGTATCCTCGCGGAACCGCACCGGCCACACACAGCAAGGAAGATTGAAGTGAAGTGCATATTCCTTGACGAACGTGTAGCACGTTTCTGCTCTGAGCCGAAGGGACCGAGACAGAAGGACGTCCGCTTGCGACCTCTTTTTTTCTTATGGACCCTTTTAGTGGAAATGCTAAAAGGTTTTTTGTTTTGCACACACTAAGAAAAATGCGCACAACAACACTATCAGGTAAGAGAGATGATGGAAGATTGTGTTGAAATGCGCCTAAGAGACGTTGAAGGAGATGAAGAAAGAATGAACAAACCGAAGCAGCCGCTAAGTATTGTCAAAATGAAAACGATGAAAAAACAAAACGAACCCATTGCCATGGTGACAGCCTATGATTATCCTACTGCTCGATTGGCAGAGGAAGCGGGCGTCGATATTATCCTCGTCGGTGATTCCTTGGGCAATGTCGTGCTAGGCTATGATTCTACATTGCCGGTTACGATCGATGATATGGTATACCACTCCCGCGCAGTGCGCCGGGGAGCGCCGAACACGTTTATTGTGACTGATATGCCATTCATGACTTACCACAGCACGGTGGCTGAGACGCTGAATGGGGTTCGCCGCATTATGCAAGAAGGACACGCAACAGCTGTGAAAATGGAAGGCGGAGCGGAGATTGCACCTATGGTCAAGGCTTGTGTGCAGGCAGGTGTGCCGGTACTCGGACATATCGGCTTGACACCGCAATCGGTACATCAAATTGGAGGCTATCGAATCCAAGGCAAGACGATGGAAGATGCACAGCGATTGCTTGAAGATGCCCTAGCACTGCAGGAGGCGGGAGCCTTCGGTGTTGTACTAGAACTTGTGACGGATGAGGTGGCTGCATATATCTCAGAACGGCTAGAGATTCCGACAATCGGAATCGGAGCCGGTGTCAAATGTGATGGGCAGGTGCTCGTATTCCATGATATCGTACGATATGATGCAGACTATCGTCCTAAGCGGTTCGTAAAAACATATGCGGATGTAGGAACGACCATTCGTGAAGCGTTTGCTTCTTATGTAGAAGAAGTGAAGCAGCGCACATTCCCAGCCCAGGAGCATGTATTCGCTGCAGATGAGGAATTGGCAGGACAATTATACGGAAGTGGGAAGGTGCAGACACCATGATCACAGTACATTCCATACAAGAGCTGAGAGACGCGCTGCGTCGCATGAAGCTTGAACATAGACGTCCGGACGGAGACCCAACCATTGGCTTCGTTCCGACGATGGGGTATTTGCATGATGGGCATGCGAGCTTGTTAAGCAAGGCTCGCAGTCAATGCGATATTGTAGTCCTAAGTATATTCGTCAATCCGATACAGTTCGGGCCGAACGAAGATTATGAGAAGTACCCTCGTGACGAAGAACGGGATCTGGCGGTAGCGAAGAAGCATGGTGCGGATATCGTATTCATGCCAACACCGGACATGATGTATCCTACACCTACCAAAACCAAAGTGCATGTGGATGACATTACAAGTCCGCTGTGTGGTGCTACGCGTCCGGTTCACTTTGACGGTGTGACAACCGTTGTTACGAAGCTGTTCCACCTCGTGCAGCCAGATCAAGCCTTCTTCGGTATGAAGGATGCACAGCAGGTTGCTGTCATTCAGCGCATGGTGGAGGACTTGAATTTCCCAGTTGAGATTGTTCCATGTCCGATTGTACGCGAAGCAGATGGTCTGGCAATGAGCTCGCGCAATGTGTATTTGTCTGAGGAAGAACGGGCGCAAGCGCTCGTACTATCCCGCTCACTGCGTCAAGTTGACGTCTGGCTTGAAGAGAATCCGCAGCTGACAGCCCCAATGCTTCAGCAGAAGATGAAGGATATGATAGCACAGCAGCCGCTGGCAGACATCGACTATGTTGAAGTATTGAGCTTCCCAGATTTGGAGCCACTGGCGCCGGAGATGTCGCTAAATCAGCGAAACACCAATATTTTGATTGCACTTGCAGTCAAATTCGGTCGGACAAGATTAATTGATAATCGTATGTTAACTCATGGAGAGTAGGGTGAACTAAATGATGCGCGAAATGATGAAATCCAAAATTCACCGTGCTACGGTGACAGAAGCAAATCTGAACTATGTTGGCAGTATTACGATCGATGAGCATTTAATGGAGCTGGCTGATATTTGGGCGAATGAAAAAGTTCAGATCGTAAACAATTATAATGGAGCTCGCTTAGAAACTTACGTGATTCCAGGGCCTAAGCATTCAGGGGTGATTTGCTTGAATGGTGCGGCAGCTCGATTGGTACAACCAGGGGACAATGTCATTATTATTTCTTACGCATCCATGACGAATGAAGAGGCACGTCAATACAAGCCGAATATTGTTTTTGTTGATGGAGATAACAAGCCTGTTGAAGTAATGAATCTAACAGAAGAGCATTCAACCATTCGTTAATGCATTTCGATTAGGGGCATGATTTATGGCCGAATTGCTTGCTTGCGCTACCATGCAGGACGTATTGCTGCTCTGCTTCGCTGACAACGGAAGCCAGCGCACGGGAATCGTTGGAGCACCGAATGAAACTTAGCTGTGAGACACACAATGAACGTGAGCCGATAAGACAACGATACGCAACACTTGTGAAGGTGGGATGGAATCGTGCTGCAACATGTATTCGAGACCATGAATGAACTGTTGGATGAAGTGATTGCTCAATACCCGCATGCGAAGGGAAAGCAAAAACAGGAACTCGATCATCAAGTGTCGCTGCTTCGCTCCATGAGTGACCATATTGTGGAGGAATGGCTGCGCTTTGAAGAGCGTCTGTCATTGTTAAGGCCCAAAGCAGGCAAGGGAAGCTCAGTACCCGTACAGCCATGCCCAGTGAAGGAGAGCAAAATAGCTATTCCGGACTATGGGGATCCCTATCAGCGGGGTCAGGGGTATTATTTGCTCATGATGTATAAGGAAGCAGTTATGTTTTTGGAACAGGCGGCTAAGATTCAGCCAGAGAATATCGAGGTGCGCGCGTATTTGGCGATGTCGCACTTGCATTTAGGGAATTGTCAGGAAGCAGGACATCATTTTCAACTTATCATACCTTTGACTGACAACAACAGCATGAAGGCCATTGCCTGCAATGCGCTTGGCTGCATTCATGCGAAGCAGCATCAGTTTGCACAGGCAGAAGCATGCTTCCTGAAGGCGCATGAATGGGATCCAGCTCTGCCGGAACCGATTATGAATTTGAAGGTATGCCAGTCCAAAAGCGGTCATTTTGAACTCGGCGGCGAGCACATGATGCATATCCAATAACATGCAAGTAATATCAATGATTCATGACATCGGAGGGGAACGACTGTGTGGAAAAAATACGCACAGATGTTTCCCTCTAGTCATTTCCAAACGCCTGAACATCTGTTATGCTAAGAACAGAAATTGTGAGAGGAAAGCTATTGAGATGAGATTTGCTGTTTTGGATTTTGAGACGACCGGCAGTCAGCCGAACGATGAAATAATTCAAATTGGTTTGGTTATTCTTGGCCATGATTTGAAGATAGAACGCGAATATCATACGCTTGTGCGGCCAACTGTTCCCATACCGGAATTTATATCGCAGCTCACTGGCATTACCGGGGAAGATGTGAAGGATGCTCCGGATATTGATGATGCCATGACGGGGCTTGTCCCTTTGCTAGGGGATGTCGTACTGGTCGGCCATAATGTTGCCTTCGATTATCAATTCCTATGCAGGGCGCTGGAACAGACAGGATATTTGCCGTTCACAGGTCGTATATTAGATACAATTGAACTGCTTCGCATCCTCTTTCCATCGCTGCCTTCCTTCCAGCTTGGATCTGTGTCACATGAGATGGGGATTGTTCATGATCGCCCGCACCAAGCAGACAGTGATGCGAGGGCGACAGCAGATATATTTATTCGCTGCTTAGAAGCGATTGACCAGCTTCCATTATTGACGCTACAGCGCGTCGTTGATGTGTTTGGCGATCAAGAGGAGCGGGATTTGAAATGGCTGCTTGCAGAGAAGCTTCAGGAGCGTGAGGTGTCTGATTGGACAGAAGAAGAAGGGTATTATCCGTTCCGCCAATTGACGTTGAAGCAAGCGGATTGGACAGAGACGGAGGCGCCGCGTGATTCTTCAGCAGAGAACCCACTTAAGGGAGTAACCTTCGCTCAGTTCCTAGATCAGGTTAAGATGAATCTGGCAAGCCGTTTGGATAATTATGAGCCGCGCGAATCGCAGGAGCAGATGTTCAATGAAGTGATGGAGTGCTTCGAACAAGAACATCACCTGCTAATCGAAGCAGGTACTGGTACCGGCAAGTCGCTTGGGTACTTGCTGCCATCCATATATCAGAGTGTTTCTCAAGAGAGCAAAGTGATTGTTAGCACTCACACAATCAATCTGCAAGAACAGCTGAGACAGCGTGATTTGCCGCTCTTGGAGAAGATTGTGCCGGTTCCATTTAAGGCATCCGTATTAAAAGGCCGCAGTCACTATTTGTGTTTGAGAAAATTTGAACATAAAATAAGTAATAGAGAGTATGTACATGCACGCGATGATAGTTTGACAGCTGCCCAAATGCTGGTGTGGCTCAGTCAGACGGAGCATGGAGATGACGAAGAACTGCATTTCGTTCATAAGGGTGCAGACTTCTGGGATACCGTTGCCAGTGATAGTGATTCCTGTCTGAATCGCGCATGTCCTTGGTTCCGTCGGTGCTTCTACCACCGGGCGAAGAATGATGCGAATTTATCGGACATTATTATAACGAATCATTCCCTATTGTTTACGGACGTAATTGCGGAGCATCGTTTGCTCCCCGCATACGAGCAGCTTGTCGTAGACGAAGCACATCACTTCGAAGAAACGGCAGGCAAACATTTAGGCATTCACTTGCAATATTTTTCACTCATTCATCCGCTGACCCAATTGTTCAAAGACAGCAAGAATGGTGCGCTTGTATTGCTGCAGCAGCGTCTTCGCTTGTCAGGCAATGAAAAAGCGCTCGTATGGGCTGAAGGGATCGAGAAGCTGTTAACACAGCTTGTCGATGTTAAGGATCAATGGGATCGGCTGCATGAGCTGCTCTATCAAATGCTTCCTTCCATGAATGAAGCGGGGCAGGCGGAAGGCGGGCAAGCTGTTCTCCGGCTGCCATCTGGCAATCGTCCTGATGGATGGAGCTCCGTATCGGAGCTCGAAGGCGATATTCACACGCGTTTAAGTGATATTGTTCGTTCGGGGGAGAAGCTCGTCAATGAATGGAAAGATTATGATGATGATGAAGTGCAGGGCGTCACGGCTGATGTGACAGGTTTATTCAAGGACATAGGGCAGCTTCGCGATGAATTCCGTGAATTTATGCAAGGCAAGGATGCGGATACCGTGTACTGGATGGAAGGCAATCTCCAATACAAGCATAAATCAATGCAAATGTATGCGGTCCCTGTCGATGTAAGCGAAGCGCTGAAGCGATACTTCTTCGAGCCGAAGAAGAGCGTAATCTTAACTTCGGCTACATTGTCCGTTGATAAATCATTCCAATTCGTAGCTGAACAGCTTGGCTTGAAGGATACGGAACGGGATGGTCGTCTAAATACGGTCATACTTCCGTCGCCGTTCAACTACCGGGAGCAAGCACTTGTTGTCATCCCGCGTGACTTCCCTAGTGTGAAGGGAGCATCAGATGCCAAGTTTAACTCGACGCTGATGCAGTCCTTGGCTGATGTAGCCAAGGTAACAGAAGGACGTATGCTTGTCTTATTCACGTCATACCGCATGCTGCGGGATGTGTATGAACCGCTGAAGGAGGCGCTTAGCCTGCATGGCATTCAAGTGCTGGGACAAGGGATTGACAGCGGCAACCGAAGCAAGCTGACACGCCGATTCCGAGATCAGCCGAATTCAGTCCTGCTAGGAACGAGCAGCTTCTGGGAAGGCGTTGATATTCCAGGAGATGCGTTGACATGTCTTGCGATTGTACGGCTGCCATTCCAGCCACCGAATCATCCACTCGTGGAAGCGAAGTGCGATCGGCTGAAGCGGATGAATCAGAATCCATTCCGCAAATATTCCGTCCCACAGGCTGTAATTCGCTTCAAGCAAGGATTCGGCCGCCTTGTGCGTACGACGCAGGATAAGGGAATTGTCATCATTTATGACACTCGTGTAATAGAGACAAGCTACGGCAAACATTTTCTTTACTCGCTGCCTGGCCCAAAAATGGAGCATATGGCAACAGAACAACTTGTACCACGTATTGATACGTGGCTAGACCATAATCAAAGAGGCATTGGAGAGCGATGAGAGGGGCTTGTTCAGAATGAAAGCACTAAAGATATCAGAAGCTGTCGTTCGGCGATTACCCGTGTATTTACGTCATCTATTGGAATTGAAGCAGCGAGAAGTGCTCACAGTTTCTTCTCAAGATTTGGGACAGAAGCTGAACTTGAATCCTGCGCAAATTCGGAAGGATCTAGCGTATTTCGGCGACTTCGGCCGCAAGGGCATTGGGTATGATGTATCGTATTTGATTCAACAAATCAGACATATTTTGAAACTGGATCAAGTTATCCATGTTGGATTGGTCGGTGCAGGTAAATTAGGTCACGCACTCTGTAACTACACCGTATACTTGAAAGATAATATGAAGATCGTTGCAGTGTTCGATGCACAGGAATCCAAAATCAATACCGAGATAAATAACCTGAAAGTTCAGCCGATGTCTGACCTAATTACGACGGTACGCGAGAAGCAAATCCGTATCGGGATTATCACGGTTCCTGCTACAGAAGCTCAGTATGTAGCTGATCAATTTGTAGAGGCGGGAGTAGAAGCGATCTTGAACTTTGCGCCTGTCATTTTGAGGGTTCCTTCGAATATCCGTGTGCATACTGCCGATTTTACAACGGATTTGTTCAGTTTGGCTTATTATTTATCTGATAATGGAAAGGAAGTACCCGCCGAATGACACACCGAATCATTATTAAAAACGGCATGTTCGCCGATTTGTCTCCAACTGCGAAGCAGTCCTCATTCCATGGGTTCATGGTTGTTGAGAATGATCGCATCGTTCATATTGGATCGGAGCTGCCAGAGCAATATGCAGCAGCTGATGCTGAAATCATCGATGGCAAAGGTCTATTCTTCATTCCAGGCCTTGTTAATACACATGGGCATGCTGCAATGTCATTGCTACGAGGGTATGGTGATGACTTGGCGCTTCAGACATGGCTGCAGGAGAAAATGTGGCCAATGGAAGGCAAGTTCACGGCCAATGATGTCTATTGGGGAACAGCTCTGTCTGTGATCGAAATGCTGAAGGGCGGTACAACAACCTTCGTAGATATGTATGACTACATGGACGAAGTAGCGAAGGTATGTGAGCAATCCGGTATCCGTGCATCGCTTATGCGCGGTGCGATTGGCTTATGCCCAGAGGATGTACAGCGCGAGAAGCTGAACGAGGCGATTCAATTCGCGAAGGATTGGAATGGGAAGGCAGATGGCCGCATTCGTACGATTATGGCGCCGCATGCTCCGTATACTTGTCCTCCAGCCTTTATTGAGAGCTTCGTACAGGCTGCTCATGATCTGGATTTGCCATTGCACACGCATATGTCAGAGACAAAGGCAGAAGTTGAACAGAATGTGAAGGATTATGGAATGCGTCCGGTTGCGCATTTGGAGAAGCTCGGATTCTTCTCCCGTCCTTCCTTCGTTGCGCATGCTGTTCATTTGACGGACGAAGAGATTGAGACGCTTGCGAAGTATCAAGTTGCGGTATCCCACAATCCAGGAAGCAACCTTAAGCTTGCGAGCGGTGTCGCTCGTGTTCCTGAGATGCTGCGTGCGGGTGTTGTTGTATCCTTGGGTACGGACGGTGCAGCAAGCAACAACAATCTGGATATGTTCGAAGAAATTCGCCTTACGGCCTTGATTCATAAAGGGGTGTCCGGCGATCCAACTGCAGTTCCTGCTGCAGAGGCGCTGCGCATGGGTACGATCTATGGCGCGCAGACCATTCGTCTTGACGATATTGGAGCGCTTGAAGTAGGCATGAAGGCTGACTTCGTTGCGGTAGATATTGATCAGCCTCATTTCCTGCCACATACCGACTTGGTATCCCACATGGTATATTCAGCGTCTGCGAAAGATGTCAAGCATGTATGGGTTGACGGCAAGCAGGTTGTGAAGAATGGGGAATGTTTGACGATGGATGAAGAACGAATCCTTCGCGAGGCGCAGCAATGCTTTGATGGCTTGCTGGCAAGATAGGCAGGAGGAGAATTCATGCAGAGAAGACGCGTACGCCGGAGGTCGCATTGGAAGTGGTTGATTCCGGTACTCGTTCTCTTATTTCTAGTCGGATTGTTCTTCGCCACTTATCAGTATGTGCAATACATCAATAAGGACGAACGGGTCAAGGAAGCGGAAATAATAAAGCGGGCGAATGAAGCAGTGAAGCTCGTAAATGTGACAGAAGTGGAGAAGGGTGTATGGGATCAAGTCGTATACATGGTGCGGGGAACTGACGAACATGGTAAGGAGCAGACCGTGTGGGTACTCCCTGATAAGGTAACTCCTATGGCGGAATCAACCTCTAAAGAGACGATTCAAGCCCAGATAGAAGCCCAATATCCAGATGCGGATGTAATCCGCATTACGCCAGCATTTAAGGATGATCAATATGTATGGCAGGCATTGGTCAAACGCAAGGATGAACAAGGGGTTGTTCATTACTTCTATCATTTCTATTCATTTGCGAATGGTTCCTCAATAGGGGATGTCTATACGCTGCCTAATAAATAACGTATTCAATGTTAGCCAATAACGATTAATAGGCGATTTTGCGGCGCTGCTGCTTTGCATATGACGTACATATTGTACGCTATACGAAGCAGCAGCGCTTTTTGTATTGGAGTAACTCCATTTCGATGGCAATCATGGTACACATTACATCCATAGTTGAAGTGACATATGTGATATACTCTTGATATATCAGAAATAGATTACTAGGGGTATTGATATATATTTGCAACAGGAGGTTTCAGCATGGCGAAAAAGATTCGAATCATGCCTACTTTGCTCATTATGGTCACGACAGCTGTTGTACTATTTGGAGGTTGGACACTGTATGAACGTAATTTCGTGAAGCAGCCTGTGGAACGAGTATTGAAGCAGCATGCTGAAATTACGCAGTATGATGTTCAATGGTATCCTGATGCGCTGCAAGTGAAGCTGAAGAGCAAGGATGGCACCAATATTAGCAGCCTGATTGAAAGAGTGTCGGACGAGCTGCAACAGAATTCGAGCGGGAAAAAAGTACAATTGGAATACTTGAATGATGAGAGCACGCCGCTTATCGATAAGTTATGGTCACGTGCAATGTTCGACATTGCAGATGCAATGGTACATCAGAAATACAGCGATATTCCTGTTAGGTTGAAGGAACTGCAACAGCAAAATCCAGGTATTCAGATCCAAACTGAAATGGATTCACGATATGTGTATATTCAACTCAAGGATGAGAAAGGAAGCAAGACCGTATTGCTTCCTTTGCAAGCATCGCCTGTGGGGGTATGGCCTAATGAAAAAGCAACGGCAATCCGTTCGTAGTTGGGAATTGGCATTAGGGATCGTAATCCCAGCAATATTATTTGTCAGTTATCTTGGAGTTAATATATGGCCGGTCATCGCGGCAGTTGCCGCGATTAGTGCTCTTCTGCTGTTTGTAAATCGCAGAGGACAAGCTGGCTTGGCGCGTTCGTCAGGGCGTGCGAAGTCAGGCAATAATCAGATTAGTGAAATGAGCTTCGAGCGTATTGGCGGGCAGGATAGAGCCAAGAATGAATTGATTGAAGCTCTTGATTTTCTGGTACGGCCAGATGACATTCGTAAATTCGGGATTCGTCCAATGAAAGGGATATTGTTAACTGGCCCCCCAGGAACGGGGAAAACGTTAATGGCGAAAGCATCTGCTCATTATGCAGACGCGATATTTATTGGTGTGTCAGGCAGTGAGTTTGTTGAGATGTATGTCGGTGTCGGAGCGGGACGTGTACGAGAGCTGTTCAAGGAAGCAAGACAGCGTGCAGAGAAAGAGAAAAAACAAAATGCAGTTATCTTCATTGATGAAATTGATGTGATCGGCGGCAAGCGTGAAGGTGGGCAACAAAAAGAGTATGATCAAACGCTCAACCAGCTGTTGACGGAGATGGATGGACTGTACGCAGATGAGTCACCGCGTATTCTGGTAATGGCGGCCACGAACCGTAAAGAGATGCTGGACAGTGCATTGCTGCGCCCAGGCCGTTTTGATCGTCATATCCAAGTAGATATGCCGGATAAGAAGGGACGCAAGCATATTTTGGAGCTGCATGCTACGAATAAGCCACTGGCGGAAGAAGTAAGTCTGGAGCAAATCGCAGAAGAAACGTTCGGCTTCTCAGGCGCTCAATTAGAGAGCGTCCTGAATGAGGCGGCTATTTATGCAATGCGTCAGGAGCAAGAGGCGATTACGATGGAGCATCTCTCGCTTGCGATTGATAAGACGTTAATGGGAGAGAAGAGTGATCGAGAGACGAATGAGGAAGAACGACGCCGGGTGGCGATTCATGAACTTGGACATGCGATAGCCGCAGAGCTTGTCCGGCCGGGAAGCGTATCTCAAGTTGCGTTAAGCCCTCGCGGCCAAGCATTAGGCTATGTTCGACATCAACCACAGGGAGATCGCTACCTGTATACAAAGCCGTTTCTTGAGGAGCAAATCATCATTGCGCTGGGCGGATCGGTAGCAGAGGAGTTGTTCTACGGCAACCGTAGTACGGGCTCACAGGGGGACTTCGATCAAGCACTCAACATTGTAGAGACGATGGTGAATGCAGGATTGACGGATCTCGGCATTGTACGTTTGAAACATCTCTCACCAGATGTCTTGACAAAAGAAACGCAGACGATTATGGTAGATTTGACCTATCGAACGCGTGAATTGTTGGAACAGCACCGAGATGCTTTTGAGCGATGTTTGCAGCGTCTGTTGGAAGAGGAATTGGTGAACGGAGATACGTTCCGGTGTCTGTTATGTGACAAGAAACAATTACCAGCGTGATTTCACGCTGGTTTTTCTTTTTTGCTCTCATATTCATGATAAGATAAGGTGAGGTACCTATGCACTGATAACGAAACCATCATCTCGGGTACACTATGCAGAGCATAGCAACAGGAAAGGTGGAAGAAACCATGTTTTTCAAAAAGATCGGCGTCATCGGCGGCGGTACAATGGGCCAAGGCATTGCAGAAATGCTTGCTGTCAAAGGCTTGGACGTGCTGTTGGTGGAGCAATCGCCGGAGAAGCTGGATCACGCGTATGAAATGATTGAAACGAGCCTGGATAAGCAGCTTGAAAAATGGGCAATCACACAGGCCGAAAAAAAATTAATTCTTTCGCGCATACATAAAGTGACGCATCTGGCGGAACTAAGTGCATGCGATATGGTAATTGAAACAATATCTGAAGATCTGGAAGCGAAGAAATTGGTCTTCGCTGAACTGGATCGCGTATGTCCAAGCAGCATTATCTTGGCGAGCAACACATCAACACTGTCCTTGACAGAAATGGCAAGCTCAACGAAGTATCCTGAGCGTGTTATTGGCATGCACTTTATTCATCCGGTCTCCAAAGTCGATCTCGTGGAAATTATCCGCGGGTTGAAAACTTCTGACACTACTTTCAATGAAACAAAACGTTTCGTTGAAGAAGTTGTGCAAAAGAAAGGCATCATGGTATATGAGTCGCCAGGCTTTGTGACTTCACGCATGATCTGCCTTCTCATCAATGAGGCATTGCATGAATTGCAAGAAGGCGTCGCTTCTGCAGAAGATATCGACAGCGCGATGAGAATCGGATATAATTTCCAATACGGGCCGCTTGAAATGGCTGACCGTTTCGGCTTGGATTCCATACTTGCAGCGTTGGAGCGCATGTTCCGCGAGTTCGGCGATATTAAATATCGTCCGTCCGTATTGCTGAAAAAAATGGTGCGCGCAGGCCACCTCGGCGTGAAATCGGGCGTCGGATTTTTCAAGTATGATAAGGATGGGGATAGACTATGAAAATACTCGTAATCAATGCAGGCAGCTCCTCACTTAAATATCAGCTGTATGATATGCAGGACGAATCGGTACTGGCAGCAGGCCGTGTAGAACGTATCGGAATGGATTCCTCCATTCTCATTCACGAACCGCATCACACGGATGAAATTACAGAAGTAAGCGAAATTCTTGACCATACGATTGCGATTCGTAAAGTATTGGACAAGCTGACAGATGCTAAGGTTGGCGTAGTTAAGACGATCAATGAGATTGAAGCTGTTGGACACCGTGTCGTTCACGGCGGTGAATCGTTCAGCAATTCCGTATTGGTTGACTCCGAAGTCAAAGCGGAAATCCGTCGTCTGTTCGATTTGGCTCCACTGCATAACCCTGCTCACATGATGGGAATTAAGGCAGTAGAAACGAACTTGCCGGACGTACCGCAAGCAGTTGTATTCGATACTGCTTTCCATCAAACGATGCCTAAGAAGGCATACATGTATGCGATCCCGAAGGTGCTCTATAAGAAGCACAAAGTTCGTCGCTACGGCTTCCACGGGACTTCCCACAACTATGTAAGCCAACGTGCGGCTGAAGTTGTTGGACGCCCGCTCGAAGACTTGAAGATCATTACTTGCCATATCGGTAATGGCGGCAGCTTGACAGCGGTTGAAGGCGGCAAATCGATCGATACTTCGATGGGGATGACTCCGCTTGAAGGCTTGATGATGGGTACGCGCAGCGGTGACTTGGATCCAGCTGTCGTACCATTCACAATGATGAAGGAAGACTTGACGGTCAACGAAGTCAACTCCATGTTGAACAAGCATAGCGGCTTGCTTGCAATCTCTGGCTTGTCCAGCGACATGCGTGAAATTACGGATGCAATGGCTGAGGGCGAACCAAATGCTACTTTGGCATTCGAAATGTATGTATATCGCCTGCGCAAGTACATCGGTTCATATGCTGCAGCGATGGACGGCGTAGATGTGATCGTATTTACGGCAGGTGTGGGTGAGAACTCCATCGTAATCCGTGAAGCAACATGCGAGAAGCTGACGTTCTTGGGCGTTGAAATTGATCCGGAGCTGAATAAGATTCGTTCGAAAGAACCGCGTCTCATTTCGACTCCGAATTCCAAGGTTCAAGTTCTTGTCGTTCCTACGAACGAGGAGCTTATGATTGCACGGGATACTTACCGCCTTGTACAAGAATCGAAATAATTAATGCGTAAGGGAGAGAGCGATCGATGACGACGACTTGTGTCATCCGCGAAGTTAGCCGTCATGTGGGCGAAGAAGTCCGCATGGGGTGCTGGCTGCACAACAAGCGTTCCAGTGGCAAGATTCAATTCCTGCAGCTGCGTGACGGTACTGGATTTATCCAGGGTGTTGTAGTGAAAAGTGAAGTGCCGGAGGAAGTCTGGGAAGCGGCGAAGAGCTTAACACAAGAGAGTTCCTTGTATGTAACCGGGACAGTTCGTGAAGAGCCACGTTCCAAGTCTGGTTTTGAAATGACTGTAACGAATGTGGAAATCATTCAGATTACAGAGAATTATCCAATTACACCGAAGGAACACGGTGTTGATTTCTTGATGGATCACCGTCATTTGTGGCTGCGTGCACCGAAGCAGCATGCCATCTTGACGATCCGTGGAGAAATTATTCGCGCGGTACAGCAATTCTTCGATGAGAAGGGCTTCACACTGGTGGATCCTCCGATCCTGACGCCTTCTTCTTGTGAAGGGACGACAGAGTTGTTCCATACCAAATACTTCGAAGAAGATGCATTCTTGACACAGAGTGGACAGTTGTACATGGAAGCTGCTGCTATGGCACTCGGTAAGGTATACTCGTTCGGACCGACGTTCCGTGCTGAGAAGTCGAAGACACGCCGTCACCTGATCGAGTTCTGGATGATCGAGCCGGAAATGGCGTTCGTCGATCATGAACAGAACCTGAAGGTACAGGAGCAATTCGTATCGCATATCGTACAATCTGTGCTGAAGAACTGCCGTCCAGAGCTGGAGACGCTTGGCCGCGACACTTCCAAGCTGGAGAAATGTGTAGCGCCATTCCCACGCATTACGTATGATGAAGCAATCAAATTCTTGCAAGAGCAAGGATACGATATTCCTTGGGGTGAGGACTTCGGTGCACCGCATGAAACGGCAATCGCTGAGAAGTATGAGACGCCTGTATTCATCACGCATTATCCAACGAACATCAAGGCGTTCTACATGAAACCGGATCCGAACCGTCCAGAAGTTGTTCTGTGTGCGGATATGATCGCTCCAGAAGGTTACGGAGAGATCATTGGTGGATCTCAGCGTATTGATGATCCTGCCTTAATGGAAGAGCGCTTCAATGAGCATGAGCTGTCTCCAGAAGCGTACCAATGGTATATGGATCTGCGCAAATACGGTACAGTTCCACATTCCGGATTTGGACTCGGGTTGGAACGTACAGTAGCTTGGATCTGTGGGTTGGATCATGTCCGTGAGACAATTCCGTTCCCTCGCTTACTGTATCGCTTGTACCCATAAGCATATTGCTTGGATTTACAGTTTATGAAGATCGTCCCGTATCGCAACAGCGATGCGGGGCGTTTTTTTCACTAGTGACAAAGCCCTATTTCTACTGTTTGAAAACGTTGCCAATTTAGTGCTTATCAAATAGCCGTTCGTATGAGACAATAGAGGGGTAGTGAAGGGGAGAGGGGATTTATTGTATGAGTGGAGACGCTTTTCGCACCTTTGCTAAAGGGATGGCGCTAGGCATGCAATCAGGCAGCATCAGTGTGCCGTACCATCTGCTGCGCTGTTATCGACAATTGAAGCTGAACGATACGGAGGCTATGCTGCTCATTCAGCTTATAGGCTTTAAGCAGCAGGAAATGAAGGACTTTCCGACGATTGATGAGCTGCAGGAACGAATGGGAACAGCTCCAGAACTTGTGATCAAATCACTTCAGCGCCTGTTGAAAGATGGCTTTATCAGCATTGATGAGGAGATCGATGCGGCTACGGATATTCAATATGAGCGTTATAATCTGACTGGATTATGGGAGAAAATGGCTGTGATCGTGACGGAAGAGATACGAACGGAACGTCAGCGACTCAGACAATCATCTGCTTTAACGGATTCGGATCAGCCGAATCTGTTCAATATATTCGAGAAGGAATTCGGTCGTCCTCTTTCACCAATGGAATGTGAGACGATAGCTGGGTGGATTGACCAGGATCACTATCCAGAGGAACTGATCTTATTGGCGTTGAAGGAAGCCGTCTTTGCAGGCAAGGTGCACTTCCGTTATGTGGATCGCATCCTGCTGGAATGGAGCCGCAACCGCGTTCGTTCGATTGAAGATGCGAAGGCTTATACACAGAAATTCCGTTCTAGTGGAAGATGAGGTATGAGCTCCTGTAAGTTTGCATGGGAAAATAATTTTGAGGTTGCTGCAGAGAGGCTGTAATGGTGTTTCGGCGGCAATCTCAGATAATAATCTTATTCGGTTCTGGTTCTACGATCATGTATCAATGGACGAACACTGATAGCTTGATATTGACCTTGATATGGAAATGTTTAAAAAATCTCCGCCTTTTACTTCTCATTTGATTTAGCCTCTACATATATTGTTCTTATCTGGATCTTTACCTTTATTTGTTGACTTTCCTTTAGTTATTCGAAACGACGATATATTCAATCTGGAGCTCTCATTCAGCTTATATGTGAGTTTTGTTAGATCGCTATGGAGGAACAACGCATGATTTATTTTCAAAATAGTGCAGAAGGATCAGAAGGACTTTGCAATCAGTTAATGTCCGTTTTTCGTGCTGTTGGTGAAGCACTATATCATGCGAACGAGGGCTCTCCTACAGGAATCCTTTTACAGAATGTTCAAACGAGAACCTCGATTGATTTTGATGTTACTCCGTATTTTCGAAGCATAGCAATCGATTGCTTCGTTGATGTACATGTTTTGCGGAAATTACTGTCAAGTCGACAGATTGATGTGAAACGCGCTGAAGAAGTACAAGCAGAAGTACGTAATCAAGCGGTTATCTGTAAAAGGTACCCGATCCGGCAGATGTCAGAAATCGAAAATAAAAATAGCGGATTGTTCATTGCCAATGCATTTCCTTTCGCTAAGCACATCGTAGAATTATCTAATTTCATTATCGCTTCCATGTCCGAGAAGCATCAGTGGATAGCGGCTCATCTAAGAATTGAAAAAGATTTATTGCTAATTTCCGATATAAAAAGTATGGGCCTAGAACATTATGCGGAAAGTCAGCTTCACTGTATTTATGCTTGTATGGAGGCTAAGCAAAAGGTATCAGCCATATATTTAGCATCCGGTTTATTGGATGAAGAGTATGCAGCGATAGCAAAAGGGATACAGGAAAAAAACGGGGATATTATGATTTATAATAAAAAAATAGTGTTAGAAGGGAGCCCAAATCTGAAGCAGAAATTTGATTCCTTATGTCTAGAGGAACAAGCTTTGGTCGATTGGCTCGTATGTATTCATGCTCCTTATTTTATTGGGCCACATTCCTCATCCTTTTCATATTTAGCGGGCTACATGCGTCATTATCGTGGTTATCAACCAGATACGCTGGATTTATTTCCAACGTATCAACCCTATTGGGATATGTGGTTTCCTTGCATATAGGAGTTGTCATTCCTACACATGAATTTTAAAAGCCCTCTGTCTATTATGACTGAGGGCCTTATCAGTTTTATGGAACAATAGCTAGAATTTATTGATGAAGTGCTTGTTTGCGGTATACATATTCGAACAAAAATTCGAATGCCTCCAGATGACGTTTGGCCTCAAAGGCATTGGCACCCCAAGCATATATACCGTGCTTTCGCAGAAGAATACCCGGAATACGGGGGTCAAGAGACGCTGTAACACAGGGTACGATACGGGGGATATCAGCGTAGTTAGGTACAACAGGGATGTGAATTTTTGCGTCTTCCTCCCAAATATTAAACGCTTTAATTAATTCCACGCCTTCGACGGGTACAGCACCACGATCTCCATATAAATCAGATACGATCGTGTTGAATACCGTATGTACGTGGAAGATGGCACCACATCCAGTGAGTCGATAGATTTCACAATGAATTAAGGTCTCGGCACTAGGTTTGAGATGAGTGGCTTCCGTTGCACGGCCATTCTCATCGACGAACAGGAAATCTTCGGGAGTATGGATCGATTTGTCTTTGCCGCTGGCTGTGATGGCGAATTGGAAGTGTTCTTCCTGGATGTCGCCAACACGAACGGAGAGGTTACCGCTTGTTCCTGGGAACCAGTGGCGGCTGGCAAATTGCTCTTTGATTGTTCGCAGCTCGGCAAGTGCCCACTGCTTCTGCTCTAAAGTGAGCGTATGCGTATTCATTCTATAGGTTGGCTCCCTTCACTTATCCACTTCCTCAGCCGATCTACGGATGAGTTATATGTGTATTGGAATGACTCAAATGTTCAATAATATCATAAAACGTCTGGAACGGCGCATATGGAAGCTGAAGCTCATCGCATCGTTCGATTAATTGAGCTCTGGCAAACACGAAATCAGCTAATTTGGCTGCAGTAAAATCAGTGACGCTGTCGCCAATGACAATACGCTCATACTGATCCTTAGGGAAGCGGCGCACGATAGTTGTTTTGCACATCCCGCAATCATTCGTACATGGCGGCTGACAATAATGCGGCCATGTAATCTGAATCTTATCACCACGAAAGTCACTGCCATTGCAATAGATGTTGTCGGCAGGTATTTGATAAGGCTTCAGCAGCGGATACACGAAGAAATCGATGCCGCCGCTTGTAATATATAATTCGATCCCTTCTGCTTGGCAGAACTGAACAAATTGCTCGAAACCAGGGCGAATACGTGCCTGTGTTACGGCGTATTGAATAACCTCTTCTTGCAATGAAGAAGGGAGCAGGGCGAACATTTCACCGACCCCTTGACGAATCGACTTGCGTTCATGGATGACGTCCTGCACGATTTTGTCCCATCCAGGCGGCTTGAAATATCTAATAATCGACACGATGTTATCATTTTCAGTTATCGTTCCGTCGAAATCACAAAAGATAACTCGAAGCTTCTTCTCGATGCTCACTTCTTCACACCCCACAATCCAATTGCGGCAGCCAATGGTTCAGAAATAGCAGCTCGTGCTTCTAAGGTGTCACCCTTCAAGATGGCATCAATGGCATCGACAAACGCATGCCCGCCTGAAGCTGTTCCCATTGGATGGCCGTGAATACCGCCTCCTGCATTGACGACAACATCGTTGCCAAAATCTTGAATAATAAACGGAACCAAGCCAGGATGTATACCCGCGGAAGGCACAGGGAAGCTTCTCTTATGTATCGCTCCAAATGAATTATTCACACTGGTAAGAGCGTGACGGATCCCTTGCGTCTCTTCTTTCGGCATTGTGACCGAACCATATGGGGAAGGGAAGAGTACGAGATCAGCACCAGCTAATCGCATGAGTTTGCCAAGCAGAAGTGGGGCGGCAATTCCATGCTCCCTCGCTGGGTAGTAGGCACCGGCAAGTGCAGGATGAGCGGCGATTGGAACTGTAATATCAGGATCTTGGCTCAATCCATGCAGGACGTCGTACCCGTAGCTTAATACGTTGAAGAGCAAGGCATTTGCTCCAGCTTCGATTGCACGGAGTGCTTGTTCACGAAGGGAGAACGTAGACCCTGTTAAGTTTACGGCATACAGCAATTTCTTGCCCGTCACTTGTTCGGCACGAGCGGCAGCTTCCATACACGCGCGGACACGCATGTCGATCGGTGTGAGGGGATTTTCAAATAAAATCTCGTCATCCTTGATCAAATCAACTCCGCCAAGTGCTTGCTGGTAGAACTGCTCCTTCAAAGCTGCTAGATCATGACCGATGACAGACTTGAAAATGCTCATTAACAGTGGGCGGTCATGGACGCCTAGCAGTTCGCGAACTCCATCGATTCCATACTTAGGTCCTTGAAATGAAGCTGTAAATGCATCGGAAAAATCAATATCCAGAAGTTTAATCCGACCATCCATGGACAGCTTGCCGAAGGCCGTAACGAGCAGGGCAGGAATGTCAGGGCTAAAGTTAATGTCCGGATAAGCAATTGCAATATCCGCGTAGCGTTCCCCAAGGACATCTGATGGATGTTCCTCAATCGAGATTACCTTGCCGAGATGCTTCGACATCTCGGCCTTTCTCGCCTCAGGGAGCTCGGTCCAGCTCCCGACCGTCAATCCAACGGCAATTCCTTCGGCCTTCTTATGAAAGTCTGCACGATCATCGAACAGCCGATAGGTGGCGACGCAGTGATCTTTCATTCGATTTCCCTCCCAATTTGGTGTTCCATTTCCTGAGATCGTTCTGCAGCGCGGTGCACAGCAGAAACGATGGTTCTGCCTACATGATGGGTATTCATGACGTCTATTGCAGCTTGTGTCGTGCCGCCAGGGGAGGTCACCTTGCGGCGCAGCTCAGCAGGTTCTTCCTGTGTTAGCCGTACCATTTCAGCCGCACCTAGAACAGTCTGGACGGTTAAATCCCGCGCATCCTCTTTTGTAAGTCCCCCATCTACAGCTGCTTGTATCATCGCTTCCATGACGTAGTACAAATAAGCAGGGCCGCTGCCAGATAATCCGGTCACGATATTCATGTGCTGCTCTTCAACTTCAACTGCGATGCCGACTGCTTCGAACATCGCCATCGCGATGGCGCGCTGTGTGTCATTGACCGCATCCGAACAGCAGATTGCAGTCGCACCGAGACCAATCGTGCTCGATGTGTTCGGCATGGTTCGAACAGCGGCAACTGGACCAAGAATATGCTCAATGGCATGAAGCGATAGACCAGCAATCACAGAAATGATAAGCGTTCCGGAGCGGAGAAGCGGCTTCAACTCATGAAGTGCTCCTGCGGCATCCTTCGGCTTCATGCACAATACAATGACATCTGCTTCCTGCAAGAGCTGCTGTTTGCCTTCTGATGAGAGCTCTATCGTGACGCCATACTTTCGCTGCAACTGCAGAAGCCGTTCGTTATTGCTGCGATTGATCATGGAGATTTGCGAAGGCTCAGTCAGCTGCTTCGCAAGTACTCCTCTAACGATCGCTTCGGCAATAGACCCTGCACCGAAAATACTAAAGTGAAGAGACCGGAATGTGTCCTTCTCTTGTGTTTTTATTTCATTCATGATGTCCATTCCTCTCCCTTCTTGCCAACACTTAAATGGAAAATAGCACTGGCGTGCGATGTTACTCGCGAATTTGGCCTTTGCCATATATCCGATACTTCGTGGACGTTAGGGCAGGTAGGCCCATTGGACCTCTTGCGTGTAGTTTCTGTGTGCTAATGCCGATCTCAGCACCAAATCCGAATTCAAACCCATCTGTGAACCGCGTTGATGCATTATGGTAGACAGCAGCAGCATCAACTTCCCTTAAGAAACGGCTGGCACGGTCTTTGTTCTCGGTCACGATACATTCGGAGTGCTTCGTGCCATAGTGAGCGATATGCTCAAGTGCTTCATCAAGCGAGTCAATGACGCGCACGTTCAGTACATAGTCGTTATATTCTGTTACATAATCTTGTTCGGATGCTTTCTTAGCCCATGGCGCATAGGCGATTGTTCGCTCGCAGCCGCGCAGTTCAACACGATGTGTGTCAAATCCTTCAAGCAATCCTGTCAGATGGCGCTCAGCAAACTGCTCGTGTACGAGCAGAGTCTCCATAGAGTTGCATACGGAAGGGCGCTGCACTTTCGCGTTGAATGCAATTGCTTCGGCCATCTCCGGATCAGCGGACTGGTCAATATAGGTGTGACAAATTCCTGCCCCGGTCTCGATAACGGGTACAGTTGCATTTTGAACGACATTCTGAATGAGCGATGCGCCACCGCGCGGAATGACGACATCCAGCAAGCCGTTACATTTCAACATCTCGTCAACAGAAGCACGATCCGCATCTTCGATTAGCTGCAAGGCTTCAACTGGAACAGAAGTGAGCTTCAGCGCTTCATGCAGCACAGCGACAATGCGCTTGTTAGATTCCAGCGCAGAAGAGCCTCCGCGCAGTACGACCGCATTGCCTGTCTTAAGACACAGGCCAGCCGCATCCACGGTGACATTCGGACGCGCTTCATAGATCATGCCAATTACACCTAGTGGCACACGGATTTTCTCAATATGCAAGCCGTTGGGACGGTCAATTTTCTCAAGAACATCTCCAACAGGATCTGTCAGTTCGGCGATCTGGCGCAATCCTTCTGCCATATCTTCAATTCTTGCCTCATTTAGTGCAAGGCGATCCAATAGAGAATCTGATGTTCCCTGCTGCTTCCCTCGTTCTAGATCTTTTGCGTTTGCTTCAATAATCGAATCTGCATGTTGGACAAGCAGATCCGCCATTCTCAATAATGCTTCATTCTTCTGATCGGTTGTCAGTCGGTTCATGACTGCGGCTGCTTCTTTCGCTAACGTAGCCTTGGAAAGTACTTCACTCATCGTACATGCCTCCCTCTATGATCGTAGTGTGACCCATTCATCTCGATGTATCACTTCAATGCGCGGAACCTCGATGCGATTGAGAACCTCATCCGTAGACCAGCCCGCTGCAATCTTTAATTGATCGGCTTCGTAATTGACGATGCCTCTGCCAATCACACGTCCGTCCTCACCAGACACCTCAACCACATCTCCAGGGTGGAAGTCGCCTTCGACTCCTCGAATACCAGCAGGCAGCAGACTTGATCCTCGTGATATCAATGCCCGTTCAGCGCCTTCATCGACAATAATTTGTCCATGTGGGGTAGAGTGGAAGCCAAGCCATTGCTTCTTCATCGGCAATGCGTGCAGGTGAGTATCGAAATAGGTACCCTTGCCAATACCGTCCACAGCAAGGAGCAAATCACCTGGCTCATTGACTCGGCCAACAAAGGCAGGCACACCACCCCGCATGGCGATACGTGCTGCATCTAGCTTCGAACGCATGCCGCCCGTACCGACAGATGAGCCGGCTCCTCCAGCATATGCGTAAATTTCCTCGTTAATTTCCTCGACTCTGTCGAACCGCTTCGCATTCGGATTGGAACGGGGATCTGCCGTATACAACCCGTCCGTATCCGTAATAATCACTAGCCGATCAGCATGAACAAGATTCGCAACCAGTGCTGAGAGCGTATCGTTATCACCAAACTTGAGTTCCTCAACGGATACGGTGTCATTCTCATTAATAATAGGGACGACACGCTGCTTCAGCAGTTCCTCCATTGTCATCTGGGCATTATGGCCGCGCTTGCGATTGGCGAAGTCTGGCCGAGTTAACAGCAGCTGTGCTGAAGGAATGCTGTACTTCTGGAATTGTTCTTGGTAGGCCTGCATTAGCAGCGCCTGACCGACTGCAGCAGCAGCCTGCTTCTCATGGAGAAGCTTCGGACGAGTCATATATCCAATATGTCGAAATCCGGCTGCAACGGCACCTGAGGTGACGAGCACGACATGTGCACCACGTTCCATAAGAGAGACGAGCTCGCGTACGTAGAATTCAATATGTTCTCGATTTAAGCCACCATGCTCAGAGGTAAGCGAGCTGCTTCCAATTTTCACTACAATTCGTTGACACTGTTCCATCATTCATTCACTTCCTGATTCTTTGACTCTCATGAGTATAAGTATCATACATCTCACGATTTGCCGGTGCCAGATTGTAATACGATGATGTGAATGGATCAAGGGAATGCCGAACAGTGATGTCGCGAAAACGGATTATGGGTATAAAAAAAGACCCTCGTCCTCTAAAGGACGAAAGTCACACTTCCGCGGTACCACCTTCATTGAGGGTTCCTAGAGCATATACCTGAACTGCGTTGATCGCAGATTCATGATCATGCAGAAACCATCCCACTTGATCGCCTATAACGGAGGCAGCCGTTCAGCTTCACGCGTAACGCTTATGCTGACCGCTCAAGGATAGGTTCTGTAATGGCTCTGCGGCGGATGCTTGCAGCCTATGGCATTCCGCTCTCTGAACGCGACCTTCATTACGTACTGGTCCTGTCATCACGATAAGGGTATTCACTCTGGCACCCGCTGCTCCATGAGAGCAATGAGTGTATTACGAATAGAATACCATGTGATTCCAATGGAGTAAAGAAGGCGAATCCTGTATAAAGGCAGGTGACAGAAGATTCCTTTAGTTAGAAACACAATGAAATTGTTGATAAGCCCGATTATAAACCGAGACAGCATCATTGCACTGATCTAGCTTAGAATAGCGATAGTCTTCCAATTCGCTCGGCAGCTTCGCATAATCGCGCCTCTGGCGCGAGCAGTCCGACCCGGACGTAGCCCTCTCCATGCTTACCAAATCCGATGCCTGGCGCGGTGACAACATTGGCACGCTCCAGTAATAAATCTGCGAATTGGGCAGAGTTGAAATTTTTAGGCACTGGGAGCCAGGCGAAGAAGGATCCTGCCGATGGAACGGCCTCCCAGCCAATGCGATGAAGCTCCTTGAAGAATACATTCCTGCGCTGTTCATATGTCGCACACAGTTCATGAACTGTGTGCTGCGAACCGGTCAATGCGGCGGCAGCGGCAGCCTGAACAGCACCGAACAGGCTAACATACATGTGATCCTGCATCAGATTGATAAAGCGGATAAGTTCTTTATTGCCAACAGCAAATGCAACTCGCCACCCGGCCATGTTGTAAGTCTTGGACATCGTGTAGAATTCGATACCGACTTCCTTCGCGCCAGGCGTCTGTAGGAAGCTCACAGGCCGTTTTCCGTCAAATCCAATCGATCCATATGCGAAATCACTGGCAACGACGATATTATGCTTCGCTGCAAATTGCACGGTGTCCGCATAGAAATCAGAACTTGCAGTCGCTGCCGTTGGATTGTTCGGATAGTTCAGGAACATTAGCTTAGCCCGTTCTAGCTGCTGCTTCGTAATCCGTTCATAATCTGGAAGGAATTGATTTTCTTCCAACAATGGCATCATGACCATGTCAGCACCAGCAAGGGCAACGCCAGACCAATAATCAGGATAGCCTGGATCTGGAACGAGGCAGACGTCGCCTGCGTTAAGCAGAATTTGACTGATTTCAACGAGTCCCGTCTTGCCTCCGAATAATACGGCTACTTCTGTATCGGGATCGAGATCCACATTATAGTCTTCCTTATACCGCTTGGCTATCGCTTCCTTCAAGTAGCGATGTCCACTGAATGGAGGGTATTTATGATTGATTGGGTCAGTTGCTGCTTCCTGCAGCGCAGTCACAATATGAGGAGCAGTTGGCAAGTCAGGATTGCCCTGACCAAGATTGATGACATCATGACCGTCAGCGATGCGAGCGTTCGTCCGCTGCACAAGCTGGGCAAAGAATTGCTTCGGAAGCCGGTTCATGCGTGCGGCCGGCTTGATCGAGATAGAACGGTATGTTTCTTCTAACATGTCTTATCCACTCCAGCACCCGGATTCGTTATCGGTTATCAAAATAATAACGATAATTTAGCATGTTTCCACTGAAGTGTATACCCTTTTTTTTCATCGATTTCCGTAGCTTACATACGGTTTTTCTTTAAATACAACTTATCCGCTCGATTTTTCAGCCTTTCCTGTCGGTTCTGTTGTCAATAGCTGCTGCATAAATGGTTTGACATCTAAATTTATTCGCAGCAAATAGGGCTTGCGTTCCTTCGAGAATACGAGCAGCAGCGGATCTTTATCTGGGCAATAGATAAGAAATACGTCTTTTATCTGCACCGTCTCTCTTGGAAGAACCACATCAGCCACTGATGTTAATGGGATACGTACGATATATCCACATTGATGCCCAATCGTGAGCTGAGGGGACAGTCCGGTTATCGACTTGAGCCAAGAAGCAGCGACTGCTTGGAACTCCTTGCTGTTAGGGAACGTCTTCACAATCCGTTGTGCCTTAATATCGAACAGTTGGATCGGAGGACTTGCAGCCGAATCGCTGCCTTCACTCGGTGCCCATGCGGATACAGAATTCGTCTTCAGTGTACTTGTGCTGCATACAAGTAAGAGAGCAATAGCTACGACCCATTTGACCATACAACGATTGCGCATGCTACTTTTCATCCTTTCGAGACCGCGGTGGGTGATTATTCGTTGTTTATTTTTGATTCCGCTTGCTTCCTTAACGTACCCATCTTGACTCCAATCCATGAAAAGGTATGATGGATGGTAGAAAGTGCTACCGAAGAACAAATGCATGCTGAAAGCCGAGAGAAGGAGTGTATACGATGGAACAATTATGGAATGTGTGTGCGATTCAAATGGATGTTGCAATCGGCGAACCGGACAAAAATATGGAGAACGTTATTCAATGGATCGGCAAAGCAATGGAGAGAGATTCGAAGCCGGACGTCATTGTGCTTCCAGAAATGTGGAATACAGGTTATGCACTTGAGCGGATTCACGAAATAGCAGATGTAAATGGACAGCAGACGAAGCAAATGCTCACGATGCTTGCTGCACGATATGGTGTAAACATTGTAGGTGGTTCCGTATCGGTTCGTGAAGGCGACCAGATCTACAACAGGGTGTATGCAGCAAATCGTAATGGCGACATTGTTGGCGCCTATGACAAGGTTCATTTGTTCCAGTTGATGGATGAACATGTTTATTTATCTTCCGGAAATGCGCTCGGGACGTTTACCCTAGATGGTGTGAAGTGTGGAGTTATTATTTGTTATGATCTCCGTTTCCCGGAATGGACCCGAACAATGGCGCTCCAAGGTACAGAAGTTCTATTTGTTCCAGCTGAGTGGCCGCATCCACGGCTTCATCATTGGAAGACGCTGTTGACTGCGAGAGCCATTGAAAATCAAATGTATGTGGTAGCCTGCAATCGAGTCGGTACGAGCAAGGGGGCTTCCGGACAAGAGACAGCTTTCTTCGGACATTCGGCAATTATTGATCCATGGGGGGATACACTTGCTTCATCAGGGGAACAGGAGGCATTTGTGCAGGCACCGATCTCTCTGTCGCTCGTACAGGAGGTGCGGGGGCGAATTCCTGTGTTCGCTGATCGTAGAGAATCGCTTTATCAATCTGCTACGGCTTCCTATGGTTCTGCTCCATTGCTTGATCGTGTATGATGTCGAGAAAAGAGCGGCATAAGCGGGCAGACACATCTCGTAAACGTCGCCAATCACGTCTTCTTTTTCTCATTATTGGATGTACAATAGGTGTGCTCCTTCTAGTCTGGTCTGGATATGGCGCTCATGTGGTAGATTGGGTGCTGGGTATAGATGGTGATGGTAGAGTCCTTCATCAAAACGGTTCGGATTCTTCATTTGACCAGAAAATTGTAAACGGCTCTGCAGAAGACAACATACAAGTGGAAAAATGGCTGCAAGCACTCACCTTAGACGAGAAAATTGGCCAAATGTTTTTGGTTCACTTATCTGCGCTTACTGCTGAGAAGCCTAACCAAGCGCTGTCGAATATCCTTCATGAACTGGCTCCTGGAGGCGTTATTTTATTCAAAGATGACATCAAGACTGTGGGGCAAACGGTTGAAGACAATGTCCAAATGCTCCGATCATCCCGTATCCCACTCTGGATTGGCGTAGATCAGGAGGGGGGAGTAGTAAATCGTATCCTGTTCACTGGCGATTGGAATGGAAATATGGCGATTGCTGCGACTGGACAACCCCAGCTTGCGAAGGAAACGGCTATTGAAACGGGCAACCTCATGCAGTTGCTCTCCTTCAACCTAAATTTTGCCCCTGTTGCTGATGTAAATGATGATCCGTACAATCCCGTCATCGGACTTCGCTCATTTGGCTCTGAGCCTAAACAGGTGTCTGCGTACGTACGCGCCTATGTACAGGGAGCACATTATAGCGGCATGCCCGCCATTGTGAAACACTTCCCTGGGCACGGCTCGACACGTACTGATTCGCATGTGGGACTACCTCAGTTGACTCATGACTTGAAGCGGTTCGAGCAAGTAGAATGGTTGCCCTTCAAGGCAGCCATTGAAGAAGGAGTGGATATGGTTTTGTCCGCTCACATTCAGGTTCCTCAACTTGAGCCGAAGACAACCTCCTCTCAAAAAGATGGCTCACTCATCACGATTCCAGCTACACTATCTTCCCGTGTCCTTACAGATATTTTGCGTGATCAATTGCATTTTCAGGGGGTCATTATTACGGATGCATTGAATATGAAGGCGATTGCGGATCATTTTGGTTCGGATGAAGCTGCTGTAATGTCCATCCAAGCAGGTGCAGATGTGCTCTTGATGCCCCCTAAGCCGCATCAGGCAATAGCTGCGATTCATAAAGCGATAGAAGAGGGGACATTGACCGAGCAGCGCATTGATGAGAGTGTGCGTCGCATCTTGCACTTAAAGTTGAAGTATAAGGTGACAAATGCAAAGCAGGCTTCTCAATTAAATGTGGAACAAGCGATTGGGAAAGCCCAATCATTTATTGCTTCCAATCAGGCTCAGGGATTAATGAAACGCATAGCGGAACAGGCTGTTACACGTTGGGGGACAGATTCTATTGCTAATCAGCCCAGTGAGCTGATTACATCCAATATGAACCAAGTACTTCTGGTCGGTCATGATAGCGCCAGCTTGGAAGCAATGCAGCGTGCATTAGTAGCTGAGGTGAAGGGAAGACGAGATGTTGGGGCGGAGGAGAAGGAAGCTCATGCAGCAGCTAATCGCAACAAGGTGCGTTCGGCTGAGACAGACGTTCGAGTGAGTAAGCTTGAAGATACAGGATTGACCGATGCAATCAGAGCCGCAGATGCCGTCGTTATCGTGACGAACGATGTATACCGACAGCCTCGTAGAATCAAACTGCTTGAAAAGCTGGTAGCTCAGCTTGAACAAATAGAGAAGCCTGTTGCAGTCGTTGCAGCAGGACTTCCCTATGATGCTCAGGCTTTGTCTAACATACCAATCGGCTATGCGATTTATGGGCTGACGGATAGCAATGTGCGGGCTGCAGCACGAGTATTGCTTGGACGCGCTGCTGCATTAGGTCAATTCCCTGTTGCGGTTGCAGGATTGCCATAATGCGAATCGATGAGCTGATTCGTACATAGAGATACGATCTCATTCAGACTTCTTAGGTTGATTCATCATTCCTCCGGCGCGAACTCGCGAGCCGAAGCGGGCTGTGATCGTATCTTGCAGTGTCTGCATGAAGGCTTCTGCCGCATGGGACATATAGCGGCCTTCACGATACGCGATAACAAGCGTACGGGAAGGTCTTCCTGTCAGCGGAAGATATAACGGAACAAATTCGCTTCGAGGAGCAGTCGCAATAAATGAAGGAACTAAGGCAACCCCCATACCAGCTGCTACGAGAGACTGGACGGTCTCAATGTTCGTGCTCTCGAATACGACATTCGGGGTAAAACCGGCTTCCTGGCACAATTGTACGGTAATTTGCCGGAATCCTTGACCACGCTTCAAGAGAATGAAGGGCTCGTCTCGGAGGTCTGATAAGGACACCGGACTTGGCTCAGAACATTTGCAATGCTGCTTGGCAAGAGAATGCTGAGGGGGGATTGCCAGCAGAATCTCCTCTTCCACGACAGGTCGATAGGTAAGAGAATCATCCGTTAAGGGCAGAGATAGCAGGCATAGATCATTCTTGCCTTGGGCCGTCATTCGCTCCAGGTTGGACGTCGAAGTATCCTCTACGAGTACCAGATCGATGGCTGGATAGCGTTCATGGAATTGAGGAAGGACATGGGGGAGGATATGGGATCCCGTAATCGGCATTGTCCCGATAACCACCTTTCCTCTCTTCGTCTGGCTGATATCGGCCATTTCGTTCTTCAACTGTTCCATCGCATCGAGCATCTTCTGCGCGCGGTCGACGAATACCTCTCCTGCATGTGTGAGTTCCACTGAATTGGTCGTTCGTTGAAATAAGAGGACGCCAATTTCCTTCTCTAGCTTCGACAACTGCTGGCTTAATGAAGGCTGTGCGATGTGCAGCTTCTCAGCAGCCCGGGAGAAGTTCCTCTCCTGTGCAATTTGGACGGCATAGAGCAGCTGTCTAAATTCCATGTCCGTTCATCCTTTCTCTGTATAACTTATAGGTTAAACCTATTGTAATTATAGATATTATATCTTGGATCAATGAAGAAAGAAATGCTATATTTGGTGGCAAGAGAAATAGAGAGAGAAGCGTAAAATCGCGGAGAGGTGAAGGAAATGACGATAAAGAAGACCATGTACGAGAAGATTTGGGATCGGCACGTCATCGTGCAAGAAGAAGGCAAACCAAGCATTTTATACATTGATTTGCATTTGGTGCACGAGGTAACATCCCCGCAAGCTTTTGAAGGATTGCGCTTGAGCGGCCGCAAGGTAAGACGTCCGGATCTTACATTTGCAACAATGGATCATAATGTACCGACGAAGGATCGGTTCAACATAACAGATCCAATCTCGAAGCAGCAGATCGATACATTATCACAGAACTGTGCAGACTTTGGTGTTACGCTGTTCGACCTGGACAGCATTGATCAAGGCGTGGTGCACGTTATGGGGCCTGAGCTTGGTCTTACTCATCCAGGGAAGACAATTGTCTGTGGGGACAGCCATACGTCGACGCACGGTGCATTCGGCGCCCTTGCGTTCGGAATTGGCACAAGCGAAGTTGAGCATGTCATGGCTACACAATGCTTGCAGCAAGCGAAGTCGAAGACGATGGAAGTGCGCTTCGTTGGCAAGCGCAAGCCAGGCGTTACTGCGAAGGATATGATCTTGGGCTTCATTGCGCAGAACGGCACTGATTTTGCAACTGGGTATGTCATTGAATACACAGGCGAATCCATCCGCGAATTGACGATGGAAGAGAGAATGACTGTATGCAATATGTCCATTGAAGCGGGTGCACGTGCTGGTCTAATCGCACCAGACGAGACAACATTCCAATACTTGCGTGATCGTCAGTATGTGCCTCAAGGCGAAGCTTTCGATGCTGCTGTTGCAGAGTGGAAGAGCTATGTAACCGATGAGGGCGCTGCTTATGATGTTGTTGTTGAAGTGGATATGGATCAGCTTATCCCACAGGTGACTTGGGGAACGAGCCCAGGTATGGGTACCGATATTACGTCGAATGTACCGAACCCTGCTGATTTTACAACCGAAAATGAACGTAAAGCTGCTGAGAAAGCACTTGAATATATGGATCTGACACCTGGTACGCCGATGACTGAAATTGCTGTCGACTATGTATTTATCGGCTCATGTACAAATGGCCGTATCGAGGATTTGCGTGCAGCGGCTGAGATAGCTAGAGGCTACAAGGTGAGCGATAAGGTAACGGCTATCGTTGTTCCAGGCTCTGGTCGGGTTAAGCTTCAGGCGGAGAAAGAAGGCTTGGATCAAGTATTCGTGGAAGCGGGCTTCGAATGGCGTGATGCTGGATGCAGTATGTGCCTTGCCATGAACCCGGATGTGCTCCAGCCAGGACAACGATGTGCTTCGACTTCCAACCGTAACTTCGAAGGACGTCAAGGCCGCGGTGGACGTACGCATTTGGTATCGCCAGCAATGGCAGCAGCAGCGGCAATCAAGGGTCATTTCGTTGATGTGCGCAACTGGGAAATCAAAGCGGAAGTATTGAACTAAGGGAGGAACGAATCATGCAACCATTTACATCATTGAACGGTCTTGTTGCCCCAGTTGATCGGGTCAACGTGGATACAGATGCAATCATTCCCAAGCAATTTTTGAAGCGTATTGAACGGAGCGGATTCGGCCAGTTCTTGTTCTACGAGTGGAGATTCGACGAGGCGGGCAACGTTATTCCTTCCTTCACCTTAAACCAGCCGCAATATGAAGGAGCTTCCGTATTACTGTCCCGTGCGAATTTCGGTTGCGGTTCTTCACGTGAGCATGCACCATGGGCGATTCTTGATTATGGCTTCCGCTGTGTTATTGCTCCATCATTCGCAGATATTTTCTACAATAACTGCTTCAAGAATGGTATTCTTCCTATTAAGCTGTCAGAAGAGCAAGTTGATGAACTATTCCGTCGTGCAGCGGAGAAGGACGGCTATCGTCTGGACGTGAATTTGGAAGAGAAGACAATTACGGATGAGTACGGATTGAACTACACTTTCGATCTGGATGAGCACCGTCGCCAATTTTTGCTGCAAGGTCTCGATGATATCGGATTGACGCTGAAGCATGAAGATGCAATTACTGCATACGAAGCTGCGAATGCGGGGCGTGTCGCTTACCCAGTCGTATAAGCACCGTTGACAATAGAAGGTATTACAATCCCTGGATTCGCTTCGGCGTTCCAGGGATTTGAAGACATTCAGTTTGCTGATGAGCAATTTGATGTGGTGATTAGTTCGCTAGCCTTTCATTGTATTGAGTCGTTCGATACGATTTGTGACAAAGTCTATCACAGCTTAAAACCAGGGGGCGTGTTTCTGTTCTCGGTGGAGCATCCGATCTTCACTTCGCGCAATGAACAAGATTGGGTGTACGATGAGCAAGGGAATATCCTCCATTGGGCAGTGGATGGCTATCAGGATGAAGGGAAGCGTGAAACGGCCTTCTTAACGGAGGATGTCGTTAAGTATCATCGAACGTTTGCTACGTATATGAGTAACTTGATTGATGCGGGATTTACGATACATGCAGTGAAGGAGCCGACTCCATCTGAGAAAATGCTGCGAGAAATACCCGGGATGACTGATGAACTGCGCAGACCCATGTTCTTAATTATTTCTGCTACTAGAAGTTGATATTTTTAGAGAGGGTAGACCATTTTCTATTTGCACTTTTTGTATGATCAGGTGCGAAATAGAGAACGGTCTTTTTGTTGTTGTTACATATCCTGTCAATATTTATGTTCAAATGCGCAATTTTTGTCTTGCCATGTGGGAGTAGGTGATTTACAGTGAAAACAAGGGATATTTTAGCAGGTTTATTTTAGCCAAAAAATGTAGAAACTACGCAACTTTTGTACTTTTTATACGTCTAATAATACGTCCGTTCTTAATAGACAAATAGAATAGTGCGGAACATGACGAAAGGATGTAGAGGTGAAGATGCAGAAAAAACAAAAATTTGCGGTTGGATTGCTATTAATGCTGTTGTGTTTAGTGTTTCCTACGCTGGGACAAGCTGCACCTAATACGAGCTTGTACTTGAATGGAAATTCTTTGGCGATGCCAGAGAACATTTTGATGCTGAACAATTCGGTCATGGTCCCGATTCGCGTCGTTTCTGAAGAGTTGGGTTATAAGGTTGATTGGAATCAGAAGGCGAAGACGGTAGCTATAAATGATAATAGCAGAAGCATGAATCTCACCGTCAATCAGAAGACGGCGACAGTTGACAACAAGAGTGTTACACTTGTTGCACCACCGGTTATTAAAGGCGAAACTACACTAGTCCCACTTCGTTTTATCGGGGAGAATATGGGGTTGAAAGTGGATTGGGACAACTCAACCAAATCCGTGTACATGTTCACTTCCGACGAAGTAACGCCCCCAACACCTGATAAAGGCAATGAGGACAAGCCGACAAAGCCGGACAACGGCAATGGAGATAATGGCAGTAATGGTGGAGACCAAGCAAAGCCAGATAACAATACTTCAGTCGTTACGAACTTTTCTTTTGACAATAATCAATTACATATTGCTTTAGATCGTAATGTAAGACCGAGCATTATGACGATGGACAGCCCTAACCGGGTAGTTATTGATTTGCCGAATGCAGTGTTCTCGGACGAGTTCTATGAAAAATATAGTTTCAATAAAGATGGACAAGGGGAATATGTAGTATCAGATTACCCAGATGTTCAGCGCATTCGCTTTGCAATGTTCAGCGATAAGCCGAATACAGCGCGCTTCGTTATTGATTTGAACTACCCGTTGAATGGTGAAGTCACACTGAATGATCAAGGTTTGACGACCATTTCGCTGAATCAAAAGAGTGGAAATGACGATGGGAACGGCAATGGCGGAACAACGAAACCACCTGTAACGCCAAACAAACCAAATGGTACTTATACCGTTGTGATTGATGCAGGCCATGGAGGCAAGGACTCCGGTGCGCTTAGCTTGACGAAGAAGACGGAAAAGGACTTTACTTTGTCACTTTCCTTGAAAGTCGGAGAACTGCTTCGTAAAGAAGATAAGATCAATCTTGTTATGACGCGCGAAGACGACTCATTCCCTGAATTATCGGATCGTTCATCGCTTGCGAACAAAATTGGTGCGGATATATTCGTATCGATACATGGAAACAGCGCGAAAAATAGCCCTTCCGTAACAGGTACGGAGACGTTCTATTATCACAAGAGCAGCGAAGCATTTGCCAAGACGTTGCACAAAAATTTATTGAATGGAACGCAATTGAAGGATCGGGGTATCAAATTTGGAGATCTCCATGTCGTTCGGGAAACGAAGATGCCGTCGGCTCTGCTCGAAATAGGCTTTTTGACGAGCACGAATGACGAACCAAAAATGTATGACGACCAGTTCCAATGGCGCGTTGCGGAGAACATTGTCAAAGGGATTAAAGAATATGTGGGCGTATCCTGATTCCATAAAAAATGCAACCTTTGACGATCTGTTGCGTTATGAACGATGTAAAGGAGGTCGTGCTTCATGAAGACACGAAAATGGTGGGCACTTGCTGCCGCAGTTCTATCCATTACAATTATAAGTGCGTGCGGTGCTAAACCGACAACAAATGGAGCTACTCAATCTGAGCAGCCAACAGCTGAACAACCTACGACGGAGCAGCCGACAACAGAGCAGCCGAACGAGGAAAAGCCGTCAGACGAGACAACGAAGCCTGAGCAGCCAACAACTGACAAAGGTCAAGGAACGAAGTCTGACAAGCAAGAAAAGTCGCTTGACGTATTTGTCTCTGATGATCAGCTGATGGAATTGAAGTCGTATAAGAAGATGATCCAGTTCTCTAATGATGACGAGAAATATGAAGCTGCACTTTCAGCGTTGAAGACATCTGACAATGATAAAGATATTCCGTTGTGGGAAAAGATCGACTTCAAATCTGTGAAAATGGATAAGGGAACGCTAGTCATTGACATTCATATTCCGGAAGAGGGTCATCTTGGAGCAGGCGGAGAGGCTTTTGCATTGGATGCTCTTACTAAAACGCTGTTCCAATTCGATGAAGTAAAGGCAATTGATATTCTGGTAGATGGAAAGTCAGATGAAAGCTTGATGGGCCATGTTACGTTGAAACATCCAATCAAGCGTCCATAGAGATCTGCACGAATCATGTAATTGAACAAAATAATACCAACAATTATTCAAGAACAGGGGCAGGAATTGCCCCTGTTCTTGTCGAAAAAGAACATCTCACGAAGAAATATATGTGGAAGGGGATGCATCATGCAAATAAATTCTAAACCGTGTGTGCGCAAAGCGCGAGCATTAACAAGTGCATTATTGGCCGTATCCATGATGCTGACGTCTATGCAATTCGCGATGGCAGCTGAATCAAATACCGCTACAAAGACAAATCAAGTTACATCAACTTCGAGTACAAGTCCGATATTCAGCGATGTTAAGCTTGGTTATTGGGCAGAGAAACATATACATAAGCTTGCAGCATTGGATATTTTAAAGGGGAATAACGGCAAGTTCCGTCCTGGTGACGATGTAACGCAGCAGGAAGCCATCACAATGGCAATTCGTTATATGGGACTAGAGGGTGAATTGAATGCTGCAGATTCCGTAGCACTACCTGCTGATTTTAAGGTCGGGAATTTCTTCAAGCCGTATATTGTTCTGGCATTCCAAAAAGGGCTGTTGGAAAAAGAAGAAGAAATGGCGAAGCCGGATCCGAAGCAAGCATGGGGCGATCAAAAGGCAACCCGTGAATGGGTGACGAAAATTTTGGTTCGTGCTGTAGGAAAACAAGCAGATGCAGAGCGTGCAAAGAACAAGAAGACGACATTTGCCGATAATAGCAAGATTAGCGCGTCTGCATTAGGATATGTCAACACTGCTGTTGATCTGGAATTGACTACGGGAATGAGCGGCAACAAATTCGAGCCGCAAGGCAAAGTAACGCGCGCGCAGCTTGCAACATTCTTCAGTCGCGGAGAAAAAGTATCTAAGGTAAAGCACGCATTCGAATCATTCGGTTATGTGATGAGCCTAACGGATCAAGAGATTCGCTTGTATACGGAAGAGGGCAAGACAGCAACCTTCCGCCGCGATAAAAACACGATGTACTACAAAAATGACAGCGAGCAGGCGATCAATGCCTCCGATATTGGCCTATACATGAAAATCCGTGTCGCTGGACAATCGGGAAGCGCGGCATATGTTGAATTATTAGACGCTGAACCGAAGGTGGAAACTTCAACGGTTAAGCTGAGGTATGTTGCGCCTTCAGAGAAGAAGCTGTATTTCACGAAGGATGGCACTGATGCATTGTCTGATATTGTGTACGACAACAGCGCGACTGTATTCAAGGATGCCAGCGGCAACACGATCGATCCTTCTAAGCTGATGGCGGACAGTGAGCTTGTCATCAAGCGTGAAACGTTTACGAATGAACGCAAAATTATTGAGGTTCAAGTAAAGTCTGGGCCTGTCAACAAATCGGCCAAAGGTACTATTACTTCTATTGATGTGAGAAACCGTTCCGTGACGATCAAGAACGAACAAGGTGAGAGTGAAACCTACACGGTTTTGGAGGGAGCGTACGTTCGGTATAAGGATCAATTGTTATCCGGTCTAAGCAGTATCAAGGAAAATGACAGCGTCAATTATACGGTGAAAAATAGCGTCGTAACGGAAATCGAATTGACAAATGCCCAACAAGTTACGATTTCTGGTACGCTGTACGAAAAAGGTGCGACGAAAACGAGCATCACGATCCGAAAAGAAAACAATGAACTCGTAGCGAAGCTGCTTGCTCGTGATGTAAAGATTGAAATTGATGGAATGAACAATCCTACGTTCGACGATATTGTCGCAGGAGAATACGGAGATCGCGTCGAGCTGGCCATGAACAACGAGGATCAGGTTGCCAACATCAAAGTAATGAACCGCAAGGCGGAAATGATAATTGGAGCTACAGTTGTAGATTTTGATAAAACGAACAAACTGTTAATGGTAACTGACGAGCGCAAAGAACCTCACGTCTTTAAGCTCACATATGAGACTCGCTATGAGAATAACGGCTCCAAGGTTGGACTTGAGGATATCGCAAATCAGCTTAAGGATGGCAAACGCAAGGTGAATGTGCAACATACGGCCAAAAACGCGCTTCTGGTGCAGCTCGTCAACAAATTCGAAGGAACATTCGTCTATGCAAGCTCTACCGCGAAGACAGTGACGATGAAGCTTGCGAACGGACAAACGGTAACACTGCCTTATAAGGGGACTGAGCTAAGCGTAGAAAAGTATGGGAAAAACAATGTGACCTTGAATGATGTGAATAATGGTGATACAATAGTTGCCTACTTCACGGATGATCAATCCACACTATCGTCTCTCGCTGTTCGGCAAACGCTACAATTCGATATCGCGTATCGGGATGCGTCGGGGTATCGCCTTCGTCTGCGCTCGAGCGACTCGAAGGTTGAGGACTTTTATGTGGGAAATGCCAAGATCTATGATCTGAATAATAAAGAGATCAAGATTGCAGACTTGAAGGATAATGACTATGTCAACGTTGTAATGGACGGACGTTCTATCGTGGAAGTGCGTCAAGTTCAAGTTACTTATGGCCGAGTAGAGTCTGTGGATACAAACAACGGCACGATTCGAGTACGCGACAATGCTGGCTCCTTATCTGTGCACCAAGTAGGCAAGAACGCGCAAATTCAGGTTGATAATTCTTCTTCTAATTCGAATTTGAGCGCTTTGAAAGAAGGAGACCGCGTAGAGGTGCGCAAGGACACAAGCGATCTTTCAGCTGTGAAGCTGGTCAGCGGAATGAAGCGCAGCTTCTGGCGCTATAATTCAAATACAAATGAATTGTATGTAAAGCGCACGATGGCTGAAAACAATTATATATTCAAAGTTCATCCGAATGCATCTATTCATTCGAAGGGCGAGAAAATCAGCCTGTCTTCCATCAAAGAAGATACCGATATTATGTTGTATATCATTAAGGATCAGGTTGTTGAAATCGAGAAAGTGTCTTAAACTACGATTAGGTTCACTTCGAACCGTCTCACCTTAGCGGGTGAGACGGTTTTTAGATGTGAATAGTCAAGCAGAATGGATAGAAAGGTGAGGTGACTTCCAGATGGCAACAAGTGCCCGCGTCCGACATATTCTCGATACGATTGGTCAAATGTACCCTGACGCGCATTGCGAGTTGACTCACGCCAATCCGTTCGAATTGACAATTGCAGTCCTGTTGTCAGCGCAGTGCACGGACGAGACGGTGAACAAAGTAACAGCTACGCTGTTCCAGAAATATAAAACACCGGAAGACTATCTAGCAGTTCCGCTTGAAGAGCTGGAGTCAGATATTCGGCGCATTGGCTTATTCCGCAACAAGGCCAAAAATATTCAAAAACTATGCCGCATGCTCATAGATAAATATGAGGGTGAAGTACCAAGGGAGCATGCTCAGCTAACAGAGCTTCCAGGTGTCGGCAGAAAGACGGCCAATGTGGTCGTATCCAACGCCTTCGGTGTTCCTGCAATGGCAGTGGACACACATGTCGAGCGCGTCTCCAAGCGCTTGCGACTTGCCAACGAAGACGATAGTGTGTTGGAAGTGGAGAAAAAGCTGATGCGTAAAATTCCCCGTGAGGAATGGACAGATACGCATCACCGGTTAATCTTTTTTGGACGTTATCATTGCAAAGCGCAATCCCCCAAATGTGACATTTGTCCGCTGTTAGATAGCTGTCGAGAGGGTAAAATACGTATGAAAGCGACCAAACCTAGAAAGACTGGAAACTATAAGAACGTGGATGGGAGTCGGTCGTGATGAAATGTATTTCGGTATACACGAATGATTTTGAACAATTCTCTAATATTTATGAAAAGATTATGCAAACACCTCTGCAAGAGGATGAAGAACGTGAGATTGACGGCGTTACGGTATATGCAGCTGGACAAGTTCCAGATCAGTATGTAGAACGTATGCGTCAAAAACGTGATGTTGTCGTAATGCGCGTGAAAGATTCAGGCATTACTATTTTACAGCGCGGAGAACAATTCGAAATCATTCTCCCCGAACAGCAAAATATGGTACACTAGAAACCGAGTATAAGGCAAAAAGAGGAAGCCGATTACTCGGTTTTTTCTATGCGCAAAAACGACAATTCGTGTTCCGTTAGGATAAAAGCGGTGAGGGAGACGTGAATGGAGAAGATGAATGCGAGGTTGCACACTAATTCGGCCATTGTGGAAAGAGATAGCGATGAACTCGGAAAATGGCTGAAGCATACAGCGGATCAGATGCGGCATAGGGGAGATGTGCAGCACGCCGAGAAAATGATTGAGCTTGCGAAGAAGTGGCAAGAAGCGATTGTGATGGTCACGTTTTGTGGACACTTTTCGGCAGGCAAATCAAGTGTAATTAATGCATTATGCGGCAAGCAGCTGCTTCCGTCGAGTCCGATTCCAACGAGTGCGAACGTGGTTACGCTCCGCTACGGAGAGCGTCAGGCGCGGGTTCTACGCAGATCTGAACAAGATGGAACGGTTCTTGAAGAGCCTGTGCAATTCGAGCAGCTGGATGATGTGTGCCGTGATGGTGCTGGTATAGAACGTGTCGTTCTCTTTGATGAAATTGATTGGATGAAGCAAGGCGTTGCTCTGCTGGATACACCCGGAGTAGATTCTACAGATGCGGCACATCGAGCAGCTACGGAGGAAGCCATGCATCTGGCTGACATTGTGTTCTATGTGACGGACTATAATCACGTCCAGTCGGAGACGAACTTCGCATTCGCGAAGGAGGTTGCAGATGCAGGTAAGCCGCTTATCTGGATTGTGAATCAAATCGACAAGCACAGGGAGCAGGAGCTTACCTTCGAATCGTATCAGAGCGATGTCCGAAGTGCACTTGATGCATGGCAGTTGAAGCCCGAAGGCGTATTCTACATCTCTGTAAGGCAGCCAGAACATCCATTGAATGAATGGAATGCATTAGAAGCCTATGTTCGTCAGACGGCGAGAGAACGGCTGCCGCTCGTTCGATATGGTATCTTACGTGCGGCACGTGAGCTCGTGTCTGCCCATGCAAAGGTTTTAAAGGAGCCGTTTGTAAGTAAACGTGAACAGCTAGTGGAACGTATAGGCGACGAAGCCTCTTTGGCTACTTGGAAGGAACAGCTGCATCTAACGGAACAGCGCATTGCAGAGCTTACAGCTCAGGAGCAGGAAGTAAATGCATCGTTCCAGAAGCAAGTGCAACAGCTGCTTAGTAATGCGAATGTTACGCCTGCAGTAATGCGTGAACAGGCGCAGCGATATTTAGAATCCCGCAAGCCTGGCTTCAAGGTCGGTTTCTTATTCTCCAGTGCGAAGACAGACAATGAACGCACGCAACGACTGCAGTCCTTCACATCCATCTGGAAGGAAGGGTTGCGGGCAAATGTTGAGGTTCATCTCATCCAAATGATTCGCTCGCTGGCTGAAGAGGTAGGAGCAAACGAGCAGGAAGCATCGGCTGCGATGGAGCAAGCCATGCCTGATCTAGGTGATTCCTGGCTTGCTGATTCGGTGTCAGAGGGAGCGAGCGGTTCACCTGAGTATACCTTGAATTATTGCAGATCAATAGCTGATGAAGCACGCGCGATGCTGCGTAGAGCCGCTTTGACAGTGGCAGAGCCATTACTAGAGATCAAGCTCCGTCAATATCGTGAAGAGCTTACGCGGGCAGAATCTAAGCTTGCTTCCATGAGCGAGCTCTCCCTCGAATTCTCGGAAGTGGAGAATCGACTACAAGCTACTACAGGGATCGAATCGGAATTGGTTCAAGCCATACAATTATGGCTGCCTGCTGATAAGCTGGAATGTGGCTGGATGGGTCTTCTTCCCGATATTCACAGCTTGAAGCAGGAAGCAAACAGCAAGGAGAAGGTAGTAGACCAGCAGCATGCTGCAGAGGCCAGGAACCAGGAACGCGTTCACAATGCTCCGGCCGGTAGTGGCATAATTGATCACGTACAGCAGAGACGTTCAGATAAGCAGGCAATCGTTGAATCATGGTTGGAGTTGTCTACAGAGGCTGATGGGCTCGGGACAAGCGGCAATCTGGATAGACATGCCCAAGATCAATCTTTTGTAAAAGACTCTGAGCGCAATCTTACTGATCATGGGTCAGCACCTGGTGGAACAGAACAGCGATCAGAGGCTGCTGCTCCTAGCCATGTTCGGGGCAAGCTGGTCCATACAGCTCAGAAGCTGGAGCAAGCAGCAGGCGTGCTTGAACGGCTGGAATCGATGCAGATGCTCGCAGCAGAGATGCGGGAGAAGGCGAAGCGGCTTGACGAGAATCGCTTTACGGTTGCCTTGTTCGGTGCGTTCAGTGCAGGCAAATCATCGTTCGCGAACGCCCTTATCGGGCAAGATGCACTGCCAGTATCACCCAACCCGACAACAGCCGCAATTAATACGATCGAGGCAGCGACAGATGAGCATCCGCATGGCACGGCTCGCGTAACAATGAAGCTCGAAGCAAAGCTGCTTGATGACCTTCGCTATGCGCTAGAGACCTTGGGCGAGCCTAATGCATCCACCATGGATATGGATGAAGTGCTCCATTCGCTTGCGCGAATTCGTCCAGAGACAATTCATCCGTCTGGGCGGCCATATTATCGATTCATTCAGGCTGTGGATCGTGGGATAGATGAGGCTCGAGGCCTATTAGGTCAGGAGCTAATGGTTGATGAGGCACAGTATCGCTTATTTGTGAGTGATGAATCAAGATCAGCGTTCGTAGAGCGCATTGATTTGTTCATAGACAGTGAGCTTACGAGACAAGGCTTCGTATTCGTAGATACTCCGGGTGCGGATTCCATTAACGCAAGGCACACGGGCGTTGCATTTGAATACATGAAGCAGGCGGATATTATATTGTTCGTGACGTATTATAACCATGCCTTCTCCCAAGCTGATCGACAATTCCTTACGCAGCTGGGTCGGGTGAAGGATGCCTTTGAGCTTGATAAAATGTTCTTTGTGGTCAATGCATCTGACCTTGCTGCCTCACCTGATGAGCTGTCAAGTGTACTGGATTATGTGGAGGATCGTCTGCGCGAATTCGGTGTGCGCAGTCCGCGGCTATTTCCGATTTCGAGCTTGCAGGCATTGGAGGGCAAGCAGCAAGCGCAGAAGGACAAGATTAGAACGTCGGGTATTGGTGAGTTTGAGCAGTCATTCCTAGAGTTTGCAGGCAATGAGCTGACTCAGCTCAGTATTCATTCGGCTCACAATAGTCTGGATAGGGCAGCAAGACAGCTGAAGGCGATGTGGGATGCCTCACATGCCGATGCAGCAGAGCGTGAACGGGAAGTCATTCGTTATCAAGCATTGGCCGAACAAGCGCGTCGCAGCTGCACGGAGTGGCTGGAGCGAGATGAATCAAGCCTATTCCAGCAGGAAGCAGATGAATTGCTCTACCATGTGGGTCAACGATTGCAATTCCGCTTCGGTGATATGTTCTCTCACGCCTTCAATCCGGCTTCCCTGCGCAGAGATGATCGGGATATAGATAGTGCGCTGCAGCGCTGTTATGTGGAATGGATTCGCCTATTTAGCAAAGAGCTTGCGAATGAACTGTATGCGACCTCATTGCGGATGGAGCAAGGGGCCAAGAAGATGGTGATGAGCTATCACAATCGTCTGCAGCAAGCCATAACGGAGCAGCTGCCCGGATACTCACCGGCTGATGTGGATATGGGGGCTTGGCCAACGCCAGAGGTATCAGGTGAGCTGGACTTGCCGAATGTAACAACGCGGTGGATTCGTGGTTATTTCCGCAATAGTAAGGCCTTTTTCGAAGGCAGCGGTCGCAGCGAACTTAGACAGGCGCTGGAGCTGCAGGCGATGCAGGCGGTTAAGCGGGTAACAGAAGCTCATCGGGAACAATTTATCGAACATATCCTCACTCACTATAATAAGGTCATTCAAAAGTCCTACAAGGAGCTGTCAGACGCATTGGATCTGTATATGGAAAGATTGAACAATGCGCTGCATGCAAAAGTGGATGAAGAATTGCTTCAAGCTGTGATTAGTGCTTTGGAAGAGGTTATTTCGACATATTCATAAAAGCATCCAAGTCAAGAGATGAATTCACGCGGAATCGATATCAAAACCGTATAAATTGCGTTCAAACGCTTACTGGGCATATGCTCGGTAAGCGTTCTTTGTTGAATAATGAACGACAAGTCAGTAAATCAGACGATTTAAAAGAAATGAATGGATATGTTACTGCAAAGCTCGGAAAAATCGGGCACAAACGGCATTATGATGAAATTGGCGTTTTGCTGTTGTGTTTTCATGATGATAAACTGCATTACATCTCACGAGAACGTAGAAAAGGGGAGGAGAAATCATGAACGTCTTCAAGCGGCTAAGCACTTTTTACTGGCCGAAAAAAGGCTACCTATTCGTATCTATACTTTGCTTGATGGCGGCAACAGCGCTCGGATTGGTGTATCCCAATATGCTGCGCATCTTGATTGACGACGTCATAGCAAAAGAACGATTCGATTGGGTGCCTTGGCTGTCATTGACGGTGGTCGTCGTTGTCAGCATCAAAGGCACCCTCACATTTTTACACGGCTATTTTGGCGGTCGTCTAGGCAACTATGTTGCCTACGAAATGAGAAATGCCTGCTATCGCAAGCTGCAATTCCTTTCATTCCGCTACTATGACAAGGCAAGAACAGGGGATTTGATGTCCCGCTTGACTGCAGATCTTGAAGGGATACGTAACTTTGTTGGGTTCGGCTTCGCACAAATTTTGAATATGGTGCTGATGGTTCTTTTTGGCGCTGGAATGATGTTCTCAATTGATTGGAAGTTAACGCTAACAACGCTTATCCCAATACCGCTGTTGATTCTAGTCGCGCTTCGGTTCGAATCTAAGATACATCCGGCCTTCCGCGAAATGCGCGTCGCCTTCAGCCGCCTGACAACGGCAGTACAGGAGAATATTACGGGCGTTCGTACAGTCAAATCTTTCGCGCGTGAAAGCCATGAAGTTGATAAATTCTCTATACGGTCTGAAGCGTATAAGGAAAATCAAATTCATGCTGCGACACTATGGGGACGATACTTCCCTGTGATGGAACTTCTTGCTTGCTGCTGTGTGGTCATGCTGCTTGCGCTTGGCGGAACGAAGGTCATTAACAAAGAGCTGTCGCTTGGTGAATTAGTTGCCTTCTTCAGTATGATCTGGTACATCATTGGCCCGATGTGGGGAATTGGCTTCCATATCAATAACTATACGCAATCGAAGGCATCTGGAGAGCGTGTGCTGGAACTGCTGGATACCCCAATTGACATTGCGAACAATGATCGTGCGGTTGTATTGAATGATGAAGAAGTTAAGGGACATGTTCAATTCAAAGATGTTACCTTCCGCTATGAAGGTGATGTAAACGCTCTTAGCCACATTACGCTAGACGCAACACCTGGGAAGGTGATTGGATTGCTTGGCGGTACAGGAGCGGGCAAGTCAACAATTATTCAACTGCTCATGCGCGCGTATGATGTGAAGTCAGGTAGCATTATGCTGGATGGTCATGATATTCGAGACTTGGATGTGAAGAGTCTCCGCAGTCAGATGGCTACCGTATTCCAAGAGACATTCCTGTTCTCATCTTCGATCTATAACAACATTGCTTACGGACGAGATGATGTGACCGAAGAAGAAGTGGTTCGAGCAGCGAAGCTTGCGCAAGCACACGACTTCATTATGGAGCTGCCGCTTGGCTATGATACGATTGTGGGCGAACGCGGTATGGGACTCTCAGGCGGTCAGAAGCAGCGGATTGCGATTGCCCGCGCGCTGCTGAAGGATCCGAAGATTTTGATTTTGGATGACGCAACAAGTGCCGTTGACATGGATACTGAACATGCGATTCAGGCTGGCTTCCAAGAGGTTATGCGTGGACGTACGGTATTTATAATCGCACACCGTATCTCGTCGCTGCGGCATGCAGATGAGATTCTGGTATTGGATCAAGGGAGCATCGCGCAGAGAGGTACTCATGAGCAATTGATTGAGGTGCCGGGTACCTATCAAGATGTATATCGTATTCAGTATGCTGATAAGTTTGAGTCAGAAGATCAGATGGATTCTACCACCGATGGAACGTCGAACAGAGAGCAGGTGAGAGTATGAGTGGAGCACGATTCACAGCAGCATCCACGGCGGCGAGCCCGGCGAATGAAGACGAGAACACAGCTGCGGAGAACGCAGAACGTAAGCGTTCCCGATTCGTCTATCAAGATGATGAAGCAATAGAAAAGCCGTTCAACTGGGCTCAGATGCGTCGCCTGCTGGTGTACATGAAGCCGTATAAACGCCAACTGCTGCCGGTATTGTTGGTAATGATGGTTCTGGGTACGCTTACGAAACTGGCAATCCCATTTCTCATCAGCTATGCCATTGACCATGCGATACAGCCCGCTGACGGAAACCCATCGCTGCATATGCTGTATATGATCGCGGGAACGGTGTTTGGACTTTATATTGTGCAGTGGGGCGCCAATGCGTTCCGCATCAAATTTATGAATGTGATTGGCCAGCGCATTATTCATGATTTGCGAGGGGATCTGTTCAAGCACATTCAGAAGCTGTCATTCCATTTCTATGACAAACGTCCAGCTGGTTCCGTGCTAGTGCGCGTGACGAACGACGTCAACTCCTTGCAGGAACTGTTCACGAACGGTGCTGTCAACACTCTAATTGATTGCATGCAGCTGGCAGGTATTATCATTATCCTCTTGTTCTTAAATGTTCAGCTTGCACTGGCAGTTATGATTACGGTTCCAATCATGTTCTTAGTGTCGACGAAGCTGCGGAAGAAGATCCGCTTCGCTTGGCAGGACGTCCGCATGAAGCAATCGCGGATTAATTCTCACTTGAACGAGGCGATCCAAGGCGTTCGTGTCACTCAAGCGTATACACAAGAAAAGCAGAACATGGAATTCTTCGATCATATGAACAATGTGAATAAGAAGTCTTGGGATCGCGCTTCTGCCATGAACCAATCGTTCGGCCCTGTTATCGAGATAACAAGTGCTGTAGGTGCATTTATTCTATTCATGTACGGTTCCTATTTGATTCAGAGCCATGTGATTACAGTTGGGGTACTATTCGCATTTGCTCAGTACATCGGGAACTTCTGGGAACCTATTAATCGCTTGGGGCAAATGTATTCGCAAATGCTAATTGCTATGGCTTCTTCGGAACGCATCTTTGAATTTATGGATGAACAGCCATCTATTGAGGATACAGCGAAATCAAAAGTGCTTCCACCAATCCATGGCGATGTGGAATTCGAGAACATAATGTTCGAATACGAGAAGGGACGTCCCGCGTTGAAAGGCATTTCATTATCAGCCAAGGCAGGCGAGTCCATCGCGTTAGTCGGACACACAGGTTCCGGTAAGAGCACGATTATCAATTTGTTGTGCCGATTTTACGATACGACAGAAGGCCGTGTCACTATTGACGGTCATGATATTAAGCAAGTTACAATTGAAAGTCTGAGGTCGCAGGTTGGTATTGTATTGCAAGATACCTTCATCTTCTCCGGGACGATACGAGATAATATTCGCTTCGGTCGACTCGATGCAACGGATGCGGAGGTAGAAGCGGCAGCACGGGCCGTGTATGCGCATGACTTCATTGCAAGTATGAAAGATGGCTATGACACTGAGGTCGAGGAACGCGGGAATGTGCTGTCCATGGGTCAGCGTCAACTTATCTCGTTCGCACGTGCCTTGCTTGCAAACCCTAGAATATTGATTCTTGATGAAGCGACTGCAAGTATTGATACCGAGACCGAATTGAAAATTCAAGAAGCATTGAAGACGTTGCTGCAGGGTAGAACCTCCTTCATTATTGCGCACAGGTTGTCTACGATTCGCAATTGTGACAATATCGTTGTGCTTGATCATGGGGTTATTCAGGAACAAGGTACGCATGATCAATTGATGAACCTGCGTGGTACTTATTACAATCTAGTAGCGGCTCAGTATAAGTACATGTAGTCGCACCGCGTGTAGCGATAGAGCGATTCTGCTGTTTGTAATTGCTTCTGTGTTTTGTACAATCGTATAGGAAATTGATGAAAGAGGCGGCCGAATTGATCGGTCGCCTCCCTTGTTGCCAGGGAACGTGGTAACAGATGACTCAGTTTGCAAATAGGAACCTGAACAGGTAATGTAAAGGGAGAACAGAGTTCAGGGATTGAGACAGGAGGACTAGGATGAGTCGTAAAACGGCATCGCGGCAATGGTTATGGATTGCTTCATGTGGCGTGGGATGTACGCTGCTCTTGCTCGTTGGCTTCGGACTTGGAATTGCGGATATTATCTATCCTGCTTCTGTTCCGTTTGCGGATGCGCCTGGGGTGAAGACTTCACCGACAACAGATACCGCCACTCACTCGGAGCAAGAGATACGGATCGCTGCTCTTGGGGATTCTTTGACAAGAGGTACTGGCGACGGGACGGGACAAGGATATGTACGACGTGTGTTGAGTACGCTTGAGAAGAGCAAGGAGAAGCCGGTTACGCTTCTGAACAATCTGGCAGTGAACGGGCTTCGTGCAGATCAGCTTGTGGAACGAATAGAGAAGGATAGTGCGGGTTATGTATTGAAGCAAGCGAATGTCATCCTACTAACGATTGGCGGCAATGACTTATTCCAAGGTGCTCAATCGGAACAGATGAGCGCCAAGGAAATGCAGCTCGATACACTCATAGCCAAGGTGGATGCTGGCATTGTCCACTTGAAACAGGTGCTGACTCAACTGCGTAAATGGAACCCGGATGCGCTTATCATCTATGTAGGACTGTATAATCCATTCTCGGATCTGCAGGCGATGCGTGAAATAGGAAATGCCGTCGTTCAGAAATGGAACGATTCAGCTTATGCGTTTATCAATAAGGACAAGAATATGATGATGGTTCCAACCTACGATTTGTTCCAGAGGAACAGCAGCAAATATTTATCTTCTGATCATTTTCATCCTAATGGAGACGGATATGATGCCATTGCGAAGCGGATTGTGCAGAGCATTCAATAATAGAAGGACACTAGAGGACGGCCAGGAGGTGGCTTAGTGATGGAGCATGCGAAGGAAGTTATATTATCAGTAGAACATGTGAAGAAGAAAATAGGCTCTAAGCTGATTATCAAGGATGTAACTTTCGAGGTTCGAGCAGGCGAAATTTTTGGCTTCCTCGGGCCGAATGGGTCTGGCAAGACAACGACTATTCGAATGCTGGTGGACTTGATTACTCCCACTTCAGGCCGGATTCAAGTATGTGGTCTGGATGTGAATCGAGATCCGGAGCGGGCCCTGCGGCATGTTGGCTGTATTGTAGAGAACCCGGAAATGTATAACTTTCTGACAGGATGGGAAAATTTAGAACATTTCGCGCGGATGGTAAGCGGCATTGGTCAAGAACGCATTCAAGAAGTTGTCGAGATCGTTGGGTTGTCGAATCGAATTCATGATAAAGTGAAGACCTATTCGTTAGGGATGAGACAACGGCTTGGGATCGCGCAAGCTTTGCTTGCTGAACCGAAGCTGCTCATTCTGGATGAACCCACGAATGGATTGGATCCACTCGGCATTAAGGAGCTGCGATCATTTATCCGTACGCTGGCTGACAGTGGTATGGCTGTGTTCGTCTCGAGTCACTTGTTAAGTGAAATTCAACTAATGTGTGATCGCGTTGCGATTATCAGCCATGGTGAAGTGCTTGCTGTAGATGATGTCGAACAGCTGCTTACGGGACGCAATCAGTTTGTAGTATGGCAGGCACAGCCTGCGGAGCGGGCTATGGAGCTGTTAGCAGAAAACGACGGGGTTACAATCTATAGCCGAGAGACAGCGCCGATTGACGAGTCCACCTTGATCGGGATACCTGACTACGCAATCGTAACGGAAACTGCACCGGACATCATTCCAGAACTGAATCGCAAGATGATGCATGCCGGCATCCAAATCGAAGGAATCCAGCATATTATGCCTACCCTAGAACAGCTATTTCTAGAATTAACGGAGGGTGAACGCATTGAGTAGCTTGCTGCCGCTTATCCACAATGAGACATTAAAAGTGTTGAAGAAAAAACGATTTTATGTCATCATGCTCATATTGATCGTGTTAATTCCTGTCTTCACATATGCGCAAATGAAGATGGCGGAAAATAGTAGGGAGAAGTTCAAAGAGGACTGGAGACTGGAGTTGCAGCAGCGCATCACCGATATTCAAAATTCGCTCGGAAGCGACCGAATACCCGAAGAGTGGAAGAAGTATCGGCTCATTATGCTGCAGCAGCTGCAATATTATTTGGACCATGATGTGAATCCGAGTGAGCCGAACGGGGTGACATTTACCCGTACTTTTATGGACAATGCAGTAACTCTGTTCATTCCGCTGCTTGTTATGGCGATTGCTTCGGACATCGTTTCATCGGAGCGGTCTACCGGCACGATCAAGATGCTGCTGACTAGGCCGGTTCGCAGGTGGAAGGTGTTAATGAGCAAATGGATTGTCCTGATGATGTTTACCGGAATCATTGTCGTGATGACAGCACTGCTTGCTTATTTGATTTCAGGGGCGGTCTTCGGGTATGGAGGCTGGTCTTTTCCGATATTTACCGGATTCTCGGTAGCGGGCACGAACGTGGATTTCAATGCCGTACATACGCTTCCCTCATGGCTGTACTTGCTTATGCAATGTGGCCTTATCTGGTTCTCCAGCATCGTAGTCGCAGCACTTGGGTTTATGATATCCGTGCTCGTCCGGAGCACAGCAGCAAGTATTGTAACCTTAATGGCAACCCTGATTGCAGGTACCATCTTGTATAATATGGCCTCTTCTTGGCCGACTGCCAAATATCTGTTCATGATTAACTTGAAATTGACGGACTATATGGCGGGTACACCGGCCCCTGTAGAAGGGATGAGCTTGCCGTTCTCGCTTGCTGTATTAAGTGTATGGGGCATTATTTCCCTATTCATTGCATTCCGTGTCTTTACGAAACAGGACATCTTGAATTAAAATATACAAGAATGCGAAACATCTGTTTGCATCCGGACGATATAAGTAATGGGGCATTTTGTTGTTCCTCTCGTCCGGCAGCGGCAGATTTTCTTTTGCCAACGAAGGTTGGAACGCTAATATGGTAGCATTTTATTTATGAAGTACGCATTTGGTATGAAGCACGTATTATGGTATGGAACGCGCATGATTATTGATTATGCACTACATGTATTTTTGAAGGAGGAGCATGAATGGTCGAGCAAGTCGATATGTTCGGACAGTCGCCTGAGAATGGGGGGGCATCTGGCAACCGCAATTCTGAGTATGGGGCTGACGACATTCAAGTGCTCGAAGGGCTTGTCGCGGTACGCAAACGGCCAGGGATGTATATTGGCAGTACAAGCTCCTCGGGGCTGCATCATCTGGTATGGGAAATCGTAGACAACGCTGTCGACGAGCATCTCGCCAAATTTTGCTCTCAGATTGATGTGACAATTCACAAGGACCAGTCGGTCACCGTTCGAGACAATGGACGAGGAATTCCGACAGGTATGCATAAGACAGGGGTACCGACCCCGCAGGTCGTCTATACGATCTTGCATGCGGGTGGTAAGTTCGGTGGTGCAGGCTATAAGAAATCTGGCGGTCTGCACGGCGTTGGCGCTTCAGTCACGAATGCGTTATCGGAATGGCTTGAGGTGGAGATTTGTCGAGACGGCAAGATTCATCGCATGCGCTTTGAGACATGGACGGATAAGAAAGGCAAAGAGCATGTCGGCGAACCGGTAACGGGGCTGGAGATTGTCGGTAATACGAATCGCACAGGCACGAAGGTAACGTTCAAGCCGGATGCGAAGGTATTCCATGGCAATATTCATTTGAATTATGACAATCTTGCTGAACGATTGCAGGAGATTGCATTTTTGAACTCTGGCTTACGGGTCACATTGAAAGATGAGCGGACAGGGAAGGAAGAAACTTTCCTTTATGAAGGCGGAGCAAGCGAGTTTGTACGCTTTTTAAATGAAGATAAAAACGTGCTGCATGAAGTGATTCATTTCACTGCTGAGAAGGATGATGTTGAGGTTGAGATTGCACTTCAATATAACGATGGGTATACGGAGACAATCGTATCGTTTGTAAACTCGATCCCAACTCGTGGCGGCGGTACGCATGAGACAGGCTTCAAGACAGCCTACACGCGTGTGATGAATGAATATGCGCGCAAGAACAGCTTGTTGAAGGAAAAGGATAAAAACCTAGACGGCAACGACCTACGGGAAGGCATGATGTCGGTCATTAATGTGAAGATGTCCGATGTGGAATTTGTCGGTCAGACGAAGGATCAGCTTGGTAGTGCCATGGCTAGGGGTGCTGTAGATACAATCGTAGCAGAGCATATGAGCATTTTCCTGGAGGAGAACCCACAAATTGCGCAGATGTTAGTCAAGAAGGCCATTCAGGCGTCAAGGGCGCGTGAAGCGGCACGTAAGGCGAGAGAGGATGTGCGCTCAGGTAAGAAGCGCAGCGAGAGCTCAAACCTTAACGGCAAGCTGACACCAGCGCAGTCTAAGGATTATACACGCAATGAGCTCTTTATCGTCGAAGGGGACTCGGCGGGCGGTTCTGCGAAGCAAGGGCGCGATTCCAAGACGCAGGCAATCCTGCCGCTGAAGGGAAAGCCGATGAACCCGGAGAAGGCCAAGCTGGCCGACATCTTGAAGAATGATGAATATCGGACAATTATCCATGCAATCGGAGCAGGGGTAGGCTCCGACTTCGATGCGGATGAGAGCAACTACGCGAAGATCATTATTATGACAGATGCCGATACTGACGGTGCGCATATTCAGGTGCTGCTGCTCACGTTCTTCTATCGTTATATGCGTCAGCTTATTGATAAGGGCAAGGTATATATTGCACAGCCTCCGCTCTATAAGATATCGCATAAGAAGGGCAAGCACTCGACGGTTCGCTATGCTTGGACGGACGAGCAGCTTGCCAGCTACGTGAAGCAGTTCGGACAAAGCGCTGAAATTCAACGCTATAAGGGTCTTGGCGAAATGAATCCCGATCAACTGTGGGAAACGACGATGGATCCGGAGACGAGAACACTGCTGCAGGTGCAGATCGATGACGCTGCCAAGGCAGAGCGCCGTGTGACGACATTAATGGGCGACAAGGTGGAGCCGCGTAAGCGCTGGATCGTAGAGAACGTTGACTTTGCGGAGTTCGAGGAATAGAAAGGTGAGAGACACATGAGCGTATCGGAACAATTCAAACCCGCGTTCTTGGAAGACGTGGTTGGCGACCGGTTCGGGCGCTATTCCAAATATATCATTCAAGATCGTGCGATACCCGATGTCAGGGACGGTCTCAAGCCGGTACAGCGACGCATCTTGTATGCAATGTATGAATCCGGCAACACACCGGAAAAGCCATACCGTAAGTCGGCCAAGACGGTCGGGGACGTCATGGGTAATTACCACCCGCACGGGGATTCTTCAATATATGACGGCATGGTGCGCATGGCGCAGCCATGGAAGATGGGGCATGTCCTGATTGACGGTCACGGCAACTGGGGGTCAATCGATGATGATCCAGCAGCTGCAATGCGTTATACAGAAGCCAGATTGTCCTCCATTGCTATGGAGCTGCTTCGGGATATTGAGAAAGACACCGTTCCGTTCCGTCCAAATTTTGATAATACGGAAGAAGAGCCTGTTGTACTGCCTTCGCGCTTCCCGAACTTGCTCGTAAATGGTGTTAGCGGGATTTCGTCCGGCTTTGCAACGGAAATTCCCACACATAATTTGCGGGAAGTGATTGAGGCATGCATCGCCATGATCGACAAGCCCGAGATTGATCTGGATGAGATTATTAACATTGTGCAAGGTCCGGATTTCCCTACAGGCGGAATCATCATGGGTGCGGAAGGCATTCGCGATGCATATCGTTCGGGTAAGGGCCGCATTTACATTCGCGCGAAGACGGATATTGAGGAGATGCGCGGAGGTCGTCAGCAGATCGTCGTTACCGAAATCCCGTATCAGGTCGTGAAGTCGCGTCTCGTTACCGCAATGGAGAACATCCGATTAGAGAAGAAAGTAGACGGTATTGCAGAGGTTCGTGATGAAAGTGGACGCGAAGGGATGCGTATCGTCGTTGAGCTGAAGAAGGACGCGGATGCGAACGGCATTTTGAACTATTTGTTCAAGAAGACCGACTTGCAAGTGACCTATAACTTCAACATGGTAGCGATCGTGAACAAGGCTCCGATGCAAATGGGTATTTTGCCTATGCTCCAAGCCTACATTGAACACCAGAAGGAAGTTGTCACGAATCGTACCCAATATGACTTGTCGAAGGCAGAAGACCGCGCACATGTGTTGGAGGGCTTGGTCAAGGCACTTGATATATTAGATGCGGTTATCGCGACTATCAAAGCTTCGAAGAATCGTCAGGATGCACAACATAACTTGATTGAACAATTTGGCTTCTCCGAACGTCAAGCTGATGCGATCTTGACATTGCAACTGTACCGCTTGACGAATCTGGAATTGACTTCATTGATGAAGGAATTAGAGGATATTCGCAAGAAGGTTGCCGACCTTCGTTCGATTCTGGAGAGCAGCAAGAAGCTGATGAAGGTAATTAAGAAGGAACTGACGGATATTCGTGATCGATATGGAATTGATCGCCGTTCAGTCGTGCAGGGGGAAGTCGAGGAAATCAAGGTGAACCTTGAGGTCATCGTAAATGCCGAGGATGTTCTCGTCACCTTGTCCAATGATGGATACATCAAGCGGACGAGTCAGCTATCCTTCACACGATCTGGCGGAGAATGGGATGCATCTGGTGTTAAGGAAGGCGACTACATCCGTCAAATTTATGAAGTGAACACCTTGGATCGCCTGCTTATCTTTACGCAGCGGGGACAATATTTCTCATTGCCTGTCCATATGATTCCAGAATTCAAGTGGAAGGACAATGGTACAGCCATCGTCAATGTGATTCCGATTGCGAAGGAAGACTCTATCGTAGCTGTTATTCCAGTCAAGTCATTCGCAGACGAGTTGAGTTCGCTCTTGTTCGTTACGCGTCGTGGCCAAGTAAAGCGTACGATGCTCAAGGAATACGAAACCAACCGTACAGGGGCAGTCGCTGCTTGTAAAGTAGCAGACCAAGATGCGTTGTTGGCTGTCATGCTCAGTGATGGGGCAGCAGATCTTCTTCTCGTGACCGAGCAAGGAATGTCTATCCGATTTACAGAAGCGGAAGTGAATCCGATGGGACGCGCAGCTGGTGGTGTTCGTGGAATGCAGCTTAAGGATGACGATGCAATCACAGCAGCTCTTCGGGTCACTGGTGAAGAGGGCGAGATTACTGTTCTAACGGATATTGGATGGGGCAAGCGTTCGTTGCTGCTGGATTACCCAACACAGGGACGCGGCGGTAAAGGAATGGCTACATTCGAGTTCAAAGAAGGGAAGCGAGTGAAGCCGAATGGGAAGAAGTTAATTGGCGCTTACTTCAGTAAAGAGTCGTATCCGATTACGATCATTACAGAACAGGGACGCTTGCATCAGCTTATTACTGAACATGCCCCTCTCATGGATAAGAGAGCGCAAGGCCGAAGCTTGGTTGCAATCGATAAGGAAGATAGTATTGTAAATACGATGATTATTACCCCACCATCCGTCTAATCGAATGGCTTGTGCGGTGGATTCAACACATCGTGCAGGGTATTGATAATCTCTAATAGGACCCACAATGGTACGGGCTCATCGAGTCGTTCTATCCATTGTGGGTCTTTTATGATCCCGATCTCCATTGCTTTGCGGAAAATACCGGATTTGTCCTGATCCATTGTGTCCCCTCCTCGCAGTTAAAGCATCAAATTAGTGAGAAGTTGGTGTGATAGATGCCTATACAACAGTATATGTGCTAGTTGATTGCTTGGTTCCTGAACTTTCTTTGGCAATAAATTTGTAATTAAATGGCATTATGCTAAGATTAGGGATGTCCTATCTACTTTGCTGTGGTATAATTTAGGTGTTTGTAGATCGACATGGAATAAAGGGGGAGTCGTTTGCATGCATGCAACCGAATTTGCCAAGCTATGGTCGAAGTTATCCAAGGATTATAAGTCAATGATGGACGAGTCCCTGGCGCCAAGCTTGACAGAGAGCCAGTTAACCGTATTAGAACGAATTGCGGAATATGGGAAGGTTAAGCCTTCTGATCTGTTGCCTCACTTAGCTACGACTCCTGCTGCGATTACAACATTGATGGATCGGATGGAGAAGAATGCTCTAATTATTCGAGAGCGAGACCAGGATGATCGTCGAATTGTGTGGATCCAGGCAACCGAATTCGGAGAACAGGAAATGCGCCGTGGAGTCGCTATTCGAGAGAACTACTGGAATGAAATTTTACATCGGATCTCAACGCATAACCAGCAGCTGCTTATCCTTTTGCTTGGCAAGCTAACTCAGCCGCCACAACCGTCTACTGTTGAGAAAGAGACGGCTGCAGCGTCAGAGCCTGTTCGTGCAGGCCAATAATCTATGGTGAAGGCGAGACATTGAGTATAACCGGTACAGCCGATCTTGAGGCAAGATGGCTTGTCGCACTGGTGAGCATCTTTTTCATTGCCTGATATTGCTGTGTGCTTAATCGATTGTCAGAATGTGATTTGATCGTTTGTTCCAGTGGGAGTACACGGTACTTGCGCTTGTCACGGGCACCATCAATATGCACCCATGTTGGGATCGTTGTCACATTTTTTAGTTCGATTGTGCCTTCAGGCATATGCTTATTAATTTCTACACCGAAGATTACTCCAATATCAGTACCATTGCCTGTCTGATTGGATATAAAGTTCCCCATTGAATAAATAATAAGCCCATCGCGCTTAGAGCCGTCGGGCTCTCTTACCGTAATACGCTCATAGGGTTGAATGACATGTGGATGAGAGCCCAATATAATATCTGCTCCAGCTTGGATCAGCGAACGCGCCAGTCGAATTTGCTCTTGATTCGGCGTGTGCTCATATTCAGTGCCGAAATGAATGGCAATTGCGACAACGTCAGCTCCAGCCTTCTTCGTATTCTGAATATCCTGTATCATGCGCTTCTCATCAATGAGAGAGACAAGATAAGGCTTCTGCTTCGGGAGCGGGATGCCATTTGTTCCGTACGTATACGCGAGAATGCCTAGTTGTATTCCGTTTTTCTCAACTAATGTTGGCTGCTTGGATTCCCATAATGAGGCGGAGAGTCCCTTCGTTACCAGTCCTTTTTTCTTCAACACTTCCAATGTGCGCAGGGCTCCGGCTTCATATCGATCTAATGAATGATTGTTCGCCGCTGTTACAATATTGAAGCCTGCGAACTTCAAGGCATCTGCAAGCTCTGGTGGTGCGTTGAACATGGGGTATCCGGTATAGACCTTCTCGCCGCCTAGCAATGGAGTCTCCAGATTCGCCCAGCACCAATCTGCTGTCTCGAGAATAGGCTTCACCTTAGTAAAATAGGTCTTGAAATTGTATGTGCCTGTCTTCTTATTAAAATAGGCAGGAAACTGAGGGGAGTGCATCATAATATCTCCTACCGCAAGAAGCTTGCCGGAAAGAGTATATGGCTTTGCCTTCGTGTTGTTAGGCGGCATAGTGGCCGTACTAGCCGGGATGTTCGTAGAAGAGTTGAGATGATCGGCATCGGTCGATGAAGGTGAACTGTCCTTATGCTGAGCTAGTGCTGCTTTGTGTGCCGGTTGAGGCTTTGTCTGCTGTTCGCTGCCCGTTGTTGATTGCGAACTAGATGCATCTTGATCGACAAGCTGTGATGGCGCGGCAATTGCGCAAGCAGTGGATAAAATCAAGAGAACAATTGCAATGACCAGCAATCCTGTTCGTACATACCGTCCGTTACTCATTTTCCTATTTTCCTCCTTTCATACACGAATAACACCATGCGTTAAATGAGCATGACTGAATGATGACTGTGTCTGCAAATGAACTCATCGTGTACAATCGCATCGAGAGAAGGCTGCTTCTCAGCAATGCGATCGTACAATCACGGTGTTGCGTGCGATGATTATTTACCGAATCGGTAAGATTGCCCCAGCTTGATTGTTGATGTACATGGAGAATACATCAATAGGAAGAATAGATTGCCGGATCCCAGAGATTCCATGGGTATTCCATGGGTGGCTGAGATCTAAACTCCATAACTTCCTTCGTAGTCGGATGGGGGAACGATAGCTGCACAGACCATAGAGCAATCTGCTGACCAGGCTTATTGCGATCAGCGCCGTACTTCTGATCTCCATATAATGGACAACCAATCGTTTTCATTTGTACGCGAATTTGGTGCGGTCGTCCGGTATGAAGCTCTATACGCACAAGCGTCATGTCGCCGCTCATGCCAGCTACCTCATAAGACAGGCGTGCCTCCTTGGCTCCTGAAGTTCCAGGAGCAACAGCGCGGACTGTGTTCGTGCGGACATCCTTCAGCAAATGGTGAGTTAATGTCCCGTTGGTCTTAGCTGGACGGCCGTGAACGACAGCCATGTAAGCCTTGCCCAGCTTGTGTGTGCGAACGACATCAGATAAGCGTGAGGCAGCCTTGCTCGTCTTCGCGAATACCATGGCTCCACCGACAGGACGATCCAATCGGTGGACTAGACCTACATAGACATTGCCAGGCTTCGCATAACGCTCCTTCAAGTCTTGCTTCAGTAAGGTCACCATATCTGCATCCTGCGTATCGTCCGCTTGTGACAAGATATTAACTGGCTTCTCGACAACGATTACGTGATTATCCTCGTATAAGATGCCAATATGCGGAGTTGCAGGTTGGCCTAACATCTATCGTTATGCCTCCCATCTTCCCAATATACCGCAAGGGAGTACCATACCGGACTTCGTAATCGGGATGCCTATTTCACCTGAGGACAGCTTGCCGCCGTAGCGCTTTTTCATTGTCATACTCAGCATATTGCTTAGTACGGTAGGCGAGATCCCAGTCGTATATGAATTGATTTGCAGGAATAGTGGATTGTCCGACATAATTGTCGTACAGAACTCAAGAAACGGATACAAGCTTTGCTCCAGCTTCCACGTTTCTCCGCCAGGTCCTCTACCATAGGAAGGGGGATCCATAATGATGGCGTCATATTTGTTGCCTCTGCGCTGCTCTCTTTGTACGAACTTGAATACATCGTCCGTGATGAAACGGATAGGGTGAGATTCCAAACCGGACAACGCGACATTTTCCTTCGCCCACTGCACCATCCCCTTAGCAGCGTCAACATGGCAGACTTCGGCGCCTGCAGATGCACAGGCCACTGTTGCACCACCAGTATAAGCGAACAGGTTAAGAACTTTAATTGGACGATTCGCACTCTTAATTTTGTTCATCATCCAGTCCCAGTTTACTGCTTGTTCAGGGAACAGACCTGTGTGTTTAAAGTTCGTTGGCTTAATATAGAACTTGAGATGCTTGTATTCAATCGTCCAACGCTCTGGAATAGGCTTCTTCATATCCCATTGACCGCCGCCAGAGGAACTGCGATGATAATGGCCGTGTACATTGCGCCAAATATCTGCCTCCTTTTCAAGAGGCCATATGATTTGTGGATCGGGACGACGAAGCACTACATCTCCCCAGCGTTCAAGCTTCTCTCCGCCGCCTGTATCAATTAATTCATAGTCTTTCCAGTCAGTAGACATGTACATATAATGTGACTTCCTTTCTTCTGTTCAAACTTCCTTAACACTAAGCGTTATTGTACTATAAACAAGCCCAAGCTTCCAGAAAGTTTACGAAAGCAATACCCGCATGAGATGAATTCATGCGGGTATTGGTGTAGAACTGGTTATTCGGTTTGAAATTTGTACCCTACGCCTCGTACGGTTACGATGTAGCGTGGGCGTGTAGGATCCGGTTCAATCTTCTTGCGTAGATTGCTAATATGTACCATGAGTGTTCGTGTATCACCGAAGCTCTCGGTATTCCAGATATGCTGATACAATTGTTCTAACTTGAATACTTTGTTCGGCGATTGTGCCAAATACGCGAGTAAGTCGAATTCTTTGGCAGATAGTGCAACAGCTCTGCCTTGTACGGTCACGGTGTGGCTCTGCAAATCCATCTCCAATTCTTCGTAGGACAGTCTATGTTGAGCCGAGCGTTGCAGTGCTTGAGCAGACAGAGAGTTGCGGCGCAAATGGGCCTTGACCCTAGCAACGAGTTGACTAGGGCTGAATGGCTTCGTAATGTAATCATCTCCACCGACTGTAAGACCTAATATAATGTCTACATCGTCACTCTTGCAGCTTATAAAGAGGATTGGAACATTCGATGTCTTGCGCACTTCCTTGCATACCTCAATACCATCTAGCGACTTGAGGAGGATGTCCAAAATAATTAAGTCTGGTTCAATTTCCTTCATCATCTGTAAGGCGGTATATCCGTTGTCTGCAACGTATACACGGTAGCCTTCCCTGCGCAAATATAAGGATATGAGTTCGGTAATCTCTATTTCATCATCTACGATTAATATTTTGCTCTCGTTCACTGCAGGTTATCACCTCCGCCACTTCTTTCATTATAGCGAAAATCGTCAGGATATGGCAATCTATTCCTAATTGCGACATGAAACCTTAATTCCTTGGATTCTTCTATCGTCAAACAAGAAAGTATGTTATAAAATGGAAGGGTTGAGGAGGGCGTCATCGATGCGTCGAATAACTTTTCATATTATGATGGCCATGATTATTGTAACTATAATTATTCTACATGTTGCAGGGGCGATTATTGATTCGAAGCGTGCTCCGAGCGCGGAAAATGGAATACTTGATTTGCGGAACTGGAATTTTGAAAAAGATGGAATTGTGCCATTGAACGGAATGTGGAAGATGAAATGGGGGAGCTTGCTTCCTACGGAGAAAATAACGGATTCCCTTTCAATGATGGCGGATGTGAAGGTGCCATCTTCTTGGAATCAGTTAACGAATCCGGGGTTCTCCAAGACGGGTACGGGAGTCGCGACGTATTATCTTACGATAAAGAAGAATGCGAAGGATAATCTGTTGGGTGTATGGCTCCCCAGCATATATAGTTCATATCGCATGTGGGTGAATGGTAAGCCGATTATTCATGAAGGACAAGTCTCCGAGTTTGAGGACTATGCTGTTCCTTCTATGAAGCAACGCATGGTTATGGTGAGTACTCCTGGAAACACCGCTGATATCGTTATCGAGGTTACGAATTTCTCGCATCATCGTGGAGGAATATGGCAGTCACTATACCTGGGTTCATCGGAGAAAATTATAAGCAAGAGCAGATTGGAATTGGTTAGGGACAGTATGCTGTTCGGCTGCTTATTAATGGTGGGGCTCTATCATATTGGTCTGTTCATAGAGAGGCGCAAGGATTGGTATACGTTTCTATTTGCGATTCTTTGTATTGCAATGGCAATCCGAATCCTAACGTCGGGAGATGCCATTCTGCTTACTTGGTTTCCTGGTTTATCGTGGTATTTCGTTATTCGCCTGGAATATGTGCTAATGATCGTGGCGACGATGGCAGGATGCGGATATGTGAGATATTTATTTTATGAGGACGCGTGCTATAGGACGTATACGATAATGAATGTAGCAGGAGCATTGCTAATTGTCTCCATTGTATTCCTGCCTGTGCGTACGTTCACCTCTTACCTTCTGCTTTACCAATTATATGTGATAGCAGCGACTTGCTATGTAATCATAATGAATATGAAGGCTGTCTATAATCATCGGATGGGAGCGCATATTGCATTATTCGGCTTTACTGTTTTCAATATATTGGTTCTTAATGATATTTTATATTATCATTCGCTTGCTCCCATTCGAGACTTGGCTCCAAGTGGACTTGTATTTTGCGTTTTCATGCAGTCGCTTATGATCTCAATGAGATATTCCAAGGCGATGTACGACGTAGAATCTGTAACGATCGAGTTACGAGAGTTGAATGCTAACTTAGAAGCGCGGATCCAAGAGCGCACAGCTGCCTTAACTCAAATGAACGCAAATTTAGAAATGAAAAATTATGAGTTAGAGCGGATGGAGACCTCCCGCAGGCATCTATTCACAAATATTTCCCATGATTTGCGAACACCAATGACCTTAATTCGTGGTTACTTGGAGGCGCTCCAAGATGAGGTAATTCAGGATAGAGAGCAGCAGAAGAAATATATTCGCCTCATGCTAAATAAAATTAATGGCTTGAATCATCTGATTGACGATTTGTTTGAGTTGTCCAAATTAGAAGCAAGAAGGGTGCCTGTATCGATAGAATCTGTACTTCTTGAACATTTTATTTCGCATCTGGAAGAGCATTACGAGTTGGAACTGCGAAGCAGAGGGTTAATGTTCGCATGTTACAACTTGACGTACCGCAATGCTCCGCCTGTAAGTCTTATGCTGGAAGTGGACATTGATCGTATGATGCAGGTATTTGACAACATTATTTATAATGCGGTCAAATTTACGCCAATTGGCGGCTCGATTACCATTGAAGTGGACTATCTCAAACAGGAGCAAGCGGTGCATATTCAAATCACGGATACCGGAATTGGAGTGGGAGAAGAAGACTTGCCTTATCTATTCGACCGTTTCTACAAAAATGATAAGTCGCGAAATTCAATGACAGGCGGCAGCGGTATAGGGCTGGCAATAGCCAAAGAAATTGTCGAATTGCACTTAGGAAGAATCGGCGTTGAGAGTGTGCAAGGACATGGAACGACATTCTACATTATACTGCCTGCTCAAGTAAAATAGGGATGGTCGTAAACCCTATCGCTTGGAGTAGAGTGATTGCCTCATGAGCTGGAGTGTCTGCTGTCTTGAGTCGGCATCAAGCCCATGCCATAGCTGCAGCAGCTGATTCGTCTCGTGTGATTCCAGATAGGAGTTATCATTGATTAGGTAATCCACGGATACATCAAATAAGACAGCTAGCTTAAGAAGGGTTGTATAGACGGGCTGCCGATTGTTAATTTCGTAATGGCTATATGCCGAACGAGTTAATCCAATATGTCGAGCTACTTGCTCTTGCGACATGTTGCGGGCCGTTCGTAAATTGCGTAAGCGCTCTCCAAAGGTCATAGCAGGACTCCTTTGTCATAAATATGCTAGAGTAGGATCGCAGATTCATAAGTTACGTTACACATACTTGTAATGTATGATACAAAATGTATCGTGTCAAGTTTGATTTTACAAAAGAATAACGTGTAAAGATTGCAAAAGGCGTAATTCCAAAAAGGAATTACGCCTTTTGCAATGATCTATCAAAACAATTCTGTCGGAATTCAAATGCACGAATGATTAATATAAGGACAATGCTACAGTGTCCATTTCACGTCTTGAATGCAAGATTGCCTCTGAGCCGATAATTTCAATACTGATCAAGGTTTCAAGACAGGTCTTGATCGCTCGCTTGCCTGTATTCATCTTGCGGTTAAGTGCATCCATAAGTAGTGAGAATGTATTTTTGTGGGACATATTTGTGCAAAACACGGGTATTTTTCGTTGTTGGAATTCAATATAAACTGTTTTCATCTGGCAACGGACCTCCTTCTATTGATCTATTTCCGTTAATACAAATAATACGAAAGGAACATTAAATGAACATTAAAAACTGAAGACAATGTTGTTACATTTACGAAATGTAACAAAAAAATCTATGAATATCGTAGAATTTGGACGACATGATAGCGTTGAAGTCAAAGGAACCCATTTCCGACATGCACGACTGGGCTATTTGTGGCATATATCGTTTGTAGCGATGTGAAAAGGGGATGGGAAGTTGGAGAAGCGACTATCATTATGCATGATCGTTAAGGATGAGGAGACATTTATCGGCATTTGTCTGGACAGCGTCAAGAATGTTGTAGATGAAATCATTATTGTCGACACGGGATCATCCGATCAAACGATTCCAATATGCCAATCATATGGAGCGAACATATATGAAATGCCGTGGAATGACAACTTTGCCGAAGCTCGCAATTATGCCCTGAAGCAAGCAACTGGCGACTGGATATTATGGATGGATGCGGATGAGAGGCTGGATTCAGATCAAGCCATGTTGATTCGAGATATATTGCAAGAAGAGCAAGCTCACATCGGTGTAATTCAGCTGTTGAACTACATTGGGGAAGACACACCTAGCAGTGAGAAAACATACTTAATTGGTCAGCATCGGCTGCTTCGCAATCATATGGGTTTCCAGTTCGTCGGAGCGATCCATGAACAGGTAAATGTACATGAGGTTCTGGGCGAGCAATTCGATGTTAAAATCTTGCCCGTACAACTTCATCACTATGGCTACCTAGAAGCAGTAACTCATTTGCGGAACAAGTCGGAGCGGAACTTGCGATTATTACAGATGGAGAAAGACAAGCCGGACTACAACCCGTGGGTCGATTATCATATTGCAAGTGAGCAGTATCGGCTGAAAAAGTATGCTGAAGCTTATGAGTCTGTAAATACTTCCGTTATGCGGTTTGTAGAACAGGGGAAGCTGCCACCGTCGCTTCTATATAAATTAAAATATGAGCTTATGTTGATCATGGGCAGTTATGAAGGGGCATGGCCTTCGATCGATAAGGCGATCGCGTTATATCCAGATTACGTTGATCTCCATTTCTACAAGGGGATCATCTTGTATTTAAAACAAAAGGTTGAACATGCATTGCCTGTATTTCAGTACTGTGTTGAGCTGGGGGAACAAAATATCTATCATCTTACGCTGCGAGGAGTTGGAAGCTTCCACGCTTGGTATTATGTCGGGAAGTGCCATGAACTTCTTAATCATCGGGAAGAAGCGATACAGGCCTATGAGAATTGTCTAGAGGTAGATCGCAGCCATAAAGAAGCCAGAGAAGCGCTTGACCTGCTGCTAGCTCAGTCTAATCAGGTACAGCTAGATTCACATATTGAGGAGGCAGAAATGACGATGGATCAGTCTGCATCAATCACGGTTAGTCTATGTATGATTGTACGTAATGAGGAGATTGCACTAGCGCAATGTCTTGCATCAGTCCATAACATTGTTGATGAGATCATTATTGTTGATACGGGATCGACAGATCGGACGAAGGAGATTGCAGGACAGTATCAAGCCCGTATATTTGATTTTGAATGGATTGACGATTTTGCTGCTGCACGGAATTATGCCTTCAGTCAAGCTACACAAGAATATATTCTATGGCTCGATGCGGACGATGTGATAGAGAGTAAGGATCAACGCCTTCTAGTAGAGCTGAAGAAGACACTCACTCGTGATGTTGATAGTGTGACCATGCACTATGTATTAATGGTTGATGATAAGGGGAATGTTACGTCTAGTCTGCGGCGAAATCGCTTAGTTAGGCGTGATCGTGGGTTCAAATGGTATGGGCCAGTGCACGAATATTTGGAAGTAGGCGGACATATTATTCATAGTGATGTGTGTGTCACACATAAGAAGGATAAAGCATATACCGATCGCAATTTGCGAATTTACGAGAAGAGACTTGCCGAGGGAGAGCAATTTACGCCTCGCGATCTATACTATTTTGCGAATGAATTGCGAGATCATTCCCGATTCGAAGAAGCAGCACACGGATATATGAAGTTCCTCGAAACAGAGCAAGGGTGGGTAGAGGATAATATTCAGGCGTGCAGAAAAATGGCCGAGTGTTATGGCAAGTTGGGTCAACGTACCGAACAGTTTATGGCGCTGTTCCGCAGTTTCGTCTATGATAAGCCGCGAGCGGAAATATGCTGTGCGATTGGGGCCATGTGGGTGGACTCGGGGCATTTTCTACAAGCGAAGTACTGGTTCGAGCAAGCTACACTGCTTCCAGCAGATGAAGCGCAAATGTCTATGGTAGAGCCATCCTCATGGACGTGGGTACCGCATTTGCAGCTATGTGTATGTCATGATCGTCTTGGTGACATCGAGAGGGCTTGCTATCATAACGAGTTTGCACTCAGCTACCTTCCCTCTCATCCAAGTATGCTTCATAATCAGAAATATTTCCGCGAGAAGCTTGGCGAGGAACGATACGAACAGTTGAGAATCAAATTGTAGAGGCATTTCATTAATTACAGTCATATTTCCCAAGTATGTGATTGCGAAGTGAGGGGATTGTGTTGAAGGTCAGTATTGTGATACTCACGTTGAATCAATTTGCTCATACGATTCGATGTCTAGAAAGCATTCGTAAGTATACGACGGAGCCTTACGAGTTAATTGTCGTTGACAATGGTTCGACGGACTTAACGCTTCCCTATCTGAGACTGCAGTCGGATGTAATCTTGATTGAAAACGCGGTGAATGCAGGATTCTCAAAAGGATGCAATCAAGGAGCAGCTCTTGCGACAGGGGATCATATTCTTTATTTGAATAATGACACCATTGTCACGCCAAATTGGTTGAGCAATATGCTGCGCGTGCTTCACTCCAGTGAAGATGTAGGCATGGTCGGACCGTTTACGAATTATTCGAGTGCTCATCAACAAATCCCGGTAACGTATACCGATTTATGGGACTTGAACAATTTTGCGAAGGAACATGAACATAAATTTGCTGGAACGGTGACAGAAGTTCGCCGACTTGTTGGATTTTGCATGCTGATGAAGCGAAGTGTTGTCGAAGAGGTAGGGGGCTTCGATGAACGCTACGGATTAGGAAATTATGAGGATGATGATCTATGCTTGCGAACAGCGAATGCGGGTTATCGTATGCTCATTGCGAATGATTCCTTCATTCATCATGTGGGCCATGTGACGACGAATCAGCTCGAGCAGTCAAGCTTGATGATGCTGCTGCATACGAATCGGGAGCAAGCACGCCGGAAGTGGGGGGCTGATATATTCGACCTGTTGTACAAAGCAGAGTCAACCATTACCTTCTGCATTCGATGGAGGGAACGAACTGAGCCGTTGCAAGCTTGCATCGCTTCGATTCATGAAGTGGCAAATGAAATTATCATATGTAATTGTACCGGAGAACAGCGGGAAGACGTTGAATTGGAGACGTCTGTTACCATTCGGTGGATCGATACAACGGAAGAAATGGATGCAGGTGAAGCATACATCATACAACAAGGATCAGAACAGGCCACACAGGATTATATTTTTCTGATCGATGCGTCAGAATATCTTCCTGCACCTGAACGCAGGCAGCTTCGGGCACTCAAACGCTCCCTAAATCCTGAAGTGAATGCGGTGTGGATGGTGGGAGAGGCTAAGCGGGATGGCCTGCATGAGACTAGGGCAGAACGATTGAGATTGATTCGCCGCAATGTCCAAGTGCCGAATCTGAATGGGATTAGTTTAACGGATTATGATGCGAAACAAGGCGATACAACGCAGCATATCAAGAGTGAGATCCGAGTTGCTAGCTTCGTCTGAAAGCTTGAATGTCAAAAGCCTGAACCTTCACTGCCAGTGATACACTGACGGAGGGTTCAGGCTTTTTTTATATAAATTAAGAAATTGGTGATGGTTGTTCGTGCAAATCAGGATGAGAGACGAGCAACTGTTGAAGTGCAAGATTGGCAGGCTCATATTCAGGATAGAAGTTCAGGGCTGAACGATATGCTGACCATGCATCTTGTGGCTGATTTAATTGCTCATAACATTGTCCCTTATAATAATAGGCGTGGAAGGTAGCGCTGCCGTGAAGGGTTAAATGGTTCAGCTGTTTGTCGCCTAATGCAATACAATGGTCGAACGTTTCGAGTGCCTGTTCGTGTTTGCCCAGTTGATGCAGGATGACACCCTTGTATAAATGAAGATCTACATAATCGGGGTAAAGCACTAATACCTTGTCAATGGCTGGCCAAGCTCCCTCTATACTTCCTGTCTCCAGTAGAATCGAATATTTCAGCTTATACACAAGCGATGGCGGCGTAAGTCCTTCGGATAGGAATCTAACAATTGACCAATTCACGTATTTAAAAGCAAAATCATATTTCTTCATACGCGAATATTCACTCGCTAAGTGATACTCCAGCCATGGATTTGGCTCTTTGGCTTCGATTGCTTTGAGCAATAACGTTATATTGCGCTCGCTTTTGTTCTTGGCATAAGTTACATCATTCAAATAACCGTAATGGTACACTTTGACTGGCAATGTAGCGATTTGCGATTCATCTTGATCTGGCAGCACTTCATGAACATTCAATGTCTCGTGGATACTGAACTGGAACTTAAATCCCTTGTGATTACGAAAGAGGCGAGCATGCGCAATATGAAATGATTCATTCGCTTGAACAGTTGCTCCAATGAAATTAATTAAATGAATCGAGTAGATATCCTTGTCTAAGGAAGGAAGCAGCTTCTTCATTGTTTGACGATCATCCACATCCATTTCCTCATCAGCATCCATCCACATAATCCAGTCACCTGTTGCCCGCTCTAATCCATAATTGCGTGCCAATGAAAAATGATCCTGCCATTCATGTCTAAGCACGGTTGCGCCGAACTCCTGGCATATTTCGATTGTACGATCCGTTGATCCTGTATCCACAACAATAATTTCATCTGCGATAGGCCTGATGCTCTGCAGGCAGCGAGCGATGACATCCTCTTCATCCCGCGCAATCAAGCAGATGGACAACGTAGGAGATTGCAATCCATTCACTCCTTTTCAGCTTCGTATAAGATAAGTAACTGTATGCAGTGCCTGAAATTGATATTCGGGTGAGAACAGATTAAAAAGCATTGTTCAGAATTTAGCATATGAGATAAACCCTCTGACATAGGATGAGTAACGTAAGTTGCAATGAGGTGCTTGCAAAGGAAAAGAGAGAGGTGAACAGTTTTGTCACAGGCTAATATTCCAAATATTACTCCCACTATTACGATTACCCTTGGCCAAACCGTAACGTTGCTTTTGGCTTCTATCGCTCTGGAAGAACTGGCTCTTGCTCACATCGTGAATGCAGAGGCAGAGAAAATTCAACTCGTTGTTGGTACACTTGCACCTGGCATCACCCCAGCGGCAACGGTTGCGGAATTGCTGGCGATTGACGACAGTGTAAGAAAAACATTGCAAGATGTAATTAAGAAAGAAATGCTTCTTCAATTTAAGCTAGACAATATACTTAGCAGCTTCCCTGGATTGTAAACTACCTGCAGGTATAGTCATCTAAACTGTCAAGCACCTCGTTGCGCTTACATTTCTCCTGTGGAGCGGATGATCTGCAGGAGAATGTACTTTATTTTTGCAAGAGGATGATGTTCAAGGGACAAACAAAGCTCGAAACTCAGCATGATGTATTTGTCTGTGGCATAAAAATATGAGGAATTGAACTGTAAATGGCTGAGAGTAGCACCTCAATAAGGAGGATATGTATCATGTCCATGCCAAATGTTCCGGATATAAAACCGGAAATTATTCTGAAGCGAAAAGAAGTTGTGAACCTGCTGCTAACATCAATTGCTCTTGAAGAAATTGGATTGTCTCATATTATCAATGCGGAAGGCGAAAAAATTCAGGCCATACTTAGAGATCGGGATGTATGCTTGTCTGAAGCGCTTCAAATTAATGAAAGTGTTGATCGCATGCTGAGAAACGTTGTGAAAAATCAGATTCTGTTGCACTTTAAGCTGGAAGATGTGATTCGCTTTGAGAAGCAGCATGAATGTTTTGAGGATTGTGAAGAATAGCATTTCGCCATATCCGGAGAGAGAGGAGGGAGAACATGAGCATTCAAAAAAATGATGATCAAATTCCATCAATTGACGAGGCAGTTGCGCATCTACTGCAATCGCTCTCTCTGGAAGAAGGCGCCCTTGGACAGCTGCTCCTTACCGAGGCCGAAAAAGCAAAGGCGTTCGTTGGCAAGGATAAGAACTTCCCAACTCATCCGACACCTAAGGAAATTGTGGATTACAACTCCTCTGTTGTACAAATTCTGGATTCAATGCTAATGGCGGAGTGGCTGCTGCTGAAGAAGCTGAATATGGTCGTACATATGGAATTCCAAGCACAAACAAGAGATCCTGCTGTCAAGACCAGCGCCCCGATCACAAAGCAGAATGATATAGGCGAAGAGCTGGATTCTGATTCAAACGAATTCGATTATTAATAGATGGATCGAGGTGGATGATGATTAAGACCTTTCAACCTTTGTCTCAAATGCTGCTATCGGTGTTCCATCTCATCCACGCGTTGGATATGAGATGGGATCAGAAAAGTAAAGAATTGCATGTTATACAAATCTTGTCAATGGTAGATACGCTGCGTGAGCTTCACCTGTGTACGTATCGAAGGGTGCAGGTATATAAGCAGACGGTAATCGATACACATTCTGAACAATTGGAAGAGGATCAGATCAAGGAAGTGCTCGACTCCGTGCATCGCACACAATTTCTGCTCGGTAGATGGATGCTAACGAATCGCTTACTTGTCGAGCAGCTACAAGAGCACTTACGGTATCTGGAAGACTACTATAAATCTTTCAATCAAGCTTATAAACAAGCAAAGCCGGAACAGATAACGAAGGAAGTGAAGGAAGTCGTTCAACCGATTCAAACTGTGAATCAGGTGTCGAAGGAAGTCGTTCAACCGATTCAAACTGTGAATCAGGTGCCGAAGGAAGTCGTTCAACCGATTCAAACTGTGAATCAGGTGTCGAAGGAAATCGTTCAACCGATTCAAACTGTGAATCAGGTGTCGAAGGAAGTCGTTCAACCGATTCAAACTGTGAATCAGGTGCCGAAGGAAGTCGTTCAACCGATTCAAACTGTGAATCAGGTGTCGAAGGAAGTCGTTCAACCGATTCAAACTGTGAATCAGGTGTCGAAGGAAGTCGTTCAACCGATTCAAACTGTGAATCAGGTGTCGAGTGCGTTAGATGCCGTCAAGGTTGGCGGTGCTGTGAAAAAGAGACGTCCATCAAGTCCTCCGTTTATGTCCAAAGATGTGCGTAAGCCTCGGCCTCAGACGAAACCAGTAAAAGTAAAGCTGCCAGTGGCGCCGCTCATTGTTACCCATCATCAGTTGGACGGGGACATGATGTCGAATCAAAACAAGATTGTATCAAAAATAGGAAGCAGAATTTACTATAGAAAATAAACGCAACTTACCTCATCACAATGATGTGGAAAGGAGATTGCTTGATGGCAAAATTGAATCTCATTCGAATTGCGGGCTCCAGTTATTGTGCATCTGGACGCTGGGCCGTTGGCGTATACATGGATCCAAAGACCAAGTGTGCGTTACTCATTGATAGCGGTGCGAGTACAAGCGTGGCAAGAGAAGTTGATCATGCTGTCAAAGAGTATGGCGGCAAAATAACGGCAATTATTACAACGCATGGGCATGAAGTGCAGTGTAGGGGAATCCATTATTTCAAGGATCAATATCCGAACATCAAGATATACAGCACGCATCAAACAGGGATGTACATGCAGCATATGCTCGACGAATCAGATGCTTCTCGTGGAGGCGACAGCATTAAGAGTGAGGATCATGAGCGCAATCATTTGATCACTGACTATATTCCATATGAGGAGGGATCTTTCCAAGTAGGTGCCATCCAGCTGCAAATTGTTACACTGCCAGGACATTGTGCAGGCATGATTGGAGTGATTACACCGGATGATGTTGTATACTGCAGTGATTCATTGTTCGGGTATCATACTTTATCGAAGCAGAAGCTTCTTTACTATACAAATATTGCAGATGCCAAGACATCCATTCGCAAGTTGTTATCGTTAAGTTCCGAAGCGTATGTGCTGTATCATGGCGGATGCATCCGGAAATCGAAAATAATGGATTTGGCGAACCAGCATTTGTCGCGAATAAATGAGTTATCGAATGTTATCTATCAGATCATTCAAGACAGGCCGATAACCTTGGAATCCATTATAGAAAAGGTTATGAGACGATATGGGATTGAGCAGACTATGCAGCAATATGAGATTACAAGCGAGATTACGCGTGCACATGTGACTGAGCTTCGTCGTACGGGTCAGATCTTGCCGAATTTGTTCGAAGGATACCTGTATTTCAAGGGGAGTACTCAGGAGACTATTCCAGACACCGATGATCAAGAGGAACATATAATAGAGAGTAATGCTAACTATGTTTCGAGCTAGTCTTAATGGCTCTAAAGGAGGAGCATGTCATTGGATACTCACGAGCATTTAGAGGATGACCATGCATCAGACATTTCCTCAATACTACTGAAAGATGCTGCGGCGTTCATGGAGAATGGCGAGTGGAAGCGAGCTGTTATTATTTATGAACTATTGTTGGACAAAGGGGACGTCGATGCGAAAACAGCTATTTCCGTGTGCGGGCTCCTAGCAAACGGCTACAAGGAATTGGGTATGGATGCCAAAGTGATTAGAACGATTCTGAGGACACTGCAATATGAGCCTCCGAGCGCTGATAGTTGCTGCCGCATTGGATATCAATATTTCATACAAGAGAAATGGTCAGAAGCAGCTAGCTGGTATGGATTAGCATTACAGATGCCGTTCTCATCCGCTCAAGCGGATGCAATTGCGAATCATACATGGCTGCCTCACCTGCAATTATGTGTATGCTATGACAAGCTGGGTGATCTCAAGCGAGCCTACCACCATCATCAACAGGCTGCGTTATATGCATCTGATCACCCCAGTGTCATTACTAATGAAGTGTATTTTGGCCCCTATTTTGAGATGCTGGACAAGAGCGGATCTCAGAATTGTGGGCTATCTCTGCTTATTCCGTCAGTTCCGGAGCGATTCACCTTTTTATCTTCATTATTAGCTGACCTTCATCAACAAGCGTTTGGTAAACCTGTGGAAATACTAGTCCTCATTGACAATAAAAAAAGAACAATTGGCGATAAACGAAACCAATTGCTCAAACAGGCTCAAGGACGGTTTGTTGCCTTTATTGATGACGATGATCAAATCAGTCCTCATTATGTGGATGCTTTGCTGGAGGCGATCGAGAAAGAACCTCGTGCCGATTGTATTGTGTTCGACGTACAGGTGAAGCTGAACGGCATTTCCGATAAACTGTGCAAATACGGTGTTGAATATCAGCATGGGCAAGACACGCAGTATTATTATCGCAAACCAAATCATCTCATGTGTTATGCCAAACGAATTGCACTTGTACATCAGTTCCAAGATATTAGCTATGGGGAAGATGATGAATGGGGCGGCAGATGCGCTGCTGATATTCAGCTTCAACATCGAATTCCGGAAGTACTATACACGTATGATTGGATGCCTAAGCCTTGGGACTGGTACCACAAACAGTAGGAAACTTGGCTGTGAGTCTATTGATTAGGGTGTGCATACATTTGTTGAAGTTGATGCGAAATGAGAGGATGTATTTCTGAGTAAGCGGCATCTCCTTTAGGGAACAACACGCCCAATCCGCTGGAATGCTCAAATTGGAAAGAAGGGTGCTGAGTGATTAATTCGTCCCATAGTTGCCACACGCCAAATCCATAAAGTCGGACGGAGATATCATGGAACAATACGATTCCGTTATCAGCTAGCTTAGGCAGCCAAGTATGGTAGTCATGGTGTACAGCCTCATACTCATGGAATCCGTCAATATGAAGAAGATGAATGGAGCCATCCTCGAAGTGCTGAAGCGCATCATCGAATGTGGACTGTAATAACGTGGCAACATTCGGATATAAGGATGCTGCAATCTGTCCCACTTCTTGATACACGTCCTCATTATAGGCACCAGAATGGGAGTCGCCTACCCATGTGTCCACTGCATAGCACTTCGCAGACAAATCATTGTCCCTAACAGCTTCGCAGAAGCTGAAGAAGGAAGCTCCCCAATGCGTGCCAAGCTCAACGATTAATTGAGGCTTCGCAAATGATACCAGATCATATGCGAATTCACGATGACCTGTCCAAGCGGAATAGGTTAGCACATGTGGTGCAACATGATCATACTCGAAGCTTTTACGATGGAATTTCCATTCAGTCACAAGGATACCTTCTTTCTATACTTGAATATTTTCGAAATGCATGGAGGCTATGGATGGATATGAAGCATCAAGTTACCTTCGAAACGAAATGTTACGAAAAGGATTGGAAGGCCCTGCTCACGACGGATCGATTGCAAAGGGCAGTGGCACTAAATGAGTACTCCTTCTCTGAAGTGATTCTCTATATTAATAATGTAAATGATGTCGAAGAAGTTTCCTTCTATGCACAGAAATTAGTGGATTCAGGAGTAATCACCGAATATGCAGTTGTTGAACATTGGGCCGACGAGGCACTGCAGTATTTCCAGATTGAGAAGGAATCTTTTGCGGGAGGCTACTATTATTCTATTTCGGAGCTGGTAAGTATATACCGATGCCATACGCCTTATTTGCTCCATTTCTCCGGGGACTCCATACTAGAATCCTCCTTCTCTTGGATTGATGAGGCTATCAACCGCATGGAGTCCGATCGGAGTATCAAGGTAGCTAATCCGGTATGGAATGGTAGATATGATGAAGCGAGGTTCGAAGCAGAGAGCGAAGAAGAGTTCTTCTATATCGGATATGGATTCTCAGATCAATGTTATCTAGTAAATGCACAAGATTTCAAGTTTGCGTCTTATCATGAGATACATCCTGCGTCGCAGCGATATCCGGTATATGGTGGAGAACTATTTGAAAAACGAATTGATGCATGGATGCGCAATAAAGGCTTCAAGAGATTGACTTATAAATATGGAAGTTATGTTCACCCAAGATATTAAGGATGGAATCATCGTTGAAATAGGTATTTGGTTACAGATGTGACGAGAACCCCTTATCCTGTAATCACATATATGTATATGGTATCCAGAGTTTACATTATAGGATAGGGAGGGATATTGTTGTCGCAAGCTAACATACCTAATATTACACCCATTATTACGGTAACTAGGGATGATGCAATCAATTTATTACTGTCCTCTATTGCTTTAGAAGAGCTTGGGTTAAGTCATATCCTTAATGCAGAAGGTGAAAAAATACAGTTTGCGCTTGGTACGCTGCCAGGAGTTACATCTCCTCCGGCGACTTTGAGCGATGTATTATTAGTCAATCAAAGTGTGCGTGACACACTTCGTGATGTGACGAAAAAAGAAATGCTGCTTCAAACAAAGCTGGAAACGGTTCTGGCAGCGCCTGTTGTTTCCGCAACAGGAGCAACAGGTGCTACCGGAGCCACAGGAGCAACAGGTGCAACGGGTGAAGCTGGGACAACAGGTGCAACGGGAGCAACCGGGGCAACAGGAGCAACCGGGGCGGGAGCCACAGGTGCGACGGGCTCGACCGGTGTAACAGGTGCGACAGGAGCAACTGGAGCGACTGGCGCCACAGGTTCGGGAGCAACGGGAGCGACAGGAGCAACGGGCTCGACAGGTGCACAGGGTATTACTGGTCCAACTGGCCCGGGAGTAGGAGCCACAGGAGCTACGGGAGCCACGGGAGCAACAGGAGCGACAGGAGCAACGGGAGCGACAGGAGCAACCGGAGCAACGGGTCCAACAGGAGCAACCGGAGCAGGAGCCACGGGAGCAACAGGAGCGACAGGAGCAACGGGAGCGACAGGAGCAACCGGAGCAACGGGTGCAACAGGAGCAGGAGCCACGGGAGCAACAGGTGCGACAGGAGCAACCGGAGCGACCGGCGCCATCGGAGCAACGGGTGCAACAGGAGCAACCGGAGCAGGAGCCACGGGAGCAACGGGTGCGACAGGAGCCACCGGAGCGACCGGCGCCATCGGAGCAACGGGTGCAACCGGAGTAACCGGAGCAGGAGCCACGGGAGCAACGGGTGCAACCGGAGTAACCGGAGCGACCGGCGCCATCGGAGCAACGGGAGCAACAGGAGCAACCGGAGCAGGAGCCACTGGAGCAACCGGAGCGACAGGCGCAACGGGAGCGACAGGAGCAACGGGAGCAACAGGAGCAACCGGAGCAGGAGCAACGGGAGCAACAGGAGCGACAGGAGCGACAGGAGCAACCGGAGCGACCGGCGCCATCGGAGCAACGGGAGCAACAGGAGCAACCGGAGCAGGAGCCACGGGAGCAACAGGTGCGACAGGAGCCACCGGAGCGACCGGCGCCATCGGAGCAACGGGAGCAACAGGAGCAACAGGAGCAACCGGAGCAACCGGAGCAGGAGCCACGGGAGCAACGGGTGCAACCGGCGCCATCGGAGCGACAGGTGCAACAGGAGCAACCGGAGCAGGAGCCACAGGAGCCACAGGAGCCACGGGACCGACTGGACCAACTGGGCCGACGGGAGCAACAGGTGTTGCAGGAGCCACTGGAGCCACCGGAGTAGCGGGGGTTACCGGAGCTACAGGAGTGACTGGTGCGACCGGAGCAGGAGTTACCGGAGCAACTGGTCCAGCGGCACCATCTATTATTCCATTTGCGTCGTTCTTACCAATATTGCTAACGACTGGTTTCTGTGGAGTAGCGGGTATTGGTGGTCTCATTGGATTCGGCAACAGCGCACAAACTCCATCGGTACTTGGAGCTACGATAGACCTTACGGGAGGACCTGGGATACCTTTAAATCTTGCATTTACAGTTCCATGTGGAGGAACCATTAAATGTATAGCTGCATACTTTAGTGTTACTTCAGGGCTCTGCTTAGACTGCTTGGGTGGGGTTAATCAAACGTTAACGATTCATGCTCAACTCTGGCAATCCACTGTGCCAGATAATATCTTTACACCAATAGCAGGAACGTTAGTAGATCTGCAGCCATCATTGACGGGAGTTATTACGTTAGGTGAACACGTAAATGGGTTGCTGTCGGGATTGAATATCGTAGTTCCACCTCAAACTCGCTTGCTTTTGGTATTCTCCGTTACGACTACTGGATTGACAGAGCCAATTTCGATTGCAGGTTATGCAAGTGGAGGAGTCACTATCATTTCGAATTAACTGAGAGTCGAATATCCTTCCTGCTCTTTAGTTTGATAAGAAAAAAAGGCAGCCGCTTGGGCCAACGATGCATCATCGTATGACTCACGGGCTGCCGCTCTATTTATAGCCGCGTCTTATATTATAGGTTTGTATCGATATCTGCCCACATTTCCTCATCAACGTCAAGCTTAATCTGATGACGGAATACACGTTGTCCGTATTCCTTGCTCATGTACTGTTCAATGGCTTCCAGCAGATTGGACTCAATCAAGTATTGGGAGCGATCATGCACCCATACTTCTGCTGTGAATCCATGCTCTTCATCCCAGCACAGCTCAACATTTACATCTTCGGGTCGAACCTGCTTGCGCATCGCCATGTGAAGGCATACAGCATTAATGAGTTCGTCCATAGAGAGACGAAATTGCATTAATTCCACCGCCCAGGACCTGGTGTAGATGGGTTGCGTTTATTTCTGAACCTCTTCACTACCATCATAACAAGGCTGATGAGAAGGAATATTGCCATTACGTTGATCATAAGCCCAAGGATGTCTCCCAGGAATCCAAGATTGCCGAACATGCTGCCGAACAACATTCCAGCTAATCCACCAATCATTAAGCCTTTCATTAGGCCGCCGCCACTGAAAAATCCACGTTGCTGTGTCGGTGCTGTGCTTGATGTATTGCTCTTATTGGTGTTGTCGGTACGATTCACCTGATTCGTAGACTTGTTTGGAGCTGGCTTGTACTTCTGAACTCCTGAGCGGAATGAACCTCCGCGCTTGGCATCAGCCACGTCTATCACCGTCGGTGTTGTTACCGCGAAGATAAGGAAGAATGCCATAACGACCATGATCCATTTATTACGCATGAATTGCCTCCCTATTGATGTAATATTTGTTGACAAGTAATAATACGTGTTCGAGTAAAAAGAGGTTTCAAATAAATATTGAAATTGATACAATAAACGAAATTAAGTTCATTGCAACGAGAACTGTTTTTATAGTAGGAGGAACACGATGCGATATCCAAAAGCGTATATTGAATATTTGGCACATTTCCATGGGCCAAGAGACTGGTTCGAATGTCATGAAATTATGGAAGAGTATTGGAAGGAAGAGCCCTCTGCGGAACGGAAACGTCAGTGGCTTGCACTTGTACAAATTGCTGTAGGCCTCTATCACGAGCGCCGAGGTAATGTGGCAGGGACATTGAAAATGTTATCAAGTGCACTTGGACATGCTGAAGCGATCGACTGGGGGGCGCTTGGAATTAATGGTGAGACCCTGAAGCATGAATTGAAGGCACGGGTAGCATTACTCACAGATGAGAACAAGATGACAAACGCAGCTTCCACATACTCGGAGTGGAACTTTCCAATAGAAGATCAATATCTGCTTGAATTATGTATCCAATCTTGTGCGGATAAGGGATGGACTTGGTGTATGAATGGCAGTCAATCAATTGCAGCGGTTAGAGACAAGCACCTGCTGCGCGATCGGACAGACGTCATCGAAGCGAGGCAGCAAGCATTCAAGGCTAGAACCACCAATAGAAAGTCGACACGATCAGGAAAATAAGGATCCCGTCTGTAGATACCAAGATACGGACGGGAACCAGATGTTTATGAATCAGAATCCTCTTGTTCTAACATTTGAACAACCCAGCGGCACCATTCAATTTGGGCGGCAGCAAGAGAAATTGCACGATGAAGCAGGATATAGTCGCCGAAATGCTTGGATCGAATATGGCGATCTTCCTCAGAGATGCGATCAAGCAATTTCTCAAAATAAGCCGTTTTGGTCTCCAGTTGTTTCATTCGGGTTAGGAATAATGGAATCGTGATTTCTTTCTCGGTCATCCAAATGCACTTTGTTTTTAAGCTGAGCTCATCACGTGTCATTTGCTCCGCAGGAGGTTCGCCCAGCCAATCCAATACAACAGACTTCCCTTGTTCAGTAATGGAGTAGACCTTCTTGTCGGGTTTGTCCCGCTGTTCAATTCGCACAAATTGAACCAAGCCCTCTCGTTCGAGCTTTGCCAATAACGGATAGATCTGGCTGTGCTTCGCTGGCCAAAACGGCTGGATACGGAGCATAAGATCATAACCAGAACAGGAATCGCTAGCTAGAAGGCCTAGCAATCCGTATGACAATGTATTCAGCAACCCTAACACCTCCTCTTTCTTTCAATGTACCCCTTCTGTCGTTTCTACTTCATTCAACTTGTAACCATAGCAAGAATGCAAATGATACAATCCCCATTATATGTAAGAATATACATAATATCAAGTGTGTTTTGAAAGATCTCAGCAGTTATTATTTCCATCATATCGGATGTGGATAGATCCCGTAAGTGGCATGGTTGCTTCGCATAGAGCATGAGGGTATGATGAGAGAGCAAGCATGATTAGGGAAACGGGGTTATTGTCAATGCGAACATCACAACAAAAGCAAAATCGAGACCGGGCTATACCGGTTATTATATTATCTGGCTTTTTAGGTACGGGTAAGACGACATTGTTGAAGCAGTGGCTGCAGTGGAGCACGGAAGAGAATCTAACACCTGCTATCATTATGAATGAAGTTGGTGAAGTGAATTTGGACGGTCAGCAGTTGCCGCCTGAAGTGGCGATGAAGGAAATGCTCGGTGGCTGCATATGCTGTTCGTTCCGCGGCGACTTCAGCACCAAGCTGTATGAGCTTGTACAGGAAGAACAGCCGGATGTCATCTATGTAGAATGTACGGGAATAGCAGAGCCGATGGAACTGGTCGAGTCTATTACCGAGGTTTCTCTGTATTCAGATATTGTGTTGACTAACATCGTCACGGTTGTCGATGCCAAACATCTGGGAGACCTGCTAGATGATGAGACTGCCATCCAGAAAGCGAACCGCAAGATGATGCGATTGCTGGAAGAACAGGTACGAGCAGCAAACACAATCCTATTAAATAAATCTGATTTGGCAACAGCTGAACAGCTCGATAAAGTACAGCAGCATGTGAAGCAATGGAATGCACACGCTAGCCATGTCATTACTGATCATGCCGTCGTCGAACGAGAGCTGTGGATTCAGAGCTGTGAACATGCGGGAGGATCGTTATTGCTTGTTGAAGATGATGTACAATCCAGCGAAAATACGAATAATACACATGCGCAGCATGGTCGTGATCATCTCCATGTGGAGCATGCGAAGAAGGATTCACACCATCATTCTCATTCACATGCTCATGATTTCGTCACAGCGTGGACGCATCCATTGTCTGAGCCGATGGACAGTGAGCGATTTGAAAATTGGCTGTCCACGCTGCCTTCAAATGTGTATCGTGCTAAAGGGATTGTAAGCTTTACTGATGCGACGAAGCGTTATATGTTCCAATTTGCATATCGTCAATCTGAATTTATTCCGATAGCGCCTCAAGGCGAGGTGAAGGATGTGCTTGTCGTTATCGGTGAGCATTTGGATACGGGAATGCTTCAGCGAACTTTGGAAGCGGCCGTTTACAAGGCTTAGGTGTTTGTTGTTGAGTAGATGATTACATCTTAACATGGAGATCGTACAGGGATGAGCCAAATCGACTTTCATCATAATTTCAATCGATTTTTTGACGGACTTGAAATAAAGCGGATGGATTCGAACCGCAACGAACAATTACTGCTCCCTTCACACATAGGTGAGGGAACGATTCGAAGATTTATTCCGCGTACCGATATTGAAGTTATTGTCTCGAATTATACGATGAACCGTGAGCGAACCATATCGCTGCAAACGGAGGCAGCGATGGTTGAACTGCAGTATTGCTTGCAGGGGACTAGGGAAGTGAGCATAGCTGGTGAGCGAAATGAAATCATCCCAGGAATATGCTCCCTGCAATTGATTAAACAAGCAGATGCGAGGTTTGAGTTTACTGGCAATACGACGTACCATATGGTCAGTATTGGTATTCCGATTCACACTTTTCATCACTTTATGGAGGAAGGTGATGGGACGAGAAGGGTGGATTTCTCGCAGCTACTTGGCAGCCAAGATTATGGGTGTGAATATGAACGAATTACGCCTGATGCAACCTTACGTTTGCATCAGCTGCTTGAAGCATCCTTGATGTCCAGTACTCGAAATATTGAATTGGAATGCCGTGCTATGGAGTTATTAGAGGAAGCCTTCCAACTGTTCTTCTCGAATCCCAGAACATCTCATACGAAGAAGATGAGTAGAACGGATATGCAGAAGGTTAAGCAGGCGAGAGAAATTATGGTGCAGCAAATGTCAGATCCGCCCTCATTGCTGGAGTTGTCTCGCATGGTGGGCTTGAATGATTTCAAGCTGAAAAAGAGCTTTAAAGAAATGTACGGAGCAACTGTATTCGGCTATTTACGAGAGAAGCGGTTAGAGAGAGCACTGTTTCTGCTGCAGCAGGGCAAGCTGAATGTAACGGAAACCGCTTATGAAGTGGGTTACTCGAATGCCAGTTATTTCTCGGAAGCTTTCCGCCGCAAATATGGTGTGAATCCTGGAAGCTTAGTCCGTCAATCAGAACGAAGATGAAATCCTTACCACTGAGATGTTTTGCGTATACGGTAATACAGAATGACCTTAATACCTAATAATTCGATAATCTTATGGGGCTGTCCCATAAGTAGGTTTTTACTACTTGTGAGACGACTCTAGATTTGAAAAAGGTCGAGCTATGGGTTACATTTGTACCCATACTCGACCTTTTTGCTTCATTGTTGCCCACTTCA